>CBDDPN010000009.1:0-321281 GCA_965232315.1 Longimicrobiales bacterium | reverse complement strand
CCTCCAGCCGTCTTGGCCGCGACGCCGTTCTGTCTCTCTTGCCGGCGACCCGCCCCGACATCATCCAGCGCGAGCTGGACCGGGTGCAGGAGACCGCCCGCCTCGCCGAAACCGCTCGATCCCTGTCGGAGATCCCGGATGCGCGCGAGGCCTTGCGTCGGCTGCGCGCGGCGGGCGGCATGCTCTCGCCCTCGGAGCTCCATTCGGTGGGCGTTCTGCTCAGGGCCGGTCGCGAGCTCGCGCACGACCTGGCGGCGGCTGACCCGCCTCTTCCGCTGCTCGCCGCGCTGCGCTCCCGTCTCCTGGTGAACCGTGCTGTGGAGGAGCGCATCCGGCGCACGGTGGACCGCACCGGCGAGGTGCTGGACTCGGCGAGCCCCGAGCTACCCCGTTTGCGCGGCCGCCTGAAGCGGGTGCGCGGCACCATCGTCGCACGCCTCGAGTCGTACGTTCGCACCTTGCCCGAAGCCTGGATCATCCCCGACGCGTCCGTGACGGTGCGCGAGGCGCGGTACGTGATTCCGCTCCGCCGGGTCGGCCGGCGCCAGGTCGGCGGCATCGTCCACGGCGAATCGGCCACCGGCGCGACGCTGTTCGTCGAACCTCCCCTCGCGATTGAGCTGATGAACCGCGTGCGGGAGCTGGAATCGGCAGAGGTGCGCGAGGTCGAGCGGGTTCTGGCGGAATGCACCCGGGCCCTTGCCCCGCTGTGCGATCAACTGGCCGGCAGCCAGGAGGCGCTGATCGACTTCGATTCGCTGGATGCCCGGGCGCGCGCGGCAGTGCGCTGGCAGGGCAGCGTCCCGGAGATGCTGCCCGAGAGTGATGCCACGGTCTGCATCGTGCAGGGGCGGCACCCGCTTCTGGTGTTGCGGGAGGACGTGGAAGCGGTGCCTTTCGATCTGCTTCTGGAGCCCGAGGAGCGGGTGCTGGTGGTCTCCGGTCCCAACACGGGGGGCAAGAGCGTCTTCCTCAAGTCCGTCGGGCTGGTCTGCGTACTCGCACAGTGCGGTGTCGTTCCTCCGGTGGGCCCCGGTACCCGGCTTCCCGCCTTTCGCCGCTTCTTTGCCGACATCGGCGACGAGCAGTCGGTCGAACGCGACCTTTCCACGTTCGCGGCCCATCTCGCCAACCTGAAGGAGATCCTTGTCGGGGCCGACGAAACCGCCCTGGTGCTCGTCGACGAGATGGGGACCGGGACGGACCCGGCCGAGGGTGCGGCCCTTTCGGCGGCGGTGCTGGAGATGCTGGCGAATCGGCGAGCTCTGACCGTGGTGACCTCGCATCTCGGGCAGCTCAAGCGGCTGGATGCGCCCGGCAGCGGTATCGTCAACGGTTCCCTTCACTTTGATCCCGAGCGGACCGAACCCACCTACCGCTTCCGCAAGGGCAGGCCCGGTCGCAGCTACGGACTCGCCATTGCGCGCGCGCTCGGCTTCGAGGCGGCTCTCATCGACCGGGCGGAATCCCGGCTTTCGCGGGGCGAGGTGCGCATGGAGGAGCTGCTGGCGCGTCTCGAATCTCTGGAGGTAGATGCCGCGCGTGCGAAGGCTTCCCTCGCCGCCAGGGAAGGGGAAGTCGAGCGACGCGGAAGGGAGAACGAGGCTCTGCGCGCCGACCTCGAAGCGCGGGAGCACGAGATCGCGAGGGTGGAGCGGAACGCACACCGTCGGGCGCGGGCCGACGCGCGCAGGATCCTGCTGGAGGCTCGCCTGGAGGTCGAGCGCGCGATCGCGGAGGTGCGGGCGGGCGGCGGCGAGAAGGCCGCGCGCGGCGCGCGCCGGAGAGTCGAGGCCGCCGCCGAGCGCCACCGCGATCGCCCCGCCACCACCACCGCCGGGCCCCCCGCCCCCCGCCCCTCCACGCCCTTCCGCCCCGGTGACCGGGTGCGCCTCGCGAACGGGGGCGCGACCGCCACGGTGGTGGAAATCCGCCCCGGGCGGGCGCTGGTGGAGGCTCAGGGCGGCGTCCGCCTCGAGGTGCCCCTCCAGGGGCTCGCGGCCGCCCCGGGTCCCGCCCGAACCGAACCGCGACCGGCGGGCCGATCGTCGTTCTCCTCCGAACCGCCCCCGCTCGACTCCGACCTGCGCGGACTGCGCGTGGACGAGGCGGCGGCCCGCCTGCAGAGCATTCTCGACCGCGCCGTCGTGGCGGACCTGTCCGAGTTGCGGGTCATCCACGGGAAGGGCACCGGTGCTCTGCGCGCCAGGGTGGCCGAGCTGCTGGAAGACGACCCGCGCGTGCGGGAATACCGTTCCGGCGGGGTGGGCGAAGGAGGTACCGGCGTGACCGTGGTGAGGCTCGCGTGATCCCCGACGACCAGGTCGAGGAGGTGCGCGCGCGCTCCGACATCGTCGCCGTGATCGGGGAATCCGTGCCGCTCAAGAGGGCCGGGAAGGACTATCGTGCCCTCTGTCCATTCCACGAGGAGAAGACTCCCAGCTTCTACGTGGTTCCCTCCAAGGGTTTCTACAAGTGTTTCGGCTGCGGGGAGTCCGGCGACCTCTTCTCGTTTGTGATGAAGCGGATGGGACTCGACTTCACGGAAGCGGTCAAGTACGCCGGCCGCAAGGCGGGAGTCCCGGTGCGCGAAGTGAAGGCGCGCCCGGAATTCCAGGATCCCAACCGGCCCCTGTACGAAGCCAACGCCTTTGCCCGCGAGTACTACAGGGAGCGGCTCACCGACGAGAAAGCCGGCCGGCCGGCCCGCGAATACCTGGAGGGGAGAGGCATCGACGCGGAGACCGCGGAGCGCTTCGGCATCGGCTTCGCACCGGACGAATGGCGTGGTCTGCTTGCCGCGGGCGCCCGCCGCGGGATCGACGAGGCGACGTTGCTGGACGCCGGTCTGGTGACCGCGAGCGAGCGCTCGGAGGAGCCTTACGATCGGTTTCGAAGCCGGATCATCTTCCCTATCGAGGGATTGACGGGCAGGGTCATCGCCTTCGGGGGCCGGCTCTTCGGGCCGGGGAAGGGCGCCAAGTACCTGAATTCTCCGGAGACCCCCGTCTATCACAAAGGCGAGGAACTCTATGGGCTGAATCGGGCGCGGCACGAAATCCGAAAGGAGGGGGCGGCGCTGCTGGTTGAGGGCTACACCGATGTCGTCGCCCTGGTGGCGCACGAAATGCCCAACGTCGTGGCTGCCCTGGGGACCGCCATGACCTCGGCACAGGCCCGCCTGCTGGCGCGATTCGCCACTCGGGCGTTCCTCCTCTACGACAACGACATGGCCGGCCTCAGAGCTACCTTCCGCACCGCAGACGTCCTGTTGAGCGCGGGCATTCACCCCTCCGTGGTGACGCTGCCTCCGGGCCAGGATCCGGATTCGGTCGTGCGCCGTGAGGGGCGCGGCGCGTTGCTGGGATATGTGGCGGATGCCGTAGACGTGCTGGATCGAAAGCTGCAGATCCTGGCCCGCCGCGAGCGCCTCTCCTCCAGCGACGACATCCGCGACGCCGTGGATCGTCTGCTTCCCACCCTGCGCGCGACCCGGGATCCCACGCTGCGCGACATCTACATCTCCAAGGTCCAGAAGGAAACGGGGGTGCGCCGGGAGAGACTGGAAGACGAGGTTGCACGAGCGGCCGCGCCACCGCCTGCAGCGCCGGTTGCGGGCGCGCCGGTTGCGAGGCCGAGGGTTGGAGAGGCGCAAAAACAACGCATGGGCTCGGAGTACCAGCTATTGAACGCGATCGTTTACGACCGGCAGCTGATCGATCTGGCCACGGAGTTGGTCGGGCCACAGGACTTTGTGCACTCGGCCAACGGGGTCATATTCTTGGCGCTGGTTGAGAACCCCGAGTTGGAGAGCGCACCGGAGAATATGGAAGCCGTTGCCGTCAATCGCCTGGAGGAACTGTTCGCGAGCCCGGAGCCCGTGGATGATGGAGCTCGCGTGGTTCGAGAGGCTGCCAACAGAATGCGAAGTGAAGCATTGCAGCCACGCGAGGATGAGCTGAGGCTGGGGATGAAGGAAGCGCCGGACGGGGAGGGCAAGCGGAAACAGTTGGCCGAGCTGGACGAGCGAGTGAGGAGGAGGCGCGAAATCGACCCATCCCACTGGACCTCGGCAGTCCGGCCTCGCCCGGATCCCGGTGGAGGGACCGCATCTACCGAGGAGAGGCCATAGCCGTGCCGACCTACGCATCGCTACAGGAACTACAGGTGATCGACGCCGAGATCGACCGCGCGATCAGCCGAAGGGAGGAATTCGGGCCGCTACTGGAAGCCCTGGACGCGAAGGCGTTGAAGCTGGAATCCAGGATCGAACGCGCGCGCAAACGACTCAAGGAACTGCGTGTCGCCGAGCGCAGGCTCGAGTTGTCGGCAGACGAGAAGCGAGGTCGGCTCAGGATGCTGCGGGATCGTCTTCTGAAAGTGCACAACCTCCGTCAGGAAGCGGCGGTACGCGCCGAGATGGATCTGCTCAGCCGCTCCGTGGATGGGGACGAGTTGGAAGCCCTGACGTACCTGGACCAGATCCGAAAGCTGGAGGTGCAGGCCGAGCAGCTGGAGCGTGACCTGGCGGACGAGCGGGAGAAGGGCGGACCCCGGAGGCGGGAGATCGCGCAGGAGCGGGAAGAGGTGAAGGAGGCGCTGACCTCGCTCCAGGCGCGCAGAGAGGCCTGTGCCAGCGGCCTGGGTCGACAGGAAAGGGACGTGTACGAAGGCCTGCGTTCCAGCCGGAGCGGAGCCATCGTGGTTCCGCTGGCACCGGACGGCGCGTGTGGACGGTGTTACTCGATGGTTCCGCTGCAGATTCAGGCGGAAGTCAGAGGCGGAAGAACGCTACGTCGCTGCGAGGCCTGCGGCATCATCTTCGCGCCGTACGAAGGCGACTAGCATGAACCCGCCGGAGCCCGGGGAGCTTCCGCCGGCTCCGGCGCCCGGCTGGAGCGTCGCGCCGCTCCCTTCCTCGCGTCAGGTCGCCGCCCTGCGCAGGCAGCTTCACCTTCCGCGCGCGATGTGCGTGGCGCTCGCCGTGCGTGGTTTGGGCGAGCCGGCCGCGGCACGCGCCTACCTTCGCCCATCGCTGGAGGAACTCCCCGATCCGGCGCTCCTCACGGATGCCGTCCGGGCGTGCGAGCGCATCCTGAGGGCCGTGGAAGGCGGGGAGACGATCCTGGTGCACGGCGACTACGATGTGGACGGGATCGCGGCCGCGGCGCTGCTCACGCGCTGCCTGCGCGCCCTGGGGGGACGCGTGGTGCCCTTCGTGCCCCATCGCCTGCGTGACGGATACGACTTCGGCCCCGCCGGACTGGAGGCCGCGCGCGCCGCGGGGGCGACCCTGCTGGTCACGGCGGACTCGGGGACCCGCGCCCACGGAGCGGTTGAGGAAGCCCGGCGGGCATCCATCGACGTCATCGTCACCGATCACCACACGCCGGACGACACGCTCCCGCCCGCGTTCGCCGTGGTCAACCCGCGCCGCGAGGATTGCAGCTACCCCAACCAGGATCTCTGCGGCACGGGCGTGGTCTTCGAGCTGGCGCGACTGCTGGGGCGGATGACCGCGTCGCCGGCGATCGAGTCGCTGCCGGACGTGGAGTTGGTCGCGCTGGCCACGGTAGCCGACATGGTACCGCTGTCCGGCCCCAATCGCGTGTTGGTGCGTCACGGGCTCGCTGCCTTCCCGGATTCCCGCAACGCGGGGCTGCGTGCCCTCGTGGAGGTCGCTCGGGTTCGCGACCCGGTCAACGTCGGCCATGTGGGCTTCACGCTGGCCCCGCGCATCAACGCCGCGGGACGGGTGGGGGAGGCGCGGCTCGCGCTGGACCTCCTGCTCACGAGCGACCCCAACGAGGCCAACCGGCTGGCGGGCGTACTGGAGTCGTACAATGGCGAGCGCAAGCAGACCGAGGCGCGCGTTCTGCAGGAAGCCCTGGACCGGCTTGCTCCGACCTATGATCCGCGGCGCGACTTCGGGCTGGTGCTCGCATCGCCGGACTGGCACCCCGGCGTCATCGGGATCGTGGCCTCGCGCATCGTGGACCGGCTGCACCGGCCGACGATCATGGTCTCCGTCGACGGCGATCTCGCCCGCGGCAGCGCGCGCTCGATTCCGGGCTTCGACATCCTGAGCGCCATCACCCGCGGCCGGCGCCATCTCCAACGCTTCGGCGGACACCGGCAGGCGGCGGGGATGAGCCTGGCGGCGGCGGCCATCGAGGCTTTTCGAGCGTCCTTCAACGAAGCCGCGGCAAGGGCGCTGGCAGATCGGGAGCTGCGGCCGAGCCTGACCGCGGACGCCGAGATCCGGCTTGAGGAGGTGACGGAACCGCTGGTGCGCTACCTGCGACATATGGGGCCGCACGGCATAGGCAATCCGCGGCCCCTCTTCCTGGCTCGCGGGATGAGGGTGGAAGGGCCGGTGAAGATGCTGAGGGGCGGCCATGTCAGGATGCGCCTGCGCGACCGGACGTCGGCGGTCGATGCGATCGGCTTTCGCATGGCGGAGAAAATCGCGCCGGGCACACTCGAGGGCGGACCGGTGGACGCGCTTTTCCGCCTGAAGCTGGACCGGTACCGAGGCATACAGCTCATCCAGGCCGAACTCGCGACCATCGGCCCGGCTCGCCCCGGTGCCGCGATCCCGGCGCAGGTCCCGGTTTCGTCGCCGTCGTGAGGATCATCGCAGGGCGCTGGCGCGGACGCCGGCTGAAGCCGGTGCGGGGTCGCGGCGTGCGGCCGACCACGGACCGCGTGCGGGAGGCATGGATGGGCGCGCTGGGGGCGGAGGTGGAGGGAGCCATGGTGGTGGATCTGTTCGCCGGTTCCGGTGCCCTCGGGCTCGAGGCGCTGAGCCGCGGAGCTCGCCGCGTCATCTTCGTGGAGATCTCCCGCGCCGCGCTCCGCGTCCTCAGGGCCAACATCGAGCTGCTGGATGCGGGGCCACTCACCCGCGTGGTGCGCGCCGACGCGTTGGCGTACACAAGCCGCATGGAGCGGGAGGCGGTCGACCTGGCGCTGGCCGACCCTCCCTATGACCGGGGTCTGGCAGGCCGCCTGCTCGCACGCTACCACGAGCGCCCGTTTGCCGGCGCGCTCTGGGTCGAGCATCGTTCCCGGGAAGAGTTCCCGGAACATCCCGGGCTGCAGGTCCGACAACGAGTGTACGGAGACACCACCCTGACCATCGCGGAGGCGGACGCATGAGCGCTGCCAGGAGTCTGGTCGCCGTCTATCCCGGGTCCTTCGACCCGGTGACCCTGGGTCACGAGGACATCGTCCGGCGCACGCTGTGCGTGGCCGACCGGGTCATCGTCGCCGTGGCGCACACCTCCACGCAGTCGAAACGCCAGCTGTTCACGGTCGACGAGCGGGTACGGCTCCTGGAGGAAGTGTTCCGGGACGATGAACGGGTGGAGAGCACTTCCTTTGCGGGCCTGCTGGTCGATTTCGCCCGTGCCCGGGAGGCGCGCTTCATGATTCGCGGTCTGCGGGCAGTGTCGGACTTCGAATACGAACTCCAGATGGCGCAGATGAATCGCCAGCTGTGGCCCGCCGTCGAGACCCTTTTCCTGATGCCGGACGTGGCGTACGCGTTCCTGTCCTCTTCGCTGGTTCGCGAAGTCGCGGTCCTGGGCGGAGATGTCTCCAGGTTCGTGTCCCCCCGGGTCGCACGCCGCATTCGCCGAAAACTGGAGGGGGAGCGCGAGGGCCGCGGATGAGGCGCACGGCAATGCGGCGAAGGAGGGCGTCTTGCCTGCGGTGGCGGCATCCTTGTAACATCTCCGGCACTTCACCTGACCATTCATCTGTCGGCGGATCGAACGCGGATTCCATCAGAAAAACGCGGAGCCAGGCATGCCCTTCATCGTAGAGAAGTCCGGTCCGATCACCATCGTCGCCGTGAATGGCCACTTGATCGTGGCGAACCGACAGGAACTCAAACACATCGTGCTCGACCGGCTGCAGGCGGGGGAACAGGAGTTCCTCATCGACTTTGCCGAAACCGGCTACATCGATTCTTCGGGGCTGGGCGTTCTGGTGTCCCTGTCCAAGAAGGTGCGGGAGCAGGGTGGAGAACTACGGCTGGCCGCTCTCAACGAAGACCTGCGCACCCTCTTCGCACTCACCAAGCTCGATACGCTCTTCACGATCGTGGATTCCCGCGAGGAAGGCCTCCAGGACAGCTGAAGTTCCGCCCGGCGGGCTGGCTCCATGCTGCAGAGGGGGCCGATGGATTCGGAGTTGACCTTTCAACTGCCGAGCGATGTCCTCCACATCGAGGACGCGGTCGAGCGCGTGGTTGCGTGCTGCGACCGCTACATCGAGCAGGAGCGAAGGGCCACCCGCGTCCGGATGAACCTGCGGGTGGCGCTCGCGGAAGCTCTGTCCAACGCGATGCTCTACGGAAACGGAGCCGATCGCTCCAAGCAGGTGCGCGTGGAGCTCACGGTCACACGGAAGGCCATCATCACCAGGGTCACGGACGAAGGCCCGGGGTTCGACTACGAGGATGTTCCGGATCCGACCACGCCTGACAGCCTGCTGAAACCGGATGGGCGCGGCATCTTTCTGATGCGCAGGCTTCTGGACGAGGTGTCCTTCAACAAGCGAGGGAACTCCGTCACCCTGCTGCTGCGACGCAACCCGGTGCGGCGCGAATGACCTCGGGCGAGTTCGATGCTGCGCGTCTTCCGAGGTCCGCACGCGTGATGCTGGACGAATTCGCCGCGAGCTTCTCGTGGGAGATCCGCGTGCGCGATTCGGCCTCCGGCCAGCTCATGTATCCGGAGACAGCGGATGTGCCGGCCGGTCAACCTGATCGAATGCTGACGCGGCGCCTGCGTACTCGAGAGGGCGCCAGCCTGGAACTCGCAGTCCATCCCGCGTCGTCGTCCGCCGCGCCGGTTGCCGACCTCCTCTGCGCGCAACTTGTCCGCCTCATGGACGCTGACCAGGAAATCCGCTTCCTGAGCGGCGAGCTGTCCGAGCGCTATGAGGAAATCAACCTGCTCTACTCGATCAGCGAGATCCTGGGCTCGATTCTGGAGCTGGGGGAGGCCGCGCGCATCATTCTGAAAGAAGTATGCGATGTCCTGGGCGCCCGTCGCGGCTCGCTTTGGGTCTACGATCCGGCGGACGGGCTCCTCCGCCAGGTCGCCGCCGAGGGCATCGCTGGTCTCGACGGGCCGCTGGATCCGGCCGGGGACCTGCTCACGGCCAGGGTCTTCCGGGAGAAGAGGGCGATCATCAGTCCGGGCGGAGAGACCAGCCACCCGCCCGCTGCGGCCAACCTGCGCTCGGAGTCGGCCCTCTCGGTTCCCATCCAGTACGCGCCGCAAGCAGAAGCGGCGCGCACGGTAGGGGTCATCAACCTGTTCGGGCGTAGCGGAAGCAGTGTCTTCTCGGCCGGTGACCGCAAACTGCTGTCTGCCATCGCCAGTCAGATCGGCGCGGCGTTGGAGAACCACCGGCTCTTTCGCGAGAGCCGGGCGCGCGACCGAATGGCGCACGAGATGGAGCTGGCCCACAATCTGCAAATGCGCCTGCTTCAACCGGTCGATCAGCTCGGGCTTACCCATGTAGCCGCGCGCGTCCAGCCGGCCGAGCAGGTCGGTGGCGACTTCTACCACTTCATCAAGCTCTCCGGTGGCCGGCTCGGCGTCATGATCGGCGATGTGTCCAGCCACGGCTTTCCCGCGGCGCTGATCATGGCGCTCGCGCTCTCGGCCGCCTCCATCTTTGCAGGCGAGGTAGAGAGCCCGGCCGAGGTGCTCCGCCATGTGGACGACGCGTTGCGCGACGAGCTCGAGACCACCGAGATGTACCTGACGCTCTTCTGTGGCGTGCTGGACCCGGAGGCCGGCGAGCTGGTCTATTCCAACGCGGGCCATCCCCATGCCTTCATCTTTCGGACGGGGGAAAAGGAGCAGCGGCTTTCAGCGACCGACCCTCCGGTCGGGATCGCCGGACCGGGGTCGTATTCCGAGGCGAGCGTGTCGTGGGGCGCCGGGGAGGATCTGCTTTTTCTGTTTACCGACGGCCTGTCCGACTCGCTGGCGACGACCGGCTCGCTGAGCGGCGAAGCAGCGGTGCTGGCGGAGGCGAGGAACCAGGTCGAGCGCGGCCCGTCCGCCATCGTGGACTCCCTCTTCCGCCTGGCCGCCGAACCCACCCAGGCGATGATCCCCGCCGACGACCGTACCGCCATCGCCCTGAGGTTCTGAGGCGTGCGGCCGAAGCGCTCCCTCGGACAGAACTTTCTGGTGGACCCCAACCTCCAGCGGGCCATCGTCAGAGCGCTGAATGTGCAGGCCACGGACGAGGTGCTGGAAATCGGACCCGGAACCGGCGCGCTCACGCGCCACCTCGTGGGCTTGCCCAACCGGCTGGTGTTGGTGGAGCTGGACCGCGAACTGGCCGATCGCCTCACCGTGGAACTGGGCGATCGCTCCGACGTCACCGTGGTTCAGGGGGACATCCTCAAGACCGACATCGCGCAGCTGACCGACGACATCTCCGCACTGAAGGTGATCGGCAACATCCCCTACAACCGCACCTCGCCGATCGTCTTTCGGCTGCTCGAGCGGCCGCGGCCGGCGGAGATCGTGGTGATGGTACAGAAGGAAGTCGGGCAGCGCATGGTGGCCGCCCCGGGTTCCCGGATCTACGGGGCGTTGTCCGTGGGGGTACAGGCGGTCGCAAGCGTGGAACGCGTACTGCGCGTGAGACGCACCGCGTTTCGGCCCGTGCCCCGCGTGGATTCGGTGGTGGTGCGCATTCGTCCCTTGCACCCTCCCAGGTTGTCGGCCTGGCGGGAGAGGGCAGTGCGCGTGCTCACCCGGGCCGCGTTCCAACGCCGCCGCAAACAGTTCCAGCGCATCCTCCGGGACGATCCGGTCTACCACCTGGATCGCGGTGCCGTCGCCGAAGTGGAGGCTTGCGCCGGGCTCGATCTGACCCACCGTCCCGAAACCTTCGCCCCCGACGACTTTGTCCGGCTGGCGGAGGCCTTGCGGCTTGTCACGAGCCTGCGAGCAAAGAGCGGCACGCCAGGACGGCGAAGCCAACACCGGGGAGCTCCGGCGCCTGGGCGCGCCCGCCCGCCCGGAGGATCGCCGTAACATGGGTGCGGCCCGGAAGTCGTGGATCGAGGGAGTCGCGAGGCTGCTGAAGGACGCGCCGCTTCACGCCGGCGAACTGGCGGGAGTCATGGGCGGGCCCCGCGGATTCAAGGAGGATGCGACCGCGCTGATCGCATCTCTTCTGGGCCCCGATCCCAGGTTTCGCCTGGACCGGGAGGGGCGCTGGCGGCTGAATCCGGGGCTGGCCACGGTACGCTCGTCGCTAGGCTTTCTGGACTACGCGGTGGTCGACGTGGAGACGACCGGCGGAGCGTACGAAGCTGGCCACCGCATCATCGAACTCGCCATCGTGGAGCTGCGCGAGGGAGTTGTGACCCGCGAGTTCAGGAGTCTGGTCAACCCGGGGCGACCCATCAAACCCTCGGTAAGACGCCTGACCGGGATCAGCGAGGGCAAGGTCGCGAGGGCGCCCAGCTTTGCCGATATCGCGAGCAGAGTGCGGAGTCGCCTTGAACACCATGTCTTCGTGGCCCACAACGCCGACCACGACTGGACGTTCGTGGCGGGGCAGCTCCAGGAGGCCCTCGCGGGCGTTCCGGTCGTGCAGAGGATCTGCACCGAGCAGCTGTCACGGCGCCTGCTCGCGTCCCAGCGTCGTCATCATCTGGACGCCTTGTGTGGCCGCTTCGGCGTTCAGGTGCATGGGCGCCATCGCGCCCTGGGCGACGCACGCGCGGCGGCGCGCATCCTGGTCTTTCTGCTTGATGAGGCTGAGCGGAGGGGGGTTCGCGATCTTCAGGCGCTCCGAATGCTTCTGGCGTGACGATCAAGAGGGTGACCCGGTTGCTGGATTCGGCTAGATTTAATGGCTGCCTTCGCACTTCCGTGGTGAGACAACGCATCGCGTTTCGGATAGACCTGTGATCACTCATGGGAACGGACCGGTGTCCGGGCCCGAATGGGACGCAGCATGAACGACGAATCTCGAATACCCGTTATCCTCGGATCCGCGCGAACCCCCATCGGGCGCTTTCTGGGCGGCCTCTCCCCGCTTCCCGGCCCCGCCCTCGGCGCCGTCGCGGTGCGCGCGGCCGTGGAGCGGACCGGGATCGACCCGTCTTCCATCGACGAAGTGGTCATGGGCAACGTGGTCTCCGCCGGGGAGGGGCAGGCTCCCGCCCGCCAGGCGGCTGTGAACGCCGGCCTCCCCGCGACCATTCCCTCCGTGACCGTGAACAAGGTGTGCGGTTCCGGCCTCAAGGCCGTGATGCTGGCGGCGCAGGCGGTCAGGGCCGGAGACGCGCACGCGGTGGTGGCGGGCGGCTTCGAGTCGATGTCCAACGTGCCCTACTACCTGCGAGGACATCGCGGGGGGGTGAAATTCGGGGATCAGGAGGTGAGCGACGGCCTGATCCACGACGGCCTGTGGTGCTCGTTCGAAGGCCGCCACATGGGCGGGTACGCCGAGTACACGGCGACCCGGGCGGGCATCACCCGGGAGCGGGCGGACGGGTTTGCGCTGGAGTCGCACCGCAAGGCGGTGGACGCGATCGACGGCGGCCGGTTCCAGTCAGAGATCGTGCCTGTCGAAGTGCCGGCCCGCCGGGGTGTGGCCCGGGTCGAGACCGACGAGGGTCCCCGGCGCAATACCTCCATGGAGGCGCTCGGCCGGCTGCGGCCCGCCTTTCCCGGCGACGCCCCCGACGAGGTCGGGCAACTGGTCGTTACCGCGGGCAACGCTCCAGGACTCAACGACGGCGGCGCGGCGCTGGTGATCGCGTCAATGCAATTCGCCAGGGCGCATGGCCTTCGGGTGGCCGCACGCGTGACCGCCTATGCTTCGGCGGGCACGGAGCCCCGCGACCTCTTTTTCGCCCCGATCCATGCCGTGCGCCGGGTGATGGAATCCGACGGGAAGGGGGTCGACGACTATGATCTGGTGGAGATCAACGAAGCGTTTGCGGTGCAGGCGCTTGCAGACATCGATGAATTGGGCCTGGACGGGGCCCGGGTTAACGTGAACGGTGGCGCGGTCGCGCTCGGCCATCCGATTGGCGCCTCGGGCGCGCGGATCCTGATCACGCTCGTGCACGCGATGCAGGACCGGGACGCCGCCACCGGCCTCGCCACGCTCTGCCTGGGTGGCGGAAACGCGGTTGCGCTCGCAGTGGAGCGCGCCTGACCCATCGGCGCCGGTTAATCGGAGTACGGAACGGACCTGAGCGCGTCTTCGCGGCTGCTGCGAGTGGCACGGAACCTGCTGTTCAGTCGAAACCGAGGGAGGATCGAATGCGGATTGGAGAGTTCACCCTGGGAGAGAGAGCCCTGGTGCGGATGGCGTCGCTCGCTGCGGGCCGGCGGACACTGGCGGGCGCGCTCTTCGTCCTGCTCACCACCATCGGAGCCTACGCGGCGGTGCCGGTGCCCTGGACACCGGTTCCGATGACCCTGCAACCCCTCTTCGTGCTCCTTTCGGGGCTGGTCCTGGGGCCGGCCGCCGGTGCGGCCAGCATGACCACCTATATCCTGCTCGGGCTGGCGGGCGTACCGGTATTCGCCGCCATTCCGGCGGGTCCCGGGGCCCTCCTGGGGCCGACCGGCGGGTTCATCCTCGCCTTTCCGTTCGCCGCGAGCCTGTGTGGATGGCTGGCGGCCCCCAGGGACGCGGGCGCCTTGCGCATCCTGTTGGCGCTGGTCGCCGGACTTCTCGTCATCTACACGGCCGGCGCGGCCCAGCTCGCTCTGCTCACCGGCGCCACTCCCGCGCAAGCGTTCAGGAACGGAGTGCTGCCCTTCGCGCTCGGCGACGCGGTCGAGCTGCTTGTGGCGATGGCGCTGGCGATCCGTCTGAGACCTCGAATCTAGCCCCCAGCAGCACTGCCGCGGCCGAAAGGAGGCCCATGCGACGCGTCACGGTGATCGGTTCGGGGACGATGGGGAACGGCATCGCCCACGTCGCGGCGCTGGCGGGTCTCGACGTCACCCTGTACGACATCGCCCCGGACGTGCTCGCCGCGGGAGCTCGGAACATCTCCGGCAACATGGGCCGCCAGGTGCGGTCGGGCCGCCTTGGCGAGGAGGAAAAGAGCGCCGCGCTCGCCCGCATCCGCACGACCAGCGATCTCGCCCAGGCGGTCTCGGGGACCGAGCTGGCCATCGAGGCGGCCCCCGAAGAGGCCTCGCTCAAGTATCGCCTCTTCGCCGAACTGGACCGGCTCGCGCCGGCCGGGGCGATCCTGGCTTCCAACACCTCCTCGATCTCCATTACGGCGATAGGCGCCCACACGGCCCGTCCCGATCGCGTCATCGGCATGCACTTCATGAACCCCGTGCCGTTGATGCAGCTGGTGGAAGTCGTGCGCGGGCTCCGGACCGGCGATGCCACCGCCCGCGCCGTGCTCGAACTGGCGAGCCGGCTGGGCAAGACGCCGGTGGAGGTCAACGACTTTCCGGGGTTCGTCTCGAACCGCATCCTCATGCCGATGATCAACGAGGCGGTCTTCGCCCTCATGGAGGGTGTTGCCGAGGCGGAGGCGATCGATGCGGTCATGAGAATGGGGATGAATCATCCCATGGGACCGCTCGCGCTGGCGGATCTCATCGGGCTGGACGTCTGCCTCGGCATTCTGGAGGTCCTGCACGGCGAACTGGGTGACGACCGTTACCGTCCGGCTCCGCTGCTCCGGAAGTACGTCGCGGCGGGTTGGCTGGGCCGCAAGACGGGGCGGGGATTCCATGCCTACGAGTGACGCCGGGGGCTCGCGGATGGCCCGCGATGATGTTCCGGTTGCCGGCCGGCGTACGACCATCTCCGGAGCCGCCCCCGGCGCGCCCGCTGACCCATGACCCCGGAAGAGCGCTCCATCCGGGAGATGACCCGGGAATTTGCGGACGGGGAGGTCCGCCCGCGCTCGGCGACCTGGGACGAAAACCGACGCCTTGACGAGGAGGTCTTTCGGACCCTCGGCGAATTCGGCTTCCTGGGGATGCGGGTACCTGAAGAGCTGGGCGGCCTGGAATTCGACGTGTGCTGCTACCTTGCCGCGCTGGAAGAGCTTGCCCGCGGCGACGCCGGTCTTGCCCTGTCGGTGTCGATGCAGAATGGGCCGGTGACGAGCCTGTTCCTCGCGCATGCGTCCGAGGCGCAGCAGCGGGAATTCCTCCCCGGCATCGCGTCCGGAGGGCGACTTGTGGCTTTCGCCCTGGGGGAGGGGGTGGGAGATGACGACTCCGGGATGACCGCGGCGGCGGCGGACGAGGGATGGAGGCTCGATGGCCGACATCACTGGGTCGTGGATGGAGCCAGGGCCGGATCGGCCGTGGTCTTTGCACACTCCGACCCCGGCGGTCGCACGAAGGGCGGGGTCGGCGCGTTTCTGGTGGACACCTCCGCGCCGGGATACCGGGTCACGCGTCGCCGGGAGACCCTCGGTCTGTGCGCCACCGAGATCGTGGAAGTCGAGTTGCGGGGCGCGGTGGTGCCGTCCAACCGGGTCATCGGGGACCCGGGGCGCGGAGATGAGTTTGCGAAGCAGTCTCTGCCCGTGTCGCGCCTGGGCGGTGCGGCAATCTCGCTCGGGATCGCGCAGGCCGCCTTCGAGCACGCGACCCGGTACTCGGGCGAACGCGAGCAGTTCGGTCGTGCTCTCTCGGGGTTCGGGGCCATCCGGCACAAACTCGCCGGGATGGCGACCCGGATCGCGGCCGCCCGCGCCCTGGTCCGGGCGACCGCCCGTGGGCTGGAAGCGGTGGGGCCGGAAGCCGGCATGGGCCCCTCGCCGGATGGTCCGGGTCTGGCGGCGACGGCGGACATGGCCAGGTGGGCCGCGAGCGACGCAGCCGTATCGGTGGCCCGCGAGGCTGTTCAGGTCTTCGGGGGGTATGGATACATGCGCGACTATCCCGTGGAGAAGCTGATGCGCGACGCCAGCGGCATGGGAATCTGCGAGGTCACGGGCGAGGTCGTGCGCATGATCGCGGCGCGCGGGTTCGAGACCGCGGTCGCGCCCGGATGAACCGCTTCCGCGGTGACGGTGCCAGGCGTCCGGAAATGACTGGAGAAGATAGAGATTGACCATGAAGATATTCGAGGAGATGGCGACCAGACGCCACGATCAGCTGGTATTCTGGTCGGAGCCTGCGGCAGGCTATCGAGGCATCTTTGCCATTCATGACACGACGCTCGGTCCGGCTCTGGGCGGTACCCGCTTGTGGAAGTACGCGAGCGAGGCGGAGGCCGTCGTCGACGCCCTGCGGCTGGCGCGCGGCATGACCTACAAGGCGTCCATTGCCCGCCTCAATCTGGGAGGAGGCAAGTCGGTCATCCTGGCGGATGAGAGGATCCGCGACCGCGAGCAGCTCTTCCGGGCCCACGGCCGCGCGGTGGAGTCGCTGGGAGGGCGCTACATCACGGCCGAGGATGTCGGCACCTCCGTGGAAGACATGGAGTTCGTGCGATCAGAGACCCGGTGGGTAGTCGGGGTCCGTGGAGGTTCGGGCGATCCTTCTCCAGCCACCGCCCACGGCGTCTACCAGGGGATCCGGGCGTGCGTGCAGGAGCGCTACGGCGATCCTGCCCTGAAGGGCAGGCATGTCACCGTGCAGGGCGTGGGCCATGTCGGCTACCACCTCTGCGCCGACCTGGCGGCCGATGGGGCTCGGCTCACGGTCGCCGACATCGATCCCGGTCGCGTACGGCGCGTGGTCGAAGAGTTCGGAGCGGGCCACGTCGCCCCGCATGAAATCTACGACGTGCCCGCAGACATCTTTGCCCCCTGCGCGCTGGGCGCGGTGATCAACGACCGGACCATCGGCCGCCTCGGGGTGGACATCGTCGCCGGCTCGGCCAACAATCAGCTCGCTGAACCGCGGCACGGCAACGCCCTGCAGGAGAAGGACATTCTGTTCGCCCCCGACTACGTGATCAACGCCGGAGGACTCATCAACGTGTACGGGGAGCTTCACGGCTGGTCCGCGGAACGCACCAGAAGAAAGACCGCCGCCATCTACGACGTTCTGCTCCATGTCTTCCGGCGCGCCCGTGTGGAGGGGGTCACGGCTGTCGAAGCGTCGGACCGCGTGGCCTTGCAAAGGCTGGCGGATGCCCGTCAGCTTGGGAAGGCCGGTCGCGGCCCCATCGCGCGCCGCGCGGTTTCCATGAGCACCTGATCCACGCGAGACGTGTCCCCGAGTCCACTGCGCAGCTTCGACCCCGAGATCTACCGGGCCGTCCAGGCCGAGGCCGCTCGCCAGCGGGATCAGCTGGAGATGATCGCCAGCGAGAACTTCGTATCGCGGGCAGTCATGGAGACGACGGGCTCGGCCCTCACCAACAAGTACGCGGAAGGCCTCCCGGGCAAGCGCTATTACGGGGGCTGCGAGCATGTGGATGTGGTCGAGAGCCTGGCCCTCTCGCGCGCCTGCGCGCTCTTCGGGGCCGACCACGCCAACGTACAGCCGCACTCCGGCGCCCAGGCCAACCTGGCCGCGTTTCTCGCGTTTCTGCGTCCTGGAGACCGTTTTCTGGGTATGCAGCTCAGCCACGGCGGCCACCTCACGCACGGATCCCGGGTCAACGTGAGCGGCAAGTGGTTCCAGGTATCGTCGTACGGCGTCCGCGAGACGGACGGGCTCATCGACTATGACCACGTGCGCGACAAAGCGCTCGCGGACCGCCCGCGCATGATCGTCG
Source organism: Longimicrobiales bacterium (assembly GCA_965232315.1). Lineage (GTDB taxonomy): Bacteria > Gemmatimonadota > Gemmatimonadetes > Longimicrobiales > Gaopeijiaceae > BD2-11. The sequence continues at coordinate 303,551 of CBDDPN010000009.1, read as the reverse complement.
CCGGAGCCAGCGCCTACCCGCGCATCCTCGATTTCCGGGCGTTCGGCGAGATCGCGCGCGAAGTGGACGCGATCCTGATGGTGGACATGGCCCACATCGCAGGGCTCGTCGCCACGGGCCTGCATCCCACCCCGATTCCGCATGCGCAGGTGGTCACCAGCACCACGCACAAGACCCTGCGCGGACCACGCGGCGGTCTTATTCTTGCGCCTGCGGAGCATGGGCGCGCCATCGATCGGGCGGTCTTTCCGGGCTCGCAGGGAGGGCCCATGATGCATGTGATCGCCGCCAAGGCGGTGGCGTTTCGCGAGGCACTGGAACCGGAGTTCGCGACGTACATCCGGCAGGTCGTCGAAAACGCCCGGACTCTGGGGGCGGGACTCGTGGAGCACGGGTTTCGTCTCGTCAGCGGCGGAACCGATACCCACCTGGTCCTGGTCGATTTCGGGCGCGATGGCATTTCCGGAGCCCATGCGGAAGCGGCGCTCGCCCGTGTCGACATCACGGTCAACAAGAACACCGTTCCGGGCGAACATCGGTCGCCCCTGGTAACGTCCGGGATTCGTCTCGGAACGCCCGCTCTCACCAGCCGCGGCATGGGGATCGACGAGATGCGCCTGATCGCCGGCTGGATGGCTCGAGTGCTGGGTCGCCCGGACGACGAGGATGTGATCGACGAGGTGCGCGGGGAAGTTCAGGAGCTGTGCGCATCGTTTCCGGTCCGGGCCGAGGCCGTCCTGGTCGGCTAGCCCCGGCCGCGCCCGTTCGGGCGGGTCCCAACGCCATGTCCTGCAACAGGACACGGCATTTCTCCCGGCGGCCGGGACTGGCGTTCCCCGCCGGATGGCTTCAAATTCCCCCAATGAACGATCCGCAGATTGCCCAGGATATCCTCGTCCGGCTTCATGGGCGTAACCCACGCTATCATGGCAATGCGTACCTGTTCGTGCTCTCTGCCCTGCAATCGGTCTCGGATTCACTGGAAAAACGGCGGCATATTTCCGGCACGGAGCTTGCACAAGGCGTCAGGCGTCTCGCTCTGGAGCAATTCGGGCCCATGGCGCGCACGGTTCTGGAGTATTGGGGCGTACACGCCACCGAGGATCTGGGCGAGATTGTCTTCGATTTGGTCGATTGCGGGATTCTCCTGAAACAGGATGAGGATTCTCCTGAGGACTTCAGGGGCGTGTACGATTTCGAGGACGCTTTCGAGCGCAACTACCCGTGGGGCAGGGCGTAGGCCCCGCCCGCACTGAATTCACCCAGCTGGTTTCGTGTACTCGAGACCAAACAACCAGAGGTTGGATATGTCCGAAGAGCGTTCCTTTCCGGCCTGTCTCAAGTGTAGGAAGGGGCTCATGCTTCCCCTTTCGGACTACGGGCGCGAAGGCGCGCCGATCAGATACAAGGCGTGGGTCTGTTCCAGTCCCGACTGTGGCTACAACATCAGAATCGACAACGGAGAGATCACCTTCGGCCGCAATATCACCCAGAGCTACAAGTAGCCGCGGCGCACTTCGACGGTGCGACGCGTGATGGGCAAGCGCGCCGCCGGCTCCGGAGACCCTCGTGGTGATTCGAGGATTCTCTTCGGCGGCGTTGACGTTCATGCTCCCACCGGCCGGGAAGCAGCCTCCTTCGACCATTTCGCCATCGACCGGCTCGGGGTTCCCGGCCGGACCCTGATCGAGAACGCCGGCCGCTCGGCTGCCCTGGTGTTGGAGCGCCTGTTCCCTCGGGGGCCCGTTGTCGTTTTTGCGGGATCCGGCAACAACGGGGGCGATGGTCTCGCTCTGGCGCGGACGCTGGCCGGCTGGGGGCGCCTCGTCACGGTCATCCAGGCATCGGCCCGACCCCCGGATGCCCGCCTGCTGCACCGTTGGCCGCTCCCGATGCTCGATGCCGCCGATTCGGGAGCCGAACGGCGGATCGAGCACGCGACCGCTGCCTCCGGCGTACTGGTGGACGGGGTGCTGGGGACCGGGATTTCGGGGGCTCCCCGGGCGCCCCAGGCGCGCATCCTGGAGCGCATGAACGAGGCCGGCCGGCCGCTTCTGTCCCTGGACATCCCGTCCGGCGTCGATGCCGATACAGGCGCTGTTCCGGGGGAGGCGGCGCGGGCCGACGTGACGGTGTCCTTCGGTTGGCCCAAGCTGGGTGCCCTGCTTCAGCCCGGGCGCCTGCGCGTGGGCCGTCTGGTGGCTGTGGAGATCGGCTTTCCGCCGGTACCGCCCGAGACCTTCGGGGCGCGGGTCGTCACTCCTGGATGGGCGCGGGAGAAGCTCCCGGTTCGCCTGATAGACACGCACAAGAACCAGGTCGGCGCCCTGCTGCTGCTGGCGGGTGGTCCCGGGATGGCCGGCGCTGCGGTGATGGCGGCACGCGCGGCGCTGAGGGTCGGGGCGGGTTTCGTGCGCGTAGCAAGCCCTCCAGCCAATCGCCGCGTGCTCCAGAGCACGGTTCCCGAGGCCGTTTTTGTGGATGCGAGCGATCACGCGGCGCTCGCCCGCGCCGCGGCGGCATCGAACGCGGTCGCGGCAGGTCCCGGTCTGGGAGTCGGTCCCGAGGCCGCGGTGAGCCTGAGGGGGGTCCTGGACGCCGCCGGGAGCGCCCCGGTGCTGCTCGACGCCGACGCCTTGAACCTCGTAGCCGGGGGAGCCGCGCCTTCGTTGGGCGAGCTGGGCCGAGGTCGTCCGGTGCTCGTCACGCCCCACCGCGGCGAGATGGGGCGACTGGTCGCCGCCGCCGGCACCGACCTCCCCCGGTTGCCGCACGAGCTCGCCATCGACCGGGCCGCGGCGTGGTCCTGCACCGTGTTGCTGAAGGGCAACCCCTCGCTGGTGGCCGCGCCCGGCGGCGAACTCCTCGTCGGCGGCCTGGGAAGCTCGGACCTGGCCGCGGCGGGCATGGGGGATGTCCTCAGCGGCGTGGCGGGCTCCCTGCTGGCGCAGGGGTGTGGTCCCGCCGTGGCCGGCGGGCTGGCCCTTCACCTTACCGGGGTCGCGGCGGCTCTTGGCAGCGAGGGCGCCGGACTTGTGCCCGGCGATGTGATCGCTCGTCTCCCGGCGGCGCTCGGCCACGAACCGGAGCGCGAGAGCCGCCTCGGCCTTCCCTTCGTGATCTTCGACCAGGAAGCGCCGCATTGAGCGCGCTGGGACCGGGCCGCGAGTTCGACCTGATCCGCTCCTTCCAGGCGGCGGCTCCGGCCTCGGGACCCGAGGTGCTGGTCGGCTCGGGCGATGACTGCGCCGTGCTCGAGTCGGGATGGGTGGTGAGCACCGACGCCTTCGTGGAGGATGTGCACTTCCGCCGTGCGTGGATCTCCTTCGAGGAGGTCGGCTACCGCGCCGTGACCGCCGCGCTGAGCGACGTGGCCGCGATGGCCGCGCGCCCCGTCGGCGCACTGGTCGCCCTCAGCCTTCCCGCCCGCCGGGCCGGCCGGATGGCGCGGGGACTGCGGACCGGGATACGCCGCGCGTGCGAACAGGCTCGCTGCGCGCTGATCGGGGGGGACCTCACCCACTCTCCCGGCCCGGTGGTCGCAAATGTGGTCGCGGTCGGGCGCGCTGGCAGCCCGGTGTTGCGGAGCGGCGCTCGCCCGGGTGACGAGGTGTGGGTGACGGGCGCGCTGGGCGCAAGCGCCGCGGCCGTGCGCCGTTGGGAGAGCGGGCGCGAGCCTGAACCCGCGCTGCGCCGGGCCTTCGCCGAGCCGGTCGCACGCCTCGAGGAAGCTCGCTGGCTTGCCGAGCGTGTCCGGCCGACCGCCCTCATCGATCTGTCGGACGGATTGCTGGGAGACGCGGGCCACATCGCCGCGGCGAGTGGAACGGGCATCCTTCTGGATCCGGCGCGCGTCCCCGTCGCCCCCGAGGCTGCCATCGCTGCCGGGTCTCGCGCCGGCGCGCTGCCCCTCGCCCTCGGGGGAGGGGAGGACTACGAACTCTGCTTTAGCTCGCCCCCGGGGTCGACCGATCCTGTTGCTGCCGACTTCCATCGGATCTTCGGCGCAGCCCTGAGCCGTGTTGGAATTGTAACGGGCGGCGCGGGGGTTAGACTTGAAGGCGACGACGCGAACGTCCTGGGGTCCGGGTGCGTGAGCTTCGATCATTTTGTCGTGCGGGAGTCCGGCGGAACCGAACCCGGGCACCCGGTGAATCCGTAGGCCGAATCGGGAGTTCCGATGCTGCGCACGGGCTGGGTGGCGCTGGTGGCTATCGTCTTGACCGCCTACTATGCGCTGATCGCACTCCTGTCCTTCGCGGTGCCCTCCTGGCGCAGCTGTCGATGTGGGCACTGGGCGCGCGGCTGGGCCGCCGCCATCCTGCGTGCGGCCGGGGTAACCGTCACCTGCACCGGGCTCGAGCGGGTCGATGGCCATCACTCGCAGATCGTGGTCTCGAACCACCAGTCCTGGTTCGACGTGCTCGCGCTCTTCGCCGCGTTTCCCGCTTCCCTGCGCTTCGTGGCCAAGGAGGAGCTGCGCTCCATCCCCGTATTCGGGACCGTGATTCAGCAGTGCGGCCACATCATGATCGACCGCCGCAACCGCAGAAGCGCCATCGAGTCGCTGAGCCGGGCGGCCCGCCAGCTGAGCGAGCGAACCCTCCACGTCGCCCTCTTCCCGGAAGGTACCCGGTCTCCCACCGGGGAACTGCAGCCCTTCAAGAAGGGAGCCTTCGTGCTGGCCGTCAAAACGCAGACACCGGTCCTGCCGGTGGCGGTCGCCGGCAGTCGCGCGATCATGTCCAAGCACAGCTACGCGATCCGATCCGGCAAGATCGACGTGCGGGTTGGCGAGCCCATCGACGTGCATGGCCTCACGCTCGCCGACCGCAATGCGCTCCGCGATCGCGCGCGCCGAGCGGTGGCGCGCCTTCTGGTCGAGCTTCCTCCGCGAGATACGGCGGGAGCACCCGCCGCGCGCCACACTCCCGCCGCCACCCCGGTGGCCAGGCGTTGACTCACGATCAGGAGGTGCCGTGTCCGCGATAACGGAGGTGAGGGGAAGGGAGATACTGGATTCCCGGGGGACGCCCACGGTGGAGGCCGAGGTTCGGCTGGCCGGGGGCGCCCGAGCGATCGCGGCCGTTCCCAGCGGTGCCTCCACCGGAGAGCACGAGGCGGTCGAGTTGCGTGACGGAGATCCCGCCCGCTACCGCGGCAAGGGGGTGCGCCGCGCGGTCGATCACGTCAACGGCGAGATCCGCTCCACCGTGCTTGGCATGGAGGCCTTCGAGCAGCGACGCCTGGACCAGGCGATGGTGCAACTGGACGGCACCCCCAACAAGGCCCGCCTGGGCGCAAACGCCATTCTGAGCGTCTCCCTGGCGGTGGCGCGCGCCGCGGCCCGCGAAGCGCGCCAACCCCTGTACCGCTACCTGGGCGGCGACGAAGCGTGCGTCCTCCCCGTTCCCATGATGAACATCCTGAACGGCGGCGCCCATGCGCCCAACAACGTGGACATCCAGGAGTTCATGGTCATGCCGGTAGGCGCCGACACGTTCTCGAACGGCCTGCGCATGGGCACGGAGGTGTTCCACGCCCTCCGCGAGGTGCTGGCCGAACAGGGCCGCAACACCGCCGTTGGCGACGAAGGCGGTTTTGCTCCCGACCTTTCGGGAAACGAAGAAGCGCTGGAGGTGGTGCTCGAGGCCGTCGAGCGTGCCGGTTACCGCCCCGGCGAGGACATTGTGCTGGCGATCGACGCGGCCGCCAGCGAGTTTCTGGAGGAAGCGGACTACGTGCTCCGCGGCTCCGGCGGCGGACGGCTGGACTGCGAGTCGATGGTGGCGTTCTGGGACGACTGGACCCGGCGTTACCCCATCGCCTCGCTGGAAGACGCGCTGGGGGAGAACGACTGGCGGGGATGGGGGGTACTGACCGGGGCCGTGGGAGACCGCGTGCAGCTGGTCGGGGACGACTTGTTCGTGACCAGCAGTCGCCGGCTGCGCAGGGGGATCCGCGAGGGGGTCGCGAACGCCATCCTGATCAAGGTGAACCAGATCGGCACGTTGAGCGAGACACTGGACGCCATCGACCTGGCACGCGCGTCGGGCTACCGGTGTGTAATCTCGCACCGCTCCGGCGAGACCGAGGACACCTTCATCGCGGATCTGGCCGTCGCCCGCGCAACCGGCCAGATCAAGACGGGCAGCGCGAGCCGGAGTGACCGGGTGGCCAAGTACAACCGCCTGCTGCGCATCGAAGAGGAACTGGGGGCCGCTGGATCCTATCCGGGGAGGGCGCTTTGGGAATCCTGAAGAAGCTGGTGTTGCCGATCATCGCCGGTGCCGCCGTCTACTACGCGATCTTCGGGGGCGAGCACTCGATGATGGAGTTCTGGTCCACCCGTTCCAGCATCCGGGCGGAGCAGCGGGCTCTCGATCTGTTGCAGGCCGAGGTGGACTCCATGTCCGCCCGCGCCGATTCCCTCAGGCACGACTCCCTTACCCTCGAGCGTCTCGTGCGTGAGCGCCACGGGATGATTCGCGAGGGCGAGATCCTGTACCGCTTCGCGGACGATCCGGAGGGCGAGGAACCGGAGGACTCCACGGAACGAAGGTAGTCTCAGGCCTCGCTTTCCTCTCCGTCGTCGCGCCCGGTCGCCACCTGCGCCTGCTCCTGTTTCATTCCCGGATCGGCGATTCGGCGAACCGCATCCGCGAGAAGCTGTCCGGTGGTCCCTTCGGGCAGGAGCGCGGGCATCCCTTCGGCTACCTTGGCCCTGGCCGACTTCCCCTCGTAGCCCGGTGCTACCGACATGAGTTCCATGGGAATGGGGAAAACGGTGGTTGAATTGTTCTCGGCGGCGATCTCGACGGCCGTCTGCAGGTAGCGTAACTGGAGGGCCATGGGGTTTTCCTGTATGACGGCCGCTGCGTCGGAGAGCTTGCGGGAGGCCTGGAATTCCCCTTCCGCCGCGATCACCTTGCCGCGCCGCTCGCGTTCCGCCTCGGCCTGCTTCGCCATCGCGCGCTTCATTTCCTTGGGCAGGTCGATGTCCTTGATCTCGACGCCGGTGACCTCGATGCCCCAGGGATCCGTTCCCTCGTCGATGATGTCGCGCACGATTTCGTTGAGGCGCTCGCGCTCGGCGAGCAGCTGATCCAGCTCCGACTGGCCGATCACGCTCCGGAGCGTTGTCTGCGCGAGCTGCGAGGTGGCGAAATAGTAGTCCTCGATCTCCACGACGGCCTTCGCGGGGTTGGTTACACGGAAATACACCACCGCGTTGACGGTGACGCTGACGTTGTCCTTGGTGATGGTGTCCTGCGGCGCGATATCCAGCGCCACGATGCGCAGATCCATCCTCTTCATGCGCTCCAGCCCGTAGGGCACCAGGAAAATCAGGCCGGGACCCTTGGCACGGGTCAGCTTTCCGAGCCGGAACACAACACCCCGCTCGTACTCCCAGAGAATGCGAAAACTGGTGAGGAGCCCGGTAGCCGCGGCGACAACGCCTATGATCATGGGAATGTCCATTCGGATCGCTCTTCCTCGGACTCCACGAACGTCCCGGCGAATGCCGGACCGTCCGAGTCCTCTCGCAACAGGGTGCGGCCCGCCTCGATGCCGCTTGACACGCTATCCTCCAAAAACTAGCGTTTTTGCGACGTCTTCGCCGGAGTAGCTCAGCTGGTCAGAGCAGCGGAATCATAATCCGCGTGTCGGGGGTTCGAGTCCCTCCTCCGGCATACCTGAGGTCTGCGCCCCCGCAGGGACATTTGCCGTCCCTGCGGGGTTTCACATCTGTCCGAACCGGCGGCGTGCGTCTTGCCTTTGCCGCCGTTCGAGTGGATGGGTATCTTGCGCGGGCCACTGCCTCGGGTCGTGGCATGTGCGAACATCGGATAACGACGAGCAGGACCATGACCGACCAGATCGAACGCGAATTGAGGCGGCGCAAGGCGCGGATGGCTCGCGTGCTGGACCGTTCGCTGCAGGTGACGGGCCCGGACGTCGGGCCCCTCTCCGCCGACCGGCGCGCGTACTTTCTTGACGAAGCCCGCGAGCTGTATTGGAACGAGCTTGAATGGGAGAACATCACCGGCGAAGAGCGTCTGGACGATGGCGCCTTCACCGAGCTGGCCTTTCCCGGTTTTCTGGCTTTCGTGCGCGGCCTGCTCCTCCGCGAGTCCATCGATGAACGCGGGACGCCGGCCGATCCTCATCCCGATATCGTGGAGGAGATCCTCAGCTTCCTGGCGGGGAGGGTGGTGACGCTCCGAGCCGAGCTGCGCGACCATGAACCCGAGTGGGACGAGGAGCAGAGCGCACGAGAGTTGACCATGACCGAGCCCCTGATCGATCTGGTGCTTGCGCTCCTGTACGAAGTGACTCCGAACGAGCGGGTGCTCCTGGACAAGGCCGCGGCGGATTGACCCGTCGGGCTCGGCGCCGGTCTCCGCGCGGGCCCACCCGGGGATGGCGCGATCTGCCGGCACGCCGTCCCGGGCATCCCTATCTGGCCGGAGCCCCCCTCTTCATCGCCCATCGGGGAGGAGCCGCGCTGGCTCCCGAAAACACCATGGCGGCCTTTGCCGGCGCGGTGGAGCGTTGGGAAGCCGACATCCTGGAGATGGATGTCCACCGTACCTCCGACGGAAAGGTGGTCGTCATTCACGACGCCACCGTCGACCGGACCTGCGACGGCAGCGGTGCGGTGAACGAGTTGCCCTGGAGCGAAGTGCGCTCGCTGGACGCCGGGTACCGTTTTCGCGACCTTGCGGGCGACCACGCCTTCAGGGGCCGAGGCGTTCGCGTTCCGTTGCTGGACGAGGTGCTGGAAACCTTCCCGGGAATCCGCATGAACGTGGAAGCCAAGACGCGCGGGGTGGCGCCGCTGCTGGTGGAGACCATTCGCCGCCACGGAGCACGCGGTCGCGTGTTGATGGCCGCCGAGCGGGAGGGGGCGCGGCCCTCGCGACACGGGTATCCGGGTCCCCATGGGGCGTCCCGCCGCCAGATCCGTTTGTTCTACCTGCTGCATTGCCGGCCGCCGGGCGTTCTCTACACGCCGCGCGCGGACGCACTCCAGGTGCCCGACGAATGGGAGGGCAGACGGGTGGTCACGCCGCGCTTCGTCGAGGAGGCCCACCGCCGCAACATTCCGGTCCACGTCTGGACCATCGACGAGGCAGCGGACATGCGCCGGCTGCTTTCATGGGGTGTGGACGGGATCCAGTCCGACCGCCTCGACCGGCTGGCGCGCGTGCTGGTGGACGAAACCGGCCGGCCGGCCCCGCCCGCGCTGGCGGAAGGCCGGAAAGGGACGGCTACCCGGGCCCCCGGCGTCGCGTCGTGAAGGGTTCGGCCCGCTCGCTCGCCGGCCGCTTTCGCGCGACGGTGGCCGAGGACGGCGTCATCCGCCCGGGCGAGCGCGTCCTGGTGGCGCTTTCCGGGGGTCTGGACTCGACCGTCCTCCTCCGTCTTCTGCGGCACACCCCGGGGCTCCCGCCTCTGGAACTCCACGCCGCCCACCTCGACCACCGCATGCGTCCCGGCAGCGCCGACGACGCCCGCTGGGTCAGGGGGCTCGCCCGCGCCTGGGGCGTGCCGCTGGTGTGCCGCGCGCTGACCACCCCGCCCGCCAACGAAACGGAAGCGCGGAAGGCCCGCTACCGATTCTTGGAGGAGGCGCGGCGGAAGACGGGGTGCCACCGGGTCGTGACCGCCCACCATGCGGACGACCAGGCGGAAACGGTCGCCTACCGCATCCTGCGCGGCACCGGCCTGGCCGGCCTGGCCGGGATTCCCCGCACCCGCGAACCCGGACTGTACCGGCCTCTGCTTTCCTGCTGGAAGCGAGAACTGGCCGACTACGCCCGCGCCTCGCATCTCCGTCACCGAACCGACCCCACGAACCGCTCGAGCGACATCCCGCGCAATGTCGTCCGGCGGCAGCTGCTGCCTCTCGCCGAGCGACACATCGCGCCCGGGGCCCGCCGGGCGCTCCACCGCCTCGCCCGCCTGGCGGAGGAGGAGAATCGGCTCTGGCGCGCGGTGGCTCCCAGGCTGGTCGGGGATCTCGGCGTCCGTCGGGCCGAGGGCCGCATTTCCTTCAGCCGTGACGCGCTGCTGGACTTCGATCCGGTGGCTCGGGTCAGGCTGATCCGGACACTCGCCGCGGAAGTGGGCTCCCCCCTGGACGCCGCCGGAACCCGTCTCGCGGTCGAGTTCGCGGATTCGGGCGCGAGCGGCCGCTCGCTCAGCCTGCCCGGAGGAGCGGTTCTGTCCCGCTCGTTCGAGCGCCTGGCCATCGTCGGGCAGGAGAGGCGGATTGACACCGATGGCGCCCGGGGCAAGGCTTCCTTCGTGGCAATTCCGGTTCCGGGAGAGGGCGAAGCCGAGGGGCTTTCGGGGGGCTCTCGCTTCCTTGCCCGCTGGTCGACGCGAGCTCCGGTCGGGGGAGAGCGCCTGTCCATCGAGTCGCTGCGTTTCCCGATTCTCTTTCGCGGCTGGAGGCCCGGAGATCGTATTCGAGTCGCCGGCGGCACCAGGAAGCTCAAGAAGCTGTTCGGGGAGGCGCGGGTTCCTCGCCCGTCGCGCGGTCGCCGTCCTGTCCTGGCAGATTCGGACGGCCGCATCCTCTGGGTGCCCGGCGTGGCGCGGTCGGTCGAGGCGGTTCCCGGTCCCGACGCATCCGTCCTCTACGTTGGAGTGGATTTCGATGAAGCCATCAACTGACGACAACGGACGCACCGGAGGGCGCCGCTTGCGCCGCGTCATCTTCACCCGCGAGCAGATCGCGAGCCGGGTGCAGGAACTGGGCGACGAGATCTCGGCTGCCTATGGGACTGGCGAGGAATTGCTGCTCCTCGGCCTGCTTAAGGGCTCGTTCATGTTCGTGGCCGACCTCGTGCGCTGCATCCGCCAACCCGTGCAGATCGACTTCGTCGTGACTTCGAGCTACGGGGCGGGTATGGTATCATCGGGTAACGTGCAGCTCCTCTACGACCCCGAGGTGTCGCTGCAGGGACGGCACGTCATCCTCGTGGACGACATCATCGACAGCGGCAAGACGATGGAAGCGCTGGTGCCCGTGATCCGGGCGCGCGAACCGTGCAGCCTCGAAATGTGTACCTTTCTTCACAAGCGCCGGAACGGAATCGCGCACCAGCCCAGGTGGGTTGGCTTCGACGCGCCCCGGGAGTTCGTCGTGGGCTACGGCCTCGATTACAGCGAGAACTTCCGGCATCTTCCATACATCGCAAGCATCTGAGGGCACCCGCTGGCGCCGCCCACAACATTCTGACATGTCCGAACCCGAACAGAAACGACCCGATCCCGGCAGCAGGTTTTCCAGGCTGTCCCGCACCGCCTCGTTCTGGATTCTGCTGGTCCTGGTGCCGCTGCTCATTCTGCAGATTTTCAGCCCGGGTTCGAACTCGGGCGTCGAATTCACGTTTACCGAGTTTCGGGAACAGCTTTCCTCCGGCAACGTTCGCGAAGTGACGGTCATCGAGTCGCGTAGCGTGGAGGGTGAGCTGCGAACCCCGGTGAACCGGGACGGCGAGGACATGAGCCGCTTCGTCACCATGCTCCCGGGCGAGATTACCGACGGCCTGATCGACGAGCTTCAGTCGCGCAACGTCGTCATTCGGGCGAGGGCGGCCCGGACTCCCGTCATCGAGCGGGTCTTCGGGATCCTCCCCTGGATTCTCATGGCGGCGATCTGGATCTGGTTCGTGCGCAGCCTGCAGAGCGGCGGGAACCGGGCCTTCCAGTTCGGTCGCTCCAAGGCGAAGCTCATCTCTCCCGACACACCCAAGGTGACCTTCGACGACGTCGCGGGCGCGGACGAGGCCAAGGAGGAGCTGGAGGAGATCATCGAGTTCCTCAAGGATCCCCAGCGCTTTGTGCGCCTGGGGGGCCGGCTCCCCAAAGGCGTGTTGCTGGTGGGGCCACCCGGCACGGGCAAGACCCTGCTCGCGCGCGCAGTGGCCGGCGAGGCGGCGCGTCCCTTCTTCCAGATGTCCGGTTCGGACTTCGTCGAGATGTTCGTGGGTGTGGGGGCGTCCCGGGTGCGCGATCTCTTCGAGCAGGGGAAGTCACACGCGCCCTGTATCATCTTCGTGGACGAGATCGACGCGGTGGGCCGCCACAGGGGCGCTGGGCTCGGTGGCGGACACGACGAGCGCGAGCAGACGCTGAACGCGCTGCTGGTGGAGATGGACGGGTTCGAGTCCAATGACGGAGTGATCCTCCTGGCCGCTACCAACCGGCCGGACGTGCTCGATCCGGCGCTGCTGCGCCCCGGGCGCTTCGATCGGCAGGTCGTGGTCGATTCCCCGGACATCAAGGGCCGTGAGGGCATCCTGGGCGTGCACGCGCGCAAGCTGCCGCTCGCCGAGGATGTTGATCTGTCCGTCATCGCCAGGGGAACGCCTGGTCTTTCGGGCGCGGATCTCGCCAACATCTGCAACGAGGCCGCCCTCATCGCCGCCCGCGTCGGGGTCGACCGGGTCGCCATGCAGCATTTCGAGATGGCCAAGGACAAGGTCATGCTGGGGGCCGAGCGCAAGAGTCTGGTCCTGACCGAATCCGAGCGCGAGCTGACCGCCTACCACGAGGCGGGGCATGCCGTGCTGGGCCTGCGAATTCCCGGCCTCGACCCCGTGCACAAGGTCACGATCGTCCCCCGTGGGCGTGCTCTCGGGATCACCGCGAGCCTCCCCGAGGAGGATCGCCACTCGTACACGAAGGACTGGCTGGAGGGACAGCTGGTGATGCTGTTCGGGGGGCGGGTGGCCGAGGAGATGCGCTTCGGTCCGGCCAAGGTGACAACCGGGGCCGGGAACGACATCGAGCGAGCCACCACCATGGCCCGGCGCATGGTGACCCGTTTCGGCATGTCCGAGAACGTTGGCCTGATGTCGGTAGGGGACTCCGAGCAGGAGATCTTCCTGGGGCGGGAGCTGGTCCAGCGCCGCGAGGTCTCGGAACACACTGCGCAGCTGGTCGACAGCGAGGTCAAGCGGTTTCTGGACCTCGCCCACGGCCGCGCCCGCGAGCTGCTGGAGCAACACAAGGATCTGCTTGAGACGATCGCCCAGGCGCTTCTCGACCGCGAAACGCTGGGTCGCCGCGAGATCGAGTTTCTTGACAGGGGAGAGCCGTTGCCTCCGATGTCGGCCGAGGAGAATGGGAGCGCGCCGCCCGTGATCGAAGCGCAGCCCGACGCCGGGGCGCAGCCTGGATCTTCCGCGATCAGGCCGGACCCTCTTCGCGAGCCGGAGGAGGCGGTTCCGGTTGCCTCCTCCCGTGTCGACGACGCCGCGCGTGTCGGGGGCCCGGCCACGGACGATCCTTGACCAGCGAGCGACCCTGGGCGGGCCGCTCGCCCGCCGTCATGGTCCCTGCCCGCGCCTGAGACGGAATGAGCGTCGGGGATCTGTTCGCGCTGTTCGCCCCCGGTTGGCTGGATATTCTGGAAATCCTCATCGTCGCGGCGCTGCTGTACCGCATCCTGTTGTTCATCCAGCGCACCCGGGCCATGCAGATCCTGCTGGGCGGTCTGCTGATCGCGGGCCTCTACGCCATGGCGCGCCTTCTGGGACTCGATCTCATGCGGTCGATCATGGACGCGGTCTTCCAGTACGGGGCCATCGCGGCGCTGGTGGTCTTCCAGCCCGAGCTCAGGTCCACGCTGGCCCGGCTGGGTCAGGCGCGCATGCTGCAGCTGTTCAGCCGGCTCGAGGAGAGCCAGGTGGTGGAGGAGGTCGCGGGCGCGGTCGAGCGCCTTTCCAGCATGAAAATCGGGGCGCTGCTGGCCGTGGAGGGAGAGGTCGGGCTGGACGAATACGCGCAGAGCGGCAACCCTCTGCAGGCACGCGTGTCCCGTGAGATCCTGGGCGCCATCTTCACGCCCAATTCCCCCCTCCACGATGGCGCGGCGATCATCTCGGGCGACACCATCAAGGCGGCGGGCGCGATTCTCCCCCTTAATCGCGTCCCGGTGCCGGATCGGACGCTGGGCACCCGTCACCGCGCCGCCATCGGGCTGAGCGAAGAGACCGACGCCGTGGTGGTGGTGGTGAGCGAGGAGACGGGACGGGTCTCGGTGGCGAGCGGAGGCGTGCTCCGCAAGGGGGTCGACGGCGCAAGCCTTCGGGAGGCCATCGCGGGGGCGGTTCCCCGCCCGGCGGAGAATCAGGGAACCGGCCGGAACGCGGGCCGGGCCCTGGCCCGCGCCCTGCGCCTCCCGTAGGCGCCCCGGGCATTCGCGCGGCCCCTGGCAGTCGCACGGGTCGCCCTGGAGCCGTCTTCTATCCCGCGAATCGGACCCGGAAGATCCGGTTCCCCGCGTCGTCGGAGACGAGCAGCGCCCCATCCGGCGCCTGCAGCACATCCACCGGACGTCCCCAGACCTCTTTTTCCTCGTCGTCGCGGACGATGAATCCTGTCAGAAAGTCCTCCGGCGGCCCGGACGGGCGACCGTTCTCGAACGGGATGCGCACCACCGAGTAGCCCTTCAGGTCGAGGCGGTTGATGGATCCGTGCAGCGCCACGAACGCGTCGTTGCGGTACTCCGGAGGAAATCCCTCGCCCGTGTGGAACGCCATCCCCATGGGGGCCGCGTGCGCCGGCAGCAGGACGTCGGGGACAAGGGTGCGCTCCACCAGGTCCGGCCGCGCCCCGCCCAGGATCGGTTCGGGGTTGGGACCGATGTACGCATACGGCCAGCCGTAGAAGCCCCCGTCCTTCACCGAGGTCACGTAGTCGGGGGCCAGGTCGTCCCCGAGATGGTCCCTCTCGTGCACCGCCGTCCAGAGTTCACCCGTCACCGGATGAAACGCGAGCGCGACGGGGTTGCGCAGCCCGCCCGCGAACACCCGATGCCCCGAACCGTCGGGCCGGTATTCGTTGATCGCGGCGCGGCGCGGGTCGGATCCCGGCATGGCGTTGGTGGCCGAGCCGACGGCGACGTACATCCTCCGGCCGCCGGGAGCGAAGATGAGATTGCGCGTCCAGTGGTTGAACCCGCGGGTACGGCTGACATCGATGCCCAGGCGTTCCGCGGTGTCGTGATCGAGGGCGTCGCTGCTGACCGGCTGATCCACGACGTGTTCCGGCAGGCCCTCCGCGCGGGTCTGGCCCGGCGTGTAGGAGAAGCTCACCACCGCGTCGTTGTTGCCGACGTACATGTACCCGTCATGGAAGGCGATGCCGTAGGGCCGGTTCAGCCCCTCGGCGAAGGTCTCCCGGTACTCGGCCACGCCGTCGCCATCGGCGTCGCGCAGCAGCGTGATCGCGCCGCTTCGGCTCTCCGCCACGAACACATCGCCGTTGGGCGCCAGCGCGAGACGCCGCGGGTTGGTCAGATCCTCGGCGAATACGTTCACGCGAAAGCCGGCCGGAACCGAGAAGGTCGCTCCTTCGGGGCGCTCCACGATGGCGGGGATGGCGCGGTTCCAGGGGGTTTCGAAGGGTTCGGGCAGCTGTGGCGCTACGAGAAGCAGCATCAACGGGACAATGGACATCACGGTATGAAGGGCCGAGGGTGCGGAGGCGGGCGGGTTCGCGTATGAGTATAGGGCCGCGACGACGCTTCCCGCGATGCGCGGGGCCAACCCTTTGCCCCGGCCGCGCATCCTAGAAAGGACAGCCACGCCCCAAAGGAGTCTTCGCGAATGACGCATTGTGCCGCCGAGCTACCGAAGCGGTTCCGCTTCTTCGTCTTTCTGATCTGCCTCTTCGTCTTCCTGATCTGCCTGGCGACGCCGCTCCCGGCCCGTGCGGCCCAGGAAGAGGCGGTTACGTCCGAAGCCGACTCCATCGCGCTGCTTGAGGAGGCGATGGAGGAACAGAAGAAGTTCGAGCGTTTTCGGGAGCAGCGCCTCCCTCCCGAGTGGAGCGGTTTCGGAGGCCAGTGCGACGCTCTCGTGGGCCGCATGTGCCTCCGGCACGGGGACGGGGAAGCGCCCCCGGTGGAACCGGCTCCGCTCGAGGTCGAGATGGCGCGCATGGACATGCTGCGCACGCTGGGGCGCGTCGCGTCCCGCCTCCCGCGTGACAGGTGGCTGCTCGGGCAGCGGGTCTACTACTTGCGGGAGCAGGGGGAGCTGCTACGGGCCGAGGGTCTCACCGAGCGCTGCCACCCCGATGACGAGTGGTGGTGTCTCGCTCTGAAGGGCTATCTGCTGCAGTCGACAGGCGAGAGCATCGAAGCGGAAGCCGTGTTCAGCGACGCCATTTCGCGGATGCCCGAACAGGAGCGCGCGAACTGGCTGGCTCTGGAGTACCTCCTGGACGAAGAGGCCCGGGATCTCTTTGACGAGGCGGATGACGCGGCACGGGAGGCGCTCCGCGAACAGCTCTGGCTGCTGGCGGACCCCCTCTACCTGGTGGAGGGCAACGACCGCGAAGTGGAGCAATACGCCCGCCGCACGCTGATTCGCATTCGGGAGGCAGCGGAGAACGCCTACGACCTTCCCTGGGAGGAGGACCTGGAGGAACTGGTCGCGCGGTATGGCGGGGAGATCGGATGGGAACGCGGGCGGCCCAGGCGTCCCCCTACGGGCCTGCTGCAGGACAACCGTTTCATCATCGGGCGCCACCGGCCCCACGGCCGCGAGTTCCTGCCCGCCGGCGTGTTTCTCGAGGATCCCGCCGGCATCCCCGCGCGCGCGTGGCAGATCGAAGACCGCGCCCCCTGGACCGGTTATGCGGCCTGGTACGCCCCCATCATTACCACCATGGACGCGCAGGTGGCGCGTTTCCGCCGGGGCGACTCGCTCCTGGTCGTGGCGGGGTACCAGCCACCCCCGCGGCCCGAGGCACCCACGCGGCCATCGGTGCGTGAAATCGCGCCGGGAAGCGATCCCTTCGCGGCTTTCACCGCTCCCCCACCGCCCATGGCCGCCGCCGCGGGTGCCGTGGAATCGGGGGTGTTCCTGCTTACCCCGGAAGGTGAGCGGCTCCTGGACCAGCGCGGATCCGCGCGCGAAGGCGTCGTCACCACCCGGGTCGACAACGGTGCCTACATCTTCGGTCTGGAAGTCCTGAACGAGGCAGACGACCGCGCTTGGCGCGTGCGCGGTGGTGTGCGCCAGGAGGACCTGCCGTTCGGGTTGGCGGGCGTGTCGGACGTGGTGCTGCTGGACGCCGGCGGTGATCTGCCGGAGAGCCTGGAGGAAGCCCTCCCACACGTGCGGCGTTCGACGCGCATCCGTTCCGAGGAGACCTTCGTGGCGGGCTGGGAGGTCTACGGACTCCAGACCGGAGAGAGCGCGCTGGTCGGGATCACCATGCAGGACGCGAACCCGGGGCTGCTGGAACGTGCGACGCAGTTTCTGCGCCTCACCACCCCTGAAGCGCCCGTGGAGCTGAGTTGGGAAGAGGCGGGGCCGGACCAGCGGGGCACGGTCTTCCGGGCCATCGCGCTGACCCTGCCCGAGGTGGAGCCCGGGGAATACGACCTGATCCTGACCGTGGAGCTGGCGGGCCGCAGCCCGATCGAGGTCGGGACGCGGTTGATCGTGGAAGAGTAGCTCGTCGGGGAGTGCCGCCGAGGCGGTTCGCCGCCTGATGCCCTCCGGCGGGCGGAGTGCGCCCCCGCGCCCGGCTTGCGCTCAGTCGGCGCGCCGCACGGATATGATCCTCACTGGCGGGGTGAGTGCCTGGGCTTCGACGGGCTGCCCCTGGATCGTCCGCACCACATCCATCCCGCTCACGACCATGCCGAACGCCGCGAATCCCTGGCCATCGGGGTTGCGGTTGCCGCCGAAGTCGAGTGACGGCTGGTCGTTGATGCAGAAGAAGAAGCTGGAGGTAGCGCTGTCGGGCTGACCCCGCGCCATGGAGATGGCGCCATCGACGTGCCGGAGCCCGGTGACCGAAGTTCGCTCCATGGGGATGGGGTCGAAGCCCTGCTCGGCGAAGTCATCGCTCACGCTGGCCTGAATCACCTCGATCCGTACGGTGTCATTCGGCTGGTTGTCCATCGTGACCGTGCGATGGAACTGGCCGCCGTCGTAGTGGCCCGCGTCCAGGTAGCGGAGGAAGTTTGCGGAGGTGCCGGGCGCGTTCTCGGTGTCGATGTCGACCTCGATGTCGCCAAACTCGGTGGAGATGACGACCCGGACCATGCCGGATTCCCCGGCGGCCGCCTCGCCGGGGTCCTGGGCTTCCTGTGGAGCCTCCTCGGCGGAGTCGGCGCAGGCGCCGGTTGCGAGCAGAAGCAGAGCGATGGTCGACGCGAGTATTCCCTTGCGCATGGGTCGAGCCTCCTGTGCATCGGGGTGAAGCGGGAACCACGATGATACGGCGGGGAGTGACGACGAGCCAGCGGCGCGCATCGGAGGTGCGTCCCTGATTCACCACTACGGCGCCTGCCACCTTCCGCGGCGCAAGAGCTCGCCGCTGCCCGCCCCGGCCAGAATCGCCCCGTCCTCGTAGACGACCTCGCCCCGGCGGAGCGTCATCACGGGCCAGCCGGTGACCTCCCGTCCGGAGTACACCGAGAAGCCGGTTCCCGAGAACATGTCCTCGTCGCGGATGGTGCGCGTCTCGTCGGGATCCCAGAGAACGATGTCGGCGTCCGAGCCGACGGCCACCGTGCCCTTGCGCGGGTAGAGCCCGAAGAGCTTCGCGGCGTTGGTCGAGGTGACCGCCACGAACCGCTCCTCGGAGATGCGGCCCTCGACGACGCCCTCCGAATAGAGCATCGGCCGCACGACCTGGAGGTTGTTCAAGCCGGCGCGGTGCCGGGCGATGGTCTGCGACGGGTCCATCTTCTCGTCGCGCCGGTAGGCCACATGGTCGGTGCCGAGCACATGCACCGACCCGCTGGCGATGCCCGCCCAAAGCGCGTCCTGATCGCGCTGCCCGCGCAGTGGCGGCTGTCCGACGTAGAGCCCGCGATCCGGCCCCTCGAAGCGCTCCCGGGTGAAGTGCAGGTAGATCGGGCGGGTCTCCACGAAGACGCTGAGCCCGCGGTCCTGCGCGTCCTGCAGCACACGCAGCGCGCCCTCGGAGGAAACGTGGACCGCGTAGATGGGCGCGCCGGTGGCTTCCGCCATGGCGACCGCGCGCTGGGTGGCCACCACCTCGCCCACCACCGGCCGGCTGTCCGGGAAGTATTCGAGCGATGTGCGCCCCGCCGCCGTGAGTTCGGCGACCGCGCGCGCCAGGATGGGTCCGTCCTCGCAGTGGACCATGGTCAGGATGCCGGCGCGCCCCGCCGCGTCCATGGTCGCCATGTAGCCGCGCACGTCGGCGTCGAAATCGGCGCGCACCATGAAGATCTTGGTGCTGGTCTGGCCGGTCTGGTCGGCCAGGGTGGCCATCTGCGGCTCCTGCGACGGGGGGTGGTTGATGCCGGCGTGCAGGATCACGTCCGCGATGGACTGCTCGCCGATGAGCGCCGCCTCCCGCTCGATGGCCTGGGCGAGGGTTCGTCCCTCCGCCGGGAATGCGAAGTTGGAGATGGTCGTGACCCCGCCCGCCAGCGCCGCCTGCGACCCTGTGCGGTAGTCGTCCCGGCGGCTTCCGCCCAGGTGGACGTGGGGGTCCACTCCGCCCGGCATGACCAGCAGGCCGGCCGCGTCGATCTCGCGGGCGCCCGGCCCGGCGGCCAGCGCGGTCCCGATCTCCACGATGGTTCCGTCCCGCACCCGCACGTCGGCGGCGTAGCGCCCTTCCGACGTGACCACCGTGCCGCCGCTGATGAGGATCTCCTGCGCGGCGGGGTTGGCCGCCGCCGACGCGGGTACGGCCAGGGCGGCCGCACCGGGGCTGACGGCGGTGACGCCCGCGACAAGCAATGCGGAGACGGCGACTGTGCGGAGCGGGCGGGCCGGGAAGTCCTGCTGGCGGATCATGGCGTCCTCCGGAGCGGCGTTTCGGCGAAGAAGGACAGCATAGCCCGGCCACCCAACATACCGCCAACGATCACCGGCCCAAGGCTCAGGATGTTCGAGACAGGGCGGCCCGTCGCGCGGGAGCTGCCCGTCGTACCGCCGGCCCTCGCCTCGCCTTCGCCCTCGCTGTCCGTGCCCGCCGAGAGCCCGTCATCGGGCTGATCGCCCAGCTCTTGCGCGCCTGGCACCCGCGTCACGGCTGCACTGGGACGACCTCTCCTACACTCTCCAGGACCGCCCGGGCGGGATACCTGGCGAAGGCCTCCGCCGGCGTCGTCCCCGTCAGAACCGCGACGAATCCCATGCCCGCGTCCTCCGCGGCCTTCGCGTCCACCTCCGAATCGCCCACGAAGACACAGTCAGCGGTCGCGAGACGCAGCGCGCGGGCCGCCCGGAGGAGTCCATCCGGGGCCGGCTTGGGCCGGGGCACATCATCGCTGCCGACAACCACGTCCACAAACGCCCGCAGCCCGTCCCGCTCCAGGGCTTCCTCCACGCGGCGCCGGTACTTGGTCGACACCACTCCGAGGCGATACTCCGCGCCGCGAAGCGTCTCGATCACCCGTCCCGCGCCGGGCAGAAAGACGGTGCCGGCGACCATGACCTCGTCCGCCTTCCTCGTGAAGTGCCCGAGGAACTCCTGTCCCCGGGGGCTCCATGCCTCGCCCGCGAGGATCCCGAGCGCCGTGGTGAGGTCGAGGCCGATGGTCCGGCGGATCGCGTTGTCCGGGGCAGGCGGAAGCCCCAGGCAAGACAACGCGTGATTCATGCAGACCACGACGGCAGCGGAAGAATCCGCGAGCGTGAAATCGAAGTCGAAGAGCACGGCGCGGGCGTCCGCGATGGCGGCATGGGATGGACGCTCCACCCTGCCTGCGATGGTCCGGATGATCAGCCATGAGGTCTCGTTTGGAGGGTCCGGCGAGCAGAGCGGAAGATAACCCGGAACGTCCGGGGATCCTCCTCAGAACGGCGCCAGAGCGCGCAGGTGCCACTGCCACCTGGGCTGATGCGTCTGGTCAATACCCGTGTGCGGGCTCCCCGGGACGGAGATTCCTCCTCGTACCAGGGCGACAGGGGACGCGCCAGGTCCGCGCGCAGGAACCCGTTGAACACGGACACGCCCACCCCCCGCCGACTGCAGGCTGCTGCCATCGACCGAAGCCCAGTCGTGGAAGACCGAGACCGCCAACAGGCTGATCTTGCGTTGCAGCTCGGCGCGGCTTCTCCACACTTCGCTCCCACGCAGCACCACACGGGGATAGCCCCGCAGCCATTCGCCCGAACCCCCCAGTCGCCATACCTCCTCCGGCGCGGGGTCGCCCCGGATGTTCGCGCCCCCAGCCTCCAGCGCCGCCGACAGGCCGGCCGGCAGCGGAATCACCAGACCACCCATGACGGAAAGGCGAACGCTGGGAAAGTCGCCGAACAGGCCATGCAGGGAGATGTCGGCACCTCCGTTCACGCGACGTCCGGTGAGCCCGCCCCACCACGGCCTCCAGTACACGTCCGCGCCGCCCGCGTGCCTCCAGGCGCGTTCCTTCGACTTGCCATGGTTGCCTGGGTCATGCGGGGAAGTAGGTTCCGAATAATAGACGTTGATGGGAAGGTGCGGGTTGCCGCGTATCTGCTCTGCACAAAGGAGACCAGAGCGATGAAGAACTTGACATGGGTGGTCGCCGTCGCGGCCCTGACACTCATCGTGTGGCGCGGATCGGGGATCGGAGCGGCGGAAGAGGCTGCCTACGCCGCGGAGGAAGCCGCGCCCGCCGCAGAGGGGAGCGTGTTCGCCACCATCGCCCCCTTCAACAGCTACGGTCACGTCCACGACGCCGACAATGTCGAGGCCATGCGGCCGCGCGTCATGGGCACCCACGGGGTGATCTCCTCCGGGCACTACCTGGCCACGCAGGCCGGGTACGACGTGCTCAGGGCCGGGGGCAACGCCTTCGACGCCGGGGTGACGGCGGGGATGGCGCTCAAGGCGCTCAAGATGGACTACGCGGGGTGGACCGGGGGTCGCGCCCCTCATCCTCTACAGCGCAGCCGAGGACCGCGTGATCACCCGGGTCGGGGCCGGGACCTCGCCCGCCCTCGCCACCCTCGACTACTTCCTCGAGCACGGCAAGTCGCCCGTCAACAACGCCTTGATTCCCGCGGACGTGGATGTCTGGCTGGCCGCCCTCGACCGCTTCGGCACCCTCGGCTTCAGCGCAGCCGCGCAGCCGACGCTGCGCATCGCGGAGGAGGGGTATCATCTCTACAAGATGCAGAAGTGGATGATCGAGGATCAGATGGAAGGGATCCTCGCCTTCCCCTACAACACGGACTTCTGGTTTCCCAACGGGACGGGCGAGCAGCGTCTGGGCGACCTCATGGTCAACGCCGATCTGGGGCGGCTCATCCGCTACATGATGGAGGCGGAGCAGCAGGCGCTGGCGGCAGGTGGAAGCCGCTCGGACGGTATCCGCGCCGCGCGCGACGCCTTCTACCGGGGAGACCCCGCGCGCGATATCGACCGCTTCTTCCGCGAACAGGGCGGGATCGTGCGCTACGAGGACCTGGCGGGCTACGAGAGCCGCTGGGAGGAGCCGCTGGGCACCAGCTTCCACGGCTACGACGTCTACACCGGCGACGGATGGAGCCAGGGACCGCGCATCGTTCTGATGCTCAACATGCTGGAGAACTACGATCTGCGCGCCCTCGGCTACAACACGCCGGAGTACATCCATCTGATCTCGCAGGTGATCGACCTGGCGATGGCGGATGCCCACAAGTACGTGGGGGATCCCGACTTCGTACCCGCGCCCGAGGGGTTGTACGGGAAGGCGTATGCGCGCGAGCGCACCGGGCTCATCGACCAGAAGAGAGCGTTTCAGGACATGCCACCGTGGGGGGATCCGGAGCGGATGGCGGCGGTGGCGGACGGTGCGCCGGTGAGCTTTGTGGCATTGAGGACATCGACGGGCCCCGCGCATTCCATCGACACTTCTTCGCTGAACGTCATGGACGGCGACGGCAACCTCTTCTCTCTCACCGAGAGCGATGGCCACACCTTCACGCCCATGATCCCGGGATGGGGGTTCGGGCTGGGCAATCGCATGGGCCAGTTCAACCTGGATCCGGGGCTGGCCAACGTCATGGCGCCCGGCAAGCGCCCGCGCAACACCAACGCGCCGCTCCTGGTGATGAAGGACGGACAGCCCTTCATGGGGCTCTCCACGCCCGGCGGCGACCAGCAGCTGCAGTCGCTGCTCCAGGTGTTTCTGAATGTCGCGGTCTGGGGGATGTCCCCCGAGCAGGCCGTGGACCAGCCCCGCTTCGGCAGCTACAACTTCCCGGGCTCGGGAAGCGAGGTGAACCGCAATCCGGCCGTCCTCTACATGGAGGACCGCATCCCTGCGGAGACGGCTGACGCGCTGCGCGCCATGGGGCACCGACGTGCGTTCCTGGGGCCTGTGGAACTGGCGCGCGTGCGCTCCGACGGTGACCTGGCGGGATCCGGAAACCGGGGTGATGATCGCCGCGGGGGACGTGAGGCGGGAGACTGCGTCGCTCGGATTCTGAGGATGAGTTCGCCCCCCCCGGGCCGCTCGGTTGCTTCGGGTGGGCGGCTGACGCAATCCGATGCACGTCGGACGCGGATCGGGTAATCTTCGACGAACGCGACTGGACCTCCGCCGGAGCAAACCATGCACTGCCGTCACCCCATCGTCTCCAGAAGGTGCCCGCTCGTGATCCGCGCATCTTCGTTCCTCGCTCCCTCCTTCGCCGCGCTGATCTGTCTCTCCCTCGCGGCGTGCGAAGCCTCGCCTCCACCGGCCACCGGGAGCTTCTCGGTCGTCGAGGCCGGCATTCCCGAGCTGCAGGCCGCCATGGAGCGCGGCGATCTGACGTCGCGCCAGCTGGTGTCGCGGTACCTGCTCCGCATCGGGCTCTACGAGAATGAGCTGAACGCGGCCACCGCGATCAACCTCGACGCCCTGGACGAAGCAACGGAGCTCGATGCCGAGCGGGCGCGCGGCGAGGTCCGCGGGCCGCTGCACGGGATTCCGGTGGCGCTCAAGGACAACATCCACACCACCCCATCTGCCCACCACCGGCGGCGCTCTGGCCTTCGAGGGCTACGTCCCGTCCTATGAAGCGACCCTGACCGCCAACCTGCGAGAGGCCGGGGCCATCATCATCGCCAAGGCCGGGCTCACAGAGGTTCGCCAACTGGATGGCGGGTCCGCCGAACCAGATGCCCGGCAACTACAACGCCCTGACCGCCTTCGCCTACAACCCCTACGATCCCCGCCGGGACCCGCGTCCTGACACCAACGACGGCCGGCCGGCGCTCAGCACCGGCGGCTCCAGCTCGGGGGTGGGCACGGCGGCGAGCTTCTGGGCCGGCAATGTGGGGACGGACACGGGCGGCTCGGTGATCAGCCCGTCGAACGCGAACATGCTGGTGGGGATTCGCCCGACGCTGGGGCGCATCAGCCGCTGGGGAATCGCGCCGGTGACGCTCGACCACGACATGGCCGGGCCCATGACGCGCACGGTGGCCGACGCCGCCATCCTGCTGGGCGGAATGGAGAGCCCCGCGCCCGATCCGAACGACCCGGCCACCGGCGTCTGCGAGCCGCCGCCGGACCGCGACTACACGCGGTTCCTGAACCCCGACGGCCTGCGGGGGGCGCGCATCGGCATCCCGCGCGCCTACTACTACGACCCGGTTCACCTGGACGGGGACGAGAACCCGCGGGGCGGCCTCAACGAAGCGCAGGCCGCGCTCATGGCGGAGGCGATCGCGGTGCTCGAGGCACAGGGCGCGGTTGTCGTGGACCCGGCCGATGTGCCCTCCTACGCCCATCCCGACCCGGACTCGAACTTCGCCGCCTGGGGGTTCTGCGCCGGCGCCCACCAGGCGAAGGGGGCCGACGAGAACTGTTCCGTGAACTTCAAGTACGGCGCCAAGCGCGACTTCAACGCCTGGCTGGAGAGCCTGGGCCCGGACGCGCCTGTGAAGACGCTCACCGAATTGCGGCAGTGGAACCTCGACCATGCCGGCGCGGGCGCCATGAGGTACGGGCAGTCTCGCTTCGACATCTCCGACGAGATGGATGTGGAGGCCGACCGTGCCCGCAACGAGGCCGACATGGCGAAGGACGCTCGGCTCAGCCGCACCCGCGGGATCGACGCGGTGCTGGAAGAGCACCGGCTGGACGCGATCTTCACCCCCGGAAGCCGGGGCGCCTCCCTGGCGGCCCGCTCCGGCACCCCGATCGTGGTGGTGCCCTTCGGCTTCGTGCCCAACGAGCCGGCGACGCCCTTCCCGGAGGGCTTCGACGCCCGCCCGGCGCCCTTCGGCGTGGGGTTCACCGGGGCCGACTGCAGCGAGCCCCGCCTGATCGAGCTGGCCTACGCGTTCGAGCAGGCGACGCGGCGCCGGGTGCCGCCTCCAGGCCTTCCGTAGATGGTGTTCGATCCACATCCCGGCCCTGTACGCAGGTCCCCGGCTCTGCTTTCGGGTGAGCCGCGCATCCCCCACATTGCCCCTTCCCGACAACTCTCCCGACCCCCCCAGCGCCTTCCCGATCGGAGATGAGACGATGAAGAAGCTGCTCCTGCTCGCCCTGGTCCTCACCTTCGCGACACCCCTCGTCGCTCAGAACCACGCGCCCAATCCCTACCGCGCTGTACCCGATGTCTGGGGCCAGTTGTCCGAGGGCCGCTCCTGGGGCTCCACCAGCGCCGTATATCCCGCCGCCGACGGCAACATCTGGGTGGCCGAGCGCTGCAGCGAGAACACCTGTGTGGGCCACGACGATCTCGATCCGATCCTCCTCTTCGATGTCGACGGCAACCTGCTCAGGAGCTTCGGCGCGGGGATGTTCGAGTGGCCGCACGGCATCCACGTCGACCCCGACGGCAACCTCTGGGTCACCGACGCCCGCGGGGGCGAGCGGCGCGGCCACCAGGTGCACAAGTTCTCTCCCGACGGCACGCTGCTGATGAGCCTGGGCCAGGCGGGGGTGGCCGGCGCCGGACCCGACACCTTCGACCAGCCCTCAGATGTCCTGGTGGCCCCCAACGGCGACATCTTCGTCGCGGACGGCCACGGAACGGGCGGCAACAACCGAATCGTCAAGTTCACCAGCGGCGGCGACTTCATCATGGAGTGGGGCAGCACCGGCGCCGAGAACGGCGAGTTCCGCGATCCCCACGCACTGGCCATGGATTCCCAGGGCCGGCTCTTCGTCGGCGACCGCAAGAACAACCGCCTCCAGATCTTCGACCAGGACGGCAACCACCTGGACACCTGGACCCAGTTCGGGCGGCCCAGCGGGCTGTTCATCGACGCCAACGACGTGCTCTACTCGGCCGACTCCGAGTCCTCCACGGGCGGCGGCATCCCCAACGCCGGCTGGGTGCGGGGAATCCGCATCGGCAGCGTGGTGGACGGACTGGTGACCTCCTTCATCCCCGACCCCGACTGGCACGTCTACGTGCGGGGCACCACCGGGGCCGAAGGGGTGGCGGCGGACGCCTTCGGCAATGTCTACGGGGCGGAGGTGGGGCCGCGCATGCTGCGGAAGTACATGCGCGTGAGGTAGTTATCTGCGCGGATTCCACAAGACTCCTCCGGCACTCGGGATCATCCCGGCCCGCCGGCTGTCCGCTACGGCGGGGCCCGCGCGTCCCAGACTAGCGGGTTCCACAGGGAGGCATGCCGTAACGTCAGGGTGGGGTGGGTAGTAGAAGGCGACACCCACTTCGCGGATTCATCCAATTGCTCCCTGCAATACCCTCCGGACACGCGGGCTTGCGTCTCGCAGGAGCCGTAGCCTGTATGCGTCGCCCCCCGGATCGTCCGGATAGGACAGGCTGGATCCGGCTTCGAGCAGCATCTCGACCAGCTCCACGTAGGCCTCCTGGCGTTCCTCGGCGGCGCCGGAATAACGGGAGCCGTGGGCAGCCCAATGGAGGGGCGAGGCGTGGTGCACGGGCTCGAAGATATCGAGTGGTGCGCCGGCATCGATCAGGAGACGCCCGTTCCCGGGCTGGCCGAACCAGGCGGCCTGATGCAGGGGGGTCCCGGAGTCGAGACCCGCCGCAGTGAGGTCCGCGCCCGCCTCGATCAGCAGTTGCACGGCCTCCCGGTCGTTGCGGCCGGCGACATCCGCCAATAGCCGGTCTTCCTCCGGGTTGGCGGTTTGGGCAACGCCCGGGCAGGCTCCGAGGATCCTCCGCGCTTCATCGAGGTTGCCGGTGACGATCGCCACTGCAAATCGGTCCGCGTCGTTCAGATCGGTGCTGGCCCCGTGTTGCGCCAGCATGGCGGCGACGTCATCGAATCCCCTCCGAACGGCGTGCGCGTACGCCGTCTTGCCGCCCACCGTCATTGCGTCGATGACGGCGCCGTACGCAAGGAGGATCTCCCCGGCGTTCACACGCCGCCGGCGGGTGGCCACGTGAAGCGGCGTCTCTTCATGCGGCCCGCTTCGCCGGTCGGGATCAGCACCCTCGTCGAGCATCCGGCGCAATACATCGTCGCCATCCGCACCGTAGTGAATGTCCAGCAGTTCATGAAGCGTCATGGCGCTTCCGTGAACGCCTCAGCAGGGATTCCTTCTACCGCCTCCACACCCCGACCCCGTTCTCGTAGACGATCTCCGTCCCGAAGGGCCGCGACAGCTCGGCCAGGTGCTCGATGATCCTTCGCCCCAGCTCCTCAGGGGCGATGCGCGGCGTGCCACGCTGTGACCGGGGCGCTTTCCAACCCAGTTCGATTGGGTGGAAGATGATCTCCACAGCCTCGCTTCCCTCGAAGGTCACCACCGGCACCACGCTCTCGTACCAGCGCGAATCTGTCGGGAAGCCGGTGGTGGGGTTGCCGTCCTCGTCGACCTGGAAGCGGGTGTCGTAGATCTCCGAAGCGAGCCGGTCCAGCGGGAGGCCGTAGCGGTCGCGCTGGTCCGACGGCATCGGGTCGATGGTCTCGTTCTGGAAGATGAAGTCGCCCAGCGAGTAGAAGATGGGCCGGCCGTTGTGGATCTCCACGCCGCGCAGCTGGTGCGGCCCGTGGATGATATAGGTGGCGGCGCCGGCGTCGATGACCTGACGCGCGAACTCGACCATCCAGTCCGGCGGCACCATGAAGGCGTTGCCGGGCTCGTGCGAATGGCTGTTGGCGACGACGTAGTCGCCCTGGTCGGTGGCGTTGCGCACCTCGTGCAGCACCCGCTCGCGGTCGACTTCGTTCAGCGTGACGATGGTGCGGTCCTCGTCGCCGGGATACACGGTGATCCCGAACGCCCGGACCGAGACCCCCGTCTTCGTCGGACACCTCGAGACCCTGGGCGCGGGCCACCTCGCGCAGCGCCTCCATGGTAGCGGGCGATCCCTCGTGGCGCGTGTTCAGCCTCAGTGCGTTCAGCCCCGGGCGGCCCTGTACGGTAGGCCCGGCCCGGCCGGCGCGTGACATCGGCGTGTGGCTCGACGCCATCCCGATCAGCGCGATGCGCCCCTTGGTCGTCTCCAGATACCCCGGACGGCTGGCCCATCCCAGGTTTTCCCCCGCCCCGGCATGCACCAGCCCCCACTCGTCCATGAGCTTGCCGGTAAGGCGCATGCCTTCCACCCCGTAATCGGTGGTGTGGTTGTTGGCCCGGTTGAAGAGATCGAAGCCCATGTCGACGAGGTCCCTGAGCGTCTCGGGCGAGCCCACCTCGTAGTTGCCCCCGTTCTCGGCCGCCGGCCATCCGGTGAACTCCTGCAGGCGGAACACCGACTGCTCCAGGTTCAAGAAGGCGGCGTCCGCTCCCCGGATGATGTCGGCCAGGTCATGGAAGCCGGGATCCCCGGGATGATCGAACTGCATCACGCGGCGGTTCATGATCACGTCGCCCGCCGCCGCCAGGGTCCAGCGGGTGTCTGCGTCGATGGGCGAGCGGGTCTGGGCGCTCGCGGGCAGCGGAGCCGCCAGGGCCAGGGTGGCGGCGAGGATCATCGTCAGGCTGTGCCCGGACTCAGGCAGTGGATGGATCACGCGCATCGAAGTCCTCCGGAAGAAGCTCGCATCACAGGAAGCGTGCATCCCAAACTACGTCGACAGCCTCTGCCACGCTCACGCGCGCGAAGTGCGGGTGAAGCGGGTTGAGGATCACGCTCCATCCCCAGGGCTGCGCGGCGAAGGAGGGCACCTTGATTGCTACCGATCGCCCCGACTCCAGCCACTCCGCCCCGATCTGCTGCGACCGGGCTCCGTTTTGCCAGTCCGGATGCTCGGCTGCGCTCAGCTCGGGCACGGCGCAAGTCGCGGGAATCACGATGCGCGAGGCGAGTTGGCCCGCGGCCATACTTCCCATCGGAGTGTGCGCCAACTGCTCCAGAAGCGCTCCCTCATACGCAAGCGATGCGTAGACCATGCGAACGCCCCTCGGATTCCAGCGCCCTCCGATAAAGCTCGCACCGGTACCGCCGAGCGCCGGGTAGATCCGCCGTCGCAGTATGGCGTCGTGATGTTCCCGTTTGTGGGTTTGCGTGCCAAGGCTCGCCCTCCGCAGAACAGATAAACGTGCAAATCAACGTAGGATGAGGTCCATTTGCACTTGTCAGACGGTTTCGCTGTTGTCAAACGGATTCACGGCACCGGGATAGACGACAACGCTCCGTTCTCAGCGGTACCGCCGACACCGGGGTTGATCTGCCTCTTGCTTGCGTCGGCACAGAGCCGGGAAGAATCTTGCCGGGATCAGGTGGGGTGGCGGTGGCGTGAATCGCGGTTGGTTTGAGGCCCCAGGTCACAGGGTGTCACGAGGTTCCCTCGCACCGCACGGAGCGCTCCACGGCGCTGAAGAGCCGGACGTTGCCCTGCCCGCCACCCTCCACGCTAAAGTCCTCACCCGCGCGGCACTGGGCCAGCGTCGATCCGTCGAGGTTCAGCTGCGCGCAGGCGGCGGACAGCGCCTCCCGCAACGCCTCCTCCTGCGACGCCCCCGTGCCCGTGCCGCTTCCCGATCCGGACGGGGAGGACATCGAGCCGATGGTCGAGGGCACGAGCGTCAGCGTCACGCTGCACATCCATCCCGCGCTCGCCGCCATGCTTTCGCATGCCACGACCGCACACAGTGCGAAGAGCGCGCTTCTCAGTTTGATCCACATGGATTCTCCTCCTTGTCCGGCGTCGCTCAGCTGGCTCCGGAATCGGCGGGCCTGAAGCGCAACTCGAGCGCGCGAATGCCGCGGTCGAGCGTGGGACCCAACTCGACAGCGTCGGCGCGAAGCATTTCAGCGGTCACCCGGAGCTGGTGCACGCCGTACACGTCGTCCTCGCTCATGTCCACGTCGACCACTCGGATGAGAAGGACGTCACCCGGGTAGACCGTCAGCACGGGCGTCCAGCCGAAGTGCACGGTCTTCTCCTCACTGTCAATCGTCGCCGTGTACCCAACAATGGTGTCCAGAAGGGTCTCGCGTTCGTCTTCGGCGGCGGAAATCCTCGTCCTCAGTGCGCCGACGCTGTCGCGCAACTGCTCCAGTGCGGCGGCCTGACCGGGAGTGAGCGGCGGTCCCGGCCGCAGTTCGCTCTTCTCCCTCTTCTCCGTCAGCGCACGAAGCTCGCGGACCTCTTCGGCGCTGGCGTCTACGAGCCTCAGCGCCTCCAACCGGGCCAGCCGCCCGCGCTCGGCCTCCGAGAGCACCGGCCCGGGCTCCACTTCCGAGAGCCTCCGCTTCTCCAGCAGCGGAGCCATGCTGCCGCGGAGTTCGGCGGACTCTCTCCGCCAGATGTCCATCCGATCCTCGAGTTCATGAACCTTGCGCAGGGCGGAGGGATCCCGGCGCTGTATTTCCACCCGGTAGTCCGGCCGCGAGAACATATCGCCCCCTCCCGCTCCCACGGTGACCCGGCCAACCGACACTGCGTACCCACGCTCTTGCGCGAACCCAGTCAACTTTCGCGCGCGCAACACGCTCGACTCCGACGCCGCGGCCACTACGCTCGCCGACACGGTTTGCAGAGCGGCGGGTGCCCGGCCGGGCACGGGCACGTTCCACGCACTGCTGCAGCCGACGATCCACGCAAACAACGGAATTACGGCGAGCACGAACAAAGGCCGATGCCGCGACCCTCGCGCTCCCCTGGTAGTGGGATCACACCGGACTTGGCATCCGAGCGGGGTTGCAAGACGACGGCCGCTCGGACGGCTGGATGGCTCGCCCCCCGCGAGCTGGCGAAGTTGGAGTTGGTCAACTCCCTGGGCGCACTTGAGCCAGATCATGGCACGTACTCGTCGACTTTCCAGACGCCCCCGCCTTGATGGCTCGCCACAAAGTGATATTTGACTCCATTGATGGTGCCGGTCATGGTAATGCCGTTTCCGGCGGTGATGAAGCCGAGCCTCGCCCGCCCGTCGGACAACACCGTGAAGGTCAACTTGGAACTGCTGCCCGTGCCGTAGACATCACAGCTCTCTCCCCGCCCATAGGTAGCCCCTTGCACACACTCTCCCTCTCTGCCGGTGCCGCCACCGGCAACCTCGACCTCAACGCCGTCCGAACAGTTGTTGTCCGTGTTGGATTCGCCATCCACCGAGTCGACGCAGGCGCCGAAGTAGTACGCGCCCTCCTGCGACGGCGCGGTCAGCGCGACGGTCTCCGCGCTGCTTCCGCCCGAGCGCAGGGAGCCCACCCGGTCCGTGCCGACCTCGGTGTCACTCGACGAGATCGTGGCGTTCGACGACCGGTAGTAGCGCAGTGTCGTCGAGCCGGACTGCCCCTCGCCGCGGTTGCGGACCGTCGCACTGAACGTGAACGAGGCTCCCGCATCCGGCGCGTCGTCGTCCACCGCCGGCGACTGCACGACGAGGTCGGGCGCGGCGGCGCTCCCCGCCTCAACCGTGACGCTAAACGTCTGGGTAGCCGATAGCCCGCCCGGATCGGTGGCCCTGATTCGGACTGTCGCCGATCCTTCTGCCACACCGCTCACCGTGACCGTGCGGCCGGAGACGCTGGCCGTCGCCACGCCCGTGTTCGACGAGCTGGCCGTATAGGTGAGAGCGTCCCCGTCCGGATCGCTGAAGTAGGACGACGCGTTCACGCCCTCGCTCTCGCCCTCCTTTACAGTCTTGTCCGAAATGGACCCCACGGTCACGGGCGACCGGTTGCTGCCGCCGCCCACGGTAACTTCGTTTTCGCTCTTGTACTTGCCGCGAGTCCCTGCCACCGTCATTTCCCCTACCCAACGGTAGGTGCCAGCAGCCGCGTTGCTCAGGTTGTATCCGCAGATCTGTCCGGTCTTGCGAGTGCCGGAGACCTGGGCCCAACCTGAACCGTCGGTCCTTCGCTGCCACTCGGTCCAGTGGACTTCGTACACCGTACCGTTGATGGTGACCCGCGCGGCGCCAATGCAACCGCTATTCGTAAAGTTGCCCCACTTTAAGGCGCCAGAGGTTGTGATCGTCAGCCCTTGCAGCACCTTGTGGTCGTCGACATCCTCGCATCTTGAGCCGCGCCAAATACCGATCCCTCGAAGCCATGAAGTGAAGGCGTTCGTGTTCGGCGCGCACAGGCCGTCGTTCTCGTCAAACAAGAGCCAGTTCAGATCACTCAAGTTCAGAAAGTTGTCGGGGATCGCTCCGGTTAGTTCGTTGCTATCGAGGTACAGGCTTTCGAGGTTTGTCAGGTTGCCGAGTTCCGGCGGGAGCTCGCCCCTCAGGTTGTTGGCATCGAGGAGTAGGCGCTCCAGGTTTGTGAGGCTGCCGAGTTCCGGCGGAATCTTGCCCTCTAGATCATTGGAACTAAGGTAGAGGGACTGCAGGCTCTCGAGGCTGCCGAGTTCCGGCGGAATCTCACCTGCCAATAGGTTGCCATTGAGGGAAAGCTTCACCAACCTCTCAAGGTGACCGAGTTCCGGTGGGATTACACCTGTCAGCCGGTTGCGATTGAGCGAAAGCTCCACCAAGCTCTCGAGGCTGCCGAGTTCCGGCGGGAGCTCGCCCGCCAGCCGGTTGCACGTTAACCTCAGATATCGCAAGCTGCTGAGGGACCCGAGTTCCGGCGGGATCGGGCCGGACAGCCCATGCACCACGCATTGCTGCGTGTCTAAGTCCCACTCGCCGGACAGATCAAGCTGCACGACGCGGCCCGCGTCGTTGGTGTCCACTCCGTACCAGTCATCGATTGGCGCGTCGGTCAGCCAGTTGTTGTTGTCGATCCAGTTCGGACCGTCCATCGTGTTGTAGAGCGTCGCCAAGACATCTCGGTCGCCGCCGCCGCCCCCGGAATCACAGACTGGTCCCCCGCTGTAACTCTCCTCGTCAATTGACTCAAGCCACGCCTGGAACGACGGGTCGGGGGGAGAACACAGGCCGGTTGTGCCCCAATAGAACGCGTCGAGGAGCAGCATCTGGAGCTCGAGCGGAAGAGGACCCGTCAAGCCATCGTTGGTACTGACCGCCAAGCTATACAGATCAGTGTTCTGAAGGTCGGCCGGGACTTCGCCGGTCAGCTGGTTGTCATGCAGCCATAGTACGCGGAGTTGCTGCCATGCCCCCGTGGCGGGCCTGGGAACGGAACCCGTCAGTTCGTTCTGGTACAGCCACAGATAACCGAGGTACCGGAGGCGACCCAGCTCCAGAGGAATGTCACCTGTCAACTGGTTTCTGGAGAGCGACAGGCGTTCGATTCGGGTAAGCCGACCCAGTTCGTCCGGAATCGGCCCTGTCAGTTGGTTCCGCTGCAGAAACAACCAAACGAGTCGAGACAACCGGCCCAACTCCGGCGGAATTTCCCCGGTGAACTGGTTGCCGGCGAGCTGGAGGCGCTCGAGCTGGGACAGGGAGCCCAGTTCCGCTGGAATTTCCCCAGTAAGCTGGTTGCTCCACAGGTATAGGCGCTCAAGTGAACGCATCCGGCCGATTTCGGGCGGGATTCCGCCCGTCAGCTGGTTGTCATGGAGGTACAGTCGCTCGAGCGAACGCATCGAGCCCAGCTCGGGCGGGATCTCGCCAGTCAGCTCATTGCGTCCAAGAGACAACACGTCGAGGTTGTCCAACGCTCCCAGTTCCGGAGGGATCGATCCGTCCAGCCCCCGGAAGTGCAGGTAGAGTCGCTCCACCCCGAAGGTGCCGAGAATCACTCCCTCCCAATCGGTCATCACCGTCGCGGTGTCCCAGTTCAGGGCAACCGTTCCGCGCAGCTGATCCTTGGCGGCGAGCAGTGCGTCACAGTCGTCGTCAAAGAAGATCCAACCGCTATCGAAGTCGAGTGCCGGCGAATCGCGATGACACACCTCCGGGATGTCAAGGCTCCGTGCGACGGCGCTTGGCGCGCTGCGAGCGTGGGGAAGCTCGCGCGCGCTGCGCGTGATGGAGTCCGGGACGCTGGCGTCCGGCGCCAGCCTGACCATTTCGTTGTCGTGGTCACCCAGGCCCTGCCCGAAACCAGGGCTTCCAGTCGAAGGGTACCCGAGCTCGCTCTCCCGCTCCAATCGATGGAGTTCGTCTTGACTAATCTGGCGGAAGACACGACCAGGAATGGGCTGCTCGCCGAGCGTCGTGCCGTCGAGCATCGGCGACATCGGCTCGTCCACGCAGGCCACCGTCGTGAGTGCCATGATGGCTGCGACGGTGACAGCTCGTCGAGTGAGGAGAGACGGGCCACCAACTGACTCCCGCCTGTTGGAGCGTGGTGTTCCTGGCGGCGTGTGCTCCATGTCTCCGTCTCCAAAGTCGTCCAGCGACACCTCTTGGCCGCCCGCCAGAGCTCGTTTGCTCGTTCGGCTCGTCGAGCACTCGCGGTTAGAACCGATACGCTATCGGGGTCGGTCTTTCCGGGCAAGGACGATCACGCATCTATCACATTGCGCGACTCCGGCACGATACCGTGTGGTATCACCGCATGTTTTCCGGGATAGCACGACATCGCAGGCTTTGGGGGGCTTGTTGTTTAGTGCTGGCTTAGCAGCTAGTGTAGCTGCTCGCCAACCGTCAGAGAGTGCCGGTCTGAGACAATCAGCGGGAGTCAAATGGCTGGAATTCGGCCAGCCATGCTCGTAGGTTCAATACCCACCGATAGCTGCGGCTCTACGACAAGCTGCGGATCTACGACCACCTGCCGGGATGACGGTTGCGCTCGATCACCAGCTCCAGTCCCGGTGATGCGGCAAC
Organism: Longimicrobiales bacterium; assembly: GCA_965232315.1. Taxonomy (GTDB): domain Bacteria; phylum Gemmatimonadota; class Gemmatimonadetes; order Longimicrobiales; family Gaopeijiaceae; genus BD2-11. The sequence continues at coordinate 268,531 of CBDDPN010000009.1, read as the reverse complement.
CCGACACCAACAACGTTCCGCCGGCACCTCAGGTACGATGGGAGAGGCAGCATGAGAAGCATCGCAGTCATCAGTTCGGTCGTGTTCGTTGTCCTGCCCCTGCTCGCTTGCGCCGAGGCCGATGCTGGCTCCGCCTCCGCCGAGGCCGCCGCGACAGCCGGAGCCCCGGACGGCCCGCCCCTCTACTACCTGCTCAGCGGCCCTGCCAAGCGGTACTGCTCCGGCATCTGGGTGTCGGAGCGCGACCGCACGGAGGCGCTCTACGGAAGCGTGCTCAACAGCGAGGCACAGGTCGGCGACTACGAGGGCGGGAGCCTGGTCTTCGACGTGGACGACGACAAGCGCATCGTCACCGTCTCGCAGGACGGGGTCTCGGCGCGCGCCCGCCACTTCGGCGACCAGGGCTGTGTGATCCTCCCGCCCGACACCGACGGCGTGTTCTTTACCCCGCGCAGGGTCGCCAGCGCCCTGCCGGACGCCGAGTCCACCCCCTGGCCCATGGGCGACAGGCTCCCGGACGAGCCCCTCCCGGAAGGCGTCGACGCCGAGCTTCTCGACCAGGCCGTGCAGACCTTCTTCACCGCGGGCGACAACCGCGCCGCCTTCCTGGTCGTCCACCGCGGGCGCGTCCTGGCCGAGGACTACGGTCCCGGCATCCACCAGGACACGCAGCTCGAGAGCTGGTCAATGGCGAAGAGCATGACCGCCACGCTGATCGGCCGCCTCATCCAGATGGGCCATCTGGAGATCTGGCAGCCCGCGCCCGTGCCCGAGTGGCAGAACTCGCCCGGCGACCCGCGCGCCGAGATTCGCATCGCCGATCTGCTGCGCATGTCGAGCGGTCTCCGCTTCAGCAACTCGGGCGCCACCCCCGCGCAGATGGCGGCGTCCTTCATCCCGGGTCAGGTCGACCACCGCATGGGGTACGTGGCCCCCATCGACGCCTTCCAGTTCTCCGTCAGCCGCGACGCCGAGTTCCCGCCCAACACGGTCGGCCGCTACCGCAACTCCGATCCCTGGACGCTGGGCTACATCGTCAAGCGCACGGTGGAAAACGAACTGGGGGAGGAGTACCTGAGCTGGCCGCAGCGCGCCCTCTTCGACAAGATCGGCATACGCCGTTTCGTCATGGAGACCGACCCCTACGGCAACTTCCTGCTCACCGGCTACAACTACGGCACCGCCCGCAACTGGGCGCGCTTCGGGATGCTCTACCTGAATCGCGGCATGTGGAACGGCGAGCGGCTCCTTACCGAAGAGTTCGTGGACTTCGTGCGTTCCCCCGCGCCCGCCTGGGATGAGCCCTACTACGGCGGCCTCTTCTGGCTCAACACCGCCGACGCCGAGGGCAGGGGAGGGCGCGTTCCCCAGCTTCCGCCGGACGCCTACAACCCCTCCGGTGCCGGTCATCAGCGGACCTACATCATCCCGTCCCAGGACCTGGTGATCGTCGTGCAGAGCCACCGCTCGGCGGCTGCCCACGCCCCCGACCGCACCGACCGCGAGTACGAGGCGCTGGGCATGGTGGTGAAGGCCGTGGATCCGGAGTGGAGCTGGTAAGCGGGCCAGAAGGGTTTCGAGCCGCGTTGGGGAGTCACTTTGGTCGGGACCAGAACCATCGATAGATCATGATGCCGAGTTGACCATGCGTCCTCCGACTTCCCTTGTGCGGTGCTTTTTCCTGCTCATCCTGCCCTTACTGCCATCCTGTCAGGGCGGTGATTCCGGCCCTCCCCTCACGGTCCAGCGTGACAGCGCCGGCATCGAGATCATCGAAGCCATGCGGCCGATCTGGGGCGATTCCAGCCTCTGGAGCATCGATCCGGAGCCGCTGGTGGACCTCACGCTCACAGGCAGCGGCCCTGACCACGAGTTCTATCGAGCCGGCAGCATGATGCAACGCCCGGACGGCTCTCTCATGATTGCCGACCGGAGCTCGGAGGAAGTGCGGGTGTTCTCAGCGACCGGTGAGTTTGTGGCGTCGTTCGGCGGGAGCGGCGACGGTCCGGGCGAATTCAGAGGCCTGTATGTGATCGAGAACGCCGGGGATACCCTGCTGGCCATGGATTCCGATGGACGCGTGGCTGTCGTCGCCCCCGATCTGGCGGTGGTCCGGACCTTCAACCTCGCTCCCTTGACGTTCGACCTGCACTACCTGGACGGCGGAGCGATTCTGCCGGAGCCGCGGTTGCTGGTATTGCCACAGGCTGGTGTCGCCGGGCCGATTTCGGCGCCCGGTGCCGCTCGTCCTGTTTGACCTGGAAGGAGGGGAGATCGACAGCATAGGCGAGATGCGCGGACCCGAGCTCTACGTGTCTGTGATGACGGTCCCGCCATTCTTCGGCAAGTCATCCCACGTCGCGGCCATGGGGCGGCGCATCTTCAGGGGTGCCAACGACGCGATGCAGGTGGAAGAGCTGGACAAGTCCGGGGATCTCGTGCGTATCCTGCGCATTCCCGACTACCCGCTCGACCTGAGCGATGCCCGGATCGCCGCCGAGCGGGATGTCGTTCTCGACAGATCCCCGCCCGGCACGCCGTTTCAGCAGGCGTTCGAGGATGCTCCCGCCTCCGACACCCGACCCGCCTTCGCCGACATCCTCGTCGATCCCTCCGGGGCGGTATGGCTGCAACTCCATCGGGGAGAAAGCGAGCAGGACCAGCCGCAGGAATGGCTGGTGCTGGATGCCGATGGGACCTGGCTCGGGAGGGTGACAATCCCGGACCGCTTCCGCGTGTCGGACATCACCATGGATGCCGTCCTCGGTGTCTGGAGGGACGAACTGGACGTCGAGCATCCGCAGGTGCTGCGGCTGACCCGGAACTGAGAAACCACTGGGCGAATGACGAAGCCGCTTCAATGCATCCCGATTCACTGCTGTCTCGTCGCTGTTCTGCTATGCGGGCCATATCGACCGGGATCGACATCGGTCTTCCGGATGTTGGCCGAAGACCTGCCTGACGCGGCGACCCGCCGTCCTCGGCGTTTGGGCGGACGAACTGGATGTCGAGCATCCGCAGGTGCTGCGGCTGACGCGCAACTGAGACATCCGAATATCCCTGGAGCGGAAATGACCACGCCGACACATTCGACCGCCGATCCTCGGAGTGCCGCGTTACTCCTGCTGTGCGCGACCGTCGCATGCAGCGACGCCAACTCCGGTCCGCCGCTCGTCGTCCAGCGGGACAGCGCCGGCATCGAGATCATCGAAGCCACGCGGCCGCTCTGGGGCGATTCCAGCCTCTGGGGCATCGATCCGGAGCCGCTTGTCGACCTCACGCTCTCCGGTAGTGGTCCCCCGCACGAGTTCTTTCGTGTCCGAGGTGTCACGCAGCGGCCGGACGGCTCGCTCCTGCTTGCCGATCGAGCGTCCCGGCAACTACGCCTCTACTCGCGCAAAGGGGAATTCCTGGGCGCGCTGGGTGGGCCGGGAGAGGGCCCTGGCGAGTTCAGCGACATCCAGCAGATCGAGCTCATCGCCGACACGGTGTTCGCCCTCGACTCCGGCGGACGGGTGACCGTGGTGGGTCCCGATATGGAGCTGGTCCGGACCTTCACGCTGCCCTTCAGCGTCCACGAAATCCATTCTCCGGGTGACGGGACGCTGCTTGGCGAGTCGCTCATGGATCCCGGACCTGTGGAGATCGCGAACCGAATGATCCGTCCCCCGATCGCACTTGTCCGGTTCGACTTGGAGGGCGGCCGGATCGACAGCATCGGCGAGTGGCCGGGGCGCGAGTTCTACTCCTTCGCCTTTGAGGACTACTCCGGGAGTAGGCCGCCCCTGTTTGGAAGAGACGCGGAAATCGCCACTCTCGGACCACGGGTCTTCTTCGGATCCTCGGATCTCATGCAGGTCGAGGAATTGGATCTGGCGGGAAACATCGTTCGCATCCTCCGCGTTCCGGGCTTTGACCTGGCCCTTACCAATGCCGAGGTCGCTGCCGAACGCGAAGTCTATCTCGACGTCGATCTTCCTCCGGGCGTCACGCTTCACCCCCTCATCCGTCGAAGCATCGAGGCGCTGCCCACCCCCGCGACCCGACCCGCGTTCGTACAAATGCTGGTGGATCCGGCTGGGGCGATCTGGCTGCAGTTGTACCGGGGATCGAGTGAGATGGACAGGCCGCAGGAATGGCTGGTGCTCGATATCGGCGGCACCTGGCTCGGGACCGTCAAGGCTCCGGATCGCTTCAGTCTGACAGACATCACCTTGGACGCCGTGCTCGGCGTCTGGCGCGACGAACTGGATGTCGAGCACCCCCAGGTGTTGCGGCTGAGGCGGGATGGGAGTATGAAGCCATGACCCGCCTGACGTCCGGCACTGAGCTGTGGCACTCCGCCATCCTGACGGTCGGCTTCTCGCCACGGGGCGGGGCGGCGGCCGCAGGCGAAAACCCCGGCAGGCCCATCGCAGGCCCACCGGCGCGCCTTGCATCCGTCGCCGGGCGGCGGCATCCTCAGAATGAAACCATCTGTCCTTGTCGCAGGCGAGATGTGTCGTGGCGCCATATATGAGGCCTCCTCTTCTTCGTCTTCTTCTCCTGGTGCCGGCGTTGGCCGTCGTTGCCGCCGCGCGTCCATGTCCGGCCACCGGCCTGCAAGCCGATGCAACGGATGTGCCGGTCTACACCCACGAGCAGGCGGAGTTGGGCGAGGGCGTGTATCGGGACGCCTGCGCCGACTGCCACCTGGCGAACCTCCGAGGTGACTTCGAGGCCCCCGAGCTTGCCGGCCGGAGCTTCCGCAGGGCCTGGGGGAACGAGGCTATCGGTGAGCTGCTCGAGAATATCCGGTCGACCATGCCGGAGGACGCACCCGAGTCCCTGAGCGACGCGGAGTACGCCGCCGTGGTGGCGTACATCATCAGGGAGAACGGAGGGGTGCTGGGAGGGGTTTCGCTCGAGGGCGAGCCGGCCGGGGGGGCCACGCCATCGCAGCCCGGGGATGCCTCGGCCCGCACGGGGGCCGACGCGGGCCGGGCGTCCGAAGATGCGCCCGCATCCCAACAACACATCTCCGCGTCCCCCGTCGTTCCCCCCACCCCCGGCCGCGCCGGCACCGGGCACTCGCCGCACGCGCTGACCGGGCCGCCGGCGGGCGGGGTCGGCGAGGTCACCGAAACCCCGACCGGCACCACCCGCACCTGGCGCCCCGCCCGCCCCGCCCCCGCCTCCGACGCCGACCTGGCCGACCCTCCCGCAGCCGACTGGCTGCACTGGCGGGGCAACCCGGGTTCGTGGGGATACAGCCCGCTCGACCAGGTCGACGCGTCGAACGTCCATCGCCTGCAGCTTGCCTGGTCGTGGGGCATGGAAGACGGGCGCAGCCAGCAGGCGCCCCTGGTTCGCGACGGGGTTCTCTTCCTCAGCAATCCCGGCAACGTGGTGCAGGCGCTGGATGCGGCCGACGGCACCCCGCTGTGGGAATACCGCCGCCGTTTCGAGGGCGGCCCGCGCGGCCAGCTGCGCACCCTGGCCCTCTGGGAGGACATGGTGTACGTGGCCACCGCCGACGCGCACATGGTGGCGCTCGACGCCGCCACCGGAACCGTCCGCTGGGAGACGCGCATCGCCGACCCGGAGAAGGGCTACTCGAACAGCACGGGCCCCATCGTCGCCGACGGCCGGGTCATCAACGGCATCAACGGGTGCGGCCGCTTCTACGAGGAAAGCTGCTTCATCACCGCCCACGACGCCCGCACCGGGCGCGAGCTGTGGCGCACTCACACCGTGGCCCGTCCGGGCGAGCCCGGCGGCGACACCTGGGGCGATCTGCCCTTCGAGCTGCGCGGGGGAGCCGATGTCTGGATGACGGGGAGCTGGGATCCGGAGCTCGGGCTGGTCTATTTCGGCACCGCCCAGGCCAAACCCTGGGTGGCGGCGAGCCGGGGCCTCACCACCGCCGACTCCACCGCCTACGCCAACTCCACTCTCGCCCTCCGCGTCGAGGACGGCAGTATCGCCTGGTACTACATCCACGTTCCGGGCGAGTCGCTGGACATGGACGAGGCGCTCGAGCGCGTGCTTGTGGACGTGAACGGCGAGCCGGCCGTCATCTCCATCGGCAAGCACGGCATTCTATGGAAACTGGACCGAAGAGACGGCGGATTTCTCGGGCTTACCGAGACCGTATATCAGAATATATTGACTATCGATTATAATACAGGGGCCGTCGAATATAGAGAAGATATTGCCAACGCCAAAGTCGACGAGTGGCTCTCGGTGTGTCCGTCGACGGCCGGCGGTCACAACTGGCCCGCGAGCGGATACCACCCGGAATCCGGCCTGCTGGTCACGCCGCTCAGCCAGAGCTGCATGGAGATCGCCGGACGCGAGACGGTCCTCGAGCCCGGTTCCGGCGGCAACCAAGGCGACCGGGCCTGGATGGAGATGCCCGGCACGGACGGCAACTTCGGCAAGCTGGCCGCCTATGACGTGGCCACCCTCGACGAGGTGTGGAGCATCGAGCAGCGCTCGCCCTTCCTGACCGCGGCGCTGGCGACCGCCGGAGACCTCGTCTTCGTCGGCGACTTCGACCGCTGGATCCGCGCCTACGACGTGCGCACCGGCGATGTGCTCTGGAAGAGCCGTCTGGGCACGTCGGTGATGGGGTATCCCGTTTCCTACGAAGTCGATGGCGTGCAGTACGTGGCGGTCGCGACCGCGCGCGGCGGCGGGAGCCCCTGGCGCATCCCCACCTTCCTGACCCCGGAGTTGGTGAGCCCCGAAGGCCACAACGCCCTCTACGTCTTCAAGCTGAGCGATCCCTGAGGAGGAGGCACGGCCGGTGATCGGACGAAGTGCGGATGGGACACTCGCTGGCGGTGCTTGTCGCAAACGGCGGATGCGCCGTATGACGATGCCGCTCGTCGCTGCTGCTACCGGGCCCCATTTCAGGCGATGGGCTCCAGGTTCAGCGCTCGCGCTCGCGCTGGCCGTCATCCCGGCCGCCATCTGCTTCTCGCCGGCCCTTGAAGCCCAACTCCCGCGCGCGTCGCAGCAGCGCGTCGCGGAACCCGGCGAGACCCAGTTCAACCTCGACTTCCTGCGCCCCTCGGGCGGCCCGGTCATCCCCGTCTTCGAGGGCTGGTACCGGATGCCGGACGGCTCCTACGCCCTCTCCTTCGGCTACTTCAACGTGAATACCGAGGAGATCCTCGAGATTCCCCTGGGCCCGGACAACTTCATCGAGCCTGCGGTCCACGACGGTGTCCAGCCCACCCACTTCCTCCCCGTGCCCGAGGGAGACCGCCGTCACTGGGGCGTCTTTACCGTCACGGTCCCGTCCGACTTCGGGGACGGAGACGTCGTCTGGCACCTGCGCCGTGACGGGCGCACCTATTCCGTCCCGGGACGGATCCGAAGCCCGCACTACCAGATCAACGGATGGGTCTTTCCGGGAAGGGAGAGTTCGTCACCGGTGCTGCGGCTGGAGAGGGATGGCCCGGGCGGGCAGGGACCGGCCGGCATCACGGCGCCGCCGATGAGCGCGGTCGCGGGCGAGCCCGTGCGCCTGATCGCGTGGACGCATCGCGACGGCACGTTCCCCGATGACCGGCGACCCATCCGCGTCACGTGGTTCGAACACCGCGGTCCGGGCCAGGTCAGCTTCGGCGAGGCGGAGACCGAAGTCCCCCATGATGCGTGGAGCGCCGCAGGCGGAGCGGCGGTGTCCACGGGCGCGACCTTCAGCGAACCGGGCCGCTACGTCATACGCGTACTTGCGTACAACCGTATCCCCGAGTTCGAATTCCAGTGTTGCTGGACCAACGGATACCTGCATGTGGAGGTGGGCCGATGACCGGTCGCCGAACGCGTAACTCAATACTCCAGGCGGGAAACCGGTGGATCCGGGCGAGTAGCTCCGGGATCCTGTTTGGATTGCTGCTCACCGCTTCGAGCGTTGCAACATCGCTGGCCGCCCAGAACTCCGGCGATGGCGCCGGCGACCCGGCAACGGCTGCTTCCGCCGTGTCCACCGACATCCCCACCTGGTCCCGCGATGTCGCGCCCATCATCCAGCGTTCATGCCAGCAGTGCCACCGGACGGACGGCATCGGCCCCATGCCGCTGCTCACCTACGAGCAGACCGTGCCGTTCGCGCCCCTCATCCGCTACCGGGTCGGACAGCGCATCATGCCGCCCTGGCACCTCGACACGACTGTGGGCATCCAGGAGTACGAGAACGACATCTCCCTCAGCGACGACGAGATCGCGACGATCGTGCAATGGGCCGACGCCGGCGCGCCCGAGGGCGACCCTGCCGACATGCCGCCGCCCATCGACTTCCCCCCCGCGTATGAATGGGAGCTCGAGGCCGAGCTGGGCCCGCCCGACTTCGTGGTGAAGTCCGAGCCCTTCAACGTAGTGGCCAACGGCCAGGACCAGTGGTGGGACCACACGGTGGAGTTCGAGGGGCTCCCCGAGCGCCGCTGGATCAAGGCCGCGGAGTTCAAGCCTTCGTATCCGCTGGGCGTCAAGGTCGTGCACCATGGGCACGTACGCTTCGTGCAGGACGGCTACCGCATGGAGCTGGTCGGGATGGGGGTCGGAAAGCGCTGGGACAGGATGCCGGAGGGCGTGGGCAAGCTGCTGCTTCCGGGCCCGGCCCGAATCTCCTGGGGGCTCCACTATTTCCCGATCGGAACCCCGGTGCCCGAGGACGTGGTTGAGGCCGGGGTCTGGCTCTATCCGCCGGGGTACGAGCCCGAGCTTTCATCCTCGGGCGAACAGCGGCACCTGATCGACGGGACCTTCACCACGGGACCGCGCGCCCGCGACCTGATCATCCCGCCGCACGGCTACCTCACGCTGGAGCACGCGTATGTGCTGGAGTCCCCGGCGCTCCTGCAGAGCTTCCGGCCCCACATGCACATGCGGGGCACCGCGATGTCCATGGAGGCCATCTATCCCGATGGTCGCCGGGAGATGCTGAGCCGGGTGGACCAGTACAACCACAACTGGCAGATCGCCTACATCTACGAAGACGATGTGCAGCCGCTGCTCCCCAAGGGGACCGTCCTGCTCTTCCACTCCCAGTTCGACAACACCACGAACAACCCCATCAACCCGGACCCGGACCAGTGGGTGCTGTTCGGCGCGCGGGGGGTGGACGAGATGTCACACGCCTGGGTCGGGATCACCTACCTGAGCGAGGAGGACTACCAGCGGCTGCTGCGCGAACGCACCCGGCTGGCCTCGGACGAGCCCTGAAGTGGGCCGGCCGGCGCTGACGTCAATACCGTGGCGCTGACGTCAGCACCAACACAGGGCCCTGGCGCATCGGGTCCTAGCGTATCACCTCCAGGCCCTCCACCACGATGGCGGGGAGCTGGTGGTTCACCCGGACGCCCCAGATTCCGTCCGTAAGGCCGGCCATGCCCGAGTTCGGCGTGGTATGCACCACCGTCCCGTTGATCACGTACTCGATCTCGTCGGCGCCCACCCGGACTTCCAGATCGTTGGTGGATTGGCCGTTGTCGTCCGGCATGGCGACCGCTTCGTCCATCGTGCGGCCCATGATGTCGTGCACGACATCGTCGTTGGCCCGATGCTTGAGGATGTAGCTTCCGTTCTGCCCGACGAGAAAATAGAGGTAGTTCTGGGAAGAGCTGTCGAGGTCGCCGCCGCCGTACACGAGGCCGTAATAGTTCGTGTGTCCGCTCGGCTCCAACATGCGAAACGTGCCGCGGATGGTGTAGGCGCCTTCCGCAGTGTTGGCGGGATTCCACATGACCACGGCGGGGCCGGTGGCCACCTGGAACCCGTTTGCGGCGGACGTCACGGTTACTTCGGGCACGTCGTCAGGGTCGGTCGCGCTGGTACTGCGGTCAAGCCGCATCTGCCACCCGTCGGGCGCTTGCGCGGCGAGGGGGGCAGTCGTCGCGAGGACCAACGCGGCCATCAAGGTTCTGCGAATCATCAATGTACTCCTGGTTTGAGTGGGTCGAGCCAGGATCATCTTACCCCTTCCTGCCCTCGCCAACCAACTCCCGCGACCGCAGATTGGGCAGATCGGAGCAGATGGCCGAGATCGGAGCGGGATGGCCGAGATCGGAGCCGGTGGCCGAGTCGGAGCAGATTGTGCAGATCGGAGACAGATTGCTCGGGGCGGACCGATTGCACAGTTCGGTCAGATACCGGGCCGCAAGAGACGGAGGAGACAGGATGCACCCCGAAGACCCAACCACCCGACGCAGATTCCTCGGCCAGCTGGCCGGGCTGGGCGCCGCGCTCTCCCTTCCCCGCAGCCTGGCCGGTGCCCGCGGAGGAGCGCCGGTCATGCCCCACGGGGACACATCGCCCCGTCGCGTCCTCGCGCCCCAGGAAGCCCTCCCGAATCGCGAGATCCCCGGCACCGGCGAGCGCCTGCCCATCGTGGGCTTCGGGTCCTCGAAACCGGTGCTCGAGATCCCAACCGAAGGGACCGAGCCACTGGAAGCGGTGCTCGACACCCTCCTCGAACAGGGCGGCCGGGTGGTGGACACCTCACCCCGCACCGAGGAGATCGACCGCGAGTTCGGCCAGGTGCTGACCCGACCCCGGTTCCAGGACAGTCTCTTCCTCGCCGCGAAGATCAACACCGAGGGCGAGGAAGCGGGCATCGCCCAGATGCGGCAGTCGCAGCGGTTCTTCGGGCGTCCCACCCTCGATCTGCTACAGGTCGAGAGCCTGCGCGACCTCGACGTCCACTGGCCCAACGTGCGCGCCTGGAAGGACAGGGGCGAGGCGCGCTACATCGGCGTGACGGTTTCCGCCTATCGCAACTTCGAGCCGCTGGAGTCCTTCATGCGCAACGAGTCGTTCGACTTTGTGCACGTGAACTACTCGGTGATGGAGCCTCTCGCCGAGGAGAGAATCCTCCCGCTGGCCCAGGATCTGGGATTGGCCGTGCTCACCAACCGGCCCTTCATGAACGGCGGCTATTTCGGACGGGTGGCGCCGCACACGCTGCCGGAGTGGGCAGCGGAATTCGACTGCGAGAGCTGGGCCCAGTTCTCCCTCAAGTACGTTCTGTCGCATCCGGCTGTAACCTGCGCGCTCACCGAGACTTCGAACCCCGTACACCTCGTGGAGAACATGCACTCGGCGCTGGGGCGCCTCCCGGACGAGGCGGCCAAGCGCCGCATGCGGGAGCTGGTGAGTACGTTTTGACGCGCTATCGCGCGACCGCGAACCCCAGCACCTCGAAGCGCGCCCCGAAGAGCAGCGGGCCCGAGCCCAGGAACGCCCGCGCCGGATACTCCTGGGTGAAGAAGGTCCGGTACACTTCGTTGAACGCGCCGTAGTCCGCGACGTCGGAGGCGTACACCTGGACGGACACCAGGTCGTCCATGGTGAGCCCGGCGGCCTCGAGCGTGTTCTGCACGTTGGTCAGGACGTTTCGGGCTTCCTCCTGGGCGGTTTCGGGGACGGTCTGGTCAGGCCCCAGACCGAGGGTTCCCGAAACATGGAAGGTGTTGCCCACCATCACGCCGGCGCTGAAGGGCGGTACGTCCGGATCGGAGGCCGAGCGCGGGTTGACGTAGCTCCGCTCCCGCAGGGCCCCGTCGGACGATACGTCCAGCGACACGTCGCCGGCGCAGGCAGGGAACAGCGCGAGGATGGTCAGTACGGAAAAGGTGCGAACGCTCATGATGGTCCTCCGGAGTCTCCTCCGATGAGTCTCTGGAACTCCGCGTCGTCGCGGATGTTGTCGAAATCGGTCTGCGAGGTGGCCAGTCCGCGCCAGCGCGCGTCGATCCGGATGGCTTCCCGGAGCGTGGCGACCGCACCCGCGGCGTCACCCGCGCGGGCGTACAGGCGCGCCAGCCCGTAGATGAGCTGATCCTCGCCGGGCACGATCGCGATCGCTTCCTGCTGGGCCGCGATGGCCTCGTCGAAGCGGCCGGCCGCGGCCAGCTCCCGGGCCTCACGCGAGTGAATGCGCGAGACCGACATGTTGACCAGGCGGCGCAGCTCCCTGAACGGCTCGGCGTGGTCGTCCACGCGCACGTCCACCCAGCGGTCGGTGGTCCGGCCCGAGTCGCCGATCGGCTTCACCACCAGGACGCCGCCCGCCTGCTTGCCGCGCGCGTCGCCCCCGGCGGCCTCGCCGGCATCGAGGGCGTCCATCAGGCGGAGGGCGAGCGGCCCGCTGGACGACTCGAAGGCTTCCGCCATCGCCTGCACGACCGCCTCACCGGCCAGGATGTTGCCCTGGGCGGAGTAGTTCTCGCCCTCGATGTGTCCCGCCCAGGCGCTGGTCGCCGATCCCGTGTAGGCCCGCACCCGCCCCTGGTCGTCGATCACGGCCAGTTGGCGGCGGTCGCGGCCGGGATCCGAGCCGGTCAGGTGTTCGACCACCTCGTCCGGCGAGAGCCCCAGCTCGAGGAGTTCCAGTCCGCGCGGCCCGTAGGTCTGGTTGGCCGCCGCCTGGGTCGCGATCGCCCCGACCCCGGCCTTGGCGTACGACACGATGGCTCCGGCGCGAAACGCCCGCGACTGCACGGCCACCCCCAGCTCCCCGGTGGCCGGATCGCGCGCGACGATCGAGAAGGTGGCGACGATCTCCTCTCCGGCTTGATCCGGAATGGGGCCCCGTGCCTCGGCGACGGGTCCCGGAGTCAGGGCGACGGGTACGGGCGACTGGGCGTCGAGCGGGTGTGTGGGCAACAGAAAAAACCCGAAGGCCACCACGGTAATCGATGTTCGGCGAGTCATGGGCATGCGCTCCGGCAGATGGTTCCGACTCGGGGCGAACATGATAGGCATCCGCACACTCGCGAACAAATCGCCGCGGGTCCCGGCCCCTTCCTATCCCGCATCCAGGAACAGTCCGTCGTAGAGAAAGGCGCTCCGGATGCGCTCGCAGTCTCGTCCGCTCACCCCGGCCCGGCGCATGGTCGCGTGCCACGAGGCGCGAATCGTCTCCGTGACCCGATAGAAGATGTCACGGGCCTCGGCGCCCTCCAGAAGAAAACGCCCGGCGGCTCCGAGCAGGTTGGACCCGTTGGCCCAGCGGCCGAGTGAACCGCACACCATGGCCAGATCACGTCGCTCGACCGCCACCACCGGCATCGGCTCCAGATCGTAGGCCGGGCTCAGACGCCACCCGCGGCCTCGCCCCAGCAGGGCATGGTTCCGCGGGTGATCGTCCAGGTTGGAGACCGCTGCGTTGAAGCACATCCGGCCGAACAGCTCGCGCAGGTCCTCCCGGGGAGACGCGCTGGTCCGCCTGACCTCGTCGGCCAGCGCGAGGTAGGACCATCGTCCGCGGCCGGTGGGCGAGTCATCGGCACGCAGGAGGGTGAGGGCGCTGGCCATGCGATGACGCAGGTAGCCGTCGCCAGCCCACTCCCGGTCGAAACGGCGCACCAGCAGCGCGTCGCGATGGCCGACACGTTCGACCCGGCTCTCGACCGCGTCGAGCCCGCATCGCCGCGCGAGCCGGAGCAGGCCATGCTCGACCCGGGGCAGGTTCCAGCGCTCGGTTTCCTGGCCGAACTTGGCCATCCACAGCGCGCCTTCGACCTCGACGACGGCCTTTGGGCGGGCTCCACCCATCGAGGTCCCTGCGAGAAGAAGCTCGCGGGCGCGGTCGGCGACTGCCCCCGTCACCTCAAACCTGTCGGCGAGGAGGGCATGGGCGGCGGCCTGAAGACGAGACAGGTCGATCACCGCGTTGAAACGCCGCCGGGGCCTCGGAGCCCCGAGTTGCCGGTTGAACCCGAGCGCGCCGGCTCGGTCGTCCGGCCCCAGCATCAGGTAGTCGAACTCCTCCGGGATCGTCCTGGCGGAGCGCCTCTCGATGAGCAGACGTCCCCAGTAGTCCGGCATGGAGTCGCGGATGACGCCGAAGAAACCGCCCATGCGCCCGGTCCGGTACACGCGCTCGGCGAGCCGCAGCTCCACGGGATCGAACTCGACGGCCTACTCAAAGATCACCGATGTTGATTAAATACAACATTCGGTAACTTGGCGCCAACCGTCAAGCTGCCGTCTCACCGCAGGCCAGACCCTGTTCACCACAGGCCGGACCCTGTTTACCGCATGGCCAGACCCTGTTGGCCAGACCCTGGTTCATCGCGGGCCAGACGCCTGTTCATCGCGGGCCAGACCCCTGTTCATCACGGTCCAACCCCCTCCGCACCGTGTTGCATTATCGCCCAGGCAACGTGTTGTTTCATTCAAGGATATGCAACACCCTGCAGAGGGGCCCCGTTAACCATATGCCCCACCCGACGGGTACGATCTGGAATCCGCCGCCGCCGCCGTTGTTAAAGCGGCCCTCCCTGCGGAGGGGCCCGTTGACCCTGGTCCTAGTGGTCCAGAACCAGCCCCCGCCCCACCAGCTTGCTCGGGTCCGCGTCCGGCTTGGGCATGTACTTGTCCATCCAGCCGCCGTCCCAGCTCGCGATATAGAGGTTGCCCTCCTGGTCCACGTCGATCTGGTGCGGACGCGACAGGCCGCCAGGAAAGCCGCCACGGGTGCCCCCGAACGCGCCCACGTAGTACTGGAGTTCGCCGTCCATGTTGTACTTGAGTATGCGGTTCAGCATCGCGGAAACGACCCACACCGCATCGTTCTCATCGATGAAGACGCCCACCGGGTCGGAGACGTCGGGCCACTCCTCGATGTACTCGCCGTGCTCGCTGAAGATCTGGATGCGGTTGTTGGTGCGGTCGCCCACATAGACCCTGCGGTTGCGGTCCACCGCGAGTCCGTGAATGAGATCGAACTGCCCTGGGCCGCTGCCCAGCTCGCCCCACTCCATCAGATACTCGCCCTCGGCGTTGTACCTGATGATGCGCGAGTGCCAGTAGCCGTCGCCCAACAGGAAGTCCCCGTTCGGGAGGAAGGCCATCACCGCCGGGTCGCCGTACTCGTAGGGATCCGGGTGCGGGTTCGCGCGCGCTTCCTCGCGGGTTCGGGGATGGTCGCGGTCCACCAGCCGCATCACCAGTTCGCTGCCGTCGTTGGAGAACTTGAGGACCTGCATGTTGACGTCTCTTCCGCCGCCGCGCTCCACAACCCACACGTGACGCTCGGGGTCATAGGGGCTGATGTACAGCTGATGGGGCTTGTTGAAGATGGAGTCCCACTGGGACCAGTTCTCCGTGATGTTGCCGTCCCGGTCCACGGCGACAACGTAGTTGGTGCTCCCCTCGCGTTCGTTCCCCTGGGCGTCCCGGTCTCCCCAGATTCCGACGATGATCCGGTCCGGGCTGTCGACCGCCATGCCCGAGACCTGCCCCCAGCCCCAGGGCTCCACATGGTCGGGCGCGGGCTTCCACCACCCGGGAACAGGGTCGTACTCGCCGGTTCGGTCGTCACCACCCTTCACCACCGGTCCCGCCGCCGCCTCCATCGCGC
Organism: Longimicrobiales bacterium; assembly: GCA_965232315.1. Lineage (GTDB taxonomy): Bacteria > Gemmatimonadota > Gemmatimonadetes > Longimicrobiales > Gaopeijiaceae > BD2-11. The sequence goes on along the minus strand of CBDDPN010000009.1, from coordinate 253,173 downwards.
CCCCGGGGCTCTCGGCCGAGCAGGCGGGCAGCAGGGCAAGTCCGCAGGCCACGACAACGGTCATACCCATGCGTGCGATCTTCATTGACGTCACCTCCCAGAAGGGCTCCGGCGAACGCCGGCGCTTGAACGGTACCTCATCCCGCAGGACGATCAATGTGCGGATCGGATGCGGTTCGCGCGAGTCGGGGCGACTACTGTCCCGCGCTTCTCGCTTGAGCGACGAAGCCGAGTGCGGGGCCCCCCAACCCCGGCGAGCCGGGGAACGAAGTCCAGGGCCTTCGGGCCGTAGCGACGCCGAAGGGGCTGCCGAGGTGGAGTTGCTGGCGCTGGACCTGGGCGTGGCGGTGGGACTGGGTGTCCGGCGGGGGTGGGAGCACCATTGGCCGGTCCAGGCTCGACACCTCCGCCACCCATTGGCGGAAGCGGCGCTTCAGTAGCGCGGGGTCGCGGCCCGCGGCGGACAACGTACACCCCAGCAAGCGTACACTACCGCGCTCCAGAGTGCGGCGGCGCACACCAGCGCGGGTGGCGATGGTCGGCCACTCGACTGCCGGCCGCTGGCGCACGGCCCACATGAGCAGCGCCCAACTGAGGAGCTGTTTGGGGCCGCACCTGAGCGGAACCTCCTGTCGCCAGTACCGGCTGAAGGCCTCAGGGGCGATGTCGATCTGGTTCGCGAGGTTCGTCACCGAGTTCGCCGGCGGACCGGTCCGGGAATCGTTCCGGAGCCTGCAGATGTGTTCGACCGCCTTGACCAGGGACCAGTGCAGTGAGTGGTCACACAGTATGCGGCGACCCAGGAGCCTGAGCGGATCCCGATGCCACAGGTCGACCTGGCCCAGCGCGTGTCTCAGACGCATGGCCACCTCCTGTGTCCACACGACATGAAAACGGCTGGACTCGACCGACCGCAGACGCTGGAGCCGAGAGAGCGACAAGGGCGTCACGACGATGCATGAGGGCCCCGCAAGCCCTTGGCTGAACACCGATTTGAGCCAGGCGACGTCTGCATCCGAGCAGATCCGCAAACCCGCGATCCCCACGCTTGCGGCCGCGGCGAGCGACTCGAACTCGAGGCGGCTATCCGTCGACCTCAATCGGCTGTCGGCGAGCAGCCCTTCGATCCGGTGCCGCAGATCCCGCGCGTCACAATACAATACGATCATGGATGCACCGGTGAGTTCGAGTGATGCATCGGGTATCACACACCGATTGAGAACGGTATCGTTCGCCCAGGCGTCTGTCAAACGTGACGAGAGTATGTGCAAACCCGACGGAGTATGCGCCCATAGCACGCCTTCGTCGCTGACTTGACGTCGCAGTAGCAGGACTTGACGTCGCAGTAACGGGATAGAATCAGCATGCGATCAGCATACAACGGGAGTCTGCGTCATTCGATTCGCTGGACAGTGAGAATGGGGGTATCTTGCAGGATGCGTACTGATGTCTCCATGCGTGCCTGCTCCATGCGCGGCGCCTTGCTGTGTGCCTTGCTGATCGTTGCGGTGTCGCCACCCCGGACAGCGTCCGCCCAGGGTGCGGGCACCCCGGCCGACTCGGCGGCCGTCCTGCTCGCGACCGCTTCCGAATTCGAGACCCGCGGGGATGGCGACGTTGCCGAGGCGCTCTACCGCCACATCGCCGACCGTTTTCCGGGGACGCCCGCAGCCGAGACCGCCCTGGCCCGCCTGGACGCCGCCACAGAGGCGCGATCCCGGGGTGGGGGCGAAACCGAACTCAAGGTGTGGTCGGCGCTCTACGGCATCTGGCTGGGGGTGGCCGTGCCCACGGCCCTCGGTGTGGATGGTCCGGAGCCATACGGGCTCGGACTGCTGGTGGGGGGGCCGACGGGATTCCTTGCGGGCCGTGCCCTGGCGAACTCGCGGCCGCTGTCGCCGGGTCAGGTCCGGGCGATCACCTGGGGCGGGACGTGGGGGGCGCTCCAGGGCATGGGCTGGGCCAACGCGCTGGATCTGGGAGGCGGCGAGCGCCTGGTCGAGGGCGACATCGTGATCCACGAGGAACAGACCATCGAGGCCACCATGACGTCCACGATCGTCGGCAGCGCGGTGGGCATTGCGGGCGGCATCCTGGCGGCGCGGCGCGAGATCACGCCGGGGACGTCCACGTCGGCGATGCTGGGCAGCCTGTGGGGAGCCTGGTTCGGACTGGCGTCGGCGACCCTCATGGACATGGACGAGAACACTACCTGGGCCACGATGATGGTTGCCGGGAACGCCGGGTTGGCGGGTGGCGCGCTTGCCGGAAGCCCGGTGGCCGCTCAGCCGGTCGAGGGCCCGGCTGATCAGCGTCGGCGGGCTGATGGGCGGCGTGGGTGGCATCGGGATGGTGCTCATCACACAGCCGGACGACGACGACGCGGCGATCACGACCATCCTCGTCGGCAGCGTCGCGGGCCTGCTCCTGGGTGTGGGGCTGACGGAGGGCGGCAGCGAAGAGGAAGACCCCGGCGACAACGCCCGGGCGGCCGGGGCGTTTCCCGTACCCGGCGCGCTGCTGAACCGGTCCCGCGGCGAGTGGTCGCTCTCGGCTCCGCTGCCATCGCCCGTGCGGGAGTTCAATCGGCGGGGTGATGGGTGGGACGGGCTGTCGTGGAGGGTCCCCCTGCTCAACGTGCGGTTCTAGCCCAGGCCCTTCTCCCTCAACGGCAGCGGCGGATTCCATTCCGGCGCCCCGGGCAGCCGCCGTCCCCAGGTGCTGCCGTAGGGATCGCGTCGCCCGAGCAGGAAGCGGAGGATGAGCCTGTGCAGCATGTTCATCTTCGGCAGCAGTCCGTGAAAGCCCGCGGCCGCCGCCAGCGCGCGGTCGCGGATCTCCCAGTAGCCGAAATCGCCTGGCGTGACGCAGACCAACTGCGCCTCGTCCAGGAAGGGCGGAATCGCGCCCTCGAGCGGGACCGTTCCGTCGCCCGTGTCGCGCCGGTCGCCCTTCACATCGGAGTCCCACTCGTTTCGCCGTTCCGCGCTTCTCAGGTCGAATCGCGGGGCGCCCTCCTCGTCGAGCACCACCCTCAGCCCGACGCGCGTCTTCGAGTCGACGCCCACTATGGCCAGCCAGTCATCCCTGAAGATCGCTTCGCGGTGTGGCCCGCCGACGTTTTCCGCTGATGCCCCGGAATCCTCCGATGCCCCGGCACGGCTCGACTTTCCGGCTTCTCCGAGTTCCAGCCCCGAGATCCGCTCTCGGTGCGCCCGCGCCTCGTCGAGCATCTCCTGAAAGAGCCTGTTCCCGGACACGTCCCAGTCGCTGACCTGATGCTCGATGGTCTGCACCACGTTCGGCTGCCACGCCTCCGGTTGGAAGAAGTTCACCGGGGTGCCGCCGTGGGATGCGATCGATCCCGCCGACTCCGGCAGCAGGTGGTAAAGGGCGGGTGTCATCCGGGCCATGCGGCGTTCCCGCGCTTTTCCGGAGTCGTTCCCGAGTTCGCTGGTGCCGGTGGCCACCTTGAGGATCGCCTCGTAGGAGCCACGGAAGGGCGTCCCCAGCGTCACGACCTTGTCGACGACGGGGCCGCTGCCCGTAGGGTCCTTCACGCGCCCGGCGACAAGACTCTCGATGTACCCCGCGATGATCAGCCCGCCCATCGAATGGCCGATGAGCGAGACCCTGGGGTTGGCGCGAAACGCCTCGTCGTCGCGGTACTGCCGCATGAGCGGAGTACCTCGGCCGCAAACCACGGCACGAAACGGTCCAACTACATACAGGACTGCACGATCTGCGTTTCGTGCCCTTGAGCCGCATCTGCTCCCGTCGTCCAAGAACAGCGGGGAACGCGTCAATTTGCGGGAATTAAGTTACGGACACGGCCCTTCGCTTCTCGACCTCCTCAGAGCCGTAAGGACGACATCCCCGTCGGCCCCGAAATGGCGTGGTGCCAAGGTCATCCGCGTCCCCGTGGTGCAGCCGCCCCAAGGCCGAGAACCGCCCTGCTGCCGTGATCGGCCGAGGGGCGCTTCCCTCCCGCGATCCGGCTGAGCGAGGGCGTGGTGCGCAAGCAGGGTGGGTGAGCGAAGCCCAAGTCGGATTCCTCGGGGGCATCTGAGCACGTCGAGGAGGCCGACGCGGGTGACCGAGCCGGAGCGTCCGCGGCATTGGAGAGGCGGACGCCCGACGAAGTCTTCGAGGCCGAGATCCCCCTAAAGCGAACCCGCACAGGGCTGTACCAATGACCCAGTGACGATCCCATCAGGTCCAGAAGGGGTGACATTCTCCACGGCCATTTGTGTCCGTTGGCACGGCAATAGCGGACGGGTTTCCACGGGTGCTAACAGCTAACGCCTCGCGAGTCGCTCCAGTATCTTCCTGTACCTTGCGATGAAATCATCAATGGGCGTCGGCTGCCTACTATAGAAGAAGTCACTGTCATCGTGCCCGTGTTCAGGATCTAGATGCAGGTCCGACCGAATCTTCCTTATCTGGTCGGTTGGCACTTCCGTACCGTCATCGCGGTAAGGGACGTAAGAGTGCAGGCGTCTGGCAAACGGCGACCGGGAGGCTGCTGGCGTTTTGCGATGGATGTTTGCACGGCTGCCCTTGATCTGCACTCGGCAGTCGCGTCTCTCCAGAATTGTTTGCAGCTTGCGGAATGTCATAGAGGGTACGTCTCCAACTCTTCTGACGACATGGGACCATCGGCAGATCTTGTCGGCGACAACCAGTGTCTCTGAGTCAGCATCAAAGTGGGAACGACCTGCTTGTACTCTGTGCTTTGCTATCAAGAGCACGAACTGAAAGAGTTCTTTTTCCTTGCATGTCAAGACCAGGCCATTCCGATCCAAGAAGACCAACATAGCGACGAGCGCTGTACGTTTGTTTCCATTGTAAAACGCATGATTGTGGATCAACGCGAATAGTAGCGCGGCGGCAGATGTCTCTATGGTAGGGTACTTGAGAATCCCGTCCATGCCAGTCTGCGGTCGGAATACGGCGGACTCCAGAAGGTTCTGGTCACGCACGCCCGCGGGAGCAATCGGGTCACCGGATTGAGCAAAATCACTGACCAGAGCATTGTGAATTGTCAACACTTCGCCAACGCTGAGCCACCGAAGACTTCGCGGACGCCGACCGAGATGGCTGAAAGAATGAGGAAGGCGCCGAACTCTGCGAGGCCGAGAAGACAACCGTTTGGCTGGCACCGTCGAAGCAGTGTCCCCAGTAAGAGGATCAATATCCCGTGTGCGGGCCAAACGCATAAGGAATTTGCGTGCGCCAGGGGGTAGCCTTCGCTGCGTCGAGCCGAGGGAATAGCCCTCCTCCAAGAGCATCACTTGGAATTCTGCCCTCGACATGCCGAGGAGGCTGCCCCAGTACTTGACGCTGTGTCGTTCGCGGCGCGTGGCTATGCCGAGTGATCTACGAACCTCATCTACGAGTGGAGCCGGTATCTTGTCCCTACCATCGAGGACATCCAGAGCGCGGCTATCCATATGGGCGAGATCCCAGGTCGCCAGGAGAACACTGTCAACATCGGAGCCGGTCTCCTTGACGAGCTTCCAAACCGGAAGGGGTCTTGGCCTCATATTTGGTACCTTTGCGAGAGTGGTTGAGGGTCGGCCGTCCAAACGGGAGCCAAGGCCGGGTTAGTGTAACGTAACGAACGAGTCGAATGATGCGGAGCTCTCGGCGATCTTGCAACGGCTTAGCCGGTCTTGAGGGTCACCGTGGTGCTCGCCTTCCAGAGGTCATCAGGGCGGGGCCATGGATTCGCCACTGGGACGCGCGTCACCAGTGCCGATTCCGACGAGCCGGCCACTCTAGCGACCCGCACCCGGTAGATGGCTCCGAGCCAGGCCTGGAAGCCGGGATCCGAGAGGGCGCAAAGACCCGTTCCGCCGGCCAATAGCATTACGATCCGATCAAGATGTTACCGGCCATGCAAAACTTCACAGATGTGGCCGTCCAAATCTGCACACTTCCGGGTCCGGGGGGCAGAGGCGGTAGGGGGTTGGACCCGAGGTTGGCGGGTGTTGTGGGACTGGCTCGGCAATCTTGCGTCTCCATGGAACGGAGGAGGCGCAGTGATCGGGAGAGAGAAACGGGTGCTGTTGCGACATTATCTCGAGCAGGGGATGTCAAAGGCCGAGATCGCGCGGCGGCTGGAGATCAGCAGGCGGACCGTGTACAACTGGATCGAGGCCGGGGAGCTGGACCGAGGCGCGGACAGCAAGGCGGTGAGGTACGGACCCAGGCCACGGCGCCCGTCGAAGCTCGACCCCTACAAGGGCATCATCGACGCGCGCCTGGCCGAATATCCGAAGCTGAGCGCCGTGCGGTTGTTCAACGAGGTGCGGGCGGCGGGCTATGGGGGCGGCTACGGGCAGGTGAAGCGCTACGTGCGCGAGGTCCGGCCACGGGAGCCTGTGGAGCCGGTCCGGAGGTTCGAGACGCCTCCGGGCCACCAGGGCCAGGTGGACTTCGCGGACTTCCGGCTGCCGTGGGGCAAGCGGCACGCGCTGATCGTGGTGCTGGGCTATTCGCGGCGAATGTGGCTGAAGTTCTACGAGCGCCAGACGATGCCGGTCGTGATGCGGGGGCTGGAGGCGTCGTTCGCCTACTTCGGCGGCGTGCCGTCGGAGCTGCTGTTCGACCAGATGAAGGCCGTCATCACCGACGACAAGCGGGCCGAGGGCGGGCGGCTGGTCGAGAACCCGGAGTTCCTGCGCTTCAGCCGCCACTGGAGCTTCCGGATCCGCGCATGCCGTCCGTACCGGGCCCAGACGAAGGGCAAGGTAGAGCGGCCGGTCCGCTATATCCGGGACAACTTCTTCTACGGTCAGGAGTTCGTGTCCGACGACGACCTCAACGCGCGGATCCTGCTGTGGCTCGATGGCGTGGCGAACGTTCGGATCCACGGTACGCTGAAGGAGCGCGTGGCGGACCGGTTCGACCGCGAGAGGCCAAGCCTGAGTCCGATGGCTCCCTGGCCTTACCGTCCCGTGGCGCCACGGCCCGAGCCTTGGACGACACAGACTGAAGCACCGTCGGCGCCCCCCGTCGCGGAGGTCGAGCGCCGTCCGCTGTCCGACTACGCCAGCATCACGGGAGCACTCTCGTGAAGGCCCGGTCCCGGAGCACGCGCATCGCGGCCCAACTGGCCGATCTGAAGATGCCGGGCGCCCTGGAAGCGCTCGATGACGTGCTCGCCGGCGTGGACGGCGGCGGAACCACCGCAGCGGAGGCCATAGAGCGGCTCCTGGCCGCCCAGATCACGTTGCGCAACAGCCGGCGCCTCGCAACCGCCATGCGATCGAGCCGTCTTCCGGCGATCAAGACGCTCGCGGACTTCGACTTCAGTTTCCAGCCCTCGGTTAAGCGGGAGCAGATCGACTCGCTTCACGAACTCGGGTTCCTGGAACGGAAGGAGAACGTGGTCTTCCTCGGCCCGCCCGGCGTCGGCAAGACCCACTTGGCGATCAGTCTGGCCATCACCGCCGCCGAGAGCGGCCGCAGGGTCTACTACGGTACTCTGACCGACCTCATCGACTCCCTCGAAGAGGCCCAGGCAGCCGGCCGGCTCAATCACCGGCTCAAGACCCTCACCCACCCCGCGCTCCTGGTCGTGGACGAGATCGGCTACCTCCCGGTCACCCGCAGCGGCGCCATCCTGTTCTTCCAGCTCGTCAACCGCCGCTACGAGCATGCCTCGACCGTGGTCACCTCGAACAAGGGCTTCGAGCAGTGGGGAGAGATCCTGCACGACGAGGTCATGGCCGCCGCCCTGCTGGACCGGCTCCTCCACCGCTGCCACATCGTCAACATCCGGGGCAACAGCTACCGGATGCGACGCCACATGGAGCTCTCCAAAGCCATCCACCCAACGGCCTCCCGCGCCGTCTCCGCCGAGCACGCCGCGAACGCGGGAGCAGGGTCATGATGGGTGTCCGGATTCCCCCGGGAGCCCCCGCTCCGGTCGCTCCGCTCCCTCCGCGGCGGCTCCCGAAAAGTGTGCACTTTTCAATGGCCAGAAGTGTGCATTTTTCAATGGCCATTGACACAAGACCGGTCAGTTCGGTTGGCAGATCGCCTGAAGTGCGGATCACGGCAAGGAATCGTCTAAATTCAATCAGGACGGCACGATCTGCCTTTCTTCCGTTGGACGAGACCCAACTCGGGCGCGCATGAATAAACCGGAAAACCGCAATCGTTTGCCGGGAAATCGAGGGAGTCCATTGGCGCCTGTAGCATGTCTCAGAATCGTCTTCGACATGCCTCACGGCCCTCGGATGGGGCCATCCCGTCAGGACTTTCGTTAGGGAATTATACGCCTGACCTGACGGCTCCGTTACCGGGTAAGCTCGGCGTCGAAGCTGAACCCGCCGCAGTAGGTCGTCGATATCGTCTGGTGGAATCTGGCCGTCCGTCCAGAGAAGGACAGTGTGGAAGCCGTCGTCGTCGAGATCCCGCATTCGGGATCGGGTGGCGAGGACGCAGCGCCTCCGGCGGTTGCCGTGAAGAATCCTGTCTCGTTGATCGTGCCTGTGATCGCCGGAAGTTGCTGTGTCTCGCCCATGAATGTCGTTGATCCCGTGACCGTAATCTGATCGTCCGCCTGGGTAACGGCCAAGGTCATCGTGCCCGTGAACGTGCCTGTCACGAGTGTCGATGTAACCGTCAAGGGACCACTGTAGGAACCCGCGACATCGGGGTAGCTGGGTCCCGTAATGCCACACGCCAACGTGACCGCACACACCGCTCCCATCAGCAACTTCTTCATCGTCCCAGCTCCTTCTTCTCCCATCGCTTGGCCAGTTTGTCGCGCGTCTTCGGCTTCACGAGCGCGCGCACCAAGTCGCTCGCCATCGCGCCCTGGTAGCGCGGGTTGATGGCTCGGAAGTCGAGCGGCTTCTCGGTGCTCTCGGTTTTCTGATCCTTCGTCGTGGTCCGGTCGGTCACTCCCATAACGTCATCTCCTTTTCGCGCCGTTGCGACTCGAACAGCGAGAGCTGGTCGGTGACAATGGGCAAGGCTCGGTTCAATGCCATCATGAAGGCGTCCCAGTCGTCATGCGCACGCATGAGCGTCTCCACAGCATGGAGATGCTTTTTCAACTCAGGGTAGCCCTTCTGGTCGGTGAGCCACTGATGGTGCCGGTCTCTTCGCTCCCCGGTGATCTGCTTGGGATTCTTGATGCGGAGCGTTGCGAGCAAGCCCGGAGTCAAGCGCGCGTACACGATGTCGTTCGTGTAGTGGCCGATGACGGATGGCCGCTGGTGGCCTATCGGTCCCGGCCATCCCTTGAGGCGGTAAATCTCGGCGTAGAACGAAGGCGGAAACGTGAGCACCCAGGGCCGCAGGTCCGGCGAGATCCATGCTTTGAGCGACGCCTGATGTTCACCTTGTTGCCTCCACCAGTCGGCAACCCATCCGGTGACGAGAACCTCGAACTCCGGGGATAGCCATGCGGCTAGATGGATGGCAACGCGGGGATGCACCCAAACGCCACGACGTTCGGGTGGTCGCCCGCCTCGGATTGGCTTGATAAGTTCAAGTGCCGGGATTCCGGTGTTTGAAGAAAGGGTGTCTAGTGTAGTGCCGCCAAAGTGGCGTTAGCACGGTTGACCTTGGCCAGGATGTCTTGCACGGTGGCGGTCCAGACGAAGGGTTTCGGGGCACGGTTTCGGTCGTTGATGTATGCGGTGATCGCGTGCACGAGCTGGCCGACGCTGTGGACCGCGAGGCGCTTGAGCTGGCGCTGTGTGAGTTCGGAGAAGAAGCGCTCGACGAGGTTCAGCCACGATGCCGAGGTGGGCACGAAGTGGAAGTGCACGCGGGGGTGCTTGTCCAGCCAGGCCTTCACTTTTGCATGCTTGTGGGTGGCGTAGTTGTCCAGGATGAAGTGCAGGTCGAGTTCCGGGTCGCACAGTTCCTCGACGGTGCCCAGGAAGCGGAGAAACTCCTGGTGTCGGTGACGGGGCAGACACTGGTGGATGACCTCTCCGGTGGCGATGTCGAGCGCCGCGAACAGCGTCGTGGTCCCGTGGCGCTTGTAGTCGTGCGTCATGGTGCCCGCCCGCCCTTTCTTGAGCGGCAACCCCGGCTGGGTCCGGTCCAGAGCCTGGATCTGGCTCTTCTCGTCGAAGGAGAAGACGATGGCCCGCTCGGGCGGCGCCACATAGAGCCCCACCACGTCGCGGAGCTTGTCGACGAAGTGGGGATCGGTGGAGAGTTTGAAGTAGCGCACCTTGTGGGGCTTCAGTCCGTGGGCCTTCCAGATCCGACCCACCTGGCTGTGATGCAGCCCCATGCACTCGGCCATCAGGCGCGTGCTCCAGTGCGTTCCTCGGGGCGGCTTCTCTTCGAGCGTGCGGCGCACCATCTCGGCCTCGAGTTGGGGTGTGATTCTGCTCCGCGGTCGGCCGGAGCGGGATCGGTCCTCGAGTGCCGCGAGTCCGTCCTTGTCGTACCGGTCCAGCCATCGCTGAACGGTGGGCAGCGAGACGCCGATCTCGCGGGCCAGAACCCGGCCCGACAAACCACCGGCCGAACCCAGGACGATCCGGGCGCGCTCCACGCGCCGCTGCGGGGTCGTGCGGGCTCGAATCCAGCCCTCGAGCTCCTTGCGGTCCCCGGGTCGCAACCGAATCCTTCGCAGTGTAGCCATGCATGGAAGTTAGCGATCCTTCCGTGTTATGACCACATGACTTATGCGGCACTACACTAGGAACTCATCTGTGCCTTTGTTCTCGCGGTAGTGTCCGAAGCGTTTCTCCGCTGCCTTGCACATGGCCGTCGCGTTGAAGTAGCCATCGGCTTCGCGTTGCCCGAACTGGTTGTCACCAACCTGCCGGGTGATGATGAGGGCCTTACCGCTGTTGCCTTCGCTCATGGTTTCGACTCTCCCAGCATCTCGCTGTTGATCTCCTTTCCTTCGCGTGCTCGCGGTATGAGGTAGGCAGCTATCGACTCCCGGCACCCGTCGTAGCGTCTGTGGATGATCTCGATGGCCAGCCCTGGAGATCGTGAACCGACCGCATCTCGGGCAGTTGACGTCGAACGCTTCCGGTCTGAGATTGCCGTCTTCGGTCTCTGCATTCTGCTCCCCTGCTCGGGGTTCTAGGCAGACGTGACACGCAATCCTTTCGCGATCATGGGGAAAACGTAACCCTCGCCTGAGCCCCATGGGAAGGGCCGGTTTGCGGGTTGCGGGAACGTTTCGCTAGTATCTTGGCGTGTGGCAACACATCCGGCGGAAAGCCCTTTAGGTCGGGCTTCCTGCTGAATACAACAGCCCGCGCCTAACCAGCGGATATCGACGGGTAGCTCCCCGAGATCGTAAGGGCGAACAGGCAGGACTCATCTCTGCTTTCCGCACGGTGTGTTGCCGAGCCCGGCACCCGTGCATCCCGGAGAGCAACCATGCGTTTCGCCGTTTCCGTTCTTCTCGTGTCTCTGCTTGCTTGCGCCACTGGCCCTCGTTACGACATCGGCGAGATCGATCTTGCTGCGCTTGCCGCCGAACAGGATGTCCAGATGGCGGAGTGGCACGTTCTACAGGCTCGCCTGGACGCCATGTTCCCGCCGCTGATCCGCCGCCGCAAGCCCCCGGCTTAGCTCTTCCCGCGCCCGGCAACTCCATTGAGGGTCTCGACCGCCGCGCCCTCGCCACACTCCCCGCCTAGACGCCCCCTAGGCACTCCAATAAGCCCGTCGCGCACTCTGGCGGGTCATCGACCAAACCGTGCACGACCCCCGGCTTGAATGCGGACCGAGACCGGCGGGGTGGCTCCTCCGGATTTCTCCGGCCCGCGCCTCGCCGCTCCCCCCGGTCTCCGGGGCGGGCACGCCCACCCCTCCCATCGGGGATGACTTCCGTCCCGCCAGGTTGCGCACATGCCCAGCCCAAGCGGATCTTTCGGCCTCGCCAACACCCCACTCGCCCCATGTCAAACGGCACGGAATGTCTCGGCTATCAGCATTGAAAAGTCCCGGTTCGACGGCTGCCCCGCTCTGGATGCTCACGATATGGCACCGGTGGAGCAGCCGGTCGAGACCCATGTGCTCAAGGACTACCTGTGGATGGCTTCAAGCAAGCGAGAGATTCAGGCCGAGTTCTCGCACGGCGCTATGGTTTCGTGACCTAGCGAACTGGAAGTACGGCTTCTGGGGTTGTTCACCTGTTCCCCGCGTGGCTTCGCAAGGAGGGCTTGGGCGCGGTGACCGGCACCGAACGTCGTACGAATCTTTCGGGAACGGCCCAACGTATCTCCACCGCCTCGGTCTCGGTGTCGAGGACCTGTTCCACCACGTGCTGGCTACCCCTGCACGATCCGGCGTACCGGAAAGCCAACGCGGATGCACTGCGCATCGAATGGCCGCACATCCCTCTGCCCGGCTGGCGGGACGGCGCGACCGAAGGAGCGGCGTCAGCACTTGCTCGGTCGGCGGCGCACGGGCGCAAACTGGCCACGCTGCTCGACTCGGAACATCCTGTGTCAAGCAGGGCCGGGACGCCCCTACGTCCCGAGATCGCGGTGCCGAACACGGTCGCGGAAAGCTATATGGCGGGTGAGGATTTCGCCGTAACCTGCGCGCGTGGGTCACTTGTACAACTCGGCCCATTTCCTTCCGCGCCCGGCTTTCGGGCCGCGAGAACTCCAACCCGCGCCGGTCCTCGGCATTTTCCCAATGCTGCGGCGCGGCACGCCACTCAGACCGCCATGTCGATCCGATTTCCTGAGATGCCAGACTGGCGACGATACCCCTGAAAACCCAAGGAGGTTTGTCGGTGAACGACGACTGGTATGAGATGCCCATTGGGGCCACGTTCGACCTCACACCGAGCCAATGTGTTTCCGGAAGGATCACCCTCCATGAAAACGATGTCTCGTACGCTAGTACCACTAAAATCTTCTACGACGGCCATCTGTCCATCCCCGATAACCACACATTGCTTGGGTTCTCTGAGAAGGGCCGGGTGTCCCTCTTGAACTGCTACGGAGGCGGTTTTGGTACGCCGGGAGATGCCTTGAAGATTTCCCCGCGCATGCGAGGATCATTTTCTACCTCTTTGTCTGTTAGATCTGGTTGCGCTGTTTTCGGACGAGAGCATGTCCGTGAAAATGATGAGGTCGTACGCGCCATCCATTGTACATTTCCCAACATAGGCCATGTACTCTCCATCGCCCACCATAACGCGGCATTTGGGCATTTGAGGCAGCCACACCCGGATGTCCTCGACGCGATTAGAAAACACGCACCAGGCTACGAGTTACACGACGAACGCGCTCATGTAACCTTCTTCACTGGCGATTTTGAACTGGTAGATAAAATTGAAACCGCGCTCGGCACGATGCAAGTGTTGCGGGGTGTAGGTGTTGATACCTCGCGCGGGATCAAGATGAAAGACGATCCATATATTGCGCTGAGCTTTGGAAACAACCCTGTGACGATAGAGGAAGCAACCCATAGAGCCAGAGTGGTTTGCCAATTGCTAGGTTGGATAGCTGGTCAGGAGCTCACGCCGACAGATATCCGTGTGGCCACGGCGACGCTTCCCGCGCGCCATGACGCATTGCGTGTGTTCTTGCCCTCGGTTGGCAGCAAGCCACATCAAAAGAAGAATCACGACGACGGGCTGGAAGGGGTGCTTATCAACGCCACGCAAAACCCCGAGAACTTCAAGCTAGTCGTGAAGAAATGGCTTGAACGAAATCGTGAGCCACAACGCGCGAAGGCAAACCACAGGTTTTTTGCGCCAATGCGTGGACTCTTCAATCAACCCCTCGAAGACAGAGTATGTTCTGCCGCCAATACTTTCGAGTACATCAGCGATAGCCCCAACATACTCAAACACAGCTCGCAAACGGGCCAAGGTTGTGCGTCGCGGGAAGCTGCTACAGCTACCACGCCTAGACGACGTGATAACATCGGCAGTAAACTGCCGCAATTACTACACCCATGCACAAACAAACAACAAAAATTACGGCGCGAACTATGATGATCCGCAAACCATCTACTTTCTCACCGAAACGCTGCGTTTCGTGTACGGGATAGCGGAACTCCGGGACTGCGAGTGGGACATCCAAGCATGGCTCGCGAATCCCCTCAAAGACCGTCACCCGGCGGGTTCTTACTTGCAAACATATGAGGGGAACGTGAAGAAGTTTTTCAAGCCGCGGTGATCCACAATTTCAACCACAGGATTGCGCTCGAGGAGGTTAGGAAGCTGAGCGGGATCCAAAGGCTTCGGGTTCGAGGGTACAATATAGTATAGTGCCCCCGATTCGCCCCCGGGCTAGAGGGTCACCCATCCGGTGTGAGTCCAAGGGTTGCGCGGGTGCCTTGCGCCCTCATTGCATGCCGGGGTCACATCGTGATGCCAACATCAAGGGTCATCGCTCGAACCCACCCCCGCCACGCTCGGGGCCTCGGGGCTGGGGCGGCCGGGGTGGAATGCGGGGTATGCTCGGACCGCGCTCCTCCATCTCCCGCGCCGCCCCTTCGACAACCCTGCTTCTAGAGGTCCGGCAGGGTCGCCCGTCCGCGCCGCTCCGCGTCCCACAGCGCCCTTCGGTAGGCCTCGCGCACCTTCCGCTCGACCTGCCGGCCGCTGTCGGTGTGCGCCTGGCCGGCAGAGTACGGATGGGCCGAATCACGGCAAGAGACCACGTAAGTTCATACTGGACTGTACGATCTGCCCTTCTTGCCGTTGGGTGACATCAGCTTCCGCTCTACTGCAACACCGGAAGAATCGCACTCAAATGGCGGGGAGCCCAGTCGTACCAGATCCGAGTCAGCGCTCGTCCCGGATTGACGACTCGGGCAGCGCTGGAACAGGCGGAGGTTGCCGTTCGTCGGCTGGGCAACGTGACTCGATGGCCAGCGACAATGCGAGCCCGACGTTCTGTAGTTGAACCGGATCAAGCTCAACCGCTAGACATTCCCTAACGCGGCATCTTGGTCAACCAGGACCGCAGTGGTGCAACGTGGGCATTTCCAGACGTGCCTGCCACCCACGACATTCGGGTCCTTCTGTAGGTACGACTGTCTTTGCTCCTCGAAGCAATTTGCGCATAGCCAATGAGGTGGATTTCCGGAGGCATCGTTCGCCCTCTGCTGACGGACAACCCCGCCATCTACGCTTCGCAGGACGTAGCGAGTGGCTTCCGCCTGCCAGTCCTTGCGTGTGCGATCTCTTCCTCAAGAGCGCGGTACCGTGAGAGCAAGTCGGATTCGCTACTCTGTGCCATGAGCAGTTGCTGCTGTATGTCTAAGACACTGTTCGTAAAGGTGAGACATAGCCTCAGCGTGCTCCTTGGAAAGGCCGTCCCCCAGTTTTCCAGCCAGATCAACGAAGTTCTTGACCGCCGCGATGGCTGCGCCGATGGCAATGACCTCGTCGGTCACTTCGAGTCCCCCGCTGCACTCCCCTCCAAGTACTCGACCAGAGTCTCTGACATCACATATCGATCAACGTTGTTATAGGTGATGTCGGTTACAACCCCCTCGTTCACCAACAGACCGACTTTGTCGGCGAGATCCTCGTGGTCTTCGTAGTGGTATGAGAGAGGTTGCTTTCGCCCGGCATGGTACACTGCCAACTTAGGCAGCAAGATGAATTCACGCTTCATTGGAAAGGATTTCAGGTCGGTTCGCATCTCCGCGAAAAGCTCTGGCATCAAACTCTCAATGCGCCTAAAGAATGCGAGGCCACTACTCCTCCTGCCGGACGGTACGGGGGGTCTTTGTGTAGCCCCAATAGCTTTAGTGATTTTCGGAAGCTCCGTTCTCCAGCGCCTCGGCGACCTCATCCTTCTTCCACTCTGGAACCAGCCCCAAAAAAGGGCGGACATCTATGTCGTAGCGTCGCTCTTCGACCCGTCGCCGCCTAGACCAAAATGGCTGCCATTCGTATGTTACGGTGGCCTTGAACGGCTTCAAAGGGGGGTCTTTTCCCAGCAATGCCGGCCCGAACCCGAACATATTGGTGATCCGTCCACTAGGTTCAACTACGGGAAACGGAATGTCCGTGGCACGCTGTTTCATGGCGACGTTGTGGGCGTCAAAATCCTCTTCATCAACTTCCAGTTGGAACCCGACACGGTACGCGCTACCCAGCCCGAAGTTGGCAATCACAAAATCGAACACTTGGCTGGACTCGCGAACACGCAGATAGCACTCGATTTGTGGAGTGACACTGCGTGTCAGCGTCCGGGCAGCCCACCGAAGGGTGAACACTAGCGTCGCGAGTGCGACCAGAATGGACAGCGCCGGTAGTACAACACCGCTGAGGAAATCTACGGCCTGGCTGGATAGCAATTCTGTCATTCCATGATTCCTTCGGTTTGTGCGTCCAGGGTCCCAGCGACAATCAAGATGACCGAGATGAGGCGCGACGCGTCGAGTACGAGAACAACGGTGAGTTCGTGAAGATGCGGCAAGGCAGGATCGGGTTTCCCGAGGGGTGGGGGCAGGGTTACCAGGTACCGGTCAGTCCGAGCGGCCAGCGGCCAGGAGCGCTTCTCCGAGCCATCGTGCCGCACGTTCTCGACCGAACTCTCCTAGGGAATCCCGCTGCACGCGACCTCAATCCCCTAATGCAACGGAAGAAGGACCCACGAGCAGGGCGGCGATCCGCCGCGCGGTATCGGCGAAGTGCTGAACCTCCCCGGCCCGAAGGTTTCGTCCGAGTACTTTTCGCTCGCGGTAGGACAGCCATTTCTTTAGCACCTGGTAGCCTCCAAGCTTGTAGCCCCAGACGGCGGCTGGGACGTTGCGCCAGAAAGCTCCCGCGTTGAGGTGGACATCGAGGGTCTCGCCGCCGAGAACCGGCAATGCATCGCTCATGGCTGCGGATTCCTTCGGAGTGCAGACTCGTTCGACGACGCGGCCCCGACCGGGCATCACCGCATCGCCCCGACCCGAATACCCCCACCCGGCGGTCACCGCGAAATCGTTGCCCGCCATGTTGCGTCCCCCAACGGTAGCTGGAACGGCAATGGCGGCGAGTTCGGGCCGCAAGGGCGCTTCGGTGACGCCGGGGACGGGGGTTTCGGAGTTGAGCAGCGCGGCCAGCCAGCGTCCCTGTGCTGCCGACCGGGCGAGCGCTTGCGCCGCTCCGTCGGACTCGCCATCCGGCCAGCCCGGCAGTGGGATGCGCGGCCAGCCCATGCGTAGCACGTCCGCGTTTGCCTCTCGATACGCCGGATCGTGCAGGGTGGCCAGCGTGTGGTGGAAGAGGTCTTCGATTCCGAGCCCGAGGCGGGTGAGATACCTGTCCGCTTGATCGGTGAGGTTAGCGCGGCGTCGTTTACGAACGTCGGACGCGAGTCCCTCGTCACGTAACCAGGACGGAAACCAGCTAGACAGGCCGTTGCCGAAGTTGTCAGCGAGATCGCCGACCAAGGTTCCGCGCGCGAATTCCTCCTTGGGTTCCCGCTCGCGGGCTTCGAGCCACATGTTCCCCTCGAACACATGGGGCCTGTAATCGGTACGCGGACGATCCAGGAGACCACCCTTCTCCCAGTAGAGCCAGCGGTTGTCGAATGGCCGGTACGCAAAGCGGATGAACCCGGATTCGTCCGGCCCGTCACGGCTCAGGAGCTGTTCACGCACCGCCCGAAGCGCCGGTGATTTCACGACCGTTGGATAGCGCCTTGCGATTTCCTCATGACTCAGGGCGAGGTTGAAGTACTCGCCAACGCGCACCCGGAGGCGGTCAAGGTCGGTGTCCACAACGAATCCGTCGCGGCTCGTCTTCACGCCCGGAAATGACACCGGGAAGAGATCGGGTAGCGAAGGCCAGTTTAGCCAATCGGGGCTCACCGCAGTCTCCGCGAAGGGCAGGCCCAGTGGCAGCGACGGTACGAACTCAGAGTACAGCGCATCCGGTTCCGCCTCTGCCGTGGCGATCAACTCCGCCGGTTTGGCCTGTCCCCACAAGTGACGAAACGCGACGGCTTCCGCAGGTTCGTGGTCCGGCTTGCGTACCAACGTGGCAATGGCCGTGCCCACCTGGATTCCGACGGGATCTCCCTCGGTCGAAAAAATGCTCGGGTCCGGCGAGCCGTCCGGCGCGACCTTGCCCGTCTTGCGACTGTCTCCGTTCAGACAATCGATCCGGATCGCGTCGAACGCCTCGAGGTAGCGCTCTCGCATCCCGGTGAAGGACAACCGGTCCAGCCAAGAGTAGTTGGAGATGAAGCAGACCACGCCTTGCCCGGTCTTCTCAGCGATGCGCCGTTCCGCCATGCGGAAGAACCGGACGTATGGATCGTTCAGCCCTTGGCCTTCTGGCTTCCGCACGTGCTTCGTGGTGCGGTAGGCTTCCGAGAGTTCGCGTTCCTCGTCCCCCACTGCCACGCCAGCGAACCCGTCGTAGGGCGGGTTCCCGAGGATCACCAGAATCGGCGTATCCTGCTTCACTCCTTCGGCCAGATCGCGCTCCTCCTCAAGCTCGGGGAACGGTAGCGGATTGTTCACGTGCGGCTCCCAGCCGGTCAGCGCGTTGGTGAGGAAGACGCTGGCGCGCTCCGAGCCGTCGCCGGCCAGCGGCGCGTCGAGGTTTTCCATGGTCAAGCCGACCTGCAAATGCGCGACAACGAACGGCGCGGGCATGATCTCGAACCCGAACACCCGCTCGATCGCCGCCTTCCTCACCGCCTCGCCCGCGAGCGCACCGAAGCCCTGCTCCCCGAGATTGCGGGCAATCCGGCGGAGTACTTCAGCCAGATACGCGCCGGTGCCGCAGCACGGGTCCAGCACATAGACGTTCTCCGCCGCGAGCCCCCCCGGGATGTCGAGATCGTCCCTGAGCGCCTTGTCCACGCGGGCCACCATGTAGCGGACCACTTCCCGAGGCGTGTACCAGACGCCCAACTGCTTTCGGAGAACAGGGTCGAAGGCTTCGAGAAACGGCTCGTAGAAGTACTGCACGGCTTCGCCTTCGTCGAACCGGGAGAAGAACGTTGCCCGGTCCACGCGATCCAGCGCCCCCGATGTCCAGTCTAGGAGCTCGACCAAGCGAAGCGCCTTCAGTTGCCTCGGATTGGACAGTTGCAGGAACAAGGCGCGCAGCACCGGAGCGCGCAGGTGCCAAACCGCGTCGCGCCACCGAAACTGTTCCGGACTGTAACCGCTCCCGAAGAGCGGACCGTTGTCCTTCTGCTCGTGCCGAGACCAAAGCACCCAAGCGGAGAAGACGCCGTAGAAGAGCGTCTGAATCAACGTCGAACGGAAAAAGCGCTCTCCCCGCTCCCCCTCGAACTGAATCCCCAGCGCTTCCTCAAGAGCCGACCGGATTGTCGCCAGCGATGGCGCATCCCCGGCTGCCTCGACCCGGGCCAGGCCGTCGCGGGCGTAGGAAGCAAGGAGCCACGCCAGGTCCTTCGGCTCGGCCAGGGCGGTCCGGTGCGAGAGTGCACGGGAAAGGTACTCGCCGAGGCCAGCGCCGACTTCGCGGGCGAAGGCACGCGGCGTTTCCACCTTGCTCCAGAAGTCGTCCGCATCCTCCGCCATCCGAAGGGTTTCGAGCTTGGCCGGACTGCCCGACCCGTCCGTGCCCACCAGAACGAAGTCTCGCAGATTCGTCACTAACACCAACCCGTAGTGGCCCCAGTATCGGCTCACCTGCTTCGACTTCGCGGTTAGCCAGGCATCGTCCACCACGCCCTTCACCTCGACGACGCCACGCTCTGGCACTTGTCCCTCCCGTGGCTGGCCCTTCTGAACCTGCCTCGCCGTGTAGAGGGCGTAGTCCGGGTGACCAGCACCCTGATCGGCCCCCTCCAGAACACAGAACACCTTGGGCTTGAGCGTGGCTCCGACCGCGCCCAGCAAGCCCGCCAGCGCCGGATAGTAAGAGCGCTCTCCCGTCCCGCCGCCGGACCCGCGCACCCGGCGAAGATCGGCGAAATACGCCTCCGCCGCGACGATCAGCTTCTTGTTAGGTCCGGCCATCTTGCTTTCTGGGAATCGGACGTACCGCCGTCTCATGGTCAGCATCCAGCAACCTTCGGAAGATACCACGACGAACGGGTTCGCGCGGTCGGCCGGCATCGTCGAAACTGGGCGTGCGGTAAACCGGCTCGGTTGGACTATGCGAGCGCTTCGATGTCGGCCGCAGACTCTTAGTTTCTCGGAGCACGCGCGTTCTCGTCCAGATGCCGTTTCCCGCGGACCATTCCCTTCTTGGGGGTTTCCCACGAGCGTCGGCGGGGGTGTTTGACTGAGCCGCTGGCGGCAGCCTCCGCGTGCGTTGACACGTCCTGACACAACCTGGAACGCTCTGGGACAGTAGGCAATTCCCGACGGGTTGACTTGCTGGCGAGGGTCTCTCCAGCGTTCGGGCATGGAGACGCCGAAGCAGTTGTTCGACACGCGGGTCAACGTGTTTCTTGGGGGCGGCCTCGCCTTCGCCGATGGCTTTCGCGACGAAGCCTTTGGACGGATTGGACCGTCCGCGGGGCAGTACAAGGGACGGGCATCGAAACGCAACTGGCGGCGCGTGGCCGGACCCCGAGTCCGCAAGTCGCTGGCACGGCGCGAGGGGGTAAATATCCGACACCGCATGCACTTGCGTGATTTGCCGATCCCATGTTTGCCTTCATGCCATGGGGATCGTGACGAGGCAGGTATCGCCGCATATGGCGGGTTCCGGGCCGGACGCCACGCCCATGACGGCCTTTCATCTTGTTACGGCGCAGACGCCCCGAGGCTGGCGGACGGTCGCTCACCCGAGGGCACGCGAGAAGCCGTTGAAGCCCTTCGGCTGACTGGATCGCCAAGCCGAGCGGATCGTGGACGCGCGCCCCGAACTGTTGCGCTGCGGCAAGTCAAGCCGAGCCCGCGAGGCTTGGCCGCCGGAAGGGCCGTGCCCGGCATCGGCGGAGCGGACGAGTCCTGCGGCATCCATCCGGGCGGGGGCGCGTGAGCGCGTGGAGGACGCCGATGCGGCGCGTTGAGCCGGCCCGTTTTCGGGCGCGACCCACGGGCTCGTCGGACGCGGCTATGGCGGTCAAGCCAGCCTACCCATTGTCATACAATGGGGCTGGCGAGGGGCTGGCTCCCGCCCCCCCTTCGAACCCCCCGCTGTTCGCGCTCCCGAGGAGGTCGCGCATGGGGGCGCCGCCCCCTTTCCCCGTGTCGGTGCGGCGTGATGCCTGAGCGCCGCACCGCCGTCGTCACCGCCCGCGTGTCGGCGGTCGAGTCCGCCGACTGGCGGGCCAAGGCGAAGGCCGCCGGCGTGCCGCTGTCCGCGCTGATCCGTCGGGCCATGGCCCGTACACGGACCTGGACGGCCCGCGCCGCCGAGGTCGAGCGCGAGCGCACCCGGCAGGTATCCCGCGTCGGCAACAACCTCAACCAGATCGCCAAATGGGCGAACACCCACAAGGGGGCGGCCGAGGCCGTCGAGGTCCTCGCCCGCCTTGTGGCCATCGAGCGCGCGCTCGGCGCGCTGGCTCGCTTCGAGAATCCGGAGCGCGATGCACGTTAAGTTCCTCGCGCACGGGACCGGCTCGGCCGGCAAGGCGGCAGGCTACCTCCTCGGGGAGCGGGACGCCGCCGGGAAGCCGCGTGAGGGCGTCGAGGTGTTGCGCGGGAACCCGGACATGGTGGCCGCAGTCGCCGACTCGCTCGACTTCGAGCACAGGTACACCTCCGGCGTAATCGCCTGGGCACCGGACGACCACCCCACCGACGAGCAGATCGAAGCTGTGCTCGACGAGTTCGAGAAGACGGCTTGGGCGGGGCTGGAGCCCGACCGATACGCCTGGGCGGTCGTCCTGCACCGTGAGGAGGGCGGAGGCGCTCACGTTCATGTCCTCGCCGCTCGGTGCGATCTGGAGACCGGCCGAAGCCTCAACATCGCGCCTCCGGGTTGGCAGCGGACGTTCGATCCGCTGCGAGACGCCTTCAACCACGAGCACGGCTGGAGCCGTCCAGACGACCCGGAGCGGGCCAGAGTGCAACACCCCGGCCACCGCGCCTACATCGAGGCGACCCGGCTGCGGGCCGGACTGCGGCTCGAATCGTCCCCCCGCGACCTGATCAGGGACTACCTGCTCCAGCGTGTCGAGCACGGTGCGGTCAAAGACCGCCACGATGTTGTCGCCGCGCTCCGGGAGGCGGGCCTTGAAGTGCCGCGCGAGGGCATGGACTACATCACCGCGCTGGACCCCGAAACCGGAGACCGGTGGCGACTGAAAGGAGAACTGTACGGAGTTGACTTCCAACGCGAACGATTTGACCGAACGGCTGCGAATGCGGCTGGAACACGAGCGCAGGGAGATCGAGGAGTTGACCGCGAACGAGCTCGAAAGGCTCGCCGAGCACTCGCGGCGCGTCGCGAGGAGCGCGCTGCGTACCATCGAGCGCGATACGGAGGAGGCGACCGGCAAGATGCGCGAGTTGCTGGTCAAGGCGTGGCAACGGCCGCTGATCGTCGGCCTGAGTCTTTGGATCGGTTTCTTCGGCGGAAGCTGGGCGACGATGCGCTGGTTGGCGGGGAGCATTCAGGACCGGATCGTGACCCGCGCCGAACTGAACCGGGACATCGGGGACGCCCGGCGGACGCTGGCCCAGCTGGAGGTGGACACCTGGGGGCTCGTGTTCCACGAGATCAAGGGCGAGCGGTTCGTGGTGGTGCCGGACGGGGTGCTGGCCGATCCGCCCTGGTGGGTGGACGGGCACCTTCCGGCGTTGAAGCTGTCGAACGAGTAAAGGAGGTCTATGACCGCGTTAGAGGAGCAGTTGACGAGGGCCTTGCGGACGTTGTCCGCGCAGTACGAAACGGAACAGCAGCGGCACTCCGGGCAGGTCGAAGCCTTGCAAGGGCACGTCGAGCGGCAAGGCGGAGAGATCGAAGCCTTGCGGCAGCACGTCGAGCGGCAGAGCGCGGAGTACGAAGTCTTGCAGATGCAAATCGAGCGGCTCGACGCGCTGGCGACACGCTTGGCCGAGTATTCCGGGACATCCGCCGTCGCGAGACCGCGCGGCCTCCGTATCTGATGCACCGCCCGGGACCGGACCGCGATCAGGGTCCGAGCCGCTGATGGCTGCGGCCAGGGCTGGATCTGGCGCGAGCAACACCGCGGCGCGAGCTTTCGTTCGCGCAGATCGTGCGGTCCATCACGAGGGGAGTCGAATGATGGCACGCACGAAGCGGGACCGGCGCAGCTACAGCGCCGGCGAGTGGGGCCGGAACCGGGTGAGGGTGTTTGCCGATCCCAAGACCGGTCTCTACCAGATTGAGTGGCGAGAGAACGGGCGCAGGCTCACTCGGTCCCTGAAACACCGGGATTGGAGGAGAGCGAAGCGTCAGGCCGACGAGGCCGCCGCGGGCCTCGCGATGTACGAGCCCAACGGCAAGGCCGAGTCCGAGCCCGAGCCGCTCACGCTGGAAAGGCTTTTTGACATCTACGGCGAGGAGGTGACGCCAACCAAGGGCGGACATGCCCAGCGCCACGACAGGCTCGCAATGAAGATGTTCCTCGGGCTCTTCGGACGGGACCGCGACCCGGCCACGCTCTCGCAGCGCGATTGGGACCGGTTCATCCGTGAGCGGAGGACTGGCAGGATCGGTCCGAGCAGTAGGCCGGTGTCGGATCGAACCGTCGAATACGACCTAAAGCTCCTGATCGCGGTCTTCAACTGGGCCGCCAAGTCCAGAGACGAACACGGCCGTCCGTTCCTCCGCTCGAACCCCCTGAAGGGCCTCAGGACGCCCAGGGAAAAGAACCCGACGCGGGTCGTCCTCGCCGAGGCGGAGTACCGGGCGCTGCTCGGGGTTTCCCGGCAGGTCAATTGGCGATTCCATGTCGCCTTGGTGCTAGCGCACGAGACCGGACACCGAATTGGAGCCATCCGCAAGCTACGATGGTCGGACATAGACATGGACGGCGGAGTGATCCGGTGGAGGGCGGAGCATGAGAAGACGGGTTACCAGCACCAGACGCCCGTGACCGCCGAAGCCCTCTCTATTCTGGAGAAGGCGCTGAGGAGGAACTCCGGGACCGGAAATGGGCCGGTGCTGCCCGCGCCGAGGGATGCCTCGAAGTGCGTGGGCTCGTCACGGGTCCACGCTTGGTGGATCCGAGCCGAGAAGCTCGCCGGGCTGAAGCCGAAGTCCGGCAGGGGCTGGCACTCGCTGAGGCGCAAGTTCGCTTGCGACCTCATGGACCTGCCGCTCAAGGTGCTCTGCGAACTCGGCGGCTGGAAGGACGCCCAAACCGTGCTGCGTTGCTACCAGCAGGCCGACGAAGTACAACTCAGGAAGGCGCTCGACAGCCGCCCCAGGGTCCGCGCCTGAGGCAATCAGCGGGAATCAAACGGCGGGAATCTGAGCATCCGCCCCCGCAAGTTCAATATTCACAGAGAGATGCAC
The DNA here is from genome assembly GCA_965232315.1 of Longimicrobiales bacterium. Lineage (GTDB taxonomy): Bacteria > Gemmatimonadota > Gemmatimonadetes > Longimicrobiales > Gaopeijiaceae > BD2-11. The sequence goes on along the minus strand of CBDDPN010000009.1, from coordinate 228,824 downwards.
ACCTAACGGTACTTGCCGCATGAGCAGCGTCCGTTCGATGACCTCGCGCACGAACGCCGCCAGCCGCTCCTCGGTCCAGTGCAGCGGCATGCGCCAGTCGTAGCCGAAGGGGAACACCGGCACGGGACCCGGCCGGTCCTCGGAGAGCCCGTCGCGCAGCTCCTCGACCAGGTCCTCGTAGATGAGCGGGAAGGGGCCGCGGGGCATGACCCGGGCCGGCTCGCGCAGTTCGTAGCGCTGGTCCTCCGGATGCAGGGTGACGCGGTCGTAGCGGCGTTTGAGGGTGGTAGTCCAGACGGCCTCGGGCGGCAGCTCGTACTCGTCGTGGAGGTCCGACGCGGTGATCCCGGGGATGACGATGACGGGGGAGATGGGCATGCAGGGGGCCTCCGGGACGCTGACGTTGGTGCCCCTGGGCGGGGGCAGGCTGTCGGTCGATGGCAGTTGTTGCCTGGAGCCGAGAACCTACCTGGGTGCAATCAGCGGTTTATCAGCAGGGGGTGGGGCATCAGCCCGCGGGTCGACCTCCGATACGTCTGCGATCCATCTTCGAAAGCGGCTCTTCAGCAGTCGGGGGTCACGACCTGCGGCGGCAAGCGTGCAACCGGCGAGCTGCTTGCTATAGCGCTCCAGGGTGCGTCTCCCTACCCCCGCCTGCCGCGCGATGGCGTCCCACTTGGCCTTGGGACGCTGTCGAACCGCCCATAGGAGCACTGCCCAGCTCAGAAGCTGCTTGGGGCCGCACTTGAGCGGGACCTCGTGTCTCCAATAGCGGCGAAACGAGTCGGGGGGGAGATTGACGTGGTGTGCCAGGTCGGTAACCGAGTTCTCGGGGGGAGCGGGGGAGGGATCGCCCGAGAGCTTGCAGACATGCTCGATCGCCCTGACCAGCGACCAGTGCTGCAGCGTGCTCTCGGCGAGTATGCGTTGGCCCAGGAGCCGAAGTGGATCACGGTGCCAGGGCTCGATCCAGGTCAGAACGCGGATCAGGCGTTCGGGCGCCTCCTCGGCCCAGACCACGTGAAAGCGGCTGGATTCAATCCTGCGAAGCCGCTGGAGACGAGCCAGCGACAACGGCGTGATGACAACGCACGAAGGCTCGAGGAGTCCCGAACGAAACGCCCTGCGCAGCCAGGTCACGTCGGCAACCGAGCATCGACCCAGACCCGCGACGCCGACGTTTGCGTCACGCAGAAGGGTTTCGAACTCATGACGAGAAGCCGTGGATTCCAGCTCGACATCCGCCAGCAGCCTCTCGATCATGTCCCGGAGGGCGCGTGTCTCATGATACAAAGCGATCATGGAGTCACTCGGGGCAGGTTGGGGGGAAAATGTGACTTCAGGCTCAAGATGAGTGCTGAATCGTGCGCCAAAGTCAGGACAAAGCCACCCGCATCTCAACGCGTGACAGTTCGCGTAATAGGTTAATTCTCTCCTGTGTAGAAGCCAACCGAGGGTCCCGGGATCCTCCGTTAACATGAGCCTCTGTTGAGGTACGCCGTCGATATGACACGGTGCCCCTCGATGTGGAGGTAATAGGCAGCCAGGCCCGCTCGCGCAACGACAAACTCGGTCACACGTACGGCATTCTCAAACATGAGTGCCAGCCGGTGCCAGCGAATGGGCTCAGGAGAGAGGAACAGGCGATCTCTCGCCCCGCAGTCATCGCCGTGGGAGCGGGGCCGCGGGCTGCCAGTTGGATCGATGCTGGATGGATTGAAATGGAGACCTCTACTCTCGAGTGGGTGCCAGCGTGCCCGTGCCACAAGCCGTGTAGGGAGGCGGAAGGGTTGGGCTCACATTGGACGCCTCGCCGGACCTCCGGGGCTTGTCTGTTTTTGCCGTAGCGGATGCACGCAGATGACGCATTCGTGACCACGGCGAATGACTACTGACGCCTCCCGTCGACACTCGATCTGCCGCTTGGCATCCGGGCCCATTCTTCCGTCCACTTATGCGCTGACGTGTCGAGACAATAGCGGCGCACTTCCACATCTCGGGATCGACGTCGTCGGCCGGAGCCAATGCACGCCTGAACTCGCAGGTGTGCTCATCTCTCCATCCTTCGGCCAGACGCGCAAAGCGGTTCAAACGGAGTGCCCCAACGCCCAGATCCTGGTTCAGCCACTCGATCACCGTGCGTTTGCGCGAATGCCCGCGCCGGCCCCTTTCCCTGTTCAGCGTTGCCGCGAGGTACGCCCTTCGCGCAAAAGGGGTTGACTCGGATATGACCCCCGAATCTTGAACACCCCAGCATTGTGGAGTTGACCTCCGGGAACGACGCTGTTCAGGGTAGGACCTGGCAGACGCGAAGGAGGTGGACATGGCGAGGCGGAGGTACACACCAAAGCTGAAGGCGCAGGTGGTGCTGGAGGTGCTGGCGGGCGACAAGACGCCCGGCCAGGTGGCGAAGGCGTACGGGGTGCACCCGAATTCGGTCGGGCTCTGGAAGCGACGGTTCGTCGAGCGGGCTCCAGAGATCTTCGCGGATGAGACGACGGTCAACGAGTACGAGCGTCGCATTCGGGATCTCGAGCAGCTGCTGGGCAAGAAGGAGGTCGAGATCGCGCTCCTAAAAAATTTCTTGGGCGGGAGAGGCTGAGCGTGAAGGCGAGGGTGGCGCTCGTCACGGGAGCGCGGGAGGCACACGGCCTGGCGGCGGCACTGCGGGCGGCCGGGCTGGCGCGCTCGACATGGTACTACCACACCCGGACCCGGGTGACGTACGCCGAGAAGTACGCGTACCTGGAGGCGCCGCTGAAGGCGATCGCCGAGGCGCACCCGGAGTACGGGTACCGGCGGGCCACCGCCGAGCTCAGGGAGACGTACGGGCAGCGCGTGAACCGCAAGGTGGTGGAGCGGCTGCACCGGCTGTGGGATCTGCCGCTGCGGCGCACCTTGCGGCCGAAACCGAGTGCGATCCGGCGGGCGATCGACACTGCGGGCCCGCGTGCAAACCTGTTGGCAAAACGTAAGAAGGCGGAGATCGGACCGCTCGAGGTCTTCTACACGGACTTCACTGAACTCCGCTTCGCTGGCGGGGCCCGGAAGGCATGGCTGATCCCGCTCCTCGATCACAGGACGAAGTACGTTGCCGGCTTCGCGGTCGGGAAACGGGCGAACTCCGAACTGGCGCTCACGGCTTGGCTTGCGGCACGGAAGACTCTCACCCGCTTCCGCGACTCGATCGAGGGCATGATCGTCCACCAGGACCAGGATCCCGTGTTCACCGGCTATGCCTGGACCGGCCAGCTGCTCTCGGTGGGCGGGCGGCTCTCCTACGCCCTTCGCGGGCCCGGAGACAACCCGGAGATGGAGAGCTTCTTCGGCCGCTTCAAGGTCGAGAACCGATCCCTGATCCTCGACGCCGAATCACTCACGGAACTCAACACAGTCGTCCGGGATCGGATCAGGTACTACAATCGGGTGCGCCGTCACTCCTCCCTCGGAGACCGGCCACCCTTGGCTATCATTCAGGAACTCTACCGCGAGGGCTGAACAGCACAATAGACCCAGAGGTCAGGTGTCCAACTTTTGGGGGTCACGTCACTCCGTTTGCGTACCACGACCGATACGGAGTCCGCCGACCCGACATTCTGGTCACGGCAGTGGGGGTCCGGGACGATGAGTCGGCGTACGCGTTGCTGTCCTCGGGTAGCGGATATGTCGCGGGGCGCATCGAGGCCGCAGCAGGCGTCCAGGGCGGGTCTTCCGCCGATCTGGACAGCGACGTTGACCGTGGTGGGCACGTGGACATTCCTGTCGGCGACCACGCGCAGGATGAAGGGGGGCCAACGCGACTCATCGACAACGTCGGCGATCCAAGCTTCACCGTCGTATTTGTGTTCATAGTGTTGTCAGATCCTGATCGACGAGATATCGCGAGAATCTGCCGCTCAAGCACGCCAGCTTCTTGCAGAGCTGGGTACACCAGAAGCAGCAGGTTTGGACGCAATCCGTAGTCGTGACGGGCAATTCTCAGACGCTTGGTATACTCCTAATATAGAAACGACATCCGCCGCCGACGCGGAGACCGTGGACACGGTGATGGAACTCTACAAAATGGACGATCAGGACGGACTGATCTTTGCTGGCGACGATGACGACGGGGGAGCCGAGCCAGGATATTCGCTCCTGCGAGAGTATCTTGAAACGGGAACATATTACCTTCGCGTGTGGAGTTTCTTCGGCCTGCCCGGATCCTCGCTTGTTAAGCGCGCGCGCAAGCGTGGTCTTGCCGACCTGACGGGGCCCGAGCAGGACGACTGCGGGCAACTCGCCGAGGTCTCGTTGAACCAGTTTCCTGTGTCGTCTGCGTGGGGCTATCCGTCGAGCACACGATCGTGATTGTCCGCCGTCAATCCGCCGTGCGGTCCTCCAACCGCCTCGGCCCGGAAGCGCGAATCGAGGCCCCGAATCTCCGTTAGCGGCAGCGCCGTGATCCCATCCGCGAGGGGGAACTCGCGCTCGCCCGGGTAGACCACCCAAAGGTGTGCCAGCTCGAGATCCCTCATGACGATGCGCATCGACTTCGTGGTGCGGGGTGTCTCCGTGCACTTGAACGCGAACCCCCAGCGTCGCCCCCGGCGCAGCAGCAGGAGGTCCAGTTCGGCGCCGCGCTGCGTGCCGTAGAAGTACGCGTCGCGCTGGCTGTGCGCGATGAGGGTCTGTTCCAGGGCGAAGCCCTCCCAGCTGGCCCCGTACGCGGGGTGCACGGCCAGCTCGTGGCTCTCTTCGAGGCCCAGCAGGAAGTGCAGAATCCCACTGTCTCGCAGATAGACCTTTGGTGACTTTACCAAACGCTTGCCCAGGTTTACGAACCAGGGGCGCAGGACGCGGATCATGAACGCGCCCTCCAGCAGATCGCGGTAGCGGTTCACGGTCCTCGCGTCCGCGTCCATGGAGCGGGCCAGTCGCGAGGCGTTCCAGGTCTGCCCGTGAACGTGGGCCAGCATTCTCCAGAAGCGGCCGAGCGCGGCCGGAGATACGCTCGATCCCAGTCCCGCAATATCCCGCTCCAGGAACGTCCGCGAGAACGACTCCATCCATCGCGCCCAGGCGTCCGAAGAAGGAGCCAGATAGGCCCGCGGGAAGCCGCCGCAGATCCAGAGGCGATCAAGCGACCTCGGTCCCACTTCCTCCAGTGAGAAGCCGGTCGCGTCCACGAAGAGGATTCTTCCGGCAAGCGACTCCGAGACGCCCTTGACCAAGTCCCAGGAGGCGCTGCCGAGGAGCAGGAAGACCGCCTTCCGGTCCGGGTCGTCGCACACCGGCCGGAGGGCCTCGAAGAGCGGCGGCAGCCGCTGCACCTCGTCGATCACGACCAGTCCCTCACGGCGTCCCAGCAGGCGGGCGGTCTTAACTGGGATGAAGGGCCCGTTGCGTTTCTCTCATATGATAGGTAAGATATTAGTCATATGAAACAAGCACTCCTCAGGACCCGCCGATGAATCCTCTTGAAGCCTATGCCGATCCAGCCTGCGTACCGGCGACCGAGCCAGACCGTCTGGCTCGGCTGCTGGACCTGGACGAGCGCGAGCATCTCGACGAAGTCACCTTCGCCCGAAGGGTCGCCGCCGGCTTGCCAGTGAGTGCCGTGTCGGCCCTCGGCGACCTTCTCGGCCGCAGGCGCATCGCGGGAAGGGTCGTTTCGGAAGCCACCGTGCATCGGCACAGGAAGAGCGGCAGGGCACTTTCGCGGAGCCACAGCGAGAGGGTATACGGGCTGGTGCGGGTCCTCGATGCCGTGGCGGGTGCGTTCCACGGCGATGTGGCGCGGATTGACGATTTCCTCAATCGTCCGCATCCCCTGCTTGACGGCGAAGCGCCGCTAGGCATGGCGATCTCGTCTTCTGCGGGGGCCGACGCCGTGCTCAATCTCGTGCGGCGGGCCCAGGCCGGCATCGCTGTTTGACCGATCTCCTCAGACTGGAAACGCCCCGAACCGCCTGGCGAATCGGAGATCCGCAGGGACTATGGCCCGTATTCAGCCCGGACGGAGCCCGGCAGACCGCGGGCCGGTGGCACGATGTCGGCGACCGGGTCATCTACGCATCCGAGCACTATGCGACCGCGATGCTCGAAGCACTGGTCTATTGGAACGGTCCACCACCCGTGAACCAGCACTTCGTAGAGATCCAAATACCCGCAGGCACGAGCTACGAAGTTGTTGACCCTGGCGCCCTGCCGGACTGGCATCTTCGGGATAGCCCGTCGGCCCGACGGTTCGGTCATCGATGGTATGCCGAGCGACGCAGCTGTGTCCTGATCGTGCCATCCGTCGTCGCCCGCACGGAGCGGAACATCATGATCAACGCGATCCATCCGGAGTTTCGCGGGTTGGAGCCAGGACCCGCAACGCCGGTCTGGTGGGACGAGCGGCTGTTCAAGTGACCTCGGCATCTGACGTCCTGACCGCGTGTCAACCGCGCTCCAGACCCCGGAAACGATCGCTGACCCCCCTGTAGTGGACGATGCGCACATCGAGCCCGCTGTCCGCGAGCCGGTCGAAGGCACGCTCCATCGCAGCGACGATCCAGCCGGTGCGATTCCCGAATGCGCCGCCGCCCAGCTGGGTAAGGTAGACGGGCGCGCTCGGGTGGCGGCTGGCATTCTCGACGGCGGCCAGAAGCGTGCCCTCATATGCGGCTTCGAGGATGAGCCGGGCGAACGATTCCCACTCCGGGCTGCCGGCGGAGCTGTACGACAGGGGGAGCGCCGAGCAGAAGGCCTGGGACACGAGTTGGCGTGATCGGGACCTCGTCACCTCGACGTCCCGATGGATGCCGATGCGGAGAGCGGCGCGGAGCGCGTCTCGACCGTCTTCGCCGAGTTCGGAGCTGCGCCGGTTGAAGTGCGTCAGAGTCGACGCGGTGGGCAGCGCGTAGCCATTCCGCATCTCCCAGAGAGGCTGGCCGTCAGGGGAGAGGGTCTGGTGAACGTCGCGCAGACAGTCGATTTGCCGGTCGGCATCCTGGTTCTCTTTGCCGTCGACTATGGCAAAGTAATTCCGATAGACCGTGGCGGCCCCGGCGGCGATGGCGCAGGCTGGCCCCTGAGTACGGTCGTAGGCGTACCGCGTGACACCGTCCTCCGGCGAGATGCCCGGCGATACCATCTCCAACAGGTTGAACTGGGAGGCGACCTGGAAGAGAGCGCCTGCGTTGCGGGGATCGGCGTGGAGGGCACCCGCTTCGCCCACAACATTGCGGACCTGGATGGGGGCTTTGGAAGCCGGGTTGACCGGAGGCTGGTCAGCCGGAGCCCGGCCAGCCCGCATTCGGAGTTCCTGGAGCGATGGCGTCTCCAGCATACCGATCTTATAGCTGGCCCCGTTGACGCGGGATCGAAGGACCGTGCCATCCACTTCCAGGTGAGTCCGGATCTGCTGTGGCGAAGGCTCCTCGAATCCGAAGAGGTCGTTGAACCAGTCAGTGTGCATCGGAGCAGTGTAGACGATGTGGGGAATGTTGGCGATCCGCCGGAAGGCTCAACCGCCGCCTCAAGACCCTACCCGCCCCGCCCTGCTGGTCGTGGATGAGATCGGGTACCTGCCGGTAACCCAGAGTGGCGCCGTACTCTTCTTCCAGCTCATCAACCGGCGCTACGGTGGGGCCTCGACGGTCCTGACCTCGAACAAAGGCTTCGAGGAGTGGGGCCGCATCCTCGGACATTGTCGATGCCCATTTGACGGATATTGTCGCCACTCATTGCCGGACATTTTCGATGTCAATGCCGGACATTTTCGATGTCTATTGACACGTGAGCCTATTCGGGGCATTTGTTGAGGGGGTTACTCCTAAGATGTGTGCCAGTCCGTAGCGCGGCGAATCGCTGCGGGAGATTGCGGTGCAGGGCGAATCTTGAGCAACTCGACGGCGTGCCTTGAAGACGCCAGAAGATGAGCAGCGGGGAGGTCCATGCACGCATTTCGGCGCTTGTTTGCTCCGCGCAGTTGGTGGTTCGCCTTGGCGACCTCGGCCATCCTGCTGGACGCCGCACCCGGTTTCGCGCAGGAGGAGTGTGGTGTCGGACCCGAGGACTGGGACGACATCGGGGGGTTTCGGCGCTGCATTCAGGAGCACGGACTCGATTTCTGGGCCTCTTGGAATCCCTGGGTATTGCATGATGCCGCAGGCACTACTTCCAATCCGGCGATTGTCCAAGTCTTGCTTGAGGCGGGTGCGGACCCGAACGCGATGAATGACTTGGGGCAGACGCCGCTTCACCGGGGCGCAACAAACAGCAACCCGGTGGTCATCTCTCACCTTCTTTCCGCTGGCGCAGATCCGAACGCCATGGACAACGATGGCTACACGCCGCTGCATTACGCTGCCGCACAGAGCGGGAATGCCCGCGCGGTCACGAGGCTGTTGGGGGCGGGAGCGGATCCGCTGGTCGAGAGCAACGACGGGCGAACCCCTCTGCATTCCGCTCTACGCTACGCAGCCGAGCAGGGCGTTGTCTCAGAGCTCGTCGAGGCGGGTGCCACCGAGAATCTGACGATCCTCCCGATGGCGATCCTGGAGGGCGACTCGGTGGCGGTGAGTTTGTTGCTGGCGGGAGGAGCTGATCCCAACGCGGCGGATGCGTATGGCTGGAGTGCCCTGCACTTCGCCGTGCCGCTGGCCGGACCGGGAGTTGTCTCCGCTCTGCTCGCGGGCGGAGCCGATCCTAACGCGCGAACCGTCGGCGGCGCCACAGGACTTCACCTGGCGGCAAGGCAGGCCACGTTAGCAGTGGTAGGGCAACTCCTTGACGCCGGCGCAGACCCGAACGCGAGAGACGGCGACTTGGAGGAAGCCCGGACACCGCTCCACGGGGCAGCCCTTGAAAGGGACGACCCTTCCGTGGTTCTCGCCTTACTCAACGCCGGTGCGGATCCAGCAGTGAGGGACGCCAGCGGACAGCGCGCAGTCGACTTTGCCCGAGAGAACGACGCGATCACCGGAAGCAGCGCGTACCGCCGGCTCCTGGTGAGTCAGCCGAGTCCGTTGGTGGCGGGCCGATCAGCCACGGGCAGTCTCGCGTCAACGGACGGAGTTCGCTGGGGCTTGGCCTACTACGATGAGTGGAGCTACTCGGCGACGGTCGGCCAGCGCATCGTGGTCACCATGGAATCCGAACAGGTCGACGGGTACCTGCTGGTGCTGTGGAACGACGGGACCCAAGTCGCCAGTGATGACGACGGGGGAGAGGGTCGGAACGCTCGCGTGGAGTTTCGGGCGCCGTCTACCGGGCAGTACACCATTCTCGCGACGAGCGCCATCGCCGAGCAGACGGGCCGGTACACGATCCGGTTGGAGGGGCAAGTTCCCGACGAAAGGAGATAGCAGCATGCTGTTGACACGACCCAGCCGATCGCTCGTGAACCTGATGGCCGTTGCCTTGGTCGTTGGCGTCACCTCCCTCCCCGCCGCCGCCCAGTCCGGTTCGGAAGCGGTCGTCTGCGTCGGGAGCGAAAGGCGAACCCTCGCGACCAACCCGATCCGCAGGGTCTACACGGAAGACATGGAGATCGTGTACCGGATCGGGGCGGACATCGGCCAGCGCGCCGAGGTCGAACGCGATCTCAGCTCGGAGCTCGGCTCCTATCCGGAGGTGTGGTGCGCGTGGTCCGATCCCGGGGACGATCACGCCGTGATCATCAGCTACACGGGCGTCATCCGCCAGGACCTGACCGTGGACTCGGAGGACCCGAGGTTCCAGGCCTTCAGCGTGGGGTTCGGCACGAACTTCGATGCGGCCGAGACCCAGGCGACGACCATCAACCAGCGCTACAGCAGCTACAGCGACGGCAGCGGATTCGAAGTGCTGTTGACGGAGACGTGGGGTGTTGCCGAGGGGGTGGTTGTGGGGGGGAGTGAGCGAGAGATCAGTCTGCCGGAAGGGCCGATCTGCACGGGAGGAGCGTCGTCCGAGGGCTGTTGGGCGGAAATCTCCAACCATCCTGGATGTTACCTGTGGAATCCCCTACCGCGGGAGGGCTTTAGCGCGAACTGGAGCGGGGAGTGTTCAGATGGCTTCGCCGAAGGCCGGGGAGAAGTTGGGTGGCAATGGAGTGACTCAAGCTCGACCGATTCTGGTTTGCTCCAAGGCGGGCAACGTGAAGGCTGCCACGTCATCAACTGGTCGAGTGGCGACCGGTCGGAGGGCTTCTTCATGAACGGCGAGCGCCACGGCAACTGGCGGATCTCTTTTGGCGACGGTTCCCGAGGCGAGGGACCTTACGTCAGCGGTGATAAGCACGGTATCTGGAGCATCTTCCACGAGGGCCGCCGCGACAACGTTGTCCGAGAAGTAGGTCCTTCCGTGAACGACGAGCGTCACGGCACTTGGACCGTGTCTTTCGAAGGAGGGGGCCGAGGGGAAGGTCCTTACGTGAATGACGAATTGCACGGCACTTGGATCTATTACGACGAGACTGGCAATGAAGCAAGACGGCAACGATTCGAAAACGGAAGGCCGGTAGGCGGCTGCTCCGAAAGCGCCGTTGATGCGGGTTTCGGTGCGACCCCAACGCCGCTCCAACTCCCGTTTCCAGCAGCTCGGTCGTCTCCAAGGGCGTGTGTCATGCGGCTGAGGCAGCAGCGCGCAGTATCGGAATCCACTCGGAGAGAGACAGCATGGAAGTGACGGGAGGAATACCACCCAGCCGCCCGGTTCGTGAGAGCCTGCTGGTTCTCGCCCTCGCCGTCGCCACCGGCTTCCTCCCCGCCGCCGCCCTCTCCGCACGGGAGTGGCAAACCACGTCAGACATCATCAACCGCCAACACCAACCGTCCGTGAAAGCGGGGCAGGTCCATCCCGGAGGTAAACCCTATGCAAGAGAAAAAGCCCTTTGGTCCAGACACAACGATCCCCCTGAACGCCACAACAGTGGACGTTTGGGCAGAAATCAGCTCAACCGACGACTCGGGGATCACGGTCGACGGTATCAAGAAGGGAGATAAAGTTGAGATCCTAGACATCGCAGGGATCTGCTCGTTCGATAACAATAACCTCGGGAAAAAGATCTTGAGCCTTGTCGCTATCATCAGCGGTACTATAACCACTGGTCTTCAACTGTTCGGCCCCAAAAAGGTGGAAACCAGAGTTACAGACTTCAAGAAACAAGCGAGCGAGCTTGACAAACAGCTGGGTAACGCGATAAATGGAAGTCGTCGCGATGGCTACGGGCAGGATCCTGGCACCGGGGACTTCGCTACCCAAGAGGGCGGCCTTCTTGTCTGTATGCCAAAGGGGATTATATACCTAACTAGATTTCCTAACCTTCGTTCGCCTTATCGGCCTCAACAACGCCTTCGCCAGCTTCTCCGGCGTAGCGCCCTGAAGTTCTTTGCGCCAGTCTTGTGAGGGTCGCGTTGCGACGGTCTTTTTCTTCGTCATCGTTTGCTGCCTGTCTCCCTTAGTCGCGGCTAGTTTCTAGGTCCATCCTTTCGTTCAGGCTTTGAAACCATCCGTGGATGTCGTTCACCTTGGTGGACATCTCACAGAGGTCATCTACCGTCTCACAAAGGTCATCCACCTTTTCATCCAAGCCCTTGACCGATCCCTGCAACTCCCTGATCGGCCCGTTCATCAGTCGGTCGTGGACCGCCTTGGCGGTTATGAACGCTTGGGGGTAGCAGTAGGCTTGTGCGTCGTCGGATGTGATGACCGCCGGTTCGTCGGCCCTTCCCGAGTGGATGAAGTCGCGAAAATGATCCACGATGTTCTTTCGTGTGCGCTCACCGTCGTCAACGGCAACCTTGAGGATGGTGGCCGCTGGTGCTTCCATGACGAACCAGCCACACGAGGGGCATCGTTGTTCGTATGCCGTGTGGCCGTTGTTATCGGTTCGCCCAGCGTCTAGACGGTCGATTCCCTGCTTGCACAGCACACACTTGGCCTTTTCGCTTGCTCTGCTCATGTCAGCCCCGGTTTTGGGTCAGGTGTCAACCCCTAAATTTTACGCCCGAACGCATACCGAAGCAAGGCCGTTCGCCACCGCCTTGACCTAGCCGCGATCCCCCGCCTACCTTGCGGACGGTTGCTTCTTGCATGGGAGCCCATGTCGGGCTTCCTGCTGAATACAAAAGCCGCTTGCGTGGACGGAGGGTAGCTCCCCGAGTCCCCGGCGAATAGGCAGGACCTTTCCATGCGTTTCTTCCATGCGGGAGGCAACCAAGGCCCGGCCCCCGTTGGGCCGGGACACAAACCTCTTGGTTGGGGGGATGCCATGGCGATCACGCCTTCCCACGTTCGTCCGTTGTTCTTCGCGTTCATGCTAGTGCCCACCGTCCTGCTTTCCCAAGAGCCCGCATACTGCGGAGATTTGCGGGCGCAACACGCGACCATCCCTGATGCGCGCAGGCCGACGTTCGAGGACTGGATTACCGCGACTTGGCCGAGTGGTCGGTTCAACGTGTGTATCGGCAAACCGGTCCCGCAGGGCGTTCAGGCCGGACCACCGCCCCGCGCGCAGCCGGTCCTTACGAACCGCGAGAAGCGGTACTGCTACAACATCGCGATCACGCACGGTCACATGCGCGCCAGTCCGGCCAAGACCGCCGATCGGGACGCTTGGGGGCGCATGAGGTGCCGCGCGTTCTTGGGACGCGGGCTGCCCACGCGACCGCTGCCGCCGGACGAAGAGGAGCGCTATACCGACGCGCTGCTTAGGCTGCCGCCACCGCAGGGCGCTGGCAATGCAATCTGAGGACCCAGGGTGCCTTTGGGGATGCGGTCTCACCTTGGCGCTGCTGCCCGTGTTCATGGTTGTGCAGTTCATCGATGAACGCAACAAGCAGAAGGCCCAACGTCTTGAGGAAGAAACGCGCGTCCTGCGGCTTGAGGCCGAACGCGAACGCCTGAAAACCGAACGCGACGAGGCGATAGCGGCCCGCAAGCGCCGCAAGATGCTGGACGCCGGATTCGTGCGCTGCACCCGATGCCGCGACTGGCGCGACGAACTGGACGCCGATGGCGTGTGCGAGCCGTGCCACATCATCGCGGAAATCGAATCAGCCATGGAGTAGCGATTGCGACGGCAGGTTACCGGCGCTACCCTGTTCGCCGTATCTTCCTTCGTGCAGGGGGTGGGGGCAATCGGGAAGCTGGTGATCTGGAGCTAGCCAGCAACCCGTAGGGCGGCTACCAACCGCCCGTGCCCCCACCGTTGCACGGTGCCGGGCATTATCGTTAGCGTGGTGCGCGGTTTTTCGGTGCGACTTGTCAACAAGAGGGGAGGCTTCAGGGTGTCCAAAACTAGGTACTACGTCAACGAAACGGAGCAGGCCAACGGGGACCACGAGGTCCACGAGGACGACTGCTACTGGCTTCTCTTGGCCAACAAGAAGAAGGACCTTGGCGAATTCTACCTGTGCAGTAGCGCGGTCGCTGCGGCGATAGCGTTGGGGTATAATGCGAACGGGTGCAAGCACTGCTCAGAGCCCTGTCATACCAGTTAGCCATTTCGGACGGTCGCCCTCCGCCAGGGCGTCCGTCACCGGGCGTCCACTCTCGTCTCGTTCAGACCGGGGGTGCCACGGGTCGGAATGCACGATGATGAGTGTCCGCCCGTCCAGCAAGTCGATGCGGCCCGCCATTTCCTTGTGACCGCAACAGCTTGCCTCCGTTGGGATGCCACCCGCGTTCAGCGCTGCGACGATCTGGTGGATACACCAGTCGATGCCGTACACCTTCCCACGGATCGCCATTTGCGCCTGATTGCCATAAGTCTTGGCACCCCCCATTTCGTCGCAGCACTCCCTTGCACCATCTTGCAGGGGAGGGGTTGTTGGCTTGACCTGCCTGAAATGTCGCTCACTCATGCTACCAACTCCGCGTACATCAGCCGTCGCCCAACCAGCCCGGCGACAACGTTCGTCATCTGATCTATCGTGTCGCGTTCGCGCATGTTCTGACGCCCCGCGAATTCGTTCACATACCGCTGTAGGTGCTTGGCCGACAGCCGGTGAAACGTGCCCTTGTGGGCACGCTTCAGCATCGACCAGAACGATTCCACGCCGTTGGTGTGGACCGTCTCGCCGTCCAGATACCGGACGTACTCCTGCGCCGAATGCTTGACCGTCTCGTGCGGCCTGTCGGTCCCGCCGTAGGCCGTCGCATCGTCCGTGTACAGCTTCGCGTCCGCGCTGGCATGCTCGTCCACGAAACCCTGTAGCGTCGGCTTGTCCGTGTGTTCGACCACGCGCGCGGCAACCTGCTTGGTCCTGCGGTCCTTGATGCCCACAACCGCCGTCTTGCCCTTTGTGCCGCGGCCCGTCAGTTCTTCGCGCTTCGTCTTCGGCATGTTCTTGCGCAGCCCGCCAAAGTACGCCTCGTCTACTTCGACCGGACCCGCAAACGCCGCGCCGGTATCGACCGCCCACGTCTCGCGGATGCGGTGCAGCATGAACCATGCGGTCTTCTGCGTCACGCCGATATCCCGGTGCAGCTTCATTGACGAAACGCTCTTCAGGTTCGTGCAGACCAGATAGACGGCGAACGCCCACTTGCGTAGCGGTAGACGCGAATGCGCCAAAGCCGTGCCAGTCCGAACACTGAAATACTTGCGGCAGTCGCGGCAGCGGTAAGGCATCGGCTTGCCGCTCTTCACGCGATGCGTGTCCAGACCGCCACAATGCCCGCAGCACCGCTCACCGTCAGGCCACACTATGCCCTCGAACCAGCGGACAGCCGCTTCCTCAGTCGGAAACCTGTCGGCCAGTTCCATCAGTGTGATGCCCTTGCGGTGTGACTTTCCCGGTGCCTTTTGTGTTGCCATGGTGTTCTGACCTCCTAACCCGCTATCGTGCCTCGTGTTATCCTGATGCACCTAATCTAACGTGTCAATGAGGGGTTTGTCAAGGTCTGTATATAATCCCCATGCCAAAAGCACGCGGTGTGTTTTATGCCACGAAGGAGAACCACTTGGAATCTGGTGCCAAAGACCCTGGTCGCCTGCCAGAATACTTCAGCGATAACCTCAGCCAACACAATTGTTTCTTCCCCTGCCGCAAAGTTGGTGGTTGCATGGACAAGACAGCCGAGGAGGCTGGCGTGCTGCACATAATCGCGTTCGACAGCAAGTACGGGGATAACGCGGGCAAATATGAGGTAAAATTCCGCCTCAGCAGAGCTTCCGTCGTCGACGACACCGACGCAGGCGACAGTGATGCTGGCAAACCGGACGAGTAGACTCTGTATAGTTCCGATGAGTTCGTGACGAAATAATGAAGCGTCGGCAAAGATAAATCCAGCCAAAGGAGATCATGGGAATGCATCCACTAGGGTGGACACACGTGGCTCTTCTCGCGGCTATCTTAGTGTTACTGCCGTTCTATGTAAACAGTCGGAAAGCCGACAACTCGGCGCCACTTAGGGGCTTGAATCTTCCGAGAGGTAGTGTGCGAAGCATGTTGGCACTATTAGTGGTCAGCTCACTATTGCTGACCGTGGTGTTCGGAAGCGAACCCCTTGGCGATGGTTACAATCAAGCCATCTCCATACTCGGCGCACTCGCCGGTTCAATTCTCGGATTTTATTTCGGTAGTCGTGAGAAGGGATTTGCACTGGCACAGCTAGTGGCCAACTTGCAGACATCAACCAAGAGCGCAAAGGAGAAGGAGATGTCGGCCGAAGGCGCGGAGCGGAACGAGATACGGGCAGAGGACGCCAGCGGGGCGGAAGGCGATGGACGGTAACGGGAGCGGATTCTGATACTGATTGTCGACCTGGTGCCGCTCTCACAGGGGCGTGATCCGTCCAAGCCAGATGGGCGCAAGCGCTTACTCGATGACGAGGTACAGTCAGTTGGCCGAAGTGGGTATGTAACTGTCGTTCGGTCACCCTCGTCGCGCCCTCCGCCAACGCGGAGCGAATACGCTTTCGTCAGCCGCCCTCACCCCCCCATCCACACATCCTCCAGCACGGTGACCAACTGGGTGAACTCTTCCCGGTCCACCGTCAACGTCACACGATAGGTCCCCGGCTCTGCCACCGGCGCCTGCGGCCCGCCAAACCCGAACCCGCCGCCGGTAGCCTCCTCCGGCATGTTCCCCCGCAGGTCCCACTGCACCCGGTTGATCCCCTCCTGCCCGGTCGCCTCCAAGTCTCGGAAGACCTCACCGGTCACCACGTCGGTGACGGTCAAACTCACCTCACGCGCGTCCACGTCATCCGACAGCCAGTAATGAATCGCCGTCCCCGCCAACGCGTTATCCCCCCGCAACACCTTGTCACCCGTCACTGAGCGCGAACGCATCCGGTTCTGCTTCCAGGCCACCGCTTCGCGCGGCCCGAACAGGAACGCGTCCTGCTCCATCACCTCGGGGGTCAGCTGCTGCAGCGGCGTGATGTCGTCCATCACCATAACGCTCCGGCCGTGGGTGGCCAGCACCAGGTCGTTGTCACGGGGATGCACCAGCACGTCGTCGATGCGCAACACCGGGAGCCCGGTCATTAAGTGGTGCCAGCTCCCGCCCTCGTCGAGCGAGACGAAGAACTCGAACTCGGTTCCCGCAAACAGCAGGTTCCGGTTGCGCGGATCCTGGCGCACGGTATTGACGTTGCCATATTCCGGCAGGTTCGACGTGATATTCTCCCAGCTGGCGCCATAGTCGCGCGTCACATAGACGTAGGGCGCGAGATCGCCGCTCTTGTGGCCGTCGACTGAGGCGTAGGCCGTGCCCGCGTCGAAGTGCGAGGCCTCGATGCGCGAGATGTAGTAGCCCTTCGTCCCTCCGGGGATGTTCTCTCCCACTTCCCTCCAGCTGGCACCGCCGTCCCGGCTCACCTGGAGGTTGCCGTCGTCGGTTCCCATCCAGAGGAGCCCAGGCACCAGCGGGGACTCGGTGAGCGACACGGCCGCGCCCCACGAGCTCACGCCGTCGTTGCGCGAGAGGATGCACTCCTGGCCGCGGTCCATCTGGTTGCAGCGGGGCAGGGCGTTGGCCCGGCCCATGAGCTCGATCATGTCCCGGTCCGTGTTCTTCGACAGATCCGGGCTCATCGTCCAGGTCTCGCCCCGGTCCATCGACGTGAAGAACCGGTTCCCGCCCGCGTACACCACATCGGGATTGTGGGGCGAGAGGATGAAGGGCGTGTTCCAGTTCCAGCGGATCTCGGCGTCGCGATCGGGCATGGGCACGATGTTCGACGAGGGATTGTTCTCGCTCGGCGCCCGCGGCCGGATGCTGACCTGCTCGCCGGTCGCGAGGCTCAGGCGCCGGATGTTGCCGTTCTGGGACTCGGAATAGACGACGGTGTGGTCGGTGGGATCGACGGCGGTGTAGAAGCCGTCCCCGCCCCCGACCCGGTACCAGTCCTCGGAGAGGATCTCGCCGGTCCGGACCGCGCTCGGGCCGCACCAGCTGCCGTTGTCCTGGAGCCCGGTGCACACGTAGTACGGGCGCCGCATGTCCACGCTCGCGTGATACGGCTGGCCCACGTCCCAGCGCCGGAGCGCCTCCCAGGTCTCGCCCTGGTCGTAGCTGACGTCCACCGCGCCGTCGTTGCCGAGGATGATGTGGTCGCTGTCCTCGGGGTTGATCCAGAGCGCGTGCTGGTCCACGTGCCCGTAGCCGTCCAGCACCTCGAAGGTCTGCGCCCCGTCGCGCGACTTGTGCACCCTCTGGTCGACGACGTAGACGATGTCCGGGTTCGCCGGATCGACGCGGATCTGGCTGAAGTACATCGGGCGCCCGTTCTCGTTGGAGCGGAACTCCCAGCTCATGCCCTTGTCGTTCGAGCGCCAGATGCCGTTGTACTGGGGGTCGGGAGGGAGTGGCTGGTCTTCGTCGTCCAGGCGCGCCCACTCGGCCCGCTCCTCATCCGTGAGCGGCTCTTCGTTGTCCGCCGCGACCTCGATCTGGGCGTAGAGGACGTCGGGATCGGCCGGCGTCATCGCCAGCGCGACGCGCCCCATGGTCCCGCGCGGGAGGCCGTTGCCGCCCAGTCGGCTCCAGCTCTCGCCCCCGTCGTCGGAGCGCCAGATGCCGCTTCCGGGCCCTCCGCCCACGAAACAGCACGCAGTCCGGCGCCGCTGATAGGTAGCCGCGAAGAGCGTGTTGGGGTTGGATGGGTCGATGACCAGGTCGGTCGCGCCGGTGTCCTCGTCCACGCTGAGGACGTGGCTCCAGGACTCGCCGCCATCCGTGGTCTTGAAGACGCCGCGCTCCGGGTTGGGGCCGAAGAGGTGGCCGTTGGCCGCGACCCAGGCCACGTCCGCGTCGTCGGGATGCGCGATCACGCGGGCGATGGACTGCGTCTCCCGCAGCCCCACGTGCGTGAAGCTCTTGCCGCCGTCCTCGGACTTGTAGACGCCGTCCCCGAACGATGAGCTCTGCCGGTTGTTGGCCTCGCCGGTCCCGACCCAGACGACGTCCGGGTTCGATGGCGCAACCGCGAGCGCCCCGACCGAGTGCGTCCCGAAGCTGTCAAAGATGGACTCGAAGGTGGTCCCGTTGTTGGTCGTCTTCCACAGACCGCCGGTCGCGAAGCCCACGTAGTAGGTGTGCGGGTCGTCGGGATGCACCGCCAGGTCATCGACCCGGCCGCCCTGCCCGTACGGGCCGATGGAACGCCACGAGAACGCGCGCAGGAGCGGGTGGTCGGAGGCGTTGACCGCGACCTCCGCGTCCTGGGCGAACCCGTCACCGGGAAGCAGGAGTGCCGGTGCAAGCATCGCGGCGCACAGAACCAGCGCACGAAGGTGACCCAGCGGGCTTACAAGAGCCAACGGTGGTGCGAAAAGGCTTACAGAAGACAGACTTCGCACGAAAACGCTTACCGAAGCTCGGGGGTGGACGGAAAAGAGTCGGGTGCCGGACATGACGACCTCTCGCGGCAAAGACGGACGGCAGATGTGAAGAGTTCTGCTAGTGTACGCGCGCGATCGGATTCCGGCCATAAAGTACGGGCTCATCCGGCCATGCGAAGCAGGCTCATCCAGCCATGCGACAAGCAGCGCGCCCAGCCTTGCGCGGCCACCTGCGGTTTTCCCGTGAGGCGCAGCCGCGACCAGGTTTCCACCTGACGGCGACCGCTTTCGCTTCCTGCGGAAACAAATGTATCTTGCCCGACGCACCGGACTTGTCCGATGCCCACCCTCCGGGCTGCGTCGACCGCGTTCGAGAACCCGTCGAGAAGCCCGCAAGCCACGCGACAGGAGCCGCCCCTTGCCCCTCCGCATCCCCGTCATCGTCCTGGCGCTGGCTGCGCTGGCCGTCCTCGTTGCCCGGATGCCGTCCTCGGATGAGTCGGAGGGCTATCCGGATCCGGGGCGCGAGATCCGCCACGTCATCCCGTGGCGCGCGGGGGGGCACCGACACCGCCATGCGCGGCTTCATGATGTGGTTCGAGGAAGAGATCGGGGTGCAGGTGGTTACCGAGAACGTCCCGGGGGGGCTGAGTTCGGTGGGTCTGACGGTTGTGCAGAACGCCCCTGCGGACGGATACACCCTCGGGACCATGACCTACGACGCGCTGACCGTTCAGTTACTGGGCCTGGCGCCGGTGGATTGGAGGGCGCTCGAGCCGGTGTGCATGGTGACCGAGCATCCCAGTGCCCTGATCGTTCCCGCCGATCGATGGCCGGATCTCGCCGCATTCCGGGCCGCCGCGCGAGCCAATCCCGGCACCATCGCGGTCGGCAACGTCGGCCAGAAGGGAGTGTGGCATCAGCACGCCGCGGCGATGGAGCAGGCGCTGGATATACGTCTGCGGCATATTCCGTACGAGGGCGGTTCCGGCCCGCAGATCGGCGCCATCCTCGGAAACGAAGTCGATGCCATCGTCTCCAGTCTTCCGGCATCGATGTCATACGTACGCAGCGGGGAACTACGGGTGCTCGCGCTGATGGCGCCTGAGCGGAGCCCGCTGATGCCGGACGCACCTACCTTCACCGAGCTGGGGTTCGACCTCGAATACGGGAGCTTCCGCGTACTCATGGCCCCGGCGGGCACGCCCGATGATCGGATCGCCACCCTCGAGACTGCGTGCAAGGCCGCCGCTGACTCGCCCGACTTTCAAACCTGGGCGAGAGCCGGGGCGGTGGGAGCCGCGTGGCGGGGCAGCGCCGCCGTGCACGAGTACCTGAACGACCTCGCGCTGAGGGTCGAGGGTCTGTTGGCTGCACTGGAGGGTGCGTGACCATGGTCATGACCATAGGAGGAACGAGTTCTCCTTTGGCGGCGCGAACGAATACGGGTCTCCAAGCCCTCGCGAGAGCGCGCTTGAACCGGACTGACAGCTTCTTGCCGTCCCTGGACGGACCGTGAACGGCGGCCAGGCCCTCGTCGGCGTCCTCGAACAGCTGGGCGTCAGCACCATCTTCGGCCTGTGCGGCGATACGTCGCTTCCGTGGTACGAAGCGCTGGCCACCTCCCGCCAGATCCGCCATGTCCTCACCCGCGACGAGCGCAGCGCCGCCTTCATGGCCGACGCCTACGCCCGCCTGGGGGGCAGGGTAGGGGTGTGCGAGGGCCCGAGCGGCGGGGGCGCCACGTATATTCTGCCCGGGGTTGCCGAGGCCAACGAGTCATCGGTGCCGATGGTGTGCCTGACCTCCGACATCGCCACCACCGAAAGGGGCGTGGGCACGTTGACGGATCTCGACCAGGCGGGCTCGGTCCCCGCCTCCGCCGTACACGGCGATGCGGGGTACAGCCGCTACCCCGCCACGCGGGTCGCCCCCCGCCCGCACGAGGTCCGTGTCGTCGCGCGCGCGCTGGCCGCCAGCCGGCGTCCGCTGATCGTCGCAGGGGCCGGTGTCGTGCGTTCGGGCGCCTGGAACGAGCTTGGCCAACTCGCGCGCACCCTGGGCGCCTTCGTGGCCACTTCCATCTCCGGCAAGGGGAGCATCGCCGAGACCGACCCCCTCTCCCTCGGGGTCATCGGCAGCAACGGCGGGCTGCCCTGGCGCCATGACGTCGTGCGCAAGGCCGACGTGGTCTTCTACGTGGGGTGCAGCACGGGGTCCGTGACCACGGAAAAGTGGACCCTGCCCCGCCCGGGCGACGCGCGCATCCTGCAGCTCGACGCCGATCACAAGGTTCTCGGGCGCAGCTATCCGCTCGCCGCGGGCATGCGTGCCGACGCGCTCGAGGGCCTCGCCGCCCTCACCTCGGAACTCTATGACCTGCGCGCGGCGGGCTCCCGGCTCGACCCCGCCGAGATCGAAGCGGGCCGGCGCGCCCACGACGAACGCGTGGCGCATTTGTTCGCATCGGACGAGCGCCCCATCCGGCCCGAGCGATTGCTGACCGAACTGCTGCCGCGACTGCCGAAGCGCGCGATCATCCTCGCCGACCCCGGCACGCCGTGTCCCTACGTCTCCGCCTACTGGCGCCTTCGCCGCGCCGGCCGCTGGTTCGCAAGCCCACGCGCCTTCGGGGCCCTGGGCTACGCCCTGCCCGCCGTGGTCGGCGCGTACTACGCCCGCCCCGACGCAGGCCGGGTGATCGGCGTCATGGGCGACGGCAGCTTCGGCATCTCGGCCGGCGAGCTGGAAACCCTGGTGCGCCTCGATCTCCCGGTCACCCTGATCGTCTGCAACAACGCCGGGTACGGCTGGATCAAGGCTGGGCAGAAAAGCCGCCGGAGCCGCTACTTCTCGGTCGACTTCCAGGATTCAGACCACGCCGCCATCGCCCGCGCGTACGGCCTGCGGGCGCGCCGGGTGGAAGATCCCGCCGAACTCGGCGAAGCTGTCGGGCAGGCGCTGTCCGCCCCCGGTCCGTTCCTGCTCGACGTCGTCACGCAGCCGCTCGAGGAAGCCAACGCCCCGGTCTCGAAATGGATCGCGTGAAGCCCTCTCCCCGAACCGATCTCATCACCGGCGCTACCCTCTTCATCCTCGCGCTGGTCTACGGGTTCGGAGCGCGCGGGCTCACGGCCTCCGGGGATCCGGGCGTCGCGTTCGTCCCCATCGGCCTCGCGGCGGCTCTGGCTCTGCTGTCAGGCGGGATCGCGCTTTCCGGCTGGCGCAAGCTCCGGCGCCGCGATGAGGATGGGAGCCCCACACCGCTCGCTCCCGGCGCGGACGAAAGCGGCCCGGCGCAGGACGCGCCCGAAGACAACGTTACGCCGGATACCACGCGTGCCTGGAGCGTAATCGGCCTGACCATTCTCTACGCCGCCCTCTTCCAGACCCTCGGCTACGTCGTGGCGACCCTCCTCTACACCGCTGCGGTCGCGGATCGCTTCGGTGCCAAACGGCGCACGATCCTGGTCCTCGTTCCCTGCGTGACCCTCCTCACCTACCTCCTCTTCCGGGTCATTCTCGGCGCGCGCTTGCCGGAGGGCATCCTGGGATGAATCGAGGGATCACGAGGTTCAACCGCGGGACTGGCGCGACGCTCCGGTGAGTTTCGAAGTCCTCCTCGACCCGTCCCTCCTCCTGTCCCTGGTGGCGGGCTCGTTGCTCGGCATCGCCATCGGAGCCATCCCCGGCCTCACCGCCACCCTGGCCATCGCCCTGCTCTTGCCGCTCACGTACCAGCTCTCCGCTCCGAGCGCGATCGTGATGATGATCGGGATCTTCACCGGCGGCCTCTACGGCGGCTCCATCGCGGCGATCGCGCTCTGCATCCCCGGGGCACCGGCCAACGCGATGACCATGCTCGACGGGCACGCAATGGCGCTCCAGGGGCGCACCGGCACCGCCATCGGCATTGCCACCTTCAGTTCCGCCGTCGGCGGCCTGGCGGGTGGCGTGGTGCTCGTGCTCTTCAGCCCTCAGCTCGCCCGCATGGCGCTCCGCTTCCAGTCCCCGGAGATGTTCGCGCTGGTGGTGCTGGCGCTGGTGGCGGTCGCCACCGTCTCTCGCGAGTCGCTCGCCAAGGGGATGGTAGCCACGATCATCGGCCTGATGCTCTCCACGATCGGCATCGACCCGCTGGTGCCGGTACCGCGCTATACGCTGGGTTCGGTGAACCTGCTCGTCGGCCTCCCGCTGATCCCGGTCGTGATCGGCATCTTCGCCTTCACCGAGCTCTTCCATCAGGCCGGCCGGCCGCCGTCACAGTCCCAGGAACACCCGCCCGGCCACTCGGACGGCGTCTTCGCCTGGTGGCGCGAGGTGCGGCGCGTGGGGTGGAAACCGTTCGTCAAGAACTCCCTGATCGGCACCTCGGTCGGCGCACTGCCCGGCGCCGGCGGCGCGATGGCCGCCTTCTTCGCCTACAGCGAAGCCCGCCGCAGCTCCCCCCACCCCGAGCGATTCGGCAAGGGCGCTCCCGAGGGCATCGTCGCCCCGGAAGTGGCCAACAACGCCGTCACCGGCGGCGCCCTCATCCCGCTCCTGGCGCTTGGCATTCCAGGCGACGCGGTCACGGCCGTGATCCTGGGCGGCCTGGTCATCCACGGCATCACGCCCGGGCCCCAGCTCTTCACCGAGGCCTCGCATCTCATCGCCCCACTCTTCGCTGCGTATTTCGCCAGCTACCTGTTGATCCTGATCTTCGGCCTGACGCTGCTTCCGTTCTACGCACGCATCACGCGCGTGTCCAAGAGCGTGCTCTTCCCGGCGATCGCCCCGCTGGCGGTAGTCGCCGCGTTCACCTCCGAGCGCACCACCTTCGCGATCTACGTGGCCGTGGGCATCGGCGTCCTGGGATACGCCCTTCGCCGCCTCGGCTACCCGGTGATCCCCGTGCTCCTCGGCCTGATCCTGGGCCCGATGCTCGAGTCCAACTTCCGCAGGGCGCTGATCCTTTCGGAGGGAGATCCCCTCATCTTTCTCTCGTCGCCCATCAGCGTGGGGCTGCTGCTGGGTGCTGCGGGCTTCCTTCTCTATGTCGTGCGGGGACAGCGGAAGGCGTAGACTCTCCCACTACCCCGCCGGATCCGGCGCCCGCTCCCGATGGAACCCCGTGACCGCCTGGTACGCGGCGATGACTGCGAGCAGCCGCTCCTCACCGAAAGGAGGGGCTCCAAGCGTGGCTCCGCGCGGCACCCGCGCCCCCGTGGTCTCGTCGGTGTCGAACCCGATCGGCATGCACGCGAGCGGCAGCCCGACCCCGTCGAATGCCCCGCCCGCGCTCGTGACCACGACGTCGCACTGGTTGAAGAGCTGCGTGACCATGCGGTGGCGCAGGAGGTTTCTCGCCTGCTGGACCTTCACGTAGGTGTCGGCGCTCTGAAGCATGCCGTTGAGGAAGCGTGGCAGGCGGTCGGCGAAGTTGCGCACGTCTTCTCGCAGATGCTCGATGAAGAACGCTGTCGGGTCGCCGTGGGAGCCGCCCAGGGGCGGTGAGGTGAGGGCTTCCCAGTCGTCCGGAAGGGTCACGTCCGGCACGATCTGAACTGCGGGGTTACGCTCGAGCTCGGCCAGGAATGCGCGCCTGAGCTGGTTCACCCGCTCGTTGTCGTCCTCCAGATATCCGGGCCAGATACCGACCCGGGTGGCCCAGCGCACGCGCGGCCGATCGCCGCCGAACGGCGTGGCCGCCAGCGCATAGTTGGGCGGCCGCGGAAGGCCGAGGGTCCGCGGATCGTTCGGATCCGGCTGGGCGCACACCTGAAGCAGGATGGCGGCGTCCATGGCGTCGCGCGCCATCACGCCCACATGGTCGCGCGTGTAGCTCAGCGGAATGATCCCGTGCAGGGAGATGCGTCCGAACGTGGGCTTGACGGCGGTCAGCCCCTGTGCGTTGGAGGGTCCGATGACCGACCCCCCGGTCTGCGTGCCCAGGCCGGCGACCGCGAGGCGGGCCGCGACGGCCGTGCCCGTGCCGGCCGAGGATCCCGACGGGCTGTAACGCACGTCGTCCGGCGACCAGGCGTTGCGGGTCGTGGGGGTGGTGGTCCCGTATACGCGCGCCCTGCCCCCGGCCAGGTTGCCCATCTGTGCCTTGCCCACGACCAGGCCGCCCGCCGCGCGCATCAGGGAGACGGCGGTGGCGTCGTAGTCGGGCTGGAAGCCCTCGAAGACCAGCGATCCGCCCTCGGTCAGCAGATCCGCGGTGTACAGATTGTCTTTCGGCGCGAGGCACATGCCTCTGAGCGGGAAGCGCCGCTCGTCAGCGGACGTTCGCGCCGACTGAGCGAGCAGCGTCTCGCGCGACGGCCGGTCGGCGTACGTCTGATAGGTTCCGTCGAAGGCCTCGATGCGGTCGACGTACGCCTCGACCAGTTCCTCCGGTGCGACCGTGCCGGCGCGGATCAGGGTCATCGATTCCGACATCGTGAGCCGCGTGAGGTCGTCGACCTCCTGGACCCTGACGTCGGCGCCGAAGGCCTCCGGGGTCACCGGTGGGCCGCCGGGGCTGGCGACGGCGGGCCTGCGTGCCAACAGGGTGCCGGTCGCCGCCGCCGACGAGACCCATGCCATCCGTTCGAGAAACCAGCGACGCGAAACCCGCTTGTCCTGGGGAGTGGGAAGATTGCTCACGATCCTTCCTCCTCGGTCCACGCCACAAACGGCGCCGGAAAGGCATTCGGCAGGTTGAACTGCGCATCAATCGCGAAGTCTGCCGCCTCGACGTCCTGCCGGAGGATCGAGCGACCATTCTCGAGCAACCGCTCCTGGTCCATCGGCGCATCCTCGTCCGCTTCCGGAAGCACGGAGATGTCGATCCCGAGGAGCTTGTAGCGCGTCAGGATGTAGGTGTTGAGTTCTTCGTCGGTGGGTTCGGGTGGGGTCTGGGGTCGAGGGCGCATGGTTCTCTTCTCCTACCATCCAATGACATAGTCGCTCTTCGCGGGGCTCACACCGCCGTACATCACACCGGTCTCCGGGTCGATCATCACCATCTTCACCGCCCCGGCCCCGGATGCCGCCTGCTGGTAGGGTTGCTGCAGGGGGCTCACCTCCACGCGATGGCCGAGCGCCGCAAGCGCTTCGCCCGTTCCCCGATACAGGACCTCGGGCATCGTCAGCATGCCCCGCATGCGGCCCGGGTACATCGACGCGCGGAAGGCCGTGCTGGTGACCGTGGGCGACTCCACCGCCTGCTGCACGTTCATGCCGAAGTGCACCACGGCGAGGAACGCCTGCAGCATCGCCTGCGGCTGGTTGTCGCCACCGGGGGTGTTCCACGCCAGGTACGGTTTCCCGTCCTTCAGCGCCAGCGCCGGATTGATGGTGTGGCGGGTGCGCTTGCCCGGCTCCAGCACATTCACGTCATCGGGCTCGAGGCCGTAGTAGGGCATGCGGTTGTTCAGGAAGTAGCCGCCGCCCGGCACCGCCATCCCGCTGCCGAAGCTCGAGTTCACGCTGTGGGTTACCGACACCAGGTTCCCGAACCGGTCCGCGATCGAGAAGGACGAAGTCTCGCCGTCTTCCCGGTAGAGGACTTCGGGCCGGGAGACATCCTGGCGCCCGCTCTCATACTCCGCCGCCTGTCCATCCGCCACCGCGGCCATCCTCAGTGGATCCCCGGCAGGCGCCGCGCTCATCGCCCGGTCCATGCGGATGAGCCCGCGCCGCGCGGCCGCGTATTCCTTCGACAGCAGCTCCTCCGTGGGCACGTCGCTGAAGCGCGGGTCGGTCACGTAGCGGTTCCTGTCCGCGAAGCCGAGCTTCATCGACTCCGTGACCACATGCACGTATTCGGCCGAGTTATGGCCCATCGCCTCCAGGTCGAAGCCCTCGAGGATATTCAGCGCCATCAGCATCACGATGCCCTGCGAGTTGGGCGCGCTCTGGTAGACGTCGAGCCCGGCGTAGGTCACCTGGATCGGCTCCGCCTCCTCCGCCTCGTAGCCGGCGAGGTCCTCGTAGCGCAGCAGCCCTCCCTGCTCCGCGTAGAAGTCGGCGCTCAGCCGCGCCAGCCGCCCGCGATAGAATGCGTCGGCGCCTTCGCGCGCGATCTCCTCCAGGGAGCGGGCTAGGTCTTCCTGCACGTACAGGTCGCCCACGCCCAGCAGCCGTCCCCCGGGCATCAGCAGCGCGCGCGAGGCGGGGTAGGGTGAGATTTTTTCCACCGAGCGCGCGTGATGTCCCGCGACCCAGAAGTCGAGCGGATGTCCCTGGCGCGCCACCCGGATCGCGGGAGCCAGGACCTGCTCCCTGGGCAGGCTGCCGTAACGCGAGTGAGCCAGCTCGAAGGCTCCCACGGCACCCGGCACGTCCGTGGAAAGCGGGCCCGCGCCGGGGATTCCTCCGTGCTCCTCGTAAAACTGCCGCGACGCGAGCGCGGGCGCGTAGCCCGTCCCATTAACGAAAAGGACACGATCCTCCGCGGCGAGATAGGCGACCATGAAGGCGTCGCCTCCGATCCCCGCCTGATGCTGCTCGACCACGCTCGTCATGTAGAAGACCGCCGAGGCGGCGTCGAAGGCGTTGCCGCCGGCCCGGAGCACTTCCTGGGCCGCGAGAGCCTCAAGCGGGTGCTCCGCCGCGATCATGGCTTCGGTTCCGAGAATCACCGGGCGCCAGACGGGGCGGTCGGACGCCAACTGGCCCTCGGCGGGCGATGCGCCTGCGGCAGCCAGGAGGAGCGCGAACGTGATCGGCGGGATGGCGCGCCCGGCGCGCCGGCGAGTGTTGCGGACATTGACGGTCATTACGGCGCTTCCTGACGGGTTTCGGCGTTGACAGGCCGACGGATGCATGGATAGGTTCGCTACTGCTGAAGTAGCGTGCGCGGTGCGCGCTGGCTAGAGTTCCGTCTGCCCGGGTGAACGCGATCCCGGCCGAATCCCGAGACAAGGAAGGCTTCGGTGGCCACCGACCAATACGGACTGTTGACTCTGTTTGCCGACGGCGGGCTGATGATGTACCCGCTCGTACTGTGCTCGCTCATCGCTCTCGGCGTGATGATCGCCAAGGCCTGGACGCTCTGGGCGGCTCACAAGGACACCGCGAACGTGCTGGTGGAGGTCGACGAGCTGGCTCGCTCCGGGGACATTGACGGCGCCATTGCCGCGGCGGGCTCCAAGCGGGGTCCCGCGTCGGCCATCCTGATGGCCGGGCTCCGGCGTATCAGGGGGCGCGAGGTGGGCGAGGGCGAGATCGAACAGGCCATCAGCACCGTCGGCACCATCGAGCTCGGCTTTCTGGAGCGCGGGCTGGTGGTGCTTGCGACCATCGCCAACGTGGCTCCGCTCATGGGCTTCCTGGGCACGGTGGCGGGCATGATCCTGGCGTTCGCGTCGATCGAAGCCGCGGGGAGCGTCGATCCGACGCTGGTTGCGGGCGGGATCAAGGTGGCGCTCCTCACCACCGCATCCGGGCTGGCGATTGCGATTCCGGTCAACATCGGATACAACTTCTTCGTCACTCGCATCGACCAGCTGATCGTGGACATGGAGCAGGGCACGCAGGCGATCCTCAACGTCACCTGGGATCTGGAGACCGCCGGTCACCTCACCGTGGTGGCCCGCGATCCGATCACGGCCCTTTCCCCGCCGCCTCCCGGCCTGCCGGCCTGAGGCGGGAGTGACGGGAACGAAGCAACCGAGACGCATGTACTAAAGGTTTACCAAAGAGCCGCGAAACTCCGGCGGAGGGTCGAAGATGGCCGTACTGCAGAACAAGAAATCCAAGGTCAGCGACGAGGTCCCCACGTCCTCGATGGCCGACATCGCCTTCCTCCTGCTCATCTTCTTTCTGATCACTACCGTCTTCCCGAAGGACAACGGGCTGGCGGTGGTGCTTCCGGCGCCGGGGGACGAGGCCCAGGTCAGCCAGCGCAACATCCTGCACCTTTCGATCCTGCCCAACGGCCTGGTGGACGTGAAGCGCGGAGAGAGCACGCAGGTGCAGCAGGTGCGCCCCAACGACGTGGAGGCCATCTGGCGCCAGGGGGTGACCGAGAACCCCAATCTGATTGCCGCCGTGAAGACCCACCCGAACTCGCCCTACAAGTTCATGGTGGATGTCCTCGACGCCCTGCAAACCGCCGGGGCGGAACGCATATCACTGCAGCTGCTGGAGGACTAGCCGATGGGCATCAAACGCGGCGGGTTCCAACGCAAGTCGAAGGCCTCCGACGAGATTCCCTCTTCGTCGCTGGCCGACATCGCATTCCTGCTCCTCATCTTCTTCATGGTCACCACGGTGTTCCGCACCAGCAAGGAGCGGCCCATCGATTGGGCCGAGGCGGAAGCCAGCGAGAAGATCGACGAGAAGAGAGAGGACATTCTCCATGTCTGGGTAGAGCGCAATGGAGAGGTGTGGGTGAACGACCGCTCCATCACCATGACCACGCTGTCCAATATCGTGGCGCCGCTCTACGGGGCCTCGAACCAGCGTCTGGTGATTTCGTTGCGGGCCGACACGGAAGTGCCGTATCAGTACGTTGATCAGGTCCAGAAGGAACTTCAGGAAGCAAACGTGGTCCGGGTCGTATTCGCGACCTTGTTGGAACGCCGCATGACGAGGGAGAGACGATGAACGACAGCGCTTTTGAGCAGGAAACAGCCCTCTCCAGGGAAACAGCGAACGACCGCTTCAAGAAGTCGTTCAACACATGGTTCTGGGGATCGGTTTTCGCCGCAACCATCCTCCACTTCATGCTGTTCGCGTTCTTCCCGGACCTGACAGCGGACGACGTCTCCTTCGATTCGGAGGAGTTCGAGGCGGTCAACATCCCGCCCGAGATCGAGATTCCGCCTCCGCCGCAGTCGATCAGCCGGCCCGCGACCCCCGTGATCGCGGCGGCCGACATCAGCGAGGACATCACGATCGCGCCGACCACCTTCGAGGACAATCCGGTCGAGGAGCTGCCTCCACCGCCGGACGAGGAGGCCTCTGACATCTCGGCGGCGCCCACCTTCACCCCGTTCACCGTCCGCCCCGACCTCACCAACGAGCGTGAAGTGCAGCGCGCGCTTGAGCGGGAATACCCCCCGATCCTGCGCGACGCGGGCATCGGCGGAACGGTGCAGGTGCACTTCTTCATCGACGAGGAAGGGTCGGTGCAGAGAACCCTGGTCGCGCAGACTTCGGGACACGCGTCGCTCGACGAGGCCGCGTTGCGCGTCGCCAACGTGTTCCAGTTCACCCCGGCGCTCAACCTGGACAAGGTCGTGCCGGTGTGGATCGCGATTCCCATTACCTTCCAGACGCGTTAGTCGACGCTTCGGACGGTCCGAACCGGACAGGAACCCCGCCGGAGCTTCCGGCGGGGTTCCTTGGCGTTAGGGGCGACGGGATTGGATCGATGTATCGCGACCGGTTGAAGGAAACGCTGCCCCGGACTCTCGACCTGGTGGACGAGGCCGCGCGCCGCAGCGGAAGAAGCGGTGCCGACGTCACGCTGGTGGCGGTGACCAAGAGCCACCCGCTGGCCGCCGTGGAGGCGGCGCTCGAGGCCGGTATCCGGGACATCGGCGAGAACCGGGTGGGAGAGCTGGCCGCCAAGGTCAAGGCGCTGGGGGACCGTCCGGCCGCGCGCTGGCACATGATCGGACACCTGCAGCGCCGCAAGGCCCCCCGGGTGATCGGTATCTGCGACCTGCTGCACTCGGTGGACACGGTTCGTCTGGCGGAGCGCCTCAACCGTTTCGTCCCCGCCGGCGCCCCGCCGCTTCCGGTTCTGGTCCAGGTGAACACCTCCGGGGAGGCTGCCAAGAGCGGCTTCGCCCCGGAAGAGGCACCGGAGGCGGTCCACCGCGTCTGTGAGCTGCCGGGCGTCTCGGTGCGCGGGCTCATGACCATGGCCCCGTTCACCGATCGCGAGAGCATGTTGCGTACCGCGTTCCGTACCCTGCGGCGGCTTGACGAGGAGCTGCGGGGGCTCGATGGATACCGGGCGGACCATCTGTCGATGGGGATGACCAACGATTTCCGCGTCGCCATAGAGGAGGGCAGCACGATGATCCGGGTCGGCACGGCGCTGCTGGGGCCGCGCCCGCAACCGCCCGCCCGGAGATCGCGCACGGCCGCCTGACGCCGCCGCCGGGGCCACCGGCCTCAACGGGGATCGGACCGACCTGACCACGACGACCACCTGACCACCACGACCACCGGACCACGACGACCGCTTGACCACGACGACCACATGATCACGACGACCACCACATGACCGCGCCAACGGGGATGACCACGGCGGCGGATCTGGTCGCCCGCATCGACCAGGCGGTCGCGGTGGTGCGCACCCGGAGCCCGCTTCGGCCGAAGGCGGGGATGGTGCTGGGCACCGGGCTGGGCGGCCTCGCCCGCGAAATCGACGTGCAGTGCGCCATCGAATACACGGAACTGCCTCACTTCCCGGTGTCGACTGTGGAGAGCCACGAGGGTCGCCTGCTGCTGGGCACGCTCGATGGCGTCCCCGTGGTCGCCATGCAGGGCCGCTTCCACCGTTACGAGGGGTACACCCTTCAGCAGGTGACCTTCCCCATCCGGGTGATGGCCGCCCTGGGCGCGGACACCCTGGTGGTTTCGGCGGCCTGCGGCGGAATGGATCCGCTCTGGCCGGCGGGGCAGCTGGTGGTGCTCGACGACCACATCAACCTGATGGGCGACAACCCCCTGGTGGGACCCAACGCGGACGAACTCGGCCCCCGCTTTCCGGACATGTCCGAGCCCTACGACCGCGGGCTCCAGCAGGTCGCCCTGGACGCCGCGCTCAGCCGGGGCATTCCGCTCGCCCGCGCGGTCTACGCGGCCGTGACCGGGCCCTGCCTGGAGACCCGGGCGGAGTACCGCATGCTGCGCGCCCTGGGCGCGGACGTGGTGGGGATGTCGACGGTGCCCGAGGTCATCGTTGCGCGCCATATGGGCATGCGGGTGGCGGGTCTGTGCATCGTAACCGACGTCTGTCTTCCGGACGCGCTCGACGAGGTGGACGTCCCGACCATCATCCGGGTCGCCATGGAGGCGGAGCCCGGCCTCACCGCGGTGGCCAGGGCGGTCATCGCCTCGCTCGCGTAGGGCGTCGGACCATGCGCTATCCGGAATTGCCCGCGACCCTGCTCGAGCTGGAGCGAGAGACTCTCGAACGCTGGCGCGAAGAGGACCTCTTCACGCGCAGCATGGAAGCCGCGGAGGGACGCGAGCCCTACATCTTCTACGAGGGACCGCCCACCTCCAACGCGCGCCCCGGGCTGCACCACGTCCTCGGGCGCACCCTCAAGGATCTCGCCTGTCGCTACCAGGCGCTCAAGGGGCGGCGAGTCAACCGCATCGCCGGTTGGGACACGCACGGCCTGCCGGTGGAGATCGAGGCGGAGAAGACGCTCGGGATCTCGGGGAAGCCCGAGATCGAGGCGGTGGGCATCGAGCGCTTCAATCGCACCTGCCGCGACTCGGTCTTCACCTACAAGGCCGACTGGGAGGCCCTCTCCGAGCGCATCGGCTACTGGCTCGACTACGAGCGGCCGTACGTCACCTGCCACACCAGCTACATCGAATCGGTGTGGTGGATCCTGAGCCGCCTGGCGGAGAAGGGCCTCCTGTACCGCGGACACAAGAGCGTGCCCTATTGCCCGCGCTGCGGCACCGCGCTCAGCTCCCACGAGGTGGCCCAGGGCTACCGCGAGGTGGAGGACCCGTCGCTCTTCTTCCTGGCGCCGCTCCTCACCGATGAAGGCGAGCCCGACCCTGCAGGGCGGGCATTCCTGGCCTGGACCACGACCCCCTGGACCGTGCCCTCGAACGTGGCGCTGGCGCTCAATCCCGCGCTCACCTACGCCGAGGTGGAAGCGGGTGGCCGGCGCGTGATCATGGCGCGGGATCTGGTCGAGCGCGTCCTGGGGGAAGGCGTCCGCATCGTCCGCGAGCACGACGCCCGCTCGCTCGAAGGCGTCCGCTACGCGCGTCCGCTGGAGGTTGTGCCCGTGCCCGATGACGCGGGGTCGGCGTGGCGCATCATCCTGGAGGACTTTGTCACCGCGGACGACGGCACCGGCATCGTGCACATCGCGCCCGCCTTCGGCGCGGACGACTACGCCGCCGGCCAGCGCCACGGCCTGCCCCTGATGCGCTCCATCGACGACGCAGGCCGCTTCCACGAAGGTCTGCCCGTGGTGGGCGGCATGTTCGTGAAGGACGCCGATCCCCTGCTCGTCGCAGAACTCGATCGCCGCGGAAACCTCTTCCGGGCCGGGCGGGTGACTCACTCCTACCCGCACTGCTGGCGCTGCCAGTCCCCACTGCTCTACATCGCCCGCGAATCCTGGTTCGCCGCCACCTCGACCCTCAAGGACGAGATGCTGGCCATCAACCGGGAGACGGCGTGGTACCCGCCGGAGATCGGCGAGGGCCGCATGGGCGAGTGGCTGGCCGGCAACGTGGACTGGGCCCTCTCGCGCGACCGCTACTGGGGCACGCCGCTCCCCGTGTGGGTCTGCGACCGGAACGACGCGACCACCGAGTGGATCGGCAGCGTGGCCGAACTCGAGGAGCGGGCGGGCCCGCTGGGCGAGGATTTCGACCCGCACCGGCCCTTCATCGACAGGATCACCTGGCCCTGCCGCGAGTGCGGCGGCACCATGCGGCGCGCCTCGCCGGTCATCGACGTCTGGTTCGATTCCGGGGCGATGCCCTTCGCCCAGTGGCACTATCCCTTCGAGAACCGGGACGTCTTCGAGCGCCATTTCCCCGCGGACTTCATCTCCGAGGGACTCGACCAGACCCGCGGCTGGTTCTATTCCCTGATGGCCATCTCGGCCATGCTCGGGCGGGGGATGGCGTTCCGCAACGTGCTGGTGAACGATCTGGTGCTCGACGCCGAGGGCCGGAAGATGTCGAAGTCCAAGGGCAACGCGGTCGATCCCTGGGAGGCCGTAGGCGCCCACGGGGCGGATCCGTTGCGCTGGTACTTCGTCACCGCGAGCAACCCGTGGGTGCCGAAGCGGTACGATCCGCGCGGTATCGTCGAGGTGACCCGCAAGTTCTTCGACACCCTCTGCAACACGTACCGCTTCTTCGCCCTCTACGCGAACGTGGAGGCGTGGCGCCCCCGGGACGGAGCATGGCGGGGCCTGATGCCGGGCGCCGCAACGGGGGTGCTGGCGCGGAAAGCCGACGACGGGATGTCTGCGGATGCCAGGCCATCCGCCGGCGAACGACGGTCCTTCGGGAAGGTCGGGTCCGCGAAGGACGGTGGGATGGGAAGCGGTGAGCCTGAGCGGCCGGCGAACGAGCCTGAGCGGCCGGCGAACGAGCTTGAGCGGCCAACCGGCGAGCCAGACGAGAGGTCGCTGCTCGACCGTTGGCTTCTCTCGCGGCTGCATCGCCTGGTGGCGGAGGTGCGCGCCGATCTGGACAGCTACCAGTTCACACCCGCCTACCGGAGGGTCGCACAGTTCGTGGACGAGGACCTGTCCAACTGGTACGTACGACGCAGCCGGCCTCGCTACTGGGGAAAGACCGGCGCCGCGGACGCCGAGGCGGCCTTCCACACCCTGCACCTCGCCCTTCGCACGGTGAGCCTCCTGATCGCCCCGGTTGCGCCCTTCTGCAGCGATTGGCTCCACAGGGCGCTGACGGGGGGTGCGAGCGTCCACCTGGCCACCTTGCCGCATCCGGACGAGCGCTGCCTGGATGCGGAGCTGGAGGAGGCGATGGACGCGGTGCGGCAGCTGGTCACGCTGGGCCGTGCGGCGCGCGAACAGGCTGGACTGCGCGTGCGACAGCCGCTCCGGACGCTCTACGCGGTCGTGCCCGGGAACACCCCGGTTGGGGAGGAGGTGCTGGCGATGCTGCGCGAGGAGTTGAACGTGAAGCAGGTTGCGTTCGTGCGCGAGACCAGCGATCTGGTGCGCCTCGAAGCCCGCCCCAACTTCCGCACCCTGGGCCCTCGCTTTCAGAGGCACAGCGGCGCTGCCGCGGCCGCCATCCGCGCGCTCGGCCAGGAGGAACTGCGCGCCTGGGGCCGGGGGGAGCCGGTCTCGATCGTCGTGGACGGGGCGGATCACCCGCTCGGCTCCGACGACCTCGAGCTATCGGAGGTCGCTCGCGGCGACCTTGTGGTGCGCGCCGCTGGCGGCTTTACCGCCGCCATCGACCCGGCCCTCGACGACGACCTCCGCGCGGAGGGGCTGGCGCGCGAACTGGTGAACCGGGTGCAGCGGCTGCGCAAGGAATCCGGTCTCGACGTTACCGACCGGATCAGGCTCGCCATCTCCGGCCCGGAGGGCGTGCGTGCCGCCGCTGCCCGTCACCGTACCTTCATCGCGGGTGAGACGCTGGCCGTCGACATCGTCGTGGCGGGGGAGGATGGCGGCGCCTCCGGAGCGTATACGAACCGCAGGGAAGTGGCGTTCGACGGCACCCGCGCCGCGATCGCACTGGTGCGCGCGGGCGAGTAGGCATCGTGGTCCGATGGCGCCGGAGCGGGAGCGCGGGCCGGCCGGGTGCGGGCGCGGAGTTCGCGGTCAACTCGACGGCGTGGACGCCGGCCTCGACCCGTCAGCGCGCGCGGGCGGATCTGCCGGCCCCCTCGACGAACGGCGCCCGTGGTGCGGTTGCTCAGCGCGCGGGCGCAGCCCCCTCGATGAACGGCGCGCGTGGTTCGACCTCTCCGTGCACGGGCGCCGGGCCTGGATCGAGCCGTCGGCACGCGTCGTGAACGGGCCCACCGGACGGCGCGAGACGCTCACCGTGGGGCGCGGTTCCGGCGTGCGCCTCGACGCCTGGCTTGCCCGCCGCCTCGACCTGTCCAGGACCCGGGCGGCGAGGCTGGTGGAGCAGGGCCTGGTGCGCGTGGAGGGGCGGCCCGTCAAGAAGTCCGCGCCGGTGGAGTCCGGCCAGCGCGTCGAGGTGGAGATTCCGCCCCCGGAACCCACCCGGCTCGAGCCGCAGGACATCCCCCTTGCGGTCGTCTACGAGGACGACGCGCTCCTGGTGGTGGACAAGCCCGCCGGCCTGGTGGTGCACCCGGCCCCGGGCCACCCGCGCGGCACCCTGGTGAACGCCCTGCTCCACCACGTGACCGACCTGGCCGGGGTGGGGGGGCGGCTGCGCCCGGGGATCGTGCACCGCCTCGACCGCGACACCTCCGGGCTGCTGGTGGTGGCCAAGCACGACGCCGCGCACCGGGCGCTCTCCGCCGAACTGGCGGCGCGCAAGGTACGCCGCACCTACCTGGCCGCTGCGTGGGGGCACCTGCGCGACACCCCCATGACGGTCGACGCCCCCATCGGCCGCGATCCCCGCGTCCGCCAGCGCATGGCGGTGGTGGAAGGGGGGCGCCAGGCGGTCACCCACCTGCGGGTACGGGAGCGGTGGATAGCGGCGGAGCTCCTGGAAGTTCGCCTGGAGACCGGGCGCACCCACCAGATCCGGGTGCACCTGAGGCACATCGGACACCCGGTGGTGGGCGATTCCGTATACGGGGCGGGGTGGGAGCGGGGGATGGCCGGCCCCGCCCGGCGCTGGGCGGGGGAGCTGTCGCGGCGGGCCGGGCGGCAATTCCTGCACGCCTGCGCCCTTTCCTTCACGCATCCTGCGAGCGGGACGCCCCTGAGCTTCCAGTCGCCTCTCCCTCCCGATCTGGCCGAGGTTGCGGAGTGGGCGGCGAAACGCGGCTGACCCCGCGATGAAGATC
Organism: Longimicrobiales bacterium; assembly: GCA_965232315.1. Taxonomy (GTDB): domain Bacteria; phylum Gemmatimonadota; class Gemmatimonadetes; order Longimicrobiales; family Gaopeijiaceae; genus BD2-11. The sequence continues at coordinate 192,399 of CBDDPN010000009.1, read as the reverse complement.
GAAACATGAGCCTTGCCGGAATCCTTCTCCTGAGCCTTGCGGTGCTCGTGCCGCGGCAGGCCCAGGATGGCGTCCCCTATTCCGTGCTGGAGCGATCGGGCGTGACCATACACTACGCTTCCGGCGACTCCCTGCGCGCGGAACGGGTTCTTGCCCTGCTGGCCAACTCTCCCGGCCTCCCTGGACTTCCCCCGGGGCTGCCGGCCGAGGCGAGCGTATACCTGGCGGCGACCGAGGCCGACTTTCTTCGGTTCGCCGGGGGCGCCGTCCCGGAGTGGGGCGCGGGGGTGGCCATTCCTTCCGCCGGCACCATCGTCCTGCCCCTTTACGCCGGTGAGCGCACGCGCGGAGGGAGCGAGGCGCGCGTCGTGCGCCATGAGTGGGCTCACCTCGGGTTGCACGAGCATCTGGAGGGTCTGCGCGTCCCCAGGTGGTTCTCGGAGGGATACGCGGAGTGGGCTTCAGGGGGATGGAACGCCGCCGAGGGCTGGCGTCTGCGCCTCGCCATGGCCGGCGGGCGCACGCCCCCGCTGGACTCTCTCGCCCTCGCATGGCCCACCGACCGCGCATCGGCGGAGATCGCCTACATGCTCTCCGCGACCGCGGTCGAATACCTGATCGCGGCGAGCGGCGAGCGAGGCCTGGCGCTCTTCCTCGCCCGGTGGCGGGAAGGCAGATCCTTCGAAGCGGCGCTGCGCAGCACGTTCGGCGTCACCAGCGGTCAACTCGAGGGCGATTGGAACAAATACGTCCGCCGCCGCTACGGCTGGCTCCTGGTGCTTTCGCAGTCGCTCGTCTTCTGGGCTTTCCTCGGGATCGCGCTTGCCTTCATGGTCGCCGTCAGACGCCGTCGCGGCCGTCTGCGCATGGCGCGCCTTCGCGCCACGGAACTGCCGGACGATCCCGCCTTCTGGCTTGACCCCGCCCGCCAACCGCAGGATCTTGGAGACCATGGCAAGGAAACGAAAGGCCCGCCGCGCATCCCGCAGGCGGGAGAGAACTCAACGTAGCGGCGCCTCGCTCCGCTTCTCGCGCAAGAACGGCATCCTGGGTCTCGCGGGGTTGCTGGTGATCGTCCTGGGCTATGTCCTGCTCGCTCAGGGATCCATCACTGCGGCCCCGCTGCTGCTCGTTCTCGGGTATCTGGTGCTTTTGCCGCTCGCGCTGGTTCTTTAGTTCACGACCAGGAAGCGCCTGGGTGGTTCGGGGGGCTTACGGCTAACGCTAACCCACATCCCGGGCCGGGGCGGGCCGCTTGAAGTCGACGATGTTCTCCCACTCTCGGGCATCGGAGCGCGCGACGACCGCCAACACCGGCTCCCTATCGCTGAGGTTGAAGACTTCGTGCGGCACGCCGGGCTCGATGAAGATGAAATCCCCCGCTTCGTTATCGAGCGTCTTCTCAAGCCGCGGTCCGAACTCATGGCGCACGTTGCCCTGAAGGATGTAGAGCATCACTTCGAAGTCCACATGGATGTGGGCCCGCGCCACGCCGCCGGGCGGGATCATCGCCACGTTCATCGAGAGCGCGTTGGAACCCACGTTCTCGGCCCACATTCCCGTCTGGTATTCGATCCCGTTCCACGCGCGGTGCCTGCCGCCGCCCCGCACCGTGACAATGCCTTCGTGGCGCTCTATCTGCCCGGGAACTCGTCGGTTTCGGGTCATCTCCGTCCCCACGTTATGCGCCGCCTTGCGGCCGAATCGCCTGGTCGGAGTGCTTGACTGCCGCGCCATCTTCAACTCCGGTTCTTCACCGAAATCCGTGACCTTGAGCTTCAGCTCGTCCCGGAGAGTCTGCGTGTCAAGCTCTCATACTGCGACAGGTAGGATAGCGCCGGGACGAGGCGGTCGTCCAACTCGAGTTGTGGATCGATCGGCCCGACCTCTACGATGCCCCCACGCGTGTCGAGAACTACCACCAGACTCGGCCTGCGGTTTTCCTTCGCTTCAACGGCGATCTTGACGCGATGTTCCACGCCAAGCGGCATCGCTGAGATGACCGTTACCGTAGTCGCTGGGACACCCGGAGATCGCCCCACCCCGTCTCCACTGGCCCGCTCCCGTGCTCTGGAGTACGATACAGCAAGTTGACCTCGTGCCGCCCAACCCATCGGCGAGGAGGATGATCATGTCCCAGGTTCCAAAGCCGTCCCCGGTCGCTCGCGCCCGCGTCGCCGCACGCCTTGCGCTGTTGATCCCGTTCCTCCTGCTCCCCTTCGCGGACGCGCGAGACGCCGCGGCCCAGGCGGAGGTCGTGGAGGGTCACGCGCCGTCGCGCCGCATCGAGACCATCCGTCCGCGTAGCGGCCCCGCCGGGACCCGCGTCAGCATCAACACCGGGGGACTTCCCGCGATCACCCCGACCCGCATCGGCCTCGGCGCCGCCCAGTTCGGGTTCGAGGAGATCGGACAGGAACTGACCACCGAACGGGGCCGGATCGACATGACCGTCACGGTGCCCGAGTGGGCGCACCTCGACCGTCCCACGGTGTTCATCGTCTTCGACTTCTATTTTCGCCCCCTCGCGCTCTCCAACTACTTCCACGCCACCGACGAGAACGGCATCCTGACGCGCAGGGGCCAGCTCATCCATGTGGGAGAGCCCTGCTCGGTGCTGTTCGGCGAGTTCGGCGATGTCTACGCGCTGGACGGCGAGGAAGGCGAATGGGAGGTCGGGACCGAGGTGATTGTCGAAGGCGTCCTCACCGAGAGTTCGCCTTGTCTGCAGGAGACCACGGTCTCGGTTCGAAGAATACGGCCAGCGCGTAGCGGTTCGTAGCCCGCAGCCAATGAGCTCCGCCGCCGGGGATTCGGGATCCGAGGCCCGGTTGCGCCCATTCGCCAGTGACCCCCTGCGGGGCGCCAGCCGCCCCTTCACACGGAATGCTCCGGGGAGAGTCCCATGAGACGCCTGCTCCTTGCCCTCGCGTTCGTTCTCCTGGTTCCCTCGACGGCGCTCGCCACCTGGTCGATCATTGCCATCGACCTCGCCACCGGACGCGTCGTGATCGCCTCCGCCACCTGCGCGGCGACCGGTCCCGACCAGCTCAAGCTGCTCCAGGCCGTGGTGGTGCCGGGCGTGGGCGTGGCGGCGGCCCAGGCGGGCGTGGACCGCACCCACGAGAACCAGAAGCTCATCTTCGCCGAGCTGCAGAACCGCACCGATCCCGTCGAGATCATCCGCATGCTCGAGGAGGATCCCGACATCGAGCGCCGGCAGTTCGGCATCATCGACATGGAGGGCCGCACCGCCGGGCGCTCCGGCGAAGGCAACCGGCCCGTCTCGCTGGACATCCAGGGGCGCAGCTCGGACGACATCCTCTACTCGGTCCAGGGCAACATCATCGCCACGACAGAGGCGCTCACCGAGTCCGCGCGCATCATGCAGGAGGGCAGCGACGACGTCATCGACCGCGTCATGCGCGCAATGGAGAGGGCCGACGAGCTGGGTGGGGACAGCCGCTGCACCTGCGAGACCGAGCCCCTGCCGGAGGCGTCCGCGGGCTGTAACGGCAAGACCTCGCACGTCGCCTACATTCTCGCCGCGGACCCGGAGAACACCCTGGGCGAATTCGCCGACAACCATCCCGAGGACCTGCGCGCGCCCTACAACGACGGCGAGTACACCCTCTACATCTCCGCCATCCCGACGAATACCCTGCCTCACGAGGACGCCAATCCGGTGCGAACCCTGCGCATGCGGTATGATGCGTGGAGGGCGTCCGGGGGCGCTTAGCTCAGTTGGTTCAGAGCAGCAGCCCAAGACCCACCAACAGCACCACCGCCAGCGTGTGACGCAACTTGTATCAATAGTGTCCCCCAATGTACGCTTGTCGCAACGGTCATTGTCGAGAACGAGGATGGGGAGGAGACTAACCGGTTCGGAGTCTATCTGTGCGGTTAACCGCTTCGGAATCTATCGGAGTGCACGGTGTCCTCGGGATGATTAAGGCGTCGTTCAGATGCGCGGTTCGCTTATTGGCGCGTTCCTCCATGTTGGTTTTCTTGGCGATAGGGTGCGATGGCGCGAGCCGTGCCGCGTCGGACATCCCCTTGGCAGCAACCACCGAGGAAGTTTTCATGCTCGGCGGCGCTGAGGTTCCAGACTGGCAGGCATTCGTAGAAGTTTCCGAGGTGCATTTCGATGGCGCGGGGAACCTCGTTCTGGTCGACAAGAGACAGCCTCGGATAGCGGTCGCCGACCCCAAAGGAGGGTTCCGCCACTTCGTATCTCGGGTCGGCGACGGACCCGGCGAGCTGCGGAGCGTTACCGGCGTCGAGGTTCTGAGGGACAATCGTTTGGTCGTAAGCGACGCTGGACACGCCGCCCTGCTCCTCTTTGACGCAAATGGGGAGTTTGTGGACCAGTTTGCGGTTGACAATCGATCCCTGACGACGCCGTTGCTTGGGGCAACGAGCCAGCCGGTAATGGTGTCGTCGAGCAGCCTTCCTATCTTTCGAGGCGCTCTTTCCGATGACCGGTTGCTGGCAGTACGTTCTGACACTCGCACCTTTGAAATCCACACCCTGGGCCAAGCTGCCGTCGAAGTCTATCGCGCATACGATCCGTCGGTCGGCACCACGCGGGAGGGCGGCGCTACCGCCGTTCGCATAAGCAACTTGGAGATGTCGCTGCCTGCTGGACTGTTTTCCCGATTGCAGGCGTTCGGGCCTCCATTATTGGCTGCGGTGCTAACCGACGGTCGGATGGCTGTCGTCGATTCCATAGGGTACCAGGTGAGGATCATACAAGACGACGGCACGATTGACGCCGTCTTGGGGAGGCCGATTGAGCCGATTCCGGTAACGCCGGAGATGCGGGAGGCGGCGAGACAGAGGCAAATGGCGGGCGGCGGCACGACGTTTGTGGTCGACGCTCCTGGCATGTCAGGCTCGGAGAGCGAAGCCCTGGCGAGATCGCTGACGGAGTCGATGGTACCCCGGATGGAGTATGGTTCCGAGGTGCCTGTCATCGACGATTTCGCGGTAGACGTGGAAGACCGAATTTGGGTCTCGCGAACGGGTGGAGATGGTCTATCCCGAGGTCCTACTGATGTCCTCACGGCAAACGGCGACTACCTGGGAACCTTGGCTGCCGACGAGTTTCGCGTCCCGGACGCCTTCGGCCCGGATGGCCTGATGGCTTACATAGAGTTGGACGAGTTGGATGTGGCGACGGTAAGGGTTCTTCGGCTCGTGAGCCTCCAGCCTGCGGCGAATTGACCGCTTTTGGAGTTGTGAAACACGACACGGGGGATCGATTGCGGCCCCGCCGCCGGGGCTAAGTCTCCCAGATGCCGCCCCGGGCCTTGACCCGCTCCGGCTCCAGCGCCTCGTAGAGCCGCCACAGCCCGTTGGCTGGGTCGTGGATCCCAACCGGCGGATTCCTCAGCGCGTCGCGCAGCTCCTTAACGTGACGGTATTGGAGTCCGGTATGGTCGACCGTACAGGATGCGGAGCGCTTCGATCTCGTCCTTGTTCTCCGCGATGAACTTCTTGGAAGTCGTCCAGCTTGGACCGAGCGCTCGCGACCGCCGCCTCGCTGTGCCCGAAGTCGAGCAGCACGTCGATGGCCGCCTCGTCGATGATCTGGACCTCATGACTCAGCCGCTCAAGGTGCTCTGCGAGCTGGGCGGCTGGAAGACGCCCCACACGATCCTTCAGTGCTACCAGCAGGCCGACGAGGACCAGCTCAGGCAGGCGCTGGCGGACCGCCGGAAGCCGGTTGCGCGACCCATTTAGCGAGCATAAATAGCGGGCATCGCACTCCCTGAATCCCGTAAGGTCAATGGGCGCTGCAGGATTCGAACCTGCGACCTCCTGCTTGTAAGAATCACGGGAGGACCGACGTTTCACGGCGAGAACTCGACCAAGTTCAACTTGGACTGCACGATCTGCCGTTCTCGCCACGCGACGCCATCTGATTCCAGGGTATGGGAATAGCTGGAAAGCGGCAACAAATGGCGGGCATTCGGTCGCTCGCGGCGGGCGTGTCCGCTCACGGCAACCCGTGTGACCGATTCAATCGGCTATGTCCACCCTTGAGCGGCCCATCCCTTTGGAGGTACCCCATCCGACCGGACAGGTCTGAAACCACGCCCTCGCCTCCACGTCACGCGGGGGGTGCGTTCGCGTGCGCGATCCTGGATGGCCGCATCCGGCATCCCAGCAGAGGTTGCGGTGGGCAGCCTGCTCATGTGCCGCAGAGCCAGGTCGTTCAGGCGTATCAGCGGGTGCGACCTGCCGGGCACCGGACCCAAGTCGTCTAGCCCGGATTTCTCACAGGGTGGCGGATTCGGGTGTGGAATGAAGGATTGAGGCCGTGGTTGGGCGGGTCAACCGCGTTGCAGGGCGGGAAGGGGTCTCGGTGTCGTCGTGTGAGAGGCGAGAGACGGGGAGAACTGCTGGCTGAAGGGGTCTTCATTGCTCGCGGGGCGCACTGGTCCCGGCGGGCTTGCCGAGAGGATGTCCGGAGTGCGTGGGAACTACGCTGGCAATCGTGCGTGGACCCGGGCGAAGGCGGTCGCGGAGGGGTGTGCGGAGTCCATCGCGACCTTGAGCCGCCGGATGGAGACGGTCACGCGGGCGCCGATCTTGAGGAGCTTGAGCCGAAGGGTTCCGGCGGTGGCGCGGGCCAGGCGCGTGCCGTGGAGCGCACGGCGCAGGGCGTCGAAGAGGATCGAGGCGAAGGCGGAGAAGAGGAGCCGGAGCTGGTTGACGGCGAAGCGGGATGCGGAGGTCCGGTCGGAGAAGAGGTCCAGCTGCTGCTCCTTGATCACGTTCTCCATGTTGCCCCTCGGGCAGTAGACGCGCTCGTAGACGGACCGGGCCGAGAAGGTGTCGGGCAGCGAGGTGACGACGAAGCGGGGGTTGGACTTGCCGGGCAGGTGCTCGGCCTTGGCGACGACCCGGCGCTTGCGGGACCAGCTTGTGAGGGTGGCGTAGAGGAACTCGGTGAACCGTCGGGCCGAGCGGCCCCGGCGCTCCGCTGACGCCGCGGCGTCAGCCAACTCCGGGCCGATCTTCTCGACGAGCCGCGAGTTCCGAGCCAGGCCGATTACGTAGTCCACGCCGTTGTTCTCGCACCAGACCAGGATCTCTTCGCGGGCATAGGCGGAATCGGCCCGAAGCAGGATCTGCAGTCCCGGCCACCGCTGCCGGAGCCGTTCGACGATGCGGCCGAGCGGCCCCCTCACGCCTCCGGCGGGATCTGCGTTGCCCGGCCTCAGCAGCGCGAAGAGCGGGCGGCCGCCGCAGGTGATGTACAGCGGCAGGAAGCAGTAGTGGTTGTAGTAGCCGTGGTAGAAGCCGCCCTCCTGACGGCCGTGGACTTCGTCGTCGGTCGAGTCGATGTCCAGCACGAGCCGCGACGGCCGCCTCCCCTTCCAGGCGTCGATGAACGACTCGAGCAGCACGGCCTGCAGCGCGTCCGCATCGTGCTCGATCCTGTGGTACCGCCCCGGCGCCCCGGCGGGAGGTGCATGCTCGAGACGGTTCGGCGTGCTCTTGCCCGCCAGCGCCGCGCAGCTCCTGCGGCGGCCCTCGAGCTTCCCGGAAAACAGCGCCAGCAGCGGGTCGTGCCGCAGCTCGTCATGGTCGTTGAGATCCTCGTATCCCAGCGCAATGCCCATGATCCGCTGCGCCACCAGCGTCTCGACCGAGTGCTCTGTCAGGCGGGCATCGCGGTGGTCCGTGAAGCACGCGGCCACCCGGTCGACGAGCCCAGTGGACCGGTCGGCCGCTCTGAGCAGCAGCGCTCCCCCATTCGACGTAATCGATCCGCCGTCGAACGCCGCGGTCACCTTCCGGCCCTGGCACCCTTGAAATCCGAACGAAACGGGTCTACACTGTGTCGGCATCGGTCCTCTGGTGTGGTGACTGTCAAGTTTGTGCGGCACATAAACTTAACAACCCCCGGAGGCCGATGCCATCTTATTGCTGTGAGAAATCCGGGCTAGGATCGGAGGGACTACATTCCGTGGTGATGGGGCACCTGGTTTTCACGATTTGCACAGTGTTCAGCGTACCGATGAAAACCGTCCACAAGTGAAAAGTACTTGACGTGTTCACCACAATCCTTATTTTCAGTGCATGATGAAAAGGCGCATTCCAAAAAAAAGATTGCGCAGCCTCGACGCTGTGCACGCGGTCCGTGACCTACTGGCGAGTGTCCCGAACCTGCAGGCCACCGATTCGGTTCGCCACGGAGACATGCTCGGAAGCCGCCATCTCATAGATGGGCATATCGAGTTCGAACACGGAGGCAACGCCTATGTACTCGTCGTCGAAATCAAACGGAGCGGTGCTCCTCGCTTCGTCCGATCCGGGGTCTACCAACTGAAGGGATACTTGGCCCATGTTGGTCAGTCCGGTCACGGTGACTCCCACCGACGTTGGATTCCCATGCTCGTGAGTCCCTACCTGTCTCCCGAGTCCCGGTCGATCTGCCTGGATCACGACATCGCCTACCTAGATCTGGTCGGGAATGCCCACCTCGCGTTCGACAACGTCTACATCGATCTGGCCGTCCCAGACCGGCCCAAGTCGGAAACGCGCGCACTAAGGTCGATCTTCGCCCCGAAAGCGGCCGCAATTCTACGGGCGCTCCTCCGCGAGCCCGCTCGGTCGTGGCGCGTCGCCGAGCTAGCTGAGGCCGCCAATGTGAGCCTCGGCCATGTGAGCAACGTTGGCAGGGCCCTGCTCGCAAGGGAATGGATCGAGAAGGACAGCAACGGCATCAGCCTCGTCCAACCGGGTGCGCTGTTGCGGAACTGGCGCGAGGAATACCGCAAGCCTGCTGGCCATCACGTCAGTGGATACACGCTCTTCCATGGCGAGCAGTTCACCAAGCAGTTGTCAGGTACGCTGAATGCGGAACAACAGCATCCGCGCGCAGTGTACTCGCTGAACTCCGCCGCCCAGTGGTTGGCGCCCTTCGCCCGGGGTAGCACCTACAGCTTCTACGCCGACGAGCCGGGCGCTCGAATGCTGAGGGAGGCGTTGGAGTTCACTCGTGTTGAGAAAGGAGCAAATGTTACCGTGCACATCCCCAATGATGAGAGTCTACTCGAGGACGCCGTTCAGCCGATGCCTGGCGTATTCTGCACGAGCCCGATCGTAACCTACCTCGATCTGTGGCTCGGCAGCGATCGAGATCGTGAAGCCGCCCACCACTTGGCCTCGAAGTGCTTTCCATGGCTGTGACAGAGCCGCAATCCGCCAGCGACTACGACGACCGGACGACGGCGGCGGTCGAATCCGTGCTGATCGAGATCGGCCAGATCCTCGGTAGCTTCAAGGGCAAGTTTGCCGTTATAGGCGGCGCCGTGCCTTGGCTGTTGCTGAGGGAAGCCGACATGCCTCACAGCGGAACCTTAGATGTGGACCTCGGTCTCGACCCGTCCGCCTTGGGCGATGGCGAGTATGTCCGACTTGTCGAAGCCCTCCAGACACATGGCTACCACAAACGGGACCACCTGAAGCGCTTCCAACTTGTCCGCATCGTGCCCGCCCGGGATGGCGGATCCGACATCGAAATCGTCGTCGACTTCCTGATGCCGCGCGACGCGGAGATCGCAAAGAATAAGCCACCGCTTCTCAGCGAGTTTGCCGTCCAGCGCGCGGACGGCGCCGAGGTCGCGCTCATATCCAATCAGATGGTCGCCATCGACGGACACATGCCCGGAGGTGGGAGAAATCGCGTTCACATTGCCGTAGCGTCAATTCCAGCCCTCCTGGCCATGAAGGGCTACGCCATCGACAATCGTCTGAAACGCAAGGACGCCTACGACATCTACTATTCTGTCCGAAATTTCCCGGGTGGGATCGACCGTCTGGTGGAAGCAACCCGACTGGTCCTCGACGTGGAATCGGCCCGGAAAGGCTACCGCTTGATCGCCGGCAAGTTCCGAAGCGTCGAGGACTTCGGACCAAGGAGCGTCAAAGAGTTCGTGGAGGGCACCCATTTGCTCGGGGATCGGACCTTGGATCAGTGGCAGCAGGACGCCTTCGGGCAGGTTGACGCTTGGCTGAGCCGACTTGGCTTGAGGCAGACATGACCCGAACAGCGAACGCAAAAATCCGCGCGATGGACATGCCGGTACTCGACCGAGTTTTCGACATGGAAGGTGGCTATGTGCTTGACTTCTCGAATCGAACCTTCGCCGAGTTCTTTCGGGAGGAACTGCGGGTCGATATCGACCATCCCCGCTGGGCCGTTCAAGGCGGGAGCAAGGCGAAACGGCTGCGCTATTACTTGCGAACGGCGAACCCCAATACGGTACGAGATGCGCTGAATGCGCTTTGGGAGTACCGTGAAGCCAGCAGCGTGACTCGCCGTTACCCAGACCTCGACGACAGGGTACGGGCTGCGTTCTCGCGCATCGTTGAGCGGTTCGGGGGCACACCGGTAGCACCCGAGGTGTCTTCCGCCGCTCCCGATCAATCGCAAATCGCTGCGGCGACCGCGTCGTCCCTAGCCAAGCGCTTGTTGGAAGTGTCCGAGTTGGCGCCACACCCGCGCGGCTATGCATTCGAAAAGTTCTTGAAGGGCCTGTTCGATGCCTACGGGTTGTCTGCGCGGGCGTCCTTTCGCTTGGTGGGCGAGCAGATCGACGGCAGCTTCGTGTCGGGAGGCGATACCTATCTGCTGGAAGCCAAATGGACTAACAACTTGGTCAACGCGGCGACGCTTCGTGCTTTCAACGCTAAGGTACAAGAGAAGGCGAGCTGGTCCCGTGGTCTTCTGGTCAGCTATAGCGGATTCTCCTCACAAGGGCTCAGCGCCTTCGGACGGGGCAACAGCGTCATCTGTATGGATGGCCGCGATCTCCATGCCGTCTTGTCAGCTGGGCTCGACTTAGCGACTGTACTCGCCATGAAGGCCCGGCGGGCCGCCGAAACAGGTCAGCCGTTCGTCAGGGTAGACGATCTCCCACCTCGTTCCGGTCGATGACCCACGCCGGACCGGAAACGTGAATTCGCGGTGCTCCAAGAGGTTGTCGATACGCGAGCGGTCACGACAGCGCTCCGGCGCTCAACCAAGGGCGCAAGGGCGGGATTCGGGGGCCGCACACACCGCCCCTCCCCCGCTACGGCACCGGGGTGACCGGCCCAGACGAGTGGGCTCGATGTATGACCAGGCGGAGGCGTGTCGCCTCAGACAGGCCCTCCGGCAGCGTCGCAGGGCGCGCCACGGGTCCATTTGGCGAGCACAATTAGCGAACATGCTCCGCCCGGATCCCGTAAGTTCAAGCGGGGCGCTTAGCTCAGTTGGTTCAGAGCGCCTGCCTTACAAGCAGGAGGTCGGCGGTTCGAATCCGTCAGCGCCCATGGCATCGGCAAGATGCGCCCATGGCGGGGTGAAGGGGACTGGAAACGCACGCGAGCACTGGTTTTCCTCCGGCAGCGACCGCCCGCAAGCGGGGCCGTAAGGTTCCGCAATCGGTCGGTTCCGTGTATCCTGTCCTGTCGCACGCCGGGTCTGGGCAGTCCGGCGGGATGCACATTCACCCCAAAAATGCGGGAGATGAAATGAACAAGAAGGAAATGGCGGCGGCCCTCGCGCAGCAGGCGGACCTGTCTCAGGCCAGGGCAGCGGACGTGCTCAGCTGCATCTTCGACACGAGCTCCGGCTCGGGCATCATCGCACGCGAACTCGATTCGGGTGGCAAGGTGACGATCCCCGGATTCGGGACCTTCGGCGTCAAGTCCCGCGCGGCGCGAACCGGCACCAATCCGGCCACGGGTGCAAAGATCGCCATTGCGGCGAAGAACTACGCCTACTTCAAACCCGGCAAGCCCTTGCGTGACCGCGTGGCCGGGTGACCAACCCGATTGGAAAAGACTGTTTGGAGAGTTCTTCCGGCACGTCCGGGGCGCCTGAGCCACGGCGCGGCTGCCCCGGCTGACGCGGATCCGCTGGCGCGGCCCGGCATGCCAGGGCGTGCCGGATTCTCTCCTCCCCCCAACGCGAAGATCTGGCCGACCGAACCGTGAATTCCTCCTCCCCTCCGCCGGTCGATTCCGCGGACGACTCGCGCGACAGCGGCGGGGTCACGAACCGCGTCGCCCGCTGGGCCAAGGTCATCGATCATTCCCGGTGCATCGGCTGCCACGCCTGCACCACCGCCTGCAAGTCCGAAAACGAAGTCCCCCTGGGTGTTACCCGGACCTACGTAAAGTACGTCGATGCCGGTCACTTTCCGCGCACCCAGCGCGCGTTTCAGGTGACGCGCTGTAACCAGTGCGAGGAGGCGCCGTGCGTGACCGCCTGTCCCACCTCGGCCATGTTCCGCCGGCCGGACGGCATCGTGGACTTCGACAAGGAAGCCTGCATCGGCTGCAAGGCCTGCATCGCCGCGTGTCCCTACGACGCCATCTTCATCAACCCGGAGGACCACTCCGCCGAGAAGTGCAACTTCTGCGCGCACCGGCTGGACATGGGCCTGGAGCCGGCTTGTGTCGTCGTCTGTCCCACTGAGGCGATTCTGGTGGGAGATCTCGCCGATCCCCTGGCCAAGGTGACCGAGATGGTGCATCAGGACGCCCTCACGGTGCGGCGTCCCGAGAAGGAGACCCGCCCGAAGCTCTTCTACAAGGACGCGCGCCAGGTCACCCTGGATCCGCTGGCGGCCGAGCGCCCTGGCGGCGGGCTCTTCATGTGGAGCGAGCAGGGAAGCGGCGCCGACCAGGTGACGTCCGGCCACCCGGGGTGGGGCAACTCCTCGGCGGGCGCGATCCTCAGCTACGATGTCCCCCACAGCGCTCCCTGGGACGCGCGCGTCAGCCTCTACACCTGGACCAAGTCCATCGCGGCCGGCGCGTACCTGGTGCCTCTGCTCCTGATCCTCCTCGGCGCGCTGTCGTGGACCGACCCGCTCTGGCTGTTCGGCGCCCCGCTGCTGGCCATGGTCGCCCTGGTGGTGACCACGGCACTGTTGATCTGGGACCTGGAGCATCCCTGGCGCTTCCACTACATCCTTCTGCGGCCGCAGTGGCGAAGCTGGCTGGTGCGCGGGGGGGTGGTGCTGGCGGGCTTCGGGGCCGTTCTGACGGCCCACCTGGGCGCGGCCTTGGCGGGTGCCCCGGGGGGCGTCCGCCTGCTCGCGCTGGCAGGCGCCCCGATCGCTGCCATGACCGCGGTGTACACGGCCTATCTCTTCGCCCAGTCGAAGGCCCGCGATCTGTGGCAGAACCCCCTGCTACCCCCCCACTTCCTGGTGCAGGCGCTGCTCGCGGGCGCGGCCGGCCTGTTTCCGCTGGCAACGCCCGAAGCACGCCTGCTGCTGGCGGACGGCTTCGCCGGCCTCACCGCCGCGCACCTCCTCCTGGTTCTGGGCGAGATCACCATCACGCACGGCACCGCGCACGCACACCTCGCCGTCCACGAGCTGACCCGCGGGCGTTTCGCACGCTGGTTCCGGACCGGCATGGTTCTGAGCGCCATCGGGCTCGCCGCCCCGTGGATCGGCCTCCCGGCACTGCTCGCGGGGCTCGCCGGACTGCTCGCCTACGAGCACGCCTACGTCCAGGCGGGGCAGGCCGTCCCCCTGTCGTGAGGATCGCAACATGAGTAAAGGCCGCCGCGTCGACCTGAAGCGCCTGCAGGAGCGCGTATCCGCGGCCCGAAAGGAAGTCGAGAGCCGGGGCGAGAGCTTCTACCCGGGCCCCAGCCGCGTGCACCTGGCTTCCTTCCCGCCCAGGGAACGCTGGAACGACTGGGTGGAACTCGACTCACGTGCGTGGCCAAGGCGCGTCGAGAAGCGCTACATGCTGGTCCCGACCACCTGCTTCAACTGCGAGTCCGCATGCGGGCTGCTGGCCTATGTGGACCGGGACACGCTCGAGGTACGCAAGTTCGAGGGGAACCCGGAACATCCGGGATCGCGCGGCCGAAACTGCGCCAAGGGGCCCGCGACCGCGAATCAGGTCACCGACCCGGACCGCATCCTCTACCCTCTGAAGCGCGCGGGCGAGCGCGGCGCGGGGAAGTGGATCCGCGTCAGCTGGGACGAGGCTCTGGACGACATCGCCGGCCGCATTCGGCGGGCCCTCGAGGAAGGGCGGCAGAAGGAGATCATGTATCACGTGGGCCGCCCCGGGGAGGACGGCTTCACCGAGCGCATGTTGGCGGCGTGGGGGGTGGACGGCCACAACTCCCACACAAACATCTGTTCCTCGGGGGCGCGCGCAGGCTACCACCTCTGGATGGGGATGGACCGCCCGAGCCCCGACCACGCCCACGCGCGCGTCATCCTCCTCGTGTCGAGCCACCTTGAGACCGGGCACTACTTCAACCCCCACGCCCAGCGCATCATCGACGCCAAGGCCAACGGGGCGAAGCTGATCGTTCTCGACACCCGTCTCTCCAACACCGCCACGCACGCCGACCACTGGCTCTCGCCCTACCCGGGGTCCGAGGCGGCCATCTTCCTCGCGATCGCCCGCTGGCTGGTCGCCAACCGGCTCCACAACCGCGATTTCGTGCGCCGGTGGTGGAACTGGCGGGAATTCATGGCCGAGGCGCACCCCGATCTTCCGCCCGACTTCGAGCGTTTCGAGGAGAAGCTCGAGGAGATGTACGCCGAATACACCTTCGAGTACGCGGCGCAGGAGTCGGGCGTCGAGGCGGGCACGATCGAAGCGGTGGCCCGCCACGTGGCCCGGGCCGGCACCCGGCTCTCGACCCACAACTGGCGCAGTGCGGCGGCGGGCAACCTCGGCGGCTGGCAGGTGGCGCGCACCCTCTTCCTGCTCAACGCGCTCACGGGGGCGGTGGCCACGGAGGGAGGCACCCATCCCAACTCGTGGAACAAGTTCGTGCCCCGGCCCATCCACCTGCCGCGGCACCCAGAGCACTGGAACGAGCTTACCTGGCCGGCCGAGTATCCCCTGGCGCTGATGGAGATGTCTTTCCTGCTTCCGCATCTTCTGAAACGAAGCGGAGACTTTCTGGACGTGTACTTCACGCGGGTGTACAATCCCGTCTGGACCAACCCCGACGGCTTCTCGTGGATCGAGATGCTGACCGATCCGGAGCGGATCGGACTGCACGTCGCACTCACTCCCACCTGGAACGAGACCGCCCACTTCGCCGACTACGTGCTGCCCATGGGCCTCGGCTCCGAGCGCCACGACGTGCACTCCTACGAGCAGTACGCGGGCCAGTGGGTGGGCTTCCGGCAACCCGTCCTGCGCGCCGCGCGCGAGCGCCTGGGCGAGAGGATCGCCGACACGCGCGAGGCCAACCCGGGCGAGGTGTGGGAGGAGAACGAGTTCTGGATCGATCTCACCTGGCGCATCGATCCGGACGGCGACCTGGGCCTGCGCTCCTTCTTCGAGTCGCGCGAGCGGCCCGGGACCAGACTCGGCATCGACGAATACTACGGATGGATGTTCGAGAACTCCGTCCCTGGGCTTCCCGACGCCGCAGCCAGGGAGGGCATCACCCCCCTCGAGTACATGCGCAGATACGGCGCCTTCGAAGTGGCCGCCAGGACGGGTGCCCTCCATGAGGACCCGGTTCCGGCCGGGGAACTCGAGGACGTGAATGTCGACGCCCACGGGCGCGCCTTCACGCGCGCCGCCAAGCCCGACTCCCCCAACGTGGTCCCCCTTCCGCTGCTCGACGACGACGCCGAAGGACGCCGGCGCGTGGGGATAGAGACCGGCGGCCGGATCGTGAGGGGATTTCCCACCCCTTCCGGCCGGCTGGAGTTCTGGTCGCGCACCCTCGCGGAGTGGGGCTGGCCGGAGCTCGCCACCCCGGGATACCTGCGCAGCCACATCCACCGCGAGAACCTGGACGCCGACCAGATGGTTCTCATCTCCACCTTCCGGGTGCCGATCCAGATCCACACCCGCAGCGCCAACGCCAAGTGGCTGGATGAGATCGCCCACACCAACCCGCTCTGGATCCACCCGCGCGACGCCGCTCGCATCAACGTCAACACGGGGGACCTGGTGCGCGTCGAGACCGAGATCGGCCACTTCGTGGTGCGCGCCTGGGTTACCGAGGGGATTCGGCCCGGCGTAGTCGCCTGCAGCCATCACATGGGGCGCTGGAAGGTCGCCGACCACGGCCAGGGCCAGGCCATGGCCACCGTGGATCTGGAGCACGGCGACGACGGCTGGTCGCTCAGGCGGCGAAAGGGGGGAGGACCCTACGTGTCGGCGGATGCCGACACCAGCCGCATTTGGTGGACGGATGTGGGCGTGCACCAGAACCTGACCTTCCCCGTGCATCCCGACCCCATCTCCGGGTCGCACTGCTGGCACCAGGCGGTGCGCGTGGGCGCGGCCCGCCCCGGAGACGCCTACGGCGACATTTCCGTCCGCGCCGGCCGATCCGACGAGGTGTTCGACAAGTGGCTCGAGTACACGCGCGCCGCCGACCGCGTCTCCCCTGACGGCACCCGGCGACCGTACTGGCTGCTCCGGCCGGTGCGTCCCACGCGCGAGGCGTACCAGTTGCCGTTGCACGATCCGGGGGGTTAGCAGCCCGTGGGCGAAGTTCTCCCCCGGCGCCTCGCCGCTCGCGCGGATTCATCCAGGGACTGCTAGTGGCCTCGGGAGAGCTCATCCGCGCCCTGGCGACGCTGGCCGAGCCTCCACACCCCGGGCATGCCCCCATCGCGCGCGCCCTCGACCTGCCGGAGCCTCCTCCGCCTTCCGACCACACCGAGCTGTTCCTGTTCCAGCTGTATCCGTTCGCATCCTTCTACGTCGGAGCGGAGGGGATGCTGGGGGGCGAGGCGGCCGATCGCGTGGCGGGTTTCTGGCGCGCGCTGGGAGAGGAAGTGCCCGCCGAGCCGGATCACCTGAGTGCCCTGCTGGGACTCTACGCGGGGCTCTCGGACGCGGAGGAGGGAGAGCCCGAAGCGGCGGGACGGATCCTGCTTCGCCAGAGCCGCAAGGCCCTGCTCTGGGAGCACCTGCTCTCCTGGATGCTCCCCTGGCTGCATGCCGTATCCGAGGTCGCTCCCCTCTTCTACCGGCGCTGGGCCGAGGTTCTTCGCGCCGTGCTCCTTGCGGAAGCCGTGGAGTTGGGGGCCCCGGACCGTCTTCCCCTGCATTTGCGGGAGGCGCCTGCTCTTGCCGACCCGCGCATCGACGGGGGAGAGGCGTTCCTGCATCAGCTGACGGCGCCGGTGCGCACCGGGGTGCTCCTGACCCGCGCCGGCCTGGCGCGTTGCGCGCGGGAACTGGGGCTCGGACGGCGTGCGGGCGAGCGACGCTTCGTGCTGGAGTCGCTCCTCTCCTCGAGCCCGGAAGCCGCTCTGGGGTGGCTCGGCGGGGAGGCCGCCCGCTGGCGCGCGGTGCATGAAAGCTACAGCCCGGCCGCCGGGATGGTATCGCGTTTCTGGGTTTCCAGGGCGGACGCCGCCTGCCATCTCCTCGCCGAACTCGCGAGCGAAGCCGCGAATGCCAACGAAGCAGCGCCCGCCGACGAGGCCGCGGCCACGACCTCACCCGGCTCGGAGGCAGCCGGCCGCGCGGCGTCCACGGCGGAGTCCAGGTGAGGCCTGAGGCGGAAGAGACGCGCGCCCAGCTCCTGCGGCGCGACCTGGTGGCGGGGACGAGCGTCGCGCTGATCCTGATTCCTCAGTCCATGGCGTACGCGGAGCTGGCCGGGCTTCCGGCCCACTACGGGCTCTACGCCGCCGCGCTCCCCCCCATCGGCGCCGCGCTCTTCGCTTCCTCCCCGTATCTGCACACCGGTCCGGTGGCGCTGAGCGCGCTTCTCACCTTCGGGGCGCTCATCCCCATGGCGGAGCGCGGCAGCGCCGAGTACGTGGGGCTCGCCGCGCTGCTGGCACTGGTTGTGGGTGCCACGCGCCTCGCCATCGGCCTGCTGCGCGCGGGCGGCGTCGCCTACCTGATGTCCCAGCCGGTGATCCAGGGGTTCACCTCGGCGGCGGCGATCCTGATCGTGCTTTCCCAGGTGCCGACCGCCCTCGGAGTCACCGGGGAGGGAGAGGGCGTGGTTGGCGAGGCGCTCAGGGCGCTGACCCACCCAGGCCTGTGGCAGCCTTCGAGTCTCGCTTTCGCGGCGATGGCCATGGTCATGATCACGGGAGCGCGTCGAATCAACCCCAGGCTGCCTGGCGTGCTCTTCGCGACCACGCTCGCGCTGCTCATCTCGGTGGCCGTCGACTATGAAGGGGCGATTCTGGGCGAGATCCCCAACCGTGGCATCCCGGGGGCCCAGGGACTGCCCTGGATCGAGCTCCCCTCTCTGCTCATCCCGGGGCTGGTCATCGCCGTGGTGGGCTTCGCCGAGACCACCTCCATCGCCCAGACCTTCGCCGCCCAGGACCGCCAGCCGTGGGATCCGAGCCGGGAATTCGTGGGCCAGGGGGTCGCCAACGTCATCTCGGGTCTCTCGGGTGGATTTCCGGTGGAAGGTTCGTTCAGCCGCTCCAGCCTCAACCGCTCCGCTGGCGCGCGCACGCGTTGGAGCGGAGCGGCGAGCGGCGTCGCCGTGCTGATCTTCCTGCCCTTCGCCTCGGTGCTGGCCCCGCTCCCCCGCGCGGTTCTCGCCGCCATCGTCATCACCGCCGTGGCCACGCTGGTTCGCGTGGGGGATCTGGTGCGCATCTGGAGGTTTTCGCGCCTTCAGGCAATGGTCGGCTGGGCGACTTTCGTCATGACGCTCCTGCTGGTGCCCCGGGTCGAAGAGGCGATCCTGCTGGGGGTGGTGCTGTCTCTGGCTGTCCATCTCTGGCGCGAGCGCAAGATGAAGCTGTCCATGTGGACGGCGGACGGCGCACTCCATCTGGCTCCGCGGGGCGTCCTCTGGTTCGGCTCCGCTCCGATCCTGGAGAAGGCGGTCACACGCGCCTTCGTGGAGGTGGGCGATCTGCGCGAGCTCGTATTCCACCTGAACGGCGTGGGGCGGCTGGACTTTACCGGAGCCCTCCTCCTCGAGCGGATCATGCAGCAGGCGCTCGACGCGGGTCTGGACACGCGCTTCGAGGGTATACCGCCACACGCCGAGAAACTGATGGAGCGCATCTTCGCCTGGACCCCTCCGCGCGCTGACATGCTGATGCTCGCGGACGATTAGCCGGCAGGTCGGGACAACGCGGCCAGGTTGGTTTCCCGGCAAATAGGCCCTCCGTGGAATGGGTCCGCGAATTGGCGTGCGCCGGTGCGCCAGTGCCGGCTCTCGCGCCGCTTCCCGAAATCCGCCTCCCGTCAAAACTTCCGGGTGGTTCGTTCGTACGGCCCCGATCCGACGAGACCTACAAACCGGAGGAAGATCGATGGCGGGAGGAGATGCACGAGTGCAGAGGGCAGGGGTCATCTGGGGCAGAGGCGCGTTGGTGGTGGCCGGCATCGCGCTGCTGGCGGTGGTGGGAACTACCGCGCAGGAGGCGCCCCAGGAATACCGCGTCGACGGCGAACATGTGGCGGTGTACAATCTGGCGGGCACCGTGACCATCGTCCCGGGGACGGGCGCCGACGTGGTTGTGACCATCGAACCGCGGGGAACGGACGCCGAGCGCCTGAGCGTCGAATCGGGGGAGATCCGGGGCAGGCAGACGCTGCGCGTGCGCTATCCGTCCGACCGGGTCGTCTACGGCGACCTCAACCGGGGTTCGCGGACCCGGATGCGGGTCCGGAACGACGGAACGTTCGGTGACGGCGCATCCTCGCGCGGCGAATCCGTGACCATCCAGGGCTCCGGGAGCGGACTCGAGGCCTGGGCCGACATGACGGTGGCCGTTCCTTCGGGGCAGCGGTTCTCGCTGTACCTGGGCGCGGGGGCGACGGATGTCCGCGATGTCGAAGGGGATCTGGAGATCGACACCGGGTCCGGCTCCGTGGAGTCGGCCGGCACCGCCGGGCCTCTCAGCATCGATACCGGGTCCGGCGCTGTGCGGGTCACGAGCGCGAGCGGCAGCCTCAACGTCGACACCGGGTCGGGCAGCGTGACGGTGGAAGGCGTGGCGGGCGAGCGCGTCGTCGTCGACACCGGGTCGGGCAGCGTACGTGGATCCGGCATCCGGTCGGAGTCGGTGGAGGTGGACACCGGGTCGGGTGGTGTTACCTTGCTGGCCGTCGACGCGCCGAGCATCGTGGTGGACACCGGCAGCGGCAGCGTCGAGGTCGACCTGGTTGCCGACGTCGAGCGGCTGGAGGTGGATACCGGGTCGGGCGGCGTGACACTGCGGGTCCCCGACGGCCTGGGCGCGCAGATCGAGGCGGACACGGGCAGCGGAAGGATTGATGTACAGGTTCCGATCGATGAACGCACCAGACGGCGCACCTACCTTCGCGGCGCCATCGGCGACGGTCGCGGCAGCATCGAAGTGGACACGGGTTCGGGTTCGATTCGCGTGCTGGCGCGCTGATTCGCCCGTAGTACCCCCGGCGCCGGGCGAACCCGCGGCGGGAACGCATGCATCCCGCAGGTCCCGGGAGCGCTGACTCTCCGTGTTCCGCTTCCAGCACCCTGTCCAGGTCCGCTTTCAGGACATCGACGTGGGAGGCCACGCCCACCATTCCAAGGCCCTCTGCTACTTCGAGGAAGCGCGCGCCGCCTACTGGTTGGAGGTCGCCGGGCGCAGGACGCCCGAGGAGGTCGACTACATTCTCGCCGAGGCGCGAATCCGTTATCACGCGCGAGTGCTCTATCCAGGCGGTCTCACCGTCGGGGCACGCGTATCGGTTCTCGGCAAGAAGCACTTCGTCATGGAGTACGAAGCGCGATCCGGCGAGGGACAGCTGTTGGTTTCCGGGAGCACGGTACAGGTGATGTACGACTATGCCGCCGGAGCCAGTCGGCGGCTCACGCCGGAACTCGCGGAACGAATCCGGGCCTTCGAAGGGCCACTTCCCGCGCGCCGGGGATCCTAGCGCCCCTCGGAGGGGTTACAGAGAAGTTGCGCGCCGGCTGGCTGCGCGCCACGTATTGCCAGCCCGTTTCGCTCTTGACGCACTGCGGGTCTCGCCCCCCTTTGTATCTTGGGGTCGGTTGACCCTTTCCCCCGCGTGGGTATAGTTTGCGTAGCCTTTCCAGGTAACCTTTGCGGAGCTAGGAGCGATGGTCTTCAGGTTGGCATTCCCCGGGCTGGGAATCGCGTCGCTTGCGGCGTTTCTGTTTCTTCCGGCGCTTGCGTCGGCACAACAGGAAGTCCAGGGGCGCTTCAGGGTCATGATCCCCGATCTCTTCCCCGGGGAGGAAAGCGACCGCGGCTTCGGAGAGGACGTGGCGGAAGAGCTGCGCGACCTCATCAACCAGCTGCCCACCCACGAGCCGGTCGAGCGCAACGAGATCCGCGACGCGTTGCGCCAGTTCGACATCGATCGTGACGACCTGAACTGTATCCGCGCGCGCCAGCTGGCGACCCAGATCAACGCCGAGTTGGTCATGTGCGGATACTACACGGAGGGTGGCGACGACTGGACGCTGAACGCGGAGTTCGTGAGCGTGGAGTCCGGAGAGACGTTCTCGGTGGAGGAGTTCACCGTTCCGGATCGTGACGGTGACGAAGTCGCCGCGCAGCACATCTTCGACGTATTCGACGGCTACGTCGAACAGTTGCGTTTCGCCGCCATCTGCCAGGAGTACTTCGGCAGCCAGCAGTGGGCGAACGCCCTCCAGAACTGCGATCAGGCGATTGCCGGAAACCCCGGTTCCGAGGGCTCCCGCTACGCCCGTGCCCGTTCGGTCATGGAGCTGGGCGATCGGCAGGAGGCGCTGGACGAGTTCCTGAGGGTTCTCGACCTCAACCCCTTCCACGAGAACGCGCTCCAGTTCGCCGGCATGCTCTCCGCCGAGTTCGGCATGAATGAGGAGTCGCTGAGGCATTACGAGGCCTACCTCGAGCTCAACCCGACCAGCGCGCCCGTTCGCATGCGGGTGGCCTACGATCTCGCGACCGCCGGCAACGCCCAGGGAGCGATGATCCTGATCGAGGAAGGGGTCGCCATGGACGACTCCAACGATGACTTGTGGGAACAGCTCGGAGGATTCGCCTTCACCGCGGCCGGCCAGGCGATGGAGGGTCAGAGCGAGCCGACGCCGGAAGTCGAGAGCTTGTACCGGAGGGCCATCGAAGCGTATACGCGCGTCTTCGAAGCACGCGGCGCGGAGACCACGCCCGCCCAGCTCGGAAACGTCATCGCCGCCTATATGCAGCTCGGGGATCCGGCCGCGATCGATTTCGCCCAGAGCGCGGTGGAGGCGCATCCGCAAGAGGCTGCGCTCTGGTCGCGACTGGCCGATGCACTCCAGCGCAACGACCGTGTCGACGAGGCCATTGCGGCGCTTGAGAGCGCGAAGCAGGCCGATCCGGACTACCCCAACCTGTCCGCGCGGCAGGGAAGCTGGTTGCTGGAAGCCGACGATGTCGACCAGGCCGTCGTCTTCCTGAGAGAGGCCGTGGAACGCGGCGAACAGTCTGCGGACATGATGGCGGGTCTGCTGTTTGGCAAGGCATACAACGACGGGGTTCAGCCCAGCAACTGGACCTTCGCCATCTCGCTTCTGGAGAGAACCAAGGGTGAATTCGAAGTCTCGGACGACATGAGTTCGCAGCTCAACTTCTGGCACGGATGGTCGCTCTATAACCACGGCCTGGCGCTTCAGGAGCCCAGCACCATCGATTCCGCACGGCAGTCGCTCCCGGTCTTTCAGCAGGCCCTCCAGCTCTTCGAGGCGGGGCGCGCGTACGCGGCCACGGTGGAATCGATCAACCTGACCGAGATCCTCACCGCCGCCCAGACCTACGTCGATATTCAGGACGCCATCATAAGGCGCGGCGGAGGCGAATAGCGTCCGCAGCCTCCGCTCACAGCCCAAGCGCCGCGGATTCGTCCGCGGCGCTTTTTTTTTGGCCGGAGTCCCATCCAGCCCTCCTGGCCGAGAACATTCAGTTCCCGGTTGTCCGGACCCTCTGCGGGCCACCCTCGCCCTCGCCCCTGTACCCTGCAACGGCCGGGAGACACGCGGCTGAGGCGTCTCGGCTGCGCGACTTCGGTCCGCTCCCGGCAGCCGCTTCCCTCACCCACAAGAGGCTTCTTCCTCCCCCTGGGCTTGCGTACTCCCCATTGCACCTCATATCTTTCCCACTAGTCTCCACAATCCCCCACTTTAACCCACCACCACGACATGAGTGGCTTCCTGGGGCGCTACGAAAAACGTCTCGACGACAAAGGTCGTCTGAGCCTGCCGGTTCCGTTCCGGCGCGCGGCATCCGACGGCCCCCTCGTGCTGCTCCAGTATCAGGAGCCTGCCCTGGCCATCTTCCCGCGTGACGCATGGAAGCCGATTCGGGTACGCCTCGAGGAGTACCGCCGTTCGGACCCGGGCGCCGCGGTGCACGTCCGGCGCATCACATCGTCCGCGGTGGAGGTCACCCCCGACAAAATGGGACGCATCCTCATACCCGGATGGTTGAGGAAGGTCGCGTCGCTGGAGAACGAGGTTGTGGTGGTGGGGTCGCTGGACCGCATCGAGATCTGGAATCCCGGATTCCTCGACTCGCACTTGGAGGACGCCACGGCGGACGCCTCCGAGTTCATGCACAAGATTTTCGGATGAGCGGCGCATGCGCACGCGAACGGACGATGACCCCGGTCAACCGGGCTACCACACACCGGTGTTGGTGCGGGAGGTGCTCGAGCTGCTCGAACCCGAGCGCGGCGGCCTCTTCGTGGACGGCACCGTGGGGGGCGGAGGTCACGCGTGCGCGCTGCTGGAACGGGCTGCCGGGCTCCACCTGGTCGCGGTGGATCGCGATCCCGCCGCCCTCGAGGAGGCCCGAGGGACGCTCGCACGCTTCGGCGACCGGGTGCGCTTCCTCCTCGCCAACTTCCGTGAAGCCGTCCATTCGCCGGCCGTCGAGGCGGGTGCCGTGAGCGGCGTGCTGTTGGACCTGGGCCTGAGCTCGCGCCAGCTGGACCACGATCGGCGCGGTTTCGCCTTTCGCCGCGGGGTGCCCCTGGATATGCGCATGGACGGAACCGAGGCATCGGTTCCAAGCGCCGCCGACGTGCTCAACACCTACGAAGAACGGCAGTTGGCGCGCGTGTTCTTCGAACTGGGCGAACATCGAGGTGCGCGCAGGCTGGCGCGCGAGATCGTGCGAAGGCGGGCGTCGCGGCCCTTCGCCAACAGCGACGACCTGGTGGGAGCGCTTCGTGCGGCGATGAGGCGCTCGCCGTCACCCCGCGACAAGGCACGCGTCTTTCAGGCGCTGCGGCTCGAGGTGAACGACGAACCGGGAGCGCTCAAGGAAGGCCTGGACACCCTGCAGGATGCCCTCGCCGCAGGCGGAAGGATGGCGGTGATCTCGTATCACTCGCTGGAGGATCGCGTGGTCAAGAATCGATTCCGCGAATGGAGCCGGGACTGCACATGTCCACCCGCGTTGCCGGTGTGCGTATGCGCCGGAGAGGCCCGGGGCGACACCCTGGTGCGTCGGCCGGTAAGGCCGGGTCCGCAGGAGGTCGCGGCCAATCCGCGTGCCCGGAGTGCACGCCTGCGCGCCTGGAGGAAGGCATCGTGAGAAAGTTGAGTGACTCGAAGCGTGTGGCGATCGCCGTAGGGGCTCTGGTGGCTTCCCTCAGCGTGGTCACCTGGCGGCAGATGCGGGTCCTGGAGGCTCTGGAGGAGCTGTACGATCTGCGCCAGGAGATCGAGGCGGTTGCCGCGGTCAGGAAGAATCTGCTGGGAGAGATCCAGTACCTGGAGAGCCGGGGACGCGTGGTCCCGGAGGCGCGGGAGCGCCTGGGCATGCACAACCCGGCCGCTGATGAAATCGTTTACTTGTCGGGCGTGAATCAATGAGACTTCCCGAGAGACCTTGCTGGCCCCGGCGGCTACTTCTCCTGTTCTGGCTGGCCTCGGCTGGCGCCGTCGTCGGGCGGGCGTCGGTACTGCAGGTGAAGAATACATCCGAGTGGAGGGAACTCTCCGCCGAACAGCACCGGAAATCCCGACCGGTGCCGTCGATCCGCGGTGCCATCCGGGACCGCGACGGTGTCCTGCTGGCACAGAGCCGGGAGGTGGTGGAGGTGGCGGTTGCCCCCGGCGAACTCAGGCGGGAGGAGAACGGTGTTGCGGCCGAGGCGGTCGCCGCGCTGCAGTCCGCCCTGGGCCTGTCGGCCTCCGAGGCTCGGCGGCGCACCGATTCGGACGATCCGTGGATCGTGGTTCCAGGCCGCTACCCGACCACCGTGCGCTCCCGGCTGGAAGACATCCGCGGTGTATACCTGGGCCGGGACTACGAGCGATTCCGGCCCCACGGCGACCTTGTGGCCGGCGTGCTGGGCACCACCCTCGACCAGAAGGGTGCGGGCGGCATCGAAGAGTACTACGACGAGATCCTGAGCGGACAGCCCGGCGAGGAGATGACGCTCCGGGACGCGCGCGGTGTCGAACTCCCGGGGAGGGCCGTACCGGTGAAGCTGCCCGTGCCCGGACGAGACGTTTCGCTTACCATCGACGTGGATCTGCAGGAAATCGCGCGCGAAGAGCTTCAGGAAGCGATCCGCACCACGGGGGCAAAGGCGGGCGATCTCCTGGTCACCGACCCGGGCACCGGCGAGATCCTCGCGGCGGTGTCGATTCGGGATGGCGACGCCGCGGGCCTGGCTGCGATCAACACCGCCAGCGAACCCGGGTCGACCCTCAAGCCCTTCACGGTCGCGGCGATCCTCTCCCATGGTGTGGGCACGCTGGCGGACTCGGTCGACATCGGCAACGGCAGCTGGTACGTCGCCGGGCGAACCCTGAGTGATGTCTATCCCAAGGCGAGCATATTGAGCCTGGCGGACGCGCTCCGGGTGTCGTCCAACGTGGGGGTGGCCAAAATGGCCGGCCGGCTGTCCAGCCAGCAGCAGTACGAGATGCTGCGCGACTTCGGATTCGGCATGCCTACCGGGCTCCCGATTCCGGGCGAGACCTCAGGCACGCTACGCAGGCCGGAGGACTGGTCCGGGCAGTCGCCCGTCTCCCTGGCCATCGGATACGAGATCTCCGTGAGTCCGCTACAGCTCGCGATGGCGTACGGGGCGCTGGCCAACGGTGGCCGGCTGTTGGCGCCCAAGCTGATCCGCGAAGTGCGAACCGCCGGCGGGTCGATGATCGAGCGCTCCGAACCGCGTGTGATCCGCCAGGTGATCAGCAGTCAGGTGGCGCGCGACATCAGCCGGGTGCTGGTCGAAGTCACGGAGTCGGGCACTGGCACTCGCGCGCGCCTTACCTCCTTCTCGGTGGCCGGCAAGAGCGGAACCAGCCGTGCCTACCGGACGGGCGGCGGCTACGTCCAGGGCGAGTACTTCGCCACCTTCGTCGGTTTCTTCCCGGCGGAGGATCCGCAATTGCTGGCGTACGTCAAGCTCGAGAGCCCGAAGGGCGTGTACTACGGTGGAGCTGCGGCGGCCCCGGTCATCCGGGCCACCATGGAGGCCATCCTGGCCGCCGAACAGCCGCCCGTCGACCGCCGGGTGCTCGCCCACGCCGCTCGCCGTCCCGTGCAGGAGAACCCGGTGATTCGCTTCGCCTCCGCGGAGCCTCCGAGCCCGGGGTCCGAGCCTGCCGTGTGGGAGAGTGGGCCGGCAGCGGAAGTGGTGGTGCCCGATGTCCGTGGCCTGTCGGCCCGCGCCGCGGCGCGGCAGCTGCACACCGCCGGACTGCGGGTGGTGTGGGAGGCTCCTGGATCCGTGTTCGGAACCTGGCCCGCCGCGGGTTCGGTGCTAATGCAGGGCGACACCGTCGCCATCGATGTCGGGAGAGTCGAACGTGAGCGAAGCCGGTAGCCTGCCACTGTCGCGCATCGTCGAGCGGCTGGCGGGTGCCGGCGCGCTCGCCCCCGGGATGCATGTCCGCGGGGAAGCGGATTTGCGCGGAGTGAGTCACGACTCGCGCACGGTCAGCGAGGGCGACCTCTTCCTGGCATGGCGGGGGGTGGAGCACGACGGTCACGAATTCGTCGCTGAGGCCGTGAAGCGGGGGGCGGTTGCGGCTCTGGTGGAGGCGGCCGTGCCCGGCGTCTCCGTCCCTCAGGTAGTGGTGTGCGACGGACGATTGGCGGGCGCGCTCGCTGCGGATGAGTTCTTCGACAACCCGTGCCGCAACACCTTCGTCTACGCGGTCACCGGCACCAATGGCAAGACCACCACCACGTTGTTGGCCCGCCATCTGCTGTGCGCGGCCGGACCCTCCGCCGTGATCGGCACACTGGGGCTCGTGGACTCCGACGGGGAAGTGCGCCCGCGCACTGCGAGCCTCACCACGCCGGGCCCGGTTCAGCTGTCCGGATGGATTCGATCGCTCGTCGACGCCGGAGTGCGCCATGTGGGACTGGAGGCATCGTCCCATGCGCTGGATCAGCGCCGTCTGGACGGGGTGCGTTTCAACGCCGTCGCGTTCACCAACCTGACCCGCGACCACCTCGACTACCACGCCGACATGGCGAGCTACCTCGCCGCCAAGGCGCGCGCGGTCGAGCTGATGGTCCCCGAGGGCACCGTGGTGGTCAACGCCGACGAGTCCGCCTGGGTTCGGCTCGACACGGGCTCGCGCCGCCGCCTCTCCTACGGTGTGGACGGTGACGCGGCGCTGACCGCGACCTCACTCGAGCTGGGGCCCGAGGGCACGCGCTTCGAGCTGAGCTATCGGGGACGGGCGCTACCGGTGTCGATGCCGCTGCTGGGCCGCTTCAACGTGGAGAACGCCCTGGCCGCGGCCGGCATCGCTCTGGCGGCCGGACGTCGCGTGGAAGAGGTCGCGGACGGGCTCGCGCGCGCGCCGTCCGTCCCGGGCCGCATGGATCTGGTCACCGACCATCCGTGTCCTGTCATCATCGACTACGCCCACACCCCCGACGCACTCGCGTGCCTCCTGGACACGCTGCGGCACCTCACCCGTGGGCGACTGATCGTGCTCTTCGGCGCGGGTGGGGATCGTGACCCCGTCAAACGGCCCCTGATGGGGAAGGCCGTGGCGGAAAGGGCCGATTTCGCCATCGTCACCTCCGACAACCCTCGTACCGAGGATCCCGACGCCATCATCGATGGGGTGGTGGCGGGGATGGGCGGTGCCGAATACGAGCGCGTTCGCGACCGGCGGAACGCCATCGGCCGGGCGCTCGACATGGCCGTTTCCGGGGACTTGCTGGTCCTCGCGGGCAAAGGACACGAAACCCGCCAGATCATCGGTCGTGAAAGCGTGCCCTTCGATGAGCGCGAGATCGTGCTCGCTCACCGCCCCGCCGGAGGGAAGATCGCATGACCGCCTTCCGGTGGACGCACGAACGCGTGCAGGACGCGCTGTCGCTGAAAGGCGTGCAGGCGGCCGACGGGACCGCGTTCACCGGCGTATCCACCGACACGCGCACTCTGGTCGGGGGCGAACTCTTCGTGGCCATCGCGGGAGAACGCCATGACGGACACGACTTCCTGGAGAACGCGGTCGCGCTGGGAGTGGGTGGGGTGGTGGTCTCGCGGCGATCCGGCTTCGAACCTTCCTGCCCCGTGTATCGGGTGCCCGACACGCTGGTCGCGCTGGGGGCGCTGGCCCGTTACCGGCGCCGCCACCACCGGGCCCAGGTCGTGGCCATCACCGGCTCCTCCGGCAAGACGACGACCAAGGAACTGCTCCGGGGAGCGCTGGTCCGCAACCATCGAGTGCACGCCAACCCCGGCAACCTCAACAACCGCATCGGGCTGCCCCTGACGATTCTGGACGCCCCGGACGCGGCCGAGGTCCTGGTGCTGGAGATGGGCACCAGCGAGCCCGGCGAAATCGAGGCGCTGACCGCGATCGCGGAGCCCGATATCGGGGCGGTTACGACCATTTCCGACGCACACCTGGAGAAGCTTGGATCGCTGGAGGGAGTGTTCCGCGAAAAACTGGCGCTGGTCGCCGGGCTCGAGGGGCGCGGCGCGGTGGTTGTGGGCGACCAGCCGCCAGCTCTTCCAACCCGGGCGCGCGCGCTGCACCCCAACGTGCGCGTCGCCGGGTGGTCCAGTCTGGCGGACGCCAACCTGCGGCCGCAGAACCCGCACCCGGACCCGCAGGGCCGCCACTTCTTCGACTGGCGCAACCAGCGGGTCCATCTCCAGATCCCGGGACGGCACGCCGTCTACGACGCGCTGATCGCGCTCGCCATCTCCGATCTCCTTCAGACACCGCCTGGATCGGCGGTTCGCGGCCTCGAGCAATACACCGCGCAGGGCATGCGCGGCGAGCAGTTGCACGCCGGCGACCTGACGCTTCTGCTCGACTGCTACAACGCGAACCCGCAGAGCGTCCGTGCCGCCCTCGACCTGCTGGCCCTGATTCCGTCCTCGGGGCGCCGGGTCGTCGTGTTGGGAAGCATGCTGGAACTCGGTGGGCGCAGCGCCGCGTTGCACGACCAGCTCCTGGGCGAAGCCCTGTCCCGGGCGGTGGACGTCGTGCTGGCCCTGGGCGAGTTCGCGGCCGCCGCCCACCGTCTGCGCAAGGCGGGCCGCGGAAGCCCGGAAACGGAGCTTCTCGCCTGCGCGGACGCCGCGGAGGGGTACGCGCTGCTGCGCGAGCATCTGGAGGGCAACGAGCTGATCCTGCTCAAGGGATCCCGCGGTGTTGCCCTCGAGCGCCTGGTCCCGCTCATCGAAGCGGACTTCGGGCCCGCCGCGCGGAACGGGACGAGGTGAAGCATGCTCTATCACCTCCTGCCCCGGTTCACCGATGTGCACATCGGCTTCAACCTGTTTACCTACATCACGTTCCGCACCGCCGGGGCGATGGTCACGTCGCTCGTGCTCACCTTTCTGCTGGGGCCGCCCATGATCCGCTGGCTGACCCGCCTCCGGTTCGGCCAGGTCGTGCGCGACACCGGTCCGGAAACCCACCTGGAGAAGGCCGGCACTCCGACCATGGGCGGCACGTTGATCATCGCCGCCGCCACAGTCTCCACGCTGTTCTGGGCGGAGCTCACCAACGTGGCGATCCTCGTGGTTCTCGCCAGCTTCCTGTGGACGGGCGCCATCGGCTTTTTCGACGACTATCTGAAGGTCGTCAAGAAGACGACCGCCGGGCTGGCCGGGCGCTACAAGATGATCGGGCAATGGGCCTTCGGACTGGCGTTGGGGCTGTTTCTCCTCCTCTATCCGGTGTGGCCCGTGCCCGCCACCTGGACGGGAGTCCCGTTCTTCGCGGAAGTCGTCGCGGTCTTCTTCGCGCCGATCTACGTGCTGTTCGTCGCCACCGTGGTGTCCGGCACCTCGAATGCGGTGAACCTGACGGACGGACTCGACGGACTGGCGGCGGGGCTGTGCGCGATCGCGGCGGGCACCTTCGGCATCTTCGCCTACCTCATCGGGCGCGTGGACACCTCGGCCTATCTCGGGGTCCTCTACCTGCCGGGCGTCGGAGAGCTGACGGTGTTCGCGGGGGCGCTGGCCGGCGCGGCGATCGGATTCCTGTGGTTCAACGCGCATCCCGCGCAGGTGATCATGGGCGACACGGGATCCCTGTCGCTGGGAGGCGCCATCGGAGTCATGGCCATCCTGCTGAAGTCCGAGTTTCTGCTGATCATCGTGGGCGGGGTATTCGTCGCGGAGGCGCTCTCGGTGATCGCGCAGGTCGGGTACTTCAAGTTCACCGCCCGACGTTACGGCGCGGGGCGGAGGATCTTCCTGATGGCCCCCATTCACCACCACTTCGAGAAGCTCGGATGGCCGGAAAGCAAGGTCGTCACGCGCTTCTGGATCATTGGTGTGCTCTGTGCGATGGTCGCCCTGAGCACCCTCAAGATCCGATAGACCACGATGGGCGCCCGGGTGGAGTTCCATGGCGGCACTGAGCGGACAGAGCATCGCGATCCTCGGCCTGGGAGCGAGCGGCCGGGCTGCGGCCAGGCTTGCGCTCCGGCACGGCGGGGAAGTGTCCGTTTCCGACGACGCCGACACCTCCTCGCTCCGCGCGCGCGCCGCGACGCTGGAAGGCCTGGGCGCTCGGGTGCGACTGGGTGGCCACGATTCGGACCGCATCACGGCCTCGCAGCTGGTGGTGGCGAGTCCGGGTATTCCCCCGGAGACGCCAGTGCTTTCCGCGCTCCGCCGGGCAGGGAGGCGCTGGATCTCCGAGCCCGAGTTTGCGTATCGCTTCTTCCGCAGCTCGCTGATCGCGGTTACGGGGACGAACGGCAAGACCACCACCTCGGCACTGGCGGCTCGCATGCTTGAGGCGGCGGGGGTGGCGGTCGGCCTGGGCGGCAATATCGGGGACGGCTTCGGTCCGCCCGCATCGGAGCTGGCGCTCCGCGAACCGGCTCCGCAGTGGCTGGTGATCGAGATGAGCTCGTATCAGCTGGGGGCCATTTCCCGTTTCCGCCCGGACATCGGCGTGGTTACCAATCTGGCGTCCGACCACCTGGACCGGTATCCGGATCGAGCCGCCTACTTCGGCGACAAGGCCAGACTCTTCGCCAACGCGCGCCGGGACAGTCGCTGGGTACTGGGGCACGAGGTGCCGCATCTGCTGCCGCTGGGCGATGAAGTGCCCGGAACGCGCTACCTCTTCGACACGGAACCTGCCACTGCCCGCACCGACCGTCGGGACGCGGCGCTGGCCGCCTGCACGCGCGAGGGATGGCTGGTGCTCGCGCCCGACGGCAGAGAAGAGCGCGTGATGCCGGTGGCCGATCTGCCGCTGACCGGTCGCGCGGGGTTGGCCAACACCATGGCGGCCGGACTCGCCGCGCGCCTGGCAGCCGCCGGGACGGAAGCGGTTGCCGCGGCTGCGCGGGCTTTCCGCCCGCTGCCCCACAGGCTGGAACGGGTCATCGAACGGGACGGCATCCTGTGGGTGAACGACTCCAAGGCGACCAACGTGGCCGCCACTGCGGGCGCGATCCGCAGCTTGGATCGGCCGATCGTGCTGCTGGCCGGCGGCCTGGACAAAGGGGAGGACCTTGCTCGGCTCGCGGATGCAATCCCTGGCCGGGTTCGCTCCGTTGTCGCCTATGGCGATGCCCGCGCGCGCCTTGAGCGGGCTGTGAGGGAAGTGGCGCCCGTGGTTTGCGTGGACGCCGGCTTCGAGGCGGCGGTCGACGCGGCGGTGCAGTTGGCTCGGGCGGGCGACGTCATCCTGCTCTCTCCGGCCTGCGCCAGCTTCGACATGTTCTCCGACTATCGAGAGCGAGGGAGCCGTTTCGCCGCGCTCGCGAGGGGGGAGGCATGATGCCCGCCTCGGCTGCCCGCGCCTATGCCGCGTCCGGCGTGCGCAAAGCCCGACCGCTCGCCGGATCGCGATTCGGCGGCGGATGGGAGGTCGCGGCTGTCATGACGCTGACGCTGCTCCTGCTCTCCTTCGGGCTGGTGACCCTCTACAGCGCCAGCTCATTCCTGGCACAGCGCCAGGGGCTCCCCGACTACCATTTCGTGTTACGGCAGGCTGCGGGGGCCGGGGCCGGGCTGGTCTTGCTGCTGGTCTTCTCCCGGATTCCCTACCGGATGTGGCAGTCGCTGGCATGGCCCATGATGCTCGTGGCCTGGCTGCTGCTCATCTTCATCATCCTCCCGGGCACCGAGTCCTTCGCCCCTGAGCTCAACGGAGCGCGTCGCTGGCTGAAGGTGGGTCCGGCGACCTTTCAGCCATCGGAGGCGGCCAAGCTCGCGATACTGGTGTGGACGGCCGCGCTGGCCGTCAAGAAACAGGACCGGTTCCGGAGCCTGACGCGCGGCCTGGGCCCCTTCCTCGTAGTGTGGGGCGCCATGCTGGTCCCCGTGCTCCTCGAGCCCGACTTTTCCACGGCCGTCCTGATCGGGATGCTGGGCTGCATCATCGTCTTCGCCGCTGGCGCGCGGGTGGGGCACTTCATCTTCCTTGGTCTGCTCGCCACGCCGGTGGTTCTGCAACAGTTTGCGACCGATTTCCGCGAAATGCGCATATGGGCCTTCTTCAACCCGGAAGCGCACACCTCCGGCGCCGGTTATCAGGTCCAACAGTCGCTGATCGCGATCGGCTCGGGCGGGATTGGCGGCGTCGGCTTCGGAGTGGGGCAGCAGAAATTCGGCTTCCTTCCGGAAGCGCACAACGACTTCATTTTCGCCCTGATCGGCGAGGAATGGGGCTTGATCGGGATCGTTCTCCTGGTGTTCGCCTACGTCGCGCTGATTCTGACCGGGTTCCGAATTGCCCGTCGCGCGCCCGATCTGTTTGGAGAGCTGCTGGCAATCGGTTGCACCAGCCTCATCGCCCTGCACGCCTTCCTTCATATGGGCGTCAATCTGAGGCTGCTGCCGGCGACCGGACTTCCCCTGCCTTTGATTTCGGACGGGCGCTCCAACCTTGTGGTCACACTGGCCGCGATCGGCATTCTGCTGTCGGTGGCCCGAAGCATTCCTGACCGACCGAGGCCGAGTCATGGCTAGACGCGAGCCGAACGTAGTGGTCTTCTCCGGTGGCGGCACCGGGGGCCATTTCTATCCCGCGCTCGCGCTTGTCCGTGAGCTCGCGGCCCTCCGGCGCGATGTCCGGCCCTTCTTTGTCGGCTCGCGGCGCGGCGTGGAAGCTCGCGTGCTTCCGGATTGCGATCTGGAATACCTGCTGGTGGAGGTCGCCGGGCTGGACCGCCGGCAACTCTGGAACAACGCCCTGGTGATGCAGTCGCTCCTGGGCAGCTTCCTCGAAGTCTTCGAGACCTTCCGCCGGTTGCGCCCCGAGCTCGTGGTGGTCACCGGCGGGTACGCCGGTGCTCCTTCCGGGCTCGTAGCCGCCTGCATGGGAATACCGCTGGCGCTTCAGGAGCAGAACAGCCAGCCGGGCATCACCACCCGGCTGCTCAGCTGCCACGCGTCCCAGATCCACCTGGCATATCCCGAGGCGGAGCAGGCGATTCCCCGGCGGGCGCGCCAGAGGGTGGTGGTGAGCGGAAATCCGGTGCGCGACCCGGAGGGGATTCGGAAGGGTGAGGCGCGCCGCCGCTTCGGCCTTGCGGCCAAGGGACGCGTGGCGCTCGTGGTGGGGGGCAGCCAGGGTTCGGCCGCGCTCAACCGCCTGATCGCAGACGGGGTTGTCGGGGCCTCGCTCGGCGTGCTGGACCGCGCCGAGGATTTCCAGCTGCTCTGGGCCAGCGGACCGGCGCACTTTGCCGAGATGTCACAGGAACTCCTTCGGGCCGGCACGCCGGACTGGGTGCGCCTGGTGCCGTACATCCACGACATGCCCGGCGCGCTCGCCGCCGCCGATCTGGCGGTTAGCCGGGCCGGGGCGATGGCCACCTCCGAGTTTCTCGTGCACGGGCTCCCGGCGATTCTGATTCCTTTGCCCACCGCGGCCGAGGACCATCAGAGCCGCAACGCCGCCGCCCTCGCCGAGGCGGGAGTGGCGCTGAACGTCCCCGAGTCCGAAGCGGATGTGCGCGCCCTCTGGTCCGGCATGGTCGATCTCGCGGCCGACGATCGTCGAATGGCCGCCATGGCGCGAGCTGCCCACGAGCGAGCCGAGCCCGCCGCGGCCGCGAGGATTGCGGCCGCCCTCACCGAATTGCTGCCGCGCGCGCCGCGGTTGAGCGTCTCCGGAGAAGCCGCATGAGCGCTCCGGGGCTGCGCGAGCGGGCGCGCGAGGGTACGGTCCACTTCATGGGCATCGGCGGTGCCGGCATGTGCGCCCTGGCCGAGCTCTTCCACCGCTCCGGCTACCGGGTGAGCGGATGTGACCTTCGCCGCGACCTCAGTGCGCGCTCGCTCGAAGCGCTGGGCGTCCCGGTTGAAGCCGGCCACGCCACCGACCACCTCGAAGATGTCGCCGCGGTGGTGGTCTCTTCCGCCATCGGCTCGACCAATCCGGAAGTGCTTGCGGCCCGCGAGCGGGGCATCCCTGTCGTCAAGCGGGCGGAGGCGCTCGGGCAGTGGGTCAACGACGGCACCGTCGTGGCGGTTGCGGGCACTCACGGCAAGACCACCACCACCGCGCTCGCCACCGAGATCCTGGCGGCGGCCGGCCGGGACCCCACCGGGCTGGTAGGGGGACGGGTGGCGGGGTGGGACGGGAACCTGCGCTTCGGGCGCGGAGACCTGTTCGTGGTCGAGGCCGACGAATACGACCGCTCCTTCCATCAGATCGCCCCCCATGCGGCAGTGATCACCAACCTGGAGGCCGATCACCTCGACACCTACGGAAGCCTGGGAAAGCTGCGAGAGGCCTTCCGCACCTTCCTGTCGGCGATACCCGCCCAGGGCGCGTTGTGCGCATGCGCCGACGATCCGGGCGCAGCCAGGCTGCTTGCCGGCCTGGGCGCTCGAACCTTCACCTACGGGTTCGCCGCGGGCGCTCAGTTGCGGGCGACATCCGTGCGCACCAGTTCCCGGGGCACCGAGGCGCGCGTATTCGAGTACGGCAGGGACCGCGGCGAGCTGGCCATCCGGCTGCCCGGAGAGCACAACCTGCTCAACGCCCTGGGAGCTGCCGCCGTCGCCCGCCGGCTGGGTGTCGAGTGGAACGACATTCGCCGGTCCCTGTCGGGCTTCGCCGGCGTGAGGCGCCGCTTCGAACGCCTCGGCCGCGAGCGCGACGTAACCGTGGTGGACGACTACGCCCACCACCCCACAGAGATCGAGGCCGCCATCGCGGCAGCGCGCGGGAGCTTCCCCGGCGCTCGTCTCGTAGCCGTCTTCCAGCCTCATCTGTTCTCGCGCACCCGCGATTTCGCGGACCAGCTCGGCCAGGCGCTCGCCGCGGCGGACCAGGCCTGGATCACGGGCGTCTATCCCGCTCGCGAGGCTCCCATCCCCGGCGTCACCGGCGAGCTCGTGCTCCGGGCCGTGACCGCTGCCGGCGGTCGAAGCGCCCGCTACCACTCCGAGCTGAGCACGCTTCCCTCCGCCCTGGCCGACGCCCTTCGCGGCGGGGACGTGTGCCTGACTCTGGGTGCCGGATCGATCGAAGCCACCGGTCCCGCGCTCCTTCGCTGTCTGGGAGGATCCGATGCGTAAGCTGATGGCGTTGACCGTTCCCCTCATGCTCGCCGCGGGCACTCTCGCCGCGTTCGGCGACGGCCCCGACATCCTCGCGCGCTTTGCGAGATTCCGTGTATCCGCAGTGGAGGTGCGCGGCACCCGCTACATCGATGCCGAGGAAGTCCGCCAGTGGATTCCGGCGTATCAGGACGAACGCGGGGGGGCGCGCGCACTCGAGAGACGTCTCCGCACCCACATCCTGGTGGAGGAGGCCACCGTGCGAAGTCGGCCCGGCGACACGGTTGAGATCATGGTCAGGGAGCGGCAGCCCGTGGCTCTGGTTGCCACCCCGGCCCTCGATCCCGTAGACCGTAGCGGTCAGTATCTCCCCATCGACCCTGCCCTGCATCGCCTCGACCTGCCCATCCTGCGCCCGACGGAGGCCAGGTCCGGTGCGCTGACGCCTTCCAGACACCAGCAGATTCAGGCCATGGCCGGGGAGCTGCACCGGCTGGGAGAGCTGAGTCCGGACTTTGCGCGCTCCGTTTCGGAACTCGTCTGGATTTCCGGCGAGACGCTCATCGCCCGCTTTTCCGAGATACCGGCCGAAGTCCGGTTCGACCCCCCACTAGGCGCCCGAAGGCTGCGCCAGGGGCTTGCCGCGCTGACCGACGCTGTATCGAGAGCCCCGCAACGAGTGCGCACCGTGGCCGATCTCCGCTTCCAGGATCAGGTGGTCGTGAAACACGCGCCGCTGGATCGATCCACCTACGGGAGGCGATGAAGATGCGCTCCCATCTGATTGCAGGCCTCGATATCGGTGCAACGCGCACCACCGCCATCATCGGCGAGGTGAGAGGCCAGTATCCCGCGCACCGGATGGAAGTCCTCGGCCTCGGCCAGGTCAACACCAACGGGGTGCAGCGGGAGGTCGTAAGGGACGTGGAGGAGATGGCGGAGCGGGTCGGCAAGGCCGTGAGGGAAGCCGAACTGATGGCCGGCTGCACGGTCAACAACATCTATGTGGGTATCAGCGGCGACCAGATTCAGACGTTCCCCTCGCACGGCGTGGTCGCGATCGCCTCCAATGAGGTCTCGCCCGACGACCTGGCCCGGCTCCATGTGGTCGCGCGTGCCGTGGCGCTGCCCCACGACCGCGAGCTGCTGCACACGGTTCCTCAGGGTTACACGGTCGACAACACTTCCGGCATCCTGCACCCTGCGGGGATGCCGGGCACCCGCCTGGAGTCGGAAGTTCACCTGGTCACCGGAGCTTCGGTGATCGCCAACAATATACGCAGTGCCGTATCAAGGTCGGGATACCGGGTCGAGAAGCTCATTCTCGAGCCTCTGGCCGCCGCCCGCGCGGTGTTGCGCGAGGACGAGAAGGAGATCGGGGTTGCGGTGCTGGACCTGGGCGGCACCACGACCCAGATGGCGGTCTTCGTCGACGGCAGGGTCTACCACACCAACATTCTGCCGACCGGCGGGGTCGCACTGACCTGGGATCTCGTTCAGCACCTCCACATTCCCTACGAGGAAGCCCGGCGGGTGCTCGAGAAACACGGGTGCGTGCTGGCCGATCTGGTGGATTCCAAGGACACGATCGAAATCCCCGGGCCCACCCCGTCCAGACCCCGCCGCCTGGGTCGGGCGACGATCGCGGATGCCCTGGAGGACCGTGTGGAAGCCATCTTCGCCTGGTATCAGCGCGAGCTTGACGCGCGTCAACTGATCGCCCCGCTGGGGACCGGGGTCGTCCTTACCGGCGGAGCTGCCGCCCTGGACGGCATCGCGGAACTCGCGCAGCGCGTTCTTCGGACTCCGGTTCGCATCGGTGCGCCCGGAACCGGGGTCACCGGGCTGGCCGACACGATGAACCGCTCTCGCCTCTCCACGGTTGTAGGCGTGGTCCAATACGGAGCAGATCGCTTTGCCAAGACCGGGCAGGGGGCGCTCACTCATACATCCGGTGTGGTCGGAAAAGTTGGCGACTGGCTCAAGGAGTTTTTCTGAGCGGGTAACGGAACCGGGTACCGGAGCCGGCAGGTTCCGGGCCGGGTTGCCTGACGACGTGTGGTGGGGACAAACCATCCATCCAGCGAGGGTAGAAAAATGACGATCTTCGACTACGACGACAGCGCGGCGCCGAACGCCTGCATGAAGGTGGTTGGTTGCGGTGGAGCCGGTGGCAACGCGGTCAACCGAATGGCCGACGAGAACCTTCAGGGCGTGGAACTCATCGCCGCCAACACGGACGCTCAGGCGCTTCGTTCCT
Organism: Longimicrobiales bacterium; assembly: GCA_965232315.1. Lineage (GTDB taxonomy): Bacteria > Gemmatimonadota > Gemmatimonadetes > Longimicrobiales > Gaopeijiaceae > BD2-11. The sequence goes on along the minus strand of CBDDPN010000009.1, from coordinate 154,214 downwards.
CCAGAGCCACGATCAGCATCCAGATCGGGAAGAAGCTCACACGGGGTCTGGGGGCCGGAGCCCGTCCAGAGATCGGTCGCCAGGCCATCCACGAGAACGCCGACGAGGTGACGAAGGCGATTCAAGGGGCCGACCTGGTCTTCATCACTGCCGGGATGGGCGGAGGAACCGGAACCGGGTCGGCACCCATCATCGGGAGGCTGGCAAAGGAAATGGGCGCGCTCACGATCGGCATCGTGACCCGGCCGTTCTCTTTCGAGGGCAGAAAGCGCCTCCGGCAGGCGGAGCAGGGGCTGGACGAGCTACGCAAGTCGGTGGATACGGTGATCGTCGTTCCGAACGACGGCATCATGTCGGTGGTCGGGAAGGGAACCAGCTTCCAGGACGCCCTGAAGAAGGCCGACGAGATTCTTCTGCACGCCACCCAGGGCATCAGCGACCTCATCCGGGTTGCGGGCGAGGTCAACGTCGACTTCGCGGATGTTCGCACGGTGATGGCCTGCGGCGGAGGGGCGCTCATGGGATCCGGCTTCGGGGATGGAGAACACAGGGCCGAAGAAGCTGCCCGCAAGGCCATTTCCTCGCCGCTTCTGGGCGACGTGTCCATCAAGGGCGCCCACGGCGTTCTGATCAACATCACGGGCGGAATGGACCTCGCCATTGACGACGTGACCAAGATCTCTAGTATCATTCAGGAGGAGGCCGGGGACGACGCCGAAATAATCTTCGGCGCGGTCCACGATCCCGCGCTGAAGGAAGGCGTCCGAGTCACGGTCATCGCGACCGGATTCGGAGACAGAACCAGGAAGCCCGCGGGAGTACGGCCGGAACCAGGTAGCAACGGTGGTCCCAAGAGACGCGATCGGCGGCGATCGCCAATAACCGTCCCGCGGCCGCAGCGAGCAGTAGCGCTGCAACCAGCCGCGGCTGCAGGAAGAAGGCCAGTGACCGTGAGCAAGCCTGCAAGTCCTCCCCAGTCGGCCCAGCCCCGTCGGCGCCAGCGTGTCGTCGTGCGGGGCCCGGTTGATGCCCTCGACATGCCTACGTTCGTCACGAACGCGCGGTGAGACGATTCCGGGAAGCCTGCCGGGTGGCATCCCGGCTGGCGTCGGACTGGCGGGTTGCCACGCGGGCCGGCTGGAAGGCGGTGGTGCGCGCGGCGCGGAATCCGGGGCTCCCGATTCGCGTGACCGCCGTTCTGGCTTTCCTGGCAGCGGGCGCGACCGCATGGCTTTCTTCCGGCGGATCGGTCACGTACGACGCCGGTGTTATGGCGCCGGTCGTTGCCACTCCCCCCGAGGCGGCCGAACATGTCAATCTGGGGCGCGGCCAGACGCTCGGATCGCTATTCTCCGACGCATCGATCAACACCCGGGAACAGGTGGCCCTCCTCGCCGCATTCCGGGAGCGGGCCAACCCGCGCCGTCTTGCCGCGGGGACTGCGGTTACCTACTGGAGAGACCGTCGCGACGGAGCGCTGCGGGCCGTCGAGGTCGGGTTGAGCCCGGATTCGACGGTGTATCTGGCGGGAACCGGGGGTGGTTGGACTTCGCGCATGGTGCGGACGCCGGTTCAGACCGATACCGTCTTCGCCACCGGTCAGATCCGCTCCAGTCTGTGGATGGCCGTGATGGGCAGCCCGTCGCTCCAGTTCATGCCCTCCGGCGACCGCGCGAGGCTCATGGACGCCCTCGACAGAATCTTCCAGTGGGAGGTGGACTTCCACCGGCAGGTGCAGCCGGGCGATTCCTATCGCGTTGTCCTTGAGCGCGACGTTCGACCCGACGGGTCCATGAGGGGGAGTGGACGAATCGTGGCGGCCGAGTTCATCAACGAGGGGACCCCCTACCACGCCTTCTGGTTCGACGTGTCCAGGGACGGCGCAGGAGCCTACTACGATGCCCGGGGGAGGTCGGTTCAGCGGCAGTTCCTGCTGAAGCCGCTCGAGTATCGCCGCATCTCTTCCCGGGTGCAGAGCGCCCGCTTCCACCCTGTGCTGCAGAGGTGGCGCGCCCACAACGGCGTGGACTACGCCGCCAACACGGGCGTGGGCGTCATGGCGACCGCGGACGGGGTCGTCACCCACCGGGGCTGGAGCGGCAGCTACGGCAACCTGGTCGAGGTCCGGCACAGCAGGGGCTTCGTGACGCGTTACGCGCACTTGAGCGGTTTCGGCTCGGGTGTGCTCGCGGGCACGCGCGTCAGGCAGGGGCAGATCATCGGATTCGTAGGCATGACGGGGCTCGCGACCGGACCCCACCTGCACTACGAGCTGCGTCAGAATGGCCGGGTCAGGGATCCTCTGGACATCCGCATCCCACCCGGAGAGCCGATTCCCGAGGCTGCGTGGCCCCGCTGGGAAGCCCGACTCGCCGACGGACAGGCGCTTCTCACAGGCCTCGGATTCGCACCGCCCCGTGCCTTCGCGGACTCTCCCGTTATGGTCGAAGCAAGCGAGGACGGGGCCGAGCCCCAGGACGACCAGTGACCCCATCCGGCGCTCCCGCCGGGTTACACGAGTGAGCCTGCTCTCCTGGATCGCCCTGCTCCTGCTGCTGGCGGCAGCGTGCAGCTTCGCCTTCTGGGTCTACCGTCGCCGGGAGCTTCCGGTGCCGGGTCGACGTCTCCTGGCGGTCGGCAGAGCGCTGGCCATCTCGCTGGTACTACTGCTGATCTGGAACCCTCGCCTGCCTGGCGGGGCCGGCGATGGCGCGGGCGAGGATGGCATCGTGTTGTTGGACGGCTCGCTCAGCATGGCGGCCCGCCCGCCCGACGGCGAGAGCGCGTGGTCGCGCGCGGTTCGGGAGGCAAGGCGCATGGCGGGAGACGAGGGATCGGTTCTGGTCTTTGGCGCTGCCGTGACCGCCGGCACCGCCGATCAACTCGATGCGCGCGCCCCGGACGCCACCTCCTCTCGTCTCGTCCCCGCCCTGCGCGCCGCCGCCGAGTCGGGCGCACGCGCCGTCACCGTGGTGAGCGACGGCCGTCTGACCGACGCAGACTTCGGCGACCTTCCGGCCGTGCCGGGCCTGCAGGCCCGGCTGGAGACGGTGAACGCGGGGGTGGCCAACGCCGGGATCGCCGACTTCGCGGCGCCCTCGCGCGCCGAGCAGGGGACGGGCTTCGCGGTAGAGCTCACGGTGTTCGGCGAGGCTCCTCCCGCCGGCGCCGCGGGACGGATCGAGGTGCGTGAGGAGGGCCGGTTGGTCGCCACGGTTCCGGTTGAAGTTCCGGCGCCCGGCCAGGTGGCACGCACGCCTGTCGATCTCCCGGCTCCCGCCGTGGAAGGACTGGTGCGCTACACCGCCGCCGTCCTTCTGGACGGTGACGGGTTTCCCGACGACGACCAGCGCGTGCGCTATGTGCGCGTTGCTCCCCGGCAGGCCGGGCTGCTCCTGCTCTCGCTAAGGCCGGACTGGGAGCCCCGCTACCTGTTGCCGGTGCTGGAGGACGTGACAGGGCTTCCCGCACGCGGCTACCTGCGCGTTGCCGGGTCGCGCTACCTGCCGCTTGGACGCGGTGAAGAGGTGGCGGAGGAGGTCGACGAAGACGAACTCGGCAGACTGCTCGCCGGTGCCGACATCGTGGTGCTGCACGGCGTGGACGCACGCGCCCCGGCCTGGGTGCGCAACGCCGCCCGCGACGCGCCGCGGCTGCTGATCTTCCCAGCCGACCGGGCGGGCGCGTCGCTGGGTGGTGTTCAGGTGGCGGGGAGCGTCCCGGGGGAGTGGTACGTCACGGCCGACCTGCCCGCCTCGCCGCTGGCGGGCGAGTTCGTCGGTCTCGACCTGCGGGCCCTGCCTCCCCTGACCGTCCTCCACCCCGTCACGGCCTCCTCGGGGTCGGTCGCCCTGCAGGTGCAGTTCGGTGGACGCGGCACCGGCGAGGCGGCCCTGGTCCTGCGCACCGAAGAGGGACGCCGCCTCGGGATCGCCCTGGCCACCGGCTACTGGCGCTGGGCCGCCCGCGAGGGAACACCGCGCCGCGCCTATCGGTCCCTCTGGGCCGGAGTGGCCAACTGGCTGTTCGCGGGAGAGCGGCTCGCCGCCGCCGCCCCGCCCGGTCCCGTCGACCTGGTGGTCCCGCGCGGCAGTCCGGTGCCCTGGCAGGCACCCGGGCTGGCGGGACAGGACATCGGCCTTCGTCTCGCAACGGACGGCGAAGTCGTCCTCGATTCCACCGTGGCGGTGGATTCCACCGAGACCTTCACCACCGCGCCGCTGGATCCCGGCACCTATGACTTCGCGATCACCGCTACCCCTGACCGTGAAGACGCAAGCGGCCGTTTCGATGTCGAGCGCTATACGGGGGACCTGCGCCTCCCGGCCATCGTGGATGGCGTCAGCGGCGAAGCGGCCGCGGGCGGCGACCGCGGGAATGATGGCCGCCCGCTCCGCACCCACCCCGCGCCCTTCCTCTTCATTCTGGCGGTCCTGTGTGGAGAGTGGATCGGGCGGCGGCGCCAGGGGCTCCGTTAGCGGCCGTGCCTCCTCTGGGACGGCTTACCCGCGACGGGAAGGAGAAGGGCAGATCGCTCTGGCGGAGGGTCGTCGACTTCGCGCTCACCGACATCCGGGTGGCGGCGCGCGGCCTGGATGAAGAGACACTGGAGGACCTGGAGGACCGCCTGCTCGCCGCCGACTTCGGCGTCGACGCAACCCTGCACCTGGTGAACCGTGTCGAAGCGCTCGAGCGGCGCGGCCGTATCCGCGGTGCCGAGCCGCTGCGAGCCGCGCTCCGTGACGAAGTGGCGAAGATTCTGGGCCCAGCGTCTTCAGCAGCGCCCGCCTCAGTTTCTGCGGCCGGGAACGCCGACCATCTCCACGAGCCCGCCGAGGGAATCGCCGTCTATCTGATGATCGGGGTCAACGGGGTGGGCAAGACCACCTCCGCCGGAAAGCTCGCGCACGTCCTGGGCTCCCGGGGAAAGCGCGTGCTGCTCGCCGCCGCCGACACCTACCGGGCGGGCGCGATTTCCCAGCTCCGCATCTGGGCCGAACGCACCGGAGCCGACTTCGTGGCCGGGCACCCCGGTGGAGACCCCGCCTCGGTCGCGTTCGACGCCATGGACGCGGCCCGTGCGCGGAGGCTGGACGCCGTCATCGTCGACACCGCCGGACGCCTCCACACCCGCGTGGGGTTGATGGAGGAGCTGCGCAAGGTGGAGCGGGTCATCGCCCGAAAGCTCCCGGGCGCGCCGCACGAGACCCTCATCGTCCTCGATGCCACCGTCGGACAGAACGCGCTCGCCCAGGTGAGCGCCTTCCGGGACGCCGTGAATCCGAGTGGGATCCTCCTCGCCAAGATGGATTCCAGCGCGCGAGGCGGCATCGTCGTCGCCCTCCGGCAGGAGTTCGGGCTGCCGGTCAAGCTGGTCGGTGTGGGAGAGCGCCCGGAAGACCTTGAGCCCTTCGACGCAAATGCGTTCCTGGAGGGCGTCTTCGGACCTCCTGGATGAGCTTCTCGAGGCTCGACTCCCCGGTTCAGTTCCTGAAGGGCGTAGGCCCCAGGCGGGCAGAGAGCCTGGCCGGGCTGGGGATCTCGAAGGCGCGCGACCTGCTCTACCATGTGCCGCGGCGATACGAGGACGCATCCAGCGTCCAGTCCGTCGCCGACCTGCAGGTGGGAGATTCGGCCGTCGTGGTAGGACGGGTGCGCAGTTCCGGGATCATTCCCACGCGCAAGGGTCTCCGCATCTTCCAGGCGGTGATCGAGGACGATACCGGCCACATCACCTGTGCCTGGCCGGGACAGCCGTGGCTCGACCGCAGGATCAACAAGGGAGACCTCCTGCTCGCCTCCGGAACGGTGCGCTTCTTTCACGGTCGCCAGATCCAGCCTCGCGAATTCGCCATTCTGGAATCCGGTCGCGCCCGCGGACGGGGCAAAAGCCGCGGTCCCGCGGGGGATGCCTCCACGGAGGATGATGCAGTCAACCGCGGCACGATCTTCGTCGTCTATCCGGCGTCCGAGTCCGTGCCCCAGTGGGTGTTGCGCCAGCTGCTCGAGCGCAACCTGCCGAAGTTGCTGCGCCAGGCTGCTGAGGAAGAGTACCTGTCGCCCGAAGAGCGCCGTGAGATCGGCGTGCCATCGCTCGCCGAGGCGCTCTCCAGCCTGCACGCGCCCGGGAGCCTCGCCGAGGCGGAACAGGGCCGGCGCCGACTCGCGTGGGACGAACTGTACTTCCTCCAGCTCATGCACCAGCGAGCCCGGTACCGGAGCACTGCCGCCGTCCGCGGCATCCGCTTCACGCGCACCAACCGGCTCGTCCGGCCCCTGCACGCGTCGCTGGAGTTCAGCCTCACCGGAGCGCAGACCCGGGTGCTGCGCGAGATCTACGCGGACATGACTGCGGACCGCCGCATGAACCGCATGCTCCAGGGGGATGTCGGGGCGGGGAAGACCATCGTTGCGGTCTTCGCCATGCTGCTTGCGGTCGAGGCAGGATACCAGGCCGCGCTCATGGCGCCCACTGAGCTGCTCGCCGAACAGCATGCCCGCAGTCTGGGGCACCTGCTCGGCCCGCTCGGCGTCGAGACCCTGCTGCTCACCGGACGGATGGAGGCACCCGAGCGCACCCGCGTGCTCGGTGCTCTCGCCGACGGCAGCGGTGCGGTCGTGACCGGCACCCACGCGCTCATCCAGGACACGGTGGAGTTCGCCCGCCTGGGGCTGGTCGTGGTGGACGAGCAGCATCGGTTCGGCGTGCGCCAGCGCATGGTCCTGAGCCAGCGCGACCCGAAGCCGGACACACTCATCATGTCGGCCACCCCCATTCCGCGCTCCCTGGCGCTCGCCCTGTACGGCGATCTCGACCTCAGCGTGCTGGACGAGCTCCCCCCTGGGCGCCAACCGGTGGAGACGCGCTGGCTGCGGCCGTCCCGCCGCTCGGAAGCCTACCGGCTGATCCGGCGCGAGCTGGCGCGCGGGCGCCAGGCATACATCGTCTACCCTCTGGTCGAAGAATCCGACAAGCTCCAACTCCGGTCCGCCACGGAGGAGTGGGAACGCCTGCGCGCGGAGGAGTTCCCCGACCGCCGGGTCGGCCTCCTGCACGGCCAGCTTCCCGGCGAAGAGAAGGACTCGGTGATGCGCGCCTTCCTTGCCGGCGACCTCGATATGCTGGTGGCCACGTCGGTCGTGGAGGTGGGCATAGACGTGTCCAACGCCACGGTCATGCTCATCGAGCACGCGGAACGCTTCGGCCTTTCCCAGCTGCACCAGCTGCGCGGGAGGGTCGGACGCGGCGCCGACCGGAGCTTCTGTCTCGTGGTCGCGGACGCGGAGGAGACCGCGGCCGAGCGCCTCAAGGTCTTCCAGGGCACTCAGGACGGGTTCGCGATCGCGCGCGCCGATCTGGCGATGCGCGGTTCGGGCGACTTTTTCGGCTCTCAGCAGCACGGCCAGCCGGTCCTCCGCTACGCCGACCTCACCGTCGACGACGATCTTGTGCGGACCGCCCGGGAGCACGCCCGCGCAACCATCGATCCGGACCCCGATCTGGCCGCTCCCGAGAACGCCGTCCGGCGCCATCTGCTCAACAGCCGCTTCGGGGACCGGCTGCGTCTCCGGACCGTGGGATAGGTTGGACTTGACGCGCCCGCCGTGACAGACTACCAACCGACCGTCAGGGCCGGCACCGGCCCGAGGCAGCAGGCTCGGATCGGCTGTCCGCGACCTCGGCCGCCCCGATGGGCGAGATTCCACCCCAGGGATTCCACCTCAGGAGACCGCCATGGCTGCCCTCGAGACCATCGTAGGTGAACTCGGCGCCAACACCGGCCGGAGCGTCACAGTTCGGGGCTGGGTCGAGCATCTTCGCGTTCATGGCCGGGTTGCGTTCGTGGTCGTGCGCGACGGCACCGGTCTCGTGCAGGGGGTTCTGTTGCGCAAGCAGCTTTCCCCCGAGGCGTGGGAGCTCGGCTGTGCCCTCGCCCAGGAATCCTGCGTGGCCGTGACCGGTGCGGTTCAGCAGGACGCGCGCTCGCCTGGCGGCTACGAGCTTCTGGTGGAGGACATCCGTCTGCTGGGCGCCTCCGAGGGCTTCCCGATCCAGCCCAAGGAACACGGCGTCGACTTCCTGCTCGACTACCGGCACCTGTGGCTGCGGTCTTCGACCCAGCGCGCCGGCCTCCGCATCCGTTCCGAGGTCGAGAAGGGCATACATGACTTCTTCTACGAGCGCGACTTCGTCCGCATCGACACTCCCATCCTGACCGGGGCGATCGGCGAGTCGGCGGGCACCCTGTTCGAAACCGACTACTTCGGCGACCGCGCCTTCCTGGCGCAGACCGGCCAGCTCTACGTGGAAGCCGCGTGTCCGGCCTTCCGCAAGGTCTATTGCTTCGGGCCCACCTTCCGCGCGGAAAAGTCCAAGACTCGACGTCACCTGACCGAGTTCTGGATGCTCGAACCCGAAGTCGCGTTCGCCGACTCCGATGACAACATGCAGCTCCAGGAGGAGCTGGTCGTCTACCTGGTCGGCCGCACCCTGGACCGATGCGCCCGGGAACTGGAGGTGCTCGGCCGGGATCTGTCGGCTCTCGAGCGCATCAGGCCGCCCTTCCCGCGCGTCAGCTATTCGGAGGCCGTGGAGATTGTGCGCGAGGCGGGGAGCGACACCAGGTGGGGCGAGGATCTGGGCGGTGCCGACGAAACCCGCATCGCGGCGCGCTTCGACCGCCCCGTCTTCGTCTACAACTACCCGAAGGGCGCCAAGGCCTTCTACATGAAGGAGAACCCCGAGGACCCGCGGACGGTGTTGTGCAACGATCTCATCGCCCCGGAGGGCTACGGCGAGATCATCGGCGGGAGCCAGCGCGAGGACGACCTGGAACGGCTTGCAGCGCGCATCGAGGAGGAGGAACTGCCCGCCGAGGCCTACGGGTGGTATCTCGATCTGCGCCGCTACGGCACCTTCCCACACTCCGGGTTCGGCCTCGGTATCGAGCGGTTCACGGCGTGGATGACCGGACGGCCGCACATCCGCGAGCTCATCCCCTTCCCGCGGCTGATGAACCGGCTGACGCCCTGACACACCACTCCCGCGTCAGCTCACGGAAGTCGTTTCCTGGTTCCGGGCCTCCGCCTTCACCTCTTCCCAGAGTTTGTCAAGCTCTGCCAGGGACATGTCCGCCATGCGCTGCCCGGATGCTCGGGTGAGTTCCTCCATGCGACGGAAGCGAGCCTCAACCTTCCCATTGGTGCGCGCGAGCGCGTTGCTGGCGTGGACTCCGGCCAGGCGCGCCAGATTGACTGCCGTGAAGAGGAGATCCCCTGCCTCCTCCATCACCTCCTCCGGATCTTCCCGCGCGAGCGCTTCCCGCATCTCCTCCAGCTCTTCGGCCACCTTCTGCCGGGCTCCCTCGGCATCCTCCCAGTCGAAGCCGACGCCGCTCAGTTTTTCCTGTATCCGATGCGCCCGCAGCAGTGGATCCAGCCCCTTGGGCAGTCCGGAGAGGACGCTCTGGTCGTCGGGTAGCTCCCTGGCCTTCAGCGCCTCCCAATCCTCCCTGGCCCCGTCGCCGAAGAGGTGGGGATGCCGGCGCCGCATCTTCGCTTCCAGCCGATCCACCACGGAACGGCGGTCGAAGGCACGGGCCTCCTCTGCCAGCACGATCTGAAACGCCACGTTGAGGAGCAGGTCTCCCAACTCCGCTTCGAGTTCATCGATCCCCGCGGCTCCGGCGCGAATCGCGTCCACCACTTCCTGGCTTTCCTCGATGAGGTAGGGGATGAGCGATTCGGCCGTCTGTGCACGGTCCCAGGGGCAGTTCTCGCGCAGAAACTCCACGATGGCGAGTGCACGGTCGAGGGTGCCCTCGGACTCGCCGATTCCGTCCTGCTGTACGCTATGGTCACTGATGTTCACAAGCAGGTTGCTCCGCAGGTCTCCTAGTGGATGAGGGAGAAGTATTTCAGGCCGGTGGAGGGAAGTCCAGCCAACTCCCTGCTCAAAGCGTGCTTCCGGTCGAAGCCCTGGTCACGCCGTTCGGCTCCCGTTGCAGCCAGTCCGGTTTTGCCATGGAGTCGCCCGCCTGTCGAGGCGAGTGTGATGGGCAGGCGTGCGGTGCACTTCGGAGCACGCGTCCAGTCCTGTCGACGTCATAGCCTCGCGCGCGCCTCCACCGGGGGTAGAACTTTGCACGATGCGGCATACAAGCTGCTCTTCTCGAGCCCCAGGATGGTGGCCGATCTGCTGCGGGGCTTCGTGGGGGACTGGACCGAGGCCTTCAGTTTCTCGACCCTCGAGAAGCTGTCGTCCGAGTATGTGGGTGGCCAACTGCACAGGCGCAGCGGAGACATGTTGTGGCGGCTGCGGTTTCATGCAGACCCCCGGCTCTCGCTGCTCATCCTGCTCGAATTCCAATCCGCACCCGATCCCGTCATGGCGGCGCGGATCCTCAGCTACGTCGGGCTCGCCCTCGATGAATCGTCGCGTCAGCAACAAGGGAAGCGGGCGGCAGACGAGGTCTCCATTGTGCTGCCGGGCGTCATTTACAACGGTGCGTCTTCGTGGAATCCGACAACCGAGGTGGCTGACTTGCTGGTGCCCCGCATACGGTCTGCCATGGGACCTGTAAGTGACGCACTTGTTGCCTACCAGCCGCGCCAAAGGCACTTTTTGCTGGACATCCGGGCTCTGGACCCGGCCAGCCTGCCGTCCGACAATTGGGTGTCACGGCTTGTCCAGTTGGAACAGGCTCGGTGGACCGGTCGGATTCCGGATATCACGGAGCTCGGGCGGATGGTTTTCCTGGCGGGGGACGACCACATCAACCGGGGTTTCACGGCGTTGCTGGTGTGGGGACTTCGGTCTCAAGGAATCACAATTCCGGAGTTGGAGCAGATGCAATACTCGCAAGAAGGTGAAACGCTGCTGCAGAAGAACATTCGCGAGTGGAAGGAGCGCATTCTTCTGGAGAGCCGCGAGAAGGGGTTGTTGGAAGGTCGGAGAGAGGGGCGAAGAGAAGGGCGAAGAGAAGGGCGACTGGAAGGGGAACGTGCATTGGTGCGCTACCTCGCTGCCCGGAAGTTCGGGGAGGTGACCGCGTCGAAGCTTCCGCCGCTGCTGGACCGGATTTCCGATCTGGATCGGGTGGCCCGGGTCGCCGTCGCGATCGTCGACTGCGAAACCGGGGAGGAGTTCATCACCCGCGTACGCGAGGCTTGAACGGCTGCTCCGGGAACGCCACACCGAGGAGGCTTCGCGGAAGACTTGACTAGTCGTTCGTACCGATCTTCAAAGGGGGGGGTCCGGAGATCCTCGGTCGCGGGCCTGGGTCGAGGTTGATGCGTCCGCGTTGCGTACGAATCTGGCGTCCATTCGCGAAGCCGCGGGCGACTCAACCGTCGTCCCGATGGTCAAGGCGAACGCCTATGGCCTGGGGGTGCGCAACGCGGTAGCTGTCCTGGAATGCGACCGGCCCGGTGGCTACGGAGTGGCGACAGTCGAGGAAGGACTCGAGTTGCGGGCCCTCGGGATCGAGCGACCGGTGCTCGTGATGACCCCGCCCCCCACCCCCGCCATTCCCGCGGCCGTCAAGGGGGGCCTGACGCTGTGCCTCTCCGACCTGGACACCCTTCGTGCCCTCGCCGCCGCCGCCCGCCGTGGTCGCGGCGCCACCTTCCACATCGAGGTGGACACGGGGATGGGAAGGGCCGGTCTCCACTGGCGTTCGGCGAAAGCGTGGGGGAGGGAAGTGGCCGCGCTCGCCCGTCCGCCCCTCCGCTGGGGCGGGTGCTACACGCATTTTCACTCGGCCGACGAGGGCGCCGCCACGATCGACCGCCAGTGGGCGCGTCTCCGGGAGGCGGTCGGACGCCTGTCCCCGCCCGACGGGGCGTGGCTCCACGCCTGCAACTCCGCTGCCGTCCTGCGACGACCGCGGTACGCCGCCTCGGCGGTGCGTCCCGGCCTCTTCCTGTATGGCGGCGTCTCCGCCCCCGACCTCCCCCGTCCCGCCCCGGTGGCAGCCCTGCGCGCCCGCATCACACTCGTGCGCGACGTCCCGGCCGGCACCTCCCAGGGGTACGGCGCCACACACGTCGCGCGCGGCCCTCAGCGGTGGGCCACGGTCGCGATCGGGTACGGCGACGGGTTGCCGCGCGCGCTCGGCAACCGCGGCCACGCGCTGGTGCGCGGGCGCCGGGTCCCGGTGATCGGAAGGATCTCCATGGACGTCACGGTGGTAGACACTTCGCGCACCCCTGAGGCGCGCCCCGGCGATATCGTTACATTTATCGGTTGCGACCGGGATCAGGAAATTACGGTCGAACAGGTGGCCGACCAGGCCGGTACAATCAACTACGAAATCCTGACCGGACTGACCCGCCGACTTCCCCGGATCTGGCAAGAATGACGGACGCTTTCGAGCGACTTCTGCAGCGTGCGCGCACAGCGCGCGACAAGGCGTATGCCCCCTACTCCCGTTTCCGGGTCGGTGCCGCGCTGGAGGCGGCGGACGGGAACGTCTTCGCCGGATGCAATGTCGAGAACGCCTCGTATGGGCTCGCCCTGTGCGCCGAGCGCTCGGCCCTGGCCGCGGCGATTGCCGCAGGATACCGGTCGTTCGCCCGCATCGCCGTCAGCACCTCGGCCGGGGCACCCGCGTCCCCTTGCGGGCTATGCCGGCAGGCGCTGGCGGAATTCGCGCCCGAGCTGCCCGTCCGTTCCGAGTCTCCCGAGGGGACGGCCGATTGGAACCTGGCTGCTCTTCTCCCCGAACCTTTCCGGCTGGACGATGTCCGCACGGGGTCTCGCGACGGCTCCCGCGACGCCGTACCCACGGTCGCGTCCTCCCCGGTGCCCGGAGGCGCATCGTGACGCCCGCCGCCCCCGCGCTCGCCAGCGCACGCAGCCGCATCGTGATGCGCACCGCCGGCGTGCTCGCCCGCACGCGTAGCCGCATCGTGGCGCCCACCGCCGGCAGCGGCCGGTACCGGACGAACCGGCCCGCGCGCCTACTCACCGCCGTGGTGGCCGCCCTCCTCGCCGCCGCCTGCGGCAACGAGACGCCCACCACGGTGGATGTCGTGACCTTCCCGGTCACGGTGGTCACCTCGGAGGTCCGCCTTCCCGCAGACCAGTTCGCCCGCGCCATACAGGTGCTCGGCGGCTTCGGCAGGGCGTCCGACGTGGCCATCCCGCTGGTCGCCACCGAGTTCGGCGACGAAGGCCTCGAGGCGCGTACCCTGGTGCGCTTCGGTCCCATCCGTCGGTCTGCGAGCGTGCGCGACTCCACCGGCACCACGGTGACCGACTCGAACCTGACGCTGGTCGGCGGCCGCGCAGTGGTCCACTTCGACACGCTCGCCGCCCCGTCCGGCCCGGTGACGCTGTCCGCGGCGGTCATGCGCGAGCGCTGGGACCCTGCATCCGCCACCTACGTCCACGCCGTGGACACCATCGGCGAGCAGACACCCTGGGGCCGCATCGGTGGAGGCGAGACGACGCCCCTCTCCACGGCAGTGTGGGATCCGGCCGAGTCCGACTCGGCGCTCTTCGTGGTCGACACCCTCACCATCAGGGAGTGGGAGGACTCCGACAACGTCTCCCGCGGCATGCTGATGCAGATGGTCACCCCGGGCGCCCGCGTGAAGGTTCGCTCGGTCAACCTGGTCATGGACGCCCTCCCGTCGGTCCGGGCCGACACGATGGTCACCACAGACACCTATTCGGAGCACCTGACCTTCATTTACAACCCGGTCCCCACGCTTCCCGAGGGTGCACTGCAGGTCGGCGGCGCCCCGGCGTGGCGCACGATCTTCGAGATGGAGCTGCCGGACTCGCTCCCGGTCGCGGGCGAGGTGTGCGCGTCGAGCCGCTGCAGCCTGCCATTGACCGCTGACGGTGTCACCCTTGCGGCGTTGGTTCTCACCCCGGGGCCTACCGGAGCATCTCTTCGCCCCACCGACACCCTCTTCGTCGACGCCCGCCCGGTCCACTCGCCGGAATACCTGCCGCGCGCACCGCTGGGGCAGTCGGTCAACTTCCCGATGCTGCGGGTTCCCCCGGAGGTTTTCGTGGATGGAGGGGGGAACGCGGTGGAGATTCCCATCACCAGCTTTGTAAAGGATCTGCTGCGGGGCGTGACCGAGGACAGCCTCCCGGCACCCAATACGCTGGCGCTTCTGGCCGGCGCCGAGCCCGAGAGCTTCGAGTTGATGCGATTTCTCGGGCTTGATACCAACTCTCCACCCGTGCTGCGCATCCTCGTCAGCCAGCTGTCAGGGATGCAGATGAGATGATCGCCCGAGCCCAGTCCCGCATTCCGGCCCTTGCCGCCGCCCGGGCCGTGTCAAGCCCGATCGCCCACGCCACCACCCTCGCGATCCTCGCCCTGGCCGCGCCCCTGCCGCTTGCCGCACAATCGCTGCTCGGCACTCAGGGTCTCGGCATTCCGCTGGAAGCGCTCGACGGGCGCTCGCGCTCGCTCGGCTCTGTGGGCGTCGGTCTCTTCGGGGGCGCGGTGCTGCCCACCGACCCCGCCCGGGCAAGCCAGGTCAGCGTGCCCAGCATCTCCGTGACCATCCAGCCCAGCAGAGGCGCCGCCACTCTGGGGGACCAGAGCATCACCAACGAGGGCACGCGCTTCCCGTTGCTGGCTGCCTCCTATCCGCTGAGCAACTATGGGGTCGTGACCCTGTCGTACGGGGGCCTGCTGGAGCAGGCCTGGAAAGCCGAGCGGACGGTTCGTCTCGCCCAGGCGCAAGACTCGATAGACGTCGCCGACACCTACGAGCTGGATGGCAGCGTGGGAGCCGCACGCCTCGGCTTCGCCCGTGTGCTGGGCGGAGGCTTCTCGGTCGCGGCCACGATCGGCGCGCACACGGGCACCCAGGTGCGTTCCTTCTCCCGGACCATCGGCATCATCGAGGACGAGGAGCAGGACCCGAGCGAGCGCTTCCAGCAGCGGGGACGCTGGGAGATGACGGGCACGACCCTCGGGCTGGGCGCCGCCTGGGATTTCCGGGACATTCTGCGCGTCTCGGGAAGCTTCACCTGGTCGGGGGATCTGCGCGCGACCCCCGTGGGGGCGACGGAGGGCGGCGAGGCGAGCTTCGACCTGCCGACCGAATTCCGCATCGGCGCGAGCGCGATGCTCACGCCGGTAGTGGCCGCCACCTTCGGCTTCGCGCGCTCTAACTGGACCCCGGGCGAATCAGGCGGCCTGAGCGCAGCCGCGCGCGGCGCCGTTACGTCCACGGGAGGCGGGGTGGAGTGGTCCGGGTTCGATCTGTTCGGCCGCAGCTTCCCCATCCGGGCCGGCTACCGTAGCTCCGGGTTGCCGTTCTCGATCGACGCATCGACCCCGACCGAGAGCGGTTTCGCCACCGGTTTCGGCTGGAACCTGCTGGAAACCGAAACCCTCGTCATCGCCTCCTTCGACTTTTCCTACGAGTCGGGCACCCGCATGACCGACTCCGTCTCGGAGTCCTTCTCGCGCTACACGTTCTCCTTCCGGGCCTCAAGTTTCTGATGGGCGTCCGAACCGGGACCGCTCCGACGTCGTCGCGATCCGCCATCCGTCTGCCCCTGGCCCCCGCCGAGCGCACCCGCAAGCGCGTCTACATCGAGACCTACGGCTGTCAGATGAACATCAGCGACGGCGAGCTGATGGCAGGCATCCTCGAGAGGCAGGGGTATCGGCTGGCCGACACCCCCGGTCAGGCGGATATCGTTCTGGTCAACACGTGCGCGATCCGCGAACATGCCGAACGGCGCGTCCTGGGCCGGGTCTCGCAGCTGAACGGCCTGAAACGCGAGAAGCCCGATCTCGTCATCGGGGTCACCGGCTGCATGGCCCAGCGCATGGGCGACACGCTGCTGGAGCGGGCGCCATACGTCGACCTGGTCATGGGCCCGGACGGCTACCGCGGGCTGCCCGAGCGCCTCGACGCCCTGTCCGAGCCCGGCCGGCGTCTCTCCGTCCTCTCTCTCGATCCCTCCGAGAACTATGAGGGCCTCGAGCAGCGCCGGACCTCCCGCATCTCGGCCTGGGTTCCGGTTCAGCGGGGCTGCGATCACCGTTGCACCTTCTGCATCGTCCCCTACGTTCGCGGTCCGGAAAAGAACCGCCGCCCCGAGGAGGTCCTCGCCGAGATCCGGGGCGTGGCCGCAACCGGCGTCACCGAGGTCACGCTGCTGGGGCAGACCGTGAACTCCTACACCTGGCGCGACTGGTCCTTCGCCCGCCTGCTCGCCGCCGTGGCCCGTCTCCCGGGCATCCGGCGGGTCCGTTTCACGTCGCCGCACCCGAACGACGTGACCCCCGACCTGGTGGAGGTGATGGCCTCCGAGCCCGCAGTGTGCGAACAGCTGCATCTTCCCGCCCAGTCCGGGAACAACGGCACCCTCAAGCGAATGCTGCGCCGCTACACCGTGGAGACCTTCCTCGAGCGCGTGCACATGGTTCGGGAGGCGATCCCCGACATCGCCCTGTCCACCGACATCATCTGCGCCTTCCCGGGCGAGAGCCCCGGCGATTTCGAAGACACCCTGGACCTCCTGCGCACGGTTCGCTTCGACGACGTCTACACCTACCGCTATTCGCCGCGCGAGGGCACTCCGGCCACCCGCATGCCGGCGGACTGGTTCATCGAGGATAATGAGGCGGCCGGTCGCCTGCGCAGACTCATCGAGGTGAGCCGCACCATACAAACCGAGATCAACCGCTCCGAGGTCGGACGGGTCGAGGAGGTTCTGGTCGAGAGGGAGGCGCGCGGCCGGGGACAGATGCTGGGACGAACCCGGCGGGGCAAGGTGGTGGCCTTTTCCGCTCCCGCGAGCCTCACCGGCCAGTACGCGTCTGTCGAACTGACCGGGACCACCGGCGCCACCTTCGTGGGACGGGAGGTCGCCGGCGGGTCGCACGCTCCGGAGCCGAATTGAGCAGATGGCTCGGCCTGACCGGGGTCGCAGCCTTTGTCGGGCTCGTGATCTGGTTCACGGCGCATAACGGCGATCAGCGGATCACCCTCGACCTGGGGTTCACCCGGTTCTACCGTTTTCCGGTTACGATGGTGGCCTTCGCCTCGCTCCTGCTGGGAATGCTGGTGATGCTGCTTGCCGGACTGCACACCGATCTGCGCGTCCGCAAGATCCTGCGCGACCGGCTCATCGAGGAGGCACGCGCGGAGGGGGTCACGGATCTCGGCCAGCGTGATCTGTTCGGTGCGGAAGAGGCGGAAGGTGCAGATGGTCCGCAAGAGACGTAAGCTGCCGGAACGTAGCCGGATGGCTGTCCGGGACCCGGGTCCTGCGGCGGAGATCACGGCTCCGGTGATTCGACATCGCATACCGATTTCCGGCCCGCGGGCCGAGGAGGGCCGCGCAACACCTGGATTCCGCCCGTAACCTGGCTCGCCCTGGCCTTCGGGCTGGGGACGGCGCTGGTTCACCTGCCGGCGTGGCTCACCCCGGTGGTCCTGGGCGGATCCCTCCTCGCGGCGCTCAAATTCACATGGGAGCGCCCGCGCCCGCTCTCCCACAGGCCGTCGTCCCGCGACATCGCGCCGGCGCGTCCGTCCGCCCGGATGCAACCTCTCCGCCGGCTCTTTCCCGCCGGCCTTTTCCTCGCCGTGTGCGCCGGCCTCCTGCACGCGGCCGCCGCGACCGGCGCGCGCGGCAGGAGTTGCGTGCTCGCCATACCGGACGCCGCCACCCTGGAGCTCCACGGCTACTTCGAAGGCGCGCCGGGGGAGGGCGCGGCCCCCTTTCTCGCCCGCTCCGGCCTTCCCGGCGGATGCCGCGCCCGGGTGCGCGCGGTCGTGCGCGACGATGTATCGGTGCCGTCCGCCGCCACCCCGCTGGTGGCCCGCGGTCGGTGGCTCGCGCGCCCCCTGCGCCGCGGCATGCCCCCCGAGTACGCGGGCACCCTCGTCGTCAACTCGCTCGAGGTCGACCCCGACGCCCCGCCCGTCTCGCTGCCCGTTCGCCTGCGGGCGGTGGTGCGCGATCGCATCGACGTGCTCTACCCTGCGCGCGCCGGTCTCAGCGAGGCGCTCATCCTGGCCCGTCGCGAACGTCTGTCGCGCGACCTGCGCGACAAGTGGGCGCGCGCCGGCATCGCCCACCTGCTCGCAATCTCCGGCTTCCACGTGGGGGTGATCGCCGGCATTCTCTACCTGCTCGCCCGCCGCCTGGGACTGGGTCCGGCGAGGGCGCCGCTGGCCGCCGCGGCGGGGAGCTGGGCGTATGTGCTCGCCATCGGCTCCCCGGTGGCGGCCACCCGCGCCGCCTTCATCCTGGCGGCTCTTGCAGCGGGCCGCCTCCTTGGCCGGCGGGTCTCGTCCCTGGGCGCGCTCGCCACCGCCTTCATCGCGGTGCTGGCCGCCCGTCCCGATGCGATCGCCTCGGTGGCGTTCCAGCTTTCCTTCGCGGGCGCGGCGGGTCTGGTCCTGCTCGCACCCCCGGTGAGCCGGGCTTTGCGCACCCGCGCGCTGGCCCGCCTCCCCTCGGCGCTGCGCACCGGTCTCGCCTCGGGGATCGCCGCCACCGCCGCCACCCTCCCGCTGGTCGCCTGGCACTTCGGATACTTCGCGGCCGCCGGCATTCCCGTCACTCTCCTCGCCGGCCCGCTGGTCGCCGCCGCCATCCCGGGGATGCTCCTGTCCATCCTGCTCTCATTCGTCTCGCTTCCACTGGCCGGCATTTTCGCCGGCGGTACGGACCTCTTCCTTCAGTTCGCCGATACGATCGTTTCCGGGGTCGTGCGCATCCCGGGCGCGTCGGTCTGGACGCCTCGCTGGTGGGTCGCGGCCGCCACCGCCGCCTTCGCCGCATACGCGCTCATCACTCGCGGTCTCGCCCTGCGCATGCGGCCCCGGATGCGCGCCGCGCTGCTGGTCGCCTGCCTTGCGGGCGCGCTCATCGCCTGGCCCATCCCCGCGCTCGTCGGCCGCGGCGGGGCCATGGAGCTGGTCTTCCTGGATGTGGGCCAGGGCGACGCCGTGGCCATCCGCACCCCCGGCCGCCGCTGGATCCTGGTCGATACCGGCCCACGCTCACGCACCTTCGATTCCGGTGCACGCATCGTCGTCCCCTACCTGAGGAGGAGGGGCGCCGCCCGCCTGGAAGCGCTCGTCCTGACCCACCCGGACCTCGACCACATCGGGGGCGCGGACGCCGTGCTGTCCGAGCTCACCGTGGTTCGGGTCCTCGACCCGGGTGCCGCCGCCGCCCGGCCCGCCTACGTCGGCGCCCTCGAGCGGGCGCGCGCCCGCGGCGCCACCTGGTTCGCGGCGCGCGCCGGCGATCTCGTGTCCGCGGATGGCGTCACCCTGGAGGTGCTGCACCCGGGCGGCGCGGCCGACTCCGCGGCGACCGACGAGGCCAACGACCAGTCCGTCGTCCTGCTCCTCCGCTACGGCGACTTCACTGCGCTCCTCCCCGGAGACGCCCCCGCCTCGGTGGAAGAGGCTCTCCTGGCCGCCGGCCGCATCCCGCCGCTCGACCTCCTGAAGGCCGGACACCACGGCAGCCGGACATCCACGTCGTGGAGGCTCGTCGAGTCCACGCAACCCGCGCTGTCCGTGGTCTCAGCGGGCACGCGCAATCGCTACGGGCACCCGCATCGGGTGGTCCTCGACCGCCTCGAGCGCGCCGGGTCCGCCGTCGCGCGCACCGACCTCCAGGGCGTCGTGCGCATCCACGCGCTCCCCAGCGGCGATTTCACGGTCTCGGTGGACCGCTGCCCGGTGCTGGCGGAGTGTTAGAGCGGGCGTCGGCCCCGCTGGTCACGGAGGAGGGCTCGCGCGTTTCAGCTGAAACGTCTTTGCGGCTCGTCTGCCACTTCCGCCGCCGGCCCGAACCCTGTCCCGGAACCCCCGCTCGTGCGACATTGCCAGCCCGAACGCAAACCACCGTCATCCCCCGTCCCCGCCCACCCCACCCATGCGCTCTCGCACGCTCACGCCCACCCTTGGCGCGTTCCTCGAACAGGAAGAGGCCGCCCATTCGTCCGAACCTCCGGACTGGATTCACGTGCTCACCGGCCTCGCCCGCGCCGGCACCCGCATCGCCCGCGTCGTGGCTCGCACCGGGCTCACCGGCACCCTGCCGCGGACGGGCGACCTCAACGTCCACGGCGAAGCCGCCACCCGCATCGATCAGTATGCCCACAACGCGGTCGTCGAGGAGGTTGCCGCGGACGAGATGCTGTGCTGCATCATCTCCGAAGAGGCCGAAGACCTGATGCCCATCCCGTCAAGTCATCCCGGCGGAGGCTGCATCCTCGCGGTGGACCCGCTCGACGGGTCGTCCAACCTGGGGGTGAACGTGCCGGTGGGGACGATCTTTTCTCTGCTGCCCCGTTCCCGGTCCGACGATGTGACGCGTTCCGGGCCCGGCGATACGCCCCATTCCGGCCTCGCCCTCGCCGACATTCTCCATCCCGGCCGCGACCAGATTGCGGCGGGCTACATCCTGTACGGCGCCGCCACGGTGCTGGTCTACACCAGCGGGCGCGGCGTGCACGGCTTCATCCGCGACCCCGAGAGCGGCGAGTTCCTCCTCAACCGGCGCGACATCCGCATTCCGTCGCCGTCCGCTCGGCACTACTCGACCAACGAGGCCTACACGCGGCGGTGGGATCCACGGCAGCACGAACTCGTGCGCCACTTCAAGAAGCCTCCGCCCCAGGAAGCCAAGGGCTTTTCCGCACGCTACATCGGCTCTCTGGCGGCCGACATCCACCGGACCCTTCTGGTGGGAGGGCTCTTCATGTATCCCGCCTTCCGAGGGAAGCCGGAGGGGAAGCTGCGCCTGATGTACGAGGCCGCGCCGATGGCCCTGATCATGGAGCAGGCCGGCGGGAGGGCCACGAACGGGACCGAGGACATCCTCGACATCCGTCCCCGGGAAATCCACCAGCGCACGCCGCTCTTCGCCGGGGCGCGGGAACTGGTGAATGTTGCCGCCTCGTTTCTCGGAGAAGGGGAGACCAACTCCGACTAGCACTGGCAACCAGCCTCCAGCAGGGCCCGCGCCTGCCGGCCGGGTCAAGAGTCCGGCAGGTGCCCGTCCAAGCCGGAATCACCCATCCGCGACTTCATCGTCGCGCCCACGCCGTTTCGCGTGCCGATGGCTGTTACGAACAGTTCGACGTCACCGTGGCGCGCTTTTCCTCCAGCCGCGCGATGTCCTCGCAGGCAACGGAGGTTCGCTCCAGCCGCACGGTGTCATCCCTGCCGACACCCGGGTTGTCGATGAGCGGCTGGATGTCGCTCAGCTCGCGGTTGTCGTGGAGATGCAGGGTAGTCAGATAGATCATGTCGATGAGCGGGCTGAGATCGGTGACCGTGCTTCCCTCGAGGCCGAGGAGCAGGAGATTGTCGAGTTCGATCAGCGCCGACAGATCGGGGACCGTGTTTCGGCCGACATCCAGCGTCTGAAGCGCCCACAGGCCGGCGATCGGGCCGAGGTCGGTAATGTCGTTGTTGTAGAGTTCCAGCCTCAGCAGCGTTTCGAGTTCCGCGAGCGGCGTGAGGTCGCTGATCCGGTTGTCAGACCCGCCGAGTTGTTCGAGCTGGCTCATGTTCCGGACAGGCGACAGATCGGAGACCTGGTTCTTGCCGAAGCTGAGAGCGAACATGCTGGTCAGCGTGGAAATCGGGCTCAGGTCCGTGATCGAATTCTCGGCCACGTCGAGGTACTCGAGGCCGGTCAGCGCGGCGAGCGGGGCCAGGTTCTCGATGCCGTTCCGAGCCATCAGGAGCTCGGTGAGGCCGGTCAGGTTCTCGATTCCGGAGAGGTTCTGGATGCCTGTGGCGTTGACGCCCAGCGACTCAAGGGAAGCGACGCGCCCACAGGTGAGCGATTCCGCGGCGTCGAGCTCGAGCGCCGCGCGCACCCCGGCTTCGAGCGCCGGATCGGCGAAGGTCGGGACCGCGCTCGAGTCCGAGCCGCAGCGTTCGCCGGGGCTCAGGGTGGGCCCGGTCGCGTCCCCGCACGCGCACAGGGCCAGCAGGGCGGCGGCCGTCCAGGCGCGCGCGGTTCCGCCAGGCCGGGGGTGCATGTCTGCGTCAACCGCGATGCTATTGGTCGCCTGCGTCGGTCGCCTCTTTGGCGCGTGACTCGATTCCGTCACGGAAACACCCTCCATATGAGCGTGAGACCGGGCGCGAGCTTGTCTACCGGCGGTTCGGGGATTTGCTGCCCGCCGCCGTGTCGGCCGACGGTCTGCGCCCAGCTGATCGAAACCGCCAGGAAGCCGGCCGCCAGGCCGGCCGTCTTGACCGGGTCGAACTGCGGAACCTCGATTCCGTGCACGTCCGACGCCAGCACGCCCCGCCTGGGGGGCGCGAACGGCCCGACTGCCACCGAAGCAGAAGCCGACACGATTGAGTCGTTCACAACGATCGGCCTCCGGATCGTCACCTGGGCTCCCGTGGCGGCGGTCAGGCGCACCTCCGGGGGGCTCTCGCGGGCGATCCAGCTCGCCGGGGTCTCCATCACCGGCTGCCAGCTCTTGCATCCCGAGAGCAGTACGAGGGCGAGTGCGGACCCGGTCGTGATCGCGCGTCGCCCGCAAACAGCGGCGGTCATGGCTGGCACACCTCCCTGATCGTGGCCTGGCTCAACTGCCTTCTCATGGTTCGGCGTCCCTCCTTCGTCATGGCGGCGACCTCTTCTTGCAAGTTCGATACCTCTCGATGCCCAAGAACATATGTGAGGCGGTCGTGTACCTCTAGCTTACACCAAGCCGCTTCCACGTTGCCCCGGGGTAATCATGACCTTCCCAACCCTGTCACGGCTCCGGCGCGCCATCCCGTGCTCGGTTCGCGGGGTTTCCCGCTTCGTTTCCAGCCTCGGCACCTCCCCCACAGCGGCCTGCCACACCGTGCTCGTGCTCCTTGTTGCGGCCTGCGGCGGAGGCGCCGGCAGCGCTCCCGTGAACTTGCCGGTTGCGCCCGCCGCCGATGAAGCGGAAGTCCGCTCCTATTCCCCCAACGAGATCGCGCGCGCCGAGATCGTCGAACGGGGGGCCAACGCGCACAACGCGATGCAGTTCCTCCGCCGCGTACGGCCGGCGTGGCTGCGCTCCCGCGGCTCCAACTCCCTTACCTCTGCCGGCGCCATGTACCCCGTCGTATACATCGACAACATCCGTCGGCCGGGCGGCCTGAGCGCGCTCTTCCAGGTCCCCCTCAGCGAGGTTCGGCGGATGGAGTTCATCGGCCCCGCCGACGCCACCACGCGCTGGGGCACGGGTCATCAATCCGGGGTGATCCTGATCGTCACCGGGCGGTGACGATCATCCTGCCGGCACGCGGCACCAACAAAAGAAACCGGAGGCGAGACCAAGCTCGCCTCCGGTTCTTTCTTCCGCGGGAGTCAAATCCTCGGGATCGTTCCCCCTCTCAGGAAGCAGTTCATCACATGCGGTTCATTGACCGCCCACCCCCGTGATGGTGGTGTTGTTCTGGAACTCCGTGGCCGGCAGGTCGAAGCACAGCTGGTTGCCGTACACGGCGCCAAAGCCGTCATCCTGACCAATCGGCGGATAAGCCCGCATACCGAGCCGCCTCAAGTCCCACAGGTGGTGACCCTCAAGGAACATCTCCGCGGCGCGCTCCTCGATGAGCTGGTCCATCATGCCGGCCATGTCCATGGAACCCATGTAGGAAGACAGACCGACATTGGCGCGCAGGGTGTTGAAGATCGACGCGGCCTGGCTGTAGTTGCCCGCTTCGATGGCGGCCTCGGCGATGATCAGCTGCGCCTCCTCCCAGCTGGCGAGCTGCACGGGTGAACCCGCGTCCGTGTACTTCTCGGCGAACCAGAGGGCGATTCCCGTGTTGGTGTGCCCCCTCCCCTGGTCAGTCACCTCGACGCGCGGATCGAGCTCCTCCATGCACTCCGACATCATTTCGTCGGGCCAGGGGAAGTTGCAAGGGAAGTTGCGGTAGGGTTCGGCGATCGTCGCGACATTGGTATCGACGTTGAACTGCCACTGCTTGTTCTTGGTGACGTTCTCTGCGCCGGAGTATGGCAGCAGCCACTCGTAGCCCTCCGGCACCGCGCTTGCGGTGGCCGCCGCCGCCGATGCCTGCCCCAGATTAAGCTGGGCCCGGGCCTTCCCGACCCGCACGGCGTTGAGCAGGTCTCCCGAAGCTCCCGCCGCCGCCGACTGGTCGAAGCGGTCTATCGCCAGACCGAAGGCCTCGGAGGGGGTGACAACGGGCCCGTTGTCGATCACCACCAGTTCGCACATTGCCTCGGCGAACAGGGTGTAGGTGTAGCCGGCGTACATCGCCACTTCGGCGATCATTGCCGTCCTGTCGGGAACCTCCTCGTCCGTCCACTCGTTCAGCAGACCGAGCACATAGTCGGCCAGCCAACGCGTTCTCGATAGCGGCCGGTAAAGGGCCGGCTGCCCACTCCCGCAGTCGGCGCTTGCGTACTGCGAGCCGTAACCGCTGGTGTCGTGGACGCGGGCGTCCCAGATGTTCATTACCGTGTTGTTCGAAGCGTCCCGCCACTCGTTTCCGGTGATCGCGCTCGCCGCCGCGTGATAGGTATGGGTGCAGCGGAATTCGTTCTCAACGCTCGCTACCAGAAGCTGGGCCGAATTGGGGTTCTCGAGGTCGCTCGCGACGACCCGGGAGGGCTCCTCCACGCTCAGCAGGTCATTGAGCGCGTCACACGACGTGAGGAATGCGATGGGCGCGAGAACGAAGGCGGAAGCCTTGATCATCTGCTTTGTCATGACAAGCCTCCTTTACATGCCCAGACGGACGGTGAGGGTGATCGAGGTCAGCGGCGGAACCGCGGAGTCCTCCTGCGGTTCGCGGTTGCCCGAGAAGGTGTTGCTCGGGTCCACAACCTCGGGATCGTGGTGTGGCCACTCCGTCCAGTTGGTCCAGAGCATGGCCAGGTTGCGGGCGGAAAGGCTGAGGCTTCCTCGGGTCGACCGCACCACCCCGAGCCAGTCCTGCGGCATCTGGTAGGTAAGCGAGAGCTCGCGGAAGCGCACGAACGACGCCTCGTTGACCCAGAGGTCATACTCGCCGGTTGAACCGAACTGCGCCTCGGCGACGTGGCGGATGTCGTGGTCGAACGGGTAGGCGGTGAGCTCGCTCTGCTGGATGGCGCCGTACCTCCACCAGCCCTGCAGGTCGTACTTGGTCTGGCCGATCTTGCCCTGAATCAGCGCGTCGATGGTCAGCCGCTCGCCGATCGTAAACGACGACCCGACGGAAATCTCCAGGTTCGGGTCCGGATGGCCCTGGTAGATCCACGCCTCCTCGTTGCACGGGATGAACGGGGCGCTGTCGTCCTCGTCGACGGAGTGGCAGAGGAGGGTCTCGCGGTTGATCTGATCGGAGCCCGGGAGGAACTCGGCGAAGGCGACGCTGGGCGCGAAGAGCGAACCCAGCGGGAAGCCTTCGTGGTGGCGGGTGGTCCAACCCAGCTGAAGGAAGCAGGTGTCCCTCAACTCCGGCTTTCCGCTGCACGGAAGACCGAGGCTTTCGATGCGGTTGCGGTTGGTGCTGGCGTTGACGATGAAGTCCCAGTCCAGCGCGCTGGACTCGAGGATGCGCGCATTCAGCCCGAGCTCGATGCCCCGGTTGCTGATTTCGCCGATGTTGACGAACTGCTGCGCGAGGAAGCCGGTCGAGGGCGGGAGGTTGCGCGCGACGATGGCGTCCTTGGTGCGCTGGTCGTAGAACGTAAAGTCGACGGAGACGCGGTTGTTGAAGAAGCTCGCATCGAAACCGGCCTCGATCTCGACGCCGCGCTCGGGACCCAGCTCCGAGTTCCCGGGATCGTTTGGCCTCACGGTTGCAGACCCTTGGGGAGACCCGCGCGTGGCAAAGGTGCGCAGCGCGGCGAAGGCGTCGGGCTGCTGGCCCGACTCGCCGTAGGCGGCGCGCAGGCGGAAGGAGTTCACGAAGCCCGAGCCGCCGTCCGAGACCACCCAGGAGCCGCTAACCTTGGGATAGACGATCAGGTCGAAGTCCTCACCGAACGCGCTGTTGTCGTCGGCGCGCACTGCACCGGTAATGAAGAACCGGTCCTGCCAACCGAACTGCTGCTGCAGGTAGACGCCCACCGTGTTGTTCTCGACGAAGCCGTCGAAGCCAAGGCGCTCGGCGGTGGCGTTCACGCTCGAGAGCCCCAGCGCCGGGAAGCGGTCGCCGTCCGCGGTTACGTCCTCGATGGTCCTGGTGTAGACCTGGAACCCGAGCGATGTCGTGGAGAGGATGTCCTCGGTCAGATCGCGGGTACCGGAAGCGGCGTAGTCGAAGGTCGTGTAGACGACCGACTCGCGGTTGGCGCGGCGGCCGCCCGCAGCCGCATTCGTCGACCAGAACTGCGCCGACTCGGGGGTCAGGAAGGGCTGCAGCTGGTCTTCGAGCTGATCGGTCACGTCCAGCCCGAAGGTGAACCTGTGCGTGAACCAGTCGAAGGGGGTATGCGCCGCCGTGAGGCCCGCCGTCATGCGGTTGGCGTTGTTGTAGTAGTTGTTCCTCTCGTACATCGCCTCGGGCGTGTATCGCCTGTAGCCTCTGCGCGGCGTGCCGAGGGTCGTCGGGGTGGCGCGGATGGCCTCCTCGTACGGCTGGTCGCCTCCCAGCCGGATGCGCGTGAGGGCGACACCGGCGTTGGCCGAGATCGTGAGATCCTCGTTGGGCTGAGCCTGGACGTTCACTCGCCCGTTGTACTTCTTCGCCCAGCTGTCCTCGGTCACCCCCCGGTCCGAAGAAGCGGATCCGGCCACAAAGTACTGGAAGAGGTCGCTTCCTCCGGAGAGGTCGATGCCGTAGTACTGGACGTGCCCGGTGTTGAACATGAGATCCTGCTCGGCCGGGTAGTCCCGGAACATGTTGATCTCTTCGAGCTGGCCCGAGATGTTGCTCACGCCGTAGTTGGTGGGCGTGCGCCCTGCCGGATCCCGGAACCACTGCGCGCCCTGGCGGAAGGTGAAGTTCCACTGGGCGTCTCCGACGCTTCCCATCTTGGTCTTGATGTTAATGACCCCGTTGGCCGCCTCGGTGCCGTAGAGCGTGGCCGCGGCCGGTCCCTTGATGACCTCGATGCTCTCGATCATCGCGGGGTCGAGGTCGTCGATGCGGGAGACGTCGCGCGAGCCGCTCTCCATGCGGTTGCTCACCCGCACCCCGTCGATGTAGACGAGCGGACCATCGTTGACCTCGCGCATGGTCGAGCTGCCGCGGATCTTGATGGTGGAGGCACCGCCGGCGTCTCCGGAGCCCTGCTGGATCACGACCCCTGCCAAGCGGCCGCGCAGCAGATCGGAGACGTTCTGGATCGGCTGGACCTCGGCCACGGACGCGTCGAGCACGGCCACCGAGTTGCCGATCTCGCGGACGCGGCTGGCGGCGGCCGTGCCGGTCACGACGACCTCGTCGAGTTGCAACGCCTGGGAGGCGAGGAAGAAGTTCTGGATGGTCGAGCCGTCGGCCGTGACGGTCACCTCGACAGACTCGGACCGATACCCGATGGACTGAACGGTGAGCGTGTGCGTGCCGGCCGGAACGTTGATGATGAGGTACTGGCCGTCGGCCTGGCTGAGCGTACCGATGTCGAGCCCCTCGATGAAGACCTGGGCCGCATTGACCCCGTCTCCGGTGGCTTGGTCTCGCACTGCGCCCGTCACCGTCTGCGCCTGCAGCAGCGTCGGCGATGCCATCGCCAAGGCGATGAGGGCGAACAAGGTTTTGCGTATCACGGATTACCTCCTTTTCCGAGCGGCGATGAGGAATGGCGCCGGAATGTCCCGAGCGCGACATGCGATAATAGGTTAGGGGACGCGGGAGTGACAAGAGCAGCGAACCAGGAGTGACAAGAGCAGCGAACCAGGCGATGATCGGGTCATGATCGAAATCCGACAGCTTGGCCGCACATTCGGCGACAAGATTGCCGTCGACAGCCTGGACATGGTGGTGAAGCCCGGGGAAATCCTGGGCTTTCTCGGTCCGAACGGCGCGGGGAAAACGACCACCGTGAAGATCCTCGCCTGCATGCTCGCTCCGTCGAGCGGTTCGGCCAGGGTGGCCGGCTTCGATGTCACCGAGGCGCCCATGGAGGTGAAGCGGCGTATCGGCTACGTGCCGGAGACGGGCGCGCTCTACGAGACGCTGACCGCCGGGGAGTATCTGACGATGGTGGCCAACCTGCGCGGCATCGACGGGCGGCATGCCGAGAATCGGGTCTCCGAGTTGCTGGATCTCTTCGGTATTGCCGATGCCCGCGACCTGCGTCTGGCGCAGCATTCGAAGGGGATGAAGCAGAAGGTGTTGATCAGTTCGGCGCTGATGGGAAACCCGGAGGTGCTGTACCTCGACGAACCGCTCAACGGCCTCGATGCGAACGCGGCTCTGGTGGTGAAGCGGCTGTTGCGGGAACTCGCGGCCCAGGGCAGAACGATCCTGTTCTGCTCCCACATTCTCGACGTGGTGGAGCGCATCTGCACCCGCATCGTCATCATCGACCAGGGCCGCAAGGTGGCGGAGGGTTCGCCGGAAGGCATCGCCCGGGAGACCGGCACCGCGAATCTGGAGGCGGCGTTCGCGCGGCTCACCGGGGTCCGGGACGCCGGCGAAGTCACCCGCGGCCTGCTGTCGGCACTCGAGGACGCAGCCGATGACGAGTCGTGAAGCGCGCCGGGGGCGCGGCCGGGGTCGTCGGATCTCCGGCATCGGAACACTGGCCCGGCGGCTGATCGAGGCTCTCGGCGCCGATTACGCCCAGTGGCGCGTGCTGAGTCGCATCATGTGGAAGATGGATTTCCGCATGACGGGCTACGTGCGGCAAGGGGACCGGACGCGGAAACGACGAGTTCCGTGGACGCTGGTGCTGTACGGCTTCTGCGGGGTGGGTATCGCCTTCGGGGCCGGTGCGGTTCCGGGCCTGCTGCTCTCGGGAACTCTGGCTTTGGCGATCGTGGGCATGCTCGTGTGCAGCGTGATCCTCCTGGAGTTCCACGCGGTCGTGATCTCGCCCGACGACTACGCCATCCTCGGTCACCAGCCGGTGTAGTCGCGCACCTACTTCCTGGTAAAGGTCACGAACGTGCTGGCTCACACGGGTCTCATGGGCGCCATCGTCGGCGGTCCCGCCGTCTTCCCGTTTCTCACCAGCTACGGTCCGGCGGTCGCCGCCGCGTGGCTGGCCGCCCTGGCAGGAACGGTGACGGCGACGACCGTGGCCATCATCTCCGTCTACGCGGCGTTGCTCCGCTGGGTGCCCCCGGACCGATTGTCGCGGATGCTCTCCTACGCCCAACTCCTGCTCATGTCGGTCTTCGCCGCGGGATTCCTGTTCTCGGGTGAGGTCCTGGCCGCGCTTCTGTCCGTCGAGATCCCGGAACGGCTGCTGCTGTTGCTGCCGCCCGCATGGTTCGCCAGCCTGCTCACCCTCGCCTCCGGGGCGTGGAGCGCCGGCGCCGTCGTGGCCGTGCTGGCCGCGGTCGCGAGCACGGGCACGTTTCTCCTCTTCGCCAGCCGGCGTCTGTCTCTCGCGTACGCGGAGCGTCTGGGCGCGCTTCTATCGGCCGGCGACGCGCGGAGGGGCCGGAAGTGGATGGGGCGCAGGGGCTGGCGCTGGTTCTCCCCGGAGTTCCGCGTGGTGGCGACCCTGGTCCGGGGTCAGTTCCGTCACGACACGCAGTTCCGGCTGGCGGTGCTGGGATTGCTTCCGCTCACCTTCGTGTACGTCCTCATGGCGTTGCAGGACGGTCCGCTGCCGGATCCCTTCATCGAACGCGGTTTCGCATCCGCCGGGCTGTGGCTCATCCACATGGCGGCGGTGTTCATGCCCCTCACGCTCGTGGACAGCTTCTTCCGGAGCGACTCGTTTCGCGCCGCCTGGGTGTTCTTCGTGGCGCCGGTCGACCGCGCCCGGCTCGTGATGAAGATCGGCGACAGCGTGGCGGTGTTCTTTCTCGTCCCCTACGTGGCCTTCCTGAGCGCCATCCTGGCCTGGAGCTTCGGGGACATCCCGCACGGGATCGCGCATTCCGTGGTTCTCGGGCTGTTCGCCCGACTGGTGGTCCAGATGCGGGTGGTGGCGGGCCCGCAACTGCCCTTCTCGCAGCCGCAACGCAAGGGCGGGTTCAGCGGTGCCGTGTTCACGGCCACGATCATCGGAACGATCGCGATAATGGGCGTGCTGCCGTTGATACTCGGCGTGGCCTATTCGGGGACGGTGCCCATGGTCACGACCATGGTCATCCTTGCGGCGGCGGGCGTCGTCATGTCGGGCGTGGGCGCCAGGCGGATCCGGGAGCGCGTGGAGGCGCTGGAGTTTTTCGAATGAGACGACGCCGGGCTACGTCAGCTCCAGTCGCCTCCGCCGCCGCACCCGGCCTTCTTCGTATCGTCGGCGGTCCCCGGGGTCGGTGAGGTCGAGCGGGGGCACGGGGGTGGGGCAGTGGTCTTCGTCGATCGCCACGAAGGTCAGGAGGCAGGTGTTGGTGTGCCGCTTCACGCCGGTGAGGGGGTTTTCGGCGTCGACCCGCACGCCGACCTCCACCGAGGTCGTGCCCACGAAGTTCACCCGCGCCGAACAGGTGACCAGTTCGCCGGAGCGGATGGGTTCACGGAAGTCGACGCGGTCGATGGACACGGTGACGCACGGCCGCCCCGCGTGGCGGATGGCGGCGACCGCGGCCGCCCGGTCCACCATGGAGAGGACCTCACCGCCGGAGACGTTTCCCAGGTTGTTCACCTGTTTCGGCATCATCAGCTCGGTGATGACGGTGGCGGAGTCGGCGGGCTTTCTGGGGGTGGGATCGAAGTCGCTCATGGTGGCGGGAGTTACACCGGTCGCCAGGCGTGGGTTCGGGTCGAGGTCGCCATGTGAGCCGCGCCCCCGGTTTCGCTTGCCG
Organism: Longimicrobiales bacterium; assembly: GCA_965232315.1. GTDB lineage: Bacteria > Gemmatimonadota > Gemmatimonadetes > Longimicrobiales > Gaopeijiaceae > BD2-11. The sequence continues at coordinate 123,354 of CBDDPN010000009.1, read as the reverse complement.
CGCGGGCCCGGCTTCGGCAAGCTGCCAGGCATTCCCCGGATTCCCTGATCCTCCACGGGCGCGGAGATGCGAGCATGAGACGAAGGCGTTTTGCGAGGCTTGGCGCGGTTGCCCTGGGTGGCATTGCCTTTTCCGGTCGGACGCCTCTGGACGCCTGGTTTCGGCACCGGTTGTCGGAGTCACCGTCGGATTCGCGATTCCCACCGGACTCGGGTGTCCGGCCTCGGCCACGAGGGGTGCCGGGCCAGGAACTGCGCGTCGACGCCGTCCGCCTGATCGAACGCATGCGGGCGCTCGAGGCCTTCGGGCGCAACCAGGCCGGCGGGATCGACCGGGTGGCCTTCAGCGACGCCAACATTGAGGCCCTGGACTGGGTGGCGGGCCACCTGGGCGCCGCCGGCTTCAACGTCGGGATCGACCTTGCGGGCAACCTGATCGCCCGCAAGGCCGGCCGGGACGCGGCGCTCCCGCCGCTCATGTTCGGATCGCACATCGACTCGGTGCCCGGTGGCGGCAACTTCGACGGCCAGGTCGGATCGATGGCCGCTCTGGAGGTCGCGACCCGGCTCGCCGACGCCGGTCACCGAACCCGCCACCCGCTCGAAGTGGCCATCTTCTCCAACGAGGAGGGGGGCAAGACCGGCAGCCGCGTCCTGGCTGGAGAGTTCGAATCCGCCGAGCTCGACATCGAGACCGCGTCCGGCTACACCATCGGGGAAGGGCTGCGGCGCCTGGGGGGAGATCCCGCACGGTTGTCCGAGGCCCGCCGCGAGCCCGGCTCCATCGCGGCCTTCCTCGAGCTCCACATCGAGCAGGGCGCGGTCATGGAGACCGACGGCGTCGACATCGGCGTGGTCGAGGGCATCGTCGGCATCATGCGCTGGAACGTGACCGTCGAGGGCATGACCAACCACGCCGGTACCACCCCCATGGACCGCCGCCGCGACGCGATGGTCGGGGCCGCGCGCTTCATCGACATGGTGCATCGCACGGCCCGTGAGATGCCGGGCAGGCAGGTGGCCACGGTGGGGCGCCTGGCCGCCGAGCCCGGCGCACCGAACGTCATCCCCGGGCGGGTCGGTCTCTCGCTCGAGATCCGCGACCTGTCGATGGAGGGCATCGAGCGGGTCTTCGAGGCGGTGCGGAGGGGCAGCGACCCCATCGCTCGCGAGACCGGAGTGACCTTCGCTTTCGAGCGCTTCTACACGAGCCGCGCAGCCCCGACCGATCCGCGCCTCCGAGACCTGGTTGAAGCCTCCGCCAACGACCTGGGCCTGGTTTCGCGGCGCATGCCCTCGGGGGCCGGGCACGACGCCCAGAGCATCGCGTTGCTCGCCCCGGTGGGGATGATCTTCGTGCCCTCCATCGCAGGCATCAGCCACGCGCCCGAGGAGCGCACCGAGGATGCGGACATCGTGAACGGCGCGAACGTGCTGCTGCTGACGCTGCTCGCCCTCGACGAAGGCGGACTGCAAGGGGACTGAGTCCGGGGGATGTGTGCCGGATCGTCTGCGGATGTGAGGCGCCGCGGCCACCGTTCCGGGAACCAGCCGCATCGCCGCGGAGTAGCGGAACAACACCCGGTAGCGTAGTAGTTAAGTGGGAGTGCAGTAGCCGCCCCTCGCCCGGAGTGCCGCCGCCGCCCCTCGCCGTACAGGGCTTGCCACGCACCTTTCGCGGAGTGATGCAGCTCCATGGAAACAGGCACCGCCATCGCCAGACTTCCCCGATCGACGATTCCCCTTGCCGTTGCCGCCGCCCTGTGCCTCCCCGGGGTCGTCTCCGCGCAGGAGCCGGAGTCCGAGGATGTACGGGTGAAGCTCATGGGCGTCGTGTACGACGTCGTGACCGGTACCGCCATTTCGTCGGCCGCGGTGTCGCTGGAGAATGGCCGCCAGGGCGTCCTCACCGATTATGATGGCATCTTTCAGCTGGACGACGTCGAAGCCGGTCCCCAGCTCATCGTGGTCAGCCAGTTCGGATACCAGAAGAGAGTGGTGGCGACCACCCTCACTGCCGAGTCGAACCCTATGGTGGAGTTGGCGCTCACGCCCCGCCCCATCATGCTCGAGGGCGTCACCGCGACGGTCGAGAACATTACGGAGATGGAGGCGCGCCTGCGCTTCCGCCGGGGGGCTGTCGGCGTCTCCACGTGGGCCTACGACCGGCACCAGCTGTCGCGCGCGATGGCCGGAACTCCGCTCGATTTCCTGAATCGCCGCAGCATGGTCCGGGTCGTCCCGTGTCCCCCCGGCACGCTCAGCAGCCGGTGCGTCTACCGCAGGGGGCGCGCCATCGAGCCGTGGGTCTACGTGGACGAGGCGGTCGCCTGGGGGGGACTCGACGAACTCGAGAGCTATCCGGTCTCGGACATCTACCTGATGGAAGTCTATTCCCTGGGTACCGAGATCCGCGTCTACACCAATCAGTTCATGGAGCGGATGGCCCGCAAGCCGATCATGCTGATTCCACTCAATCTGTGGATACGCCCGACGCGGTGAATCCGGGGGTGGCCGCGACGAGCCGGTGCGCGGCGATCGTTCAACAGGGAGAATGCCGGGCTCATCCATGCGGTGATGCGCCCGAAACCATATCGTGAGTCCGTTCATCAGGTGTCCATCCAGATGTGAGGTAGGTATGTACGGAGCCAGAAATCAGACGCGTGCGACGGCTGTCCTTTCCGCCGTGTTCTCCCTGGGCCTGGTGTCCGCCTGCGCGGACGCACCGGCGCCCGCCGCCTCGGACGCGGTCGTCTTCGAAGGCGCGCGCGTCATCGTGGGCGACGGGGGCGTGATCGAGAACGCCGTTTTCGTCGTGGAGGACGGGCGTTTCACCGCGGTGGGCGCGGCCGGGGACGTGGAGGCCCCTGCCGGCGCCACCCACATGGACCTCAGCGGCCGGACGGTGATGCCGGCGATCGTAAACGCCCATATCCACCTGGCGTCCGACCGCGAGACCCGCACCGAGCAGCTGCAACACTACGCCTACTACGGCCAGTCCCTGGTCGTGAGTCTCGGGCTGGACGAGGGCGAGACCGCCTTCGGGATGCGGGGGGAGATGGTGTCCGATGGTGCCCGCTCGCAGAGCGCGGGGCGCGGTATTACGTCTCCCGAGCCCGGCCGCAGCGAGGTGCCGCACTGGGTGACCACCGAGGAGGAGGCGCGCGCCGCGGTGCAGGAGCTGGCCGCCGATGAGGTCGATTTCGTCAAGATCTGGGTCGACGACCGGGGCGGCCAGTACGAGCGCCTCTCCCCCGAGCTGTACGGCGCCGTGATCGACGAGGCGCACGCCAACGGCCTGCGCGTGACCGCCCACGTCTTCCGCCTGGAGGACGGGAAGGGGCTGCTGCGCGCGGGCATCGACGCCTTCGCCCACGGCATCCGCGACATGGACATCGACGACGAACTGGTCGCGCTCTGGCAGGAGCGTCCCCACGTGGTGCTGGTCCCCAACCTGCCCGGCCCCGGCGTGGCCGAGGACCTGGGCTGGCTGGCCGGGTCGGTGCCCGCCGAACAGCTCGAGCAGATGCAGGCCAACTCCGTCGACCGGCCGGCGGCCCAGGAGTCCTTCGGCATCCAGGCGCGCAACCTGAACCGGCTCAGCCAGGAGGGCATCACCATCTCCTTCGGCACCGACGGCAGCTCGCCCTGGGCCGTGCACCAGGAGCTGGCCGACATGGTGCGGACCGGGATGAGCCCGGCGGACGTCATCGTGGCCGCCACCGCCAACTCCGCGGAGTTCGTGGGAGCTGACGACCTGGGCACCGTCGCGGCGGGCATGAGCGCCGATTTCCTCGTGCTCGAAGCGAATCCCCTGGACGACATCACCAACACGCGCATGATCAACGCGGTGTATCTGCGCGGGACGGCGGTGGACCGCGACGGGCTGGGCGCCCGCTTCCGGGGGGCGGGTCAGTAGCCTCCGACTTCGAAGGAGCCTGTTCGCTCCTTTCCCGGGCGCTCTCCGGCGCGACCCGGCGCGATATCCTGCGCGCGTGCTCGCCGGAAGGAGGGGCGAGGGGCCTCCAGCGGCTCCGGAGCGGGATGCGCGCCCATTTGTTCCGGGGGCGTTTCGCGCCGCTCGTCCTCGACGGGCCGGTGCGCGACTTCGACCTGCGGACGCGCGAGGAAGGGTTCCACGTTCTGCATTCCTGGAACCATCTGGAACATCAATTCACGCGCGAGAACACGCCGGTGCTCATGCTCGACCGCTTCGCGGAGGAGTGGCCGGCGACCGCGGCCACGCCGCGCGTTCTGGCTCTCCTGCTGGATCACTACTTCTATTACGTGCTCGCGCTGATGGTCATGCGCGCGTGGGACGAGGGGGACCCGAACGAGAATCTCGACCGGATCACCGGGTTGCTCCGCCACCTGCAGGGCCCCTCCGGAAGCGGGCACCGGTTCGTGGCGCGTGCGGAGACCCTGATGCTCATGGCGATCTCCCACTTCCACCCCGACGAGACCGCCTATCCCCGGCTGCTCGAGAAGATCCGGACCCTGGACCGGGTCCACCGGCTGCACTTCGCGCTGGCTGAGTCCGCGATCCTGGGGAGCCACCTGAGGTGGGGGTTCGCGGTGCTCTACCGGCGGGACCTGGGGCGCATGCGGGGGGACAACGTCGGCGACTACCCGTGGCTGCTCTTCTCGCTGGCGACGCTCATGGAGGAATACGTGCGGCTGCGGAGGGAAGAGGCTCGAGCGCCCGCGGGCAGCGACATGGCGGGCGCCCCGGGGCGCGCCGAGGACGGGTCGGATGTGGACCCTCCGGGCGACCTGCGCGCACGCGTGCTCGAGGGCCTCATCGACGGTCTGACCCCCGACCCATGGGCCTTCACGGGCGCACCTCCCGAGGCGCTCCGCCCCTACGAGCGGGAGCACTCGGGCTTCCGCGAGGCGTTCGCGGAGTACCGGGACGATCTGCTGGAGGCGTTCGCGCGGCTGCGCCCCGGCCGGGAGGCGTATTCGCCGCTTTCCTTCCACTGCAACTTCCCCCACAACGCCATCATGGCGAAGGTCTCGATCCAGCTCGCCGACGAGAACGCGCCCAACCTGCCCATGGATGCGATGTTCACGGTCGCGGATGCGTCGGAAGACGCGGACCATCGCGAGCCTCTCGCACGCTATCTGATGGCGTACTCCGGGGCGCGTCCGGAGCGCCTGGGCCGGCGCGGGGCTCGTCTCATCATCTACGACCCCAATGTGGGGCTGCGCTACTACAAGATGGCGCTGCAGGCGATGCGCGCGGGCGGCTGACGCCGACTCGAGTCGGCGCTTCGCTCGCGTCCACCCGATGTTTCCTTGTTCACCACCCGAAGGCGGGATACGCTCAGATGCGGCTTCCCGCGGGACCCTTCCGGCGGGGCGGCGGGGTAGCACCCGAGTCAGGGCCGTAGCGCCGTCTCATGGCGAAGTGAGGAAACTGAAGATGTGCATGACCGGTGCGTACCGCTTCGTCCGAGAGACCTCGGTGCTCGTCCTGGCGACCGCCGTCATGGCCGGTTGCGCAACCATGCCCGGTGCGGATCCCGACCCGGCCGGCGCCGACGCCACTCGCGGAAGCGACGCCGACGACCAGGTGCGCGTCGGCTACGGTACGCAGGACCCGGACGAGCTGACCGGCGCGGTGTCCTCCGTAAAGGCCGACGACATCGGGCGGGAAGTCACCAGCATCGTGGACCTCATCGAGGGGCGCCTGCCCGGGGTGTACGTGCGCCGGCTGGGAAACGGCGGCGTCTCGATCCGGGTGCGCGGAGCCTCGTCGTTCATGGGGGGCGGGGAGCCACTCTTCGTGATCGACGGCCGGACCATCATGGCACCCGTGAGTTCGGCCCTGTTGGCCATCAACCCCAACGACATCCTGCGCATCGATGTCCTCAAGGATGCCGGAGCCACGGCGATCTACGGAAGCCGCGGCTCCAACGGCGTGATCCTGATCACGACGAAGCGGGCGCCCTGAGGGTGGTCCGCCGGCCTCCCTTTTTGCAACACGCCCCGGGAACCATTCCGGGCGCCCGGTTTTCCATCGCGCGAGTGCGCGCCGTGAATGCGTGTGCTATGTATTCCAGTCCAGCCCGCTGTGTCCACAATCTCCCCTCCCCCTGGAGGAAACATGCAAGCAAGGATACGAATCTCCACCGGTCTGCTCCTCGCCGTGGCTGCCACGGCGCTCCCCTTGCAGGGTCAGGTGACCGGCACCGTCACCTCCGCTGAATCGGGGGAGCCCCTCTCCACCGTGCAGGTGTCCATCGAGGGAACGGGAATCGGCGGCCTTACGGACGAGCAGGGGCGCTACCTCCTGATCAACGTTCCCGCCGGCCCGCAGGTCGTCCTCTTCCAGTACCTCGGTTTCGAGACCGTGCGGCGGGAGATCACGGTCACAGCCGACCAGGCGGTGGTAGAGGACGTGACGCTCAGCGGGACCGTGCTCGGTCTGGACGAGCTGGTGGTCGTCGGGTACGGCACCCAGCTGCGAAGGGACGTGACGGGAGCCGTGACGTCGGTTCCGGGAATCGAAATCGCCCAGGCCGCCGTGACGCCCAACCTGCAGACCGTACTGCAGGGGCGGCTGGCGGGGGTCAACGTGGCCGAGTCGTCAGGTGAGCCGGGAGCGGCTCCTCAGGTTCTCGTGCGGGGAAGGGGCTCGATTTCCGCGGGCACCGAGCCGCTGTACGTGATCGACGGCGTGCCGTACTCGATGAACCTCGACATCGAGGGCGAGGTGAGCCAGCAGAGGGCCAGTTTCGGCGTGACGCGCGCCAACCCGCTGGCCAACCTCAACCCCAACGATATCGAAAACATCGAGGTCCTGAAGGACGCCGCGGCCGCGGCCATCTACGGCTCGCGCGGTTCCAACGGCGTCATCCTGATCACGACCAAGCGGGGAGAGCGCGGCGCCCCGCCCCAGGTAAGCTTCCGGGCCTACGGCGGCGTGCAGACGGCGTTCAATCGACCCCGCCTGATGAATGCCGCGGAGAACATCCAGTACGTGAAGGATGCCCGGAACAACTCCTACCTCCAGGGACGGGATCCGCTGAATCCGGCGAGCTCCTCCTACAACCCGAGCTACAATCCGGACAACAACGCCGGCCGCGCAGAGAATGGGGCGAGCGGGTCCCAGCTGATCCCGGAAGCCTACGTGAACTGGGACGGGACCGATAGCGACTGGATAGGGGCCGTCATGGAGGACGCCGTCCTGCAGAACTACGACGCGTCGGTCAGGGGAGGCTCCGAGAACCTCGCCTACTTCATTTCCGGCTCCTACATGGACCAGTCCGGCGTCGTCGGGGGCTCCAACTTCGAGCGCCTCGCCCTGCGCGCCAATCTGACCCTGGATCCGATGGACCGGCTCCAGCTCAACGTGGACATCAACTCCGCCTACGCCGACCACGACCGCAAGGCGGCGCACGCGCCCTATTTCGGCAGGCCGCCGGGCATCATCTACTCGTCGATGGTGTCTTCTCCTGTTGCCCGCATCTATGACAGCGAGGGCAACTACCTGCAGCGGGGCGAGAACAGCATCAACGCCCTGGGCAACGGGATGACCAGCACCAATCACGCCCTTGCCGTCCGGGACTACATCGACGACAACCTGCAGACCGGACGGGTGTTCGGAAGCGTGTCGGCCGACCTCGACCTGCGGGACGACCTGCGGTACCGGGCGCTCTTCGGCTACGACTACGACACCAGCAACCGGCACTTCTACCAGGGCACGCGTCTGCAGTACCGGGGACGTAACGTTCCCGACCCGTACGCCCAGGCCTTCTCGGGCCAGAGCCGCAACTGGCTCCTGGAGAACACCCTGAACTACAACACGTCGACCGGCCCGCACAGCTTCAACGTGCTGGCCGGATACACCGCCGAGCGCCAGTTCGACGAGACCCAGAACGTGATCGCCCGCAACTTCCCTGACGACCAGGTCACGACCATCAACGGCGGCGAGATCACGGGGGGAGACCAGGAGCAGTCGGAGTGGTCGCTGGTTTCGGCGCTCGGTCGAGTCAACTACACCCTGCTCAACCGGTATCTCGCGACCGCGACCTTCCGGTCCGACCGCTCCTCGCGCTTCGGGTGGGGGAATCAGACGGGATACTTCCCGTCGCTGTCGCTCGGTTGGCAGGTGACCGAGGAGCCGTTCATGCGGGGAAGCAACCTCTTCAGCCAGCTGAAGCCGCGCGTCAGCTACGGCGTCACCGGGAACTTCCAGATCCCCAACTACGGCTCCATCGGCCTGGTCGGGCGCGAGCCCTATGTTCTGGGCGACGCCGTGGTCGCAGGCGCCTCTCCGCAGACGCTGGGCAACCGCGAGCTCACGTGGGAGACCACGAGGCAGCTTAACATGGGCGTGGACTTCGGGATCCTGGCCGACCGCATCTACGGTGCCTTCGACTACTACGTCAGCAACACCGAAGACCTGCTCCTGAACGTGAACGTGCCCTCCTCGACGGGTTTCGCCACCGTCCTGACCAACGTCGGCGAGGTCCGTAACACCGGCTTCGAGGCGCAGATCACCTCGCGCAACCTGGTCGGGAACTTCCAGTGGTCCACGGATGTGAGCCTGGGCACGAACTCCAACGAGGTGGTGAGGCTCGGCCCGGAGGGGGACCCGATCCTCGCCGCGGGCGTCGCGGGCGTCCGCCACATCACCCAGGTCGGGGGCGAGATCGGCGCCTACTTCGGCTACGTGCACGACGGCATCTACCAGAGCGAAGCGGACATCGCCGCGAGCCCCGTCGACTCACGGAACGTCACCCCCGGGGACATCAAGTGGAAGGACGTCAACGGCGACGGGCAGATCACCGCCGACGACCGCACCGAGCTCGGCAGCTACAACCCCGACATGACGTGGGGTCTGTTCAACCGCTTCGCCTGGGGGAACCTGGAGATGAGCGTCTTCTTCCAGGGAGTCGTCGGCCGCGAGGTCCTGAACCTCACCCGCCGCCACCTGACCGCGCAGGGCAACTTCAACGGGTACGGCAACCTGGTCGGCAACTACTGGAGGTCGCCGGAGGAACCGGGCAACGGCTGGGACCCCAAGCCCGACCGCCAGGATCACGGCGGAAACACGCGGGCCTCCAACTACCAGATGGAAGATGGTTCCTACACGAGCTTCAAGAGCATCACCCTTGCGTGGAACGTGCCGCCCGATCTGGTCGGCGGGCTCTTCGGCCAAGCGCCGGGCAGCGTGCGGGTCTTCGGCGCTGTGAACAACGTGTTCATATGGACGGACTACTGGGGGTGGAACCCGGAAGCGAGCGTCCAGTCGAGCGGGCTGACCCCGGGTCAGGACTACGGGGCGTATCCGCTGATGCGGGCGTTCCAGTTCGGTGCCGAGATCGGATTCTAGCCAAAGGGGATCAAGATGAAGCTGACAAGACGAGCCATAATGACCCTCCCGGTGGTTTTCCTCCTCTCATCCTGCAGCGAGGACTTCACGCTGCTGAGTCCGATCTCCGAGCGGAACGTCGAGGACTTCTACCAGACTCCAACCGATTTCGACGTGGCCATCAACGGCGCCTACGCCACCTTGGCGAGCAACGGCGCCTACAACCGGTCCTACGTCCTCCTCCACGAGATGCGCTCGGACAACACCATGAACGGGGGCGGCGCGACAGGTCTCGCGGAAGTGTACCATCGCATCGCCCACTTTTCGGAGCTGTCGACCCAGGAGGAGCTGTCCATTCCCTGGACGACGGCGTATCAGGGCATCGCGCGGACGAACCTCATCCTCGATCGGGTGGACAACCTCGAGGATCAGAACGTCGCCAGCCGGATCCGGGGTGAAGCGCTCTTCATCCGCTCGCTCTTCTACTACCACCTCGCCGTCCTCTGGGGGAACGTGCCCCTGCAGATCGAGGCGGTGACGTCACCGGACGTCGAGGTGAACCAGGTGGGCGCGGACGTGATCTACGCTCAGATCGCCGAGGATCTCGAGAGCGCCCAGGGGCTGCTCCCGGCATCCTACAGCGGGGCGGACGTCGGTCGCGCCACCAGCGGCGCCGCCAACACCCTTCTGGGCCTGGTCTATCTGACCGCGGGCCAGTCGGGCCAGGCGGCAGAGGCGCTGCGGCGGGTGGTGAGTTCCGGGCAGTACACGCTGCTCCCGAACTTCGCCGACCTCTGGGGCATCGCGAACGAGAACAACGCCGAGTCCGTCTTCGAGCTCCAGTACAAGGCCGGCGGGACCGGAACGGGGAGCCAGTTCACCGACTACTACACGCCGTTCGGCGGATCCGGCGGCGTCGGTGCCGGCAACGCACCCCAGGTCCTCTCGCCGGGCATCGACCAGATCCACTCGATGCAGTACATGATGGAGGAGCAGGACGCGCGCGGCATGGGCGGGACCTTCGCCTTGTCGGATGAAGGCAACGTCTACGTCAAGAAGTGGGAGAGCATCCCCTTCGGGCCGGCCGACGCGGACAACAACTTCCCCGTCTTCCGCTACGCAGATGTGCTGCTGATGCTGGCCGAGGCGCTTGGCGAGGGCGGAGAGGCATACGCGCTGATCAACCAGGTGCGCGCGCGTGCCGGGGCGTCGCCGATCGACGGAAGTACGCCGGGGACGTTCCAGGACAAGCTGCTGTTCGAGCGGCAGCTCGAGTTCATCACCGAGGGCAAGCGCTGGGCCGACCTGCTGCGCTTCGGGGTCGCGGCGCAGGTGATGTCGAGCTTCGAGCCCCTGTCGGCCGCCGGCCTCTCGGCGGGGAACATCCGGCTGGTCTATCCGATTCCGCAGCGTGAAATCGACGTGTCGCCGGGCGCGATGGTCCAGAACCCGGGCTGACGACCGGGCGCTCGGACCGGCCGCCGGAGCAAACGTCGGAAGGAAGCATGCGGCCGAAGGAGGCATGCCAATGACGCCTCGTGAGGTCGTGCTCATGTCGGCGGTCCTCGCCTCCGGGCTGTGGAGCGGCGCGGCAGCCGTCCGGGATGCGGCCGCCGCGCCGGGGGGAGTCGAACGGGTCCGGGGAAGCCCCTCCCCCAGGGAGACGGTGGTGATCGACACGCCGCTCCCGGCGCCGGCGTGGGCCCTCGCCCAGCGCGCCCTGATCGAGATGAACGCAGCGGGGGTCCGCCTCTACGCGGATGCGTTCCTGGACGAGCGCGGTTTCCTGCCGGTGACTCCGAGGTGGGGGGTCGGCGACGGTCCCGACGACCTGATGGAGAACATCCGCAACTGGCCGCTGGCCCACGCGCTGGGCGGACCCGACTCCATCATCGAGAGCTGGAAGATGGCGTGGGAGGGACACCTGCGGCAGGTCGGCCAGACGCGCGTCCCGGAGGTGGAGATGGCCCGGGACGGCATCTATCAGCGGGAGTTCATGACGTCGTACGACTGGGAGCACACCAGCGAGGGGCTCGGGCCCTTCTACTTCCAGGGCCTGAGCCGGCCCAACGACCCCGTCTACGAGGAGCGGCTCCGACGCTTCGCCGGCTTCTATCTGAACGAGGATCCCGCGGCGCCCAACTACGACCCCGGCCGGCGGATCATCCGCAGCCTGTTCAACGGCAGCCTGGGTCCGAAGATGACGTCGGCCACGGTCGACGACTGGGACGGTCCGGTCGGCGCCGATGTGGATCCCGACGCTCCGAGACGGACGCGGTTCCTGGAGTCCGGCAACATCGCGGGAGACCATCCCCTGAACCTCAACGTGACGATGCTTCACTTGCACGCCTACATGGTGACGGGCGAGGCGAAGTTCCGGAACTGGGTGCTCGAGTACGTCGACGCGTGGCGTGAACGGATCGATGCCGCGGGGGGCAACATCCCCTCGAACATCGGCCTTGACGGGACGATCGGGGGCGAGTGGGACGGAACGTGGTACAGCGGGGTGTTCGGCTGGAACTCCCCCGACGGTGGCGAACGCAATTACACGCTCCGGGGACCTCCCGAAGCCTTCGGCGGCGCGCTGCTGCTCACGGGCGATCAGAGCTACGCGGACGTTCTTCGGCGCCAGTTCGACAACCTCTTCGCAGCCAGCCGCGACGACGACGGGCGCGTACTGCTGCCGCGCTACCACGGTGACGGCGGATGGTACGGGTACGCGCCCGTCGGGGGCCCGCCCTCCGGCGCCCTGGGCAACCACGTCAACGTGTTGCTCGACCTCTACATGTGGTCCCGGAGACCGGAAGATCGCGAACGCCTCCCCGCCCCGGAGGAGGCCGGGATGCGCCATCACCCCGATCTCCGCTGGATCGACTTCCTGGAGGGCGGGGATCCCGGGTATCCGCTGACTGCTCTTCGAGACGGCATCGAGGACATCCGGCAGGCTGCCCGGCGTCTGCGCGCGAGTGGAAGTCTGGCGGCGAATCCGGTCTCCACCTCGGCCCTGATCAACCTGACCATGGGAGCCGCCGACCCCGGTGGTTCCACGCACGGGCCTCTCCCTCTGCACGCGCAGGTGCGGCATTTCGACCCGGAGCGAGAGCGGGCGGGCCTCCCGGAAGACGTCGCCGCGCTGGTGGAACGCATCGAGCCGGGCAGCGTGACCCTGTCCATCGTCAACGTCCATCCACTCCAGGCGCGGACGGTGACGGTACAGATGGGGGCGTACGGCGAGCACCACGCGACCCGCGTTACGCTCGGGACTCGAGCGATTCCCATCGATGCTCCCTCCTTCGACGTGCGCCTGGAGCCGGGTGCCGGGGCAACGCTGACGATCCGGATGCGGCGCCATGTGCACCAGCCGACGCTGAAGTTCCCCTGGGACGGCGCGTGACGGTCTCACGGAAGGCCCTGGTCGCGCTGAGCGCGGTGGGGCCGGGGCTCTTCCTGATCGGGTACAACATCGGGACCGGCAGCATCACCACCATGGGAATGGCGGGCGCCCAGTACGGCATGAACCTGCTCTGGGCGCTTCTCCTCTCGGGCATCTTCACCTACGTCCTGATGGTCGGGTTCGGGCGACTCACGCTCGTCACCGGCCAGACAGCGCTGCAGTGCTTCAAGACCGGCATTCCCCGGGTCGGCGGATACCTTGCCCTGTACGTCCTGATCGCGCTGGTTCTGGGCGAGCTGGTCGCGTTGATCGGGGTGATGGGAATCGTGTCGGAGCTGATCCAGGAAGGGGTGCGCCTCGCCTCGCCGGCGCGGGCCCTGGTGATCCCGTCCGGTTGGATCGTCCTTGTGGTCAGCAGCGGGATCTTCCTGATGTTGTGGTTCGGCCACTACAAGCTCTTCGAGAGGGTTCTTACCGCCTTCGTCATCCTGATGGTCTTCTGCTTCGTCGCGGTCTTCTTCATGGTCGCTCCGAGCTACTCGGCAGTGGTGGCCGGAGTCGTTCCCTCCATCCCCGACACGCCGAACGCCAGCCGCCTGGTGGCCGCCATGGCCGGCACGACCTGTTCGGCGGCCGTCTTCATCGTGCGGAGCACGGTGGTGGCCGAAAAGGGCTGGACCGTCAGGGACCTGGGCCGGGAGAAGCGGGACGCACTGGTGTCGGCGTCGGTCATGGTCTTCCTGAGCGCGATGGTCATGGCCGTGGCCGCCGGAACCCTGTTCGTGCGGGGCATGACCATGGAGTCGACGCTGGAGATGATCGGGCTGCTCGAGCCGATCGGAGGCGACCTGGCGGCCTTCCTGCTGATCGTGGGCATCTCCGGGGCCGGACTGTCCACGGTCTTTCCGCTGGTGCTGATCGCGCCCTGGCTGGTCGCCGACTACGCTGGCTGGAAGCGTGATCTGCGCTCCCGCTCGTCCAGACTGCTGATCGGGGTGGGACTCCTGTTCTCCTTCGGTTCGGTGTTCCTGGACCAGACACCGCCGGTCCTCATGGTGATCGCCATGGCGCTGCAGGCCGCCATTCTTCCCGCCGTGGCCATCCCCGCGTTCTATCTGCTCAACAGGAAGGAGCTGATGGGAGAGAAGCACATGGCTTCGCGGAGGTGGAACGCGGGCCTGATCGCCGTGATCCTGTTCTCGCTGGTCACGACGTGGTTCGCCGTCACGGGACTCCTCGGATGACGGCGCCTCCCGGACGCGCATTGGCGGCCCATGACCTCCCGGAGCGCCCGGTGACGGTCCCCGTACGTTCCCTCCGCAGGGACGCGCTCCGGGTCGAAGTGTACGGGACGCCCGAGGACCTGGGGGAGGCCGCCGCCCGGCGCGTCGAGGGGCGGCTGGCGGCGGCGATCGCGAGCCGGGGAGAGGCCAACCTGGTCCTGGCGTCGGCATTGTCGCAGGTGTCGTTCCTGGAGGCCCTGCAGGGCAAGGCCATCGACTGGGCCAGCGTCGCCGTCCTCCATCTGGACGAGTACACGGAACTCCCGGCGGATCATCCGGCGAGCTTCCGCAGGTTTCTGAGGGAGCGTTTTCTGGATGTCGTCCGGCCGGGTTGCGTCCATCTGATTCGTGGGGATGCGGGCGATCTGCAGGCGGAGATCGAGCGCTACGAGTCGCTCCTCCGGGGGCACCCGCTCGACGTGGCCTGCATCGGCATCGGCGAGAACGGCCACATCGCCTTCAACGACCCGCCCGTGGCCGACTTTGACGACGCCCGCCTGGTGAAAGAGGTCGAGCTCGACGACGCCTGCCGCCGGCAGCAGGTCAACGAAGGCTGGTTCCCGTCGTTCGAGGCGACCCCGCGACGCGCGCTCACCCTCACCATTCCGGCCATCATGGGCAGCGGGTTCATCAGCTGCGTCGTACCGGGCGAGCGGAAGGCCGACGCCGTTCACGACGCGCTGAACGGGCCCGTCGCGACCGCGTGTCCCGCGTCGATTCTGCGCCGACACGACAACGCCACGCTGCTCCTGGACCCCGCCTCGGCCATGCGCGTCTGAGGGAGAGGCTGCGCTATGCCATATACCCTGTACTCGGCCACGGATCCCGGAGCGGGAAGCGCATGAATTCGAAGAGGCTCCTCATCGCTGCCGTGGTGATCGCGGGTGCGTTCCTGCTCGTTCGCGCTCCGCGTCCGGCGCAGGTGCCGATCACGGTCGAGGGCGAGCGCCCGGGGACGCCGGTCACCTTCGGGATTCCGTTCCCGAAGGGGGAACTGGGCTCCACCGGGAACGTGCGCGTGGTGAACGACGCGGGGGAGGAGATTCCCTCGCAGATCACGCCGGTGACCACCTGGTGGCCCGCGGACCGGAGCATCAAGTGGATCTGGGTCGACTTTCTTACCGATGGGTCCGGGCGGTACTCGGTGCAGTACGGGCCCGACGTGCGGCGGACCGTGGACGTCGAGGCGCCCATCCGGTTCGTGAACAATCAACGGGAGAACGGATTCGCGGAGGTCGACACGGGTCCGCTCCGTTTCCGCGTGCAAAAGGGGGGTAGCGGGTTCATCGACCAGGTCGAATTCAATCCCGCCGGCGACGGCTTCGCCCCCCGGCACCTGATCGCCGAAGGCATCGCCTCACGGGGATCGTTTCTGGACCTCGCCGATGACGACGGCATCGACCCGTCGTCGGCCGTGATCCATCAGACGTTCATCGAAAGGGGATCCGGACCGTTGCACGCCATCCTCCGGATCGAGGGCGAGTACCGGTACCAGCGGCCCGAACACCCCGCCTCGCCCTTCGTCACCTACATCCACGCGTACGCCGGCAGGTCGCACCTCAGGGTCCTCCACACGATCACCTACACGGGGACGCCGGACCGGGGCGCTCCGCTGGCAGGCCGCCAGCACCGCGACGTCGCGACCCAGGGGGAGCTGATCGTCGACGAGGGAGAGCGGAGCAACGACCCCGGGATCACCGAGCCGGACGACATGATCGCCTCCGCGGGGCTCGGCCTCGCCTGGCGCCTGGACGGGGAGCCGGTGTTCAGGACGGCGTTGAGCGGCGGGAAGTGGTGGGAGAGGGCCGAGCCGACTCTCCTGGAGGAAGTGACGGCCGGAGCGTCCCGCTTTTCGGTGCTCCAGACCGGCCCCGACGCGGACGGGATTCCCCCGATCCCAGAGTCCGGCCCCGACCAGCGAATCGGCGGGTTCGCGGCGACCGTGGCTTCCGACCGCGTACTGGCCGAAGCCGAGCGCGCGGAGGGATGGGTCGACCTCTCCGACGGCGAGAGGGGCATCGGCATCGGGATACGGAAGATGCTGGAGGAATACCCGAATCAGCTCGCCGTGGACCTGGAGGGACGTCGGATGCACGCGTACATCTGGCCTCCGGACGAAGCGCCGAAGAGCTTCCAGCGGGCGACCCGCCAGCCCGACGGGGGCATGGTCGGGAACTTCGCCCGGGGCATCACCAAGACGACCGAGCTGGTGCTGGACTTCCATGACGCAAGCGACGACATCGCCGCGGTGAGGGAGACCGCGCACACGGTTCTCGATCCGCCCGTGGCCCACGCGCCGCCCGAGTGGTACCGGAACTCCGGGGTCTACGGAACCTTCGCTACCTCCGACAACCAGGTGCCCGCGCTGGAACGGGGTCTTCAGTACAAGTTCCGCTACATGCGCTTCAACCAGGACTGGGTCCCGTGGTACGGAATGTTCGACTACGGTGACCTGAAGGCCTACTACCGCGGCGGCGGCTGGGTGCAGTGGGCCAACAACGAGCCGGCGCAGGACTTCCAGTGGTGGTTCAACTTCATGAGGACGGGCAGCCGGGACGACTACCTCCAGGCCGAGGCCATGAGCCGCCACACGATGGACGTGGACAACCTGCACTGGCCGACCGGTCCGGTGTACCGGGGCGACACGAATGCCGCGCTGGACTACTGGAGGACGCTCGAGGCGCCTGCGGGAAGCCCGTATGTGGGGATGGGCACCCGCCACACGAACCAGCAGGCGGCCGCGCTGTACTCGGCCCATGTCTGGATCGCAGGCTGGCTCGCGAGCTACTACCTGGGCGCGTATCATCGGGGGCTCGACGTGGCTCGGCTGACGGGCGACTACTACCGGAAGCGCGTCTTCGGGGAGCACGGGCTCACCGGGCGCAGGCTGTATCTGTCGGTCTGGAACCTGGCCGAGCTCTACGACGCGACCAAGGAGGACATCCACCTCGAGGAACTCCGGGACCGGGTGAATCGGGTTCTTGAGCTGCAGAAGACGCAGGGAGGGCGGATGGTCATCGACCGGTTCGGCTACTCCCAGCACTATCTCACCCACGGGTTGGGCAAATACGATCAGCTGTTCGGCGACCGGGAGGTGGAGCTGGGCCGGATCGAGCATGCCCGCAGCCTGCTCGACACCCCGCCGCTGGACCACGACATGGAGTCCTGGCTCGCGAGCATACACCCGCTCGTGGTCGGGTACGACCTGACGGGAGGCGCGGAGTTCCTGACGGAAGCGTGCCGGCGCGCGGCGTACCTGCGAACCGACGAGATGCCGCAACCGTTCGGCGGCGACACGACGCAGCGCGAGCTCGTAATGCAGATGGAGGCGGTGAGTCATCTGCCCGGGCGCGAGAGCGATCCCTTTGCCGGCGGGCGAATGCCCAACTGGGCCTTCTCAAGCGGTATTCGGGTCTTCGGCTGGACCCACGCATTCGGGGTCCCGTACCTGATCGACCGCCTGCAGTCGTCGGGTTTGCGGATGGACGGCCTGCCGTGCGCGTGAACGGACGCCCTGCCGTGCACGCGAAGCGGTCGCCGGGACCCACTACCGGTAGTGGGGATGCCCCTGCCCGTCGTGGGTGCGGCTCCTCGACGGGGTGGGAATGTTTGCGGCATGGGCGCGGCGACGCCCATACTTTTCGGGTGAACCAGACACCCCACCGAGCGAGGTTCCAGGCGTGATTCGCAACCGAGGGATGTGGCTCCTCGCCGCCATCGTGGCCGGTGGCGGAGCATGGATCGCGGGGGCCAGGCAGGCGGGCCCGGGAGGCTATCCGCACCAGGAGGTGCTGCTCGACCCTCCGCCCGGGGAGTGGCTCAACTACGGCCGCGACCAGGACGGCACCCACCACAGCCCCCTCGACCGCATCAACGCCGGCAACGTGGACCGGCTTGGCCTGGCGTGGTCCTACGACACGGGTTCGTATCCGGGTCAGCTTGAGGGGAGCCCCATCGTCGCGGACGGGACCATGTACGGGACGCTCACCTGGAGCGTCGTCTTCGCCATCGATGCCCGGACAGGTGAGGAGAAGTGGCGTTGGGATCCGAAGATTCCGCAGACGCAGTACGTTGCCGACGCGCGCGGGATCCGGCATCGGCGGGGCCCGAGCCTCTGTTGCGGTCCCGTCAACCGGGGTGTGGCCCTCTACGACGGCAAAGTCTATGTCGGGCTTCTGAACGGGAGCCTGGTCGCGCTGGACGCCGGGACGGGGGAGGAGGTGTGGCGGGTGCAGGTGCGGAGCCCGCTCGACGACTACAGCATCACCGGTGCCCCACGCATCGTCGACGGCCTGGTGATCACGGGCATCAGCGGGGCCGAGTTCGGCGTGCGTGGCTTCGTGTCGGCCTACGACGCCGGGACGGGCGAGCTGGTCTGGCGCTTCTACACGGTCCCGGGCGATCCCACCGAGCCCTTCGAGAGCGAGGCCCTCGAGCGGGCCGCCGGGACGTGGACCGGCGCCTGGTGGCGATACGGCGGCGGGGGCACGGTCTGGGACGGCATGGCCTGGGATCCGGAGCTCGATCTCCTCTACTTCGGGGTCGGAAACGGGGGCCCCTGGGCGCGCGACATCCGGAGCCCCGGGGGTGGAGACAACCTGTACCTGACCTCGATCATGGCCGTGCGTCCCCGCACCGGCGAGTACGTCTGGCACTACCAGACCACGCCCGGCGACGACTGGGACTACGCCGCCACCCAGCCGCTCATCCTCGCGGATCTCGTCATCGGCGGACGCGAGCGCAAGGTCATCATGCAGGCGCCCAAGAACGGGTTCTTCTACGTCATCGATCGCGTGACCGGTGAGTTCATCTCGGCCGAACCGTTCGCCAGGGTGACGTGGGCGACCGGCTACGACGCGGAGACGGGCCGGCCGATCGAGACCGACTTCGCCCGCTACGGGATCGAGGGCGCGCTGATCTCTCCCGGATCGGACGGCGCCCACAACTGGCACGCCACGTCGTGGAATCCGGCCACGGGCCTGGTCTACCTCCCGGGGCAAGAGACGTCCCGCTGGTACTCGGTGGATCCGGATTTTGCGATCGAGCCCGGCCGGCCGGGCTTCGGCATGGGACGCCGCCGGCCGGCCGAGGGGCCGGTAAGGGGCGCCGATGCGGGGGCCGGGATGCTTCCGGCCGCACTGCCGCAGGCAGGCCCGCGGGACCGCGAGATTGACCCGATGGTGGTCGGCATGGGGGGGGTGGGCGCGTTTCTGGTCGCGTGGGATCCTGTCGCCCGGGAGGAGCGCTGGCGGCATCGCTTCGAGCAGCGGGGCGTCAGCGGGGGCACTCTGACGACGGCCGGGAACCTGGTGTTCCACGGCAACGGCAGCGGGTCGTTCAACGCTTATCGCGCCGACGACGGCGAGATGCTGTGGGAGTTCCCGCTCGCGCCCGGATTCGCCAATCCCGTCACCTGGATGCTGAACGGCCGGCAGTACGTGTCCGTCGTGACCGGCCGCGGGGGCACCTACGCGCCGGGCCGGGTCTACACCTTCGCCCTGGACGCGGAACTCCCCCCGCCGTCCATGGCGAGCCAGCCACCGCCGCCACCGCCTCCGGTCGAGCCGCCACCGGACGGCTTCCTGGGCGGGATGGCCGGAGCCGAGCTGCCCGATCTCCCCGGGAGGGACCTCGTGCGGCAGACCTGCACCCTGTGTCATTCGGCCGACCGGATCGTCAACACCCGGCGGAGCGAGGAGGAATGGCGGCTTTTCGTGGGGGACAAGTTCGCCCGCGGGTTCATCAACTCGACCACGCCGGAGCAGCGCGCTGCGATCGTCGACTACATGGCTCGCGCCCTTCCGAGAGGTTAGCAGTCCGTGGACTACCGGGAAGCGCTCCGGCGCCGATGCCCGGAACAGGAGGAAGACCCATGCGTCGTTCGTTCTTGACTCAAGCCCTTCTTGGCGCGGCCCTGGCCGCCGTTCTCCCTGGCCAGTCAGCCCAGGCCCAGGAAGGCAACGACACCATTCGCGCCCGCGACGGCACCATCGTTCCCGTGATCCCGCGGGCACCCGAAGGCATGGCCGAGGGCGCCATCTGGATTCCGCCGATGCCCCCGCTGGAGACGACGCTCCCCGACGCGGACTGGGAGCCGATCGGGCACGAGCAGCCGCCCATGCCCTACATCCTCCTGCGGCTCCCAAGAACGAACCTCACGCGCGCCAGGTTTCCGGCAATCGACTTCCACGTGCATGCCAGGGAGCTCACCACGCCCGAGGCGTATGAGAGCCTGATCGCCCTGATGGACTCCATCGGGATGGGCGCGATCATCAACCTGAACGGTGGAACCGGGGCGCACCTCGACTCCACGCTGGCGGCAGGGGAGCCGTACCGGGACCGGGTCGTGAACTTCGTCACGCTGGACCTCGAGGGCATCAACGAGCCCGGCTGGTCCGAGTGGATGGCCGGCGAGATGGAACGGGGGTTCCTCGCCGGCGCGCGCGGCCTCAAGGTCTCCAAGTCGCTGGGCCAGTCCGCCCGAAACCCCGACGGCACCTTCATCCAGGCCGACGATCCGCGCGTCGACGCCGTCTGGGCGATGGCCGCGAAACACGACATGCCGGTCATGATCCACACCAGCGACTCGGTAGGTCGCTTCTACCCCATCGGTCCGCTGAACGAGCGCTACGAGGCTGGCCTGTGGCGCCACCCGGGGGACACGAGCGGCAACCTCTACGCGTCGGGTCCGCGCCGCGAGGTGATCGAGGAGGCCCGAGAGCACATGCTCGCGAAACATCCGAACACCCGTTTCGTGCTCGGCCACATGGCGATGCTCTACTACGACCCGGGCAGGCTCGGAACGCTTCTGGACACCTACCCCAACGCCGATCTGGAGACCTCGGCCGCGATTCAGGATCTGGGCCGCGCGCCTCGTCTCTGGAGGGAGTTCTTCCTCAAGTACCAGGACCGGATCCTTTTCGGCACGGATGGCAATCAGCGTCGCACGATCGACGACTTCTGGACGCCCCACTGGCGCTTTCTGGAGACCTTCGACGAGCATTTCTTCCATCCGGCTCAGGTCCGCACGCCCGGCGGCTCGCCGGGCCACGGCCGCTACAACATCTACGGCATCGGGCTCCCGGACGAAGTGCTGCGCAAGATCTACTACGAGAACGCGCTCAGGCATCTCCCCGAGATTCGCGATTCCATCGAGCGCCAGCTTGCAGAGCGGGGCAGGTGACCTCACAACGCCACTCCACCCTCCGTCCTCCATCCACGGGCCCCGATTCGATCGATCTGACCGGAAAGGCGGCGGTGGTGTGCGGCGGCTACGGGGTCTTGGGCGGCGCGATCGCTACCGAGCTGGGATGTGCGGGGGCGCGCGTCGCGGTTCTGGGTCGCCGTCGTGCCGCGGCGCAGGAGAAGGCGGACGAAATCGGTGACGCCATCGCGCTGGAGGCCGACGTGCTGGACGAAGACGCGCTCCGCCGGGCGCGCCGCGAACTCCTGGAGCACTGGGGGACCGCGGACATCCTGGTCAACGCCGCGGGCGGCAATGTGGAACGCGCCCGCAATGACGACAGAGCCATCTTCGAGGTGCCTGCGAGCGCGTTCGACGAGGCCGTCCGGCTGAATCTCCACGGCTCCGTCCTGCCGTCCATGGTCTTCGGCGAAGGGATGGCGGCCCGCGGCGCCGGTTGCATCGTGAACGTCAGTTCGATGGCGGCGATCCGGGTTCTCAGCGGCGTGATGGCCTATTCGGCCGCCAAGGCCGCCATCGAGAACTTCACGCGCTGGCTGGCGGTCGAGCTGAGCCGAAGGTACGGCGACGGCCTCCGCGTCAACGCCGTCGCGCCCGGCTTCTTCCTCGCGAAGCAGAACCGGTCCGCGCTGCTGAATCCGGACGGGAGCTACACCGACCGGGCGCAACGCATCATCGAACATACCCCGATGGGCCGGTTCGGCAGGCCCGACGAGGTGGCGGGTGCGGTTCGGTGGCTTTCGAGCGACGCAGCCTCGTTCGTGACCGGAGCCGTGATCCCCGTCGACGGCGGTTTCAGCGCATTCGGCGGTATTTGACGCGTGTTGATGAGCTTCCGCTGGTTCGGTCCCGGAGATCCGGTGAGCCTCTCCCGGATCCGGCAGATCCCCGGTGTGGAGGGGGTCGTCGCCGCGCTGTACGACGTGCCGGCGGGGGACGTGTGGCCGCGGGAGGAGCTTGACCGGCTGGCGGAGTCGATCGAGAGCGCAGGGCTCCGCTTCGCCGTGGTCGAAAGCATTCCCGTCCATGACGACATCAAGCTCGGGCGCCCCTCCAGGGACCGGCTCATCGCGCGCTACTGCCAGAGCGTGCGCAACGTGGGCGAGATCGGAGTGGGAGTCGTCTGTTACAACTTCATGCCGGTGCTCGACTGGACCCGCACGAGCATCGACATGCGGCTTGCGGACGGCTCGACGACCCTCGCGTACGACCCGGAGGAGCTGGCCGCTCTGGATCCCGTCCGGGGCCCCGCCGCGCTCCCCGCCTGGTCTCCGCCCGTGCCGGAGCGGCTCGCCGCCCTGCTCGCGGCCTTCCGGCGAATGGAGGAGGAGCAGCTCTGGGAAAACCTCGCCTGCTTTCTCGAGGCCGTGGTGCCGGTGGCGGAGGAATCCGGGGTCTTGATGGCGATTCATCCGGACGATCCGCCGTGGCCCGTGTTCGGGCTCCCGCGCATCATCACGGACGGTGGGGCGCTGGCGCGGCTTCTGGAGCTGGTGGATCGGCCCGCCAACGGGGTCACATTCTGCAGCGGCTCCCTGGGGGCCCACCCCGACAACGACCTGCCCGGGATCATCCACCGTCTGGGCTCGAGGATTCACTTCGCCCACTGCCGGAACGTGCGCGTCACCGGCCACCGGAGGTTCCATGAGAGTCCCCACCCTTCGGGTCGCGGGGATGTGGATCTGCTCGAGGTCGTGCGCGCCCTGCACGAGGTGGGGTTCACCGGTCCGGTGCGTCCCGACCACGGGCGGATGATCTGGGGCGAGATGGGCCAACCGGGCTACGGCCTCTACGACCGAGCCCTCGGCGCGATGTATCTCCAGGGGCTGTGGGAGGCAGTGGAGGGGATGCCGGAACTGCCGTCCGCGACACCAGTTCGCGTCGACGGTGACCGGGGGGCGGCATGAAAGCCCACCAGCGAACGGCGGGCTGGCGAGAAGCGGAGGTCGGCATGAAGCCCACCAGCGAACAGCCGGCTGGCGAGATCCCGGGCTCGGCGTGACGTCCGTCAAGGAACAGCTGGGGCGGCTGGGCGTAGTGCCCGTGGTCGTCATCCGGGATCCGCTGCATGCGGTACCGCTGGCGCGCGCCCTGGCCGACGGCGGACTTCCGTGCGTGGAGATCACCTTTCGCACCTCTGCGGCCGCGGATGCGCTGCGCCGAATCGCGGCGGAGGTTCCCGGCGTCCTGCTCGGCGCCGGCACCGTACTCACGCGAGGGCAGGCGGCGGCTGCGAGGGAAGCCGGAGCGCAATTCGTCGTGTCACCCGGCTTCGACCGCCGTGTGGTCGACTACTGCCAGGCGCACGCGCTTCCCGTCTATCCGGGCGTGTGCACGCCCACCGAGATCCAGGGCGCCCTCGAGGCGGGACTCGAGGTCTTGAAGTTCTTTCCCGCCGGGCCGCTGGGCGGAGCCCCCTTCCTCAAGGCGATCTCTGCGCCTTTTCCGGGCCTGGAGTTCATTCCGACCGGCGGAGTCAAACGCGAGCACCTATCCAGCTACTTCAAGCTCGATCAGGTGTTGGCCTGCGGCGGCTCCTGGCTCGCGCCGGCAGCGTGGATCGACGAGGGCGCCTTCGACCGGATCCGTGACGAGGCCGCGAAAACCGTGGCCGCCGTCCGTGGAGAGAGGCGATGACCACACCGATTCGGGTCGTGACGCTTGGCGAACTCATGCTGCGGCTCCGGGCACCGGGGCGCGAACGGCTCCTCCAGAGCCCCCTCCTGGAGGCGACGTTCGGGGGCGCCGAGAGCAACGTGGCGGTATCCATCGCCAACTTCGGTCTGGACGCCGCCTTCTGCACGGTCCTGCCCGCCAACCCGATCGGCGACGCGGCCATCGGCGAGCTGCGCCGCTTCGGCGTGGACACCGGGCTCATCCAGCGGGGCGGCGGGCGCCTGGGCATCTACTTCCTGGAGACGGGCGCGAATCAGCGGCCGAGCCGGGTCGTCTATGACCGCGCCAACTCCTCCATCGCCACCGCGGGGCCCGGCGCCTTCGATTGGGATGCAGTCTTCGCGGGTGCGGACTGGTTCCACATTACCGGCATCACGCCGGCCCTCAGCGCCTCGGCCGCAGCGCTCTCCCTGGAGGCGGCGCGGCGGGCGCGCGCGCTGGGAGTGACCGTGTCGTGCGACTACAACTACCGGG
Source organism: Longimicrobiales bacterium (assembly GCA_965232315.1). Taxonomy (GTDB): domain Bacteria; phylum Gemmatimonadota; class Gemmatimonadetes; order Longimicrobiales; family Gaopeijiaceae; genus BD2-11. The sequence goes on along the minus strand of CBDDPN010000009.1, from coordinate 99,002 downwards.
GAAAGCTCTGGAAGTACGGGAAATCCGCCCCGGAGGTGATGCGCGAGCTGGTGGCGCACGTGCAGATCGGGATCGCGAACGAGGAGGACTGCCAGCGCTCGCTGGGGATCGAGTCGAGCGTGAACGTCGAGACCGGCGCCCTCGACCGCGAGCGGTACCGAATCCTGGCCGAGCGCGTGCTCGCCGCGTTCCCGAACCTGGAGAAGCAGGTCATCACCCTGCGGGAGAGCCGGAGTGCCGACCACAACATCTGGGGCGCCTGCATGCACGACGGACGCGATTTCAAGGTCAGCCGCAGGTACGAGGTGCCCGACATCGTCGACCGTGTCGGGACAGGTGACGCGTTCGCCGCGGGGTTCATCTACGGCCTCGCGACCTGTGCGGACGACAGGCGGGCCCTGGAGTTCGCCACGGCGGCCGGCTGCCTGAAGCACTCGATCCCCGGCGACTTCCACCGGGTCGGCGTTGCCGAAGTCGAGGCGCTGATGGAGGGCGGCGGAAGCGGACGCGTGCAGAGGTAACGGCTACGGCCCGCGTCCCCCGCCGTGGCCACCCACTACCCGTCGTGGCATCCCCACAACCGGTAGTGGTACTCAGTCGTGCCCGCCGCGGCATCAGCAAGCGAACCGTGCTCCGCGCATACGTCATGAAGCGGCCCTTCGATGTGCCTGCACCCGGTTGATCGACGACACCTGCCCCCAAACACGAACCGTCTGTTTCCAGGAGCGCGCCGGCGGCTTGCCAAGTCCCGATCCCCGACGTTGACGAACCCCAATCAGCGCCCCAAGTGCACATTCGTCGGTCCCATTCCGCCCTCGGACAGGTTTGGCGTTCGCGACGCCGTACAGGCGTGAACCAGGTCGCCCGAATTCACATTCGAGAGTCCCAATCTGCCATTGACAGATTTGGCGCTCGCGATTTGGCGAAGTCCGAGACTCAGGATTCCAAGTCATGCAGGACTGGTCGGCGTATCTCGCGGCCGGGAGAGCAGGCACGGAGGCATGCGTTGACCCCGCAACCGGGCTCGGAGTCCGTTTCGGCGCGTTTCGGGGGTATTTCGGCGAAATCTCGGGCCGTAGGCGACGATCTCGGGTTCCCGAGGGGCGTCGAGGAGCATGAGCAAGATCTCTTCGCGAATCTCAGCATTCCGGGCGCTCGTAGCTCGAAAGGCTGTGGGTAAGTGGAGACTTATCCGAGCGGTTGGGTATTTGGAAGGATGGCGGATGGGGATGAGCAACGATCAGATAGAGCGGCTGGCTGATGCAGTCGCGGACAGGCTCTCATCGTCGCCCGTAGCTGCCCAGCAATTGCTGTCCTTCGAGTTGACCGAAGTGTTCCACGTCGGGCATGGGGCGGAACTGGGCGTTCGGGCCGTACGAGTATTTCGTCTACGGGGTGGGTAACGATGGCGAGTCAACTTCTCCGATGGTTGGGCCGGTTCCGGCGATCCCGGTGGCCGTTTGGCCTGTGCACAGCGTTCGGGTTGTGGCTTATCGGTCAGGGCATGGTCGACGAGGTCTCGCGCACCACCGCGCTCATGGGCGTTATCGTCGTGCTCGTGTACGGTAGACGTTTCCTGCTCATGACGGTCCGGCAAGCCAGAAGGAAGGGATAACGGACTCTCACGACAAGTGCGCCTTCCAGGAAGGGATCGCCGACTACCTCGGAGATATCGGGGCGGGACCGGGGTACGGCGGCTGGGACAACCCCAAGTCTGTGACCGGCGTCGAAGCGAAGGTCGAAGGCCGTGTGGCCGCGCTCTTCCACGATCTGATCGACGCGGCGAACGAAGGCAACGACAAGACCACGTACCAGCCCCGCGACGTCTTCACGGTGTTCAAGACCTGCGAAGTGCAGGAGGGCGGCTGGAACGATCGCGACGATGTCTCGGACTTGGAACGCCGACAAGATACGCTCAACATGGATACAAAACGTCGGATGACAGGGAATACCTGGAGGCCCCCGGCGGCCATGGCTCCGCCGGGGGCCGGTCTCCTGATGAGATGGCTCCTGTTCGCTCTCGCCCTCGCGGCTTGCGAGGACGGCCCGACCCGCGGAGCGCCGCCCCCAGAGCCGCCGCAGGCCCCCCGGGAGTCGGACATCAAACTCCCCGATCTGATCGTCGGGGTAGGAGATGTCGTAGTCCTGCTCGACGTGAGCGTCCTGTTCACGGGAGACCCCTTCACGTTTTCGGCCAACTCAAGCGATACGACCGTGGTTGCTGTTCTGCTGACGCCACCGCCCTTGGAACGGACGCCATCTTACCGGCTCACGATCAGCGCCTTGGCGCCGGGCGTTGCACAGGTCCGCGTTCAAGCGGACGGATACCAGGGTTCGTGGGCTGCCCAGACATCCCACGTCACGGTGATTCCGGACACCTAGAGTTGGACGAGTCGGGGAGGATAGGAATGGCAGTAGTCAGGGGATCGAAGTTCGCAGGGTCTCACCCGAGGAGTGCTGATCTTTGAGGTGTGGACCGAGGTCATGAGCCAGCCTTCGCACCTCTCCGCAAGATGCGCCAGCACTATATCCGGGTGCTGGAGGGCAATCGGGTGAAGCGCGAGATGTCTCCCTACGATCTGTCGAAGGGCGCCTTCACTGGCCTCCGCTCACGCCGAAAGCGAGGATGCTGGCGGATGCACCGAAGCCGCGCCGGTGGATGGACAGGCCAGAGCGAGTGTGGACCGACGGGTCGAAGAAGCCGTTAGGAGCGGACGCCGAACCCGGCGCCTCGTCGATGGGTGAGGGTTTCGCCTCGTCGATGGGTGAGGGTCTCGCGCTCTCAAACGGGGCCGCGCTGCATCCCGACTCCGCCATCCCCTGGGAGATCGAGGCCGCGGCCCGGGAAGCCATGGAGGAATCTCTGGAATTAGTCCTTGGGGGAATCTCTGGAATGCCCGCTACCTCCAGCTGTTGACCACGTCCTCCGCGATCCGGCCCAGCGTCGACTCCAACTCGATGAAGTCGCCCGTGTTCTGATTGGTGAAAACCGCGATCACGGTCGGACCGCCCTCGTAGTAGAGGACGCCCACGTCGTTGCCGGCGTAGGGTGGCCAGTCGCCCGTCTTGTGCGCCACGGAGGCGCGGAACCGGATGTAGCGGGGCAGGCGCGAGCTGTAGAACTGGCGCTCGAGGATGCGGATCATCTCGTCGCTGGACTCGCGCGTCGCGATCCCGCCGTTGTGGATGCGCTCGAGCAGGCCGGCGATCTCGCGGGCCGTGACGCTGCCCAGCCACTCCTCGGGGTCACCCTCGAAGCGAAAGGTGCGCGCGGATGCCTCCTCGTCGGAGGGAAAGCCGCGCTCGAAGACCTCGGGATGGGACAGCGAGGCGTAGGCGGGATCCGCCATCACCCAGACGCGGCGAAAGAGGTCCCCGGTGGTGGCGCGCAGCCGGGTCTGCTCATACCCGAACTCCGACAGCATCTCGTTGACCCGCTCCTGCCCCAGGCGTGCGATCATGATGTCGGTCGCGGTGTTGTCGCTGGTGATGATCATCTGGGTCACCAGGTCCCGCCAGGTTGGCTCCAGTCCGGGCGCGAAGGTCTGAAGCAGGCCGCTGCCTCGCCGCAGGTCCCCGGGCAGGACCTGGTAGCGCTCGTCCAGGTCGAGCCTGCCGGCCTCAGCGTCGCGATAGGCCAGGACCATGACCGGGATCTTGATGACGCTGAGCGCGTTCATCGGCTGATCAGCGCGGACGGCGATCTCGCGTCCGCTGGGGAGGTGCCGGGCGTAGAGCGAGGTGCGCGCGGGCAGGGCGTCGAGCCGCGCGGTCACCCTGGCGGCGAGACCGGCGGCGTCCGCGGTCGCGGCTCCTGCGGCGGATTCGACCGGAGCCGGCGGGCTGGCCGCGGATCCGCCGGCGGAGGCGGCCTCGGGGGCTGATCCTTCCCCACAGCCGACCACGACCGCCAGGAGGACCGCGATTGTCGATGCGCGCCCCCACCATGGTGGCTGAGCTATCGTCGCGGCCGCAGAACGGAGCCTTGAGCGCGTCCCGCTCCTGTCCATCAATCCGCCTCGAAGCCGATGCGCTTGTGGGTTCCGTCGCAGAACGGCTTGTTCTCCGAGCCTCCGCAGCGACACAGGAAGGTCGCCTTGCCGGGGCGCGTCTCTATGGGGTTTCCTGCATCGTCCTGCATCTCGAGTTCGCCGTCGATTCGGCAGGGTCCGTTTCTGATAACGCGGATCGTCACTTGAGACATCTGTTTCCTCGCTGGGTCCGGGGTTCGCTGGATGGGTTCCGCTGGATGGGGTTCCGCTGGATCTGGTTCGCTGGATTGAGCTTCGTCTGGCAAACGGTTGGTGGATAGTGTGACCACTCTGCCCACCAAACGCCGCGGAGGCAAGCCCAGGGGCCGACATCCCGACAACCGACGCTCCGCTGCTCTTCGTACGCTCCGCTCTGCGCGGAAGACACTGCAACGGTGGACGCCGTTGCGGGTTCCGGACTTCCGGACGCAGAGGTAGAGCCCGTTGGCACAGCATGTCCGCGTCTTCGACTCAGGCGGGGTCTATCTCGAAACGCTGGGGTACCGGATCCGCACCGGGCGGCCATGAACCCGCCCGACAACTGGTCCTTCTCCGTCAGGCGCGGCCACCTGTAACGCGGACCGTCGCGTTGCGCTGGAGTGGTCGTCGTCCGGGCAGCGCCTGTATGGTCGCTGTCCGGGTGCTAGATTTGTCATTGTCGAGCGCAAAGACAACCCCGAGCCCTGGAAGCGCGATGAGTTACGTGAAGCGCAGGCCCTCGGCGGCCGTGAACGTTGGTGGCGTGATGGTGGGCGGGGACCACCCGGTCGTCGTGCAGTCAATGACCAACACGGACACCGCCGACGCCGAGGCCACCGCCGCCCAGGTCGCCGCCCTGGCCGCCGCCGGAAGCGAGCTGGTTCGGATCACGGTGAACCACCACCCGGCCGCCCGCGCCGTCCCGGAGATCGTTGCGCGCTTGAGTGACCAGGGGGTCGAGGTGCCCATCGTGGGTGACTTTCACTACAACGGTCACATCCTGCTGGCCGAGCATCCGAAGTGCGCGCGCGCCCTCGCCAAGTACCGCATCAACCCCGGCAACGTCGGCGCCAAGCGTCGTGACGAGAACTTCAGCAGCATCATCCGCCTGGCCATCGAATACGACAAGCCGGTGCGCATCGGCGTCAACTGGGGCTCGCTGGACCGGCGGCTGCTCACCGAGCTGATGAACGAGAACGCGAAGCGCGCCCGTCCCAGCGACGCCGGGGAGGTCGTGCTGGACGCGATGGTGGAGAGTGGGATGCGCTCATCCCTGCTCGCCGAGGAGGTGGGGCTGGGCCACGACCGCATCGTCATCAGCGCCAAGGTCTCCAAGGTGCAGGACCTGGTGACGGTTTATCGCAAGCTGGCGCCCCTCAGCGACTACGCCCTTCACCTCGGGTTGACCGAAGCCGGGATGGGGATTCCCGGCATCGTCGCCAGCGCCGCCGGACTCTCGCCTCTCTTGCTGGAAGGCATCGGCGACACCATCCGCGTCTCGCTCACGCCCCGTCCCGGCGGGGACAGGACCGAGGAGGTGCAGGTCGCGAAGCAGATCCTGCAGGCGCTCGAGATCCGCAATTTTGAGCCCCAGGTGACTTCATGCCCGGGCTGCGGCCGCACCACCAGCAGCTTCTTCCAGGAGCTGGCGGAGGACATCCAGAGCTACCTGCGTACGCAGATGCCCGTCTGGAAGGAGAGGCATCCCGGGGTCGAGGAGATGCGTGTCGCGGTCATGGGCTGCGTCGTGAACGGGCCCGGGGAGTCCAAGCACGCGGATATCGGCATCTCCCTGCCCGGCACTTTCGAGGAACCCAAGGCCCCAGTGTACGTCGATGGAGCCCACTTCCTCACCCTCAAGGGCGAAGGGCTTGCCGAAGAGTTCAAGGAGATCGTGAACGACTACGTCGAGCGGCGGTACGGGGTGGAGGAGCCGGCCGGCGTCGGGACCTGAGGAAGGTAGCCGGCGCAGGAGTCTGAGCAGCGTTTAGCCCGGGGGCGGCGCCCACGGACCGTCATTGGCCGCGTCCAGCCGGGTGCGCAACGCCCGCCAGCCCATCTCCGCGTCCGGCACCATCAGGATGTCCCACACTTCGCGGCGGATCTCGCCGTTGGTGCCGGCCCCGTCGATCAGGCGAACCACGCGCATCGAAAGCCGTCCGTCGGAGATCGGCTCGGGCATCACCAGCTGGTATAGCACGCCGCCGTCCCGGATGCGGCATCCCTCGGGGGAAGGGAAGTCGGGGCAGTGCACTGCGTCCTCGACCGCCGTGACCTCGACGTAGCCCAGGCGCTCCAGCGCGCTCCGGTTCTCGTCGTCGAGCAGGGCGCGACCGGTGGCGCCGGGGGGCCGCCCGACCTCCTGGGCGAAGAAGGTGGGCTGTTCGCCCGGCGGCAGCGCGTCGAAGATGACCTCGACGGCCCTGCGGTCGCCTCGTTGCGCAGCCAGGGGCGCGGATGCGAGCGCTGTGACGGCCAGCAACAGCGCCAGGGTCGGGAGCGCGGCCCGCGTCATGCTCCCGCCTCCCGTTGCTGCAGGACGGTCACCGCGCGGCCGATGCGGTCGAGCGAGAGATCCCGGCCCACGTAGTAAAGCACGTCGAAGATCCCGGGACTCACGGCCTGGCCGGTCAACGCCACCCGGAGCGGATGAATCAGGCGCCCGGCGCCGATGTCGAGTTCCTGCGCGAGACCCCGAAGCGTGCTCTCCAGCGTCTCGGGGTTCCATTCGCAGTCCTCGAGTCTCCCGCGGAGCGCGTCCAGATGCTCCCGTGCCTGGGCCGGGCGCTTCCAGTGCTTGCGCACAGCCGCGGGTTCGTAGCGGACCTCGCCTTTCAGGTACAGCGATACGTTACGGGCCAGGGAGTCCAAGCTGCGCGCGCGCGTCCGAAGCATGTCGAGCAGTCCGGGATACCAGTCCAGCCGGTCGTGCAGTGTCTCCGCCTCCGCCTGCCGGAGTGCGGCCAGGCGCGAACTCACGAGTGACTCCAGCCGGGCGAGATCCATGTTCGACAGATGCCGGCCGTTCAACCAGGCGAGCTTGTCGGCATCGAAGACGGAACCCTTCCGGAGAACCCTCGCGAGCGAGAACCGCTGGATGAGCTCGTCGAGATCCATGACTTCGCGGTCGTCGCCGGGAGACCAGCCGAGCAGGGCCAGGAAGTTGACCATCGCCTCGGGCAGTACGTCGCGACGATACTCGCCGATGTCGGTGGCGCCGTGGCGCTTGGAGAGGCGCTTGCCGTCCCGCCCCAGGATGAGCGGCACATGACCGAAGCGGGGAACGGGGTAGTCCATCGCCCTTGCGAGCAGAATCTGCTTTGGCGTGTTGGACAGGTGGTCGTCTCCCCGCAGCACCATGTCGATGCGCGCGTGGGCGTCGTCACACACCACTGCGAGGTTGTAGGTCGGGCTGTCGTCGGCGCGCAGGATGACCAGGTCCTCGATGTCCTGGTTGCGGAAGCGGATCCGGCCGCCGACGGCGTCCTCCCATTCGGTGGATCCCTCGGGGACGAGGAAGCGCACCACATGGGGTTCGCCCGCCGCCGCGCGCTCGTCCGCCTCGCCCGGCGCCAGCGCCTCCGCCCGCCGCCGCGCCGCCCGGGTGGCCTCGCCCGCCATGACGGCGATGTTCCTGCGGTCGCGCGCGAGCTCCTCGGCCGTGGAGAAGTCGCGGTACGCCTGCCCGCCGGCCAGCAGCTTCCGGCCCGCGTCGGCATGCTCTGCCACCCGGTCGCTCTGGAAACAGGGCCCCTCGTCCCAGTCGATGCCCAGCCACTCCAGTCCGCGCAGGATCGCCTCGGTCATCGCCTCGCTGGAGCGGGCCCGGTCGGTGTCTTCGATGCGCAGGACGAAGGTGCCGCCGCTCTGGCGCGCGAGCAGCCAGTTGAAAAGCGCCGTGCGGGCGCCTCCGACGTGCAGAAACCCGGTCGGTGAGGGGGCGAAGCGTACGCGCACGGTTCAGGCCGCGCGAGGCGCCGCCGCGCCCCGTCCGGATCGCGCGCCGCCGCCCTCGATGAGCAGGTAGATGGCCGGGGTCGTCGCCAGCACGAAAACCGTCGACGAGAGCAGCCCGCCGATGAGCGCGTAGCCGAGCGCGTTCCAGATGGTGGAATCGGCCGTCTCCGAGAAGAGCACCAGCGGGAGCAGACCGAGCACGGTGGTGGCGGTGGTCATCAGGATCGGCCGCACCCGCTCGAGCGTGCCCGCCAGGATGGCGGCGTGAAGATCGCCGGGCATTTCGCGCCGCACGCGGTTGATGTTGTCGACCAGCAGGATCGCGTTGTTGACCACGATGCCCCCCATCATGATGACCCCCACGTATGCCTCCCGGGTGAAGGACGCGCCCGTGTAGAAGAACATGAGGAAAACGCCGATGAGCGCCATGGGCACCGTGAGCAGGACACAAAGCGGTAACCGTACGGATTCGAAGAGCGCGGCCGTCACCATATAGATGAGGAGGATCGACACCGCCAGCACGGCATAGATCTGCCGGCGGTCATCTTCGCTCCAGCGGAATCCCTCTTCTTCTTCCACCGTGTACCCCACCGGAACCTCGGTGGACTCCATGATTCCGTCGTAGTACTGGTCGCCCAGGCGGCGCGGACCCGCGAACTCGTACGCCACGGTGCGCTCGTACTGCTGGTCCTCGCGCCGAATCCACGCGAGGACGTCCTTGGGGGCGATCGAAACCACCTCGCCCAGGCGGATGCCGGTGCCGCTGCTCGTGCCGATGGTGGTCTCGAGAAGCTCCTGCACATCGGTGTCGCGATACCCTTCGAGCTTGACTTCGTAGCGTACCTCGTCGCCGCCGATCTTCAGTTGCGCTTCGCTGGTCTGACCCGCCACGGCCGCGTTCATGCGCTGGACGAGCTCCGCCACCGAGATGTCGTGACGCGCCAGCTGGTCGCGTTTGATTTCGACGACGAATTCGGTCGCGCGCTCGCGGACGTACCTGCCGGCGGAGTTGGTATCGATGGAACGGACGCGCGGCACGCGTCGCAGCCGGGTGCCCAGGTCTTCGGCAATCTCGCGCACCATCTCGTAGTTGTATCCTCAGCACCTTCATTGAATAGTTCGGGCTGGCGCCTCCGCCCCCGCCGTAGAAACCCAGACCGACTCCGATCACGCGCACCTCGGCCCCGGTAAATCCGAGGCTGTAGCTGAACATCTGTTCCTTGATGGCCATCGGAACGCCGGTGTTCTCGAGCGAGTCCGGGAAGTTGACGGTGATCCTTCCCGTAGGTGCCGAAGACCGTCGACGAGAAGCGCTCCACGTCCGGAATCGCCGCCAGCCTTTCCTCGAAGGAACGCACCAGATCGTCGGTTCTCTCAAGGTCGGAGCCGCGCGGCAACTCGATGTTGATGAGCACGTAAGTGTCCGAGCCACCCATCCCTCCGCCCCAGAGCACGCCGCGGGTGACGTGGTTCTCGAAGAGGTACCAGGAGCCGCCGAAGGCCAGCACCGCCACCGTCACCGCGAGCCACGGACGCCGCAGTGTGAAGCCGATGACGGTGGAGTACAGCCGGGTATAGAAGGGTGCAGGGTCCGGGCCCGGCATCGCCGGCGGATCGGGCGCGCGCACCTGGCTGCGGGCACGGGTCCCGGACGAACCCTCCGCCGGATCAGGTTCGCTTCCATGGACTGCGCGCGTTGCCGCGCTTCCCCGTCGCGCCTGCGGCAGCACCCGGGCGGCCAGCGAAGGAATGAAGGTGAACGCCACCAGCAGCGACGCCACCAGCGTAAGCGCCACCACGATCGCCAGCGGCACGTAGAACACCCGCAGCTCCCCCTGCAGATACACGAAGGGAACGAAGACGATGAGGGTGGTCGCCGTGGAGGTGAGAATCGGCAGCACGACCTGGCGCGTGCCCTCGTTTGCGGCGCTCGCGGGATCCCGGCCGGCCTGCCAGCGGCGGAAGACGCTCTCCAGGACCACGATGGCATTGTCCACAATGAGCCCGAAGCCCATCGCCAGCCCCATGAGCGTGAGCAGGTTGAGGGTCATGCCCCCGAAGTAGATCAGGTTGAGGGAGATCAGCACCGAGAACGCGATCGTCATGAACACGACGCCTGCGGAGCGGAACGAGCGCAGGAAGAGCAGGAGCACGACGAAGATGACGAAGGCGGAGATCAGCGCCCGCGCGCGCAGGTCGGTCAGCTGCTCCTTGATTTCCTCGCTCTCGTCGTAGTCGAGGATCATGCGTGTCCCGGCCAGGCCATCGCGGTCCAGCTGCGCCACCCGCGCCTTGACCGCGTCTGCCGCGCGTACCGTGTTCGCGCCGATCTCGCGGACGACCGCGAAGGAAACCGCGGGACGGCCGTCCATGCGGTTGTAGCTGCGCGGTTCCTCGTAGCTGTCGCGCACGTCCGCCACGTCCGAGACGCGGACCAGGCTCCCCCGGTTCTCGAGCAGAACCGTGCTCCGGATTTCCTCGGCGCGCGCGATGCGGTTCTGGATGGTGACCGACCATTCCTGGTCGCCCGCCCGGATCGCGCCCGCCTCCCGTACCAAGTCGAGGTCGTTGATGCGCCGGGCGATTGCGAACGGGGAGAGCCCGAGCGAGCTGACCCGGTCTTCGTTGAGCTCGATCTCGATGAGACGGTCGCGCCCTCCGCTCGCCTGCACCAGCGCAACGCCCTCGATCTGCGAGAGGTCCGGCACCACGCGGTCGTCAAGGTCAGCCCTGAGCGCCTCCAGCGTGTAGGGGCCGGTGTAGGTGTAGCGCAGGAATCCGCCCCGGCTTCGCGTCTCGAACTCGGGCGGGATGTAGGGCTGGACGAGAATCCGGTCCACGGCCGGGGGCAGCTCTTCCTCGAGTGCCGAGAGACGCTCGGAGAGATCCAGCCGTGCGAAGTCCATGTCCGTGTCGCGGCTGAAATGGACCTCGATATTCGAGGTGCCCATGCCCTGCACGTCACTCGACAGGGAGATGACCTTTTCCACTCCCTTGACTTGCTGCACGGCCGCTTCGATTGGGGAGGTAAGGAAGGCCTCCACCGTTTCCGGGGAGGCGCCGCGCCACCTCGCCTCCACGTTCAGTCGGGGCAGCCGCGTATCCGGCAGGAATTCGATGGGGATGTTGCGCCATGCGCTCGCGCCCAGAAGCGCCACCGCGAGACAGCCCATCGCCACCGCCACCGGTCGCCGGATGCTCGCGCCGATCACGGGAAAACCTGCCCGTCGGGCGAAAGCGCCGGGCCAGCGTTCCCGGTACCGCCGGCCGCAATCACGGGAGAACCTCCGCGGGCCGGGCACGGCGGGTAACGCGGGCAGTCGCCCGCCGCCGGCGAGGTCCGCTCTCCACCACGGAGTACACCACCGGCACGACGATAAGGGTGAGCGCCGTGGCCACCACCAGCCCCCCCGATGACCGCGATGGCGAGCGGCGCGCGCAGATCCGCCCCGCGTCCGATCCCCAGCGCCAGCGGCGTGAGACCGCACACGGTGGTCACCGTTGTCATGACGATGGGCCGCAAGCGCACTTTCCCGGCTTCCAGGATCGCCTCCCGCAACGCGGCTCCGCGGGCGCGCGCCTGGTTGATGAACTCCACCTTCACGATCGCGTCGTTGACCACGATGCCGACGAGGATGACGATCCCGATCAGGCTCATCGTGTTCAGGCTCTGGCCGGCGAGCACCAGCGCCAGCACGGCGCCCGACAGCGCGAGGGGCACCGACATCAGGATGATCACCGGATGCTTGAACGACTCGAACTGCGCGGCAAGGATCATGTAGACGAGCACCAGGGCGAGCGCAAAGGCGAACGCGAGATCGCGGAAGGATCGACGCATCTCCTCGTTCTCGCCGCCGACATCGACGCGCAGGTCGAAGGGTGGCGGAAACGCAGCCAACTGCTCCTGCACCGTGACTATGGCGCGGTTCAGACCCCCGGAGATCACGTCGGCGTAGACGGTGACCACGCGCCCCTGGTCTTCGCGATGAATCTCGGCGGGCCCGAGGGCCTCCCGAACGCGTACCAGCTCCCGCAACGGCACGCCGCGCACCTGCAGGGTTTCGAGGGTCTCGGCAGAAAAACGCAATGCGTCGGGCAGCCGGACCACGACGTCGATCTTGCGGTCGAAGTCGACGAACTCCGTAGCCCGGTCGCCGCGCATGGCCCGTTCGATCTCCTCGGCGATGAAGCGCGGGTCGATGTTGTGCCGGGCGGCCACGTCGCGCAGGATCTCGACCTGGACCTGCGGCTGCCCGCGGCCTGTGCCCACGCGCACGTTGCCGATCTCGTCCAGGGTGGACAGCTGGCCGCGCACGGTCTCGGCGTACGCGTAGCTCTCCGTCAGGTTCTCTCCCCGGATGCGCACCGCGATGTCCGCGTCCGCGCCGCCCAGCACCTGGCCGAGGGCGGTGGCCTGACCGGCCTCGAAGGCGAGCGTCCCCGGCGGGAAACGCGCCTCGATCTCGCGCACTCGCTCGAGCACGTCCTCGGTTGCGGTGCCCGGCCGGAGGCGGACTTCCAGGGTGCCCGTGTGTGCGCCCGAGGTCTCCTCGCTCTCCATGTAGGAACGTACGTCCTCGCCCACGCGGGAGAACACGGTCTCGACGCCGGGCTCGCCCTGCAGCGACCCTTCGATCTCCTCCACCGCCGAGGCGGTCGCGGCCAGCCCGGTTCCCTCCGACAGTTCGAGACGGACACGGAACCCGCCCTGGTCGACATCCGGCAGCAGGTCGCGATCCAGGGTTAGCGCGAGCGCCAGCGTGAGCGCCAGCGCGGCCGCGGAGACCACAAGCACCCGCCCGCGGTGGTCGAGCGACAATTCCAGGAGCCGATGATAGCGGTCGGCGAAGCGCTGGAAGCCTTGGTCGAAGGCGGAGAGCAGCGGTCCGAACGCGCGGCCGCTTGCCCGCGCCAGCCCCTCCCACCAGAAGACCACCAGCGCCCGTCCCAGGCTGAAGGTGCCGCCGATCAGTCGCAAGGGGAGCATCACCACCCAGAGAATCGCCCGCCCGATCCGCGCCAGCACCCCGCTTCGCGGGCGCGCCCGGACCCGGCCCGGACGTTCAGCCGGCCCCTCCCGGTCCACGAAGCGCGCCGCCATCCCGGGCAGGAGCGTCAAGGCCACCAGCAGGCTGGCCAGCAGGGAGAAGGCCACCGCCAGCGACAGGTCGCCGAACAGCTCCCCCGCCACTCCCTCGATGTAGATGATCGGCCCGAACACGGAGATGGTCGTGAGGGTTGAAGCCGTGATCGCCCCCTGGACTTCCTCTCCCCCGAGGGCCGACGCTTCCGCCGACGGGACGCCCTGCTGGCGGTGCCGGAAGACGTTCTCCAGCACGATGATGGAGTTGTCGACCAGCATCCCCACCCCGAGCGCCATCCCCCCCAGGCTCATGATGTTGAGCGAGACCCCGAACGCCTCCATCAGCGCGAAGGCTCCCACGACCGAGATGGGGATCGCGAGCGCGATGGCGAAGGGGTAGCGGGGATCGCGCAGGAAGAGGAAGAGGACCAGGAACGCCAGCATGCCCCCGAACACCAGGGCCTGCACGACGTTGCTTATGGAGTCGGCAATGAACCCCGCCTGGGAGTAGGCGATGTCCACCACGATGTCGGGGAACTCGAGAGCCAGGATCCGGAGCGCCTCCTCGATCTGGTCGGCGACAGCCACCGTGTTGGCCCCGGACTCCTTGTACACGAGCAGGCCCACGGCTTCCGCGCCGTTGTAGCGGGCGATGGACTCCCGGTCGGCGAATCCGTCCACCACGCGCGCCACATCGCTCAGTCGCACCAGCCGGTAGCCGTCCTCGCTCTCCTGCGGCTCGTTCCCCGGGGTCTGCTGGCGTCCCACCACCACCTGCCCGATCTGCTCCACGGTCTGAAACTCGCCCAGGGTGCGGAGCGGGTACCGATAACGTCCCCGCAGGATGGAGCCCCCGGGGGCGGAGAAATTCGCCCGGTCGAGCGAGACCGCCACTTCCTCCATCTCGAGCCCGTACGCCGCAAGCAGGTCCGGGTCCACCTCCACCTGAATCTCGCGGTCCAGCCCGCCGGTGACCGCCGCCTGGGCTACCCCGTCAAGCTGCTCGAGCCTCCGCCTGAAGACCGTCTCCACGAAGTCCTTGGTCGCCCACAGGTCGGTGCCTCCGGCCACCGAGAGCACCATGATGGGTTCCGACTCGGGATCGATGCGCAGGATGCGCGGCCGTTCAGAGGTCTCGGGGAGCACCTCGCGGATGTTGTCGACGCGCTCGCGCACGTTGAGCATGGCGAAGTCCATGTCCGTGCCCCAGGCGAAACGCAGCGTCACCAGGCTCACCCCGTCGCGCGACACCGACGTTACCTTCTCGACCCCGGGGACCGCCGCCCCCTGGGCTTCCACCCGCTCGGTTATGAGCCGCTCTACCTCGGCCGGCGCCACATCCGGATAGGTCGTGTAGACCACCAGACGCGGGTAGCTAACGTCGGGAAGCAGATCGATCGGCAGACGCAGGAACGAAATGATCCCCAGAAGGGAGATGGCCAGGAAGAGCATGGCCACGGCAACGGGCCGCCGCGTCGAGATGCGAGGGATCGACATGCGTCAGGGAAGCGGCGTACCGCCGTCGAGGGGCCCGCCCACGACTTGCTCCAGCGCGATGCCGGCGGCGACGAAGTCGTAGCGGGCGTTGATCGCGGTGCGCCGTTCGTTGGCCGCCCCCTCGATCGCGACCTGCAGGTCGGAGAAGGTGACCGTCGTCAGGCGGTGTCCCTCGCGCGCCAGCCTGAGGCGCTCTTCCGCGATCTCGCTCGACCGCTCCGCCAGCCGGTAGCTGTCCCACGCGCCGCGCAGATCGATGAGACGGGAGCGCACGTCGCGTTCGATCTCCAGGCGGATCTGGCGCCCCTGTTCTTCGGTGTTGGCCAGCTGAACCTGGGCTTCGGCGATGTTGCGCTCGGTGGAAAAACCGGTGAAGACCGGCAAGGACACGCTCAAGCTGGCGGTTGCGTAGCGGGAATCGTTGGAAAAGGGCTGGAAGGCTGCACCATACTCCTGACCGACCGCGCTCTGGAAGAAGGCGGTGGTCAGCGATAGCGTCGGCCAGCGGCTGCCGCGTACAGCGCTCAACGCCGCGCGTCGCGCATCCACTTCCGCCCTGCTCTGCAGAAGACGGGGACTCTGTTCCAGTGCCCGGCGGATCAGCACAACCTCGTCCAGGGCGACCGGGTCGAAGGGCTCCGGGGGGGTTCCAAGGGTCGCGAATTCACCAAGGCCGGGCACGGCGATCTCCGCGCGCAGCGAGAGGAGAGCCTTGTCGTGCTCGTTCTGCGCTACGCGCACCGCGCGCTCCTGCTGCTGCACTTGCAAATCCGCGGCCAGCACGTCGACGCGTGTGCCGCTCGCGAGTTCGAAGAGCCTCCGGGTACTCTCCAGATCCAGCCGCTTGCCATCAAGAATCGCCAACTCCAGCTCCAGGAGGTCGGACTGTCGGAGGGTCTGGTAGAAGCTCGTTGCGACGCGCTCCCACGTGTCGTTCATCTCCGCCTCGACCCTGCGCTCGCGGGCGATGCCGAGGGCGCGCTCCGCCCCGCGCTGGTGAAAGCGGCTGCCGCCTTCGAACAGGCTGATCCTGGCCGAGATGTCCTGGCTCGAACGGGAGGCGGTTACCCACGCCACGTTGGGGTTGGCGATGGGGTTGCCGAAGAAGTCCTCCGCCTGCAAACGCCGATTGAGATTGATGTTGGTGCCCATACTCAGGTCGAGCCTCGGGAGAAAAGCCCCCCACGCCGCCCTCATGCCCGCCGGCGTGAGTTCCAGGTCGTTCATGGCCTGGCGCAGCACGGGGTTGTTCCGCCTCGCCAGCTCCAGGGCTTCCTCCATGGACAGGACGCGCGGCGCCTGGGCTTCGAGCGGAGCTGCAACGATCGACACGGCGAGGATGCAGCCCGTGGCGATGCCCGCAACCCTCTTCCGGGGACACGCCCCGGCCCGCCTGCCCGGATCTCCGCGCCGGCGCCCTGGATTCCGCCCGTGGCCCCGACCGACCCGGAGCCGAAACAGCGCCTCGCGGCGCGTCATCTTCCCGACCCGGCGGAAGGTCCTGCACCCGCCGGCATGTCTCCCTCCGCGGTGGGCACGTCCCCTTCTTCGAGCTGGACGGCGGCGTCGTGCCCGAGATAATGGTGGCCGTCGACGAGCACGATCTCCCCGGGATTCACCATCGACGTCTCCGGGTTTTCCACGATCTCGACCACCTGTTCGTTGGCGAGGCCGGTGGTGACGTAACGCCACTCGGTGCGCCCGACTTCGTCCTCTTCCTCGTTGAAGACGAAGAGCATGGTGCGCCGGTCGCGCTCGAGCACTGCCGAGCGCGGAACCAGAATGCGCTCCGTGAAGTGCTGCGCGTCCAGGGACACATTCGCGTACATCCCGGGTTTGATCCGTCCGCCGGGATTCGGGAGCAGCACGGTCACTCGCGCCGAGTTGCTCTCGAGGTCGATAACCGGGTTGATGGTCTCAACCCGCCCAACGAAAACCTCGCCCGGGAAGGCCGCAAGCGTCATGGTGGCGCGCCGCCCCTCCGCTAGGAGCCCGATCTCGCCCTCGAGCACCTGGACTTCGACCTTGATGGGGTCAAGCTCCACGACCGTGACCAGCTCATCGCCCTGGGCCACATACTGGCCCGGTACGACCCACAGGTCGGCGATGCGTCCGGCGAAGGGCGCGATTATCCGCGTCCATGAGAGTTCCAGTTCCGCCTCCCGGACACCCACCGTCGCCTCGTCCAGCCCGCTGCGCGAGCGGGCTACGCGCGCCCTCTCCTCCCGCACCCGCACATCAGCGATTTCGTCGTCGAAGAGCACGATTTGTTCGTAGTCGGCCTGGGCACGCGTGAGGGTGCTGCTGGCTCTCGCGAGCGCGAGCGCGTATTCAGTGGTGTCGATCTGGATGAGAGACGCATCCGAGCCGACCGGATCGTTCTCCCGAACCATCACATCCCGCACCTGGCCGGCAACGCGGGCCGCGAGGGTGGCGCGCCGGAAGGCCGCCGCACGCCCCGATGCCGACACCCTGATCCACAGCGTATCGCGAAGGACGGGTGCCCCCGACACCGGCTGGGCGCGCCGGGCGAAGCTGGCGAGCGAGGCGTCCGGCACTTCGAGCGGAGTCGCTTCAGTGGAGGCCGCCGCTTCCTCCTCGACGGGATCCGGGCGGAGCCTCAGGTAGATCCCGCCCCCCAGCAGCACCGCGATGATCACGACGGTTGTCACACCCAGCGTCGTCTTCGAAAAGCTCATGGGCCGTGTCCCTTCAAGTCGCTGGCGCTACGGGTGGCGAACGGGATGACGGCAGGTTCCGCCAAGCCGTCCCAGAGTACACTCTACAGTGCCTGTGGACGAACAGATCCCCTTGCATTGGGACGAGCGCACCCGGTCCAGGGGTTGCCGATCAAGGTGCGAAGCCAAGGTCGCGGAGCAGCGCGCGCGGGGCCATGGTGATTCGGGACGCCTTCCTTGCTCTCCAATGCCGCCCCGCCTAGTATTGCTCTCTTTCGGGCTCGTCCGCGCAGCCGATCGGCGGGCTGGCCATAGAGAATCGACGGGGTCGCCGAAACGCTTTCATGCTCCCACCTCCCAATGAGATCGAGCGCAGGATTCTGGACTACATCGAGTCCTATCTGCGGCAGAATACCTACCAGCCCTCGGTTCGCGAGATCGGTGCCAGGTTCGGCATCAAGAGCACCAAGACTGTTTCCGAGCACCTGAAAGCGCTGGCCGCCAAGGGATACCTGGAGCGCGACCCCTCCCGATCGCGGGGCGCGCGCATCGTGGGGCTCGACCTGAACGCCGAGACCCTCTCGGTACCCTGCTACTCCAGCATACCGTACCGACACGGCGATCTGCACGAGGAAGGGTCGCCGGACGCCTACGCCATCGACCGCCGGCTGGTGGGCACGGCGGGATCGTTCTTCGTCAGGGTCTCGCACGGCGACGTGGGCGCGCCGGGATACGAAGATGGCGATCTCCTGCTGGTTCAGCCCGCCCTGGCCCACGAGGTTCGCGATGGCGACATCCTCGCGGTGCACCTGGCGAACGGGGCGGGATTCTACCGTTACGACCAGGCCGGCGATGTCCTGATACCGGGGTCCGCGGACGCCCCCGGGATTCCCTGTCCCCGGCTGGAGGACCTGGCCATGGCGGGCAAGGTGGTGGCGGTCTTGCGGCATCTGGGAGATGGTCCACAGTCGGCGACGACCGGAGACGCGCTCGCGGGCCGTCGCTGGCGCCGCACTTCCCGTCGTATCGCCGATGCCCGTGAAGGACGCGGGAGGCGTGACCGCCAGCACGGCTAGCTCTCGAAGGGGGGCCGGCGCGCCGCTGCCCGGCGATCACAGCTTCATGGCCCGCGCCCTCGAGATGGCGCGACTGGCGGCGATGCGTTCCGAAGTTCCGGTGGGAGCCGTGCTGGTGCTGGACGGCCGCATCGTGGCGGAAGGGCACAACCGGACGCGCGCCGATGCGGATCCCACCGCGCACGCCGAAGTCGTGGTATTGCGAGCCGCCGCCCGCAGGCTCGGGCTCAGGATACTTCCGGGCGCCACCCTCTTCGTCACCCTCGAGCCCTGCGCCCAGTGCGCCGGGGCCATCATCCTGGCGCGCGTTCGCCGCCTTGTCCTGGCGGCCCGCGACCCCAAGGCGGGGATGGCGGGCAGCCTGGAGAACCTGGTTCAGGATCCGCGGCTGAATCACTCGGTCGAACTCACGGCGGGGGTGCTGGCGGAGCCCGCCGGCGAATTGCTGCGGTCGTTCTTCAGGGCGCGTCGTTAGAGCCCGGCGTCGCGTCCGCCACGGGGGGCCCGCCGCTGGCGAGAATGCCGCGCAACGTTTTTTGTTGCGCGATCACCTCCCGCCGAAGTCGCTCCCAACGTAAGATCCGGGGCTTCTCCGTTGCGCGCACCGGGTTTCCTATCCCGTCACCTCCGCTTCCACCGATCTTCCCCGGAAGCGCAGCACGCCCCACAGCACGGCTACGCCGAGCAAGAGCGCCAGCCACGGGGGCAGGCCGTAGGCGGTGCCGATGTTCCCCAGCACCATTCCCACGACCGCGACCAGCAGGGCGTAGGGCAACTGCGTGCGTACGTGGTCGATGTGGTCGCAGCCGGAGGCGGTGGACGACAACACCGTGGTGTCCGAAATCGGCGAGCAGTGGTCTCCGAAGATGGCGCCGGCCAGAACCGATCCGGTCGCTCCGAGCAGGATGACCTCCGCGCTGCCTCCGTCGAAGCCGAGGCCGCCCCCGAGCGTGACGGTCAACGGAATCACCAGCGGAATCAGGATGGCCATGGTCGCAAAAGAGGTTCCGGTCGCGAACGCCATGGCCGCCGCAGTGGCGAACACCAGCACCGGGATCAGCTCGAAGGGAATGGCGTCGCCGAGGATCTGGGCCAGGAAGGCGGCCGTCCCGATCTCTCCGGTGATCGCCCCCAGCGACCACGCAAGAACCAGCACCAGCATCGCGGTCATCATCGCCTTCATCCCGGCAACCAGGGAGGACAGCGTTTCCTGCAGCGTGAGAATGCGCTGCGAGAGCGAAAGCGCCATCGCGCACACACACCCGGCCAGCGAGCCCCACAGCAGGGTGGCATAGGGATCGGCCTCCCCCAGTACGTCCATCAGCGAAGCGCCCGGGCCGGTCACCGCGCTCCCTGACACGTACAGCCCGATCAAGACCGTGATGACCACGGTAAGCACCGGCAGGGCAGCGTTCCACCACCGGCGCGGCACCCCGTCGGCGGGCTGCAGCAGCGAGTCGCTTGTGTCTGTAACCGGCATCGATCCGGGCCGGGTCAGCCCCTCGCCGCGGGCGGCGCGCAGCTCAGCCGTGGCCATCTCCCCCAGATCCCGGTTGGTATAGCTCACCAGCGCCACGAGGACGAGCGCCAGCAGAGGGTAGAAAAGATACGGGATGGTGGTGAGGAAGACGGCGAAGGCGCTGGAGGAGGCGAGCGATACCGCCAACTCCGGGTTTGCGCTCGCGTTCTGCTCGGCGGCGAGCTGCAGACCCTGGTCGATGAGCGAGATCTCGTAGCCCACCCAGGTCGAGATGGGGACGATCGCGGCCACCGGGGCTGCCGTGGAGTCGACCAGGTACGCCAGCTTCTCGCGTGAGATGCGCAACCGGTCGGTGATGGGCCGCATGGTCGTACCCACGATCAACGTGTTGGCGTAGTCGTCGAAGAAGATGGTGAGTCCCGCAAGCCAGGTCGCCAGCTTTCCGCGGCGCGGCGTGGTGGCAAAGGGCGACACCGCCTCCACGATTCCCAGCGTGCCCCCGTTGCGCGCGATGATTCCCACCATCCCTCCGAGGAGGAGCGAGAACACCACGATCTGGGTCTGCCCGGAGTCGTCGGCGAGCGCCGGCACGATGAAGGTGTCCACGGTGCGCCAGGTGGCCGCCAGCGGGTTGAACCCGGCCACCGCCAGTGCTCCCAGCCACACGCCCGCGAAGAGCGCGGCCAGCACCTCTCGGAAGATCAGCGCGAGGAGGATCGCGAGCAGCGGCGGCACGATGGAGTACCAGGCCGGCGCGTAGTGGGGCCGCACGGCTTCGGCCGCCTCGCCGATCCGCACCTCCAGGGGCAGTGCCGCGCTCGATTCCACCGCCAGCTCGGGAACCACCAGCGACTGGTTGGCGTCGACCGCGCCCGCGCGGAGCAGCGTGCCGTCGGCGGTCCGTACCTCGAACCAGCTGGATTCGTCGGGGGCGCCCGCCAGCGTGAGCGAGAAGGGCAACCCTCCCATGACAACGGCAGGATGCTCCTCGACGCCCTGCGCCGCCAGAGGGCGGGAGGACAGTGCGAGGGCGGACAGGGCGAGCAGAACAGCGTACGATGTGCGCCGCATCGGAGGTCCTCGAAGGGGTTGGGCGATGAAGGAATCCGCGCGTGCCGGGGTCTGCGCCATCGACATGGCGGCAAGACCCGCGCAGCTGTCAGCGACGTTCGCTCGCAAGGTATCGCAGCGGGAGACGTATGGCGATGGCCGGGGAGGGCTTCCACCGTTCGAAGTCGTCGAGAACCGCGCCGATCTCGGCGACGTCGGAACGTCGCCCGGTGCCCGGGCGATCACGCCGGAAGTGTACTTGTGCTCGAGCCGTTCGCGAGGGAGCCAACCCGTAGGGAAAGTCCTGTTGTTCGATTTGTCCGAGAAGGTTCACGGGCGGCTGGACACCGCCGCCAGCGGCTCGCAAAATGCTCCCGCCAAGCTCCCTGGAGGCCCCGGCAAGGGAACGGAACGCGACCGGGTGACCGACCGATCGTCCTTACCGGCTGTTCTCCAGCCACGGTAATCTCATGCCGTATGAGCCAGTGGCTCGCGTAATGGTTACGATAGCAAGTGTCGCATGATACGTCCGGCGCACAGTCGAGTGCGAAGGGAAGCCCGAACGCCGAAGCGGGCATGACGAGGAGAGACGGACATGCAATCGAGAGGACTCCCGGAAGATGGTCGGGCCAGCATGCACCGTTGGCACATTCTCCGGAGGCGCGGCGGCGGAGGACCGGGGTGGCCGAGCGCGAGCTTCGCGTTTTCGGCGATGGCCGCCGGCGCGGTCACCGTGCTGGTCCTGTCCTGCGGTGATGGCGCCGTCGAGCCCGCTCCTCCACCGGCTCCCGTGGCCACCACCGTAACGGTCAGCCCGGGTTCGGCCGCACTGAGCGCCCCCCGGGAGACGGCCCGGTTCACCGCCTTGGTGCGCGACCAGAACGGGCAGGTGATGGCGGGGGTGGCCATCGCCTGGGCGAGCAGCAACGCCTCGGTCGCGACAGTCGACGAATCCGGTCGTGTAACGGGCCTTGGAGAAGGTGAGGCGACGATAACGGCCAAGGCAGGGGAGGCTCAGGGAACCGCGAGGGTCACGGTGGCGGAAAACCCGGACCGGGCCGCCCTGGTGGCGCTTTACGAGGCCACCGACGGCCCGAACTGGGTCAACAACGACAACTGGCTGACCGACGCGCCGCTTTGGGAATGGTACGGTGTGAGAACCGGCGCGTCAGGGCAGGTTGTAGAGCTTCAACTTGAGAGCAACGGCCTGGTAGACCGAATCCCTCCGGAACTCGGCGACCTCGCCGCTCTGACCGCACTGTCCTTGTACGGAAACGGGCTTACGGGATCGATTCCATCGGCACTCGGACGTCTTACCGAGCTCGCACGGCTCTCCCTGGGGGCGAACCAGCTCACGGGCCCCATCCCTCCGGAACTCGGCGACCTCATCGCTCTGACCAGGCTGTCCCTGGATGAGAACGAACTTGATGGATCGATCCCCTCGGAACTCGGCGACCTCGCTAACCTTGGCAGTCTGCAACTGGGCAGAAACCGACTCACTGGCCCGATCCCGCCCGAACTTGCGAACCTCGCCGCTCTGACCGAGTTGTACCTGACCCTCAACGAACTCACGGGCCCGATCCCGCCCGAACTCGGCCCACGTCTTCCAGTGTAGTCCACTAAGATCCATGAAGTAGGCCATAACACGTTATTGGACAACGTGTTCTGTAGGATATGCGGCGCTCTATCGTCCCTTGCGGTCCATCGACATCCGGTATATTCTTTCCGATGTAGTGCGGCAATAAGTGATACATCATAAGGAAGGAATCGCATGATGAAGCGACCGAGGACGCTCAGCGCGGCGTTCGTGCGGACGGTCAATCGACCCGGCGTCTACGGCGACGGGCGGGGCGGGCGCGGGCTGAGCCTTCGCGTCCACAGGACGCTGGATGGCAGGATCACCAAGACATGGCGTCAGCGAGTTCGGATCGAAGGGCGGCTGACCTCGATCGGGCTCGGGCCGTATCCCGAGGTGACGCTCGCCGAGGCCCGGCAGAAGGCGTTGGACAACAGCCGGGGCGTCCGCTTGGGCCAGGACCCGCGCGGACGCGGCGTCCCGACGTTCGCCGAGGCCGCCGAGAAGACCATCGAACTGCACCGCGAGGCGTGGAAGGCCGGGAGCCCGCTTCCCGAGCAGTGGGAGTCCACGTTCCGGCTGCACGCCGCGCCGCTCCTCGACAAGACGGTGGACCGGATCGAGAGCGCGGACGTGCTCCGGTGCCTCGCGCCGATCTGGAACTCGAAGCCCGCCGCCGCACGCAAGGCCCAGCACCGGATCACCGCCGTCTTCCGGTGGTGTATCGGTCGGAACTACCGGGCGGACAACCCGGTCGAACGTGCAGTGGTGGCACTGCCGAAGGCGAACGGCCACACAACAACCCACCACCGGGCGCTGCCGCACGGAGAGGTCGCGGCCGCGCTCCGGGCGGTTCGCGGGACGACCGACACGCACCCGTCGGCGGTTCTGTGTGTCGAACTGATCGTGCTCACCGCCGTGCGTCCCGGCGAGGCGCGGGGCGCGCTTTGGGACGAGATCGACATGGACGCGGCGAGGTGGACGATTCCGGCTTCGAGGATGAAGGCGGGCCGCGAGTTCGCGGTCCCGCTCAGCACGGGCGTGCTCGACGTGTTAGAACGCGCGCGCAAGTTGGCGGGCGGGTCGCCGCTTGTGTTTCCGTCGCGGACCGGCGGACCGCTGCCGCCGAAAGCACCGCTCAGGGTGCTCAAGCGTGCCGGGGTTGCCTCGACTCTGCACGGGTTCCGGTCGAGCGCACGGTCGTGGATGGCCGAGTCCGGCGTCCCCGCCGAGGTCGCGGAGGCCTGCCTCGCCCATGTCCCGAGGAGCCAAGTCGTCCAAGCGTATCAGCGATCCGACCTGTTGACGCGCCGAGCCGAAGTCATGCAGGCGTGGAGCAGGTATCTCGGGTAGCTGCAAGCCGCTCTCGTCACCGATCAGTACAGCCCCGCCACCTCCGTAGCGCGGTCGGCGGGCAGCCGCGACCGGGTTGCCCCCATCAACGGCGGCAATCCGGGTCGAACCGTCCTCGTCGGACCGGCTTCCATCCCTCTGGACGATCCTTCCGCGGTTCGCCAAGGGGGGCGTCTTGCCGAGCCGCTGGCGGCGGCCTCGAACGAGTCCCGGACAACATCGGACAACTATAGACGCTATAGACACTTAGGAGATTTCCCAAGTGTTGACGGCCGCGCCAAAGTTCATTCAGTGTTCGGGCATGGAGACGCTGGAGAGAGATCAGTTCATTTCGTGGGTCAGCGCGTTTCTCGGGCGATGGACGCGATCCGCCTCGACGCCCGCGACACCGGAGACCAACCAGTAAACCGCGAGCAACGAGGAGGAGCATGACGATGACCGGGAACCCGACGGAACAGAGAACGAACCCACCGATCCGCTTCCTGCGGCTGCCCGAAGTGATGGAGCGCACCGGCCTGTCGCGGAGCACGATCTACGTACGGGTGGCCGCGGGGCGCTTCCCTCGGCCGGTCGCCCTGGGCGGGCGTGCAGTCGGCTGGATCGAGGCCGAGGTGGACGAATGGGTCCGCGAGAGGATCGCCGAGAGCCGGTTCGAGGGCGATCAGGCCCGTGAGCGCGGCGGGACCGCGCACGGGAGCCACGAGGTCGGTTGGCGGGCAGGGGTAGCCCGCCCGGTTCGATGATGCGGCGCGCTCGAAGCGGCCGGGGAACAGCCCGCTGGCCTCGCCTTGGGGAGTCAAGCCAGCGTACCCGGTGTAAGACACCGGGCTGGCGAGGGGATGGCCCTGCCCCCCTTCGATCCCCAAGATCCGCGCGCCGTCAGGGCGCGCGAGCGGGGGCTCCGCCCCCCGTCCCCCGTGTCGGCCGGTCGTCCGATGAGTGACCAGCGCCCCGCAACCGTCTCCGCCCGCGTGTCGGCGGCCGAACTCGCCGACTGGCGGGCCAAGGCCATGGCCGCCGGTGTTCCGCTCTCGGCGCTCATTCGGGAGGCCATGGCCCGCACGCGCACATGGACCGCCCCGGCGGCCGAGGTCGAGCGCGAGCGCACAAAGCAGGTCGCGCGGATCGGCAGCAACCTCAACCAGATCGCTCGCTGGGTGAATACCCACAAGGCGGCCATCGAGGCCGTCGAGGTGATCGCCCACCTGATTGCCATCGAGCGCGCGCTCCGGGCGCTGGCCCGTGTCGGAAGCCCGGACACCCATGCTGATTAAGTTCCTCGCCCACGGGACCGGATCGGCCCGCAAGGCGGCCCGCTACCTCCTCGGTGAGCGTGACGCGGCCGGGAAGCCGCGCGAAGATGTCGAAGTCCTGCGCGGGGACCCGGACCAAGTGGCCGCAGTAGCCGACACGCTGGCCTTCGAGCACAAGTACACGTCCGGCGTGATCGCATGGGCACCGGAGGACGAACCCACCGAAGAACAGATCGAAGCGGTTCTGGACACCTTCGAGGAGACGGCTTGGGCCGGGCTCGAACCCGACCGCTACGCATGGGCGGCGGTGCTCCACCGGGAGGAGGGCGGAGGTGCCCATGTCCATGTCCTCGCCGCACGATGCGACTTGGAGACCGGGCGGAGCGTCAACATCGCCCCTCCGGGCTGGGAGAAGACGTTCGGCCCGCTCCAAGACGCCTTCAACCACGAACACGGCTGGAGCCGACCCGACGATCCGGCGCGGGCCAGGGTGCAGCAGCCGGGACACCGAGCCTACGTCAAGGCTGCCCAGCTGCGGGCCGGGCTCCGGATCGAAGCCTCACCGCGAGACCTGATCCGGGACTACCTGCTCCAGCGCGTCGAGCACGGCGCGGTGAAGGACCGCTTCGATGTCGTCGCCGCGCTCCGGGAGGCGGGCTTGGAAGTGCCGCGCCAAGGCAAGGATTATCTGACCGCGATGGACCCCGAGACCGGGAAGCGGTGGCGGCTGAAAGGACAACTGTACGCATTTGACTTCGAGCGCGAACGACTTGACCGACCGGCTGCGGACGCGGCTGGAGGACGAACGCAAGGAGATCGAGGAGTTGACCGCGAGCGAGCTCGCGCGGCTCGGCGAGAACTCGCGGCGCGTCGCGAGGAACGCGCTGCGTACAATCGAGCGCGATACGGAGGGCGCGACCGGGCGGATGCGCGAGCTGCTGCTCAAGGCTTGGATCCGTCCGCTGATCGTCGGCCTGAGCCTATGGCTCGGTTTCTTCGGCGGAAGCTGGGCGACGATGCGCTGGCTGTCGATGAGCATCCAGAACCGGATCGAGACGGCGGCCGGACTGGGCCGGGACATCGAGGACGCCCGGAGGACGCTGGCCCAGCTGGAGGTGGACACCTGGGGGCTCGTGTTCCACGAGATCAAGGGCGAGCGGTTCGTCGTGGTGCCGGACGGGGTGCTGGCCCGTCCGCGCTGGTGGGTGGACGACCGTCCGGCCTTGAAGATGTCGAACGAGTGAGGAGGCTGTATGAGCGCGTTAGAGGCGCAGTTGACGAGGGCCTTGCGGAAGTTGTCCGGGCAGTACGAGCGGGAACAGCGGCGGCACTCCGAGCAGGTCGAAGCCTTGCGGCGGCGTGTCGAGCTGCTGAGCGAGGAGAACGACACCTTGAGGCGGCAAATCGAGCGGCTGAACGGGCAAGTGACGCGCTTGACCGAGTCCTACGGGACATCCGCCGCCGCCAGACCGCGCGGCCACGGCTGGTGATAACGCCGCCACGCAGGCCGGATCGCGATGCTGGACCGAGCCGCTGAAGGTTGCCGACACCACGAGCCCCGGCCCCCAAGGCCCCCGTGCCGCGCGGCTCGCCATAATCGCGCCCAACCGGTCAGAGATCGACGAACCCGGCAAAGTCGTCAGAGCCATCCGACTGGATGGCATACCGGAATCGGAGTTCGTCTCGGTCGTCGTGACGGCTGTCATCCTTGATATCGAGCACGTGAACTGCCGCGTAGAACCCTTCCGTGTTGCGCAGTACGGCGACCTTGCCGAGGGCAGGGGTACGAGTGCGCGAAGTGTAGTCCAACGATGCAGCGCCCTTCACCTGCGAAATCGATTCGCACCCTTGGGCCAGCGCAATGCCGTTGATCGACGGGGGATCGTTGTACAGGTAAATGCTGGCGTCGCTCGCCTTCGTCCACATGGTCTCGAATTCCGTCGTGCCGGAGCCGATGATGTACTGTCCGTCGTGGCTGCTGTAGTCGAACACGACCTCACCGGTGGGCGATGTCATTCGTGGCGGTGGAACGTGGGATGCTTTTCCTGCAAAGACCCGGACGCCCAGCTTGTTGGAAATCATCACCGCAAGCTGCATGGGGGTGTGGTTTCGAGCGCTGAGGTGGATGGTATCCGCAGGCAGGCCGGGCACGTCCGAGTCATCAAAACGTACGGGAAGGACGTACTCGCGCTGTTCTTCAATCATGCGGCTGAGAGCCGACCGCCTCTCATGCCGTGGCCACGCCTTCGAGACGTAGGCTGCGGAAATGAACATCACGACGTAGGCGCTCTCGCGGGCGAAAGCTTCATGGAAAGCCTCCACTCCGCTCCGGCCCCAAAGCTCCACCGTCGCGAAGCCGTCGTAGAAGACGGAGATGGACCGGGCCTGAAGATGCCGCGCGACCTCCTCCACGTAATCCCGCTCTTCGCCAGCAAAAGACAACGCCACCTGATACTTCGGACGGCTCATCGTGCTCCCCTGAAGCCGATAAGTAGTGCCCCTTGCCCGGGGGGTTCCCCCGAGCCCGAACGCCCGCAGTTGGAAGGTAGCACGAAGAGCTGTCGGTACGCTGCCTCGATCTGGATGCAGACTTGGTGTGCCCCCCCCACCGCCTCGGCGACCGATTGCCCGTACTCATCGAAGGTCTCGAACGCACGACAGGCGAGCAGGACCCGTCGTTGGTACGTCTGTGACGGTTCCGTTGAACGGTGCGACACGACATCCCACCCGAGTGGGCCGTTCGTTCCGGCAGAGCGACCCGCCAGACTCGGATTGTGTCCCGCTGACCGCAAGGGTTATCCTTCAAGAGTTCTCGTCTGGGATGCCTTCGGAACCGGGAAGGATGTCACACGTTGCGCGCACTTGAGTTGTTCACGGGAGCGGGCGGGCTTGCTCTCGGAACACACGTTGCTGGCTTCAAGCATGTCGCCCTCCTCGATTGGAATCGCAACGCTTGCGCGACCCTCCGGGAGAACGTCCGGCATGACACCGTTCCTGGAGTCTCGGAGTGGAAGGTAGTTGAGGGCGATGTACGTGGCTGCGACTTCGGATCCCTCGGGTCAATCCAACTGGTGGCGGGGGGGCCGCCATGCCAACCCTTCAGTATCGGTGGAAGGCATCGAGGGATGAACGACGGGCGGGACATGATTCCCGAGTTCATCCGTGCCATTCGCGAGGTTCAGCCTGCCGCGTTTCTGTTCGAGAACGTCAAGGGACTGACCCGGAGGACTTTTAAGAACTACCTCTCCTACATCGAGTTGCGGCTCCGGCATCCCGAGGTAGCCGCGCGTGTAGACGACACTTGGGAAGATCACCTTACCCGACTGGAGGATGTCCACACGCGCGCAGGCCGGGAGGGGCTTCACTACCGCATCGTGCGTCGCCTTATCAACGCGGCGGACTACGGAGTGCCGCAGACTCGGGAACGCGTGTTCATCGTTGGCTTTCGGTGTGACCTCGATGCCGAATGGCACTTTCCTGAACCGACGCACTCACGCGACCGGCTCCATTTCGACCAGTGGGTATCGGGCGAGTATTGGGAAACCCGAGGTCTTGAGAGGCCCCAGCCTCCAGCTAGGTTGGCGAGAACCATCAACCGGCTGTCCACGCTGTTCCCACCCACTCAGAAGCCGTGGGCGACGCTCCGAGACTCGATATCGGACCTGCCGGAACCTAAGCCGACCCACGAACAACCCGACGCCCTATTCCACAGGTTTCAGCCAGGAGCTCGCGTGTATCCTGGGCATACGGGGAGCCCGGTCGATCTGCCGGCAAAGACGCTCAAAGCCGGTGTCCACGGAGTCCCGGGTGGTGAGAACATGATTGCGTTCTCCGATGGGACCGTGCGATACCTAACCGTGCGGGAAGCAGCGAGGGTCCAGGCGTTCCCCGACGCGTGGCGCTTCACTGGAAGCTGGACGGAGACGATGAGGCAGCTTGGCAACGCCGTGCCCACGGCACTCGCGGCCACGTTGGCGGAGAGCATCGCCAACAGCTTGACCACCCAGCATGCCTGAGAGCAAGCCGTACGATCCGCTCGATTACGAGAACCTGACCATCAATCTGGTGCGGGAGTTGATGGGCCGTGAGGCCACTGACTTGCCCCTTGCCGAGCGCTTCGGCGGTCCCGGCGTTTACGCGCTGTTCTACGATGGCGACTACGCACCCTACGCGGCATTGCGCTCATCGGGGGTGCGACATCCCATCTACGTTGGCAAAGCCGTGCCTCCGGGCGCGAGAAAGGGGGGTAGGGAACCGGATGTAGCGGCACCCGCGCTCTATGGGCGCTTGCGACAGCACACCCGCTCGCTGGAAGCCGCCGTCAACCTCCGCCTTACGGACTTCACGTGCCGCTACTTGGTGGTGGTCCCACTCTGGATCACAATGGCGGAGCGGTTCCTGATCGAGCATTACCAGCCCTGCTGGAACGTTTGCATCGAGGGATTCGGACTCCACGACCCAGGCAGCGGGAGGCTCAAGGGACTGTGCCCCTGGTGGGACACCCTTCATCCGGGCAGGCCATGGGCTGCTCGCCTCCAGCCACGTAGCGAGACCGAGGCGAGGGCCCGCCTCCTTGCGTTCACCGATCAGAGCGGGGCAGTCCGAGGAACGTCCTGACCCGGTTTGCGAGACGGTTCACGTCCTTCGTTTCACATTCCCAGATGACGAGCACACGCCAGCCCAGTTCTTCGAGCGCCGTTTGATTGACTTGGTCACGACGCGCGTTCTCGTCTAGCTTGCTTCGCCAGAAGGCTCGTCGCTCAGGCGATTTCGGAATGCGATTCCGCGAACACCCGGCGTGCCGGTGCCAGAAGCAGCCGTGAACGAAGACAACCTTGCGCCGCGACCGGAATACGAGGTCGGGGCAGCCAGGAAGGTCCTTCGCGTGAAGGCGGTAGCGATACCCCATGCCGTGGATGAGCCGCCGAACTCGGATTTCAGGTTTCGTGTCCTTGGATCGGACTCGGCTCATACGCTCGCTGCGTTGGCGAGCCGTGAGGGTGTCGTGACTGGCGCGTTTCATACGTCACAATAGCCAATGCAGGACGGAACGGCGCGTGGGGTTGGTCACGACGTGGCGGCAGAAGCCCGCCGCCACGGGGCTAGGACGAGCAGGCTTTGGGGGGGGGCAGCAGCCTTCCTTAGAGTGCGCGAGAATCGTCCACGGACATCCGATGGGGTCGTGTGGATTCCGGGGCATAAAAGGGTATCTAAAGTGATACACAACGATTAGATATTCCTATAACACTTTGTGTAGACACGATTTACGGTTTTCTTAGATCGAGCTAACCGGGTTCCGCCCGAACTCGGCGGCCTCACGAACCTGAAGTCGCTGCTGCTCGGGTGGAACAAACTCACCGGTCCGATTCCGCCCGAACTCGGCGGTCTGGCCAACCTGGAATCCCTGTCCCTCAGCCGCAACGAACTCACGGGCCCGATCCCGCCA
This sequence comes from Longimicrobiales bacterium, assembly GCA_965232315.1. Lineage (GTDB taxonomy): Bacteria > Gemmatimonadota > Gemmatimonadetes > Longimicrobiales > Gaopeijiaceae > BD2-11. The sequence goes on along the minus strand of CBDDPN010000009.1, from coordinate 68,543 downwards.
GACCTGCTGTCACTTGACCGGCTGAACGACCTGCGGATTTCGGAAACCGACCTTTGCGTGCCCGGCACATCCGCCTTCCTCACATGGCTGCAAGGGATCGACGACCACGACGGGCACGATCATCTCTGCAACGCGACCGACCTGACTGTGCTGAAGTCGCTGTATGAGTTGGCCGGCGGTGCCGACTGGATTGCGTCCGATGGTTGGCTCGGTGACGCCACGTTGGGCGACTGGCACGGGATCGAAGCTGATTCGCTTGGCCGCGTCGTCACTCTCGATCTAACCGGCAATGGACTGTCCGGAACGCTGCCGTTCAAACTGGGTGAACTCGCATGGATGACCGGATTGCGGATCGGCGAAAACGCGTTGTCCGGCCGACTTCCGTCATCGCTGCCCCGGGTGCCGCTCCGTGAACTGGACTACGTGAACACCGGACTGTGTGCGCCGGCCGACGAGGCATTCCAGTCGTGGCTCAGCGCCATTCCGTCGCACGAGGGTACGGGCGTCGAGTGCGCACCGCTTCCGGACCGGGAGATCCTCGAGGTGCTCTACGAAGCAACGGGCGGCGCGGAATGGGACAACAGGGACAACTGGCTGACCGACGCGCCGCTACAGGACTGGCACGGAGTGAGGGCGAATGACGAGGGGCGTGTTTGGTCGCTGTACCTCGGCTCCAACGGCCTTTCCGGCTCAATCCCGCCGGAACTACGTATGATTTTGTAACCTGCTATATACCAACATGTTACATTGTCTATTGCTATCGCCGTACCACTTACGATATGCAGAAATGAGCGGGATTGCATGCGACGGCACTGGAGTTCTGCGGACGTAACCGTTCGGTCAGGCCGTGGCGAGCGACCGGTTGTGCGGATCGTGGGGGGGTCTGGTAACGTAATCCGGAATGTAGTATCGTCGGTGGCATGGCGATACGGGACGCGAACGGACATGTCGGCGTGGCGCTGGCCGAGGGGCCGGAGGAGCCATGGGCGGTGCGCGGCTCCGAGAGGGCGGAGCTTCCGGACTGGCGGTCGCTGTACGAGCGGGAGCGTGAGCGGGCGGAGGCGGCGGAGGCGCGCGCCGGGGAGTTGCGGTGGGCGGAGGTGCGGGCGCGGAGCGACGCGGGATCGTGGAAGTGGCGGTGGGAGGCATCGCGCCGGAAGCTGAGGAAGGTCGTCGCGGATACCAGGGAGGCCCGGCGCGCGGCGCGGAACGCCTTGGCGTTGCAGAGCGAGGTGGGTCGTTTGCACGGTCTGCTACGGGAGGCCGGGGTGGACGCGGGGAAGCGCAGCAATGAGATGGCGCTGCGGATGGAGGTGGCGCGGCTGCGCAAGAAGGGTTGGGCGCTGGAGAAGGCGCTCGACGCCCGTGCGACCGAGTTGCAGGACCTTCACAAGGGTCGCATCGAGGCGGACGAGGTCATTCTGGCGTTGCGGCGGCAGTTGCGCGAGATGCTGGAGATCCACGGCGAGCTGTCGAAGCTGGACGACCAGCGGTACCGGATCGAGTCGCTGAAGGGGGAGATCCGGTCGCTTCGCGAGGCGCTGAGGGTCTCGGAGGCGTCGAAGGGCCGTCTGAAGGCTCGGCTGCGGCGTGCGGTCGAGGCGAAGCGGGCGCTGTCGCCGTCGGCGGCGGACGCGGAGTTGCGCAAGGCGCTGCGCCGGTCGCGGCGGCGGAAGGCGACGATCGGAGCGCTGACGCGGGAGAAGGCCCGGCTGGGCAAGAGGGTGCGTGTGGCGCGGCGGCGGATCGAGCGCCTCGAAGGCCAGTTGGCGAAGCTGCGCGCGTCGCGATCCGGGCTGTCCAAGGGGGAGTCCCGAGGTCCGTGCGAGCGGCAGGAGCGGCCGCGCTCGGGGCGGCGGCGGGGGCAACAGCCCGGCGCGCCCGGCCACGGCCGCACGAAGCGGCCGGGGCTTGAGGAACGCACCGAGGAACACAACCCGCCCTCCGATGCGCGGGTGTGCGGGGGCTGCGGAAGCCCGTACACGGCCAACGGCGCCGGGGAGTCCGCCCTGGTCGAGATCGAGGTCAGCGCTCATCGGCGGGTGATCCGCCGCCCGCGCTGGCGGCGGACCTGCGGGTGCGCGTCGGCGCCCGTCGAGGTGTTGGCGCCCCCCGTGCCCCGCCTGTTCGTCCGCACGCCGTACGGAACGAGCGTCTGGGCGCGCTTCCTGTTCGAGCGCTATGCGTGCCTGCGTCCGCTGCACCGGGTCTGCGGGTGGCTGTCCGACCAGGGGCTGCCGGTCTCGCCGGGGACGCTGGCGGACAGCGTGCCCCGCTTCCGGCCGCTGTTCGAGCCGGTGGGCGCGGCGATCCTCGCCCACCAGAACGGCGCGGGTCTGCGCCACGCCGACGAGACCAGCTGGCGGGTCCAGGCGCTTCGCGACAGCGGCGGATCGGGGTACGCATGGCTGTGGACCTCGGTCGCCAGCGGCGCGGTCTACTTCCGCGTCGATCCGTCGAGAAGCGCCGAGGCGGCCCTGAAGCTGTTCGACGGGGCGGCGTGCCCGACGGTCCTCGTCTGCGACCGCTACAGCGGCTACAAGAAGCTGGCGCGTCTCCTCGGGGGCAGGGTGACCCTCTCGTTCTGCTGGGCGCACATGCGCAGGGACTTCATCCGTTGCGCGGCCGGGCACGTCGATCTGACCGGCTGGTGCCGGGAATGGCTCGGGCGGATCGCCACGGTCTACCGCCTGCACAAGACGCGGCTGGCCAGCCACGCCCCCGGCCTCGACCGCCAGTCACCGGCGTTCGACGCGGCGCACAAGGCGCTGGAAGAGGCGCTCGGCGGCATGTTCGCGGCCGCCGAGGGCCAACTCGCCCGCCTGCCGCCGGAGGCGAGGGAGGGAGGGCCGCTGCGCTCGCTCCTCAACCACCGCGAGGGGCTGAGCGTCTTCCTCGACCGGCCCCGCGTGCCGCTCGACAACAATCTCGCCGAGCGGCTGCTGCGCGGCCCGGCCATCGGGCGGCGCCTGTCGTTCGGCTCCGACAGCGAGGACGGCGCCCGGTTCACCGCGCTCATGTACTCGGTGACCGGCACCCTGAGGCTGAACGGCATCGACGTGCCGCGCTGGCTCGCCGACTGGCTGGCGGCGTGCGCCGAGGGCGGCGGCCGTCCGCCCGACGACCTGTCCCCGTGGCTGCCGTGGTCGATGGACGCAGGAGCGGGATGACGGCGTCCGCATGAGCGACCGGATCGAGTGCCGCTACCACGGGCGCGACTTCACCGAAGGGGAGATGGCGTTGCTGCGCAAGCTGATCGCCGGACCGCCCGCGCTCAACCGCCACGCCCTGTCGAAGGAGTTCTGCCGGCGCATCGGCTGGCTCAAGCCCGACGGCGGGCTCAAGGACATGATGGCGCGCGTCACCATGCTCGCCATGCACAGGGACGGCCTCATCGTCCTGCCGCCGCCGAAGTGGAAACAGAGGCGGCCACGACCCATCGTCTTCGGACAGGACACCGAACCGCCGTTCTTCCCGCCGCCCACGACCCTCGACGAGGTCCGTCCGCTCGAAATCCGCACCGTCGTCGGCGGCACCCGGCAGGGGAGGCTATGGAACGAGTTCGTCGCCCGACACCACTATCTCGGCTACAAGACCCTCGTCGGCGCACAGATGCGCTACGCCGTCCACGACCGCAACGGCTGGCCGCTCGCCATGCTCGGCTTCAGCACCGCCGCATGGGCGCTCGCGCCGCGCGACCGCTTCATCGGATGGACTCCAACCCTGCGCAGGAAGAACCTGCCGCTGGTCGTCGACAACCCCCGGTTCCTCATCCTGCCCTGGATCCGCATCCCCAACCTCGGATCCCACATCCTCGCACTCGTCCGCCGCCGCCTGCCCCGCGACTGGACCCGCCGCTACAACACCACACCCGTCCTCGTCGAGACCTTCGTCGAGGTCCCCCGCTTCACCGGCGGCGTCTACAGGGCCTCCGGCTGGATCCGCGTCGGCACCACCAAGGGACGCGGGCGCTACGACACCGCCAAGCAGTACGGCAAGCCTGCCAAGGATGTCTGGCTCTGCCCACTCGCCAAGCACTGGAAACGCATCCTCCACCGCTGAGCCCCACTCCCCCACGATCCGCACAACCGGTCGCTCGCCACGGCCTGACCGAACGGTTACCTGCGGACGATTCTTCGGGACGCTCGAGAAAGCGGCCGAGTAGTCCAGACGGGCTTTCACCGCACCGCGACGGGCAGCCTCCTCACCACCACGCGGGACACGTCGCACTCGCCAAGCTCGACGAACGCCGCCAGCCCGTCCGGGCCGAAGGCGTCCGGCATCGCGGTCGCGCCAGTGGGATACGTTCCGACGTACTCGCCCGCTGCGGTCATGACGTCGATCGGTCCGTCGCCGATCAATTCGTCTCCCTGACGCATCAGCCAGATCCGGCCTTCCCAAGTGGTGGAGAGGCTCTGCAGAACGGGAATCTCGTGATAGAAGGGCGGGTCTGCCAAGGTGAAGGAAGGCAGCTGCGAGAGTGACGCCGGCGGAGGCGGCGTCCCGCTGGAACCGTTCGGTATCGAAATCGCGTTCTGGGCGCGCTCGCCCCGCAGCTCCCTGTATCGCTCCTCGATCCTCGGCGTCACCGGCTCGGGCCGGAAGGGCCGTGTGATGATTCGTGCCACGCTTCCCGTCGGTTGAGCAATCTTCAACGCATATGCGGAGGAGTCCGAATAGGCGATGCCGCCGTCTGGAAGAACGCCCATCAGAAGTTCGGGCTCGAAGGTCGATGGCCTCGCAATGCCGCCCAGCATCCGATTGAGATCAGCACTGCCTGCCTCGAGCGTGACGTTTGAGGGACCCTCAAAGAGGTTGACCGCTTCGCGCGGCGGGAGCCAGGCGCGCACCACCGTGTCGACTTGGACGGCTTCGCCACCGAGGTCCAAGCGAGTAATGGGCCGGTTGGTGGGCTGGTCGGCCCCGGCTCCGCCGATGCTACTCGACATACCCCACCACGCGGCGTAGACCGTGCCGCCCCGAGGATCGGGGCGAATGGGCGCCGAAGTCCTTATGCTGGCGCCCATGAAAGCGCCTCCCCCATCCAAAGGCGCTTCTGCTGGGGATCGCACCATCCGCACGAACTCCCCCGACGGATCGAAGATCTGGTAGGCCGCGTGACCCATGTCGCTCACGATGGTCGTGCCATCCCGCCAGACGGCGTAGTTCATGGGCATGTGGAACTCACCCGGCCCCCGACCGGAGCGACCGAACTCGCGGACAAACCCGCCGGTTGCGTCGAACACCAAGACACGCAGTTCGGAGAACATCCCTCCGGCGCGGTCGAACACGTACAGGTTGCCCTGTGCGTCAAAGGCCAAATGGCTCACTTGGCCGAGCATCTCCCAGGATTCTCCCTCGATCACGCCGATCCGATAAACCTCGTCGAAATCGGGGTCGATCCGTTGATCCCGGGTCGTGACTTCGATGATCTCCTGAGCGAGGAGAGCAGGGTGCCCGGCAAGGACGGCCACAAGAAGGGCCGACGAGATAGCGAAGAACCCGCGGGTCTGCATCGTGTTTCTCTCCGGTGAGTCGGACGTGGGAGTTGCGACGGGCAACACGCGATTAGACGCCCGCCCCCGACAGGAGGGTTGCCCAGTACGGTGCGCGCCCGTCCACTTCCAACATAGGCGCTCTAGTAGCTGCGGGGAGATAGCCTGCAACCCTTGTCGGCCTCTGACGCTCCGCAATCGAGGTCACGGATGTCGTACCAGTCGATACCCCGAGGCGCGATTCCGTCGGGTCCCGGTGGCCGTTCGACCAAGACTGCCAGAGTGTTGTGGAAGAGGTCGAAGCCCATCGCGCGGTCACGTACTCTCACGGAGCCGGCGTACTCGGTCCCGATCCAGATTTCGAGGTAGGAGAAAGTGTCGCGGTCGAGCGTAGTTGCCACCCACAACCGATCCTTGGAGTCAAACGCCAACGCGCCCGGCACGTTGAACCACCGCTTGGGTTCTTCGCGGAACGTCTCGACGTAGGGGTCGGCCGCCGACCTCGGCATGGGCATCCTGCCTCCAAGCCTCGTCAGCCCCTCGGCGAATGCCTCGACATCTCGTTCGCTTGGGAGTTCATCCCGATAGGCCGGGGACGTGACGATGGTGGCGGCATCGGCGTCACGGTCGTCGATAAAGACCAGCTCGCTGCGACATGCCCAGAACACGTACCCGCCTGCCGGTCGAGGCACACCTTTGTCCAGCCCGCCGCACTCGGTGTCGGCGATCCCGTTCATGTCCCCTCGCGTCCAAGTGACCTCCCCCGAATTGATGTCCAACTCCGAATAGATCCGCGTCAAGATCGAATCTCCCGGGGAATACGCAGCGAGATCGACCTCGGACCCGAATAGGGTTGCCTGTCGAATTCCGTCGGGGTAGTACATCGGAGGCAGGGCAACCTCCGATACACGGTCGCCCGTGGCGTCGAAGATCGTCAACCTGTTTAGCGTAGCGTCCACGACACCCAAACGGCCAAGCGAAACACGGGCCACCAGACTGAGACGACGGAACTCGCCCGGGCCGTCGCCTTCACGCCCAAATGCGACGACCTCTTCGCCTTCACGCCTGCCACAAACCACCCGAAACTCGAACGAGTCGATAATGCAGGCTGTCTCCTCGTCAGTGAGAGCGATCCTCTTGCTGACGCTCAGTGGGGCCGGGGACGTCGCCACAGGAAGGAGCGCGAGCGGCGCAGATATCGCGTTGTCTGCGAGTTCGTTCTTGCAGGCCGTCGCAGCCAGTACTGCGCACAAGGCGGCGGTCAGGACGGCGCATGGGCTGGCCGTACCGGGCAGCCTGCGCCCAACCCCGGTCGGCATCGGGATGGTACGCATCTCAGCGAAACACAATTAGCAGTTCGTAAATCGTTGGGTTGACCAACTGCATCGCCGGATGCTCGGACGAGTACGAAGAACTATCCCAAACCTGGCTGGACGCCTCGCTCGAATCCGGATCGTCGCCAACCGACTCCGCAGGCGCAAAGCGCGCCCCGACTCGGCACGGCCCTCCGGGTGACGTCTCCAAGTGGCCGCCTTCCCACGAAACCACCGTGCCCGAATAGTCCCAGCCGAAGCCGGTCAACTCAAACGGACGCCCGTTGATCTCCTCCACCGAGTGCAGGTCGAGGCCAATTCTGAGCCCTCGCGGCGTCTCCCAAGAGCTTCCAGCACTGTAGATTGCCACCCTGGCGGGCGCGCGCCCATTCACCGCGTCCTTCCAAGTCACGTCGACGCGATCTTCCGTGTCGCCGAAGATGATCGCTCCTGGCTCGTAGAAGCCTTCGCCAACATGTACATCGGCGCCGACAACATTGGCTTCACCGAAGGCCGCCGCCAAACTTTCCAGAGTGGTGTGGGGACCGAACACCGGTCCACAGCCAAACACGAGAGGCTGCTGCCAGTCCCTATCGCCGAACACTTGGAATGCCCTTGGTAGACGCCGCGCTTCCTCAAGCGTCCGGGAGTGTGCATCGGCCATGACCTCCGCTCCGTCCTGACCCGCGACCACGGCCATTGGGAATACGCTTGGAACCGGGAGAGCCGATAGTCCCGCCATGAGCGCGACGGCAAGACGCGGGGTCATCCTCGAAGCGAGCGTCCACGGCGTCTTCGTCCTCATCGCTTCTCCTCCATGTCCAGTTTCCTCCAACCGCGAGCGACCACATCAAGCCTGGCGTGGGTATCCGCACCGCGCCAGTGCAACTGGGGCTACCTTCACCCGCAGGCGGTCGGTTGGCCGTGCAATGGGCTTGACGGACGGCCTACGCATGAACGTAAGTTATTGCCATGCAAGGACAAGAATCGGCCACACCTCGGAACAAGAGATGCGATGACCAAGGCTGACCTCGTTGAGCAGGTCGCCGAAGCGATCGGGCCAGGAATCACCAAGAGAGACTATGCGCTGGTGATCGACGGGTTTCTCGCCGCCGTGAAGAAGGCGCTCGCCCGAGGCGATAGTATTGAGATTCGGGGATTCGGCACCTTCAAGGTGCGGCATCGAAAGGGCCGCATGGCCCGGAACCCGAGAACCGGCGAACCCGTCGAGGTCCTGCCTCGGAGCGTCCCGGTCTTCCAACCCTCGACCCTCTTTCAAGCCTGGGTGGAGCGAGGGGCCACGGGTGAACCTGCGGAGGAAGGGGACAGCGCGTAGCCGATTCCCCCGGGACTCCATCACCGGCTGGGACCATGATCGCGGTCCGGCCCACGCGGCCTCGTCTTTTCCACCAGCCGGCTTGTCATCTCCACCCGCGCCCTGGCCCTGCGCCGTATGTGCCGGAGTATCCGGTCAAGTCCGTCACCCGCCCGCTCAGCCGCTCGACTTGCCGCTGCAAGGCTTCGACCTGCCCGCGCAACGCTTCGATCTGTCCGCAGTGCCGCCGCTGTTCCGTTTCGTACTGCTCGGACAACCGCTCCAAGGCGGTCGTCAACCGCCGTTCCAAGTCGGTCATACAACTTCCTCCTCACTCTCTCGAGAGTTTCATGTAAGGCCGTCCGTCCATGGTGAAGGCCGGACGGCCCGGAGTGCCGACGGGCAGCAACACGTACCGATCCCCGTTGATTTCCTGCAACTCCACGCCCCACGTCGTCTCGTGCATCACCGCCAAGGTGTCGCGCGCCCGCACGATCCTGAGCTTGACCTCCGCCAGGGTCTCGAACCGGGAGTCGATGCTCCTCGACAACCAGTGCATCGTCGCCCAGCTGCCTCCGCAGATACCGAGGAAAAGGCTCATGCCGACCACCAAGGGCCGGAGCCAGGCCCTCATCAGCAACTCGCGCATCCGCTCGGTCGCCTCGACCGTATCGGCCTCGATGGAACGCAGCGCGCCGCTTCTGACGGCGCTCAAGTTCTCGCCAAGCCGCGCGAGCTCGCGCGCGGCCGTCTCCTCGATCTCCTTCCGGTCGGCCTCCAGCCTGCTCCTCAGCCGGGAGGTCAAGTCGCCCGGGCTCGAAGTCTCGCTCATAAAGTTCTCCTCTCAGCCGCCACCGCTTTCCGCTGTCCGGATCGCGGGCGGTGATGTAGTCCTTGCCTTGGCGCGGCACCTCCAGCCCCACGTCCTCCAGCGCGGAGACCACGTCGGCGCGGCCCTTGACCGCGCCGTGTTCGACGCGCTGCACCAGGTAGTCGCGGATCAGCGTGCGGGGGTCCGCCTCGTGTTCGAGTCCGGCCCGCAGCTTCGACGCCTCGATGTAGGCCACGTGGCCCGGCCGCTGCGCCCTGGCTCGCGCCGGGTCGTCCGGGCGGCTCCAGCCATGCTCGTGGTTGAAGGCGTCGCGCAGCGGGGCATAGGTTTTGTGCCAGCCGGGCGGGGCGATGTTCAGGCTCCGCCCGGTCTGGAGGTCGCACTGCGCGGCGAGGATGTGCGCGTGGACGCCACCGCCGCGCTCGCGGTGCAGGACGGCCGTCCACGCGTAGCGGTCTGCCTCCAGTCCCGCCCAAGCGGTCTTCTCGAACTCGTCGAGGACGGCTCCGATCTGCTCGCCGGTCGGCCGGTCCTCCGGTGCCCATGCGATCACGGCCGACGTGTACTTGCGCTCGAAGTCGAGCGAGTCGGCCACGGCGGCCACCATGTCCGGGTTCCCGCGCAGCACTTCGACGCCTTCGCGCTCGTGTCCTGCCGCGTCCCGCTCGCCGACGAGATACTCGACCGCCGCCCGGGCCGAGCCCTTCCCATGGGAGAGGAACTTAACGAGCATCGCGGGCCTCCTCGCCGATGCGTGCCACGGCGAGCAGCGACCGCTCGAACGACACCAAGTGGGCGGTCACCGAGACGGCCTCGGCCGTCGAGGCGTGTGTGTTCGCCCAGCGCGCCAGCTGGTTCAGGTTGTTTCCGATGCGCGTGATCTGGCGGGTGCGCTCGCGCTCGACGGCCCGTGCCGATGCGGTCCAAGTCCGCGTCCGCGCCATCGCCTGGCGCAGCAGCTCGGACGGCGACACGCCCGCGGCGGCCGCCTTCTCCCGCCAGGCGGCGTGTTCCGCGGGCGTGACCCGGGCGGCGACCATCACGGTGCGATGCTCAGCCACGGTCGCACCGGAGACGGGGTTCGGGGGCCTCGCCCCCGCGCGTCCGCTGCTCCGCCAGGGACGCGACAGGCCGGGGGTTCGAAGGGGGGCGCAGCCTCCCCTCGCCAGCCGCGATGTTCAACATCGCGTGTGCTGGCTCACCGGCCTTAGACGCGTCCGACGGGCTGTTCCCCGGCTGCCGCGAAGCGCGCCGGCTCACCGAACCGGGCCGATCTCTGCCGCCCGGCAAACCCCCCGCGCGGCGTCGCCGCGCTCACCGGCCCGCTCGCCCTCGAACCGGCTCTCGGCGATGCGCTGGCGGACCCATTCGTCCACCTCGGCCTCGATCCACCCCACGGCCCGCCCGCCCAAGGCGACCGGCCGGGGGAAGCGCCCCGCGGCCACCCGCACATAGATCGTGCTCCGCGACAGGCCCGTGCGCTCCATCACCTCGGGCAGCCGCAGGAAGCGGATCGGCGCGCTCGTTCTCCGTTCCATCGTCTTCTCGGTCAGCATCCTGCTCCTCCTCGCTGTTCTCCGCGTTCTCGTCGGTCTCCGGTGTCACGGGCGTCGAGGGGGATCGCGCCCACCGCCCGATCCCCCATCCTGCTCCGCGATAAACGCCAGAATCCGGTCGGCCGTCCTCAGCGACGGCGAGCGGCCACGGTCGATCTGGCGAATCAGGTTCGGGTCTCCCAGCGCCTTCTTGCCGAACGCCGTCGGGCTCAGGCCCGAGCGCCCGAGAAACGCGCTAACCCGCGATCTGAATAGCTCTTCCAGCGTTTCCATGCCTGAACGCTGAAAGACTAAACGCAAGGGCGTCAATCCCTTAGGGAAATCCCTAACCCTCATGACGTGTCATGCTGTGTCATGACGTGTCAGAGCTGCGGAGGAGCTCCGCCAGCCGCGCGGGCAAGACGTCTCCGTGGCCCGCCGCCAGAGCGATCGACAACAGGGGTGGGAATCCCTCCGGAGGGATCGGTCCGGCGCTCAGGCGACGGTTTGGGACTACGCTGCGAGGGGGGAGAGGCCAGCCGGAGACGACGGGCGTATGTCGCTACCCGAGGTACTCACTCCAAGCCTGCATGACTTCGGCGCGTCTCTCCAGCAGGTCGGAGCGCTGATACGCCTGTACGACTCGGCTCTTGGGAACGTGGGCGAGGCAAGCCTCGGCAACCTCGGCCGGGACGCCGGTCTCGGCCATCCACGACCGGGCGCTCGACCGGAACCCGTGAAGCGTCGAGTCCACCCCGGCGATCTGGAGCAGTCGCGACACCGTCTTCGGCGCAAGCGTCCGGCCGGTCCGCGACGGGAACACCAGCGGCGAGGAGCCCGACAGCTTGCGCGCCTTCCTCAGCACCCTCAGCGCGCCAGTGCTGAGCGGGACCGTGAACTCGCGTCCCGCCTTCATCCTCGACGCCGGAATCGTCCACCCTGCCGCGTCCATGTCGATCTCGTCCCACCGCGCGCCACGCGCCTCGCCGGGACGGACCGCCGTGAGCACCATCAGTTCGGCGCACAACGCGGCCGGACTCCCATCCCCCACCCGGCGGATGGCACGAAGGGCCGCCGGGATCTCCCCGTGAGGCAGGGCGCGGTGATGGCTTCCTGCGTTGCCGTTCGGCTTCGGCAACGCCGCAACCGCCCGATCGACCGGATTGTCCCGGCGGTAGTTGCGGCCGATGCTCCACCGGAACACGGCGGAGATCCGGTGCTTGGCCTTCCGCGCGGCGGTGGGCATCGAGTTCCAGATCGGGCCAAGGCACGCCAGCACGTCCGCGCTCGTGATCCGGTCCACCGGCTTGTCCAAGAGCGGGGCGGCGTGGAGCCGGAACGTGGACTCCCACTGCTGAGGCAACGGGCTCCCGGCCTTCCACGAGTCGCGGTGAAGCTCGATGGTCCGGCGGGCGGCTTCGCCGAACGTCGGGACGCCGCGCCCGCGCGGGTCCTGGCCTTGGCGGACCATGCGGCTGTTGTCCAGCGCCTTCTGCCGGGCATCGGCGAGCGTGACTTCGGGATACGGGCCAAGTCCGATCGAGGTGAGCCGCCCGTCGATCCGGACGCGCTGCCGCCAAGTCTTGGTGATCCGGCCGTTGACCGTCCGGTACACCCGAAGGCTCAGTCCCCGGCCGCCTCGTCCGTCGCCGTAGACTCCCGGTCGGCCGACCGTCCGAACGAAGGCGGCGGTGAGCGTCCTGGGTCGTTTCGTCATGCGATCCTTCCTGCTGCGGTGTATCACATACCAAATCACTATACAGGGAAGAATACACGGGATCGCAACGGACGGCAAGGGACGATGGAACGAGACAGTACCACCGGAAACGGTTGTCCAATAACGTGTTATGAACGAACTCGTGTACCTCAATGGACTACATGGGACACCGGATATCTAGTTCCGCCGGAACTGGGCAACCTCGCTCGCTTGTGGTGGTTGGATCTCCAACAGAACGAGCTGAACGGCCCGATCCCACCCGAACTCGGGAACCTCGCCGAACTCCATACGCTAAATCTCTGGGGCAATGGTGCGCTGTCGGGCCCGATTCCGGCTGAGCTCGGCAACCTCGCCAACCTGGTCGACCTCGATCTGGCCTACAACGAACTCACAGGCCCAATCCCGGCCGAACTCGGGAACCTCGCGAACCTCGAATACCTGCGACTCGAAGCCAACGAATTGAATGGTCCGATCCCGGCGGCGTTCGAGAGGCTCGCCAGTCTGGAGGGACTGATTCTGTACGACAACTCGCTCAGCGGCCTGATCCCACCGGAACTGGGCGGACTCGTCCGCCTGGAGGCGCTGTACCTCAGCTCCAACGCGTTCACTGGCCCGATCCCGCCCGAACTCGGAAGGCTCGCCAGTCTGGAGTGGCTATCCCTCCACAACAACGTGCTCACCGGCTCGATCCCTCCCGAGTTCGAAGGCATGACGAGTCTGCGGAACCTTCGGCTTGCGAACAACTCCGGTCTGACAGGACCGCTTCCGGTTGGTCTCACGACGCTTGGCAGGCTGGAAGAGCTCCTTGCCGGGGGAACCGGCCTGTGCGCCCCGGCCGATCCGGCGTTTCGCGCCTGGCTGGATGGTGTCGACAGGAGACGGATTGCCACTTGCTTCGAGGGAGACCCGCCAGCCGCGTACCTGACCCAGGCGGTACAGTCACGAGAGTTCCCGGTGCCGCTGGTCGCGGGCGAGATGGCGCTGCTCCGCGTCTTTCCGACGGCCAGCCGCGCCACCAGCCAGGGCATTCCGGCAGTCCGAGCCCGCTTCTTCCACAACGGGCGCGAGACGTACGTGGCGGACATCCCGGGCAAGTCCGCTCAAATCCCGACCGAAGTGGACGAGGGCGATCTTGACAGGTCCGCCAACACCGAGATTCCGGCACAAGTAATACAGCCCGGGCTGGAGATGGTGATCGAGATCGACCCGACCGGAACACTCGATGCCTCGTTGGGAGTCGCGACCCGGATTCCCGAAAGCGGTCGCTTGGAGGTGGAGGTCAAGACAATGCCCCTCTTCAACCTGACGTTGATTCCGTTCGTCTGGCAGGAGAGCGGCGACTCGTCGGTCGTGGACCTTGTCAGGGACATGGCCGCGGATCCGGACAACCACGACATGCTGGGGGACATCCGCACAATGCTTCCCATCGCCGACCTTGACGTCACGGCTCACGCACCCGTGCTGAGCTCAAGCAACAACAGTGATGATCTGCTCGGCCAGACCCAAGCCATTCGGGCGATGGAGGGCGGTACGGGCCACTTCATGGGAACGATGCCGCAGCCGGTGACTGGACCGACAGGAATAGCCGACACTCCCGGCTGGTCAAGCTTCTCGATACCGGGGGCGGGCATCATGGCGCATGAACTGGGTCACAACCTCAGCCTCGGACACGCGCCATGCGGTACCTTTGGGGACCCACTCTTCCCTTACTCGAACGGATCCATTGGGGCATGGGGTTACGACTTCAGCGGCGACGGTCGGCTACTCAACCCCATCACGAAGGCCCTGATGTCCTATTGCGGTCCCAAGTGGATCAGCGACTACTATTTCACTCAGGCGTTCCAATTCCGGCTGAGCGACGCGGGCGCCGCCGACACGGGGCAATCCGCGCCAGCGTCCCGGGGGCTCCTGCTTTGGGGCGGTGTGGACGCCGACAGCGTGCCCTTCCTGGAACCCGCCTTCGTCGTCAATGCGCCGCCGGCGCTGCCGCGGTCGGGGGGCGAATACCGGCTTGCCGGTCGGACCAGTGGTGGCGCGGAACTGTTTGCCCTCAGCTTTGACATGCCGGAGACAGCCGACGGCGATGGTAGCTCAGGCTTCGCGTTCGTTCTTCCCGCACGGCCCGGGTGGGAGTCGAGTCTTGCCACCATTACCCTGTCCGGGCCGGAGCGATCGTTTACACTGGACGGTGACAGCGATCTTCCGGTGGTCATCTTGCGCGACACGCGGACGGGACAGGTGCGGGGCATCCTTCGCGATCCGCAGCTCCCGATCCAGGCAGTCCGGGATGCGGCGGCGTACTCAGCCGGCCCGAATCTCAACGTTCTCTTCAGCCGCGGCATGCCCGGTTCGGAGGCCTGGAGGCGGTAACCTCGCTTCGATGAAGCGTTGGCGAGTAGTGGCGAGTTCCCGCTCGCGAACGCTGGTGGGCCATGCCTTCCCGCCGGGTGACACGGAGAACCGTTACCTGATTCACAAGATGGACGGGCGCGCGGGCATCGTGGGCCGGCAGGACTTGTTCTTTAAAGTACGCGGCGTCTAACTTCCGTCGCCCTGGTTCCAGGGATGGGTCCGCGCCCTCCGGCATTCGGCGGCGGGGACCCGCCCCTCACCGCCGGTGACGATGCCCGACCAGTACCGCATCCCGATCATGCGAGAAGATGCCGTGGGACGAGCGATCGCCCGCATGGCGCGCGAGATTCTGGAACGGAACGAAGGAACCGACCGTCTCGCGCTGATGGGGATCCACCGCCGGGGCGTGCAGATCGCCCATCTCCTCCAGGCCGAGATCGAACGCGCGGCACGGGTCAGCGTCCCCTGCGGATCCATCGACATCACTCTGTACCGCGACGACCTCATGGCGATCGGGCCGAGGCCGGTGATCGGCGAGTCGAAGCTTCCCGCCGGGGGCATCGACAACCGTGCGGTGGTCGTCGTGGACGACGTCATCTTCACGGGCCGCACAGCCCGCGCCGCCATGAACGAGCTGATGGACTGGGGACGCGCTTCCCGCATCTACTACTGTGCCCTGGTGGACCGGGCCGGGCGCGAACTGCCCATTCAGCCCGACATCGTGGGCCGGGCGGTGACGGTTCTGCCGCACCAGCGCGTGGATGTCATGGTGCCCGAGATCGACGGGGTGCTGGGGGTGGACGTCGTGACGACTTCGCCGGAGGCTGCGTGAGCCGTTCCGCCGCGCCTGGTCCGGGGCTGGGAAAGGACCTCGTCGGCATCGAACATCTCAGCGCCCGCCAGATCAACGGCATCCTCGACACCGCGGAACCCTTCAAGGAGATCTCCGAGCGGCGAATCAAGAAGGTGCCCACGCTGCGCGGCATCACCATCGTCAACCTCTTCTTCGAGGCCTCCACCCGCACGCGCATCTCCTTCGAGTTCGCGGAGAAGCGCCTCGCGGCGGACACCGTCAACATCGGCGCGAGCCGTTCCTCGGTTGCGAAGGGAGAGACGCTGGTGGACACCGCGCGCAACCTGGAGGCGATGAGGATCGACATGGTCGTGATGCGGCACTGGGCATCCGGGGCAGCCCAGTTCCTGGCCGAGCGCATCCCCTCGAACGTGGTCAACGCGGGCGACGGCGCCCACGAACATCCCACCCAGGCGTTGCTGGACATCCTCACCCTGCGCGACCATCTGGGCCCCATCGCCGGCAAGCGGGTGTGCATCGTGGGGGATGTGCGCCACTCCCGGGTGGCCCGTTCCAACATCTTCGGGCTGCTCAGGCTGAACGCCGAAGTCGCCGTGTGCGGCCCCCCCACCCTCATTCCGCCTCACATGCGCGAACTCGGGGTGCGGGTCTTCCACCGGGTCGAGGAGGCCATCGAGTGGGCCCATGCCCTGAACGTGCTGCGCCTGCAGCTCGAGCGCATGGAGGCCGGCTTCGTCCCCAGCCTGCGCGAATACAACCGCATCTACGGGGTTTCGCGGGAGCGGCTGGCGGCGGCGCCCGAACCGATCCTCATCCTTCACCCCGGCCCCATGAACCGGGGGGTGGAGATCGACAGCGACGTGGCTGACGGGCCCCAATCGGTGATCCTGCAGCAGGTCACCAACGGGGTCGCGGTGCGCATGGCCGTCCTCTACCTGCTGGCGGGGGGGCGGCCCGAGAAGGCGGAGACGGCCAAGGTGCAGGAGGTGACATGAGCGCGCGTCCATTCGCATTCCGGCGGGCGCATCGAGCGTCGCGGCGGTCGGCCATGGCGGAGGAGACGGCATGAGCCCGCGCCCACTGTGGATTCGCGGCGGGAGGATCATCGACCCGGCAGCCGGCCTGGACGCGACCGGAGACCTGCTGCTGATCGGCGGGCGTGTCGCCGAGTGCGGCGGCGGAGTGGCGGCTCCCGCCGGGGCGGAGGTCGTGGAGGCGCGCGGGCTGGTGGTCGCGCCCGGCCTTATCGACGTGCACGTGCACTTGCGCGAGCCGGGTGGGGAGCACAAGGAGACCATCGCGACCGGTGCGCGCGCCGCGGCCGCGGGCGGCTTCACCTCGGTGTGCGCCATGCCCAACACCAGCCCGGCGATCGACGACCCGGCGTCGGTTGGCTTCGTGGTGGCGGAAGGGAAGCGGGCGGGGGGGGCGCGCGTCTACCCGCTCGGCGCCATCTCCGTCGGGCTGGAAGGACGCAGGCTGGCCGAGGTAGGGGAGATGGTGGCGGCGGGCGCGGTCGGCATCACCGACGACGGCCACCCGGTCATGGACTCCGGGCTGATGCGCCTCGCCCTCGAGTACGCGCTGCCCTTCGGCATCCCGGTCGCCGACCACCCGGAGGACCTGGGGCTCTCCCGCGACGGCAGCATGAACGAGGGGCTCGTGTCCGCGCGCCTCGGCCTCGTGGGCAAGCCCAACGCCTCCGAGGACATTCACATCGTGCGCGATCTGCTGCTTGCCGAACTTACCGGCGGCCGCATCCACCTCCAGCACGTCTCGACCGCCTGGGGGGTGGAGGCCATCCGGCAGGCGAAGGCGCGCGGCGTGCGGGCCACCGCGGAGGCGTCCCCGCACCACCTGATCCTCACCGAGGCCGCGGTCGAGGGGTACCGCACCGACGCCAAGATGAATCCGCCGCTGCGCACTGCCGCGGACGCGGCAGCCGTGCGCGAGGGCCTCGCCGACGGCACCCTGGACGTGATCGCGAGCGACCACGCTCCCCACCACTACGACGAGAAGGAATCCGCCTTCGACGACGCGCCCTTCGGCATTGTCGGGCTGGAAACGACGGTGGGGCTCATCCTCACCCACATTGTGGGCGAAGGCGTCATCGACCTGCCCACCGCCATCGAGCGCATGAGCACGGCCCCGGCCCGCGCCTTCAAGCTGCCGGGCGGCACCGTGACCCCCGGAAGCGTGGCCGACGTGACCCTGATCGACCCCGACTGCCCCTGGACCGTGGACCCGCGGGGCTTCTTCTCAAAGAGCCGGAATACCCCCTTCGCCGGTTTCGATCTGGTCGGGAAGGCGGTGATGACGATCGTCGGCGGCGAGATCGTCTGGAGGAAAGGGGGGAGCGGGGCAGCCCCGCCTGCTACCCCAGGGAGTTGACGTGTCGCGCCAGCGCGCCCTTCGTGCGGGCGACGGTCCTCGGATGAAGCAGGCGGGAAGCGGCAGCCCGGTCCAATAGTACCTGCGCCTCGCGAAAGCCGGCCTGGGCGGTCTCAGCATCCGCAGCCTCGCGCACCCTCTTGAGAGCGGTACGCAGCCGGGAACGCTTCGCGCGGTTGCGGGCATTCTCCTCCCGGCTCTTGTTCATCCTCTTAATCGCGCTCTTGACGTTCGGCATCCTGCTCCTCGGTGTCGTCCGGCCCTTTGCTGGCAAGCTGCGGAGGATACCCAATTCCGCCACGCGAATCAACCGGGGCGGCGCCTCTGCCCCCGACCCCCCTTCCTGTGGCCGGACAGGATGTCCATCGGGTAGCGGAGGGGTGCGGGCGCGGGTAGCTTCCGTGTCAAATGGACATTCTCCTGCTGATTCCGGTTCTTCTCTTCTCGATCATCGTCCACGAGGTTGCGCACGCGTGGGTCGCGCTGCGCGAGGGCGACGACACCGCCTACAGGCTCGGGCGGATCACCCTCAACCCGCTGCCGCACATCGATCCCATCGGTTCGGTCGTGGTTCCGCTCGCTCTCTACTTCATGAACGCCGGGTTCCTCTTCGGCTGGGCGAGGCCGGTGCCCGTGAACCCACGGAAATTCCACAAATACCGGAGGGGCGACATCCGCGTGTCGCTGGCCGGCATCGTCGCCAATCTCATCCTGGCGGTGGGATTCACCCTGATCGCGGCCTTCCTGGTAAAGATCGGGCAGCTGACCGGAGGCGCGCTCTCCGGGCCGATGGACGTGGCGATGCGGGTGGCGGAGCTGGGCATTCTGATCAACCTCGTGCTCGCCTTCTTCAACCTGGTGCCCATCCCGCCTCTCGACGGGTCGCACGTCTTCTACCACCTGCTTCCTCCGCGGCTGGGCGCGGCCTACCGGCGCCTGGGACGCTACGGCATGTTCGTTCTGATCGGGTTCTTCATCTTCCTCCCCGGTCCCTTCTTCTCCATCGTTCTCGGACCGGTCCGCTTCCTCATGGGAGCGGCTCAGGGCTTCATCGATCTGTGGCTCTGAGGCCGTTCGATGTCGGCTCGGGTGAGGGCCGGGAGCTGTTCGTGGTCACTGTTGAGCGCTTTCAGGGTCCGCTCGACCTGCTGCTCCACCTCATCCGGCAACAGGACATCGATATCTTCGACATCCCCATCGCCACCATCACCGACCAGTTTCTGAAGGCCGTCGCCGGGATCGGAGCGGAAGACCTGGAGGGCGCCGGAGAGTTCGTCGAGATGGCCGCCATCCTCATCGGCATCAAGGCGCGCATGCTGCTTCCCCATCGGAGGGAGGAGGAGGACGAGGATCCGCGCGCCGAACTGGTGCGGCGTCTGCTCGAGTACGAGCAGGTGCGCGAGGTGTCGTCCCGCCTGGCCGTCCTGGAGGCCCGCAGAATGCGTCGCTGGGCGAAGGGCTACGTGCCACCGCGACCACGCCCCGAGCCGCGCGACACGCCGCTCACCACCACCTGGGCCGACGTCTACAAGGCCGCGCTCGGCGTCGAACTCCCCCGGCCGCGTCCCCCTCGGAGGGTGCACACCCGTCTGGTCTCGCTCGAGGACAAGATCGTTCTCATCCGGGAGCGGCTGCGAGCCGCAAGCCGCATCGAATTCTCCCGGCTGGTCGCTTCGTGGAGCGAACGGATACACGGGGTCATGACGTTGCTGGCCGGGCTCGAGCTTGCCCGCCGCCGTCAGATCTTCCTGCGCCAGACACGGCCTTTCACCGAGCTTTGGCTGTACCGGCGCGCTCCGTCCGCCGCCGAATCCGAGACCGCCGGTGGAGAAGCCGCGTGAATCCGTCGCAGGTTGTCGAAGCGATCCTCTTCTCGAGCGATGCACCGCTGACGCCGGAGGAGATCGCGCGAGCGGACGAGGGGCTGGACGAGGATGTGGTCGCCGAGGCGATCGCCGCGCTCAGGCGCGAATACGATGGCAGCGGGCGCGCCTTTCAGTTGGTTGAGATCGCCGGCGGGCACCAGCTGCTGACCCGTCCCGAGTTCGCTCTCTACCTGGAGCGCTTCGACACCGCTCCCCGCCCGGCGCGGCTGTCGCGTCCGGCGCTCGAGACGCTGGCCATCATCGCCTATCGCCAGCCCGTGGGACGCATCGAAATGGAGTACATCCGGGGCGTGAGCTGCGCCGGAGTGATCCGCACTCTCCTCGACCGCGACCTGGTCGATGTCACCGGCCGCGGCGAGGGGATCGGAAGACCGCTCCTGTACGGGACCACCGGGCACTTTCTCGAACATTTCGGCCTGCGGTCGCTGGAAGAACTCCCGCGTCCGGCGGAGCTGCCGGTGGTGCTCCGGGAGCCGGAGCCGCTCGGGGTCGAGTCGTCGGCCGCGGAATGAAACGGACCGGGATGAGACGGGGTTCGAGCGCCAGCGGCCGCCCCGATCGGGGCGAACGCCTTCAGAAGTTCATTGCGCGTGCGGGCATCGCCTCCCGGCGACGAGCCGAGAAGCTGATCGTCGCCGGGAGGGTGCGGGTCAACGGCCGGCCGGCCACGGTGCTCGGGACGCGCGTGCGTCCGGAACTGGACGAAGTGCTCGTGGATGGCGTGCCCATCAGACCCGCTCCGACCCGATGGGTGATGCTGAACAAGCCCGCGGGCGTCCTCACCACCCGGCGCGACGACCGAGGGCGCAGGACGGTCTACGATCTGCTCCCCGACTCGATGGGCGCCCTCGCCCACGTGGGCCGGCTGGACCAGGCCACCGAGGGGTTGTTGCTCCTCACCAACGACGGGGAAGCGGCTCACCTCCTCACGCACCCCAGCCGCCGCGTCGAGCGTGAGTACCGGGCGTGGGTGGTCGGACGACCCTCGCGCCGCGTGCTCAAGCGCCTGGTGTCCGGGGTCGAGCTGGCCGACGGCAGCGCCCGGGCTGTGCGGGCGCGCATTCTGGCACCCCCCCCCGCTCCCGCCGCGCTGCAACTGGTCCTGACGGAGGGACGCAAGCGCGAGGTGCGCCGCCTGTGCCGCGCCGTCGGCCATCCGGTGCGCCGGCTGGAGCGGGTGCGCTTCGGCCCGATTCGGCTCACCGGCGTCGCCCGCGGAGCCTGGCGGGAGCTGACCGGGGCCGAGGTGGCGTCCCTCGGCGAGGCGCGTGCCCGGGGCGCCTAGACCCGTCGCTTCAGCGGCGCTACCACCCCTCAGCCCCCAGCAGCGGCACGAACACGCAGGTCATCAGCCTCTCGGTGGTGGTCCCTGTGCGCGTGCGCCGGACACGCACCAGATTCTGCGCCCGGCGCGACCCCACCGGCACGACCATTCGTCCGCCGTCAGCGGAGAGCTGCTCCAGCAGCGAAGGTGGAGCGGCCGGAGCGGCAGCGGTCACCAGGATCGCGTCGAAGGGCGCCTCCTCGGGCCACCCCAGAGTGCCGTCCTCCACACGTACCCGCACGTTGCCGCACCCTGCGTCGCGGAGCAGTGCCCGCGCTTCGGCGGCCAGCGCCGGGAGGCGCTCGACGGTCAGGACCTCTTTCGCGAGGTGAGACAGGACCGCCGCCTGGTAGCCGCTGCCCGTTCCGATCTCCAGCACGCGGTCCGCGGGCGACAGGGCCAGCGCCTCGGTCATGGCCGCCACCATGTAGGGCTGTGACATGGTCTGTCCGCTCGACAGCGGGAGAGCGCGGTCCTGGTAGGCCATCGCGCGCTGATCCTCGGGCAGGAAGTGCTCGCGGGATACCTTGCCCATGACCCCGAGCACGGCCTCATCCAGGATGCACCTGCGCCGCAGCTGGCGCGCGACCATCCTGGCCCTCTCGGCGGCAAACCACTCCGGCCCCGTTTTCCTTGAGAACATGCCCGACGGATCCTGCAGGGATGATCCATGGCGGCTTCCATCGCTACCGCGACAGCCAGTAGCTCAGCTTAACCATGAAGACGTTGTCGGGCACAACGCCGAAGAGATCGCCGAGATCGGAGCCGAAATCGAACAGCCCCGTGTCGGCGCTGTGGTTGCGGCCCTGCGACCAGACCAGGTAGAGCACCGAGCCCGGCAGATACTCCCACCTCAGCACCGTGTTGGACCGGAACTGCCTGAAGCTGAAGTCCGGATTCCCGAACGACACCTGGCTCTCTCCCAGCTCGGCGAGGTAGCGGTCGTCCTCGGGGCGCACGGCCACGGCCTCGAACCGGTCGGCGTAGCGTTGCGCGCGTGGATCGGCCACACGCTTGAACTCCTGGTAGCTCCCCGACCCCACGAAGGGCTGTGCGTATACCTGCAGCGAGAGGTTGGGGGTAAAGGCGTAGTCCATGCGGGCGGTGAGCGCCGCCGTGGTCTGTTCGATGCGAGCAAACAGGTAGTTGGGCGCGCCGGTGTCGATGCGCCGCACCCACTGGCGGTCGTCGTTGTTGCGGCTCAACATGGCGCCCAGGCTGAAGGTGGCTCTTCCCGATGGCCGCACGCTCAGCGTGGGCGAAAGGCCGACGGACCACGAGTCGCTCTCGGGGCGGACGTTGCCCCAGGAGTTGACGTTGATCCTGACCGGCTTCCGACCGTCACTACCGAATCCGGCCCAGAAGTTGGTCTGGCCCTCGGTCTTGAAGAGCGGCCCGCCACGGAGCAGGCCGTCGGAATGGGCTGCCAGCTCCTGGTTCACGCCGCCGTAGCCGTACCAGAAGTTCTGCAGCTGAAAGTTCACATTGACGTTGCCTCCGGTCCCGGCTCGATCCCGATCGTAGTTCCAGACGTTCCAGGCGTTGAGGTTGACGAACCAGTTCCGGAAGGGGCCCTGGGGCGTGGAATTGTGATATCCGCCCCAGACCCAGTGCACGAGATAGTCCGCGTCGCGCTGGTAGCCCAGGTCGTTGACCTCGAAGCCGGGCGTGCGTGTCTGGAATCCGGTGCCGACGCGCCAGGGGCTCCCCGCGTACTTCATGATCCCGAAATTGGCCGCGCCTCCTCCCAGGCTGGTGCGTTCTGCGTCGTAGCTCACGTGGCCCGCGTCTGGACGCTGGTAGTACCGGGCCGGCGAGCGCTGCGTGCGGGCGATGGCGTCCGCCGAGCCCTGCACGTACGAGCCCAGGACGTATCCCTCGAGCTGCCACGCGTCGTCTCCGAAGCGGTGCCTGAAATCGACGCCGCCCGAGTAGGCCGCGGACCTGAGTCCCAGGTCTTCGGCGACCCCGGCGTCCCGATTGACCGTCGTGCCGATGAAGCCCACCGCCGAGCGGCCCTCGCCGAAGTCCTTCTGAAGCCTCAGAACTCCATGGTTGGAGAACGGCTCCACGGGGCTCTGGAACCGATCGCCCTCGCCCGGAGCGACATCGGCGCTCTCCTCCGCGGTCATCGCGTGCAGTGCCCCGATGGACCAGCCACCGGCGGTCTTTCCAGAGAGTTTCCACGCCCCGAGGATGGTGGTCTGATCGTCGGCGTTCGTATGACCCCCCTCGGGATCGGCCCAGCCCTGGGGAGCACGCCCGACCCTCCGGGAGTAGAACAGCGATTCGTTGGCGCCGTCTCCGTCACCCAGGGCGATGCCGAAGTTGAAGATGCCCGCTCCCTCGACGAAGAACGGCCGCCGCTCCGGGAAGAAGGTCTCGAAGGCGGTCAGGTTCACCTGGGCCGGGTCCGCCTCGACCTGTCCGAAGTCGGGGTTGATGGTCACGTCCAGGGTGATGTCGGAGGTCACCCCGTACTTGATGTCGGCGCCGACCGTCCCCAGCGCATCGTTGCGCCGGTAGAAGGGATTGGCCTCGTCGCCCGGCGAGCGCTCGAGACGGGCCACCGAGTAGGGGAGGACCTCCAGCCTGCGCGGCGGATCGAGGTTCCTGAGCCCGCGCAGTTCTCCGAAGCGCGACACGATGCCGCCATCGGCGCGGGTCGTGGGCGCCCACGCCGAGAGTTCCTCGCGGCGCGCGAGGTGGCGCACGAAGTTGATGCCCCAGGTCTGTTCCTCCCGGTCCCGGAAACGCAGCTGGGAATAGGGGATGCGGAACTCGGCGCTCCAGCCCCCGTCGTCCCGTGCGATAGCGACGTCCCAGACCGCGTCCCATCCCATATCCTCGCCGTTGTCGTCGAACCGGTAGACGTCCTGCTTCACGCCGGCGGGGTTGACCACGAACTGGAAGGCGGTGCGGCGGTCGAAGTAGGAGTCGATGACCACCCCCAGGAGATCCGAATACGACTGCTGGTCGCGACGCGTCAGCTGTCCCGCGATCTCGGACGGACTGGAGTCGTGGGCCCGCATGAACACGAAGAGGGCGGTGGAGCCGTAGAGGACGCGCGCCTCGGTGCGCTGGGTGGCAGGCTCGCCTTCGTCGGGCTCGAACTGCGTGAAGCGGGTTGCCGCGGGCGCTGCCCGCCAGGCGCCCTCTTCCATGATGCCGTCCACGGAGATGTCCGCGTCGGCCACGCGCGTCGCCGGGAGAATCGGGACCTCGTCGCTGGTGCAGCATCCGGGCACGACCATGGCGCCACCTGCCTCGCCGCCGGAGCTCCGTTCCTGGGCCTGTGTCTCATCACTCAGCCCGGCCAGCGCCACCATCAGCCCGAGCACGCATCTCATCCGCATCATCGTCCCCCCATCGTCCGTAGGTCCCCATCGCTCGATGCCCGGTCTCCTGAACCGTTTGTCGGCGCCTCGTACGACGACGGGTTCGAATCGGTTTCGCGCCTCTGGGCAAGCCCGGTGTCGGAGCGGGGCTCTGTCGCCCCGGGAGGGCCGCGTCTACCTTGCTGCCCGAGTTCACGCAGCGGCCCGAGAAGGAGAGCATGGAATGAAGAGAGTCAGACAGCAGCCGGCGCATGGGCGGTCTGTTGGATCCCCGATGCCCGCAGCAGCCCGCTCCCGGCCCGCGGGCGCGCTGTTCGCCGCCACCTTGTTCGCGGCCATTTCGGTCGGCCTCGTGAGCGACGCGCGCGCCCAGGGGCCCGCAGTCCCCTCTTCCGATCAGCAGGTGGCGCTGGTGACCGGCTCCACGTCGGGGCTCGGCCGGGAGCTGGCGATGCGGCTGGGGGCCCGGGGCGATCACGTCATCGTGCATGGCCGCAACGCCGAGCGCGGCGCGGAGGTGGTGGACGCCATCAACGCCGAGGGGCCGGGCAGTGCACGCTTCTATCGCGCCGACCTGGCTTCGCTGGCGGAGGTTCGGCAGTTCGCGGAGACGCTCCTGGCGGACTACGGTCGCCTCGATCTCCTCATCAACAACGCCGGCTTCGGTTCGGCGCCGGACGAGCGGTTGCTCACCGGGGATGGCCACGAGTATCGCTTCCAGGTCAACTACCTCTCCACCTTCCTGCTCACCCACATGCTGATGCCGAGGCTGCTGGACAGCGCGCCGTCACGCATCGTCAACGTTTCCTCGGGAGCCCAGACGCCGATCGACTTCGACGATGTCATGATCGAAAAGGACTTCAGCGGGCGCCGTGCCTACGCCCAGAGCAAGCTTGCCCAGGTCATGTTCACCCACGATCTGGCCGAGGAACTGGAAGGGACCGGCGTCGTGGTGGGCTCGCTTCATCCGGCCACCTACATGCCCACCGGCATGGTGAGGCGGGCGGGCGTTGAGCCGCGCTCGACCATCGACGAGGGTGCGGACGCCGTGATGCAGCTGGTTGATTCCGACGACTACCGGAGCGGGCAGTATTTCAGTGGGCTGAACCCGACCAGGGCCAACGACCAGGCCTACGACGCCGAGGCGCGCGACCGCCTCAAGCGCTTGAGCCAGGAGCTGACCGGGATTCGCTGCAGGATGGGCCGGTGCCGCTTCGTCGGGGGTGGCTAGACGTCCCCGGGTGCATCACCGCTGAGCGGTTCGCGGATGCATCACGCCTCGCATGCCGGGAGACACGCCCGAAGGTGTCGTCGACAATCTGGTGAGTCTCCTCCGGGGGATGCTACAGTAGCGAGTCCAGGTAGAAGGCGATCCAGAACTCGCGCCCCGGTCCGTTGAGCCCGTAGGAGACGTCGAAGCGGAGCAGTCCGTCGAGCAGACTGCTTCCGACGCCAACCCCGAAGAGCAGATCGTCGTTGTCCAGCACCGGCAGGTGCCCGAAGCCGTCGCTGCTGCTGTCCGCATCCATCCCGTCACGGTCGTCGTGCGCCCCGTACCAGGGATTGGCCCGGTCGGCCCAGCCGGCGTCCCCGAAGACGCTCAGCGTGCCCACGTCGTAGGTGCGGGCGACCTCCACCCGGCCGCGCGCGAACGACGGCCCCCAGACCACCGAAGGCGCGTGTCCGCGCAGCGTCCTGGTTCCGCCCAGGAACCAGCCGCGCTGCGCGGACGCCTCGCCGAACGTGGTGCCGCCGGCGACCTCGACGCCCAGCCGCCACCTGCGGGCGACCAGCGGCACGGCCGCCCGCAGCGTGGCGCTGGCGCGTCCGTAGTCGACCGCGTCGCCTCCCGAGACGGGCCGTCGCCGGGCCGCCTGCCCGTAGAGCTCGAGACCGACCTGCGTGAGGTACGGGTCTCCGCCCCGCCACGGTGACAGCCGGATTTCGGCCCCTACCTCCTCGACGTCGTCCGCCTGCAGGTTGGGCCGGAAGTTCCAGGCGTCGTCGAGCATGTGGAAGAGCGCGAAGCCCGCTTCACCCTCCAGCGACGCCTGGCGTTCCGCGTAGGCCCTGACCTCGAACGACTGGCGGGCGACGGCCGGGGGCCGCCAGGTCAGGTCAGCGCCCGTGGCCCTGAAGTACTCGCCCTCGTCCCGCCCAAAGAGGAGCGCGTTCAGCGAATTGCCGAATCCCAGGTGTCCGGCCCGCGAGCTGGTGGAGGTCAGTTCACGGTACACGCCGAGCTTCAGCCGCCGGCGCAGGGTCTCCCGCTCGATCTCGACACGCGCCTTGGGTTCGAGATCGGAGACGCTCAGGAATGCGCTCGCGTTGAAGGTGTAGGGTTCGGCGAGGGCGGTCCGGAAGTGCACGCCGCCGGCCGGCCCTTCGACCCGGTTGTACCGAATCAGCCCCGGCTGACCCCATCCCCAGTCGAGCGACCAGGGCAGTCCGGGCACTTCGGGCGACGGCAGATCGGCGAGGGTCCTGAAGTACTCGCCGAGCTGTTCCTCGGACGCGAAGCCGACCGCTTCCTCCCAGATCGGAGGAGGCAGCTCCGGACTGGTGGCCACCAGACTCCGTTCTCGAGGCGCAATGATGAACGCGTCGCGCTCCGCGGCGAAGTCGTCCTCCTCGGCGCTCTCGTATTCCACGCCGCCTTCCTGCGACAACAGGCGCGCCACGAACTCCATCGCCTCTTCTCGCGTCTCGAAGTGACGCTCGGTGAGTTGCGGCGGCTCGCCCGGTTGCGGCGCCGCGACGGCCTCCAGGGCAGCCTCCAGGCGTTCGATGTCGAACCGGGTCGTCACCGACTCCATCTGGTACGAGACGTCCATCTCGACGGGGAACTTGACGATGCCCGCGCTCGCGAGTCCCTCGATTCGCATGTAGAGCGGAAGCCAGACCTCGAAATTCCAGAGGCTGTAGTCGATGGCCACCATGGAGAGGTCGAAGGTCCAGGGCTTCAGCACGCCGGGCACGTACCTGAACGATCCGTCCTCTTCCTCCTCCTGGAGATCCTCCAAGTCGCGGATGGCGTCGACCTGGCGACTCAACCGATAGACCGCCCGCGTCAGCGCGCCGGATTCGGGCTCGATCCAGAGCGTGCCCGAGATGCGGTGGATGTCGGCCTCCCGCGGGAGCACGTCGAGCTGCACCGCGCGCAGCCGGCGGCCGTCGGCGAAGGAGAGGGTCAGCGTGTCGCCACTCGCGTACCGGTACAGGGAGTCCGCGCCGGCCCCGAGCGGATGTTCCACCCAGTAGTCGTCGTCGGGTTCTCTCTCGCTGTTGGATTCTCCCAGCAGGAGGCGGTCGCCGCCGGGGTCGAACGGTTCGTCGAACGCGAGGTCGTCGAGCCATTCCATGTCGCCGTCGCTGCGCGCCGCAGACCACCCCGGATATTGGGACTTCGCGCCCAGCACCTGCACCACGGCGTCGTATTCGTGGTCCCAGAATGCGCGCACCGCCGTCTCGTCCCGGTAAAGGACACGGTCCTTGAGCGGAGCTCGAATCGCCGCCGCAATCCGCTGCTGGATT
Source organism: Longimicrobiales bacterium (assembly GCA_965232315.1). Taxonomy (GTDB): domain Bacteria; phylum Gemmatimonadota; class Gemmatimonadetes; order Longimicrobiales; family Gaopeijiaceae; genus BD2-11. Next base: position 40,697 of record CBDDPN010000009.1, on the reverse strand, counting down.
ACCGCCTGGTATCTCAGGACGGATTGCTCGATGGACTGCCAGTTCGCCCGCGCGGCCAGGAAGAGGGTGCGCGCGGCCGGATCGACGAAGGCGTCGCCGGCGAGCTGCGCGGTGTCCCGCGCCTCCTGTGCCCGAACCGGAGACGGGAGCGCCAGGAGCAGGCAGAGGGCACAGCCGAGGCCGAGGCCGGGGATCGCGCGCGCCCCGATCATCGGTCCTCCGGACGATGCGGCACCGCCGGGGCGGGATCGAAGTGCACCTCGAGGATTTCGCTCCACGGGATCAGCCGCCATCCCGGGACACCGTTTCGCGCCCCGGCGCTCTCATCGGAGGTCACCAGGACGCCCTTGTTGTCGGGCCCCACATCACGGGATCCGCTCAGCTCGAGTGTGCGTCCGTCGGCGAGGGTCACCGTGGCCCCGTCCTCTTCGCCGGGCGCAATTCGGCGGACGAAGCCGAATTCGACGGCGTAGTCGACACCCTGCGCCTCCCCGTCAAGGATCTCCCAGCTGCCGGCCTCGTCCGCATCCCAGCGCAGCTCGCCCCCGACTTCCTCTCCCTCGCGGGTGACCACAGTGCCGGTGAGCAGGCGTCCTCCATAGAACGCGCCGTGACCGCCGGGAGTCTCGCCGGCCTGTCCCAGCGACCCGCCTGCTGCTCCTGCAGCCGTCTCGCCGGCCTCATGGAAGCGGACCGCCTGCAGGTGTTCCCACGGTACCACCACCACGCCGAGCCGAGGGTCGGCGATCCGTACCCCGCGGTTGCCCCGGTCGACGTCGTTCTCGCCCTCGAGCTCCAGCGTGCCGCCGTCGCTCAACTCCACTCGGGTGCCGCGGCTGACCCGCGTGAGCGAGCGGATCCGATCGAAACGTATCTGCCGTTCGTTCGGGCGGCGCATTTCCCGGCCGTCGAGTATGTCGGATCCCAGAATCTCGTCCCGGTCCCAGGCGAGGTAGCCGGTGAACCGGTTGCCGCTCCGGTCCTCGGCGGTGCCGTACAGCCGCCTTGCCCCGGGAGCCACACCCGGCGGCGATGCGGAGAACACCACGCGTTGGAGCTCGTCCCACTCGAGTTCGATTTGCTCCGCCCCCGCGACGTCCACCGAGACTTCGCGCAGAGCGGCCCCGAGGTTGCTGCCGCGCGCCTTGAGCTCGTAGCGCCGTCCCGAGCGAAGCGTCAGTTCGGCCCGCTCGGAGTCCAGCACGACCAGCGAGTCCAGATGGCCGAAGCGGACGCCCGAAAGCACTTCCATGGGAAAATCCGGGTCGACTTCGTTCCACGTGATGCGGTAGCCGCGCAACTCGATGGTTCGCGTAGCGCGTTCCCGGTCGTTGGCTCTCAGCCAGGCGAAGTAGTTCTCCTCGGGAAGCTCCTTGAGCCCGTCCAGCACGTCGGCCCAGCTGGCCTCCGTGCGGTCCCAGCGGAGGAAGCCGGCATGAACGTCGCCCTCGGTGGTGTGCACCCGGCCCCAGATGCGGTCCGCGGTCTGGGCCAGGACGGGCGTCGCCAGGGATGTCGAGAGGACGAGGGTCCAGCCGAGAAGGGTCCAGCCGTTCGCTTGCCGATGCATTGCTGACCTGGAGGGGGATCGGGTGCGGAGCAACCTGTCTGATACGATCGCGCGGGAACGATGGTTTCCTCACCCTCCGGCGCGCCCGCGCCCGGCTGCGTACATTGCGCGCGTAAGACTGCGGCCGACCGCGCCGCGAGCCACGCAAAACCAGAGGAGCGCCAACATGGGCAACGCATATCGGGCGGGCCGGGTTCTTTCGGTTCTTCTTGCCGCGTCCCCGGGGCTGTTCGGCGGGACGCTCTGCGCCCAGGCCACCGGTTCCAACCCCTATCGGGCCACCCTCGGATGGGAGCGGCTCCCCGAGGGCCGCACCCTCGGGATCGTGAGCGGCGTCATCCCCGATCCGGACGGGGAGCATCTGTGGATCCTCGACCGCTGCGGGGCCAACCAGTGCGCGGGCACCGACATCGATCCGATCATGAAGTTCGATCTCGGCGGGAATCTGGTCGAGAGCTTCGGGGCCGGGCTGTTCGCCTTTCCCCACGGCTTCGCGCTGGACCAGGAGGGATTCCTGTGGGTGACGGAGGGTGGGGCGCACGGCGACGCGCGCGCCGCGCTGGGCGAGAGCATGGGGATGGGCCACCAGATCTTCAGACTCACCCGTGAGGGCGAAGTGGTGATGCGCATTGGGGAAGCGGGCGTTCACGGAGCGGACGAGACGCACTTCAACGGTCCGTCGGGGGTCGCCCTCTCCCCGCAGGGAGACATCTGGGTGTCGGACGGGCACAGGGGCGGCAACAACCGGATCGTGAAGCTGGCGAGCGACGGAAGCTTCGTCCTCGCCGTCGGTGGCGGCGTCGGGTCCGAGAGCCGCGAACCGGGCGGCTTCAGCGACCCGCACGACATCAAGCTCGATTCACGAGGGCGCGTCTACGTCGCGGACCGGGGCAACAGCCGCATCCAGGTCTTCGACAACGACGGCAATCTGCTCTACATCTGGACCCACTACGGCAAGCCCAGCGGCCTCTTCATCGACAGAAACGACATTCTGTATGCGGGCGATGGCCTCTCGGGCGATCTGCGCACGGGCCCCCCGGATCCCTGGCGCAGCAACTTCGGCTGGGAGAAGGGCATCCGCATCGGCGACCTGAAGAACGAACAGGCGTGGGTCACGTACTTCATCCCCCAGCACGACATCAACGTGGGGCCCGGAATCGAGTTCCTGGGGGTCGACTTCGACGGCAACATCTACGCCGGCGAGATCAACCGCATGCGCCTGGTGCGGTACGTGCCCTCGCGTCCCCTGCGGATCGGGGGACCGTAATCTAGTCCAGCCCGAACACGAGCATCACGCCGCCGGCCGAAGTCACGATGCGCTGCCGGCCATCGACCTCGTACGACATGGGACCGGTGCGCACGGCCCCGCCCGCCTGGAAGTCCCACAGGGGTTCGCCGGTTTCGGCGTCCAGCGCAAAGACGTTGCCCTCGTTGTCCCCGCTGAACACGAGGCCGCCTGCGGTCGCCATCGCCCCTGACCACGGGGGGGAGAGCAGCGGGAACTCCCACACGAGCTCGCCGGTCAGGGCGTCCAGCGCCTTGATGGCTCCGCTGGCCTCCTCGCCCCGCAGCGCCTGCTCGCCCCCGCCCGTGTAGGGCTGTCCGGGCACGTACTCGACATCCGCCTTGTAGTAGACGGCGCCCATAATGCGCGTAGGCTGGTAGAAGAGCCCCGTTTGCGGGCTGTAGCTGGGGCTGAACCAGTTGGCCGATCCCTGCAGGCTGGGCCACACCAGGTTGCCCTCCTCGGTGGGGTCGGTTCCCGGGATCACGATCGGGCGCCCGTTTTCGTCCAGGCCCTCGGCCCACGTCTGTTTCGAGTATTCCCTGCCGTGGAGGAACTCCCCGGTCTCGCGGTCGAGGACGTAGTAGAAGGCGTTTCGGTTGGCGGTCACCACCAGCTTGCGGGGCTCGCCTTCCCATTCGGCGTCGACCAGCACCTGGATCTGGTTGGCGTCCCAGTCGTGCGTGTCGTGAGGGGTGAACTGGAAGTACCAGATCATCTCCCCGGTGTCCGGATCGAGAGCGAGCAGGCAGTCCGTATAGAGGTTGTCTCCGGGTCGGACGTCGCCGTTCCAGTCGGGCGCCGGGTTGCCGATCGGCCAGTAGAGCAGGTCGAGTTCGGGATCGTATGAACCCGTGAGCCAGGTGGACCCGCCACCGGTCTCCCAGCTGTTGCCGCCCCAGGTCTCGCTCCCGGGCTCTCCCGGCTCGGGAATCGTGTACGTGCGCCAAGCCAGCTCGCCGGTCACGGCGTCGTAGGCGTCGATGTAGCCGCGCACCCCGGCTTCGGCGCCGGAAACGCCCACGATGACCTTGTCCTTGACGGCCAGCGGGGCCAGCGTCAGCGAGAAACCGATGGCGTTGTCGCCGACTTCCACGTCCCAGCGCACGGCTCCCGAGCGCGCGTCCAGCGCCACCAGGTGCGCGTTCAGCGTTCCCACGAATACCGTCGAATCGAGGACCGCGACCCCGCGGTTCACGCGCGGGAAGCCGATGTTGAGCACGTCGGGGCCCATCTCCGGAGACCAGGTCCAGAGTCGGCGGCCAGAGCGGGCGTCCAGGGCGCTGACCGTGCTTGGCGGCTCGGTCACGTACAGGATGCCGTCCACGGCGACGGGCGTGGTCTCGATGATTCCGTTGTCCATCTGGTAGGCCCACAGCACTCTGAGGTCGCCCACGTTTGCGCGGTTGATCTGATCCAGCCGCGAGTAGCGGTGGGAGGCGTAATTGCCCGAGTACATCAGCCAGTTGTGGGGTTCGGCATCGGCGTTGAGGAGACGATCGAACGGGACATGGGTCTGGCCGGAGGCGCCTTCCGAGGCAGGGTCGTCCGTGGCAGCGCCTTCGGGGGCCGCGCGGCATCCGAGACACAGGATCACGCAGGCAAGGGTGAGGGATGCGAACCGGATCATGCTCATCCTCCGAGGCTGGCCAGGTATGCGATGAGGTTGTCGATGTCTTCACCGGAGAGAGTCGCGGTCGCCGGCATGAGGGAGTGCCCGAAGCGCTTCTCCAACTCAGCCAGGTCGGCTTTGCGCAGCGACACCACGGACCCCGTGCCGGTGATGAGCTGGACGGTGAAGGCGTCTTCGTTGGCGCGCATGCCTTCGTAGATCGTACCGTCGCGGGTGACGGCACGCAGGGGCAGGTACTGGGCGAATCCGCTGCGGGTCCCGGAGCGGAAGACCGGAAGCTCCCCGGCGGGATCGACCAGGGAGGCGCGCAGGTACTCGGGCCCCCGGCGCATCCCGATGCCGGTCAGTTCGGGACCGATCCCGGTGCCCCGGCCATCCACGATGTGGCACGAGTAGCACACGCCCGTGGTCTCGAAGATCCGGCGCCCGCGCTCCGGTTCGCCGGGGATCTCGATGAGCTGCCTCTGCCGGAGCGAGATGACATGGGCGGCGACCAGCGCCAGCTCGTCGTCAGGGAGGATGGTGGAACGCAGGCCCGGCATGCCGGTGCCCGGGATCCCGGTGCGGATGACCTCCGAGACCGATGCGTGATCCGGCGCCCGCGGCAGCCGGCTCACCGCCAGCCCCGGTCCCTCGCCTCCAAGTCCCAGGACGCCATGGCAGCGCCCACAGTGGGCCTGGTAGAGCCGCTGCCCGCGCTCGAGTTCAGCGTCGGAAAACGCGAGCTGCTCCTGGCCCGCCAGGGGGACCGCCGCAGGGCCCGCGGCCAGAAGACCGATGGCCGCAACGAATCCGGCGACGACGAAACGCGCCCTGCTGATCACTCCTTTCTGCATGACCGCCTCCGAAAGACCGATACGGCAGCGCCGAAGCACCAGACGGACGGCTGTCGTGGCGCCGCGTTCCAATCTTCATTCTAGGGTGCGCGGGGAGGATGCGCACACGGTGGATCCGGTCGAGGTGCGGCGGTCAGCCGTGGGGGTCCGTTCGTGGGCGATCAGCGCGCGGCCTGGAATCCCGCGACCCGGCGAAGGGTGCCGTCGTAATCGGCGCGCACATGGTTGAACCCCATCTGGGTGCCCTCACCCTGGCCACTGGAACGCCACCCCACCAGCGCCTCGCCGCGGCAGACGCGCACATCGCCCGTGGGATCGATGCGCCAGCCGGGCATGTAGCGATGGCAGTTGGCGATGTGCAGGCTGAGGCGGTCGAGGCCGCGCACCACCGCCCAGTCGTCGCGGAACTCGACATCGGGGGCGCAGCACGAGCGCAGCAACTTGAGTCGGGTGGCTTCGTCCGGTTCGTTCCAGGCCGCCCACCAGGCGGGCAGGGCGCGCGCCAGTCCCGCCGCCAGATCGGCCTTGTTCGCGAAGAGGGCGAGGCGGCCCAGGTGAAAGCGCCAGCCGTCCTCGTGTTCGCGCGCCGTCCGGGCGCTGAGAAAACCGCTGTGGCGCACGTCCACATGGGCGCCCCCCTGGCCGTCGGCCACGCGGAACTCGACCCGCGACGACGCGGCCGGCATGGTCTCCGCCTGCGGGCCGGACTCTATGCCCCAGGAGAGAGCGAACCGGCGCTGCAGATCGTCGAATTCGAGCACTTCACCGGCCAGCACCATGTGGAACTGGGCGAACACCGCCCGATAGGGACTCCCGGCCCGCGTCTCGAAGGTGACCTGGCCGCCCATCCAGGCCGAGAAGCGCTCCGGCGTGGAGAGGATGCCCCACACGGTGTCGGGGCTGGCCTCGATGTGGACGGAAAGCTCGACCGCGGGAGGAGCGGTACCGCGCCCTCCGTTCGTGTCCGTGCTGCGCTCGCTCATCGCTCTCTCCGGGTGGACATGTGCAGGGGATGGCTCCCGATGTGGTGGGGTTCCGGAAACGGCGGGAAGCGCGGACAACGCGGCAACCCCGCCGGGACCCTGCCTTCTGCGATCCTCGCGCCGGGTGCCGGGCCGCGTGCGGGCCCGTATTGTAGACTGCCCGCCCGGCGCAACCAACCCGGAACGCCGACGTGAGAGCAGGAGACTCGATATGAGAGCACGAGACGCGATATGAGAGCAGGAGGGCGGCCATGAGAATCGGACCGGCGAGACAAGGCAGGCCAGCGGCGGGAACCGCGACGGCGACCAGGGTCAGATCGACGATGCGAGCCAGGTCGGCGACGAAGGGCGGACCGGCCGCGAAGACGCGAGCCGCGCTCCCCGCAGTGTACCTGTGCGTGCTGGCGCTATCGCCCGCGTGTTCGGCGCCCGCGGCGGACATCGATGATGCCCTGCCGCTCAGCTGGGAGAACATCTTCACCCGCAACCAGGGTGCCCGCCAGGCCGCGCTTTCGCCCGACGGGGCCAGGGTAGCGGTGACCGCGAGCACGGCGGACTTCTCGGGCATCTTTCTGGTGGCGGTCGATGGGGACCCCGAGCCCACCCCCTGGGTGGAAGGCGCCTCGCCGGTCTGGTTCACCGACGGCTCCGGCATCGTCTTCTCGCGCGACGGGGACCTCTGGACGGTGGCGGCGGGGTCGAGCGAGCCAACCCGCGTCACCGAGGACGCGGACGACGAGCGGGCCGCGCGACCTTCCCCGGACGGGAGCAGCATCGCGTTCTACAGCGGCCGCTCCGGCCACCAGGACATCTGGACCGTTGCCGCCGACGGTTCCGCTCCGCCGGTCCAGCTCACGCAGGCCTCCATGGCGGCGGACGACTACCGCTTCGCGCCCTCCTGGTCGCCCGACGGAACCCGCATCGCCTACTACTCGAACCGGAGCGACTACTGGGAGGACGACATCTGGCTGGTGGAGGTCGCGACGGGCGAGGAGCGGCAGGTCTCCGCCGGTCTCATGGCGTCTTCCACTCCGGTGTGGTCGCCGGACGGGTCGCGCATCGCCCTGCTCGGCACCTCCAAGGACGAGTACTGGTACGAGGATCTCGCCTACATCTACCTCCTCGACCCGCAAGCGGGCACCGAGGAGATCGTGCCGATGCAGATTCACGCCACGGACTGGCTTCACAACCACACGGTCACGTGGTCGGCCGACGGCTCCGAGCTCTTCTTTCCCTATCACGAGCGCGCCGAGGTGGAGTTGTGGCGAGTGCCCGCGGCCGGGGGCGTCGCCACCCGGGTAACCAACATGGGCGGGTCCTTTCGCGCCTATCACGCGACCCCGGACGGCACCGCCTTCGTGTTCCTGCGGTCGACTTCGACGCGCGGCACCGAGGTCGACTACCTGTCGGCCGCGGGCGGGGCGGTGAGCCGCCTCACCCACTTCTCGACCCGGTGGCAGGGGCTGGTGAATGCGGAGGAGGTCAGCTACCGCAGCTGGGACGGGCTCTACATCCAGGGCTTCCTCTTCCGTCCTCCCGGGTTTCCCGGGATGGATGGGGCGAATTCCCTCCCGTCCGCGACATTCCCCGCGCTGGTGATGGTTCACGGAGGCGGCACCAACGCCTACCTCAAGGGACTGAGCCTCACCGAGCAGTACCTGGCCCGGCTCGGATACGTCGTGCTCGCGGTCAACTACCGGGGCGGCTCCGGCTTCGGGCGGGAGTTCCAGGACCTGGGCATCGGGGACTGGGCCAACGGACAGGCGCTCGACGCCGCCGCGGCCGCCGACTTCCTGCGGGGGCAGTCATGGTCCAACGGGATGGTCGGCATCTACGGCTACAGCTACGGGGGCATTCAGAGCATGGCGGCCATTGCCCGGGCACCCGACGCCTTCGACGCCGCCGTGCCCATGGCGGGCATCTACGACTTCGCGGATGCCTACACCAACGCGGACCGGCTCGGCAAGATCTTCATCAGGACCGGCCACGGGGGCGCGCCCGGGGAACGCCCCGGGACCTACGCCATCAGCAACACGCTTGCGCGCGTGCCGAACGTGGTCACGCCCACCCTCATCATGCATGGCGAAGAGGATGTGCGCGCGCCGTTTCGCCAGTACGAGCTGGCTGTGGAGATTCTCGAGAGGGAGGGGAAGGTCTACGAGAGCCACTCCTATCCGGGCGAACCGCACGGCTTTCGCAATCCCATGAATCGGGTCGACATGTATCAGAGACTGGAAGCGTGGTTCGCGCGATGGCTGAAGGAGGACTCGGGATGACACGCATCCCGGGGCCGACACTGCGGTTCCCGGCCGGTTCACCACGCCCAACGGGTTCCGCCGACCCGGTCTCTACTCCGGCAGCTGCGCGAGCGTCACCGGCGCACGCCGTCGGCCTTCGGGCCAGTTATCGGCTTCGCTGCGGGAGCCTGCGCGAAGCCCTGTCTCTCGCAGGCGCGATCGCGCGCGAACAGACGGTCGAGGCGCCCGCGGGTGTAGGTGGCGACGCGCTTCAGGCGCGGATGCTGGGTCGCATCGAGCGAATGGAACCGGCGGATGGGGACGGGTGGTTGGCGAACATCGCCTACCCGCTCGACGCCACCACGACCGAGCTCACCCAGCTCCTGAACGTTGCCTACGGCAATGTGTCGCTCATGGAGGGTGTGCGGCTCGTGGGGCTCAGCTTCTCGTCCGCCGTCGTCCGGTCGTTGCCGGGGCCGCGCTTCGGGATCGGGGGTGTGCGCTCCATGGCGGGGGCGCCGCGGCGTCCCCTGGTCAGCGCCGCCATCAAGCCGATCGGGCTGTCCTCCGCGGAGCTTGCCCGCCAGGCGGCCGCCTTCGCCCGGGCCGGTGTGGATGTCGTGAAGGACGACCACGGGCTGGCGGGCCAGCGCCCCGCTCCCTTCGCGGAACGCACTGCGCTGATCGCCCGGGCGGTGGCCGAGGCCAACGCCCTGACGGGAGGGCGCACGGCCTACTTTCCCAACGTCACCGGGCCGCTGGATGCGCTGGAGGCGCGCCTGGACCGGGTAGCCCGGCTGGGAGTGCCGGGCGTCGTCCTCTGCCCCGGCCTCATGGGGCTGGACGCGCTGCGATGGGTCGCCACCGGCCCGCACCCGCTGGCCGTCATGGCGCACCCTTCGCACGCACAGACCGCGCCCGCCAGGGCAGAAGGGATTGCCCCCGACGTTCTGCTCGGCACCCTCTACCGGGTTGCGGGCGCCGACATCGTGGTGTACGTAAACACAGGTGGGCGCTTTTCGTGGCCCGAGCGGGTCTGCCACGCCGTCAACGATCGCCTGCGGGCGCCGCTGGGTCGGCTGCGGCGCGCCTTTCCCGCGCCCGCCGGGGGTGTGAATGCCGCCGACGCCGGCCACTGGTTCGCGCGCTACGGGCTGGACACCATGCTGTTGATCGGCGGAAGCCTGCTGGTGCAGCAGGATCTGGAAGGCGCGGCCCGGCGTCTGGTCGAGGCGGCGGCTGAAGCCGTCGACGCGCCAACCGGCTAGCCGGCGCACCGAACCGGCGAAGCACGCGCCGCGTCTGCCGTCGGCGCGGGACGAGGACTACGGCACAGGAGGCCAGGTGAGCAGGTCGCGGGTCATTCGCGGAGTCGCCGGCAACTGGGCGGACGTTGAGCCCAGATGCTACAGGGACCAGGAGGCGGAGTTCGCCCGGTTCCGCGAGGTGACCCGTCACACCCTGCTGGGAGGCGGTCCCGGCGGCACCGAAGCCGGCCTCAACTTCGAACTGCGGTACTTCGAGGCCGCTCCCGGAGGTTACTCCTCCCTGGAGCACCATGCGCACGGGCACGCGGTGGTGGTCGTAAAGGGAAGGGGCACGGTTCGCCTGGCGGACACCACGGAGCCGGTCGCGGCGCTCGATGTCGTGTACGTGGCCCCGCACGATGTCCACCGCTTCTCCGCCGACGCCGGAGAGGCGCTCGGCTTCGTCTGCGTCGTCGACCGCGTACGGGACCGCCCGGTCGGTGTCGGGGAAGACGCGTCCGCCAACTCCCACTCCGTGAGCGCGCCCACAACAACTCACCGGGGGTCGAAATGAAGGTCGGCGGGGTCGCGTATCGCAGCATCTTCTCGGAAGGCGAGTGCGCGGATGTCCAGGTCATCGATCAGACCCTGCTTCCGCACCGGTTCGAGGTCCGGCGCCTCACGTGTGCCGCGGACGCAGCCCACGCCATCTCCGACATGGTGGTGCGCGGGGCGCCCCTGATCGGAGCGACCGCCGCGTACGGGGTTGCGCTGGCGATGCGCGCAGATCCCTCGGACGAGTCACTCGGTGCGTCCGTCGACGAGCTGATCCGGACGCGCCCGACAGCGGTCAATCTGCGGTGGGCGCTCGAGAACGCCGCAGCCTTGCTCCGAGCACAGCCCCCGGCGGAGCGCGCACGTGCCGCCTATCGCTTTGCCGCCGAGCTGTGCGAAGACGATGTGCGGATCAACCGAAGCATCGGCGATGTCGGGCTTGAGATCTTTCGGGAGATCCACGGGCGTCCGGGAGCAGGGGACGGCGGACCGGGCCGGGCGCTGAACGTGCTCACGCACTGCAACGCGGGCTGGCTGGCGACCGTCGACTGGGGAACGGCGACCGCCCCGGTGTACCGGGCTCACGACGAAGGGCTCGACGTACACGTCTGGGTGCGCGAGACGCGCCCGCGCTTTCAGGGGGCCGGCCTCACCGCCTGGGAGCTCGGACAGCACGGGGTGCCGCACACGCTGGTCTCCGACAGCGCCGCCGGGTATCTCCTGAGCCGCGGGGAGGTCGATCTCGTGATCGTGGGCACCGATCGCACCGCCGCCTCCGGCGATGTCGCCAACAAGGTGGGAACCTATCCCCTGGCCCTCGCTGCCCGGGACAACGACGTCCCCTTCTACGTGGCGGTCCCGTCACCCAGCATCGACTGGGAGACCGAAGACGGCGCGAGCATCCCGATCGAGAAACGGGATCCCGATGAAGTGACTCTCGTGCGCGGGTTGGATGAAACCGGCGTACCGCGCACGGTCCGGATCACCCCCGAAGGCACGCGGGTGGCCAACTATGCCTTTGACGTAACTCCTCGCAGGCTGGTGACGGGACTGGTGACGGAGCGCGGGCTGTGCGGCGCCGATGGGAAAGCGCTGAGCAGCATGTTCCAAGGGGATGTAGAGCCAGGGTGACCTCGGCATGCCCCATGGGTGGATTGTTCAGATCACGCGGAATCGGTCCCGCGCTGCCGAACGGTGTAGAGCCAGGCCCGCGCCGAAGCCCTGGCGCGCTCCCGGCGTGCCTCCCGGTCGTGATAGGCGCGTGCGCACTTGGCGCCACATGTCGGGCTGCCTCGGCTGGCCGGAACCGGCTGGCCACAGATTGCACAAGGAATTCCTGACGCGGGTGCCGCGCCTCGCGTTCGTCTCCGGCGATTGTTCATGCTGAATAATCCGGCAATATATGCAGACACATCCGGGCTACCGCACTTCCGGCGTTTTCCAGCAGCACACAACACAAACCGGCCGCGTCACGCGTGGCTTGTCTTGACACCTGCACTATGTCGATGCTGGATAGAATAATTATTGCAACACAGGAAGGCGTGCGTCAAACGCGGGCTCCGATACGTCTGAAACTGACGATGCTCGCCGCGTCCAGCGCCTTCCCTCATTCCGCCTCGCAGGAGATGCCATGAGCCGCCTCTTCCTTGTTCCGCTGTGGGTTCTGGTCCTCTTCGCCGGAACGACACCGGTTTCGAACAGCGCCGAGCGGCCTCGTGCCGGAATCGACATCGAGGCCTATCGCTTCGAGTTGACGCTCCGTGACGATACCCAACAGATCGCAGGACGAGCGACGGTGACGTTTCGTTTCACGGCGGACGGCGTCGTGGAGTTGCCGCTCGACCTGATCGGGCGCCAGGCCGACGGCCAGGGGATGGAAGTCGTCACTGTCACATCCGCGGGGAGTTCCCTCGAGTACCTGCATGAGAACGATGTGCTCACGGTACGCTTCGAGGAGGCTGGCCGAGCCGGCGCCACGGACTCGGTGGCGGTGAACTACGAGGGCATCCCGGCGTCGGGCCTGCGAATCGGGCCCAACAAGTACGGCGAACGAACGTTCTTCAGCGACAACTGGCCGAACCGGGCCCGCAACTGGCTTCCCACCGTGGACCATGTGGCGGAGAAGGCGACGAGCGACTTCGTCATCACCGCACCCGCGCACTACCAGGTGGTCTCCAACGGCATTGTCGTCGAGGAAACGGACATCGCCGGGGGCATGCGGCGGACCCACTGGAGGCAGTCGGTTCCCATCTCCCCGTGGCTCTTCGTCGTCGGCGTGGCGCGTTTCGCCGTTCAGAACCTGGGCGAATTCAATGGGAGGCCCGTGCAGACCTGGGTGTACGCGCGCGACCGCGACGCCGGCTTCCACGACTTTGCGGTTCCCACTCGGCGGGCGCTCGGCTTCTTCGACGACTACGTGGGTCCCTTTGCCTATGAGAAGCTGGCCAACATCACCTCCCCGGCCACCGGAGGGGGCATGGAGGCTGCGACGGCTCTCATGTACAGCGAGAACGCCGTGACGGGCGACCGGTCCGTGCGCTGGCGCAACGTCATCATCCACGAGATCGCGCACCAGTGGTTCGGCAACGCGGTCACCGAATCGGAGTGGGACGACGTGTGGCTGAGCGAGGGCTTCGCGACCTACTTCACCCTGCTCTTCCGCGAACACGCCTACGGACGCGACGATTTCGTCGCAGGCCTCGAGCAGGCGGCGGAGCGGGTTCGGGTCTGGTATGCGGACAACCCCGACTACCGCATCGTCCACGACGGCCTCGAGGACATGTCGCGGGTGACAAGCGTGGCGACCTATCAGAAGGGCGCCTGGGTGTTGCACATGCTCCGCAATCGGCTCGGCGACGAGGCCTTCCAGCGGGGCATCCGGACGTACTACGCACGTCACCTGAACGGCACCGCCTCCACCGACGACTTCATGCGAGCCATGGAAGAGGCCTCCGGCGACGACCTGCAGGCCTTCTTCGACCAGTGGCTGCGGCATGGTGGAAACCCGGTGCTCGAAGGGTCGTGGAGCTACGACCCCGGTACCGGAGCGGTGCGCGTCGAACTCCGTCAGGTGCAGCAGACGGGACTGTTCCGGATGCCTCTCGAAATCGGCGTCTACATGGGTCGGGATCCGGTTCCGGCCACGGTTGTCGGCGTCGAGGTGGACTCCGCGTCGCACAGCTTTGTGATTCCGGTCGACGCGGAGCCGTCCGATGTCCGCCTGGATCCGGGTACCCGGGCCCTGTTCGCCGCGGAGTTCGGGAGGGCGCAGGAGGGACCGTAGGCGGCAGGGAGCGCGGGACCGGTCTTCCGCGTGAGGCCTTCCGGGTCCGCTCCGCGCCCGGTCAGGCGGTCGAGTACTCCGGCACCCCGGCGAACTCCTGGCCGGCCCCGGCTTGCGGGCCGGCCGGCCCCGGCTCCGTCACCCGATGGTGCACCATGGCCAGCGCGGGCACGATCATCATCAGCACCGCCGTCGCAAACAGGATCCCGAACCCCAGTGAAGCGGCCATGGGAACCAGGAACTGCGCCTGCAGGCTGCGTTCGAAGACGAGCGGCGCCACTCCCAGGAAGGTGGTTACGGACGTGAGGAGGATCGGGCGGAAGCGCGCCTTCGCGCCATCGATGATCGCCTCCCGGGCGGGCATGCCACGACGGAGGCGATCGTTGATGAAGTCTATCATGACGAGGGAATCGTTCACCACCACGCCGCTCAGCCCGATCAGGCCGAACATCGACATCATGCTCATGGGCAGCCCAAGAAGCAGATGACCCGCGATCGCGCCGATGATCCCGAAGGGGATCGCGGCCATGATGATCAGGGGTTTGGTGTAGGAGGCAAAGGGGATCGCGAGCAGGGCGTAGATCGCCAGCAGGGCCAGCGCGAAACCGCTCGCGAGAGCGCCGAACGACTCCACCTGCTCCTGCTGTTCGCCTCCGAAGCTGTACGACAGCCCCGGTGCGCGGGCTGCCAGTTCCGGAAGAACCGAGGCGCCGAGTTGCTCCGTCACCTCGTTGCCGGTGACGACCTCCCGGTCGACGTCGGCGGTGACCGTGGTGACGCGTTCGCCGTCCGTGCGCCGGATCGTGGTGGGCGAGCTTCCCAGGCGCACCGAGGCGACTCGGCCGAGCGCCACCTCGCCGCCCATGGGCGTGCGCACCAGGTACTTCTCCACATCCGCGATGGTGTTGCGTTCCTCTTCGGGCAGGCGGACGTAGACGCGAACCTCCTCGCGGCCCCGCTGCACGCGCACGGCCTCGTTGCCGAAGAACGCGGAACGCACCTGGCGGGCCAGGACATCGAGGGTCAGTCCCATGGTGCGGGCTTCCGGGCGCAGATCGAGCTGGATCTCCCGGAGCCCCTGATCCTGGTCCGCCCGGACGTCGAACACCCCCTCGAACGCCTGCAGCCTCTCCATCAGGCTGTCGGTAACCGATGCCAGGCGCTCGGGATCCGGGTGGGACAGCTCGACGTGAACCGGGAAGCCGAAGTCGAGCAACTCGGCCGTGATAGTGAGCGCTCTGGCTTCCGGCAGGGGACCCAGCTCCTCTCGCCACGCCTGCTGGAAGTCGGCCGCGGAGACGTCGCGGAATGCCGCGGTCACGAGCTTGAACTCCACCGCCGCGAGGTTGGCTCTCGGGTCGGCTTCCGGTCCGGCTCCGATGGGCTGCATCTGCTGGGCCTCCTGGCCCACCGTCACGTTGACACCCTCCAGGAGCGACCCGGCGCCCCCGGGCGACAGCCGCGCGATGGCCCGGTGTCCCGAGGCTTCCACGAAGCCGGCCACGTCGTAGGTTCGCCGCGCAGGCGTGCCTTCGGGCATCTCCAGCGTGGCCGTGACCAGGTCCGCCTCCACGGTGGGCATGAAGTTCACCCTGATGATGCCCGCGGGCACCATGGCGACGGAGAGAATGATGAGCGCGATCCCCGTGGCGATGACCAGCCCGGGCTGAGCGGTCGCGACCCTCAGGGACCGGTCGAGGGGTCCCCTCACGAAGCTCTTCAGCGCTCGGTCCACTCCCTGCTGGATTCGAGCGATCAGGTGCTCGCGGCTTCGATGCCGGCGCTTTGTCTGGCGCGGCAGATGGGAGAGATGGTTCGGCAGAACCAGGAGCGATTCGACGAGCGAGAACAGGAGGACGGAGATCACGATGATGGGGAGCATCGTCATCAGCTTCCCCATGACGCTCGGGACGAAGAAAAGCGGGCAGAACGCCACAACTGTGGTGAGAACGGCGAAGATGACGGGTCCGGTAATGCGGCGGGTCCCGCGGATGGACGCGTCGACCCCGCGCCAGCCCTTTTCCCGCTCGGCGTAGATGTTCTCGCCCACCACCACGGCGTCGTCCACGACGATCCCCACGGCGAGAATGAAGGCGAAGAGCGTCATCATGTTGATGGATACGCCCAGGCCGCTCATCACGGCGAAGGTGCCGACGAAGGAGACGGCGATTCCGACCGCGACCCAGAAGGCAAGGCGGAGATCCAGGAATAGGGTGAGGGAGAGGAGGACGAGCGCGAGGCCGATGAGGCCGTTCTTGACCAGCAGCCCGAGCCGGCTCTCGAAGATCTGCCCGGTGTTGTTCCACACTTCGAGCTCCACGCCCGCCGGCAGCGCCGGGATGACTTCCTCCTGAAGGTGCTGTTCGACAGCCGTCACGATGTCGAGCACCTTCTCGTCCGAGGTCCGGAACACCTCCACATAGGCTGCGGGCCGGCCCTTGTACCGCGTGATCAGATCCACTTCGCGGAAGCCGTCGCGCACTTCGGCGATATCCCCCAGGCGCACCGCGGTGCCGTCGGCGCGGCTGAGGATGATGATCTCCTCGAAGTCGTGCTGTGTGTAGTTCTGACCGGTTGTGCGGATGCGCACTTCTTCGTCCCGGGTGTCGATGCTTCCCGCGGACAGGTCCAGCGAACCGCCCCGGATCGCGTTGGCGATGTCCCCCAGGGTCAGGCCCAGCGCGCGCAGCTGATGCAGCGGCACCTCGACGGAGATCTCGTAGTCGCGAATGCCGGTCGTCTCCACATAGGAGACCACCGGGAGCGCGGAGAGCGCATCTTCGGTGCGGTACGCCAACTCCTTGAGCGTCCGCTCGCCGACATCGCCGAACAGGACCAGGCGGATCACGCTCTGGCGGTTGGTCAGCTCGGTGACCTCCGGGCGCTCGGCTCCGGCGGGAAAGGTCTGGATCCGGTCGATTCGGGCCTTGATGTCATCGAGAGCGCGGGCCACATCCGAACCCAGCTGCAACTCGACCGTCACCGACCCTCTTCCTTCGGCCGCCGTCGAACGGATCTCCTTGATGTTGTCCACCGCGTCGATCTGTTCTTCGATCTTGCGGAGGATCGATTCTTCGACCTCGTCGGGCGTGGCCCCGGGATACGGAACCGAGATGATGACCTGATCCATGGAAATCTCGGGAAAGACTTCCTGGACCAGGCCTCCCAGGGAGAAGAAGCCGGCCGCCAGAATGAAGCACATCAGCAGGTTGGCGGCGACCCCGTTTCGGGCCATGTAGGCGATGGGGCCGCGTACTTCCCGCGAATGCCCCTCCGGAGGATGTTCGTCCGGCGACTCGCCGGGCCGGGTCATCCCGGTCCGTCGGCGCCCGTTCGCACCACCATGCCCTCAGTGGCGAACTGGAGGCCGCTCAGCACCACCGCCTGCCCGGCCGCCAGCTCACCGGTAACGTACACGAGCTCGTCGGCGCGCTGCAGGACCCTAACCGGGACGATGGTGACCAGGGTGTCCTGGCTCAGCGCCCAGACTTCGTTGCCGGTCCGGAGCGCGGAGCGCGGCACCGTGAAGTACCTCTCCGGGGTTGCGCCCTGGATCTGCACCTCCACGAACTGGCCGACCAGGAGGGGAGGACCATTCCCTTCGCCTTCCATGGCGCCGGAGCCGCCTCCGCCATCCGCGATGGCGAGCCCACCGGCGAAGGGACTCGGCACACGCACCACGACGTCGATCGTCCGGGTTTGCTCGTCCAGGGCGGCCTCGGCGCGGTCCACATACCCCTGCCAGGCGTAGTCGCCGTCGCCGTATTCGGCCATAACGGTCGCACCCACGCTGGCGTCGTCATCGCCGGCGGCGAGCCCCCACAAGTCGGGAATGAGGGCCGCGTCGGCGTCCGAGAGGGGCACCACGACCTCGACGGCATCGTCGGCGTAGAGCCGGCCCACGCTCTGGCCCGCGGCGACGAACTGCCCGACGTCCACCGATTCAACGCGCACGATGCCGCTGAAGGGAGCCCGCACTTCCGTGCGCGAAAGCGCCAACTCGGCGTCCGCGAGGGCGGCGCTGTCCCTTGCGAGCGCGGCCCGGGCGGCGGCGAGCTGGGGTTCTCTCAGCGTGAGAGGGCTCGCCTCCCCCGGAGGGGCGTCGTCACCGCGGCGGCGCAGGAATCCCTCGTACTCCTCGCGTGCGATTCGGGCCTCCTCCTCCGCCTGCAGGAGGGCGACCTGCTGTGCCGCGACGTTGGCGCGCGCCTGCTGCACGCGGTTCTGGTAGTCGGCGTCGTCGATGCGGAACAGGACCTGACCCTCGCTGAGACGCCCTCCGCTCTGGAAGGCCGGCGCGACCGACGCCACCTTCCCGTTGATCTGGGCGGCCACGTCGATCTCGGCTCTCGGACGCACCGTGCCCGCGCTGTACACGGGGATGGCGCCCTCGCGCGCCGCGGCGTCGGCGGTGGTGACGAAAGGCACGCGAGAGGGCGGTTCCCGCAGGGGCGGATCGGGACGCAGGGCGACCATCACCACGGCCGCCACGACAGCCCCCCCGAGGATTCCCGCGGCGATCAGAAAACTCCTGCGGCGACTCATCTATCCGTTCCTCCGGGTTGGGGTCTCGGCTTCTTCTTCAGTCGCGCTGGCGGGTACCGCTTCGTCGGCAGGCACCATGCGCTGGCCTTCGAGCTCCTCCGGGGGAGGGCTCCAGTCGCCGCCCAGCGAGCGATGCACGGCCAGGCGCGCAAGGGCGAGGTCGCGGCGGGCGCCAGCGAGCGTCGACTCCACGTTGAGCAGCGCCCGCACGGCGTCCAGGTAGTCGACATAGCCCCCCACTCCGGAGGCGTAGCGGCGCGACTGGAGGTCGACGGAGGCCAAAGCCTCCTCGCGCTGCGAGGTGAGGAAATCGTGGCGCCGCCCCTCGTTCTCCAGGGCCGCCAGCGCCGCCTCCACCTCGTGGACCGCGGTCACCACCGTGCGCCCGTAGGCGGCCGCCGCCTGGCTGAAGCGGGCGTCGGCGAGGGCGATGTTGTTGCGGATGCGACCCCCCTGGAAGATGGGCGCGGTCAGGTTGCCGAGCAGGTTGCGAAACCACTGGTCGACGTTGAAGAGGCCGTCGGCTTTCGCGGACTGCACCCCGATTGTCCCCGAGAACGAGAGGGAGGGGAAACGCTCGGCCCGGCGCGCTCCAATGGTGTAGCGGGCGGCGTCGAGCCTCAGGCCCGCGGCTCGCACATCGGGTCGCTGAACCAGGAGGTCGGCGGGGATCCCCGCGGAGACCGGGTCGTCCGACGGCATCGGCGCCAGGGAGTCGGGAAGCAGTGCGTCCAGCTTCTCGCGAAAGCCGCCGAGCAGGACGGCCAGGCGTCCCTCGGCATTGACGAGCTGGCTTTCGATCTGCGGCAATGCGGCCTGCGTATTCCGGAGTTCCTGGCGAACCTGGTAGAGTTCAAAGGAGGTCACCAGCCCGCGGTCGTAGCGGGTTTCGGCCAGCTCCACCCGCTCGAGCAGAACGTCCACCGTTTCGCGCGCGAGGTCGGTGCGCCGGCGCAGGTCGGCGATTTCGAAGTAGGTCGTGATGGCCTCGGCCAGCACCCCGATGCGCGCCGCGTGGTAGTCTGACTCCGACGCCAGGTACTCCTGTCCCGCTGCCCTGGAATCGTTGCGGGCGCGTCCCCAGAAGTCGAGTTCGTAGGCGTAGTCGACGCCCAGCGACCACGTCTCGATCCCGAGCCGCTCGGGGAACTCGAAGCCGGCCAGCCTGTCCCCCGCGATTTCGCGGAACTGCTGGCCAAAGCCGGCGTTGGAGGGTGTGTTCGTGTCGTTGGCGGACGCGCCGGCCTGGATGGCCGGAACCAGGGCGGCGCGCGCGATGCCCGCCTGTGCCCTGGCCTGCTGCACCCTCGCGACCGCCTCGGCCAGGTCGAAGTTGGCGGCCAGCACCGAATCCACCACGGTGTTGAGCACCGGGTCCTGAAAGGTGGTCCACCACTCCTGCGCTTGGTAGCCGCTGGTCGCCTCGCGCCCGGTGAAGCGGTCGGGCAATTCCGCGACCGGCTCCGGCACCGAGGGGCCCGGCGCCAGGGAGCAGCCCGCGATGAGGAGCAGGGAGGGCAGCGCCCCGGGGGACGCAAGTATCGGCCGAACGTTCATGATCGCTGTCACCCGCATGCGAGACACCCGTTTCTCCTGACGGAAAGCTGTTCCGGCGACGGGAGTCGGCGCAAGCTGTGAGGGGATTGGGAATTACGCCCTTGTTTCCCTTCAACCGCCCGTCATCGCTGGTCGTCCCGTCCCGGACGCCCCCTCATACCGCGTGCACATGCTGCACCAGGATGCCCAGTCCGGGTGCCCGTGCGAGACGACCATCGGCGGTCAGCAGCGGGATGCGGAAAGCGCGAGCGGCAGCGACGTAGAACGCATCGTACGCGCTCAGGTTGTGGATGTGCTCCCACGCGAGCCGGGCGAGCCTCGGGTGAGAGACGCGGTCAACCGGCCAACGGCCCAGGTCCTGGACGGCCATCGCTCCCCGCGACTCTTCGAGCCGCGCTCCAAGTACGGCGCGCCGCAAGACCGAAATCACCTCCACATCCAACAGTTCGGGAGCTATTAGCGAAGCGCTCTCGATCGTGTCGGCTACCCCCAGTCCGAGTGGCGTCTTCAGAAGGTACTCGACCGCTACGGATGCATCGATAACGTAACGGGTCACGTCACGCTTCGATGGGTCACGCTTCGTCCGCGTTGCGGAGTGAGCGTTCCTTCGCAAGCAGGGTTGCCGCCGGAATTCCGAGGTCGGTCGTCGGACGTCCCGCCCAATTCTCGCGCCACTCGCCCGCGGCGATTTCGCGTTCCACGGCGACAAGCACGGCCGCGCTGATCGTGCAGTTGTTCTTGCGCGCGTGCATGCGCAAACGCTCGTAGAGGGCTTCCGGGACGTTCTTTACCTGTAGATTAGCCATGTCATGACATTAGCATGACCGCAGCATGACCGCCACCTGACAGCCGGCGGTCGGAATTGGCCGGCCCCGTTCCCCTCACCGCGCCACTTCGAACGGCACCGTCGCCACCTGTGCGTCCCACCAGATCGTGAACACACCCCCTTCCTGGGTCATTTCCGTGAACGCGATGATCAGCTGGTCGGCGGACATGCCGATCGCCGAGACGTCCATGGTGGTGCGCAGCACGTCGCGGTCGGGCGTATATCCGTAGGCGCCCCAGAGCGCGTCTGGGTTCTCCTCCCGGAAGTCGTTCTTCACGCCCCAGTTGGCGAAGATGAGCGTCCATTCGTCCTCGGCGAGCTCCGCGAAGACGCTGTACTCTCCGGCGGGGAGCCGCTCACCCCCGAAGACGAGGTCGGTCTCGGTCATGAAGCGGGTCGACTGGTCGGCTCCGACGCGCCACACCGGAGCGCCACGCAGGAAGGCCTGCCCGTACTCGTCTCCGGAGCCGAAGAGGTCCCTGCCGCGCAGGATGGGGCGGCCATAGGTCACGACGACCCACGAACCGTTCTGATAGCTGCCTTCGGCATCGTAGGCGCCTCCCACCTGGGTGGCGGCTTCGCCGCGGGGGCTGGCCGGCCGCTCCTGGGCGTGGATGGCGGTGGCGAGGGCGAGCGCCGGGATGAGGCTGTACAGCGTGCGAACCATCTTCATCGATTTCCTCCGGGGTATGGTTGAAATGCAGGTGGCAGGGTGAAGTCCAAGTGTCGGGGTGAAGTCAAGGGTCAGGGTTGAAACGCGCTCAATCCTATATGAGCCGGACATGTGGAGGAAGGGGAGCGAATTCCAGCGGCCACTGAAGGCGGTTGGACAACCATCTCCGGGGCGGGAACGGCGCCGTGATGCGACGGCGTGCCGGACGACTCATGCGCGCCGACCGCGGGAAGGACGGGCGGCGAGCGCCGCCACCCTGTACCTTCCCATGAACCCGGCATCGTCCGCGGAAGCAGCTGCACCGATTCGCCAGTCGTTCCGTGCCGCCGTCTCGGCAACCGGCGTGCGATCCGGCCATTCCCCGAGAGAATTGGAGGAACCATGTCCCGCTCCCTCCTGCGCCTGTCCGTTGCCGGCGCACTGCCGGTCCTCCTCGCGACCTGCTCCGACGCGGGCGCTCCGGGCGCAGGCTCGGCCGCTGCCGGCGCCGATCCGGCGGCATCCGGGGATGGCCCCCCGTCCTTCCAGGTGGACGCCACCTGGCCTCGCGCGCTCCCCAACGACTGGATCCTCGGCTCGATTACGTCGGTCTTCGTCGACGCCCAGGACCATGTCTGGATTACGCATCTGCCCGAGACCCTGACGCCCGAGGAGATCGCCGCCGTCCAGGACCCGCCGATGGGGGAGTGCTGCGTTCCCGCTCCCGTGGTGCTCGAGATCGACCCGGAGGGAAACGTGGTCCAGGGGTGGGGCGACCCCGCCACGCAGGATGTCTCCGAGTTCCCGCGCAATTCGCACGGCCTCTTCATCGACCACAACGGGAACGTCTGGATCGGGAGCTACCGGCATCATCGCGTGATGAAGTTCACCCGCGATGGCCAGCACCTTATGACGCTCGGCGAGTACGACGTGAACGCGGGTAGCGGCGACACCACGCTGCTGGGCGGCCCGGCGGGAATCTGGGTCGACCCGGAAACCAACGAGGCGTTCATCGCGGACGGGTACCGCAACCGGCGGGTCATCGTCTTCGACGGCGACTCGGGCGCGTACCTGCGCCACTGGGGCGCCTACGGGGAGTCCCCTGACGACGAAGCCGCCTACGACTACGCCGCCCGCACGGCGGACAGTCCGCCTCCGTCCCAGTTCTCCACCGTGCACGGTCTGGTCGGTTCGGCGGACGGTCTGCTCTACGTGGCGGACCGGCGCGGCAACCGCATTCAGGTATTCCGGCGCGACGGCACCTACCTGACCGAGAAGACCATCGCGCCGCTCACCCGGGCATCCGGTTCGGCGTTCGTGCTGGCGCTGTCGCCGGACGCCGGGCAGCAGTGGCTCTACCTCGCCGACGGCACCAACCACAAGGTGTGGATCCTGCGCCGGTCGGACCTGGAGGTCGTCGGCGAGTTCGGTCGCGGCGGGCGTCAGGTCGGCCAGTTCATCCGGCCGCACGGGATGTCGGTGGACTCCCGCGGCAACATCTACGTGGGCGAGGCCTCGACAGGCCGGCGCGTCCAGAAGTTCGCGGTCGGAGGTTAGGGTCAGGCGGAGCGATCCCACACACGATCGCCTGGCCCGGGCCAGGCGAGTAGGCGCATGCGTTCCGCTTGGGCGCTGTGCCACACCCATGGATCCGCGTTCAGAGCGGCGCCGGCTCGGGATCTGGTTCGTGCGCCTTCAGGCTCTGATTCCTCGTCCATATGTGGACTTGGTAAGCGAGGTCGGTACCGTATTTTCTTTTCAGCGCGTTCGCGATCTCAATGACTTCCGAATTCGTAAGACCGAGCCTGAGATGCCCGGGGTTGAACGCGAATCGCCGCACGAAATCGCCGATTTCGTCCAAACCCGCCGCCGGAGACATCAGCCAAGGCAGGCCGCGGGCCCTGCTCGAGCTGACATCCATTGCCACTTGACGCGCCAGTTGATGCCTTCGGTTGCCGTCGCCAACGTCGGCTATGTGATCGCATAACTTGTAGAGACAGCCCACTGGCACGTGGAACCGCGCGCCAAGTTCCCCGGCCATCTTCTTCCTCAAGGCCTGCGAGAACGCGGCGTCCGAGAAGCCCGGAACGGAATGCAGCTCGGCCAGATATGCTTGTATCCACCACGAACACTCGTGTCATCCGCCCAGCCCGTCGAGCCACTTCCGCATCTCCGAGCTTCGTTTGAGCTCAAGATCCGTGTCGAGGTATTCGTCGACCACCCGGCGTGTTACCAGGTCGCCGAGTCGTCCTCTTTCAAGCAACTCGTCATATCGGGAGATCGAGGTGAGGGGTACCAACCGGCTTGAGAAATCCTCCCTTGATCGGAACGCCAAGACCACGTTTCGTTGCTGTTCGGTGGTCAGTGCGTTCAACACCGCCGGATTGTGTGTGGTCAGCAGCACGTTGATGTCCCTCTCCTCGCTGCTCTTCGTGATCGCCTGAATCACCGACGCCACCCGGCTCGGATGGAGCCCGTTGTCGAACTCCTCAACGACCACGCGAGACCGTGGCTCCTCGGTCGCCACAGCCGTGAGGACTGCCAGGGTCCTGAGCGTCCCGTCAGACAACATTCGTGCGTCTGACAGTGCCCGCGAGTGCTGTTCGCGCATGCCGAAGATCACGTCGCCCAGTTCAGTGGTAATGAAACGGAACTTGCGGTAGGGCTCGTCGGGAACTTGGCGAATCTGGGTGAACAACTCGTCCAACGTTGTCGTTTCGTTCTCGTGTAGACCGAATAGCACCGAGGATAGATTGGAGCCGTCGCGAAGGAGGGCGTCGTGTCCAATGCGCTCATAGCGGCGCATCGCGCTGGGACGCGGATCGAAAACGAACGAGGCGCGAAGATGGTTGCGCACCGTGTTGATCAACCGTAGAGAGACGCTGAGTTGCCGGTTCTTGGTTGCGAAATGCTCATAGTGAGAAAGGATCGAGCGGGTCGCCGATACCGCGACCTGTGGCTTCCTGCCGCCTTGCGCAAAGTTGTTGTACTCGACTCTGATGTCGGCGGAAGTCGGGCTGCCGTTCCCTTCGATAGTCCGGAAGAGCATCGTGTCCTGAAAGAACAGGGACTCGGCACTGATTCTCGGCTCGGGAAGGGGAGTCACGGTGACGGAGTACTTGAAAGGCCCGACCTTGCCCGACCAGCGTATCCCGGCTGAGAAGGCCAAGGTGAAGCTGTCCCGTCCGTGGCGAGTGCAGCCTCGGAGTCCGCCGCGGACGTTCAGCACGCCTTCCCTGTCTAGGTCGGTGATTTGTCGGAGCCGATGTCCGGCGGCGATCGCCGCCAGCACTTCGATGCCCTCCAGCGCGTTGCTCTTCCCCGAGCCGTTGGGGCCGATAAGGATCGTGAGCGGGCGCAGAAGTCCGATCTTCGCTTGCCTGAAGCTCTTGAAATCGATGAAGTGATGCATGGCCAATGGTCAGCCGGCAGCCTACCCTCCCGTCCCCGCCGGAAGCCGATAGTCGAGCGGCGGGTCTCGGTCGCCCAGAAGCGGCTCGTAGACCCAGCCCTCCGGGATGCGGTCCGCGTGCTCCGCCCTGGCGGCTTCCACCAGATCGGGGCGGGTCAGCACATCGATCGCGGTCATGGCCAGCGCCTTGGCCGCCACCACCATGCCCTTCTCGCCGATGGGCGTGCCGCCCGCCGCGATCGCGTGCCAGGAGTGCGCCGACGTGCCGGGCACCCAGGTAGCGGTTCGCACCCCGCCGGTGGGCACCATCCAGCTCACGTCGGCCACGTCGGTGGATCCCCCGGTACCCGCCTCGGTCACGAAGAAGGGCTGGATCTCGGCCGCCGACTCGATGGGAGGCGCGTCCTCGGGCAGGTGCCTGGCCAGCGCTTCGGCGAAGCGGCGGTCCTGTTCGCTGTAGTGCACGCCCCCGACCCTCTCCAGATTGGCATGCATCGCCTCCTGCAGCGCGACGTTGATGAGGATGTTGTAGAGGCCGTGGATGACCTCGTACTGCATCTCGGTGCCCGTGCCCCGGGCCGCGCCCTCGGCGGCCTGCACCACCCGCTCGAAGATGGCGTGCACGTTCGCCGGATCGGGGTTGCGCACGTAGTAGAAGACCTCGGCGAAGTCAGGGACCACGTTGGGCGCCGCCCCGCCGTAGGTGATCACGTAGTGGATGCGCGTCTCCTGCGGCACGTGCTCCCGGAGCAGGTTGACCATGTGGTTCATCGCTTCGACGCCGTCCAGCGCCGAACGGCCGCGCTCGGGCGCCCCGGCCGCGTGGGCGGACACGCCCGAGAAACGGAACTTGGCGGACTTGTTGGCCAGGCTGCTCGACGCGCCCGCGGAGTTGCTGTCCCCCGGGTGCCAGTGCAGCATGATGTCGACATCGTCGAACAGTCCCTCGCGAACCATGTACACCTTGCCCGCGCCACCCTCCTCGGCCGGCGTCCCGTAGACCCGCACTTCACCCGCCTGTCCGCTGGCCTCCATCCACTCCCGCACGGCGATCCCCGCGGCGGCCGACCCCGTCCCGAACAGGTGGTGGCCGCACGCATGTCCCTGAGGTTTGCCGGGGATGGGAGTGCGCTCGGGGCTGCGGTCCTGGGTGATGCCGGGCAGCGCGTCGAACTCCGCCAGGATGCCCACCACGGGACCCTCTCCGTTGCGGTAGCTGGCGACGAAGGCGGTCGGAATACCCGCGACCCCCATCTCCACCTCGAAGCCGGCGCCCTTCAGCGTGCCGGCCAGCAGCGCGGAACTCTCGGTCTCCAGATAACCGAGTTCGGCGAGATCCCAGATCTCCCGGGCGATGCTCGCGTAGGAGCCGGAGTGTTCATCGATGAAGGCGGCGACCATGTCCTTGCCGTCCTGCGCCTGAACCGGGGTGCTCTCCAGCCCGACGACCAGCGCGGCGGCGATGATGATGAAGGCACGGGCTTTCATGGTGTGTTTCCTGTCTGC
Source organism: Longimicrobiales bacterium (assembly GCA_965232315.1). Classification (GTDB taxonomy): domain Bacteria; phylum Gemmatimonadota; class Gemmatimonadetes; order Longimicrobiales; family Gaopeijiaceae; genus BD2-11. Next base: position 14,570 of record CBDDPN010000009.1, on the reverse strand, counting down.
TGGGGGAAGCGCGTGTGGTGGAGCTGGGCGCGCCTGCTCGACGACGCCGTGAACATGGTAGCGAAACGGGGGGGGCGGGGCACCCACTGCCGCCGGGCTACCTGGACCGCCGGCGATCCCGCACGTTCAACGCCACGGACAGCCCGAACGCCACGAGCGCGCAGCCAATCACGAGGCCGTCGACAAGCGCCGGGCTCCAGTCGACTCCAGTGACCGCGTCCAGATGGTACTTGATCCAGGAAGCCGGGAGCGACGTCTCGCCCAGCGCCCTCTTCACCCGCCAGTGCCAGTCCGTCAGGGGACAGTATCCCCATCCCCAGGCCATCCCCGCGCCGAACCAGGACAGCAGCGTGACACCGATGGTCAGGAGGTGGAGCCGGCGCGTCCGTCGCCAGGCCCATCCCGACAGGTTGAAGCCCACAAGCGCTGTGTGAAACGCGACGAACGCCGCGTCGAGCAGGCGGTAGAGAACCAGCTGGGTCATGAGAGATCGGACATGCGGGGACATGCCTCCGGGCACGGCTCTGCGGGACTCCCGGCTCCCTCATACTACCCCGCGCCGACCCACCCCGCGACACCTGCTCGCGGCACATGCGTAGGCACGAGCAAGACATCGGGCGCGGCTCGCGCGATCCTCCCATGGTGCGGCCGGAGGGCTGGACCGGCGCCCCGCATCGCGAGAAATTGCATTCCCAGGGGAAGACCGACACTCTGGAGACCTGCTTGCCTCCATATCCTCGATCATCCCGCCTCAACCCGATCCGCAGAGCGAAACGACACTGATGGAACAGGATCCGAAGGAAGGCCGGCGCGACTCCAGGGACATCTCGGTGAACGTCAACCTCAGCCTTCCGGACATGCCGGTGTACGAACCGGTGTACAAGGATCTGTTGGGGTACGGGCTCTGGTGCCTGTGCCTCGGAGGGATTTTCGGCGCCCATCGCATCTACATGGGCAAGTGGGGGACCGGACTCCTCTGGCTGTTCACCTTCGGCCTGCTGGGTGTCGGCCAGCTGGTGGACCTGTTTCGCATGAAGTCCCTGATTCGCGACTCGAATGTGCGCAAGGGCTACGTTCCGCATCCCAGGCTGGCGGCCCGTGCCGCCAAATCCGGCACGACGTCGCCCGCTCCCTTGCCCAAACCCGCCGACCTCAGATTCGTCCTCCTGAAGGCCGCGGAAGAGAACCAGGGCGTGCTCACGGTGACCCAGGGGGTCATGGCCTCCGGAAAGTCCTTCGAAGAAGTCGAGAAGTGCTTGCGCGACATGGTCGACAAGGGCTACGTCGATGTTGACAACGCTCCGGGCAGCGGGGTCATCGTCTACCGCTTCCCGGAACTCGGGGGAAGCTAGACAGCCCGGAGGCGCCATGCCCGACCTGCCCAACCTCACGGTCGTCAGGCATCCGCTGGTGCAGGACAAGATCACCCGGCTGCGCGACAAGCGTACCGGGCACCGGGATTTCAGGGGTCTGATACGCGAGATCGGTGCGCTCATAGCCTACGAGGTCCTGCGCGACCTGCCCAGCGAGGACGTCGAGGTCGAGACGCCGCTGGAGACCACCACCGGCCTCCGGGTGCGAGAGGAAGACGTGGTGCTGGTGCCGATCCTACGCGCCGGACTGGGGATGCTGGAGGGCTTCACCGACCTGCTGCCGGGCGCCCGGATCGGCCACGTGGGGCTCTACCGGGATGAAGAGACGCTCCAGCCGGTCCAGTACTATTTCAACGTCCCGAAGCCGGCCGGCCGGTATTTCGTGGTTGTCGATCCGATGCTGGGGACGGGCGGGTCGTCCGCGGCCACCATTACGCTGCTCAAGCAGCACGGTGCCCGCGACATCCGCCTCGCGGTCCTGGTGTCGGGGCCGGAAGGGGCGGGCACCCTCGAGCGCGCCCATCCGGACGTGCCTGTCCATACCGCCGCGCTGGACCGCGGCCTCAACGAGCACGGCTACCTGTTGCCGGGTCTGGGCGACGCCGGAGACAGAATCTTCGGGTCGGACTGAAGGAAGGGCAGCCGGGAGATGGCTTGTGTCCCAACATGAAGAGCGGATCCGGTCACAGGCTGACCGTGTGGAGGAAGACTTCGCTCCCCGGGACGCTCGGAAGCCGGAAGATTTCTCTCTCCCCCTTCTGAGCCCGCGCCGCAAGGCGAACCAGATCAACCTGGCGTTCCTGCTGGTTTTCGCCCTCGGGATCTACGGCGTTACCTACAGCTATCGAGCCTTCGACAGCATTTCAGAGGCCGCCCAGGCCGACATCGCCGAAACCGCGCGCTCCGAAGGGGTGGCCGCCCCACCGGCCGATGAGGCGCTGCCGTTGACATCGCAGGCTGTTTCGGCGAGCCGGACCCGGTTCCTGGTCATCACCATCGGCAGCCTGGCCCTGCTGCTGTTCCTGATGCACCGCCTGGTGACCGTCGGGATCCGATCCATCGGCCTGGAAATCTGGATACGCCGGATGGGCGCCGGCGATCTGGACTTCAAGGTCGAGATGAAGGAAGACGACGAGATCACGCGGCTCGCGGAAGCCCTGGAGAAGTTGCGCCTGCGCTCCATCGAGGCCCTGAAGCTGGATCTGGTGCGTCGACTCTCCGAAGGATTGATGGAGAAGAACGCCGAACTGGAGCGGGTGCTGGCCGAACTGAAGGAGATGCAGGGCCAGATCATCGTGCGCCGGAAGCTGGTCGAGCTGGGGGAGCTGACGGCGGGCGTCGCGCACGAGATCCGGAATCCGCTCAACTTCATGAACAACTTCGCCCACTCTTCCCGGGAGCTGGCCGGCGAACTGGAGGAACTGCTGGAGGAGAAAGCCCGGCGGCCGGGTGACGAAGACCCCCGCGAACTCGTCGAAATCGCCAGGGATCTGGCCAGCAACATGGCGCGCATTGCCTCTCACGGCGCACGGGTCGACCGCATCGTGCGCGACATGATTGCGCTCGGGAGCGGAGGCGGGCTGGCCGAGAGGGTGGAGATCGGCAAACTGCTGGCCGACAGCGCCAAGCTCGCACTCCACAGCGCACATGCCGGGGATCCCGATTTCCGCTGCGACTTCCTCACCGATTTCGATCCGGCCGCGGAGGAACTCTCCGTGATCCCCGAGGACATGGGCCGCGTCTTTCGCAACGTGCTGGGCAACGCCTGCTACGCGACCGCGGAAAAGCTCCGCTCATCGGGTGACGACTGCGATGCCTACACGCCGACGGTCCGGCTGTCCACGAAGCGGCGGGGGGACACGGTCGAGATACGCATCCGGGACAACGGCGGCGGCATTCCCCAGGACGTCATCGACAAGATCTTCAATCCCTTCTTCACGACCAAGCCATCGGACCACGCCACGGGCCTGGGCCTCAGCCTCTCGCACGACATCGTGCGGCAGCACGGCGGTTCGATCACGCCCGTTTCCCGGGTCGGCGAGTTCACTGAGATGATCATCTCGTTGCCGGTGGAGGGCAGCCTCGGCGCCGCGAGCGCGTAGCGGACGGCCCTACGGCCGCTCCACCCTGACCGGGCACACCTTCAGTTCGGCCGTGTCGGTGATGGGGTCGTACCCGCCGCCGGTGAGCACATTGACGGGCGCGTCGTTGAAGCTGAAGGAAGTGAACACGGTCCCGCGCGGCGAGCGGGTGTTGGCCTCAACCCTGACCATCATGCACCCGCGCGAGCTGGTCATCTTTGCCCAGCCGCCGTCTTCGAGCCCCAACTCGGCCACGTCGTCGGGGTGTATCTCCAGCCGCTCGCCGGGCGCCAGATAGTCGATGCCGGCGGCGCGTCCGGTCTGCGTGCGGGTGTGGTAGTTGGGAAGACGCCTGCCCGTGGTCAGCCAGATGGGAAACTCGTCGCTGATGACCTCGGCGGGATCCCGGTAGCGGATCATCTTGAAGATGCCGCGCCCGTTCTCGAAGACCTCCTGGTGCAGGATGGGCGTCCCGGGATGGTCCTTGTGCGGCACCGGCCACTGATACTCTCCCGCGTCGATGCGGTCCCAGTCCAGCCCCGCGTAGATGGGCGAGAGTTCGCACAGCTCGTTGAAGACGTCCTTCGCACTCCGGAAGTCGAAGCCGGGGGTGTCCATGCGGCGGGCGATCTGCGACACGATCCACCAGTCGGGCATGGCCTCGCCGGGGGGATCGACCGCCTTGCGCAGCCGCTGTACGCGCCGCTCGGTGTTGGTCTGGACGCCGTCCGTCTCGCCCCAGGCGGTGGCCGGGAAGACCACGTCCGCCAACTCGGCGGTCTCGGTGAGAAAGATGTCGACGACCACCAGGAGGTCGAGGCTCTTCAGCGCCTCCTCGCAGTGGTGGCGCTCGGGGTCCGACACGACGGTGTTCTCGCCGTTGATGATCATGGCGTGGATGCCGTCGCCGCATGCTTCCAGCGCGCGCGGCTTGGTGGGGCCAAGCTCGAGGTCAACGCGGCGGCCGTAAACCTTCTCGAACTTGTCCTGGTAGACAGGATCGAGGACGGACTGGAAGCCCGGGTAGTTGTTGGGCAGCGCGCCGCAGTCTCCGGCGCCCTGGATGTTGTTCTGCCCGCGCATGGGGTTCACGCCGGTGCCCTCGCGGCCGATGTTGCCGGTCATGAGCGCCAGGTTGCACAGGCTCTGGACGTTGTCGACGCCACAGATGTGCTCGGTGATGCCGAGCGTGTAGTAGATGGCCCCGCGCTCGGCCTTCCCGTACAGGATCGCGGCGCGCTCGATGTCGGCCGCGGGCACTTCGGTGATGGTCTCGGCCCACTCGGGCGTGAACTCCTCGATGTGCTCGAGGAACGCCTCCGCCTCGGTGGTGCGCCCGGCGACGAAGCCCTCGTCGGTGAGGCCTTCGCGGTGGATGACGTGCGCCATGGCCAGCAGCAGCGACACGTCCGACCCCACCCGGAGGGGCAGGTAGACGTCGGCCAACTCGGCGAGCCCGATGCGCCGCGGGTCGGCGGTGATGAGCTTCGCGCCGTTGGCGATGGCCCGCTTGAGGCGGGTCGCGGCGACGGGGTGGCACTCGGTCATGTTGGTCCCGATGCAGAAGATCACATCGGGCTTTTCCATGTCCTCCAACGGATTCGACATGGCGCCGCGCCCGATCGTTGCCGCCAGACCGGCGACTGTGGGAGCGTGTCAGGCACGGCTGCAGTTGTCGATGTAGTTCGTGCCGAACCCCCCCCGGATGAACTTCTGCATGGTGTAGGCGGCTTCGTGCGGCGCCCGCCCGGAGGCGACGCCGTACACGCTGTGGCGTCCGTAGCGCTCGCGCACGCGGAGGAAGCCGGCCGCGGCGCGGTCGAGCGCCTCGTCCCAGCCGGCCTCGTGCAACTCCCCGTCCTCGCCCCGCACCAACGGGTGTGCCAGGCGGTCGGGGTGCTGGACGAAGTCGAAGGCGAACTGCCCCTTCACGCATAGCGCGCCGAGGTTGGCGGGGCCGTCCATGGCGGGCTGCACCCCGATGAGCTGGTTGCCCCGGGTGAGGAGATCCACCGAGCAGCCCACGCCGCAGTAGGGGCAGACCGTGCGGGTCTTCCTGGTCTCGCCCGGCACCTCGTGGTGCGCCAGCGCCTTGAGGTCGCCGAGCGCCCCGGTCGGGCAGGTGTGCACGCATTGCCCGCAGAAGGTGCAGGCGGACTCCTTCAGGTGGCCGTCGAACTCCACCGTGATCTGCGTGTCGAAGCCCCGGCCCTTCACCGAGATGGCGTAGTCGCCCTCCTGTTCGGCGCACACGCGCACGCATCGATAGCAGGAGATGCAGTTGTCGTAGTCCCGCATGATGAAGGGGTTCGGATCGTCGGGCCGGCTTGCACCCGACTGCCGCCCCTTGAAGCGGCCAGTGCGGGCTTCGTACCGGTCCACCAGCTCGGTCATCTCCTGGGAGGCGAGGCTTGTGAGCTCATCGACGTCGACTTCGCGATTCTCCGAAGCCAGCATCTCCATCAGCGTGCGCCGGTGCACCTCCACGCGCGCGCTCCGGGTGCGCACCTCCATCCCCGACTGGCAGCGGGTGGTGCACGATGCGACCGGGTTGCGTGCGCCCTCCACTTCCACCACGCACAGCCGGCAGCCGCCGAACGGCTCCAGCCGCGGGTCGTAGCAGAGGGTCGGGATGTCCCTGCCTTGCCGCGTGGCGGCCTCGTAGACGGTCTCTCCCGGGGTGAAGGCGACCCTTTCCCCGTCGAGGACGATGGTGGGTCGGGTCCCGTTCGTGCTCATCAGTGTCGTCCTGGTTCGGTGACTGCTCGGTATTACGTGGCCGCCCCGTGCGGCGCGCCGGCCCCCCGGCCCGCCCTCGGGCTTGCCCCGTCGGAGGCGACGTGGCGGGAAACCGCCTCGGGAAAGTAGCGCATGAGGCTCTCGGTGATCAGCGGAGCCGCGGTTCCCAGCCCGCACGCGCTCGTTTCCTTCATCGTATACCCAATGTCCGCAACTTCGTCCGCCCACGCCACCACCGTATCGGGCCCGGCGTCGCCCGCGAGTCGCTCGGTGAGCCGCTGGGTGCCGATGCGGCAGGGGAAGCACTTGCCGCAGGATTCGTGCGCGAAGAACTCCATCGCCCCGTGCGCGACCTCGACCATGTCGCGGGAATCGTCGAAGACCATGATGCCGCCCGCGCCGAGAAACGACTTGCGTGCGCGGATGGCGGGTTCGTCCAGGGTGACGAATAGATCCTCGCCCGCGAGGAAGCCCCCGGAGAGCCCGGCCATGGTCACGGCCTGGATGCTGCGCCCTTCGAAGGGGCCGCCGGCCCGGTCGTAGAGCAGCCTCTCCAGCGGGAAGCCCATGGGGACCTCGTAGTTGCCGGGACGCAGGATGTCCCCCGAAAGGGAGATCACCTTGGTGCCGGCGTGTCCGTTCATCCCCAGTCCCGCGTACCAGTCCGCTCCCAGCGCGAGAATGTGCGGGACCGAGGCCAGCGTCTCGACGTTGTTCACGACCGTGGGCAGGTCCTCGAATCCGTGGGTGACGGGGAAGGGCGGCCGGTTGCGCGGGAACGGATGTTTGCCCTCCATGGAGTTCAGGAGGGAGGTTTCCTCCCCGCAGATGTAGGCGCCGGCGCCGCGGCGGATGTGGAGGTCGTAGGCGAAACCGCTGCCCATCACCGACGGTCCCAGTATGCCCGCGTCCTCCGCTTCGCGGATGGCCTCCGCAAGCACGTCCTCGGTCTCGGGATACTCGTAGCGCAGATAGATGAACCCGCGGTGGGCGCCGGTGGCATAGCCCGCCGCTATCATGCCCTCGATGACCGCGTGGGGGTCGTAGTCCATGAGGGCGCGGTCCTTGAAGCACCCGGGCTCGCCCTCGTCCGCGTTGCACACGATGGACTTGGGTGTCCCGCCGGCGTCCGCCACCGCCTGCCACTTGCGGCCGGTGGGGAAGCCGGCGCCGCCACGTCCGGTCAGCCCGCTCCGGCCGATGGCGTCCACCACCTGGGCGGGGGTCATCTCGCGCACGGCCCGCGCCAGGCCTTCGTAGCCGCCGTCCCGGCGATACCCGGCCAGGGTGGAGTGCCCCGGCTCGCGGATGGTGCGGAAGACGCACTCGGGGGCGCCGTCGGGGGCGGGTGGGGGCAGGGGAGCGGGCCGGGCGACCAGCCCGGCAGCCGAGAGGCCGGCCAGGGTGAGGTGGCCGCGCAGCACCGGGACGGGGTCGTCGCAGCGTCCCGAGCAGGGCATCCCGGTGGCCCCCTCCCCCGCCAGGCCGGCGACGATGTCGAGAGCCCCGTTCTGCACGCACACCGGTCCGGTGCACACCCGCGGGGTGTTAAGCCCGCCGGGCACGCGCGCGAAGTGGTGGTAGAAGGTGATGGTGCCGTAGAGGTCGGCGAGCGGAATGCGCAGCCCCCGCGACACCGCCCGAATTGCGTCTTCCGACAGATAACCGTCGCGCGCATGGAAGTCGTGCAGCACCGGGAGCAGCGGTGCCGGCTCCTCCCGCCACCGGGCCAGGATCTCCTGGTCGGTCATGCGGCGCACTGGCCGGTCATGCGGTGCTCCGGTCGATCATGGGGTGCTCCGGTGGCTCATGCGGTGGCTCCGGGGGCTCATGGGAAGTCTCCAATCGGGCTTGCGGAGGAAACAAATTGGGCACGAGAGCACGCAAACGGAATCCCCGCCTGTCCAGAACACCGTAAACATATGCTTTCGGAGGACATCCTGCTTGGCGACTGTCGGAGGGCCGCACTCGCACGCCGAAGGCATCCTCGCATGCCAAAGGGCGAGTTCGCTTGAATGCCGGGGTGTCATCTGCGTACCTTTGGAGTTATGGGAGCGCGGACGGGCGAGCAGGTGCCGGACGGGCCCATAGCTCAGTTGGTCAGAGCAGCGGACTCATAATCCGACGGTCGCAGGTTCGAGTCCTGCTGGGCCCATCGCCCGTCCGCCTTCCATGCAGCATTCGGCCCCGCCAGCGTCCGCCGGCGGGGCCGATGTTTTCCGCCCGTCGAAGCCCGGGAATGCCTCCCGAGGCCCGCTGAGCGGCCGGAGCCGAAACTCTCGCGAGTCCCGGCCACAGGGGTTAGAAGATGATCTGGAACCCGACGTTCAGATTGCGCGGGTAACCCAGGAAGACCTCTGCGGAGTCCGCATCGTGAACGTTGCCGTCCTCGTAGTAGCTGTTGTACTGGGAGGCGTCGGTGGCATCCTGGATGTAGACCGCGTCAAGGAGGTTGTACACGTTGGCGAAAAGGCGCAGGTCGCCGCCGTTCGCCAGCGGAAGTACGCTGCCGAGCGAATACGAGGCGTGCAGGTCGAAGACGGAATAGCCCGGGGGCTGCCAGGACTGGATTCCCTTCTCGGCCGGATTACTACGGTTCAGGTGATTGAACGCCGCAAAGTGGTCGCCGAAGAACTTGCCTACCAACGACAGGTAGGCACCGTCTGCCGGAAAGACCGACGCGCTGACGGCCATCTGCCGCTGAGGCGCGTCGGCTACCTTGAGACCCTCGATGTAGAAGTCCACGTACACTGACTCTGTGGACCGGTCGTCGGGGCGGTAGAAACCACTGGCGTCCTCCAGATACTTCCATTTGCCGATTGAGACCGCCGCGTCGAAGCGCAGGAGGTTGTTCGGCTGATAGGCCGCCTGAGCCTCGATGCCCATGTGCCGCGCGTCCACCCCCAGCAGGGTGACCAGCCCATCCACACCCTCGACTCCACCCAGGTCGCGGACAAAGCCCCTCTCCGTCCGATTCCTCCAGGTGGTATGGTAGAGGTTGACGTCCAGTGAGACCGCCCGGCTGCTGGAGCGATACTGTGTCCCCACCTCGAACGAGCGGAAATCCTCGTTCTGCGGATCCTCGTGAAGCGTGCCGTTGTTGTCGTCGATCACGCCGTCGAAGATCGGCACCTTGGAAACGATTCCCGCGTTCCCGAACAGAGACCACTCGTCGTTGAGATTGCGAACAGCGCCACCCTTGATCTGATAGCCGGGGATGTTGCCGCTCTCGAGTTGGAGGTAGCCTTGGGCTGTGGGGTCCTGTTTGAAGAAGTCCACGAAGGTGTAGGAATTCTGGGCCAAGCCGACCATGCCATAGAGCGAGCCGGCGGTCGTGCTTCTTTCCGCCTGAACGTAGCCGCCCAGCCAGTCCACCGTGTTCTCGTTGTGGTAGTGGATCTTGTCGCCCAGATTCCGCCGATGCTCAGCCTCGGTCCAGAATGCGGAGGGCGTACACCATTGGGGGCGGGCGTCGACGCAATTGTAGTAGGCTCCGCCCAGCAGGTCGCGCACCTCCCGGTAGTGCGCGATGGTGGCCGTGCGCCAATCGACGCCGATCTCGGCGGTGACACCCCCTTCGAAGCTCTTTCGCAGCTTGGAGATGGCGCCCCAGGTCCGTTGGTTGTTGACCGAGTTGCGCAGGATGCCTTGGGACCCTTCGTCGCTCGACTGGTTGCGCTCAATAGTGGCGTCCCAGTCCGGAAAGCGCTGGCGGTAGTCGTAGTTCCACCTTGGCGACCCTATGGTGCCGGTACCTCCGCCGTTGCCACCGGAGAAATAGCCCACCGTTGTGAGGCTCAGGCCGTCCCCGAAAAAGGAGTACCAGTTAAGGTTGACCTGCGGCTTGTGGAAGTAGTTCTCCCGCTCGTTGAGATAGCTGTCGTTGAAGCGGCCTCTCCGCCCCGCGTCCGGGCCCGTGCTGTTGTACTGGGTTCCGCCGTAGCTGGCGCTGACCGGGGCCACGTTGGGACTCCGGCCCCTGCCCACCTCGGGGAACTTGTCGAACGCCCCCGCATCGAATCCATCCAGTGAACGCGCGAAATCCGCGTCGAGGCTCGCCAGATTGAGCTTGTAGCTGTTCTGGCCGTGTCGCTGCGGCGCACCTACCGCGTAGGCCTCGAGCCGGTTGCTGGGGTTCAATTGGAACGACGTGGCCAAGTAGTAGGCCCAGGCGTCGGTCCACGTGGCATCGCCTCCCACGAAGCCCGTATACATCCCGCTCCCGGTCTTGCGCACGACGGAACCCGTGGCCGCGAACGCTCCCATCGGCCCCGTGTTCACCACGAGGGTCTCCTTCAGCATGTTGTTGCCCAGCCCCCAGCCGCCGTTCTCGTCCAGGCTGCCGAGCCCGAACTCCTGCTTGTACATGAGACCGCCGCCTTCGGCTGCGGGGTCGGTGATGACGTTGATCGTGCCCCCGATCGAGGGCGTGGCGAGGTTGACCGCCGAAAGGCCGCGCTGGAGCTGGATGCTGGTTGCGGCGTCGCCCAGGCCGTCCCAGTTGGACCAGTAGACCCACCCGTTCTCCATGTCGTTGACGGGCACGCCGTTGATCATGACGGCGGTATTGCGCTGGTTGAAGCCGCGCACGTTGATGCGGGCGTCGCCGGCGCCGCCTCCCTGTTGGGTCGCGTAGACGCTCGGGGTCACGTTGAGGACCATTGGCAGATCGCGGGAGCCCAGTTGGTTCTGGATCTGCGTCTTGCTCACGTCGGTGAATGCCACCGGGGTCTGGCGATCCTGCGCGCGGGTGGCGAAGACTTCGAGCGCGTCGAAGGCGATCGCCTGCTGGCTCAGGCTGAAGTCCAGCGCCAGCGACTGGCCCGCCTCCAGCGAGACGCCGGTTGCGGACTGGCGGCCGTACCCGATCATGATCACGGCGATGGTATATGGTCCCCCGGGACGAACGCCTTCCACCCGGTACGCACCGTCGCTCCCCGACAGCGCTCCCGTCTGGACTCCGGTCAGTTCGTGCGTCACAACCACCTGCGCGCTGGCGACGCCGGCGCCTCCGTCCTCGGTGACCCGGCCTGTAATGGCGGCGGTCTGCTGTGCGGCCAGATCAGCGGCGAAGAGGGTGAAGAGCGCGGCGCAGAGCGAATTCAGACAAATTCTGCGTAACATCGGCTATCCTCCGGTAAGAGATGTTTTGGTTGTCGAGTCCTGCGGCCATCGAGGGTGTCCTGCGCGGCATGAAGCAAGTGCGGTTCGGATCGGCCGGGAAGGGTCGCTGGACCGGCGGAAATGCCGGCCATTCGTCGGCGCGGGGGAGTCATCCGCGGTGGTCCGTCATCCGCGCATGCGGAGTCCGCGCCCGAGCCCGGCCAGGTTCCGTGAGCCATTCCCGGCTACCCGATAAAATATCACGGCCGCCGCGAAAGGGCATCCGCGTTCGTCGTCCCGAGGGTCACGGTCTTCGGCAAGATCGCCGTACCGCGTCCCGTGCTCCCGGGCGAGCCCGGTACGGTCGGCTTCCCCGTCAGCCCTGGGAAGCTGGCCTCCCGAAGATGTAGCGGCCGAAGATCCACGCAGCCGTGAGGAGGGCGAGCGCGGCGATCGCCACGAGTCCGAGCGTGTTGTTGACCACGTCGGACGCCTCGGAGCTGATCTGCCCTTCCGGACGGCCGATGGCGATGTATCCCTCGGGCGTGGCGCCTTCACCCGTGAGCGGGGCGACGGCGAAGACCGACAGGCTCCCGTCCAGGTCGTTGCCGTGCACGATGCCGGGCTCGTCGACCGCCTCGGGGAATCCCTCGTTGCGCATTGCGCCGATGGTGTCCCCTTCGCTCTGTCCGGAGGGGTGCCGTACCAGAACCTGGCCTCCCCGGTCGAGCACGGTGAACGTTGCCGACTCCGGCAACTCCATGTCCTGCGCGATCTCGCTCAGAGCCCGCAGGTCGATGCTCGCGATCAGAACGCCGCCGGGCATGCCGCTGTCATCCGGAATCGGGATGGCCGACGCAACGCCCGGCCGCCCCGTGACGCGCCCGATCTGGTAGTTGCCGATGACGTGACGGTTCTCGTTCATGGCGCGGATGTAGTAGGTGCGGTCACCCAGGTAGAGCAGCCCGTCCGGCTGAACGGAGCCACACCCGACGTATCCGTCGAGTCCGATGGCCCAGATTCCGTTCAGATGGTTCGCCTGGTCGAAAACGCGCCCCAGGATATTGGTGCACTCCGGCTGCTGTGTCCCGCTGATCTGCGGGAATTGCGCGAGAGTCGCCAGCAGCACGCGGCTTTCTTCCAGCAGCCGGTTGTACTCCACCGTTGTCTCCCTCGTGGCGCGCAAGAGTTCCTGCTCCTGGTTGGCCAGCTGCAGGGAGCGGATCTCGCCGTTCGCGTACAGATAGATCCCGACCGCCGGAAGGAAGGCGATCAACACAAGCAGCAGGACACGACCGGTGAATCCCGGGTTCGACGTTGAAGTCATCGGCTGGCTCTCCGCGTGGAGTGAGATATGGATCGGGGAAATCTAGCATATCCGCCCGGATTTCGCTGTGTCCGGAGACAAGGTGTTGCCGGGCTCGTCCGATCGCTAGTATTCCCGGCAGGTCATACAGTGGGGACCGGAGGCAGGCAGCTTCCCGTACACGGAGGTCGGGCCATGCAGGCACCGAACGTATCACGCCGCCATTTCATGGGTGGCGCCGCGCTGGCGCTGGGATATCTGGGGCTGCGGCCCGATCAGCTTCTGGCTGAGGAGGGGGCGGCACGCTGGCTGGGACGCTATCCCCGGCAGGCGTACGACTATGATTCGTTCGCCAAGGTCAACTTCAACGAGAACCCCTGGGGTCCGTCCCCCGCCGCGCTGGAGGCGATGAACGGAGCCTGGCAGTACGCCAATCGCTACGGCTACCCCGACGACGGCATTCAGGACGCCATCGCGAAGCGGCACGGCGTGTCGAGCGAGAACATCCTCATGGGGGCGGGCTCCGAGGAGATTTTTGAGGGTCGTCGGGCTCACGTACCTGCGCGAGCGCACCCGGGTGGTGGGGGTCGAGCCGTCCTACGGGTTCGTGTACGAATACGCGACCGGCATCAAGGCCGATCCGGTGCTGATTCCCCTGCTGGGGGACTTCCGCCAGGACATCCCCGCCATGATCCGCGCCACGAAGCAGAACTATCGCGACGTGGGGTTCGTCTACCTCTGCAACCCCAACAATCCGACCGGCATCACGGTCACCGCCGACGAGGTGCGCCGCGTGCTCGACGGAATCCCCGAGGACATTCCCGTCCTGATCGACGAAGCCTACCACCATTTCGTCGAGGATCCGGAGTACGAAACCGCAGTTCCGTACGTGCTCGAGGGCCGCAAGGTGGTCGTCGCACGGACGTTTTCGAAGATCTACGGGATGGCAGGGATGCGGCTGGGGTACGGCATCGCCCCCGCGGAGATGGTGCGCGAAATGAACGCCCGCCTGACCGGATCCGTGAATGCCCTGGTGAAGTGGGGTGGGGCGCAGGCGCTGCGCGATACGGCGGCGGAAGAGGAAGTGCGGAGCAAGACCGTGGAGATCAAGCGCGACGTCGTCGCCCAGGTGGAGGACCACGGCTACGAGGTGCTCCCTTCACACACCAACTTCTTCATGATGCACACGGGGAGACCGGTGAGGGAGGTGGGACCCGCCTTCCGGGAGAAGGGTGTGCTGGTGGGCCGGCCCTTCCCGCCGATGCTGGACCATCTGCGGGTGTCGATCGGCACCCGCGACGAGATGGACCGCTTCCTGGTCGCGTTCCGCGAGATCTTCCCGGCCAGGAGCACGGCGACCCGTTCGCGCGGCCGCTGAGGAACGGCTTTCGGGGCGTGGCCCCTGCGGCGGGGCGCGTCCCGCGACGTTTGTGGACTGACCGTTTGTGGACTGACCGACGCGCTCTGACGTTCTCAACCGAGACCATGGACCCGGACTGAGAAGATGGACCTCGAGTCGCTCGGCAATCTGGCGGAAGTCGTCGGTGCCCTGATCGTGGTGGCAGGCTTCTGGTTCGGCTTCCTGCAGCTTCAGCAGTATCGCATCCAGCGACGCTCCACGGCGGCCATCGAACTCGCCCGCTCCATCCAGAATCCGCCGATGGCGCGCGCCCTGCGGTTGTTGTTCACGCTCCCGCCGGGTCTCGACGCCGCGCAATTACGCGAGCGGGGGAGCAAGTATGAAGACGCCGCAATGCTGGTCTGCCTCACCTTCGAATCGATCGCGCTGATGGCCCATCGCCGCATGATCTCCCTTGACCTGGTGTGGGAGTTCATGGGCGGGGCGCTGCTCGGAGCGTGGGAGCGGCTCGAGGACTGGACTCAGCAGATTCGGGACGAGAGCGGGAACGACAAGTTCAACGAGTGGATGCAGTGGCTCGTGGAACAATGCTACCGCCGGTACGGCAC
>CBDDPN010000008.1:0-65515 GCA_965232315.1 Longimicrobiales bacterium | reverse complement strand
CCTGCAACCGCCGGGGGCCGAAACCCCGGCCGGGAACCCGAACCCCGGCGGGTTTTCCCCTCAGGTCTCGTCGGCTACAGCACGAGGTGCTCCTGCAGGTCGAGGTTGGACACGTGCAGCCGGAACTTGTCCGCCTCTCCGATCTTGGTCTCGATCAGCTTGCGGTGGACATCCTCGCCCAGGGTGTTCTTGAGGAATTCGCTGAACTGGCCGACGCGCGCCGCCTCGAACAGGTCATGCGGCAGCGCGTCGATGCCCAACTGCTCGCGCCACTTCGCCGTCAGGTGGTAAATGTCGACCGTGACCGGATCCGGGCAGGCCATCTTCTTCTCGACCCCTTCGAGACCGGCCGCGAGCATCACCGCGAAGGTCAGGTACGGGTTGCAGGTGGGGTCGGGGAAGCGCAGCTCGATGCGGGTGGCGATCTCCTTGCCGGGCTTGTACATCGGAATGCGGATGGCCGCCGACCGGTTGCGTTCCGCCCAGGCGATGTAGACCGGAGCCTCGTATCCGGGCACGAGGCGCCGGTAGGAGTTGTAGGTCGGGTTGGTGACCAGCGCCATCTCGCGCGCGCGGGTAAGCACCCCGGCGATGAAGTGCTTGGCCATCGCGCTCAGGTGGTGTTCGTCGCTGCCGTCGTAGAAGGCGTTCTGGCCTCCGTCGAAGAGCGACAGGTGGGTGTGCATGCCGCTTCCGTTCTCCCCGGCGAGGGGCTTCGGCATGAAGGTCGCGAAGGCGCCGCAGCGGCGCGCGATCTCCTTGACCAGGTACTTGTAGGTCTGGAGGTCGTCCGCCATGCGCAGCGCATCCCTGAAACGGATGTCGATCTCGTGCTGCGACGGTCCCACCTCGTGGTGATGGTACTCGATTATGATTCCCATCGCCTCCAGCGCCGTGACCGTCACTTCGCGGATGTCGTCTCCGATGTCCACCGGGTTGATGTCGAAGTAGCCGGCGCTGTCGAGGAGCTCGATCCCGCCCTCTTCCTTGAAGTAGAAGAACTCCGCTTCGGGACCGACGTACATGGTGGTGCAGCCATGGTCCTCAAGGCGGCCGAGGGTGGTGTCCAGGATGTTGCGGGGGTCGCCGTTGTACGCCGATCCGTCCGGGTTGCGGATCTGCGCGAACATGCGCATCGCCCTGCCTCCGCCCACACGGAAGGGCAGCACCTGGGCCGTGTCGGCAACCGGCACCGCGACCATGTCGCTTTCCTGAATCCGCTTGTAGCCCTGGATCGACGAGCCGTCGAATCCCATTCCCTCCTCGAAGGCGCCTTCGAGCTCCTTGGGCGTGATCGAGAACGACTTGAGGAAACCCAGGATGTCGGAGAACCAGAGGCGAATCGAGCTGATATCGTGCTCTTTCACGTAGTTCATGACATCGTCGATGCTCGAGAGGGAGAGGCCGTTTCGGCTGTCCATCTCGTCGATGTACGCCTCCATCTCGTCACGACATTCTTCCGCTGCGTACAGGTACTCGTTCCGGTCCATGATTACACTCCGCTGAGGAAGGGGAAGAGTCCGGAGCACGGACCGCGCGCTCCGGCGTTCCAGAAAGATCGGTTGCGGGTCTGCGGGGAAGCAGGCACGCGGGAGATCCGCGCGCGATGGCGAACCCCCGAAAGAAAAATGGCCAGGTTCCCGGAGACACTTCTTCCGGGTCCTGGCCGGAGATACCTCCGCCCCTGGACCAGGGCCCTCATGGGCCAATCCTGAGCGGCTCAACCATTTTTCGCACGAGGCATGTTATCAGCCGGATTGCGAGCCTGTCAACCGTCCAATTGGACACGAGCCGGTCAATCCGTGTTTTCCGGATGTAATACGACGTTTTCGGGATAGAAGGCGACAAACTCCACGCGGCGCCCGGTCATTTTGAGCACGCGCAGCCGGCCACCCTCCAGTTCCACCTCGTCTCCCTCGCGCGGAACCCGGCGCAGGCTCCCGAACACGTAGCCTCCGACCGTGTCGAACGGCTCGGACGGAAGCTCCAGTCCAAGGCGCTGGTTGGCGTCCCGGACGGAGACGCCCCCCCAGACGCGGGTGCCGCCGTTGTCGAGCGGCTGGAAGTCGGCGGGTTCGTGCGCCTCGTGTTCGTCCCGGATTTCCCCGACGATCTCCTCGATCAGGTCTTCGAAGGTGGCCAGCCCGGCGGTGCCGCCGAACTCGTCCAGCACGATCACCATCTTGGCGCCCTGGTCCTGCAGTTCGGGGATGAGTTCCTGGACGGGCCGCGAGACGGGGGCGAAGACGGGCGGGCGGGGAAGATGCCGGATGCGGGTGACTCCCTCCCGGTCGGCCCGCCACAGGTCCCGCGCCAGCAGCACTCCGACGATCCTGTCGAGGGTTCCCGTGTGAACCGGGAGCCGCAGGTGGCCGTGGTCGAGCATCATGCCCTTCGCCTCCTCGACCGAGGCGCCCGCCTCGATCGCCACGATGTCGGTGCGGGGCGTCATGACCTCCCCGACCGGCACTTCGCCCAGCCGCATGACGTTGGCCACGACCTGCCACTCGTCTTCCGCGAGGGTGCCGGTGGTGTGCGCCATCCGCGCCATCACTTCAATCTCCTCGCGGCTGACGCCGGGTTGCTCTCCGGAGCTCTGGAAGAGCTTCTGTATCCAGGACAGGGGGACCAGCAGCGGCGTCATCGTGAAGGTCAGCGCCTTGAGGATGTACCCCGCCGCCGGAGCCAGCTCCTTCGAGAAGCGAGCGCCGGCGGTCTTGGGGATGATCTCCGAGAAGACCAGGATGGCGAAGGTGAACACGCCCGAGAAGGCAGCCACCCAGGCGCTGCCGAAAAGTTCGTAGGCGAGCGATCCGGCGAACGCGGCTCCCGCGGTGTGGGCCACGGTGTTCAGCGTGAGGATGGCCGCGATGGGCTTGTCGATGTGGCTCTTGAGCTCATGCAGCAGGCGGCCGGAACGTCGTCCCTCCGCGCGCTTCAACTCGACAAAGCTGGTGTCGATGGAGAGGAGGACCGCTTCCAGAATCGAACAGAGCCCCGAGACGGCGAGCGTGGCGATCAGGGTTATGAGCAGAATCGTCATTGCACCGATGATCGCGGATTGCAAAGGCGGGTGCAAACCTGCGGTCGGCGGACGCTCCGCCTTCCATTTGGCAAGCGTGGGTTTAGGTTTGAATCATGAGCCGTACAGGGCGCGTTTCCCCCGATTCCCGAGCTCCCTCTTCGACCCGCCGCAGCGGGGAGCGGCTGGCCCCTGAGGTCTTCGGACTTCCGGCGGCCGCCATGCGCGCCGGACACTATACCGACCAGTATTTCAACTGGGCCCGCCGGGTGCTCGAGGCCGAGGGGCATGCGCCGTCGGTAACGATGCAGGTCTTCCAGAAGAAGAACGTCCTGCTCGCGGGTACCGATGAAGCGGTCGCCATCCTCAAGCTGTGCCTGGCGGACGGCTACGGATGGGAGGATCTGGAGGTGCGGTCGCTTCGTGACGGAGACCGAGCCCGTCCGTTCGAGCCGGTCATGCACATCACCGGACCCTACCCGGCCTTCGCGCACCTCGAGACCCTCTACCTGGGGGCGCTCGCGCGGGGCACCCGGATCGCCACCGGCACCCGCAGGGCGGTCGAGGCGGCGCGGCCTCTGCCGGTGCTGTACTTCGCGGCGCGCCACGACCACTGGGGGCCGCAGGCCGCGGACGGCTGGGCGGCCCATGTGGCGGGGGCGGCCGGCGTCTCCACCGACGCGCAGGGGGCGTGGTGGGGCGGGCGGGGAGAGGGGACGCTGCCGCACTCGCTGATCGCGTCGTACCTGGGGGACACGGTCGCCGCGACCGAGGCGCTTGCCCGCCGATTGCCCGATTCGGTGCGCATCGTTTCGCTGGTGGACTTCGACAACGACTGCGTGGGTACGGCCCTGGCGGTGGCGCGGGCTCTCGGCGAGAAGCTGTACGCCGTCCGCCTGGACACGGCGGAAGACATGGTCGACCGGTCGCTGGCCGGCGACGGGGCGGGCGGCGAGCATGACCCGTGTCTGCTGGGCGTGAACCCGCCGCTGGTGCGCAACGTGCGGGACGCGCTCGACCGGAACGGGTTTTCCCATGTGCGCATCGTCACGTCGGGAGGGTTCGACGCCGGCCGCATCCGCCGCTTCCGGGAGGCAGGGGTTCCGGTGGACGCGTTCGGGGTGGGCTCGTCGTTGATTCGGGATCAGGTCAACTTCACGGCGGATGTCGTGCGGGTGGATGGCCGGCGGGTCGCCAAGGCCGGCCGGGAGTACCGGTCCAACCCCTCGCTGGAGCGAGTGGAGTGACGGCTCACCTGCCGGAGTCGGGGCCGGACATGAACCGGCGTCGAGTGCGGCGCAGCCACGGAGACAGGCGATGACACGGGTCGGATGGATCGTCGATGTGCAGCGTGACTTCATGCAGCCGGACGGGCGGCTCTATGTCCGCGATCTCTTCGACGAAGGCGATCCCGGCGCGGCGCGTTTAGAGGCCCGCCTGGTCGAGGCAGTCAGGTGGATGCACGCGAGCGCCGCGCTGGTGGTGTACACGGGCGATTGGCACGGTCTTGACGACGCGGAGATCGACGCTCAGAACCCGAATCCGGAAAAGGGGACCTATCCTCCCCACTGCATGGGCCGTTCGCCCAACCCGCTCGAACGGCGCGGCGCCGAGATCATCCCTTCGGTGGCGCCTGCCGAGTGCCTGGTGCTGCAGGTGGACGCCACCCCCACCGAGGCGCTCGCGCTGGTGGCGCGGTGGCGCCGCCGGCCCCGGCCCGTCCTGATCCGCAAGAACCGGTTCGACGTGTTCGAGGGCAACCCGGCCGCCGACATCTTCGTCGAGGCCATGGCACGCGTGCTTCATCCGGCGGAGTTCTTCGTGGCCGGCGTCGCGCGCGACGTGTGCGTGACCCAGGCGATCGACGGGCTCCAGGCGCGCGGCCACCAGGTCGCCGCCATCCGCGACGCAATGTGGGGGCTCGGGCTCGAGGCGGAGGAAGCCACCCTGGCGCGCTGGGGGAAGAAGGGGCGCATCATCGAGGTGGCCGATCTTCCCCGGGACGAGAGCGAGCCTTCGAACCCGGGCGGCGGCGAGGAGCCGGCCCCGCCATCGCCGGCGGCCTGAACCATGCCCGGCGACACACCTGCCCCCGATGCCGCCCCGCCGTCCGGCGGTGCCCCCGGCCGCGGCGCGGCCTCCGCGCCCATCGCCTCCGCGCCCATCGCCTCCGCGCCCATCGCCTTCGCGGGCATCACCGCGTCCGGCCTTGAACCGTCCGTCCGCGCCATGCTCGAACGAGCGCAGGCGGAGATCGACGATCTTGCCGCCAGCGCGTCGGGCCCGGCCAGCTACGACGATGCCATTCAGCGTCTCGACGATATCGTACAGCGCCTGGAGGAGGACCTGGCGCCCGTCATGGTCCTGCTCTCGGTCGCGGAGACCCCGGAGCTGCGACGCGCCTACAACGTGGTCCTCCCCGAGATCGCGGCCTTCTGGTCGCGGCTGCCGCTGCACCCCGGGCTGTGGTCGGCGGTGCGCGAATTCTCGCGTACCCCCGAGGCGGAGGCGCTCGATGCGCTGCGCCGCCGCAACCTCGACAAGATGCTGCGCCAGTTCCGTTCCGCGGGAGCGGATCTGGGCAGGGACGACCGCGCGCGCGTCCAGGAGATCCGGGTCGAGCTGTCGAGGCTGGAGCGGCGCTTCTCGGAAAACGTCCTCGACGCCACCGAGGCCTTCCGGCTGCACATCCCTGAGACGGAGCGCGCCAGGCTCGACGGCATCCCGGAGACCGACCTCGAGCTCGCGCGCCACAAGGCGGGCGCCGAGGGTCTCGACGGCTGGCTGCTGACGCTCGATTTTCCGTCCTTCGAGCCGGTCCTCAAGTATGCCCACGACCGCGAACTGCGCCGGGAGCTTCACCAGGCCTACGTGGGGCGCTGCCGTGACGGCGATCTGGACAACCGTCCGACCATCACTCGCATCCTGACGCTGAGACGCGAACTGGCCGGACTCCTCGGGTACGCGGACTTCTCGGACTATCGCCTGGACGACGCCATGGCGGGCAGCGGGGAGCGCGCCTTCGACTTCGTCAGCGACCTGCGCGGCCGGACCCTCCCCTACTGGGACCGCGACATGGAGATGATCCGCGAGCAGGCCCGGCGAATGGGGCTGGACGGCCTCGAGCCGTGGGATCTGGGCTACGTCTCTGAGGCGCTGCGGCGCGAACGCTTCCAGTTCGACGACGAAATGACCCGGCCCTACTTCCCCCTGGACCGGGTGCTGTCGGGCCTCTTCCGCATCGTGCAGCGGGTGTTCGGCGTCCGCGTCGAGGAGGCGCGGGCCGATGAGGTCTGGCACGAGGACGTGCGTTTCTATCAGCTGCTGTCCGAGGACGGAACCCACCTGGGCTCCTTTTTTACCGACTGGTTTCCGCGCACAGGGAAGCGCCAGGGGGCCTGGATGGCGACCCTGGCGACCGGCGGTCCCCGGGACGACAGGGGCTTCGTTCCGCATACCGGCATGATCGCCGGAAATTTCGCCCCGCCGGTCCCGGGAAAGCCCGCGCTCCTCTCCCACCGGAGCGTCGAAACCATCTTTCACGAGTTCGGACATCTCCTGCACCACTGCACGTCACGGGTGCCCTTGCCCTCGCGGTCGGGGATGCAGGTGCCCTGGGACTGGGTGGAGGTTCCCTCCCAGATCATGGAGAACTGGACCTGGGAGCGGGAGGCGCTGCCCATCTTCTCCGGGCACCATGAGACGGGCGAGCCCCTGCCGGAGGAACTCTACCGGCGCATGCTGGCGGCTCGCCGCTTCATGGGCGGCCACGCGCAGATGAGGCAGTTGGGCTTTGCAACGCTCGATCTGCGGCTGCATCGCGAGTACGACGGCAAGGGGGAGTTGATGTCGTACGCAGAAGAAGTCATGCAGCCTTTCGCCCCTGATGCCAGCTTCGCCAGGAGCCACATCCTGACCACCTTCAGCCATCTGTTCTCGGGGGGATACGCCTCGGCCTACTACAGCTACATGTGGTCGGAGGTGCTGGAGGCGGATGCGTTCGACCGGTTCCGGAGGGAGGGGGTGCTCTCGCGCGAGACCGGCACGGCGTTCATGGACGCGATCCTTGCCCAGGGCGACAGCCGGGAGCCGGACGAGATGTTTCGCGCCTTCATGGGCCGGGATCCGGACCCCGGGGCCATGCTCAGGCGAAACCTGGGGGAGGCTCCATAGCGCGACCGGGACGCGGACCTTCGGCCCCGGCCAGCTGGGGTCGGCGCTGGCGATGCTGACCGCGAAGACACAACTTGTCATGAAACCCGGTTACACTGTGGACCGGCTGATCGCCGCGGAAGCCTCGCCCGGTTTTTCGGCTGACGAAGCGGGCGTTGCGACAGGTGACGCAGGCCATCGAGCAGATGCGTAAATAGCATGATCAAAAGGTCTTATGGAAGTCGATGCGCGGGTTCACGGGGCGTGTTGCGGAGCCGGGCGTCCGGCCGCGAGGCAACCTCGGCGAGCCTCCTCATGCTCCTCTGCGCCGGGTGCGTCTCCGGATCTGGAGCCGGCGACCCGGGGGACGCCGGGCCCGCCGCCGACCCGGGCGCGGTGTATTGGCTCTACGTCGGGGCGGAATCGGCCGACCTGATCCACCGGATCCGCTTCGACGGCACGCTCGCCGTGGAGCGGACCACCCTGGTGGGCGAGATTCCGACCGAGACCGAGGGGCCCCACGGGCTCCGCATCTCTCCTGACGGCCGCCACCTCTACATGACCACCGGGCACGGCTTTCCGGACGGGAAGCTGTGGAAGTTCGAGACCGGGGCGGACACGGTCGTGGCCGAGCCCATTCTGCTGGGCTACTTCCCGGCGACCATCGATCTCACGCCGGACGGCCTCTACGCCTTCGTCGTCAACTTCAACCTGCACGGCGAACACGTGCCCTCCACCGTCTCGGTCGTCTACACGCCCGACCTGGTCGAGGTGGAGCAGATCGAGACCTGCACCATGCCCCACGGCGCGCGCGTGGCGCCCGACGGCATCTTCCTCTACTCGAACTGCATGATGGACGAACAGGTCGTCGAGATCGACACCCGGACCTTCCAGGTCGTGCGCCGGTTCTCGGTCGCGCCCGGCCGGGAGGGTCCGCTCGACCCGGAACGCGGCGTCGCGCGCGGCATGGCCGGCGGCATGAGTGGCATGGCCGGGTCAACGGCCGGCTCCCCCTGCTCCCCGACCTGGGTGCAGCCCTCGCCCGACGGCCTCAGCCTCTACGTCGCCTGCAACGTGGGGAACCGGATCCTCCATCTGGACCGCCAGAGCTGGGAGCTGACCCGCGTGTTCCAGACCGGCACCGGCCCCTACAACCTGGCGGCCACCCCCGACGGCCGGCTGCTGGTGGCGACGCTGAAGCAGGGTGCCGGCGTCGAGTTCTTCGACCTGCGCACCGGCGAGAGCCTGGCGCGGGTGCCCACCACCACCACGGTCACCCACGGCGTCGAGGTGTCGCCGGACTCGCGGTACGCCTTCGTGAGCTCCGAGGGGGTGGGCGCGGAGCCGGGCAAGGTGGATGTCTTCGACCTCTCTGATTTCTCCCGCGTGGGAGACGTGGAGGTCGGACAGCAGGCCGGCGGCATCGCCTTCTGGAGAATGGAGTTTCCCTGATCACAAGAATCACCCATGCGCCAGGCGAACGTTGTGCTGGCGCTTCCACACACAAGGATGTTCCCATGCGCATGATGAAGTGGAATCGTCTGTTCCTCCGTGACCGGGCACTCCTGGGACCCATCGCCCTTCTCCTCATCGCCGGGCCATGGGCCTGTGAAGAGATGGCCACCGCCACGCGGGTCACCTCGCCGGTCGAGCAGTTCGGGCACGAGATCGGTGCCGACTACGTACTCCCCAACTACGCGGAGCTTGCCGAGTATTGGGAGCGGCTGGCGTCGGAGTCGGACCGGATGATCCTCGAGGTCATCGGCGAAACCTCCGAAGGCCGCGACCATCTGATGGCGACCATCACTTCTCCCGCCAATCACCGCAATCTCGCCCGCTACAGGGAGATCGCGGAGCGGATGGCGCGCGCCGAAGGGGTCTCCGAAGCGGAAGCGCGGGCGATGGCCGAAGAGGGCAGAGCCGTGATCTGGATCGATGGCGGCCTGCACGCTTCGGAGGTGCTCGGAGCCCAGCAGCTGATGCAGCTCGTGTACCACCTGGTGAGCGGCACCGACGACGAGACCATGCGCATCCTCGACGACGTGGTGGTGCTCGTAGCGCACGCCAATCCCGACGGCCACGACCTGCTCGCCGACTGGTATATGCGCATCGACACGCCCGAGGAGCGCAGCACGGGCGGCGCCCCGGTGCTCTACAACAAGTACGCGGGCCACGACAACAACCGCGACTTCTACATGTCGGCGCTCAACGAGAGCACCAACATCAACCGTATCCTCGCGCGCGAATGGTTCCCGCAGATCGTCTACAACCACCACCAGACCGGCCCGGCCGGGACGGTCATGTTCGCGCCCGCCCTTCCGCGATCCGCCCAACCACTACCTGGATCCGCTCATCCTCACCGGTCTCGACCAGGTCGGTTCCGCGATGCACCAGCGGATGGTGCTGGAAGGGAAGGGGGGCACGACCATGCGCAGCGGCGCGAGCT
The DNA here is from genome assembly GCA_965232315.1 of Longimicrobiales bacterium. Lineage (GTDB taxonomy): Bacteria > Gemmatimonadota > Gemmatimonadetes > Longimicrobiales > Gaopeijiaceae > BD2-11. The sequence goes on along the minus strand of CBDDPN010000008.1, from coordinate 55,895 downwards.
ACTCGACGTGGTGGAACGGCGGACTGCGCACCACGCCGTACTTCAAGAACCAGATCGGCCTGCTCACGGAGACCATCGGCAACCCGACACCGATCGAAATCCCCTTCCTGCCCGGGCGCCAGCTGCCCCCACGGCGACCTGCCGCTCCCCGTGGAGCCCGGCGTGTGGCACTTCCGCCAGTCCATCGACTATTCGATGACCGCCAATCTCGCGGTGCTCGACTACGCCTCGCGCAACAAGGATCACCTGCTCTTCAACATCTGGAGGATGGGGACCAACTCCATCGAGCGCGGCAGCCGTGACCACTGGACCGTCCTGCCCTTCGAGATCGACGCGGCCAGCGAGATCATCTCACGCGGGACGCACGACGACTACGAGCGCCTGCTGAAGGAACCGGGGGACCGCGACCCGCGCGGCTTCATCCTCCCGTCGAGTCAGCCCGACTTTCCCACGGCGACCAGGTTCGTCAACGCGCTGCTCAAGAACGGGGTACAGGTACACCGGGCGACCGCCGACTTCGAGGTGGACGGCACGAGCTATCCGGCCGAGTCCTACGTGGTGCTGACCGCGCAGGCCTTCCGCCCGCACGTCCTGGACATGTTCGAGCCGCAGAACCACCCCAACGACTTCCCCTACCCGGGCGCGCCCCCGACAGCGCCCTACGACAACGCGGGCTGGACCCTGGCTTACCAGATGGACGTCGAGTTCGACCGCATCCTTGATGGATTCGATGGTCCCTTCGAGCCCATCGAGTGGCTCGCCGAGCCGCCCGCGGGACAGGTTGCCGGGGCGGGCGCCGCCGGCTACCTGGTGAGCCACGACGCCAACGCCGCCTTCATCGTGGTGAACCGCGTGCTGGCGGCCGGCGGCAGTGCCTACTGGATGAGAGACGCCTTCCAGGCGGGCGGAGCGGAGCACCCGGCGGGAACCTTCTTCGTGTCCGGCGCCGGCGCGGACGAGACGTCGGCGGCAGCCATGGCGGCGGAACTTGGCGTCGACCTCGTCGGCGTCGAGGCGGCACCCGCCGGGCCCGCCTATGAACTCACCGCCCCCCGGATCGCGCTTGGCGACGTGTACGGCGGTTCGATGCCATCGGGATGGACGCGCATGATCCTGGAGGACTTCGAATTCGACTTCGACGTGGTCTTCCCGCCCGACCTCGACCAGGGCAGCCTGATCGACAGGTTCGACGTGCTGGTGCTGGAGGACGGCGCTGTCCCGATGCCGGGCCGCGACGCCGGTCGGATGATGCCGCCCGAGTTCGCGGCCACGGTGCCGGACGAATTCCGCGGCCGCATCGGCGCCTTCACCTCGGCGACCACGGTGCCGGCGGTGCTCGACTTCATCCGCGCCGGGGGGACCGTGGTGGCCATCGGCAGTTCCACCGCGCTGGCCTATCACGCGGGCCTGCCCGTGCGCGACCACCTGGTCGGAGCCGACGGCGCGCCCCTGGCCTCCGAGGAATACTACGTCCCCGGCTCGGTGCTGGACCTTCGCCTGGACGGCTCCCACCCGCTGGCGGCCGGGATCGGCGACCGGGCCAACGTGCTCTTCAGCAGAAGCCCCGTCTTCAGCCTGGAGGGAAGCGCCGCGGGCGTGAGCGCGGTCGGCTGGTTCGACACGGACGCGCCGCTGCGCAGCGGCTGGGCCTGGGGTCAGCGCCACCTGCGTGACGGCGTCTCGGTCGCGGATGCCCGGCTGGGCCAGGGACAGCTGTTCCTCTTCGGTCCCAAGATCACCTTCCGCGCCCAGTCGCACGGAACCTTCCCGTTCCTCTTCAACGGCATCCACTACGGCGCGGCTCGCGAGGTCACGCTGCCGGGGACCGTCGCGCAGGGCGAAGGATGATGCGAGCGGCGAGGGACCGGAGCCGAGCCGGGCGGGCGCGGCTCAGGCTCGTCGGCGCGGCCCTGGTGTTGGCCGGGGCCGTGGCGGCGGGCTCGATCCCCGACCGTGCTTCGGCCCAGCTGCGCGCCGGCCCTCAGGTTTCCTTTGCCACGGATGTCTTCGGTGGCACCATCGGAATCGGGCCGCGGGTCGAGCTTGGACTGCCCGCCTTTCCCGTGCGCCTGGCGGCGTCCGGTGACTACTTCTTTCCGGACTGCCAGGGGTGCCGGTATTGGGAAGGAAACGTGAATGTTCTCGTCTCTCTGCCCCTGATGCCCATTCCCTTCTTTCGCTTTTTCGGCGGCGGCTGGCACCTGCAGAGCATCAAGGCGAATCAGTTCGAGGAAGCGACCCGCGCCCGCGGATTCAACGCCGTCGGGGGGATGAACGCGGACAACTGGAACGCTGAGCTACGCTACGAGATCCTGAAGGACATCAAGGACCAGCTCGTGATCTCGTTCGCCTTCTTCCTCTTGTAGCCGGGTCTGGCCCCGCTGCCGGCGAGGCCCGCCGTACCCGGCGCCCGTCACGTTTCCTGGTCACGCGGGCGCATCAGGATCTCGTTCACGTTCACGTGCCGGGGGGCCGTGACCGCATAGAGGATGGCCGCGGCCACATCCTCCGAAGCCATCGGCGTCTTGTCCTGCCAGCGGTCGATGAACCCCTGGCGGGTTTCCCGGTCCGGGATGTGGTCCATGAGCTCCGTGGCGACCACGCCCGGCTGAATGTCGGTCACCCGGATGCCGTGCCGTGCCGACAGCTCCAGCTGTATCCCCGCCGAGATGCACCGGACCGCAAACTTGGTGGCCCCGTACACGGTGCCCCCCGGAAAGGGGCGCCGGCCCGCGATCGAGCCCACGTTCACGATGTGACCCCGGCGGCGCTCCAGCATGGCCGGAAGCGCGGCCGCGACGCAGTGCAGGACGCCCTTCACGTTCACGTCCACCATGCGCAGCCAGTCGTCCAGGTGGATGTCCTTCAAGGGTGAGGTGGGCATGATGCCGGCGTTGTTCACCAGGATGTCCGCCGGACCCAGTTCCGCCGCCGCGCGCTCCACCAGCGCGAACACGGCGTCCCGATCGGCCACGTCGGTGGCCACGGCCAGTGCGCGACCCCCGTCCCCGCGAATCTGCGCGACGACCTCGTCCAGCCGCCCGGAGCGCCGCGCCGCTACCGTGACCGCGGCCCCCGCCTGTGCCAGCGCGATGGCGGTCGCCCGGCCGATCCCGCTCGACGCCCCCGTTACGATGGCAACCTTCCCCTTCAGGGATGTGGACACGACCAACCTCCTTTGCGTATGTAAGTTCGAGTCTGCGTGTACGTTCGAGTCTGCGTGCGAGTTCGAGTCCGCGTGTGAATTCGGGTCTGCGTTTGAAGACGAGCCCCCATGTGAATTCGGGTCGGCGTGTCGATTCCGGACGCGTTTGGATTCGAGTCCGATTGCGTGTGAATTCGGGTCCGAACCATTATACTGCCTTGGTGCCCCCAGGTAGCAGGGAGGTTACGGGTGGGGGGAAGCTTTCACAGGAGGAGATCCCAATGAAACTGGTACGAAACGTTGTGTTGACCGCCTTCATGCTCGCCTTGGCGGTGGGCCAGGCTCGTGCGCAGTTCCAGGAAGTGGGTGTCATCGATTTTCCCACCTCTGCAACCGGAGAGGCTCAGAATCACTTCCTGCGGGGTGTCGCGATCCTGCACAGCTTCGGCTGGCTGCAGGCGAGGGAGCAGTTCCACGCCGCTCAGGAGCTCGACCCGGACTTCGCCATGGCGTTCTGGGGAGAGTCGCTGGCCTACAACCATCCGCTCACGTCGCGCATGGATCCCACTGAACCGCGCGCGTCTCTCCAGCGCCTGGCACCCACCCGCGCCGAGCGGCTTGCCAAGGCGCCCACGGATCGGGAGAAGGGCTTCCTGAACGCGGTCGAGATTCTATGGGGCGAGGGCGAGCACGTCGATCGCCGGGTCGGCTACATGGAGGCGATGGGGCAGCTGTACGAGGACTACCCGGATGATCCCGAGGTGGCCGCCTTCTACTCGCTGTCCATGCTCAGCGCCGTGGCCGCGACCCGTGACCTGAGCGGGCGCCTGAACGTCAGGGCGGGAACCATCGCCCTGAAGCTGTTCAAAGGCAACAACGACCATCCCGGGGCGGTGCACTACACCATCCACTCCTTCGACGACCCGCTTCATGCGCCCCTGGCGCTCGAGGCCGCGCATCGCTTCGCGGAGATCGCGCCGGCGGTGTCGCACGCGCGCCACATGCCGACCCACATCTTCATCCAGCATGGCATGTGGGACTACGTCTCCGGGCACAACCAGTCCGCGTATGACGCCGCCCGCGAGCTGTGGGAGCCCGGCGAGCCCATGGGCGACGCCACCCACGCGCTCGATTGGGGCCAGTACGGGGATCTGCAGCTTGGCGACTATGAGAAGGCGCGCCTGTGGATTCGCCGCATCGAGAAGATGGCTTCCGGGACCTTCCTGGAGTTCGGCGAGGGAGGTCCTTCCGAGGAGAGCGGCCAGGCCCGCCCGCGCGGCGCCGAGCCGCTCCTCAAGGCCCGCTATATCGTCGACACCGAGGAATGGGCGATTCTCCCCATCACTGACGAGTCGACCGGCCATGAGCTGCTTGCCACCGGGCTGAGCGCGGCCCGCACGGGTGAGCGTACGGCTCTGGAGGCTGCGGAAGCCGCGTTGAGCGAGGACGCCGACGCGGAGGGCTACGCCGGCATCATGCACAAGCAGGTGGCGGCGCTGCTGGAGGCGGATCGCGGCAACGAGGCCGCCGCGCGGGAGCTGATGGATCAGGCGGTGGAGACCGTAGAGGCGATGGCGCCTCCACGCGGCTCGGCCAGCCCCATCAAGCCGGTGCACGAGTTGTATGGCGAGATCCTGGCCGGCTTCGGCGACCACGAGGCCGCCGCCGCAGTGTTCGAGACCTCGCTGCTGCGCATGCCCAACCGGCCGCGTTCGCTGCTGGGCGTGGCGCGCGCCAGCGTCGAGACCGGCGACTTCGAGCGGGCGACCGAAGCCTATGAGCAGCTCACCAGGGTGTGGGCGGGCAGGACCGCGTTCGAAGGCTATCAGGAAGCCGTGCGCTTCCTGGAGAGCACCGACAGCAGCGCCCGCAGCAGGTAGTGGGCGCCCGGTTGTAGCCAGAGCGGCAAAACACCACTTCCGGGTCTCGTCGCGGATTTTCGCGGCGAGGCCCGGTTGTTATTCCGGACTGGAAGGCCCGGCATGGAGAACGACTGGCACTGGAGGAGTGGATCGTGACACGTCAGGAACGCGCCCAGTTGAACCTCCTGTCCGATATCGCCAGGAGTCTGGCGGAGCTGTCGCGCTCCGGAGAACGCATCGCCCTGGCGCTCGGCAGAATCGACGGAGCGCTGGACAACATCGAATCGCGCCTGCGGAGCCTGGAGCGCGAGCGCTAGCCCTCGCGGGACAACGGCCGGAAGGGAAGAGGCCGGCTCGCCGCCGAAGCGGGAGCCGGCCTCTTCAGCCGGCCTCCCGCTTCGGCGGGCGGCGGGCGTAAGACTGGCGCCGACTGGCTACCTGTTTGGGAACACAGGCGCCGCCTGCGGCATGGCCATGCCGTCGTGACGCGGCTCCGACGCCCCGTAATGCACCCCGGTGCCATCGCCCATCACCGCCTGGCCGTAGCCGAAGGAGCCGGTGCGCGGGGGCCTGACGGTGATTTCGTGGCCCAGCGCCGTCAACTCGGCGCGCACCCACTCGGGCACCATCACCTCCATGTTGACGTCGCAGCCGTCGAAGCTGCCCTTGGTGAAGCGTCCCGCCTCGTGCGCCTGCTGAATGTTCATCCCGTAGTCGACGATGTTGGCGATGAACTGCGCGTGCGCCTGCGGCTGGTTGAAGCCTCCCATGATGCCGAAGCCGATCCGCTCTTCGCCCTCATTGTTGACCATGAGGCCGGGAATGATGGTGTTGAGCGGGCGCTTATGTCCTTCGAGCACGTTGGGATGGCTTTCGTCGAGGGTAAAGAGCGCGCCGCGGTTGTGGAGCATGAATCCGGTGCCCGGCGGAACCAGCCCGGAGCCGAAGCCCGAGTAGTTGCTCTGGATGTAGGAGACGATGTTCCCGTCCTTGTCGATCGTGGTCAGATAGATCGTGTCTCCGCCGTCCTCATTGTCGAGCCCCACGAACCGTGACGGCTCGACCGAGCACATCGCCTGGCCCATGTCGATGAGCTGGGCGCGCTCCCTCGCCCTCTCCTTGTCGAGCATCCCGTCGACCGGAACCTTGCTGAAGCGCGGATCGCCGACATAGGTGATCATGTCCGCGTAGGCCAGCTTCTTGGACTCGATCATGACGTGCAGAGCCTCGGGGCTGTGGAAGCCGTACTCGCCCAGGGGGAAGTTTTCCATCAGGTCGAGCATCATGAGCGCGGCGATGCCCTGGCCGTTGGGGGGCATCTCGTGCACGGTCCAGCCGCGGTAGGCGGTGGAGATGGTCTCCGTCCATTCGGACTCGTATTCCGCCAGGTCGTCGAGCGTCATGGTGCCGTCGAACTCATCCGAAATCGCGATGATGGCCTCGGCCGTGGGGCCCTTGTAGTAGCCGTCGCGCCCATCCGCGACGATCCGTCGCAGGGTGTTCGCGAAGTCGGGGTTCCTGAACACTTCGCCCACCTTGGGCGCTCGCTTGCCGTCGACCAGGTAGGTGTGGGCGCTGTTGGGATGTTGCTGGTGCATGTCGACCGACCCGGCCCACATGCGCCCAGTGACCTCGTGGATGGGGAAGCCGTTCTCCGCGTACCAGATCGCGGGGGCCAGGATGGTGCCGAAGTCGAGGTTGCCGAAGCGCTCGCGCATGGCGTCCCAGCCCGCGATCACCCCGGGCACGGTGACCGAGTGGATGCCGCGGCGGGGCATGCTCTCGTGCCCCAGTTCCTTCAGGTAGTCGGCGCTGAGGGCCGCGGGCGACCATCCGCTGGCGTTCAGCCCGAAGATCTCCTCGGTCTCGGCCAGGTAGATGATGGCGAACAGGTCACCGCCGATTCCGTTGGAGGTGGGATCCATGAGCGCGAGCGCCGAGTTGGCCGCGATGGCCGCGTCGATCGCGTTGCCGCCCTGCTCGAGAATCTGCACGCCCACCGACGACGCCAGCGGATTGTTGGTGGCCACGATCCCCATCTCGGTGTTCACCACCGAGCGCCCGGTGAGCGGGAGGGGGATCTCGCCGCGCTCCAGGGCCGCCTGTTCCATCACGGCCTGGGGAGCGCAGGCGCTGGCCAAGGCCAGGCATGCAAGGGCGGCGGTTGTGCGGACAGGACGGGAATACTGCATGGCATCTCTCCGGGAATTCGGAAAAACCTCTTGCCGGCGCCCCGGGGAACCGACGGTCAGAACCTCCCGGGAGCCAGCGCTTAGAACCTATATGTGTAGTTCAGCTTGATCGCGCCACCCCTGGAGAGCGTCATCAGCCAGGGGTCCGCTCTCGGGTCGACGTCCAGCGGCGAGCAATCCGAATTCGGCATGGCCACCGAGCAGTCGCGCCAGTTGTGCGTGTAGACCAGGTAGACGTCGTTTCCGGGCTCGATGATCCAGCGCAGCCGGGCGAACAGCCCGACGATCTCGCTCCGGCTGTCGTACTGGAGCTGGTTGGTGACGCTCACCCACGGGTTTGCGTTCCACTCGGTCTCCAGCTCATAGAGACTGGTGGTGAAGTCCGCGGTCGGCAGGCTGGCGTCGTTGTACTCGATGTTGGTCGAGATGTTGATGCCCGGGTTGGGTCGGAACGAGATCCGGCCTCCGTAACGGGTCCGCTCTCCATCCCAGAAACCGCCGGTGGTCACGGATCCGTAGAGCGAGACCCGCCGCCGGCCGGCGGTGTTGCCGCGTATCGAATACTCCCAGTTCGTGTAGTTGCCGTCCAGGATGTTGACCCCGTCCACGATCTCGTAGCCGAAGTCGAGGAATTCGTAGGTGCGCTTGGCGTTGAGCGAGAAGCCGTCCCCGCTCTCGAACCGGACGCCGAGCAGGTTGAGGTCCCATTCCCGCTCTTCGACGATTCCCGTGCCCAGTTCCTCCAGGTGCCGGAACTGCACGGAGAAGTCGAGGCTCCGGATCCAGTCGATGGACGACGGCCTTGGCGACCATCCGACCCGCGGCTCGACCCGGCGGAAGTCGTTGCGAGGCACGAAGCCGACCGCGGGGCTGTAGTAATCGCCGAACTGCCGGTAGGAAATGTGCCCCGACCAGATGTCGTTGGGGAAACTCACGCGGAGTCCATGGGCGGAAAGATCCGTGTTGGTTCGGACCGCGGTCGGATCCGGATTGGAGTTCCAGGCGTAGAACGCCTCCAGATCCATGTTCTTGTTGCCAAGGAAGTTCCGCGTGTTGAAGGCCAGGTCGACGCCCGCCGTGTGCTGGTCGCCGGGGGCCACCGTCGACTCACCTGCAATCGGATCCGCCGCTGACGTCGCTCGCCGCGTATAGATGGCGCCGATGGTCGACTGCTCGAAGATGCGCCTCTTCACGCGGGTAACGGTGAACTGCTCTCGGGTGATGTTCTGCAGGATTCCATCGGTACCCGGGAACTCGTGGTCGCCTGTGCCGATCTGGTAGAAACCGATTTCGTAGTTGCCCGCCTGGCCGGTCAGCCGCGTTCCGTAGGTGATCGGAATCTCCTGGCCGGCGTTCAGCCCGATCCTCCGGGAGAAGAACGGCTGTGGGCCGCTGCGGGAAGCAAAGCCGAATACCCCGGAACCCTCGAGGAAGAACGCACGCCGCTCACGAAAACGTTGTGGAAAGCGGGTGAGGTTGACTCGGCGTTCATCGCTTTCGACCTCGGCGAAGTCGGTGTTGATGGAAGCCGATGCGCGCAGGCTGGGCGTGATGTTGTAGTTGACGTCGAAGCTGATGTCCTGATGCATGTTCCGCGGTTCCGGGGCGCTCGGAACGTTGCGCCATGCGGCGATCCCGGAGCCCCTCACTTCCACTCCGTACCCCCGTGAGATGGCATGGGACTGGTCATCTTCGCGCCCGACGTGCTCGGTGATTCCCACCAGATCGCCCGCGTAGATAGGCTTGTTCAAGCCCTCGGTTCGCCGCCATCCCCGCCACAGGATCTCTTCGTTGTTGCGGCGGATGGTGCGCTGGAAGTTGATGCCCCAGCGGTCGGCTTCCGGGTCGAAGTTGAGGGTTCGGAACGGAATCCGGATTTCGGCGGACCAGCCGTCGGGCCGGCGAGACGTACGGGCTTCCCAGATGCCGTCCCAGGCCTTGTTGGTTCCGCCGCCACCGAACCCGCGGCCCCCGCCCCCGCCCCCGCCGCCGCGGCCGCCGGTGATGAGGCCGTCGCCCATGAGGCCGTTGGGGTTGATCTCGAAGAAGTAGCCGGTGCGCCCGTCGTTGAAGGTGTCCAGGATCCACATGAAGCGGTCGTCGGTCATCAGGTACGCGTCGCGCTGCATCTGGTACGCGATGATTCCCTCCGGGTCGTCGTAAAGGATCGCGCTGATGTAGATGTTGTCCTCGTCGAAGATCACGCGGACTTCGGTTTTCTGCGAAGGAACTCCGCCCTCCACCGGCTCCTGCTGGGTGAAGTCCGTGATGGGAATGGCCCGAGCCCAGCTCGCCTCGTCCACCCGGCCATCGAGGCTTATGCCCATTTCGGGCAGGACGTGTTCGGCTTCGAGCATGATCGCGGCAGCTCCCCCGCCGGGGGGATTCTGAAGCTGCTGGTCCTGCGCGACCGCAGGAGACACCACCGCCGCCACACCCAACGCCAGGAAGACCGCCCGGCAATTCATCGACATGGATTCAGACCTTGATAACTTGAGGATCGCAACGGTCGGGGCAGCCCGGCCCCGACCCCGCGGCATCCGCCGCGCGCCACCCGAAAAGACACCCCGAGGGTCCGGAGTGTTGGAGTGACCCCGGAGTGTTGCGACCGCTCTTGAAAAAGGGCCCCTTCGCAGGAGCAGCGAAGGGGCCCGCGATTCCAGGGGATCCAACGATCAGCCGCCGCTTGGCCAGGCCGGACCCATGTTCATCTGTGTGACGGTCCCCATGCCCCTGTAGACGAACTTCTGCACCCGCTTCCCCTCGTAGGTCTCGGTCGTGAAGATGTTGCCCTGGGAGTCGGTGGCGATGCTGTGCACCGCGAAGAACAGGCCAGGCTGCCGCCCGCCGTCGCCGAAGCTGTACAGGACCTCCATGGTCTCGCGCAGGATGACGTACACCTTCATGTTCTGGCCGTCGGCGAGGTAGATGTAGGTCTGCTCGGAGTCGGGCGAGAAGGCGACGTCCCAGGTCGAGCCCTGCGACAGGGTCTGCGGGGCGATGAAGACCTCGCGCACGTAGGTGCCGTCCTTCTGGAAGACCTGGATGCGGTCGGAGGCGCGGTCGCACACGTAGACGAACCCGTCACGCGACGGATCGGCGCAGTGCACCGGCCCGCGGAACTGCTGAGCGGGCGGGATATCGGGCGAATAGGGCTCGAATTCGTAGCTGTCGTCCGGCTCGTTGCCGTACGCGCCCCAGAAGCGCTTGAACTCGCCGGTGTCCATGTCGACCACCACGACCCGCTTGTTGAGGTAGCCATCGGCCATGTAGGCCTCGTTGGCTTCGGCGTCGAAGGCGATCTTGGCGACCCGGCCGAAGTTGTCGGTGTCCATGCTGCCCTCGCGCATGCCGGACCGGCCGATCTGCATGAGGAACTCGCCCTCGCGGGTGAACTTCACCACATGGTTGTCCTGCCCGCCGTTGCCGCCGATCCAGACGTTGTCCATGTGATCGACCACGATCCCGTGGTTGGAGGTGGGCCACTCGTACTCCCCTGTGTCGGTGGGGCCGCCCCAGGCGTTGACCAGGTTGCCCTCGGGGTCGAACTCCAGGACGGGAGGGGCGGGCGCGCAGCACTCGCTCAGCGGCGGATCCTGGGCCAGCCCCACCTCGGTGCGCGCGGCGAACTGGTCAGGTGTGTTGCGATGCACGATGTAGACGTGATCGCGCGAATCCACCGCCACCCCGATGGTGGCGCCCAGAAGCCAGTGGTTCGGCAGCGGCTTGGGCCAGAAGGGATCGACCTCGAACATCGGCGCCATGCCGTCGCCGCCGTCCATCGACTCCATCGACATTTCGCCTGATTCCATGGCGGCTTCCGCACACGCGGCCGCAACCACAATCAGGACCGCACCGGCGAGAAGATCGCGTGTCCGTCTCATCCCTTCATCTCCTTTGTCGAATGGAATCGGGTACTTAAACGCGCGTCGGATGGTGCAACTGCACAGAATAAGCAGTATACGGTCTCATGTCCGTGCGCGCACATTCTCCCGCCTGAGCTTCAGCGTCCGATGACGTTGAGTGGGCAAGCGCGGGGTCACCCTGTTGGCGCGGGTCCGGGCCGGTTACGATTTCTCGTTTGACCCGGCGCCCGAGTCACGATTTGGCGGCGCGTGAGCGAGGTTTTGCGCCGCGACCCACCTACCGAGAGTCATGCCCCGAACCCGCCTTGTCATCGCCGCTGTTTTCCTGGTCGCCGTGGCCGCGAGTCTGGTGCGGCCTTCCGCCCCCCTCGAGGGGGCTCCCGCCGTTCACGACATCCCCAGCGATGCAATCGTGCGGATGTTCGTCAAGCCCGAAGGCGACCGCCTGCGGCTCCTGGTGCGGGTGCCGCTCAACACCATGCAGGACATCGTCTTCCCGACCATCGGGCCGGGGTACCTGGACATCCCCGAAGCCGAAGACGAAATCCGCCAGGGCGCCATGCTCTGGATCGGCAATCCCCTGCAGCTGTTCGAGAACGGCGAACGGCTTCCGGTTCCCGAACTGGTCGCGGCGCTCGTCTCCATTCCCTCGGACCGCTCCTTCACCAGCTACGAAGGGGCGCTGGCGCACGTCACCGGTCCGCCGCTTCCTCCCGAGACCCGCATCGTCTGGCAGCAGGCGATGCTCGACGTGCTCTTCGAATACCCCATCACCTCCGCCGACTCCGACTTCTCCATGGATCCCGGCCTGGAGCGGCTGGCGCTGAGGGTCAATACGATTCTGCGCTTTCTTCCGCCGGGTGGTTCAGAGCGGCTGTATCAGTACACGGGCCATCCCGGCCTCGTCCGCCTGGATCCCCGCTGGCACCAGGCGGCGTGGCGCTTCGTCGTGCTCGGTTTCCAGCACATCCTGGACGGGATCGACCACCTGCTCTTCCTGCTCTGCCTGGTCGCTCCCCTGCGCAGATTCCGCTCTCTTCTCATACTCGTCACCGCCTTCACCGTGGCGCACTCGGTGACTCTGGCGGCCTCGGCGTTCAACTTCGCGCCCAACACGCTGTGGTTCCCGCCCCTGGTCGAGACGCTGATCGCCGCCTCGATCGTCTACATGGCGCTCGAGAACATAGTGGGCACCAAGGTGAAGACCCGCTGGATCATCACCTTCGCCTTCGGCCTGGCCCACGGTTTCGGCTTCTCCTTCGCCCTGCGCGAAACCATGCAGTTCGCGGGATCGCACCTGGTGACCTCGCTCCTGGCCTTCAATGTCGGGGTGGAATTGGGGCAGATCGCCGCGCTGCTCGTTATTGTGCCGGCGCTGGAACTGCTCTACCGCTTCGTGATCAGGGAAAAGATCGGGAATATTCTGCTTTCCGCTTTGGTCGCCCACACGGCATGGCACTGGATGACGGAACGGTGGGGCGTGCTGACCCAGTACACGTTCCGCTGGCCCGTCTTCGATGTGGCGCTGCTGGCGCGCACCCTGGCGCTGCTGGCCCTCACCCTCGTGGTGATGGGCGCGACGTGGCTGACGATCGGGTGGATCCGGCGGTCGCCCGGGAAGGGAGAGGTGGGCCGGGAGGTAGCGGAGGGCGGGGAGGTAGCGGAGGAATCCGCCACGCTTCCATAGACCGTCAGACGATTGCTGGGACGCTTATGGCCTGGACGGTCAGGTCAGACCACCATCAGCGCGCGGTCAGACCACCATCAAGACGTGGGGTCCCGCTGCCTGACAAGATTGGCAACGGGACCCCACTTCGCATGCGGCGGCCGCTGGTCTTGCGTTTACGCACCCGCAAGGCGGAAGGCGACCGGGAGGGGTTGCTTGGCGCTGCTAGCCGTCGGATCCTCCACCGAACTTGGCCACTGCGCCGCCCGCGACGCCCAGAACGACGGCGCTGCCGATGGCCGCACCGACGAGCTCCGCGTCGATCATTCCGGCTTCCACGCTGTGTGCCAGGCTCAGCAACACCCCGTAGGTTGCGCCGGCCTTCGCTCCATCCATCGCGTCGCCCACGCCTCTCCATCCCAGCACCACGGCGAGCACGAGGCCGTGGAAGAGGGTCCCGAGCAGGCCAAAGGTGGAGAAGTCGGAGTGCTCGTGGTGCCCGTGCGGGTGATGCCCGCCGATAAAGGGCACCATGTCAAGGACGTAGTCGGCCACCAGCAGAGCAACGGCTGCGACGATGGTGGGTTTCACGAGTTGCTTGATGTCCACAATGGTTCTCCCTTTCTGGAGTGGACGGGTACGGTGAGCCAAGTGGGCAACGTGGAGCGCGGGACGCCCGTTCGCAAGGGTGTGCGCTTTCTTTGTATTCGCAATGGCGACCAAAGTTGGGCATTTAGCGGCCTTTTTCCGGGTGACTGAAGCACCCCGGAATTGGTTGATGCCGCCAATGTACTGTACGCAAGGAAAAAGCACACATTTGCGCCCGCGCGCGAAAACTGGCGAACCCGCCGCGCCGCCGCTCGGAGGGCATAACCCGGCGTCAACAGCCGGGCCATTGCCCTGTTAAGCTGTTGTCGTGCATGTACTTTCAGCTACCAATCCCGAAGCAGTAGAAGAAGCCGTTGCCGCCCGTGCCCTGCAGGTCCTCCTGTCCGCACCCCCGCGAGGCATGCGCCGAATTCCAGGAGGTGGGGTTCTGTCCGCCGCCCACACGGTCGTGGTGGCCCACCAGCGCACTGCCGTCGCCGCTGTTGCTGGACCAGTTGTCACAGGTGGTGTCGCCCTCGTCCCCGGAGGCCATGCCGTCCATCGTCGAGCCGGTGATGATGTCGTGCATGTTGGGAGAGTCGCCCCGGCCGTTGACCGGGCTGCCCTGTTCCGTGAGCGAGTTTTCCTTGCCCAGCAGGTTGTTCTCGGAGTGCAGGTCGTCCACGTCCCGGGCGACCATGGTGCCGGCGTAGTTGTACCACGGCCCGTCCCCGATGCGGTCGCGCGCGTTTACGGCCGGCTGGCCGTCACTGGCCGCCGCGCTCAGGTAGGCGCGCCAGATCAGGTCACCGGCGCCCACTGCGTACGCGCGGTCCTGGCAGATCTGGTCGGCCCCCTCGAAACCGCCGAGATTCGCGCCGTCGCCGGAGCCGGCGCTGGTGAGGAAGAAATTCATCTGCGCACTCTGCGCCTGCGCCGCCTGAGCGCTTGCCGCGAGAATCATGACGAGGATCGGGAGTAGCTTTCGCATGGGAGAACTCCTTTTTGCTGGGGCGGTCGGCCGCCATCGCGATGAAGGTGCACGCCTCGGCTCGACGTGCGCCCGTCCGGCCGGGTGCGCCGGGCCAGCTGGATGGTTCACGGGACCGCCTGGAATCGCCGAGTTGGTGAAGTAGCAGATTGGGCGACGCCCGTGTCCCCGGCAAGATTGTCCAACCCCTCCATCGGTTGCACGGGTCTTGCCGGGCGGCAACGTGCGGCTCAATACTGGCACGAGCCGCGGTCTGCCGGCGTTCGCGGTTCGGGACCGCAAACCATTCCCTGTCAACACGGATGGATACCAATGCCAGGAATTCGCAGATGGAGCCCGTGGTCGTTGGCCGCACTTCTCGTCGCCCTGGGGTGCGGAGGAGGAGACGCGGGTGAAATGGACGAGGGCGGCATGGCGGGCGAAGACGCAGCCATGGACGAAGGCGGGATGGACGCCATGGACGAAGGAGCGATGAGGGTTCACATCACCGAACCCGCGGACGGGGCCACGATCGAAGGCAACTCCGTTCGGGTCGTGTTCGAGGTCGATAACCTCGAGGTCGTCCCGGCCGGGGTGATGGACCCGGGCACCGGGCATCATCACCTGGTCGTCAACGCCGACTTGACGCCCCCCGAACTGCCCATCCCCGCCATCGAGGGCAGCTACATCCACTTCGGTCTGGCCCAGACCGAGCACGAGATGACCGACCTGGCGCCGGGCGACTACACCATCATCGCCGTGGTCGCCGACGGTTTGCATATCCCGCTGCAACCCTGGGTCGTCGATACCGTTCGCTTCACCGTGCGTTAGACGCACGGATCGCGCGGCCGGCGGCGGTGACCCCGGGCCGCCGGTCGGAACGAGGCGCGCCGCCGGCCGCAACGGGGGGATGTCGGTTGCTGATCGACGGTGCCGCCCGGCTACGCATGCCGCCTAACGGGTGCAGGCGATATCTCCGGGCGCCGAGGGAGCTCCCAGCGTCGTCGCCGCCGCGCTGCCGTAGTACACGGAGCACCCGTCGTCCTCTCCGAATGCGGCGTGCGCGGCTGTCGCGGACCACCCGGTTCCCGACGCCTCCACGATGGTCACGGTCACCCGGTCCGAAGCGATGAACCCCAGCGCCTCACCCGAGTCGGCGTAGGTGAGGTTGTCGGCGTAGTGGATCTCCTGCTGGGTGGCCAGGTTCCTGAGATCGGCCTGCATGGTGGCGACAAAGGCCCGGTCGCGCGCCGAGGTCAGCCGGGGAATGGCGATGGTCGCCAGGATTCCGATGATCAGCGTGACGAGCAGCAGCTCGATGAGTGAAAATCCGCTGGAACTACGCATTGCCCCTCCTGGTGATGGTTGTCTCGCGCGGCTGCGGCCGCGCTTTCCTTTGCTCTCTTGAACGCAAACACTCCAGGCTGGGCGCTGCCATGCCTGGATGCGGCGTCTTGGGCGCACCCCCGCGGGAGGGAGCCGACGGTGGAGTGGAGGGGCACCTTCGCCGGCACGCGCGGCGGGCATGTCTATCGCCCGGCTTGCGTTTTCGATTAGACTATTCGACGGTGGAGCCGAGACGGATCCTGCGGCGACCAGGAACCCGCGAAACGACAAACGAGTGTGCGCCAGCCGAGAGCGAGCTGGTGCGGAGGGCGGACATGGAACACGGTGGGTCGCAGAACGACACTCTTTCGATCACCGACAATCGGACCGGCGCCGAGTACGAGATCGACATCCTGGAAGGCGATGTCATCCGGGCCATGGATCTGCGTCAGATCAGGGTTCACGACTCGGATTTCGGCATGATGGCCTATGATCCCGGCTTCTCCAACACGGCCAACACGCGCAGCACCATCACCTACATCGACGGGTCGAAGGGGATTCTGCAGTACCGCGGCTATCCCATCGAGCAGCTGGCCGGGAAGAGCACCTTTCTCGAGGTAGCCTACCTCATTCTCAAGGGGGAGCTTCCCACGGAAGGCGAGCTGGAAGGCTTCCAGGACGAAGTCCAGGTCCACACCTACATCCATGAGAACCTGACCAAGCTGATCGACGCGTTTCGCTACAATGCACACGCGATGGGGATGGCGATCAGCACGGTGGCGGCGATGTCCACCTTCTATCCCGACGCCAGGGACATCCACGATCCGGAGAATCGCTGGCGCCAGATCGTGCGCCTGATCGCCAAGATGCCCACCATCGCCGCCTACACGTATCGCCATCACCGGGGGCTCCCGCTTGCCTACCCGGACAACGGCCTCAACTACACGCAGAACTTCCTCTCCATGCTCTTCCGCGTCGGCGTGCGCGAGTACGAACCCGACCCGGTTCTGGAGCGTGCCCTGGAGGTGCTCTTCATCCTCCACGCCGACCACGAGCAGAACTGCTCCACGACCGCGATGCGCGTCATCGGCAGTTCCCACTCCGACCCCTACTCTGCGCATGCGGGCGCCATGGCCGCGCTGTTTGGCCCATTGCACGGAGGTGCCAACGAGGCTGTCCTGCGCATGCTGCAGGAGATAGGAACCACGGATCGCATCCCGGAATTCATGGACAGCGTGAAGCGGGGAGAGCGGCGGCTGATGGGCTTCGGGCACCGGGTGTACAAGGCCTACGATCCTCGGGCCAGCATCATCAAGCGCACCGCGCACGACGTGTTCGAGGTGGTCGGGAAGAATCCGCTGCTGGACATCGCGCTGGAGCTGGAGAAGATCGCTCTGGGAGAGGAGTACTTCATCCGGCGCAACCTGTATCCCAACGTCGACTTCTACTCCGGCCTCATCTACCAGTCGATGGGATTTCCCGTGGAGATGTTCCCGTTGCTTTTCGCCATTCCGCGCACGGTGGGATGGCTTACGCAGTGGGAGGAGATGGTCAACGACGGCGAGCAGCGCATCGCGCGTCCTCGCCAGGTCTTCGTGGGACCCGAGGAGCGGCCCTACCTCGGAGCCGGCTCCTAGGCGCGTGTCGGCGCGGGGGCGAATTCCGGGCGGCGGGCCCGAAAAGGTGCGGCGTCGTTGATCGAGCCCCTGGACCTTGAGCATCTGGGTCTTCGGGGAGCGATCTCGTCCTTTCTGCTGGAGGTCCCGGAGCCTGCCCTGATCGATCCGGGGCCCGCTACCTGCCTCGAAGCGCTTCGCGCGCGGCTGGCCGAGCGGGGCTTCCGGGTGGCCGACCTGCGCGCGGTATTCCTCACGCACATCCACCTGGACCACGCCGGAGCCACGGGACACCTCGTAGGCGAGAACGACGCGCTCAGGGTGTACGTTCATGCGGATGCCGCGCCTCATCTGGCCGACCCGACCCGCCTGCTGCGAAGCACGCGCCGCACCTTCGGCGAAGCCCACGACCGGCTGTGGGGAGAGGTCCGCCCGGTGCCGGCCTTCAACATCCGTCCGTGGGAGCCCGGCGCCCATGCACCCGGGCGTCTTCTGCGCCCCGTCCCGACGCCCGGCCATGTCGACCACCACCTCGCCTTTCTTCACGAGCGGGAGGGCGTGCTTCTGTGCGGCGACGCGCTGGGCGTGATCCTGGATCGGCGCGCGCCCGTCCATCCGCCGACGCCCGCGCCCGGCGTCAACCTCGCCGCGTGGCAGGAAACTCTGGACCGAGTGCGGATCTACGATCCTGACGGGTTTGCGGTCGCACACTTCGGCATTCACGGTGACTTCGAAGCCCGCCGGGAAGAACTGAGCAAGGCGCTGGCGGCGGTCGAGAGCCGGGTGCGGGCCGAGCCGGCGACCGGGGACGTGCGACTGGCCGAGGACTACGAGTCGGAGGTGCGGGCACGCCAGGCGGCGGTTGTCGGGCGGGAGCGGGCCGACCGGTACTTCGATGTCTTCAGGGCGGCCAACGACTGGGCGGGGATGCGGCTGTACCTGCGGCGGCTGGCACGCGCGGGCGATTCTCCCGGGACGCGCTGACGGGCGCACGGCGCGGTCCCGGCGCGCGTTGATGGCCGCATCGGGCGGTCTCGGCGCGGCATCCTTGCGGTGGTCGGTCTGGAGGGAACCGAAGCGTCCCTTGCCGCCGAATATCAGCATGCCGGTGAGGGTTTTCGCTTGACCGTGCGCCTCTCATCCCTATCTTTTGGCGTTGACAACGCGAAAGCGAGGACCGCGAAATCCCTCCACCTTCGGCGCCAGGCGTCGCGGGGTTACGTCAAGGCTCGGCCGGCAAGCGGCATCAACCGGCGGGGTGGTGATTCGTGTCCCGGGGTGGCCCGGGTTTTTTCGTCCCGTACCCCTGTCGAGAGACCGGCCCACAAAACCACGGAGAAAACAGGCCATTAAGGAACAGAAGATACGAGTCAACGACCAGATCCGGATCAGTCCCGTGCGCCTCATCGACGAACGAGGCGCTCAGGTCGGCATCGTGTCCATCGAGGAAGCGCGCGACAGAGCCGGCAGGGTCGGCCTGGACCTGGTGGAGGTGGCGCCTGCCGCGCGTCCGCCCGTGTGTCGGCTCATGGACTACGGGAAATACAAGTACACCGCCGCCCGCAAGGCCAAGGAAGCAAAGAAGAAGCAACATCACATTCAGATCAAGGAAGTGAAGTTCAGGCCGGGGATCGAAGATCACGACTACGAGTTCAAGGTCCGGCACGTTCGGCGCTTCCTGGATGATGGAAACAAGGTGAAGCTGACGATGATGTTCCGGGGGCGTCAGCTGTCTCATCCCGAGATCGGGATGGAGGTGCTGAGGCGGGTGACGACAGAGCTTGAAGAGATTGCCAAGATAGAAACGCGCCCGGTGCGGGAGGGGCGCACAATGACGATGGTGCTGGCTCCGAGGAGTTGATCGTGCCCAAAATGAAGACCAATCGTGGAGCGGCCAAGCGGATCCGGCGGACCGGCAGCGGCAAGCTCCGCAGAATGCGAGCCTACAAGAGCCACATCCTTACCAAGAAGACGAGGAAGCGGAAGCGCCGCCTTCGGTCGGCCACGCTGGTGTCAAAGGCGGACGAGCGGAAGCTGCGTCGCCTGCTTCCCAATCTGTAGGCAGCCGGAGAGAGTCGCCCATGCCCAGAACGACTGGTTCGCCCGCGCGCAAGAAGCGCAAGAAGAAGATCCTGCGCGAAGCCAAAGGCTATTTCGGCGCAAGAAGGAAGTTGTATCGAACCGCGAAGGACGCTGTGGAACGCGGTTGGGAATACGCCTACCGGGACCGCAAGCAGAAGAAGAGAAACTTCCGCCGGCTCTGGATCACGCGCATCAACGCGGCCTCCCGTCAGCATGACCTGTCGTACTCCCGTTTCATCAACGGCCTTCAGCGGGCGGGAGTCGAACTGGACCGCAAGTCACTGGCGGACCTGGCTGTGCGCAATCCTCAAGCTTTCGCCGCCCTCGCGGATCGCGCCAAGCAGGGTCTGGCCGGTGTCTGAGCGCGGTCCGCGCTTGTAATACATCATCCTCGTGTCCGAGGCCGGCTCTCTCGTCGATGAGCTCCAGGCGCTCGAACGGGATGCGCTGGACGCCGTCGCCGGCGCGAGCGACCCCGCGGCGCTGGAGCGTGCGCGGGTAGCCTTTCTGGGACGCAAGGAGGGGCGCGTCTCGAGGATCCTGCGCAAGCTCGGCGGACTCGATGCGCGGGAACGCCCGGCCGTAGGCGCCGAAGCGAACCGGGTGAAGCGGGTTTTGCGCGACGCCCTCGAGGACCGTGAACGTTCGCTTGCGCACGCTCGCGCCGATGCCGGTGGGGGCGTCCACGACCTCTCCCTTCCCGGCCGCCGCCGGTGGGTTGGGGCGCGTCATCCCGTCACGCTGGTCGTGGATGAGATCTGCGCAATCTTCGCGCGACTCGGCTTCACGCGCGCCCGGGGGCCGGAGGCCGAGACCGAATGGTACAACTTCGTGGCGCTCAATACGCCGCTCGACCACCCGGCCGCGGACGAGCAGGACACCATCTACCTCAGGGGCGGGGGTCTCCTGCGCAGTCACACGTCCCCGGTCCAGATCCGGACCCTCGAGAAGCACAGGCCCCCGGTGCGCATTCTGGCTCCCGGGCCCGCCTATCGGCGCGACACGTGGGACGCCACCCATGCCCCGGCGTTCTACCAGATCGAGGGGCTGGCGGTGGATGAAGGCATCACCTTCGTGGACTTCAAGGCGACCCTCTCCGAGTTTGCGCGCCAGTTCTGGGGACCCGGCACGCGCGTCCGCTTTCGTCCAGGCTACTTCCCGTTTACGGAGCCGAGCGCCGAAGTCGATGTCAAGCGACGTGTGGTCCGCGCGGACGGCAGCATCGAGGAGACCGACTGGATGGAGGTCATGGGGGCCGGAATGGTCGATCCCGCGGTCCTGGAGAATGTGGGCTGCGATCCCGAGCGCTATTCCGGCTGGGCCTTCGGCATGGGGCCCGCGCGCATCGCCATGATCAAGTACGGGGTTACCGACATCCGCACGCTGTACGAGAACGACGTCCGCTTTCTCGCCCAGTTCGCATGAACGTTTCCCATCGTTGGTTGCAGGCGGTGGCGCCGGGCCTCGACCTGGGCCCCGCGGAAGTCGCGGCCCGCCTCGCGATGCGCGGAGCGCCCGTCGAAGGGATCACCGCCCTCGCCGCCGGGCTCGCCGGCGTGGTGATCGGTCGCGTCGAAGGCGTGCGCCGGCACCCGAACGCGGACCGGCTGTCGCTTTGCGAGGTGAACGGGGGCAACGGATCGGTGCAGGTCGTGTGTGGAGCGCCCAACGTGCGCGCCGGGGTCTGCTACCCGTTCGCGCCGGTGGGAGCGGTCCTGCCCGGCAACGTGCGTATCAAGCGGGTGCGCATTCGGGGGGAGGAATCGCGGGGCATGCTCTGCTCGGCGCGCGAACTCGGGCTCGGCACCGACCACAGGGGCATTCTGGAGCTGGCCGGGGAGTTCGAGCCGGGGAGCGCGTTCGCGCCGAGCGTTGGGCTGGACGACCACCGCCTGGATGTCGAGGTCTCTCCCAACCGGGGAGATCTGCTGTCTCATGTGGGAGTGGCGCGCGAACTGGTCGGGGACGGCAGCATCCGGCTGACCCCGCTTCCCGGCGTGACCGAGCCCGAGCTCGCGGTGCGCACCGGGTCGGCCGTGGCGGAGGGGGAGGGGGTGCGCGTCCGCATCGACGACCCCCGGCAGTGCTGGCGCTACATGGCCGCGCTCGTGCGGGGGGTGCGCGTCGGCCCCTCCCCGGAGTGGCTGGCTTCCCGCCTGCGGGCCGTGGGTGCGCATCCCATCAACAACGTGGTCGACGCCACCAACTACGTGCTGCTGGAACTTGGCCAGCCGCTGCACGCCTTTGACCTGGCGAAGGTCGCGGGTCCGGAAATCGTAGTGCGCGCGGCTGGGCAGGGAGAGTCGGTGCGCACGCTCGATGGCGAGCAGCGCGAGCTGGACGACGGAATGCTGCTGATCTGCGATCCCGACCGACCGCTGGCCATCGCCGGGGTCATGGGCGGGAGCGAGTCGGAGATCAGCAGCGAAACCACGGATGTGCTCCTGGAGTGCGCTCTCTTCGAACCCGGGGGCGTGCGCGCCGTCAGGCGAGCGCTCGGCATGTCGACCGACGCCAGCTACCGGTTCGAGCGCGGCGTCGATCCCGCCGGGCTGGAGCGGGCGCTTCGGCGGGCGGTCTCGATCGTGGCGGCCACTTCGGGGGGCGTCCCGGCGCCCGTGCTTCTGGACGCCTGCCCGCGGCCATGGCAGGCGCCGGCGGTGTCGCTGCGGCCGGATCGGGTGGAACGACTTCTGGGCGTGAGGTTCGAGGCCGGCGAGATCGTGGATCTGCTTGGGGCGCTCGGCTATCGATGCCGGCAGACCGCTGATCGGCTGGAGGTTACGGTGCCGGGCCACCGCAGCTACGATACTCTTCGCGAGGTCGATCTGATCGAGGAGATCGCCCGCGTCCACGGATACGACAACTTTCCGGACAGCCTGAGTGCCTTTCGCCCGGGCACGGTCCCGGACGATGCGCTCCTTCGGCTGCACGATCATCTTCGGACGGCCCTGGTGGGTCGCGGATTCATCGAGGCGCACACCATTGCGTTCGCGCCCGCGGAGGCGGGTGAGATCGGGGTGCTCAATCCCGTCTCGGCGGAAGAGAGTCACCTGCGCGGCACCATGCTGTTCGGGCTCCTCCGTGCGGTGGAGTACAACTTTGCGCGCGGGGCCCGCGACATCCGCCTCTTCGACATGGGAGCCGTGTTCGGCGATGCCGGGCCCGGGAAGATGCCGCGCGAGAAGAGCCGCCTCGGTTTGGCGATGACCGGGCGCCGCCAGCCTGGCCACTGGTCAGGGAAGGATCAGCCCTGGGACGAGTGGGAACTGCGCGGGCTGGTCGAAGAGTTGCTTCAAGTCGCGGTCCCGGGAGGGCATTCGATCGAGCCCGGCACCTTCGATTCCGGCCTCTTCGATTCCGGCCTCTTCGATGAAGGATGTGAATTCCTGCTGCGGGCGGCGGACGGCTCGGTCGTGGGCGGAGCTGGCAAGGTGCGCGCCGGACGGGTGGACGCGCCGGTGTGGGCAGGTCCCGTATGGGCGCTGGAGATGGACCTGGGAGACGGAAGCCGGGTCGGACCTGCCACGACCTTCCAGCCACTTCCCGCGTTTCCACCGGTGGACCGCGACCTCGCCTTGCTGGTGCCGGATGCGCTGCCGGCTGGCAAGGTCCTGGATTTCCTCGGCAGAAACGGGGGCGCGGACCTCGTCGAGGTATCCGTCTTCGACCTGTTCCGGGGTGGAGACGTGCCCAGTGGCTGGCGCTCGATTGGATTCCGCCTCCGATATCAGTCGCAGCGCCGCACCCTTACGGATACCGTTGTCGATCGCGCCCTCCGGCGTCTCGTTCAGCGACTCAGGGAGGAGTTAGGTGTCGAACCAAGAGGAAGCGCAGCGGACGCCCGCCGCTAGCGAGACGTTCGCGCGCCTCGAAACTGCAGTCCGGCGCCTGATCCGGCAAAGCGAGGCGCTCAGGGCCGATTTGGAGGCCGCTCGGGAGCGAAACCGGGACCTGATGGGACTGCTGGCACCCGTCGCCCAGGGCGAGGAGAGCCCGGAGAGCATGGTCGAGAAGCTGCGTGCCGCGGAGGCTGAGCGGCAGGAACTCCGGGAGCGTCTTTCTCGAGGCCGCGAAGTAGCGGAGAGAATGATGGCCCGGATTCGATTCCTGGAGGAACAGGATGGTTGAATCGGATGTCCCGGCGTCCCTGACGGTCGAGATCGGTGGCGAGGCGTACGCGATCCGGTCCACCGGCGACCCGAAGGAGATCGAGCGATGTGCCGAATTCGTGGACGAGAGCATCCGCGAGGTGCGTCGTCGCGCTGGATTGCTCGACGGATACAAGGCGACCATTCTCGCGGCGCTTTCCATCGCGGCCCAGTACTATGAGGCACAGGGTGAACTGGAAGATCTGCGCGCCCGGATGGCTCTCAGGTCGAAGTCGCTCGTGGCGGAAATCGAGGCGGAGTTGACGCAGAGCGACGAGCCCCAGTCCTGATTCATTGCTTGCGCCAGTCCTCCCCATCCTCCTATTTGTAACGCACTTTAGAGGCATTCCGCGCGGCACGGTGCCGGCGTGGAATCGGTCAGGGATGGCTTTGCGTTCAGTCAAGCCGTCCCCATGGAAATGGAACTGGCGGGCGCGCGTGCGCCCGATCCGGAGCGCATAAAATGGACCCGCGGAGCATTATGCTTGCGGCGGTCGTGATGGCGCTCGGCTCCGTAGCCGGATACTTGCTTGGACGGGGGATTGAGCGCTCCAGACAGAAAAAGGAACGCGCCGCCGCCCGCGACGATGCGTCACGTATCGTCGCCCGCGCAAGGGACGAAGCCGACAGCGCCCTCAAGGCCGCTGCACTTCAGGGCAAGGAAGAGGTGTACCGGCTGCGAGAGTCCTGGCAGTCCGAGGAAGCTCGCCGCAGGGAAGAGGTCAAGAGCATCGAGCGCCGCATCGGCCAAAGATCGGATTCCCTGGACCGAAAGTTCGACCGCCTGAACGAGCGCGAATCCCGCTTCGAGCAGAGCAAGAACGCCTTGGACCGGCGTGGCCGGGACCTCGACAGTCAGGGCAGAAGGCTGGATCTCAGGGTCAAGGAAGTCGAGGCCTCCGAGCAGTCGGTGGAGCAGAAGCTGGAGTCCCTCGCCGGTCTCTCGGCGGAAGAAGCCCGCAGCCTCCTGATGAAGAGTGTGGAGGACGAGGCTCGAGCCAGGGCCGCCAGCGTCGTTCGGGTCATCGAGGCGGAGGCCAGGCGCAACGGAGAACGCGAAGCGCGCAAGATCATCGCACAGTCGATCCAGCGCATGGCTGCGGAGCAGACCGCCGAGATGACGGTGTCCGTGGTTCAGCTCCCTTCCGATGAAATGAAGGGCCGCATCATTGGGCGCGAGGGCCGCAACATCCGCGCTTTCGAGCAGGCCACCGGCATCGATGTCATCATCGACGACACCCCGGAAGCGGTCATCCTCTCCGGGTTCAATCCTGTCCGCCGGGAAGTCGCCCGCGTCGCGCTGGGCAAACTCGTGGAGGACGGGAGGATTCACCCCGCCCGCATCGAGGATATCGTCAAGAAGAGCGAGAAGGCCGTGGCCAAGACCATGCTGGCGGCGGCCGAGGAGGTGCTCTACGAGCTGGGGATCCACAACGTGCACCCCAAGATCGTGCAGGCGCTCGGACATCTGCGCTTTCGCACGTCGTATGGTCAGAACCAGCTCCTTCACTCGAAGGAGGTGGCGCTGCTGGCCGGCGGCATGGCCTCCGAGATGGGGCTCGATGTTCAGATCGCCAAGCGGGCCGGGGTCTTGCATGACGTGGGCAAGGGGATGACGCACGATCAGGAGGGGACCCATGTGGAGCTGGGGTATGCCCTGTGCGAGAGGTATGGCGAGCCGGACCAGGTTCTGAACTCCATCCGTGCGCACCACGACGAGGAACCGCACCGCTACGCGGAGACCTTCCTGGTGACTGCCGCCGACGCCATTTCGGGGTCCCGCCCCGGGGCGCGCCGGGAGATGTTCGACAGCTACGTGAAACGTCTCGAGAAAATCGAGAACACCGTCCTCGACTATCCCGGCGTGGAACGCTGCTTCGCCATTCAGGCGGGACGGGAGGTGCGTGTGATGGTGCACCCGGAAAAGATCACCGACCACGAAATGAGCACGCTTTCGGAGACCATCGCGCGTCGTTTCGAAGACGAGTTGCGCTATCCCGGCCAGATCAAGATCGTGGTGATCCGCGAGACGCGTGCGGTGGGCTTTGCCCGCTAGCGGTTCCGCCCGCGCCCCGTCGCTCGGCACCATTTCCCGAACCCCCGGATCCCGAACCCATGGAGAAATGAGCGCCGCCATCATTTCAGGAACAGAGATCGCGAGCACCATCCGCGAGGAACTCCGCGAGCGGGTCGCCGCGCTGCGCGGGCAGGAGGGCCTGATTCCCGGGCTGGCGACCGTGCTGGTGGGGGACGACCCCGCCAGTCACAGCTACGTGAAGATGAAGAACCGGGCCGCCCGGGCCGCAGGGCTCCATTCCCGGCAGATCACCCTGCCGGGTTCAACCCCTGAAGTCGAACTGCTGGGCGTGCTCGACGGCCTCAACGCCGACCCGGCGATTCACGGAATCCTCGTGCAGCTGCCCCTCCCGGCCCAGATTCGCGACGGGGTGGTGCTGGACCGGGTTCGTCCCGCGAAGGATGTGGACGGCTTCCATCCGGTGAACGTCGGTCGGCTGGCTACCGGCGCGCCCGACGTGCTGGCGCCATGCACGCCGGCCGGGGTGGTCCAGATGCTCCTTCGCTCCGGGGTCGATCCGTCGGGCAGGCACGCGGTGATCGTGGGACGCTCCAACATCGTGGGTAAGCCGATGGCGGCGCTGCTCATGCGCAAGGCTCCCGGCGGCAACGCCACCGTGACCGTGGCGCACAGCCGCACCCCCGACCTGGGGGCGGTGACCCGGCTCGGCGACATCCTCATCGTGGCGATCGGCCGGCCGGGGACCGTCACCGGAGCGATGGTACGACCGGGTGCCACCGTGATCGACGTGGGCACGAACCGGGTGGAGGACGCGACCCGCGAGCGCGGGTACCGCATTGTGGGCGACGTGGCGTTCGACGAAGTGAAGGAGGTCGCGGGCGCCATTTCGCCGGTCCCCGGGGGAGTCGGCCCGATGACCATCGCGATGCTGCTCTCCAACACCGTCGATGCCGCCGTGCGGCTGCATGCGGACGGGGCCCGGGGTCGAGTCTCGCCATGACCCGGTCGGACGGGTCGCTCGACCTCTTCCCGTTCGGTGGGCGGGGCGAGGTTGCGGGCCGGGAAGCGGGCCGTCGGGGCGGGCCGAAGCCGCCGGCGCGCCGGCCCCGCGAGACCGCGCGCCCGTGGACCGTCACCCAGGTGAATCGCCGGGCGCGGATGCTTCTGGAGGACCGGCTGCCGGCGCTCTGGGTGGAGGGGGAGGTCGCCAACTGGCGTCGCACGGCGCCGGGTCACCGCTACTTCACGCTCAAGGACGAGGCCGCGCAGATCGACGCGGTCATGTTCGCCAGCGACGCCCGGCGGCTGCCGGCCGATCCGGAAGGCGGCACCCGGGTGCGGGCGTTCGGGTCGGTGACGCTCTACGAGCCGAGGGGCAGGTACCAGCTGCGCGTGCGCCGGCTGGCGGCCGAGGACGGCGAGGGGCTGTGGCGCCGGGCCTTCGAGCAGGTGCGGCGCAAACTGGCCGCGGAGGGCCTGATGGATCCCGCCCGCAGGCGGCCGCTCCCGGCGTGTCCCTCGTGCGTGGGGGTGGTCACGTCGGCCACCGGGGCCGCGCTCCAGGACATCCTGTCGGTGGTCGGGGCGCGGGCGCCCTGGACGCGCGTGCTGCTGAGGAGCGCGCGCGTCCAGGGGGACGGCGCCGCGGGGGAGGTGGCCGCAGCCATCGACGAGATTGGCCGGAGCGGGCTGGCGGACGTGATCCTGGTGGGGCGGGGAGGCGGTTCGCTCGAAGACTTGTGGGCCTTCAACCGGGAAGAGGTGGCGCGGGCGATCGCGGCTTGCCCGGTGCCGGTGGTTTCGGCGGTAGGTCACGAGGTGGACGTTACGATTGCCGACCTGGTAGCCGACCTTCGTGCCCCCACGCCCTCTGCCGGCGCGGAGGCGGTGGTGCCCGACCGCGCCTCGTTGGCGCGCAGGCTGGCCGGCCTGCGGCCGCGTCTGTCGGCGGGCATCAAGCGCTGTCTGGACCGCTGTCACGGCAGCCTGGATGCCCGCTCGGACCTCCTCGGTCGCGGGATTCGCGGCGTGCTCGAGCCGCGGGCGGCGCAGGTCCTGAGTCGGCGCGAACGGCTTGCCGGAAGCATGCGCGCACGACTCGCCTTGCGGCGCGCCCGGATGGAGAACGCAGCCGGCAGGCTGGAAGCGCTCTCGCCTCTCGCGACCCTCCGGCGGGGCTACGCCGTTCCGCTCGATCGCTCGGGCCGCGTTCTCAGGAACGTTGCCCGGTTTCCGTTGCGGTCCTCCTTCGACCTCCGAGTCGTCGATGGCCGGGTCGCATGCCGGGTGAGGGGGCTTCATCCCGACCCTCACGACCCGGAGCGACGCTGATGGACGAGAATGCCGGAGCCGGCGGAAGTCGGACGCCCGCGCACGCCGACGCGGAGACGCCGGAGTCGATGTCGGTCGAGGAACGGCTGCGCCGTCTCGACCGCATCGTCTCCGCCCTGGACACGCAGGACGTCGAGCTGGAACAGAGTCTCGAACTCTTCGAGGAAGGAATTCGGCATATTCGCGCCGCGGAACGACTCCTCTCGGCGGCCGAACTCCGGGTGGAGGAGCTGATCGAGGGCGAGGCCCGGCGGCGGGACGGCGCACGGTGAGCGACCCCTCGGCCTCGAGGGACGACCGAGCGCCGAACGACGACTTCGACCTCACATCCTTCCTGAAGGAGGAAGGCGGGCAGGTCGAGCAGGCTCTTGAGAGAGCGCTGGCTTCCCTTGCCCCGCGCGTCGGTTCCTCCCTCGCCCCGGTGTTGCGCCACGGCTTGCTTACCGAAGGCAAGCGGGTGCGGCCCATCCTGTGCGTGGCGGCGTACGCCGCGTGCGGGCGGAGTGTCCAGCGCCCGTGCTACGATCTGGCCGCATCCATCGAGATGATCCATGCCTATTCGCTCATGCACGACGACCTGCCGTGCATGGACGACGCCGCGCTGCGCAGGGGGGCGCCCACGCCGCACCGCGTGTTCGGAGCGCCGCGCACGGCCCGGGCGGCGGCGGCGTTGATTCCGGCAGCGGCGCTTCAGGCGTGGCGCGCCTCCGTGGAACTCGGATGCGGCGACGCAGACGCGCGGGAGATCGTGCGCGCGCTGATGCGGGCCGCCGGGGCGGGTGGCATGGTCGGCGGTCAGGCCATCGATCTGGCGTCGGAGGGCCGAACTCTGTCACCGGAGCGGCTGAACAGGCTGCATGCACTCAAGACCGGCGCACTGCTGGCGGCCGCCCCTCGGATGGGCGGCCTCGCCGCCGGCGCGGAGCAAGACCGGATCGAGGCCCTCTACCGCTACGGGCGCGCCCTCGGCCTCGCCTTTCAGGTCGCGGACGACATTCTGGACGCCACGTCCTCGGCCGAGCGCCTGGGCAAGCACCCCAGCGACGAAGCGCTTCGCAAGTCGACCTACGTCACCCTGTACGGGCTGGAGCGGGGACGCAGCAAGGCGCTCGAGCAGGTGTCGCTGGCGAAACGGGTTCTGGCAGACGCGGGCCTTGACTCCAGGCCGTTGAGAGCCATTGCCGACTACGTGGTCCGCCGGCACCGCTAGCCGGGCTTGTCCACACTCCGACTTTATGCCCTGTAACAGATCGGGCGGTATGCGGTTATACTAGTGGGCGATGCCCGAACACCTGCCGAGCAGGGCCATGCCGGGGGGTCGGGAGCACGAGAATTGTAACTGGAGTGAACAGGTGGCGATCCTCGACTATGTCAAGTACCCGCGCGATGTGCGCAAGCTGTCGCGATCGCAGCTTCCCGATCTGGTTCGAGAGGCGCGCGACAGACTCATCGATGTCGTGGCGCAGGTTGGGGGACACTTCGGGGGAAGCCTGGGCGTCGCCGAGCTCACCGTCGCGCTCCACTACGTCTTCGACACACCCCGCGACCGCATCGTCTGGGACACGGGGCACCAGGCGTACATTCACAAGATTCTGACCGGCCGCAACAGCCGGCTTCGCAGTATCCGCCGCAAGGACGGACTGGCTCCTTTTCTCAGGCGTATCGAATCGGAGTTCGACGTCTTCGGGGCCGGACACGCCGCGACCTCGATTTCGGCCGCGGTGGGGATGGCCATCGGACGCGATCACAAGGGTGAGGACTTCGACGTCGTCGCGGTGATCGGCGATGGCGCGATCGGTTGCGGGCTCGCCTATGAGGCCCTCAACAACGCAGGCGCCAGCGACCGTGACCTGATCGTGGTCCTCAACGACAACGACATGTCGATCGCCCCGAACGTGGGCGCGATGAACAAGTACCTGAACGGCGTCATCACCAACCCGCTGTACAACCGGGTCCGCGAGCAGGTGAGCGAGTTGGTGCGCCGCGTGCCCACGAGCATCGCCGACGTGATGCAGTCGGCGACGGGCAGATTCGAGGAGAGCGTCAAGCACCTCTTCGTCCCCGGCATGCTCTTCGAGGAACTCGGCTTCCGCTACTTCGGCCCGTTCGACGGACATGACATCCACGTCGTTGTGAACACCCTGCAGCGGGTGCGCCGGTTGCCCGGCCCGGTGCTCGTCCATCTGGTCACGCAGAAGGGGAAGGGCTACGACCCGGCGGAGGCGGATCCGGTCAAATGGCACGCTTCCTCCCCCTGGGACAAGATCACCGGCCTTTCGCCGAAGAAGCCGGTGGGCCTGCCCCGCTACCAGAAGCTGTTCGGCAGGGGACTGACCGATATCGCCGCCGAAGACGCGCGCGTGGTGGCCATTACCGCCGCCATGCCCAGCGGAACCAGCACCGATATCTTCGGCAAGGCGTTTCCGGACCGCTTCTTCGACGTGGGCATCGCGGAGGCGCACGGAGTGACCTCGGCGGCGGGCATGGCCACCGAGGGCGTGCGCCCGGTCGTGGCCATCTACTCGACGTTCCTGCAGCGCGGCTTCGACTCCATCGTGCACGATGTCGCGCTCCAGGACCTCCCTGTGATGTTCTGCATGGACCGGGCGGGGGTGGCCGGGGCCGATGGTCCCACCCACCACGGCGCATTCGACATCGCCTACATGCTGCTCGTACCGGGCATGACCGTCACCGCACCCATGGACGGCGAGGAACTGATCGGCCTCATGAAGACCGGCCTCTCGCATGATGCGGGTCCCTACAGCATCCGCTACCCGCGCGACGCTGTTCCCGCCGCGGTTCCGCCTACCTCGGAGATCGATCCGGTGCCGTACGGGAGTTGGGAGGTGCAGCGGCGGGGCTCCGGGACGGCCATCCTCGCTGTCGGCACGATGGTCCTCGAAGCGCTTGCGGCCGCGGACGAGCTGGCCGACGACGGACTGGATGTGACCGTCGTCAACTGCCGCTTCCTCAAGCCCTTCGACGAAGACGTGCTGCAGAGCGTGCTCGGGTCGCACACCCGTGTTCTGACGGTTGAAGAGGGAACCGTGATCAACGGCTTCGGCGCCTTCATGGCGCGCGAAATCCAGGAACGCGCCGGGTCGCGCGTGGCCGTGAGGACCATGGGGTTGCCGGACAACTTCATCGAGCACGGAGACAGGCCCTCGCTGCTGGGCGAAGTGGGGCTGGACGCGAAGGGCATCGCGGCGGAGGCCCGGTGCTTCGCGGAGGGGACGGCCGGCCTCCGCATGATGGCAGCGAGAGAGACGGCTTAAGCCCCCGGAACCCGCGATGGCGTCTCCTCCCATCCGCCGCATCGGTGTCTTCGCGTTGCCCGGGCAACCCGGTCTTGCTTCCACGCTCGCGCGTCTTGCCGAACTGACGCGGCGATTCGGCTTCAACCTCACCTGCGAGCCGGCGATCCTCCCGCACGCTCCGCCCGGCGTGCACGCTCTGCGTCTGGAGGAGGGGGCCGTGGATCTGCTGGTCACCCTCGGCGGGGACGGCACGCTCCTGCGCGGGGCGCGCATGGTTACGGGAAGGGACATACCGGTCCTCGGGATCAACCTCGGGCATCTGGGCTTTCTCACCTCCAGTGCCGGTTCCAACCTCGCGACCGCCCTCGACCGGTTGCGCAGCGGCGACTTCACCCTCGACTACCGGGGCACGCTGGAAGCGACCATCGTCGACGCGGACGGACGGCCGGGGGAATCGCAGCTGGCGCTCAACGACTTCGTTGTCCACAACAGCGGCGCGGCGCGGGTTTCCCGTCTCGACCTGTTCGTGGGCGAGGGAGCGGCGAACGACGAAATCGGCAGCTTCAGCGCCGACGGCGTGATCGTCTCCACCCCTACCGGTTCGACCGCCTACTCCCTGTCCGCGGGCGGACCCATCGTGGCGCCCGGAGTGGACTGCATTCTGGTCACCCCGATCTGCCCTCACACCCTGGCGGTTCGGCCCCTGGTGCTGCCGGCGGATGAGCGCGTGATCGTCAAGGAAGTGGACCCCTCGGGCGACCTGGTGCTTACCGTGGATGGCCAGGAAGCGGTGACGGTCGTTCCCGGTTCGGTGGTGGAGATCACAAAGGGCACGGTGCGCGTGCCCCTGCTTCGTTTCTCGGGGCACACCTTCTTCTCGACGCTGAGACGCAAGTTGAACTGGGCACTCAAATCTCCCTCGGGTGCTTGATCTTATGGAGATCATGGGATTCATCTTATGGAGATCGTGAGCTTCCCCGGGTCGCGTTGCGGCATGGTGTCGTCCGGTGGCTGGTCTCCCGGCAGTCCCGCCCGGGAATGCTGATCGAACTGCGAATCCGCGACTACGCGGTCATCGATGACCTGACGCTGGACGCGGCGCCGGGTCTCAACGCCCTTTCCGGCGAGACCGGATCCGGCAAGTCCCTCGTGGCGAGCGCTCTTTCCTGCCTTCTTGGCGAAAGACCATTTCCGGACCTTGTGCGCGTGGGGGCGCGTCGCGCCCTGATCGAAGCGGCCTTCGACATCGAAGACTGCGAGCCGGTCAGGAACAGGCTGGAGGAGCTGGGGCTGGCCGCAACCGGCGACGTGCTCGTGCTGCGCCGGGAAGTCGCGCGCCGGGGACGCAACCGCGCGTGGGTCAACGACTCCTCCGCCACGGTGGGGCTCCTTCGCGAGCTCGGGCACCACCTCGTCGATCTGCACGGGCAGCACGAGCACCAGAGCCTGCTCAAGCCCGTGGAACAACGCAAGCTGCTGGATTCCTTCGCGCGCGCGACCGGGCAGGCGAGAGCGGTAGCCTCTTCGCACCGTCGGCTCCAGACGCTGGAACTGGAGCGGGCGCAGCTGGAGGGTCGGATCCGGGAACTAGCGAGCCGCGCGGATTTCATGCGCTTCCAGCTTGGAGAGATCGAGGGAGCGTCGATCGAGGAGGGCGAGGACGAGTTGCTGGAAGCGGAGGCGACCCGGCTCGAGCACGCGGACGATCTGGCCCGTAGCGCTGGCGGCGCCCACAGCGAACTCTACGCCGGGGACGACGCGGTCACGGTGAGGATTCGCGCGGTACAGGCGGCGCTGCGGGACATCGTGCGGCTCGACGGCTCGCTCGCCGATGTGGCGGAGTTGCTGGAACAGTCGTACCAGGCCGCGAGCGAGGCCGGTCGCTTCCTCGGTGACTACGCGAATTCCCTGGAACACGATCCCCGCAGGCTGGAACAGGTGCGTGCCCGGCTGGACCGCATCTTCCGATTGAAGCGCAAGTACGGGCCCGAACTGGCGGATGTCGTCGAGACCGGGCGCCGGCTGGGTGCACAGCTCGAGGAAATCGAGACGAGTTCGTTCGACATCGCCAGCCTGGAGCGGCGCATCGAAGAGACAAGGGCCCGTCTCGAGCACGAGGCGGCAGCTCTGAGCGAAGCTCGCCACAAGGCGGGGAGCGCCCTGGAACGACAGGTCGAAGCGCTCTTCCCCGAACTGGGGCTCGAGGCAGGCACCTTCTCTGTTGCGCTGCACGCCCTGCCCGAGGTCGGACCGGGGGGCGCCGAGCGCGTCGAGTTCCTCGTGTCGCTGAACCCCGGGTTCCCCCTCGCGCGTCTCCAGCGCATCGCCAGCGGGGGAGAGCTGTCGAGGGTGATGCTGGCCCTGAAGTCGATTCTCGGGGCCGTGGACCAGGTTCCGACGCTCGTCTTTGACGAGATCGACTCCGGCGTTGGCGGTGAAATCGCCAATGCGGTCGGAGCAAGACTGGAGGAGTCCGGACGCGCGCACCAGGTGCTGGCGATCACCCACCTGGCCCAGATCGCGTCCCGGGCAGGCCGTCATCTGCTCGTTGAGAAGCGGCTGTCACCGGAGGACGGTGTGACCCGCACGCGGGCTGTTGCGCTCGACGGCGAGGAACGGGTCCGGGAGATCGCCCGCATGCTGGGAGGAGACCCGGGCTCCCCGGCATCCCGCGAACACGCGCGCGAATTGTTGCGCAGCGCGTGTCCGGACGGGTCTTGAGGGCGGTCCCGCTAACCCTCGCCCCAGATCCTGCGGAACAGACTCGCTCCGAAGCGGACCCGCCCCGTCTTCGGGGTCCTGCCCCCGGTTCCGGTGCGCGCGGCCTCCCAACCGAAGCGAACCTCCAGCGGAAAACCGCCACCCCGGAAGCTGGAGTACGTCACGTCAACCCCCATCGAACGCACCCTGGCCTCCGTCTCCAGCGCAAGCGGCGCGAGGTCGGTCTCGCTGCCCCCGTACGTGTCTGCTTCACGACTGTAGGACCGGTACACGAAGCCGGCGGTCAGTTCGGGCGTAAGAAGCAGCTGTGGAGAGATCGCGTAGTCGAGGTGGTTTCCCGGATGCCACCGTACCGCTTCCAGCGGAGGAAGTTGGACGAAGCCCGCATCCGGATGAGTGATGCGCCGGCGGACGGTGACGGGGGAGGCGACGCCGTAGCGAACATCGAAGACCAGCCCCACCCGCCTTGCCCAGTCGAGGCTGCCGAAGGCGTGCACTTCGATATCCGTCTGACCTTCCGCGACATCCATGTCCAGGAAATCGCGAATTGTGTCCTGCGGGGTGCCGGTTCCCAGCCGGAGCGTCCCCGCCACGCCCAACCGCACCCCGAGCCCGCTTCCCGGATCCTCCTCGGGGGTGTCGAGGGAGTCGGCCGGTGGTTCAGGGGTGCGCGCTGCAGCGCGACGCCGGGTCGTGTTCAGGAGCTGGATGGCCGCGGTGACTTCCAGATCCCCGGGTTCCCAGAGGGCGTCGAATCCGCGCCGGGGAAGGCCGTCTGTGCCGAACACCGGGGCGACGACGAGCGAGTCGAAGGTGGCCGGGCTCAGGGGCGTTCCCAGAGGAAGGGGGGCCGTGAAGCCTGCTATGCCGATGCCCATCAGTCCGCTCTTGACTTCTTCCACAAGAGCTGTGAGTTCCTGGCCCACCTCGGCATCCGCCAGGGGGAAGTACACGGACTCCCCGAGCAGGGTGGACAGACTTCCAAACAGTATGTCCCCCTTCCGTACAACGGCCTGTCCCTCGAGACAGGCCGTCGTGTCGCCGGACGCGCAGCTCTCGTCCACGGCAGCGCGCGCCGCGGAGAGCGCCGTCTGATATTCGTTCAGAAACAATCCGCTTG
Source organism: Longimicrobiales bacterium (assembly GCA_965232315.1). Lineage (GTDB taxonomy): Bacteria > Gemmatimonadota > Gemmatimonadetes > Longimicrobiales > Gaopeijiaceae > BD2-11. The sequence continues at coordinate 20,964 of CBDDPN010000008.1, read as the reverse complement.
CGGATTGGGAAGGCGCCAGGCCAGCGTTCGCTTCACCGGGCAGGTAGACCAGTTCCGAGTCGAGCTTGCGCTGCACCATCGGGATCGATGCCCCCACGGTCAGCCAGCGAAACACCCCCAGCCGGAAGCCGAGAGGCACGCGCCGTACGTGGGCGGCGAGCAGATGGGTGGTGCTCCCCAGGTTGAATCGGTAGTCGGGACTGTCGAGCAGCGTCCGGAGCCGGGCTTCGGTGATCGCGGCGGGGGGCAGCCGGTCCGACCCCAGCGCGTCGCTGCTCAGGTTCCATCCCAGTGGCTCGACTTCCTCGACCACCGCACCCCCCTCGTGGCGCAGGCCGAATCGCTGGTTCCACGTGATGAAATGCGAGTCGATGTCCAGCCGAAGATAGCCTGATGGCACCACCGGCCCGCCGACGAGTTGCCCGGAGGCGGTGGCCGGCAGGCACAGGAGAGAGAACGTCAGCAACCAGCGGGCGAAAGGCGGAACGCGGGATGGCGCCGGCTGCCCGCGAAGGGGGTGGGGCAAGGGGAAGCGGAGGGAAGATGGTGTGCGCAGGCCGGGCAACGGGCGCCGGCGAGAACATGCAAAGGTAGTCACGACGCTGGCCGGGGCAAACCGACGCGGGGGTGGTTGACACCCCTAGTGGCTGATTCTAACCTCATGATGCGTCATCTGCGGGAATAGCTCAGTTGGTAGAGCACCACCTTGCCAAGGTGGGGGTCGCCGGTTCGAGTCCGGTTTCCCGCTCTTCGAGGCCGGGATGGGGAGCACGCTTGTCGGCTCCCCATTCGTTTGTTTGGCGCCGTGGCCAAGTGGTAAGGCAGAGGACTGCAAATCCTCGATCGTCGGTTCGATTCCGACCGGCGCCTCTCCGAAGCAGCACCGCACATTCGAGGGTGCGGGGTGCTTCGGAACTCCCGTCGGACTCGGTGCGTCCTCTTGCGGCTCGCGGCTTTCTTGTTTCGAGAGAATCCAGGGCAGGTTCGGCCCAGCGCGTCTCCGGGGGAGACGGGACACGGAGGCGTTCGCCGTCATTCCGACCCGGACGACAACGTCCGGCGGGGCGTCCGGGAGCCGCGATGCTCCGATTTTCGACCTCCCGCTGACCCGTATCGGAGAGGCCTTCGCGGGACGCCGGAACGCGCGGGGGCAAGGGAGCTGCTGGTGCTCGCGGCCATCTGCCTGGCCGCGGGAGGATGCACGGAACCCGGTGCGGAACAAGCAGTTCCGGCAGCAGAGAGCCCGTCGTCGGCGCCATCACGCGCGGACACGATGCAGGTCCTGATGGACGAGTACTCCATCTCGATGCCCGTTACGATTCCCACCGGGCCGCACCCGATTCGCTTTGTGAACGCCGGATTCGAGGAGCACAACATCTACTTCCGGAGGCTCGGGAGCACCTCACCCGCATGGGTCCTGGAGCGTCGCCTCAACCCGGGCGAGCGGCGCATCGTCATCGTGGAGCTGGAGCCCGGAGCGTATACCGCGATCTGCGATTTTTCCGGGCATGACGGTCGGGGAATGTTCACCGACTTCACGGTCGAGCCCGCCTCTGATTCTGCGGAGGTGCCGGACTTGGTCGCACCCCCTTCCTGACCGTCTCCGGTCACAGCGGCACCCGCTCACCGCCTCCACGCCTCCGCCCCCGGGATTCCCAGGCTGAGCAGCACCTCCAGATGCGGTTCGGCGGAGCTCTCTGCGGCTTCACGGGCGGTTTCGGTCGCGGGTGGCGGGTCACGCAGGATTGCGCGCACCCGGCCGGTCTCGGGATCGCGGACAATGGCCATCGGGCGAACTGTATCCCGGTCCAGCGTGTCCGAACCACCGGCCCCGGCGAGCGTGATGCTGGCCAGGCCGCCGGACCACCCCGCTTGTACGGGAAGGGCGAACGCAAACGACGATCTTCCTTCCCCGTCGGGCACCTCGGGCATGTCGAAGCGGAGCGAGAACAGCTCTCGGCCGCCCGTGTCGCGACCCGTCAACTCGTAGTCACTGCCCGGCTTTGGAATGCTCGCTTGCGCGTCCACCACGAAGGCCGGCTCCAGGTACGGCTCGCCCTCCGCATCGGTCCCGCCCCAGAGCAGGATCGCCCTGTCGGCTGAGCCGGGGGCAATGCCTCTCGAGCGCTCTTCTTCGGCGAGCCGGAAGCGAACCGTGTTGGTGAAATAGTAGTCACTGATCCAGTTGGGTTCGCAGTACGACATCATATCCGGAGTGCCCGGCCGTACCAGCTTCCTGCGATCGACGTCATAGCCCCAGGCACCGATCGATCCGTCCGCCATCGGGAACGAGCGATCCGTACCGCGGGCGCCGCCGCAGGGGGCGTGGGCAAGGTTCAGGTTGTGTCCGAGTTCGTGTGCGATGATGCGCTTCTCGGGTTTCGAAAAACTTACCCGGCCGGGGAGGCTTGCGAGTCCTCGTGCGCTTTCGGTCCGTCCCAGCATCATGCCCATGTAGTACCCGCTCCCCGCCTCCATGGCGCGGATGGCCTGGGTTTCGCTGAACAGCCTGAAGGCGTCGTTGGTGGAGATCATCACCGGCTCATGGGCATTCACCTGGAATTCGCCGACCGGGAGCAATGCGCGGGTATCGGAGAGCTCCTCGTGTCTCTCGGGGTCCTCGGCCATGTCCCGGACGAGATCCAGAATCGCGGAGTCCGGAGCCTGTTCCAGCAGGAAGGGGATCAGGGTCAGCTCCAGCAGAGGCATCAGACGTACGTCCACCGGGAGCCGGCCCTCTTCCGGGATCCGGCGAGCCACGCCCAACGTACGGTCAAGGGTGCCCTCGGGGTCGATGTCGATCACCATTTCGAGGCCCGGCTGCACGACCTCTCCGGGAACCTCGACGTTGGCGGACAGGTCGAGATCGCCTTCGTCGATCTCCACGGGGATGGGGGTCGATTTCCCGGGGATGTCCACCACATGGGTCTCGAGGCCGTCCTGGAAGAACCTGGCCCGCACGGGCGGGATGCCCTCGGCGTTGGGGCCGGTTGCCGTCACGAACACCCTCAGCAGCGCGGTCCGGCCCGCCACCAGCGGCACTGCGTGCTTGAGCGACTGCACCGCCTGCGTGAGGTACGCCGTCGCCGGGCCACCCTCGGCACAACGGCCGATCCGCCGCTTGGGCACTCCTGCCAGCCACTGTAGAAAAGCCCCATCCGCAGGTGCGCAGAGGCCCGTGCCGCCGGCCGCAAGCGTCGTGACTCTCTCAAGGAGGGTCAGGCTGTCGGGGAGCGCTCCGGTCAGGTCCGGGTTGCTTGTCAGAATCAGGTTTCGAAGGCGCGACAGTCGCCCGAGTTCGGGCGGCACGGGGCCCGTCAGGCGATTGCGATCGAGCACCAGGTCGCGCAGCGTCGACTGATCACCCAGCTGCGCCGGAATCGGGCCCGTCAGGCGATTGTTGCCGAGGCCCAGATGGGATAGCTCGCCACCGGCAAGCTCGGCCGGAATCGAGCCCGTGAGGTTGTTGCCGGAGAGCTCCAGGTACCGCAGCTGGCGGAGGTCGCCGAATTCCACCGGGATCGGGCCCGTGAGGCTGTTTCCGCCGAGCATCAGCGCACCAAGGTCGACCAGGCCACCCAATGTCCCCGGGATGGGGCCGGTCAAGTCGTTGTCGGCGAGGGAGAGATTCCTCAGGGCCACAAGACTACCCAACTCCGCCGGAACGGGGCCCGACAAGGCGTTGTCGGCGAGCGACAGCTCTTCCAGGTTCGAGAGGTTGCCGAGCTGGGCTGGGACCGGACCCGTCAGTGCGTTGAAGTCGAGCCGTAGATAGCGTAGCGTGGCCAGGTCGCCCAATTCCGGCGGAATGGGACCCGTGAGGGCGTTGCCGGGCAGTGCCAAGCTGGTCAGCGAGGTGAGTGCGGCGAGCTCGCGGGGGATGTGGCCGGTGAGATCATTGAACCCCAGCTCAAGGCTCTGCAACTCGCCGAGCCGCCCGAGCTCCGGCGGGATCGGGCCTTCCAGGTTGGCGTACCAGAGGAACAGGTGGCGGAGCCTGGCGAGCTGTCCCAATTCCGGCGGGATCGGGCCTCGGAGGTCGTTGTTCCACAGGAACAGGTCGGTCAGTTCGGCGAGTTGGCCGAGTTCGGCAGGGATCGGGCCGGCCAGCGCGTTGTTCGCGAGGCGCAGGACCTTCACCCGGCCCTGCTCGTTGGTCTCGACTCCGTGCCACTCTGCGAGCGGCGCGTCCGTGAGCCAGTTCTCGTTCGCGGCCCAGTCGGGTCCGCCGGTCGCGTCGTAGAGAGCGGTGAGGATATCGCGGTCCGATGGGGAAGCGCATTCCGCATCCGGTCCCTGATGGTCGGGAATCGCGTTCAACCAGGACCGGAACACCGAGTCCGGGGGGACGCACAGTTCGTTGCCGGAATACCGGAACTCCCGGAGCGAGAGGCCGGCGAGCGACTCCGGCAAGCGCCCCGACAGGGCATTGTCTTCGATCCGCAGGCGGGTGAGCAGCGCCAGTCGGCCCACAGTCTGCGGTAGCCGTCCGGTCAATCCGTTGCCGCCAAGATCCAGTCCGGTCACCCGGCCGAGGGAATCGGCCATGACGCCATGCCACTGCCCCACGGGGGCGTCCGCGAGCCAGCCGGTGGCGTTGCTCCAGTCGGGTCCCCCAGCGGTCTCGAAGAGCGATTCCAGCACCTGACGATCGGACTGGTTGCAGAACGGCCCCTCGTACAGGTATGTCGTCTCCTCGATCCAGTTGACGAAGGCGCGTGTACCGGGAACACAGAACCCCGCGTTCCGGGAAAAGTAGAAGTGACTGAGCCCGTCGAGTTCCAGGAAGCTGTTCGGGGTCACCCCTGTCAGCGCGTTTCGGTCGATCTCCAGCCGGGTGAGGTTGGAGAGGCTGCCCAGTTCCGGGGGCACGGGGCCCTCGAGATCATTGTTGAAGAGCCCCAGGTGGAAGAGGTTGGTCAGCGCACCGAGTTCCGGGGGAATCGGGCCGGTCAGGTGGTTGGACGCCAGTTCCAGGTGCGCGAGGGTGGCGAGCTCGGCGAGGATGGTCGGAATCGGGCCTGTCAGATTGTTCCTGTAGAGGATCAGGCGCACGACCTGGCCGTCCGCGTCGACATCGACGCCCTGCCAGTCCTCGAGCGGCGCGTCCGTGTCCCAGTTCTCGCTCCCGAACCAGTCCGGGCCACCGGTGGCCTGGAAAAAGATGGACAGGATCTCCCGCTCGGAGAACGGTTCGACGGTGACCTCGAAAGTCTGGGCCACGGTCAGGCCGGCCGGATCGCGGGCGGTCACGGTGATGGCGGCGATGCCCGGCTGCTCGCCGACCACGGTGATCGTGCTGCCCAGCACGGACACCGTGGCGATCCCGGCGTCCGAGGTGGAGGACAAGAAGGTCAGCGGCTGCCCGTCCGGATCGGTGAAGTAGACGGCGGCATCCACCGTGGTGCTCACGCCCGGCTTGATTACCTGGGCGGGGATCGTACCCTGCAGCACCGGGGGGCTGTTGGGGGTTGGGGGGGCGGTGGGGGGTTCCTCGTCGCCGCAGGACGTGGCCCATGTCAGGCCGACCAGCGCCAGGGCGTACAGTGCCGCCCCCCGGAGGGGAGGCAGGCCGTTACGGGATGCTCCGGTCACTCCGCGGGGGGCGGGCGTCGAGTTGGCGCCCTACGGACCGCCGGGGGGCCGGCGGTTCGGGCGGGTGGCCCGAGCGGTGGCCCGCGGCGGCGCAGAGGGTCGAGGGCGCGCGGCCGGCGGTGCCGAGGCGCGGGGTCGGGCGCGCGGCGCACTGGGCCGGGACTGGACGCGGGGCGCAGGGCTTGGCCGGGACCGTGCGCTGGGCGGTGTCGAAGCGCGGGGTCGGGCGCGTGGCGCACTGGGCCGGGACTGGACGCGGGGCGCGGGGGCTGGCCGGGACCGTGCGCTGGGCGGTGTCGAAGCACGGGGTCGGGCGCGCGGCGCACTGGGCCGGGACTGGACGCGGGGCGCAGGGCTTGGCCGGGACCGTGCGCTGGGCGGTGTCGAAGCGCGGGGTCGGGCGCGCGGCGCACTGGGCCGGGACTGGACGCGGGGTGCAGGAGCTGGCCGGGACCGTGCGCTGGGCGGTGTCGAAGCACGGGGTCGGGCGCGTGGCGCACTGGGCCGGGACTGGACGCGGGGCGCGGGGGCTGGCCGGGACCGGACGTTGGGCGGTGCCGAAGCGCGAGGTTGGGCGCGCGGCGCACTGGGCCGCGGCTGGACGCGGGGCGCAGGAGTTGGACGGGACCGGACGTTGGGCGGTGCCGAAGCGCGAGGCTGGGCGCGCGGCGCACTGGGCCGCGGCTGGACGCGCGGCGCAGGAGTTGGCCGGGACCGGACGTTGGGCGGTGCCGAAGCGCGGGGCTGGGCGCGCGGCGCACTGGGCCGCGGCTGGACGCGGGGCGCAGGAGTTGGACGGGACCGGACGTTGGGCGGTGCCGAAGCGCGGGGCTGGGCGCGCGGCGTACTGGGCCGGGACTGGACGCGCGGGGACGCCGTCCGTGTCCTGGGGGCTACCCCCGCGGACTGCCCACTCCCTCGTGGCCGCGCGGTCGTGGCCGACGACGGCTCCGGCCGCACCACCCGGGGCCGCGCGTCTCCTCCCGACCGCCGCGCAACACCTGCGGACACGGCGGGCGCCGAGCGGGATGAGACACGCGGAGCGGCCGTGCGAGGCACTACCCTGGCGGTGCGCGCAACTGCCGTCCGCCGGGGACTCTCCTTGAACTCGATCCTGGAGACCGGCGGATTCGTGCTCACATATCCGGATCCATACGCCAGCCTGCCTCGGCTCGGATAACGATATCCCGGGACATTGGAATGGTAGCCTGGGCCGTAGTAGACCGGATACGAATGGAAGGCCGGATAGGAGTAGCCGTAATAGAAGCTGGGGCGGCGCCAGCCGAACGCCAGCCATCCGCGTCCGTACCAGGGATCGAACGAGTACCACGGGCTCCAGAAGGGGTCATGCCAGAACGGGTCGTAACCGCCAAACCAGGACCGGTAATACGCCGGGTAGTGCCACCCGAACCCAAAGGAGATCGCCAGGCCCCAACGGCCGACCCGACGCCCACAACGGCGCCAGTAGTCGTCATAGGGGTCGTACCACCCGTCGAGGTAGTCGTCCCGGTACCAGCGGCAGCGGCGCCTCTCGAATTCGTAATCCGGGTAGGAGTCCTGGTAATAGCGCTCACTCACGCCAACGCCGTCGAAGACATCCGCGCCCGGGTATGGCGTCCGGGGCGTGATCCGCGTGTTGTGAAAGGCCAGTCCGATGCCGACGCCATCCCACAGGGACACGCCGGCCGCGAAGGACACGGAAGATCCCTGCGGTCCCTGAGCCACGGCCGTCGCGGGGACCCAGGTCAGGCTCGCCGCCACCATCATCGCCGGAATGCAAAGGACTCTGCTCATGATTCCCTCCCGGGCTTCAGGGTATTGTGCCGCTAAGATGGAGCAGAAACCGTGCCACCGCGAAGCCCCGACTGCGGGCCTCCGGGTGCGCCGGCGGTGTCCCTCGGCTGGGACAATACCGGGGCAGGGATGTCACGGCCACGTCCTACGAGCCCTGGGAGCGCAGCCACCACTCGACCAGCCCCAGCACCAACACGAGCAGAAAAGGCGCAAGAACCAGGATCAGCTTGAATCCGGTCTGCGACCGCAGATTGCAGGGCATCCATCGCACCTCGAGCCTCCTCGGGTCGCTTGTTAGCGCCTGACGTGCGCGGTAAACTTCGCGGGTCCATCAGCCCCCGGCGAATCGGGCTCGCCGGAACTCAACCTCCCAACCTACCTCCCCTGACACTTCATGGCACAATATCAGCACGCTAAGGTTCCCGCCGCGGGCGAGACCATCACCGTCAGCAAGGGTGAAATCAACGTTCCCGACAGGCCCATCGTTCCTTTCATCGAGGGCGATGGCATCGGTCCGGACATCTGGCACGCCACCCGCGCCGTGGTCGACGCCTCGGTCGCCGGGGCCTATCGAGGCTCGCGCGAAGTCATGTGGATGGAGGTGTACGCGGGAGAGAAGGCGCAGCAGAACACCGGAGAGTGGCTGCCGGATGAGACCTACGACGCGCTGCGCGAGTTCAAGGTCGCCATCAAGGGTCCCCTCACCACGCCGGTGGGGAAGGGCATTCGCTCGCTCAACGTGACGCTTCGCCAGCAGCTCGACCTCTTTTCCTGCATTCGTCCGGTGCGCTACATCCCCGGCGTGCCCTCGCCGATGCGCGAGCCGGAGAAGCTCGACGTGGTCATCTTCCGGGAAAACACGGAAGACGTGTACGCGGGCATCGAGTGGGCCTCCGGGAGCGAAGGTGCGGAAGCGGTGCGCTCGTTCCTCGTGAACGAGATGGGTGCGAACGTTCGCGAGAAGAGCGGGATCGGGGTCAAGCCGATCAGCCCGTTCGGGACCCATCGCCATGTGGCGGCGGCCCTGCGTTATGCCGTCGCGCGCGGGCGCAGTTCGGTGACGCTTGTCCACAAGGGCAACATCATGAAGTTCACCGAGGGAGCGTTCCGGGACTGGGGATACGAGACCGCGGCGCGCGATTTCGCGGACGAGACGATTCCGGAGTCCGCAATCTGGGAGGGCGCGGACCCTGCGGGCCGCATCGTGGTCAAGGACCGCATCGCGGACGCCATGTTCCAGCAGGTGTTGCTGAGGCCCTCCGAGTACGACGTGATCGTGACCCCCAACCTCAACGGCGACTACCTCTCCGACGCCTGCGCGGCGCAGGTGGGCGGCCTGGGGATGGCGCCGGGCGCGAACGTCGGGGACGAGGTCGCCCTCTTCGAGGCCACCCATGGCACCGCCCCCAAGTATGCCGGCCAGAACAAGGTCAATCCGGGGTCGCTGATCCTGTCGGCGGCGATGATGCTCCAGCACATGGGCTGGGACGAGGCCGCAGACGCCATCGACCGGGGCCTGGAGGGGGCCGTCGCTGCCAGGACCGTCACCTACGACCTGGAGCGCCAGATGGAAGGGGCCACCAGGGTATCGACATCGGCCTTCGGTCAGGCCGTGATCGACCACATGTAAGGCGTGCGCTCATGCAGGTAAAGGTTGTTCGCGGGCCCTCCGCCCAGCATGACACGCCATTGCTGGCCGGCTTCCTCTTCGAGGGGCGGGACGTGCCCGCCATGGCTGCTCCCGGCTCGGTGCTCGCCCGGTCGGTGGCGCGCGCGGCCGGCGACCTGCGCGGGCGACCCGGCAGCGCCCACCTGTTTCACGCCGAGCCCGGAGACGCCGGTCCCCACCGTCTTCTTCTGCTCGGCGCGGGCGACCCGGCCGGCTGCGACCCGGAGGGCATCCGGCGGCTGGCCGCCCGGGCCGTGCGCAAGGCGACCGACCTGGGACTCGGGCGGGTCACGATCGACGGGCTGGGCGCGCCCGCGACTTCGCCGGAGCGCTTCGGGCAGGCGGTGGCCGAGGGTGCGGTCCTCGCCGACTGGCGCTTCGACGAACTGAAGACCCGGCGCGGCGAAAAAGACCCACCTGCCTCCACCGTCGCGACCGTGGAGGTCGTGGCCGGCACCGACCCGGACGCGACCGCAACCGGCGCGCGCACCGGCTCGATCATGGCGGAGGCGGAGAACTTCGCGCGCACGCTCCAGTCGCGTCCCGGCAACGTGGCCACGCCGAGCCACCTCGCCGACACGGCCAGCGATCTGGCCGCGGGGCTCGGTCTCGGCCTTCGGGTACTCGGCCCGCGGGAGATGCGGGACGAGAACATGCAGGCGCTCATGGCCGTAGCCCAGGGCTCGGCGCAGGAACCTCGGCTGATCGTGCTCGAGTATCACGGCGGAACCCGTGGCGATGCTCCGCTGGTACTGGTGGGCAAGGGGCTGACCTTCGACGCGGGAGGAATCTCGCTGAAGCCGGCCAAGGGCATGGAGAACATGAAGTTCGACATGTCGGGAGGAGCCGCCGTGCTGGGTGCTCTCAGAGGCATCGCCCGCCTCGGCCTGGATGTGAACGTGGTGGGCGTCGTGCCCAGCTCCGAAAACCTGGTCAACGGGAGCGCGGTCAAGCCCGGAGACGTCATCGGGTCCCGGGAGGGAAAGACCATCGAGGTGATCAACACGGACGCCGAAGGCAGGCTTATCCTCGCCGACGCCCTCTCGTACGCGCGCACCTTCGAGCCGGCCGCCATCGTGGACTGCGCAACGCTGACCGGCGCCTGCGTCATCGCCCTCGGAAACCACGCGTCGGCCGTTCTCGGCACCGACGATGCCCTGGTGGAGGAATTGCGCGCCGCCGGAGACGTGAGCGGCGAGCGGTGCTGGCCGCTGCCGATGTGGCCGGAATACCGTCGCCAACTCGACAGTCACAGCGCCGATCTGAAGAACGTGGGTGGTCGCCCCGCCGGCACCATCACCGCCGCGTGCTTCCTGCGGGAGTTCGTCGGAGACGCGAAGTGGGCCCATCTGGACATCGCGGGCACCGCGTACGGCGAGGGCAAGCTGCCCTACCAGCGGCCAGGTGGCTACGGTGCTCCCACCCGTCTCCTTATCGAGTGGGTGAGGAAGCGGGCCGCGTGACGCCAGCCCTCGCTACGGGAGTCGCGCCTCGCTCCACCGGGGGCGGGGCGTTCGCGTCCGCTAACGTCGCCAGGCCGGCTGCCCGACGAATCCCTTTGCCCCGCGTCAGTCACGCCTGCATCGGGCTCGCCATCGTCGCTTGCCTGCTTCCAGGCCGGTCCTCGGCCCAGGAGCCCCCGGACTCGGTGCCGCCTCCGGACACCGTCACCGTCTCCGACTCGCTCGGGGCCGTGCCCGACTCGCTGGCCCCGCCTCCGGACTCGCTCCTCGCTGCCGACTCGCTCGCGGATTCGCTGGTCGTGGTGCTCTTTCCCGAGCTTCCCGATCCTTCCCGCGGCGGATGGGCGACAGGGGTCTGGGAGTGGGACCGCGAAGCGCTGCTGGGCAACCAGGCGCTCTCCCTGGCACAGCTTCTGGATCAGATTCCGGGGACCATCGCACTGAGGGGCGGAGATTTCGGAACTCCGAACGTCGTGACCGCCTTCGGGGGCGGAGGCGGGCGGGTCCGCCTGTACATCGATGGCTTCGAGCTGATGCCTTTGCGGGCCGGGGCCCCCGATCTGGCCCAGGTCGGCCTGGCAGGGTTCAAGCACGTGCGGGTGCGCCGCTCCACGGACGGGCTGCGGGTCGAGCTGACAAGCCTCGAAGTCGACGATCCCCGACCCTACTCGCTCGTCGAGGTCGGGACCGGAGACCTGCAGACCAACCTGCTGCGGGCCACGTTCTCCCATCCCAACACGCTTGGCGGCAGTCTGGCCTTCACCCTCGACCGACTCGACACTCAGGGCACCGGACGCAACGAACCCGGGGCCATGACCGGTGGATGGCTGCGCTACACGCGTCCCCTGGGGTCCCGCCTGAGCCTGCGCGGGGAACTGCGCCGAATCTCGGCCTTGCGTCCGGCCTCGCTCTATACCCCCGAGCAGCAGGGCCGGAGCGACTGGGCCGTGCGCGCCCGCGCCGATCTGGCTCCCGGCCTCACCGCCGAGGTCTTCACGGGTCGATCCTCCGCGACGGCGCCGGTGGACACCACCGCGGCTTCGACCCCCTCCCTGTTGAGCCGCGGTCAGACGGGTATCCGGCTCACCGCCGAGCGCGCCTTCGGAGACCGCCTCGGACTGTGGACCACGGGACGCTGGACACGGATGAGCGGCGCCGCCTGGCCCGAGCGGACGCTGGAGGTCGCCGCCGGCCTGAACTCCTTCCTGGGAGGGGTTGAAGGCAGCTGGAGTCGTGAGAACTGGCTTGGTGCAGATCTCTCGGCCAAGAGCCTGCGCGCATGGACCGCGCCCGTGTTCGGGCTCTCGGTCTTCGGGGAGAGACGGGACGGCGTGACCGGCATCCCCCTCCGCCTCTCCGACCCTCGCGACACCATCCCGGAGATTCCCCGACTCGCGGGGCCGCCCGTATCCTTCACCACCGAACGCCGCTCGACCCGCGCCGGGGCTCAGTTTGCGTGGGCCGGCCTGTCGCTCGGGGTCGCCCGTATCGAAATGGAGCAGGACCGGCTGGCTCCCTTCGGGTTCCCCATGGACTCGGCGGGCGTCGTGCAGGACGGTGGTGCGCGTTCGGGGAGGGAAGCCAGCGTGCGGTTGCCTCTCTATTTCGATGGGCTCTACGCGTCCGCATCCTACCAGGTGTGGGATGAGGATGCGCCGGACTGGCGCTATCTTCCCAGAGAGAGCTGGAACGGGCAGCTCGGATACCACAACACCTTTCTGCCCACCGAGAACTTCGAGATCCGCACCGAAATCGGGTTGGAGGGACGCGAACCCATGGTCGTGCCCTTCGTGGCTCCGCAGGATACCGGAGGCGACCCCCCCGGCGAAGGGATCCCCGAGGGGGAGCCAACAGGGGATATCGGGCCGGGGTTTCTCACGGTGCCCTACCACCAGAGCTGGTACTTCCGTCTGCAGATCCGGATCCTGACCGTTCACGTCTTCATCCTGACCGAGAACTTCACCGCCGAGCGGGAATTGCAGGACTTCCCGGAGCGGTTTCTTCCGGGAGGGCGCTCCATCTACGGGATCAAGTGGACGCTTTGGAACTGAAGCGGCGCGACGGGCATGAACTGTATCCCGACGGGACTGCGGGACTGCATCCCGACGGGACCACGGGGCCGTATCCCGACGGGACCACGGGGCCGCATCCTGGCGACACGACCACGGGGCCGCATCCTGGCGGCACGACCGGGCTGCATCCCCAGGGAGCATCGGCGACGCCATGACGGGAAGGCGCGCGTGATTCACAGCATGACCGGGTACGGAGAAGCCGTCCGCGAGACCGAGGTGGGCCGCCTCAGGGTCGAAATCCGCACGGTCAACCACCGTTTCTTCAATGCCCACGTGAAGACGCCGCCGGGCCTGGAGCGCTTCAATCCGCGGATCGAGCGCTGGCTGAAGGCGATGCTGCCCCGGGGTCATATCAGTTGCTCGCTCGCTCTGGATCCCGGAGAGGCCGCGGAGCCCGAACTTCACTTGGACCGCGGGCGTGCGCGCGCCTATGCGCGGTCGCTGGAAGAACTCGCCCGGGACCTGGGGCTCGAGAGCCGTGTGGAACTCGATCTGCTGCTTCGGCTCAAGGGAGTCATGCGGAGTGCGGAACCCGCGCGTCCCGAGGTCGAGGTCGAGGAGGGCGACCTCCGCAAGGTGACGGAGGAGGCGGCGGCAGCGGCGGTCTCGATGCGGCGGGCCGAGGGCGCGCGCCTGGAGGCGGATCTTCTGGTCGTGCTGGCGGAGATGCAGGCGGATCTCGGGTGTGTGGAGGAGCGGGCTCCCCTGCGTCTGACGGCGGAACGGGACCGCCTGAGCGCTGCCATTCGCGATCTGCTCGGCGACGTCGCCCCGGATCCCGACCGGATCGCGCGGGAGATCGCTCATCTCGCCGAGAGATGGGACATCAACGAAGAAATCGTGCGCCTGCGCTCTCACATGCAGCTCTTCGAGGAGACGCTCGAGCAGGGCTACGGCGCGCCGGTGGGCAAGCAGCTGGGCTTCATCATGCAGGAGATGCATCGCGAGGCCAACACGATTGGCGCGAAGGCCAACGACGCGCGCATGGCGGAGTCGGTGATGTCGCTGAAGGGGGGGGTGGAGCGCATTCGCGAACAGCTGGAGAACGTCCAGTGACCGAAGCTCCGCGCGGCCAGGGTCCCATCGTGCTGGCAGGCCCGACCGGGGTGGGCAAGACCACCGTGGCCCGCGCCCTGGCGGCGGACTCTGGCCACTTCGTCTTCTCGGTTTCGGTGACCACGCGGCCTCCCCGCCGGGGCGAACGCGACGGAGCCGACTACGAGTTCGTGTCCCGCGAAGACTTCGAGCACATGGTGCGCGCGGGCGAGTTGGCCGAGTGGGCGTCGGTGCACGACTGCCTGTACGGAACCCCGCGGCGGAACCTGACGCGAAGCGACGGTCGCCGAGTGCTCCTGGACATTGATGTGCAGGGGGCCGCCCAAGTGCGCGAGAGCGTGCCTTCGGCGGTATTCGTCTTCCTCTTGCCGCCCTCTCTCGATGTGTTGCTGGCGAGGCTTTCGGGGCGTGGCACGGAGCCGAGTGAGGAAATCGTCCGACGCCTGCGCGCCGCGCGTTCGGAGCTGGCGCGGGTGCCCGAATTCGACCATGTCCTGGTCAACGACGATCTGGACAGGACCGTGCGGACGGTCCGGGCGATTGCCCGCGGAGACGGACGCGGCGCGGCTCGGCGGCGTGCCGCGGAAGAGAAGGCGAAAGCGATTCGCGGGGGCATCACCACCCTTCTCACCCGAGATTTTGATATCTTATCGGGACAACCACATCACGGAGAAGCCAGATGCGCGTGTTTACACCTTTGGAAGTCGCTGAACCTGCCATGAGCAAGTACCTGGGTGTCCTGATCGCGGCAAAGTACGCGAGGGAACTCAACGCCATGCCCCGAGAAGCGATGCCCATGGACGAGAAGAAGCTGACGACCAAGGCCCTCGAGGCGCTGACGTCGGACCGCATCGAGTACCGGCTGCACGCCCGGGGCATCGGCTCGGACTAGCCCCGGGGACGCAGTTCGTGTCAGGCCCCCTGCGCCCTCGGCGTCCCTGGCGCGATCGCAGGGTCGTCCTGGGGGTTACGGGGGGCATCGCCGCCTACAAGTCGGTTCAGGTCGCGCGGGACCTCACCCGCCTGGGCGCGGCGGTGGACGTCGTCCTGACCGGCGGCGGGAGCCGGTTCGTCACCCCGCTCAGTTTCGAGGCGCTCACCGGGCGCAGGGTTCTGACCGAGCTCTTCTCGACCGAGGGCTCAGCGATGCACATCCGCCTCGGCGCGAAGGCGGATGTCGTCTGCGTCGCGCCCGCGACCGCGGATTTCATCGCACGGGCCGCCGCCGGCCGGGCCAACGACCTGCTTACCACCACCCTGCTGGCCACGCGCGCCCCGGTGGTGATCTGCCCGGCCATGAACGACCGCATGTACGCGCACGAACAGACCGCGCGCAACCTCGCGCATCTGGTGGCGCGCCGGGGATATGCGGTGGCGGGGCCCGCGACAGGACCGCTGGCGTTCGGGGAAGGGGACGGACCGGGCCGGATGCTCGAGGCCGCGGAGATCGTCGAGCACGCAGGCCGCGCGCTCGAGAAGGACGACGACCTGGACGGGAAAGAGGTGCTGATCACCACCGGCCCCACCTGGGAGCCCATCGACCCGGTGCGCTTTGTCGGCAACCGCTCGTCGGGCAGGATGGGTCACGCGCTCGCCGGCGCGGCGTGGCGGCGTGGCGCCGGGGTGACGCTGGTCTCCGGCCCCACCCACCTGGCCCCACCGACCGGCGTGTCCCGCGTCGACGTAGCAACCGCCCGCGAGATGCTCGCGGCCGTGAGCGAGGCAATCCCGCGCGCCGACGTTGTGATCTTCGCGGCTGCCGTGGCCGACTACCGCCCGGCCCGCGCCCGCGCCCGCAAGATGAAGCGCGCCGACGAGGGCCGGTCCCTGTCGCTGGGCCTGACCGCCAACCCGGACGTGGCCCTGGAGACCACAGCGCTGCGGAAGGCCGGGGCGCGGGTGGTGGGTTTCGCGCTCGAGACCGACGATCTGCTTGCCCGGGCGCGGAGCAAGATGGCCCGCAAGTCCTTCGACCTCATCGTCGCCAACCACGCGCACGGTCCCGCAGGCGGACCCTGGGGCGAGACCAACGCGGTAACCCTGCTGGCCGCCGACGGGTCTCCCGAAGAGCTGCCGGGCATGCCCAAGGACGAGATCGCGGAAGCCATCTTCGACCGCCTGGGCGGGGGTTCGACCCGTCCATTCTCGGGACCGTCGTCGTGAGCCCGGGCCCGCATGGATAGACGCGACGTGGCCCGTTACCTGAGCCAGCGACGGGAGCTGGGTGAGGGAGAGGTGGTGTTCGACCGGCTGAGCGCCCAGGAAGCTCTCGCGCTCACCCGCAAGAGGGACGACGCTCCGCCCGGCGACGCGCCGGTCCCCCTGTCCGGCGACTACGACGAACTTCGCCGGACCGCGCTCGCGTGCGAACGCTGCGGACTCGCCAAAGGTCGCACCCAGGTGGTCTTCTCCGACGGAAACCCCAGGGGCAGGCTGGTCGTGATCGGTGAGGCGCCGGGCGCTCACGAGGATCGCACCGGGCTTCCCTTCGTGGGGCGGGCGGGAAAACTGCTCGACCTGCTGCTGGCGTCGGTCGACCTCTCGCGCAAGGAATCCGTATACATCTGCAACGTTCTCAAATGCCGTCCCCCACGGAACCGGAACCCGCTGCCGGAGGAGATCGAATCCTGCACCCCCTACCTCCAACGGCAGATCGAGCTGGTGTCTCCGGAGGTCATCCTGGCCGTAGGCGGGTTTGCCGCGCAGTTCATCACCGGCCGTCAGGTTGCTCTGGGCAAGCTTCGAGGCGACATATACGACTACAGGGGCGTGCCGGCCGTGGTGACCTATCACCCGGCGGCGCTGCTCAGGAATCGTGGCTGGACGCAAGCCGTCTGGGACGACCTCCAGTTGTTGCGCAACACCATGGACCGTGCAGGCCGGTCCGGGAACGGATAGGCTGCTCCCCGGTCGTCCACCCGTTCACACCCAACCCCCGATGCGCGTGAGCACCACTGCACTTCCCGCCACGCAGGACCCGCCGGCCGCCTACGACCGCCAGCCGCCGGTTTCAGCCGAGGCCGAGATCTCGGTTCTGGGGGGCATGCTCATCGACCGGGACGCGGTGGCGCGCGCGGTCGAAATCGTCTCCGACACCATGTTCTCCGCGGAGGCGCACCGCCGCATCTTCCGGGCCGCGCTGCGCCTGTTCGAGCGTGGCGACGCCGTCGATGTCATCGTCGTCAGCGACGAACTGAGCAAGACCGACGAGCTGGAGGCCGCCGGAGGCTACGACTACCTCGCCGAACTGCTGGACGCCGTCCCCACTGCCGCCAACATCGAGTACCACGCGCGCATTGTCAGGGACAAGGCGCTGTTGCGCCGGCTCATCGACGCCTCGTCGCAGATCATTCGCGATGTCTACGACCAGGGGGAGCGCCCCGTCGAGCAGCTGGTGGACGAGGCCGAGCAGCGCATCTTCCAGGTCGCGAGCGGGCACGAACGCGAGGGCTTCGTGCGCATCAAGGAGCTGCTCTGGCCCGCCTTCGAACACATCGAGCGGCTGCAGGAGGCCAAGGGCGAGCTCACAGGCGTGGGCACCGGGTTCGATCGGCTGGACTATCTCACCGGGGGGCTCCAGAACGGCAACCTGGTGATCGTGGCCGGGCGCCCGTCGATGGGAAAGACCTCGTGGGCCCTGAATGTCGCCCGGCACGCCGCGGGCGAGCAGGTGCCGGTAGGCGTGTTCTCCCTGGAGATGTCCAACGAGGAGCTGGTGCAGCGGCTGCTTTGCTCCGATGCCCGGGTCGATGCGCAGACGCTGCGCCGGGGCGAGCTTGCCACCGAGGAGGTCGAGCGCCTGGCCACCGCCGCGGGACGCCTCAACACCTCTCCCATGTGGATTGACGATTCCCCCGGCAGCACCGTGCTGGAGGTGCGCGCCAAGGCCCGCCGCCTCAAGGCGGAGAGCCAGCTCGGATTGCTGGTCATCGACTACATGCAGCTGATGACCGGGTCCCGCACGAGCGAGAACCGGCAGCAGGAAGTGAGCGAGATCTCCCGCGGCCTGAAGGCCCTGGCCAAGGAGCTGGAGGTGCCGGTCGTGGCGCTGAGCCAGCTGAGCCGGGCCCCGGAGCAGCGCGCCGATCACCGTCCCCAGCTGTCGGATCTTCGCGAGAGCGGGAGCATCGAGCAGGACGCCGACCTGGTCATGTTCCTCTTCCGGCCCGAGTACTACGGACCCACCGACCAGGACGGCAACTCCCTGGAAGGCAAGGCCGAGCTGATCGTGAGCAAGCAGCGCAACGGTCCCACGGGGGTCGTGCCGCTCTACTTCCACAGCGCCCACACGCGCTTCGATTCCGTCGTGCCGGAAGGCGACATGGCACCTCTCCCGCCCGGCGGACGCAGCGGGGCGTCGCGCGGATACCCGGGGTGACGCCAGACAGCCGATCTCCTCCCTGCCGGGCCGGGGTCGCGGTCCCCGCGGCGGGCGCGGGCCGGCGCATGGGCGGGGTGCGCAAGATCTTTCTGGAGCTCGCCGGGCAACCGATCCTGCTGCGCGCCATCCGCCCGTTTCTGCAGACGCCCGGGGTGGAGTGCGTGGCGGTGGCGCTCCCCTCCGACCTGGCCGCGCGCCCTCCGGCCTGGCTGACCGGCGCCGACCCGCGCGTGCGGGTGGTCGCGGGAGGCGCCAGCCGGGGCGAATCGGTGGCGGCGGCGGTGGCGGCGCTCCCGCCCGGGGTCGAGGTGGTGCTCGTCCACGACGGCGCCCGCCCGCTGGTGACGCGCGGCGTGGTGGAGCGCTGTCTGCGCGCGGCCGCGGCCGGCCGGGCCGTGGTGGCGGGCGTGCCGGCGGTGGACACGCTGAAGGAGGTCGACCCACGGGGCCGGGTCGTCCGCACCCCCCCGCGCGGCCGCTACTGGCACGCACAGACCCCCCAGGCGTTCCCGCGCCGACAGCTGGAACTCGCCTACCGCCGTGCGCGTCGGGAAGGGATCGCGGCGACGGACGATGCATCGCTGGTGGAGCGGTTCGGGGGCGCAGTGGAGATGGTGGAAGGATCGCCGCGCAACCTCAAGGTGACCCGCCCGGAAGACCTGATCCTGGCGGAGCGCCTGCTCGAGTCGGTAGGCGGCGGCGCGTGAGCGAACCCCGCATGCTCCGCTGCCGGAAGGGGACGCTTTCAGCCCGCGAACTCGGCGAGGTTGCGCGACATCTGCGGTCCGGGGGGTTGCTGGCCTACCCCACAGAGACCGTATACGGGTTGGGGGGGCTCGTGCGGGACGAGCCCCTGCGTGCTTTGGCGGCATTCAAGCGGCGCGAGACGAGCAAGCCCTTCATTGTCCTGCTGCCCCATTCGGGCGCGGCTCCCGGGTTGACCTGGAACCCGTGTGCGCAGCGGCTTGCCGAACACCTGTGGCCCGGACCCCTCACCCTCGTCCTGCCCGATCCGAAGCGCGCCTTTCCCGCGCAGGTGCGGGGTCGGAGCGGGGGGGTTGCCGTCCGGGTCAGCCCGGCCCCGATAGTGGAGCAGATCCTGGGTGACATCGGGGCGCCGGTCACGTCCACCAGCGCCAACCCGCCCGGCGGCAAGCCGGCGCTTTCCGGGGCCCAGGCATGGGATGCGGTTCGCGCACTGGGTGCGGACGGGCGGCTGTGGGCGATCGACGCCGGCGAGATTCCCCCGGCGATGACCTCGACCATCGTAGATTGTACCGGAGTCGGCGCGGTGGTTCTGCGCGCCGGGGCGATCAGCGCGTCGCTGGTGCGCGAGATCTGTCCCCAGGCTGGAGAGACGGAACAATGAGCGATGTGCGGCCGAAGCCCGCGGCGAAGCGTCTCAGGGTCCTGTTCGTGTGCACCGGCAACACCTGCCGCAGCCCGATGGCGGAGGTGTTGGCGCGCGCTCACGCGACCCGGCGGGGGCTCGGCCACATCGAGGTCAAGTCCGCCGGGACCATGGCCTTCGAGGGTTCCGCCGCCTCCGCCGGGGCCTGCCGGGCCGCGGGCGAGCGAGGCCTGACACTGGACAGCCATGCCGCGCGCTTGGTCACGGCAGAGCGGCTCGGGTGGGCCGACGTGGTGCTGGTGATGGCACCGTGGCACCTGGCGGCGGTGGAAGCCGTGAGCCGTGACTGCTACGCGGAGGTAATCACGGATTTCGTCGGAGATTTGTCGGAAAGTGTCGCAGATCCCTTCGGCGGAGACGACCACCGGTATCGGGAGGCCCGCGCGCAGCTCGAGCGCCTGGTGGAGGCGGTTCTCGACCGGGTGGGATCCGACCCGCAAGCGTGAGCGCAAGGAGGGGCACCGTGCCGGCTCGACGCGCCCAGCGGGGGGCGCCACGCGTCTTCGCCATCCTGGGAAATCCCGTTGCGCACTCTCTCTCGCCGGCGATCCAGACGGCGGCGTTGAAGGCTGCCCGGCTCGACGGACGGTATGTGGCGATCGCATGCCAACCGGAGGACGTGGCCCCGGTGATGCGCACCCTGGCGCGAGCCGGAGGAGGGGGCAACGTGACCGTTCCCCACAAGCGACAGGCGGCCGCCGTTGTGGACGACGCGGGCGACGCCGTCGTGCGGACCGGCGCGTGCAACACCTTCTGGGGGGAGGGCGAACGCATCCGCGGGGACAACACCGATCTGGAAGGCGTCCGCCGCGCCATTCGCACACTGCTGGCGGGCTCGGCCCGGGGCGCCCGGGTCCTGCTCGCGGGAGCCGGGGGCGGGGCACGCGCCGCGGTTGCCGCCATGATCGACGAAGACGCCGGCGAGATCCGGGTCGTCAACCGGACTCTCGCCAGGGCGCGGACCATGGCGCGCGAAGCGGGCGACGGGCGGGTGCGCGTCGTGCCGGACACCCGGGACCTGGAGGGACAGGCCTTCGACCTGGTCCTCAACGCGACCTCACTCGGCCTGCGCGCCGAGGATCCGCTTCCCGTCGACCTCGACCGGCTCGGCGCCGTGGGAGCCGTCATGGACATGGTGTACGCTCCTTCCGGGACGCCCTTGACCGCCAGCGCGCTTGCGCGCGGCCTACCCGCGATGGACGGCGGCGAAATGCTCCTGCAGCAGGGCGCCCGGGCCTTTGAGCTGTGGTGGGGACGCGAGGCTCCGCTCGCGGCCATGCGCGAAGCTCTGGATCGGGTGCGCTCTGCATGAGGGCAGCACGGCCCACCGCAGCTGCCGGTCCCTCGATTCGCGGCGCACTGGCTCCGCTCCTGGACTTCTTCCTGCCCTGCGCCTGCCTGGCCTGCGGCTCGCGCATCGCGGGTGGAGCGGGCGACGGCCTGGTGTGCGCGCCCTGCCGCGGGCGCCTGCGTCCGCCGCCGGCGCCGCGCTGCGAGCGGTGCGACTATCCCGCCGGGACCGG
>CBDDPN010000007.1:0-208686 GCA_965232315.1 Longimicrobiales bacterium | reverse complement strand
GTCGCGGTCGCGATCCGGCCCGCGCCCGCGCAACACCGTCACCATCATCACAAGGTCGCGGCGAGCGTGCCGTACGACTCGGCCAAGCGTTTCACTTGCCCGTCCAGCCATTCGATTCGCGTCCGCAAGGCTTCGTTCTCCGCGCTTTGCCGCTCGACGCGCCGCCGCAAGGCTTCGACGTGTTGCCGCAAGGCTTCGACCTGCCCGGAATGCCGCCGCTGCTCCGTCTCGTACTGCGCGGACAACCTCTTCAAGGCCTCCGTCAACTGCCGTTCCAACTCGCTCATACAGTTCCCTCACTCTCTCGACAGCTTCAACGCCGGACGGTCGTCCACCCACCAGGGCGGACGGGCCAGCACCCCGTCCGGCACCACCACGAACCTCTCGCCCTCGATCTCGTGGAACACGAGCCCCCAGGTGTCCTCCTCCAGCTGGGTCAGCGTCCGCCGGGCGTCCTCGATATCCCGGCCCAGTCCGGAGACCGTCTCGATCCGATCCTGGATGCTCCTCGACAGCCAGCGCATCGTCGCCCAGCTTCCGCCGAAGAAACCGAGCCAGAGGCTCAGGCCCACGATCAGGGGCCGTTGCCACGCCTTGGCCAGCAACTCGCGCATCCTGCCGGTCGCCTCCTCCGTATCGCGCTCGATGGAACGCAGCGCGTTCCTCGCGACGCGCCGCGAGTTCGCGCCGAGCCGCTCCAGCTCGCTCGTGGTCAACTCCTCGATCTCCCGTCTCTCGCCCGCCAGCCGCTTGCGCAGCCGGTCGGTCAAATCGTTCGCGGTCGAAGTTCTCTCCATACAGTTCTCCTTTCAGCCGCCACCGGTCCCCGGTCTCGGGATCCAGCGCCGTCAGGTAGTCCTTGCCCTGGCGCGGCACCTCCAGCCCCGCCTCCCGAAGCGCGGCGACGACATCGGCCCGGTCCTGCACGGTGCCGTGCTCGACGCGCTGGAGCAGGTAGTCCCGGATCAGGTCTCGGGGGGAGGATTCGAGCCGTAGCCCGGCCCGTAGCCGCGCCGCATCGATGTAGGCGCGGTGGCCGGGTTGCTGCACCCTGGCTCGCGTGGGGTCGTCCGGGCGAGCCCAGCCGTGTTCATGGTTGAAGGCGTCCCGGAGGGGACCGAAGGTCTTCTCCCAGCCCGGTGGGGCGATGTTGAGACTCCGGCCGGTCTCCAGGTCGCACCGGGCGGCAAGGACGTGGACGTGCGCGCCTCCGCCGCGCTCGCGGTGCAGCACGGCGGTCCACGCGTATCGGTCGGGCTCCAGTCCCGCCCAGGCCGTGTCCTCGAAGGCGTCGACGACGGCCTCGATCTCGGCGTCGGTCGGTTCGTCCTCCGGCGCCCACGCGATCACGCCGGAGGTATACCTGTGCTCGAACGCCAGCGTGTCGGCCACGGCGGCCACTTGGTTCGGATCACCCCGAAGGACTTCGACGCCCTCGCGCGGCTTCCCGGCCGCGTCCCGCTCTCCGAGGAGGTAGCCGGCCGCCGCCCCGGCCGAGCCGGTCCCGCGCGCGAGGAACTTAACCAGCATCGCCGCCCGGGCCTTCAGCAGGGGACAGCGCCGCGAGCGCCCGCCTGATGGCGACGAGGTGGCCGATCACCTCGACCGCCTCGATGGCCCCCCGGTGGGTATTTGCCCACCGAGCGATCTGGTTGAGGTTGTTGCCGATCCGCGCCACCTGGCGGGTGCGCTCGCGCTCGACCTCGGCGTGCGCCACGGTCCAGGTGCGCGTCCGACCCACCGACCGGCGCACCAGATCCGACAGGGTGAGGCCCGCGGAGCGCGCCTTGGCGTGCCACTCGGCACGCTCCGCCTCGCTGGCGCGGACCTTCACCCAAACGGCGCGTCCGGCGCTCACGGCGCGCCGTTTCCGCTTCGGGGGTCAGAGGGGGCACAGCCCCCCGCCAGCCTCTCCTGGGGACACGCGAAGTGTGGCCACGGAGAGTATGCTGGCTGACCCACCTTAGTGGCGTCCGACAAGCGCGTCGGCGACGTGTCCCAGACGCGTCGTCGGCTGCCGCCAATACAGTGGCGGCGCACCACCGCAATCGCTCCGGGGAGCCCGTTCAGACGGGCCTCCCGAAGCGCGACCAACGGTGGGATGGTGGCCAGCGATGCCGGGCCATCCATGTACCCCCGAAGCCCGAGCGCCGACTGATCCCGCCAGTGCGCCTGTCGATGGGCACGGGCACCGGTTCCGACGTGGGGTGGATCAACCTGACTACGTGCGTCTCCTCCGGTGTTTCGCCTCGTTTTGATCGCGTTGCCTTCACCCTTCGGTGACCCGAAGGGCGGCACTCTACGGACTTCATCCGCGATTGGTTTCAATCGATCCGTCGGGGACGAAGGTCTCCGAAGCCGATCCGCCTCTATCTTAGGAGGTCCTCGGGGGCGGGACCGTCCCCTAAGGACCGGATCGGGAGGCACCGGACGAACCGGGGGACCGCCCGGAAACTGGCGATGGCGATCCACCTGGACCGCCGTCCGGTCCCGCAGACCATCGCCTAGCGCGTGCTCGCGCGTGTCACCAAATCCGCGCTCGCCGTCGTGTTGAACTGCGTGCTCCAGCCTCTCCATGGGAGGAACGGTGAAGACGAGTCCACCGGCAGGTCAACCAGTAGGAAAGATCCTACCTTCCACGGGGTTCCAAAGACATCCAGGATGTTATCCGGGTCGCCGGACACCGCCGCCAGCGGCATCATCCAGCGCCCCCCGCCCGCCTTCGAATAGGTGTCCGTCAACGGGGAACGAGTCTCGCCGGATCAGCCTGCGGAGGAGTTCCAACGAGAGGGTTCGGCGGGGGAGAAGCCGACATCGACCGTGACTCGGCGGGCGCTTCTTCGCATCGAGGGGCACTCTCCGCCCCGCC
Organism: Longimicrobiales bacterium; assembly: GCA_965232315.1. Classification (GTDB taxonomy): domain Bacteria; phylum Gemmatimonadota; class Gemmatimonadetes; order Longimicrobiales; family Gaopeijiaceae; genus BD2-11. Next base: position 205,817 of record CBDDPN010000007.1, on the reverse strand, counting down.
CCACTATATTGGTTCGCGGTTGGTGAACAGGCAGGTTGAGAGACACTCACCTCGTCGAACGAAACGGCACGGCCGATCAGCACCAGCGTCCAGGGAGGAGATGGCTTGAACGCCGACAGCAGCGGAGTCGAGAGTCCCTCGTTGCGGCTTGCTCGGTACTTAAAGGAGTTCGTTGGCCTTCGCAGTAAGACCGTACACGACGTCGACGAGTACGATTCCGTGCTCTGGTTCCACAAGATGCTGCAGACAGAAGACTGCCGAAGCGGTGCCTGGATCGACGACCACGATCAAGCAGAGCCTTGGTTGGAGGTCCGCAAGCAGGAGTTCGAGAACCCGCCGGAGCCACCCGACATTCTCGCAGAGTGGATCGATGCCGATGCCCTTTCCAAGGCGACTCCGAGTATCGCGCCATTGAGACCGACGATCTTGGAGAGAGATACGGGAATCGATCTGGAGGAGGACGAGTCACCTCCGCTCATCGAGCGACGACTGGAAGACTACCCGGACGTAGTCGAGGCCTTCGAGGCCTTTCGGCCGGGTTGGGAGGCTTGGGCGGCGGAACATCGCCGTCGTAGGGCGGTGCAGCATCTCTATGCTGAACTCTTCAGGCTGTATTCGCAGTTGCTGAAGCAGAGCGAGATCGTGGAGGTCGTCCTCGGGGTTGGCCTGATGGACTGGCAGGACACGAGCGGCGATCGGTCGATACGGACTCGGCGCCACGCAGTAGTTGGGCAGGTGGAGTTGACCTTTGATCCGGGCAGCGGTGTCATTCGCGTGGCCGCTCCCGGTGAAGGAGCGAACTTCCGAGTCGAAGACGACATGCTTGAGGCCGAACTCCGACCCGATCGAACATACTATGACGTGGTCGAAGCACAGCTTGACGAGGTGGGTGACGCGATCTGGGACAGGTCTCTTATCCATGCTCCGCTCAGGACTTGGGCAGGAGCCCTAAGCCCTGGCGCAGAGTGGTCCGGTGGACTCGGAGCCAAGCGGGCGACTCGTAGTGACCCCGTCGTGAGCTTTGCGCCGGCACTGATTCTTCGCAAGCGCCCTCAGACTGGCATGGTCCGCATCTACGAGAGACTGATCCAGAACCTCGAGAACGAAGCTGCCGACGTGCCTCGCGGGTGGGGCGAACTGACGAATGACGAGTGGGCAGATGGAGATGGGAAGCGCCCCCCGCGTGGACAGCGACAACCGTCCAAGCATCCCGACCGAAATGGCGGGCCAAGTAGTAGGGGCACGCCTTCGCCGTCGGAGATCTACTTCCCATTGGCGGCCAACCGCGAGCAGCGACGAATCGTCAACGCGATTGACAGCAATCAAGGGGTGCTAGTTCAAGGTCCACCCGGCACAGGGAAGAGCCACACCATCGCCAACCTCATGTGCCACCTGCTCGCCAAGGGGAAGCGAGTACTAATCACAGCGGAAACGGGACGCGCCCTCCAAGTGCTCAAGCGCAAGCTCCCAAGTGAGATCCAGCCTCTGTGCGTCAGTCTGCTTGGGCACGGCGGCGACGCTTTCGCGGAAGTCAACGCCGCCGTAGAGGGCATCACAAACCGGCAAGCCGCCTACTCGCGGGGCGCAACTGATGACAGGATCGCGGAGGTCGACGGTGATCTTGACGAGGCCCGAAGGCGTCTCGCTGGGATCGATTCGGAGATCCGAAGTCTCCGGCAAGGTGAAACGCTGGCACATTCTCTGCTCGATGGAGCGTACGCAGGCACAGCGTCAGCAATCGCCGCGAGGGTCGCCGACGAGCGCAAGATGTTTGGGTGGTTACGGCTGGGGCGCGAAGCGCCGAATCGCCCGACGGTTTCCAATGCCCAAGCAGCCAAATGGTTGGGGATTCGCAGGCGGTATTCGGACAGGGAGGTCGCCGCCACGCAACTCCAGATCCCGCAGGCTGCTATTCTCACTGCTCCCCGAGATTTCGCGCGTATCGTGTCGAAGGAAGCGGAAGCCCGTGACCGCAGCAGCGAGCATGTGGACGCCCTCCGGTCGCACCCGGCGTTCTCGCCGATTCGTGCGCTTTCGAGCGATGAGCGAACCAATCTGGCAACCGATCTCAGGAACCTCGAGGAGCAGCGGCTCGCTCTCCAACGAAGAGAGATCGGGTGGTTGCCCGGAGCGCTCCGAGCGGTGGTGTTGGGTCGTGACGCGAGGTGGCGGACGCTGCTCGACCTAACCAACGAGCGCATCCGACAGATCGAGCGGCTACTGCGTCGTCTCGGCAGTAGAGCCGTGACCCGTCCTGAGGGGCTCGACCCGCGAACGGTACGCTCCGACGCGGAGGTCGTGGCCAATCATCTCCAGGTTGGTGGCAAGTGGAAGCGACTCGGATTGGTCACGCCGAAGGTGCTCAAGGGACGAACCTATCTCAAAGACGACGTTCTTGTCGACGGCCAACCCGCCGATGATGCGCGGAAGCTGCGCTTGGTATGCGACGATCTCGACCTGGAGTCCGCGCTCTCAGATCTCGTGAGCCTTTGGGAGGACGCAGGAGTCACCGACATCTCGGCCGACCGAAGATTCTGCCTCGCAGATCTGCAACCACACCTCTCAGCCCTGCAGGGCGTACTCGAATACGGCCACTCTTGCACCCAAACTGCCAGAGAATTGTCCCAAATGTCCCCTCCGATCCCGGCACCGACCTGGATTGACGGAGAAGCGTTGCGCTGGGTGGATGTCACGGTCGCTACGGGCATTGACGAGGCGCTGGCCGAGGCAGAAGCGCGAGTCGACCTAACCGCCCAGCCCTTGGCCGGACTTCGGGAGCTGCATGACGCCCACCCTGTTGTGGACGCGCTTCTCGAAGCCGTTGCCGGGCGAAACGTGACAGCCTACAGCCAGTGTCACGAGCGTGTGGTTGCGATCGAAGAGGCTCGGGAGGCGCAGTCGGAACGCAATCGAATCGAGGGCGCGATCAGGTCGGCTGCTCCCGGCTTGGCCGAGGAAATCGAGGCGAGCCTCAGCGAACCGGTCTGGGACGATCGGCTGTCCCGTTGGGAGGAGGCTTGGGACTGGGCGTGGACTGACGAGTGGCTCAAGAAGCGAGCCGACTTCGACTACCAGCAGGAGCTATGGCGAAGGCGTCAGGAAGCAGAGGATGGGGAAAGCAGACTGGTCGCAGAAGCCGCTTCACTCCGGGCTTGGAAGCACTTTTTCGAGCGTCTCTCGGCACCCGAAAGCAATGCGCTCAGGGGCTGGCGCGAGGCAGTGCGCGCGATGGGGAAGGGCACCGGTAGATCCGCGAAGATCGCACGGTTGAAGCGAGAGGCGCGCAAGTACATGCGTGAGTGCCGCAAGGCGATCCCGATTTGGATCATGCCTCGGTATCTCGTGGCCGAAATGGTCGACCCTTCCCCTGGTCTCTACGATCTCGTCATAGTTGACGAAGCCAGCCAGCTGGGTATTGAGAGCCTGTTCTTGTTCTATGTCGCCAAGAAGATCATCGTCGTCGGTGACGATCAGCAAATTAGCCCTGCGGGCGTGGGTGTTCCCGATGAGAAAATCGCTGCCCTTCAACATCACTTTCTGCGTGGTGTGCCACACAAGGTCGCGCTCTACCCGCAGAGTAGCGTCTATGGGAACGCGAAGATCCGGTTTAGTCAGAACATCGTGCTGCGCGAGCACTTCCGGTGCATGCCTGAAATCATCCAGTTCTCGAACGACCTTTGCTACGCTCGCAACGGTACGCCGCTCGATCCACTGCGCGCCTACTCCGCCGATCGGCTTCGGCCACTCATACGCCGGCATGTGCATGACGGATACCGCAAGGGAAGTGCCTACTACGCAGAGAATCCGCCAGAAGCAGAGGCGATCGTCGCGCAGATCTGCGGTTGCATCGACGACCCGCGCTACGCGGGCATGACGATGGGCGTCATTAGTCTCCAAGGCAAGACGCAGGCAAGACTGATCGAGAGAATGCTCCTCCAAGCGCTTGATCCGGAGGTGCTTGTGGAGCGGCGGCTCGTTTGCGGCGATGCCTACGCCTTCCAGGGCGACGAGCGCAACGTGATCTTCCTGAGCTTGGTCGCGGCCCCGGGAGAGCAGAGGATCGGCGTCCTCGCAAACGAGGCGGCCCGACAGCGTTTCAACGTCGCGGTCAGTCGCGCCCAAGACCAGCTTTGGCTCTTTCATACCGTCGAGTTGGACCTGCTCAGCGACAAGTGCATGCGCCATTGCCTCCTCAGCTACATGCTTGATCCCGGCCGGAAGCCCACCGATCCAGAAGAGCAGCGGTTCGAGTCAAAGTTCGAACGACATGTCTACCAGCGCATCGCGGCGCGTGGCTTTCACGTGAGGACGCAGGTGTCGGTGGGCGACCCGGTGAATCACCGCTACCGAATTGACTTGGTCGTCGAGGGCATGCAGGGGCAGCTAGCGGTAGAGTGCGATGGCGACGAGTGGCATGGCCCTGATCGCTACGAACAGGATATGGCGCGCCAGCGCGATCTTGAACGGGCAGGTTGGCAGTTCGCCCGGATTCGAGGTAGCGACTTCTACCGAAATCGCGATGAGGCCATGGAGCCTGTGTGGGCAGAACTTGATCGCCTTGGCATCCGGCCCGGCGGCGTGGATGAATCGGCTGGTGCACCACCGTCCCCAATGGCTACAGGCTACGAGCCGCGAGAGAAGGTCGGGGTGGATGAACCCCTGTCCGGCCAGCCACCGTCCCCCGAAGCGGTGCCTCCGCCCGACCGTCCCCTCGACGAGACAACAGCAACGCCCACGAACGGCACTGACCCCATTCCGACTCCCAAGGAGCCCATGGTGGGGCTTCAGAGAGCATTAGAAGAACCGCCCGCACTTGACGAGAGACGCCGGCGTCCTGCAATCCCCGATCCGGTTGAGTCTAGTTCCAGCGGAGTCGCACCTTACGTCGCCTTCGAAGGACCAGCTGGCCCGGATCCGCGGCGTGCCTCCTCGGCCCGCGTAGCCGAGGGGCTGTGTCGAATCATCGATGTGGAGGGTCCGATGCTCGTGAGGCGAGCCTATAATCTCTATCTGAGCGGAATCGGCATCGCCCGGATGGGGCGCCAACTCAAGCGGGCCATGAACAAGGCGCTTCAGCGGGCCATTCAACAGGGGCGAATCGCCAAGGAGGACGAACTCGGAACCGGTGGTCTGGTCAACTCGATCGTGCGCATCATGGGCAGGCCGGCAACCGTACTTCGCGAGCGCGGCCCCCGCACGTTCGACGAGATCCCGCCGAGCGAGCTTGGGCTCATGGCACGCAGATTGGCGCTCGATGGGGCGTTCGAATCCGGTTCTGATGACCATCTTCGGGCAGTGTTGGAAGCGTTTGATCTTCAGCGCTTGACAGTGCAACGGAGGCTTCGTTTCCCCGATGAGCTTGGACCGACGGATCGCCATGTGGACGACATCTTGGACGGCGGCTAGCCGTCATAGCGCCTCGCGACACGCGTCGCCGCATGTCCGACGGGTCATCGCGTTGCGGTCACGCGATCTCGCGCGCCGGATCTACCGTGGCACGGCCTGAAGTAGTTCGTTTCCGTCCGACGGAGCCGGGCTCGTGAAGCTGATTCGCGTGGAGGCCAAGGGGTTTCGTAGCTATCGGGAACTCGATCTTGACTTCGGCGGATGCCAACTGATTCGCGTGTGCGGAACGAACGGCGCGGGCAAGAGCACGATCATCGAGTCTCTCGCGTGGACGATCTTCGGGCGTTTGCGAGATAGCATCAGAACCGCCACACACAGAGGCCCGCGCTCCGCGAAGGAGGCGGGCGCGTCAAGCCAACAGCCCCTACCCTGGGTGAGGTGGACCGTCGAAATCAACGGCCAGTGCCTTCAGATCGGTCGCCGGAACCGACATGCAATGATAGCGGATGGCGCGGGTCAGGTAATCAAGACCGGATCTCGACCAGTTACTGAATACATGGTCGAGAGACTCGGCATTGATTACGACGATCTCCGTGCAACCGCCTGGTGCTTGCAGGGGGATGTGATGCGGCCGATATCCATGACGACGCAGGATCGGAGGCACCTGATCCGACGGCTCCTGATGGAGGAGCGGGAAAGCAGCGCCGACGCGGAGAACCGGGATGCCAAACCGGCAGACACGGTGCGTAGGGCCCGGCAGCAATTGAAGGATGCACGAAGGAAGCTGGAAAGAGCGACATCGGATCTCACGAAGGCCGAGGAACAAGAGTCCGGGGCTCGGAAGCGGTTGGACGGGTTGCGAGAGCGGTGGACGGCCTCTTTGGAGCGGCGTTCGCGACACGAGGTTCTGTTCGCAACGATTGGGGGTCTCGAACGGGAGAGCGAGGGGCTCCGAGGGCACTTGGACGATTGTGTCGCGGATCTCCTAGGGATGCGGGAGATCGAGAACCGGGCCGACTGCTTTGATCCATCCGAATTGGACGAAGCCATCGGTCAACTGGAGGAAAACCTGACCGAGCTAGATTGTCTTGAAACGGCAGTTCAGGACACCAGAGAGCGGAGACTGATCCGAAACGCGGCTGCTAAGGCCCGAGGCGACTGGTACACTGCCGTGTCAGACACACTCGCCTCCGCGATTGCGAGGGGTGAGTGCTCCACTTGCGAGCGACGAATCTGGACGGGGCACTCGACGCTGACGAAGAAGCTGGACAACGCGAAGGCGGAAGCGAAGCAGGCCCGCCTCCAGAGTGCCAGCCACCAACGCCCGGGCGTGGAGGAGACTGAGCTGTCCGATGACATCCGCCGGTTAGCACGGGAGATCGACGCACGGCAGGCTCGCGTCGGCAACCTCCAATATGAACATGGCTACTCCGAAGCCGCCAAGTCGCTCTTGCATCGCATTCCATCGCAGGTCGCCAAGCAAGCCGAGGTTGAGAGTCGGCTTTCGGAAGTAGTTCGGTGTATCGAGCGGCGCAAGCAGGAGTTAGATGCCGACGGCTACCGCGACGACAGGCACCAACGCTTGGAGGCTGAGGTCGACGAAGCGGAGATCGAGTGGCGAGAAGCAAGGGAACAGGCTCAAGAGAAGCGCAGGGAGCGGGATCGGCTCGACCGCGAGTTATGGCACTTGGCTCAAACCGCCGTGGATACATCCGCCGAAGCCGTCGGGGTTCGCGTGGACGAGGACGAAGTGCGATCACGCTTGGAAGAGAAGATGGATGAAATCGTGAAGAAGCTGGCCGACAGTTCCCAATCACCGCTCGCGGTAAGCGTTGACAAGGACTTCAAGCCGACGCTCCATGAGCGGGAGCGAGATGGACCGGAGGTGAGGGCGGGAGGCCTCGATGTCATGATTGCGCTCGCGATGAGGTTGGCGTTGGTGGGCCTCTTGAGGGAGCAACGCCCCGGACGGGGCTCGATTTGCGACCTCGTCATACTCGACGAACCGTTCGGCAACGTGGATTCGCCACGAGCGAAGCGGTTCCTTGATCTATTGCTGAAGGACGAGGAGCGGCGGGTTCTGGAGATAGGTTCTGCGAATCTCGTAGAACATCCGGACTCTACAACGGTCTGCACCGTATGTGTGGAAGATGGCACCGCGAAGGTGGACAGGCCGAGCGCCGGTACAACCGGTGGCGAGCCCGCACCTCGCCCACCCTTGTAGCTTCGCCTCCTCCTCGAGGACCAGGACCTGATACGAGACGGATTCTTCCGCCGGTGCCAACGTCGAGTCTCCCGCCCTGAGAGTCGTTCCCTCCTCACGCTTTTACCGAGGTAGGGTCGTGTGCTATGAGCCGTTGGTACTCGGTCTCGGACCGTTCTCGTCGCGGGGACCCGTGATGTCTGTGGCTCGCCTCGAAGGGCCGGGGAACGCGATTCCCGCGAATTGAGGCGATTTCCCCGCTGTTTCTGAACGACAGAAGTAGATGCGATCCAAGGGCAGAAAGCGCAGATCGTGCAGCCCTGTAAGTAGTTAGACGATTCCCTGCCCTGATTCGCGCCACTCTCAACCTGTCGGCCCGAATTATCGTTCGATGAGCAACCGCAGGGCGACCTTGCGAGCTTCGTCGATTCGGCAGGCGGTAGAATCACTCGGCAGACGCGCTCTCTTCTGCTCCGAACCACTCCTTCAGCTTCTCTTCTGCCGCACGCCTGTGTTCCGGCTTGATGTGCACGAGGACCATCGCGACCGCCGCAGCCAGCACCCCGAGGTCGTCCACTTGCCCCCCCGGTAGGAAATCCGGCACCGCATCGACCGGAGAAATCAGGTAGCCCAGCGCACCAATGATCACCCCGCGCGCCCAGACAGGTGTGCCGGGGTCCCTGAGGCAGTGGTACAGCACCAAAGCCATGAAGAGGATCTTCTTTCCGACCTTCTTTCCGATCTTGACGCCCCCCAGTCCGCCCTTGACGCTCCCCCGTCCGGCCTTGGCGGCCAGCTCCTTGAGCTTCGTCCAGAAGGACTCGTCGCTGTACTCCGCGCCATAGTCGCGCTCTCCGGCGTTCTCGCCCCGCCGTCTCGCCTGATCCTCCCCCCTGACCTCCAGCACATCCGCCACCGCCCGCATGCCGTCGATCACGTTCTGGATGTGCTTGGCCTGCGGCAGCCCAATCAGCTCGATGCCGCGCTGTACGGCGTCGCGGTGGACGCCCCGCGCGAAGGCCTTGTCCTTGAGCTTCTTGGCCACCGACTTCGGCTTCAGGTCGTCGATGCCGTTGGGACGCACCAGGCAGCAGGCGTAGACTAGGCCGCTGAGTTCGTCGCAGGCGTAGAGCACACGGTCCAGCGTGGATTCGGGGACGACATCGGTGCGGTCGGGGTAGACGTGCGCCTCGATGGCGTGAACGACCTCCTCCGGGTAGCCGAGCTTCCGCAACCGGGCGACGCCGACATGCGGGTGCTCGTCGGGGTGCCGCTCCCAGTCGAGGTCGTGAAGCAACCCGGCCAGGCCCCACATCTCTTCGTCCTCGCCCATGAGGCGAGCGTAGTGGCGCACCGCCGCCTCCACACCGTACATGTGCCTTCGCAGCGCTTCGCTCTCGACCCACTCCTCAAGAAGGGCTACGGCATCGAAACGATCTGGCACGGGCGGGTTCCTTTCGTGTACATGGAAGTCGGCGGGCGCTGCCGCTCGCCAGGATCGCTGGGCCGCGCGTCGGGCACAGAGTAGTTGGCACTAGCGATGCGGAGCAACTAACCTGCGGTCTCCGCGGGTATGGTGCGATTCGTCTCGCCAGGCGCGGACCACCATTTGACGGCGAACCACCTCGTCCGGGTAGCCCAGCTCCCGCAGCCGGGCGACGCCGAGATGGGGATGCTTGTCGGGTTGTGGAGGCGGCGACGGTGTGCGCGGCATGAAGGGTGGGCTGGGTTGACCGCGGCGGGTCTTCGCGCGGTGGTCACGGGCGACCACCGCGAGTTGTCCCCGTGTGATCCGCGCGGAGAAACCACACCTGGTCCTGCTCGGACCCGATGTTGCCCAGGACCGACTGCATCAAGCTGAACCGGTACCCCCGGCGCTCGTTACGGACTGCCGTGCCCGCGAAGAACGACCGCCCACAGGAGTATGTGACGACCGACCAGAATTCCCGCCAATCGATCCCCGTTTTCCGGCTATCTCGACACGACGGAGCTGGACCTGATCCAACGGCAGGAAACGCAGATCGTGCAGTCCTGTAAGACTTTAGACGATTTTCTGCCGTGATTCAGGCCTCTGGCGATCCGCTGGGCGAACACCCACAAGACGCCGGCCGAGGCCGTCGAGGTCCTCGCCCGCCTGGTCGCCATCGAGCGCGCGCTCGGTGCGCTGGCTCGCTTCGAGAGCCCGGAGCGCGATGCACATTAAGTTCCTGGCGCACGGGACCGGCGCGGCCGGCAAGGCGACTGGCTACCTCTTGGGGGAGCGGGACGCTGCCGGGAAGCCGCGCGAGGGCGTCGAGGTGCTGCGGGGGAACCCGGACATGGTGGCCGCGGTGGCCGACTCGCTCGACTTCGAGCACAGGTACACCTCCGGCGTGATCGCTTGGGCGCCGGACGACCACCCCACGGACGAGCAGATCGAGGCGGTCCTGGACGCCTTCGAGAAGACGGCTTGGGCCGGGCTGGAGCCCGACCGATATGCCTGGACGGCCGTGCTCCACCGCGAGCGCGGCGGAGGGGCTCACGTCCACGTCCTCGCCGCGCGGTGCGACCTGGAGACCGGGCGTAGCCTCAACATCGCGCCTCCGGGATGGCGGAGGGCGTTCGATCCGCTCCGAGACGCCTTCAACCACGAGCACGGCTGGAGCCGGCCGGACGATCCGGCCAGGGCCAGAGTGCAGCAGCCCGGCCACCGCGCCTACGTCGAAGCGGCGCAGCTGCGGGCCGGGCTCCGGCTCGAAGCTTCCCCCCGCGACCTGATCCGGGACTACCTGTTTCAGAGGGTCGAGCACGGCACGGTGCGGGACCGTGCCGATGTCGTGTCCGCACTGCGGGAGGCGGGCCTCGAAGTGCCGCGCCAGGGCAAGGACTACCTCACTGCGCTGGACCCCGAGACCGGGGACCGGTGGCGGCTGAAAGGAGAACTGTATGGAGAGAACTTCGACCGCGAACGATTTGACCGAGAGGCTGCGGAGCCGGCTGGAGACCGAACGCCGACAGATCGAGGAGTTGACCGCGAGCGAGCTCGAACGGCTCGGCGAGAACTCGCGGCGCGTCGCGAGGAACGCGCTCAGTACAATCGAGCGCGATACGGAGGAGGCGACCGGGCGGATGCGCGAGTTGCTGGTCAAGGCGTGGCTCCGGCCGCTGATCGTCGGCCTGAGCCTCTGGATCGGTTTCTTCGGCGGAAGCTGGGCGACGATGCGCTGGTTGGCGGGGAGCATCCAGAACCGGATCGAGACCCGCGCCGAACTGAACCGGGACATCGGGGACGCTCGTCGGACGCTGGCCCAACTGGAGGTGGACACCTGGGGGCTCGTGTTCCACGAGATCGAGGGCGAGCGGTTCGTGGTGGTACCGGACGGGGTGCTGGCCCGTCCGCCCTGGTGGGTGGACGACCGTCCGGCCTTGAAGCCATCGAACGAGTGAAGGAGGTCTATGACCGCGTTAGAGGAGCAGTTGACGAGGGCCTTGCGGAGGCTATCCGCGCAGTACGACACGGAACAGCGGCGGCACTCCGGGCAAGTCGCAGCCTTGCAGCGGCAGGTCGAAGCCTTGCAAGGGCGCGTCGAGCGGCAAAGCGGGGAGAACGAAGCCTTGCGGCAGCACGTCGAGCGGCAGAGCGCGGAGAACGAAGCCTTGCAGATGCGAATCGAGCGGCTCGACGCGCTTGCGACACGCTTGGCCGAGTATTTCGGGACATCCGCCGTCGCGAGACCGCGCGGCCTCCGTATCTGATGCGCCGCCCAGGACCGGACCGCGATCACGGTCCGAGCCGCTGATGGCTACGGGCAGGGCTGGATCTGGCGCGGGCAACGCCGCTCCGCGAAGTTTCGGACGCGCAGATCGTGCGGTCCATCACGAGAGGAATCGAATGATGGCACGCACGAAGCGGGACCGGCGCAGCTATAGCGCCGGCGAGTGGGGCCGGAACCGGGTGAGGGTGTTTCCCGACCCGAGGACCGGCATCATGCAGGTGGAGTGGCGCGAACACGGGCGCAAGCTGCGTCGGTCGCTGAAGCACCGTGACTGGGCTCAAGCCAAGAGGCAGGCCGACGAGATCGCTGCCGGGCTCGCCGAGCCGGTGGCCACGGACAACGCCGAAGCCGAGCCCGAGCCGCTCAGCCTGGGGACGCTGTTTGACATCTACGGTGACGAGGTTACCCCCACCAAGAGCAGGCGGTCGCGGAACCACGACCGGGCCATGATGAGGACGTTCCTTCGGTTCTTCGGGAGGCACCGCAAGGCCGAAACGCTCTCGCAGCGCGACTGGGACGGATTCATCCGGGCGAGGCGCGCGGGAAAGGCCGGCGGAAGCCAAAGGCCGGTGTCCAACCGCACGGTCGAATACGACCTCAGATTCCTGCTCGCGGTCCTCAATTGGGCCGCCAAGTCGCGGGACGAGGAGGGGAGGCGTCTCCTCGAATCCAATCCGCTCCGGGGCTTGAAACTCCCCAAGGAGAAGAACCCGACCCGGGTGATACTCACCCAAGCCGAGTACGAGGCGTTGCTCCGGGTCGCGGGAGACGTGAACTGGCGGTTTCGGGTGGCGCTCGTGCTCGCCCACGAGACGGGGCACCGTATCGGGGCGATCCGTCAACTCTGGTGGTCCGACATCAACCTCGATGCCCGGACCATCCGCTGGCGCGGTGAGCACGAGAAGACCTATGTGGACGCCCCGAGGTGGGCAAGCCCGGATTCAGAACTGGGTCGGTGGCAGCTTGGTCAGGTACTGTCGTATGTCCGGCCTCTTGATGCGGCTTTGTTGGCCGCGGGCCCGTATGGTGTTCGTGAGATCGGATCCAAATCGGGCTAACGGGCTCGCGGGCCCTTCGTCTTCTTACTGGTTTTTCCGATCCCGTCTTGCTGACTGTTTGCCCTTACCCCGTTTCTTGCGTCCTACTGCCCACATCTCCCCGACAACTTCCTTGCGTTTCGCTTCTCTCCTTGCGCCGCCCGCTCAGGCGGCAGCGCGAACCCGGTAGGTTTCCTTTTTCGTTGCCAATGCCCAGACCTTCCGCGCCGTCCGGTTTGCGAGCGCCACCGCGACCACCTTGTTCGGCTTGCGTGACAACATCGCGGCCAGCCAGGGATCCGTGTTCGCGCCGCGCCGGATCGCGTGCCGAATGACCGCCATGGCTCCGGTGATCAGGAGCCGCCTGAGATCGCGCTGGCCCATCTTCGATATCCTGCCCAGCCTCGGCTTGCCGCCCGTGGTGTGCTGCCGCGGCACGAGGCCAAGCCAGGCCGAGAAGTCGCGCCCGCACCGGAAGCTCTCCATCGGCGGCGCGAACGCCTGCAGTGCCAGCGCGGTGATCGGCCCGATCCCCGGGATGGTCATCAGCCGCGCCGTCTCTTTGTCCTCCCGCGCACTCGCCCGGATCTTCCCTGCGAGTCCATCGATCTTCGCATCAAGCTCGTCGATCCGCCCGAGCAGCAGCCAGCCCAACTCGACGACCGTCTCCGGCAAGCCCGAGTCGCCGTCTTCGAGAACCCCCGCCAGCTCCCCGATCCGGGTCCTGCCTTGCGGAGCGACGACCCCGTACTCGGCCAGGTGACCCCGAAGCGCGTTGATCGTCTGCGTGCGCTGGCGCACCAGCAGGTCACGGGTGCGAAAGAGCATCCCCAGCGCCTGCTGCGCCTCCGTCTTGACCGCCACGAAGTGCATGGTCGGACGCTGCGCGGCTTCCGTGATCGCCTCCGCGTCCGCCGCGTCGTTCTTTTGGCGCTTGACGAAGGGCTTCACGTAGATCGGGGGAATCAGCTTCACCTCGTGGCCGAGCGATGTGATCTCCCGGCCCCAGTAGTGGGCGCTGCCGCACGCCTCCATCGCCACCGTACACCCCGGTTGCGAGGCGAGAAAGCCCAGCAGCCTCCCGCGGCTCAGCTTCCCGCGATACGCCACAGACCCGTCGGCCTTTGCCCCGTGCACCTGAAAGCTGCGCTTTGCCAGATCGATCCCGATGATGCCAACCTCTTCCATGGATGCCTCCTCCCTCAGGATGGTCGAATACGCTCAGTACCATCTTGGCACATCGCGATGCCGTCGGGAGGGGCGTCCACCCCATCGGGCTACGAGCACCGGACGCCGGTTACCGCCATGGCGAGGGCCGTTCTTGAGGAGGCGCGGAGGCGCAACCCCGGGATCGGGGACGCGCCGGTGGTGCCCGCGCCGAAGGACCCGTTCGCGTGCATGAGCCGCTCGCTGGCGCGCGACTGGTGGAAGCGGGCTGAGAGGTTCGCTGGGCTGGAACCCAAGCGGGGCCGAGGCTGGCACTCGCTCAGGCGCAAATTCGCCAGCGACCTCATGGACCTGCCGCTCAAGGTTCTCTGCGATCTGGGCGGCTGGAAGACGGCCGAGACGGTCCTCCAATGCTACCAAAGGCCCGACGAGGACCGGCTCAGAAAAGCCATCGAGGAGTACCGAGGGGTTGATTGCGCGTCCAATTGGCGAGCATAATTGGCGAGCATCGAACCCCCCAAATCACGTAACTTCAATCGGGGCGGCCGGATTCGAACCGGCGACCTCCTGCTCCCAAAGCAGGCGCGCTACCGGGCTGCGCCACGCCCCGTCCCTCTCATCCATCTGGAAGGATCGGTGATTCCGCCGGTCGCTTCAATCCCTCGCCGCCCTGCCGAGCAGATCGGCAACCGCGACGCTTGCGAAGCAGTGGGCGATCCCGAGACCTCGCTCTCCGGGCCGACGAGCCCTAGTAGTGAAGGGTTTCCCGGAGTTGTGCACCCAGCGCTCGAAAGGCCTTGCCGCGGTGACTGTGGGCGTCCTTCTCCTCGGGATCGAGTTCGGCGAAGGTCCTGCCCGTCTCCGCATCTTCAAAGTACGGATCGTATCCGAAACCGCCCTCGCCCCTCGGCTCCAGAACGATGGTCCCCGGTGCTTCGCCGCGGAACACCATTGGCTCACCCATGCCGAAATGCAGCACCGCGACGCAGACGTAGCGCCCCGTTCGACGGTGGGGGCGGTGGCTCGCCAGGAGCTTGACGAGATGCTCGTTGTTCGCCTGGTCGCGTTCTTCGCCGGTGAGGTGCGGCACCGGGGCAAAGCGCTTGGAGCGCACCCCGGGAGCTCCATCGAGCACATCGACCTCGAGGCCGGAGTCGTCGGCGATGGTCGCCGCGCCGCACAGGCTGTTGAAGTGGGCGGCCTTGGCCTTGGCGTTCTCTTCGAAGGTGTCGAAGGCCTCGATCTTGTCCTCGTCCGGAGAGGGAGGAATGCCGGCTTCGTCGAGACTCAGAATCCGGAGTCCGGGGTCCTCTTCAAGAACGCGCCGGATCTCTTCCAGCTTGTGCGGACTTCGGGTGGCGAGAACCAGCGTGAGTGCGTGCGAGGGGCTCATTCGCGCGCTCCTGTTTGATGGATGTACTGGCTTGGGATATTCGAGTCGGCTCCGAAGCGGGAGCGGACGGGGTGGTTCGCGAAGAAACTCTCTACCGGATCGGGCGCTGACGCAAGGGAGGTCGGACGCAAGGCAGGCCGGACAGCGGTCAGGTCGCGCCCGGGAAGATGAAGGGTCCCTGGGTCAAATCATCCGAATGTCCCAGGTGTTATCCGGGTGGCCCGGGTTCGGCCCGGCGGATACGGCGTACCAGTTCGGTGGTGGAACGTCCGGGCAGGAAGGGCACGATCGCCACTTCCCCGCCCGCCGCCCGCACTTCGTCGCGGCCGACCATCTCGTCGGCGGCGTAGTCCCCGCCCTTCACCAGCACATCCGGGAGCAGCGCCGCGATGAGCGCGCGGGGGGTGTCGGAATCGAAAGGGGTGATCACATCGACGCTGGCGAGTCCCGCGAGGACGGCGGCGCGGTCGCGGAGCGGCACATGGGGTCGGTGCGGGCCCTTGAGGCGGGCGACCGAGCCGTCGGTGTTGAGCCCCACCACCAGCAGGTCCCCCAGTGCGCGGGCGGCGGCCAGGTACTCCACATGCCCCCGGTGGAGCAGATCGAAGCACCCGTTGGTGAAGACCAGCCGCCCGGAGCGAGGCCGGCCGTGGCGGGCGAGGAGCTCCTCGCGGGAGAGCAGCTTGAGCGGCCGGCCGGGCGGATCGAGTGCGGCCCGGTCGGAGGGCGGGTCCCCGGCCATCACGGCGGCGGCGCGGGCGTGCGCGGGCGTTCCGCCAGGATGTCGCCGGCGCCCCGGCCGAGGAGGATTTCCGCCATCTTCGCCGCGAGTCGGCCGGGCTCCGGCAGCGCACCCGTGCGGTCGGCGCGCACGACCTGCCGGCCGTCGGGGCCGAGCACCATCGCCCAGAGCCGCAGGCCCCCCGGGTAGGGCAGCCCCAGCGCGCCCACGGGCAGGTGGCATCCGGCGCCCAGCAGGCGCAACAGCTCCCGCTCGGCCCGGACCGCGTGGCGGGTCGGCGGATGGTCCAGCGACGCCGCCAGGCGCCGGACCTTGCGGGCGTCGGACCGCACCACCACGGCGAGCGCGCCCTGGCCTGCGGCCGGCAGCCAGGCGGTCCGCTCCAGAAGCTCGCTCGCGCGGTGGTCGAGGCCCAGGCGGCGGAGTCCGGCGGCGGCCAGCACGAGGGCGTCGCAATCGCCCCGGTCGAGCTTCGCCAGCCGGGTATCGACGTTGCCTCGCATCGGCACCACCAGACAGTCCGGGCGGAAGGCGCGAGCGAGCGCGGCCCGCCGCTGGGAACCCGTGCCGATGCGCGACTTGGCCGGCAGGGTGGCCAGGGTATGGGGCGCGCCCGGCGGCAGCACCAGGACGTCCCGGGGGTCCTCGCGGGCGGGAGTGGCGGCGACGCAGAGACCCGGCGTCATGCGGGTCGGAAGGTCCTTCAGCGAGTGCACGGCCAGATCTACGGCGCCGTCCAGAAGGGCGCGGTCCAGAGCGCTGGTGAAGACGCCCTCCCCGCCGATGCGGGTGAGAGACGCGTCCGCCTGTTCGTCGCCCTGGGTGCGGATGGTGCGGAGCGAGACGCTCACGCCGGCACCCGCCTCCAGCGCGGACGCGATCTGCCGGCTCTGGATCAGGGCCAGCGCGGATCCCCGGGTTCCCAGCCGCAGGCGGGGAACATCCGGTTTGGCCTGCGGCGCACCTGCCGACACGGGGCTAGAGGTTGAGAATCCGCAGGATCAGGAAGGCGGCCAGCAGCACCGCGACCCACAATACCATGCTGCCGGTGGGCCAGGAACGAGCCAGGGCGCCGTGCGGGCCGGTGTGGCGGAAGGCGCTGCCGAGCGCCCAGTTCACTCCGCCCAACGCGGCCCCCCTGACGGCCGAGTCGGCGCCGCGAATCGCCGATCCCACCCGGCGCACCACTGCGGGGGCCGCCTTCCGGTAGACCCATTCCACGTCCAGGTTGACCGCACGCACTTCGTCCGGGTAGATCCGTGCCAGCCGGAACAGCACCACCGCGCCCACCGCGAAGGCCAGCAGCTGCACCTGGGTGAGGACGTGGGTCACGTCGTAGGGCGAGTAGTCCATCGGATTCGGCAGGAGATCGTAGAGGAGCCAAGGCATCAAACCGATCGCCACGCACGCAATCGCTCCCACGGTCATCGCCGCGAGCATGTTCCACGGCGGCTCGCGCGTGCGGATGCCCGAGTCGTGGGCGAAGAAGGCGAAGAACGGGATCTTGATGCCCGCGTGCTCGACGACGCCCGCGGAGGCGAACAGCATCACCGGCCAGATCCAGTAATGGTGCTCTTCGAGCAGCGCGGTCATGATGAGGGCCTTGCTGACGAAGCCGTTGAAGAGCGGGAGCGCCGAAATGGAGGCGGCCCCCACGATGCACAGAATGGTGGTGAACGGCATCGTCTTCCAGAGACCCCCCAGCTCTGACGCTTTCGTGGTGCCCGTCCGGTACAGCACCGCGCCCATCGACATGAAGAGCAGGCCCTTGAAGAGCACGTCGTTGAAGGCGTGCGCGACCGCGCCGTTGACGGCCATCGCCGTGCCCACGCCCACGCCGCACACCATGAAGCCGATCTGGTTGATCATGCTGTAGGAGAGGACCCGCCGGAGGTCGTTCTCGATGACGGCGAAGAAGATCGGGTAGCAGGCCATGACCGCGCCCACGTAGATGAGCAGGTCGGTTCCCGGGAAGGCGCGCGCCAGCGCGTACACCGCCACCTTCGTGGTGAAGGCGCTGAGGAAGACCGTCCCCGTGGGCGTGCTCTCGGGGTATGCGTCAGTCAGCCAGTTGTGGACCAGCGGAAACGCACCCTTCACCGCGATGGCCAGGAAGATGAGCCATCCCGAAAGGCCTTCCAGCCCGATGAAGCCGAAGGAGATGTCCCCGGTCCGGGCGGCCCGCGCCATGGCCCCCGCGAGAAGCGCCACGCCCGACACGACCTGGATCACCAGGTAGCGCATGCCGGCCCTGCGGGCCCGTTCGGTGCCGCGCGCGAAGACGAGGAAAACCGAGCTGACAGCCAACAACTCCCAGAAGAGGAAGAGGGTCACCAGGTCGCCGGCGAATACCGCGCCCAGCCCGCTCCCCGCGTATACGAGCGCCGCCGTGTGCTGGAGCGTCGCGGAGTCTTCCTTCCTCAGATGGAGCGAGTAGAGGATCGCGATGAACGCCCCAAGGTGGAACAGATAGCCGAAGAGGAGGCTCAGCCCGTCGGCCCGCACCAGCGAGAGCTCGTAGCCGAGGATCCCCACGGAGAGCTCGTAACCCTCCTGAACCCCTGCAACGTTGAGCGCCCCCAGAATCGGGATCGCCAGCAGCAGCACATGGCGCGGCCATCCGCGCACGAACGGCACCAGCAGGGCGCCGGCCAGGAAGATCGCGAACGGAGGCAGACTAGTCGGCATCGTAGTAGTCCTCCGAACGCATCACGATGCGCCTCAGCCCCTTCGCCGCCATGATCAGCGCGCCCACGCCCACGAGCCCGTAGATCGTGTAGAACGCCGGGATGTTCTCCAGTGGATGTTCGATGTGCCGGTGCGCGAAGAAATCCCCTATGACCAGCCCGGCGCAAATCACGAAGAAGGCGATAAGGATGATGCGAGTGGCCTTCGGGCCCACGCTGGAGGGCGGGTGCCCGGAGTCGTGAGCGGCATGGTGCCCGGAGTCGTGGCCGCCGCCGTGGGAGCCATCGTGCCCGGAGCCGCCGGCACCCTGGTGCCTCGATCGGTGGGCGCCGTCGTGTGCCGGATCTCGCCTATTCATCGCTGCGCCCCCGCTTCATCGCTTCACGCCCGCGCTCATGGTCCCGCCACCATCGAGATCAGCCGGAAGAAGGGATCCGGATACACGAACAGGGCGAGGCAGCACAGCGACGTGATCACGATGGCGATCATCGAAGGAAGCGGTGCCTCGCGTATCCCTCCCTCTCCGTGCCCGTGGCCGTGCGGGCTGGGTGCCGGACTGAAGAAGCCCCGCACCGGGACGATCATCAGATAACCGATGGAGAGCAGCGAACTCACCATGAGCACCGCGACCAGTCCCACCTGACCCGCATCCAGCGCGCCGAGCCCCAGGAACCACTTGCTCCAGGTGCCTCCGGCGGGCGGCAGCCCGACGATCGACAGCGTGCCCACGAAGAATGCGGCGAAGGTGACCGGCATCCTGCGGCCCAGCCCCCGCATGTCGCTGACCTCGGTCTTGTGCGCGGCGACCATGATCGCGCCCGCGCAGAAGAAGAGGGTGATCTTGCCGAAGGCGTGCATCACGATGTGCATGCCCCCGCCGATGATGCCCATGGTGTTGGCGAGCATGGCACCCAGCACCACGTACGAGAGCTGGCTGATGGTCGAATAGGCCAGCCGCGCCTTCAGGTTGTCCTTCTGGAAGGCGACCAGCGACGCGAGGATGATGGTCGCGGCGGCCACCCACATGAGCCAGACGCTGGCGCCCAGCTGGGTCAGGAAGTCGATGCCGAAGACGTAGATGGTGATCTTCAGGATGCTGAACACGCCCGCCTTCACCACCGCCACCGCGTGCAGGAGGGCGCTGACCGGGGTCGGAGCCACCATGGCCGCGGGGAGCCAGCGGTGGAAGGGCATCACCGCCGCCTTGCCGATGCCGAAGACGTAGAGCGCCAGCAGCACGGCCACCACGCCCTCGCCCGCCCTGCCTTCCAGGATCCCGCCCATCTCGAAGTCGATGGTCCCCGTGAGCAGATAGGTCCAGACGATGGCGAACAGCTGGAAGGCGATCGAGGTGCTGAGCAGGATGCCCAGATAGACCCGTCCGGCGCGTTTCGCCGCCTCCGTGCCCGCGTGCGTGACCAGGGGGAAGGTCGAGAGCGTGAGCGCTTCGTAGAAGATGAAGAGCGTGAACAGGTTCCCCGCGAAGGCGACCCCCATGGTGCAGGAGATGGCCAGGGCGAAGAAGATGTAGAAGCGGGTCTGGTTCTTCTCGTGATGCCCGCGCATGTAGCCGATGGCGTAAAGCGTGGTCACGATCCAGAGGCTGCCGGCCACCAGGGCGAAGATCATCCCCAGCGGCTCCACTTCGAGTTCCAGAGGGAGACCCGGGAGGGGTTCCGCCAGCACCAGGCGCGGGACATCGCCCGCGGCCACGGCGCGGTGGATCTGCATCACCACGCCCAGCAGCACCCCGCCGGTGATCAGCGACGCCGCCTCGCGCAGGTTGGGTTGCGTGCGCAGGAGGCCCACCAGCCCCGCCCCGACCGCGGGGATGACGAGAGCCAGAAGCGCCAGTTCGCCGGGGTTCATGGCGCCCCTCCCAGGAGGGTGCGCGCCGCCTGGCCGGCGACCGAGGTGGTCAGCGTGGCGTCGATGCCGAAGTAGAAGTTGGCGAGGATGAGCGCCCAGGTGGGGACCAGGAGCGACAGCGGTGCCTCGGTCACGGACTCGGCGCGCGCGGACGGAGCGCCGAAGTAGATGGCCTCAACCACCCGCCAGATGTACACGACGGCCATGGTCGAGGTCACCAGCACCAGCGCCGCGACCGGCCACATGCCCTGCTCCAGCGCACCCAGCACCAGGAACCACTTGCTCACGAAGCCCACGGTCAGGGGAACGCCGATGAGGCTGAGTCCGCCGGCGGTGAACGCGGCCATCGTCCAGGGCATGCGCCGACCGAGACCGCGCAGCGCGTCGATGTGCACCGAACCCACCCGATACATGACGCACCCGAGGGCGAGGAAGAGCGCCCCTTTCATGAGGGCGTGGTTGAAGAGGTGCAGCGTGGCCGCGGTCAGGCCCGTCACGGAGGCGAAGCTGACTCCCAGGATGATGTAGCCGATCTGGGCGACGCTCGAGTACGCCAGCATTCGCTTCACGTTGCTCTGGAAGATCGCCACGAGCGACATGGTGAAGATCGCCACCAGGGCCAGCGGCAGCAGCCACATCCCGAGCCTGAGTTCCTCGAACGAATACGCCGTGCCGAAGACGGTGAAGAAGAAGCGCAGCAGGACGTACACGGCCACCTTGGTGGCGGTGGCCGCGAGGAACGCCGTGACGGCCGAGGGCGCGAAGGTGTACGCGTTCGGCAGCCAGAGGTGCAGCGGGAAGAGCGCCAGTTTGAGGCTCGTGCCGACGGTCAGGAAGGCGAAGGCCACCAGAATCGTCCGCTCGCCGTGCAGCGCCGGCAGGCGCTCCGCCAGATCGGCCAGGTTCAGCGTGCCCGTCTCGACATAGAGCAGCCCGATGCCGATCACGATGAAGCTCGCCCCCACGCTCCCCATGATCAGATACCGGAAGGCGGAAACCAGCGCCCGCCGGTCCGAGCCCATCGCGATAAGGGCGTAGGCGGAGAGAGAGGAGATCTCGAGGAAGACGAAGATGTTGAAGGCGTCGCCGGTGATGGCGATGCCCAGGAGCCCGCACAGGCAGAGCATCCAGGCCCCGTAGAACAGGGGGATGCGGCGGGCGTCCAGTTCCCGCTCGACGCTCTTGAGCGCGAAGGGGGTCACGATCACGCCGATGCCGGCGACGATGAGCAGCACGAGGGCGTTGACCGCGTCGATCCGGTACTCGATCCCCCAAGGCGCCGCCCAGCCACCGAGAGCGTAGCGGATGTTGTCGCCCTCGAGAACGCGGGACAGCAGGCCGATAGCCGCGATGAACGCCCCCAGCGACCCGGCCATCGCGATGCCCCAGGAGACGCGCTTCCAGGGAACCAGCACGCACAGCGCGGCGGCCAGCAGCGGCACAACAACCTGAATCGCCGGGAGGTGCGCGATCATGCCCTCGCTCCCTCGGCGTCCTCGTCGGCGAGCACCTGTTGCTGGATCTCGTCGTCCTCGACGGTGCCGTAGGTCTCCTTGATGCGCACCACCAGCGCGAGGGCCATCGCCATGGTGGCCACGCCCACCACGATCGCGGTGAGCATGAGCACGTGAGGGAGGGGGTTGGAATAGAGCACTTCCGTGCCCGCCGCATCCGCTGCCCCGTGGTCATCTCCGATCAGGATGGGCGCGGTTCCGCCGATGATCTTCCCGGTGCTGACATAGAAGATGATGACGGAGGTCTGAAAGATGTTCAGCCCTACCACCTTCTTCACCAGATTCCCGCGGGAAATCAGGGAGTAGAAGCCGACCATCATCAGGAAGATGACGACCCAGTAGTTGAAGAGGCCGAGAAACTCCATCTACCCGGTCCTCCGTCTTCCGGCGAAGCTGTAGAAGAGGGTGACCATGACCCCGAAGACCGTCACCAGGACCCCCGCCTCGACCAGCAGAATGCCGATGTGCTGGGCGTGCCCGGGGTCGTGCAGGAGAACGCCGTAGTCCAGGTAGTTGCCGCCCATCAGCATCGCCGCGACGCCGACGCCGCCGAAGATCAGGACGCCCAGGGTGCCGCACCAGACCACGACGCGGGTGGGCACGGCCGCCTTCGCCTGGTCGAGCCCGAAGACCAGGGCGTAGAGGATCACCCCCGCCGCGAAGATGACGCCCGCCTGGAACCCACCGCCCGGCCCGTAGTCCCCGTGGAACTGGACGTACAGGGCGAAGAGGAGGATCGGACCGGTGAGGATCTTGGCGGCGATGCGCAGGATGATCTGGTCCCTCATGACGCGTCCTCCTCACCCTTGCCCGCTCCCGGCGAGCCGCGCGCCCCCGCTCGGCTCTGACCACCGGTTCCGACAAAGAGGAGCAGGACGCCCACCATCGCGGCGAAGACCACGGTCGTCTCGCCCAGCGTGTCGTAGCCGCGGTAGCTGGCCAGAACGGTGGTGACGATGTTGGGGATGTGCACCTCGAGCGCATCTCCCGACTCGCCCGCCAGCGGCACGTGGTCTTCCAGGTACTCGGGTGCGACGTGGCCGTGGATGGGGTTGTCGGGATGGCCCCAGCGGGGCAGGTCGTAGGTGCCGTACACCAGCATGCCGCCGGTGACGAGCACAATCACCAGCGGAATGACGGGCGAGCGCGCCGGCCGCTTCTGCCGGGTGCCCACCAGCGCGAGCGTCCCCAGCGCCAGAATGGTCGAGATGCCCGCGCCGACGGCGGCCTCGGTGAAGGCCACGTCCACCGCGTCGAGCACGACGAACAGCGCCGCCGAGAGGAAGCTGTAGATCCCCATCAGCATCACCACGGCGACCAGGTTGCGCAGGCGCAGTACGGCGAAGGCGGTGACCGCCAACAGCGCGAGGAGCGCGAGGTCGACGACGGATTCCACTCAGTCCCCTCCTTCTTCCTCGTGCTCGATGGGCCTCACGTTCCCATGCAGAGCGGCCTTTGCGAGCGCGTGGGTCGCCACCGGGCTGGTGAACCAGAGGAAGGCCAGCACGAGCACCAGCCTCAGCGTCACGCCGCTGAATCCGGCCTGCAGCATGAGCCCCGTAAGGATGAAGAAGCTGCCCATGGTGTCGGTGAGCCCCGCCGCGTGCATGCGCGTAAACACATCCGGCATGCGCAGGACACCGATGCCTCCGACGACCACGAAGAAACTGCCCAGGAGCAGCAGCGCCCCGCTCAGATAGTCGAGGAACATCTCCATCAGCCGGACTCCGTGTCGCCCGGGTCCGGCCCGGAAGCTCCCAGACTTCCGAACTGGAAGAACTTCAGCACGGCGATCGTGCCGATGAAGTTGAGCAGCCCGTAGGCGAGCGCCAGGTCGAGGAACTCGGGCCGTCCGGTGAAGAATCCGATGAGCGCGATCGTGAGGACGGTCTTGGTGCCGAACATGTTCACGGCCAGGACTCGATCGTAGACGGTGGGCCCCAGCAGCGCCCGGATCATCGCAAGCCCCATGGTGACGAGGACCGCGACCGAGGCGCCGATCACCATCATGACCGGCGGCCTTCCAGCCGGCACACCCGGCGATCCATCTCGCCCTCCTCGGTTCCGTCCAGCGCCTCCTTTGTGAGGGCATGGATACGGAATCCCTCGGCGTCGAGCCGCACCGTGATGGTTCCCGGCGTGAGCGTAATGGAGTTGGCGTAGATGAAACGTCCGAGATCCGTCGTCTGGTGTCCCTGGAAATCCACCAGCCGGGGCCGGATGGGAAGGCGCGGCGACAGGATGACCCGGGCAACCGCCATGTTGGACCGGAGAACCTCAACCACGAGCCAGGGCAGATAGCTCAGGAGCCCGGGCACAACGTGAAATGCGGCCCCTTCCCTGTCGGGCAGCTGCATCCTCAGCACCAGCAGCGCCACGCCCACGACCGAGACGCCGCCCAGGCTGAGAAGCAGCGCCGTGTAGTGGCCGGACATGAGCAGCCACATGACGTACCAGACCAGGCAAAGGCCGACTACGCGCGCGACGGAAGGTTGGGTCAAGAGGGGGTGCGGGCGTCTGATGGAGGTAGGTGGTTCGGCGACGGGCAACCTACCAATTGGACTGGGCCCCGTCAACAATCATCTGGGCGATGCGCTCGATCGCTTCTTCGCGGCCCACGCCCTCGGTTTCGGACGCCTCCAGAAACTGCCCCTGGGCGGTCAGCGCGCCATCCTCCCACAGAATCTCGTTGTTGACCACGTCGATCAACTCGACCTGGAGGCTGATCGAAACCTGGCGCTGCAGCACTTCGGGGCCGCCGCCCGCCTCTCCCGCGCGATAGAGCGGCGTATTGAGGTTGTAGCGACTGATCGTGCCGCGCAGAATCGCGTCCGCGTTGTCCTCCGCGCCCTGGTTGACACCCAGGCCTCTGGGAACCTCCCGCAGCAGGAACTGGTGGATCTCCTGCGTGATCTCGAACAGGCCGGTCTCATTCTCGAAGGGCAGAATCGCCAGTGTCCGAATATGATCCGGGAAGCTTCCCCCGCGGAAGCTGTAGTTGCAGCTCGACAGCAGCATCACGGACAGAAGCGCGGCGCGCCACGCGAAATACGAGAGGGCTGGAGCCATGGCGGCGCCCCGGCGGGCCGGACGCGTTGCGGATCTGGACAGGATTCGGGAGTTCACGCTCACTCCTGGTTGCGGGGGGACCAGATGTCGGACGGATACGGCCCGACAATTTCGACCGTGTCGAGAGTGAAGGTCAGCTCGCGGAACTCGCTGAGGTTCCGGTAGGTCGCTTCCGTCGGAAAGCCATCGCGCAGGGGTAGCGACAGGGAGAGCTGATCCACCGTTTCGCCGTCACGCATGAGAGCGAGAGCGGCCATGTCGCCATTGTCATCCAGCGCGTACAGCAGGTTGGACCGGGTGCTCGATTCATAGCTCAGACGAAGGGTGCCGTCGTCCGCCTGCCATCCTTCCATCAGATGATAGTCGCCTCCGGGACGAAAGATGCCGAGGGAGGACCAGAACAGCGCCGGGGGCGGAACCAGCTCGCTGGACGCCCCTTCGGGTAGCCGGAGCTCGTCGCCTACCAGGGCAGCTCGCAGGACGGTCTCCCCTCTTCCCGTGAAGAGGTCCAGCCGGGCTCGGTAGGGAGGCTCCAGACGGGCGACCCCGCGGCCGCTCGAGCGCAGCCCCGGCTCGCGCACGCTCCAGTCGAAAATGAGCCGGATGGGGACGTTCAGCTGCGTGCGCGCCTCGATCAACAGCGCGCGGCGGTCGATGTCCAGCGCCGGCAGCCTGGAGGAGGGCGGGGGCGGGTCGGACTTCGGGAGCCAGCAACTTGCGATCAGCGTGACGCTGGCAAGCGCGAACAGGCGCCGGAAGCGGAGAACGTTCATTCGGAATCGCGGTTCAAGGCCGATGCGCTTGCCAGAGAGGGAACCATCCCCTACAACGATAACCGATGTCACACCGCAATCCGAGACCGACTCCAAAGCCCGCCTATGTGGTGAGCGACGCGCACCTCGGGGCGGCACCGGGCGCGCGCGCCGCCGATCTCGTGGACTGGCTGCGCTACGTCCGCCGACGTGCCTCGCACGTGGTCCTGAACGGCGACATCTTCGACTTCTGGTTCGAGTACCGGCGGGCGATCCCGCGCGGCCATGTGCGCGTGCTGGGCGCGATCGCGGCGACCGTGGACGCCGGTGTGCCGGTCACGTTCCTGGGTGGCAACCACGACTGGTGGGGCGGCTCGTGCCTGTCCGACGAGGTCGGGGTTGCGTTCCACCGGGCGCCGATCCGCACCTCGCTCGCCGGGCGCGCCGCCTACATTGCCCACGGTGACGGCCTCGGCCGCGGCGACCATGGCTACCGCATCGCGAGCGGGATCCTGCGGGCGCGGCTCTTCCGCCGGGTGTTCCGCTTGCTCCACCCCGACCTGGGCGTTCGGCTGGCCGCTCTGCTCTCCAGGAGCGAAGGCCACAAGGGATCTGCGGACGAAGGGAATCGACTGCGGGCCAAGGTGCTCGAGGGGTTCGCCGTACAGAAGCTGGAGCGCGACCACACCCTCGAGATGGTCATCTTCGGACACACTCATATCCCTGTGGTAAAAGAACTTGCAGGTCGCTACTACATCAACTCCGGCACGTGGATGGGCGAGCGTTCCTACGCTGTCATCGAGGCCTCGGGACCTCCACGAGTCGAGTACTGGAGAGAGGGGGAGCCCGCAGCGTAGGTCACGCGCTACGACCCCGGCGACCAGGGCAGCGACACCCCCACTTCGAAGGCCGTTCCGGAGGGAGCGGCGACGGGGTCCACCGTCAGCGGCACCGGAAAGTCGGCCAGGTGCGCCGCGACGAAGGCATGGGCACCGCCGAAAAACGTGAAGAAGACCATGAGCGCGACCCAGTCCTCCATCTGGTCGCTGCGCGCAGTGGCCAGCAGCCGACTGTCCTCGATGCGCTCGTCTTCGGCAAGTTGCTGCTCCAGCGCCTCCTGTTCGACCCCGTTGCGCAGGAGTTCGGCGGTCATCGCGTCTTCCAGCAGTTGCTGGCGTCTTCTCGCGGTGTCCAGCAGCGCGTTGGTCTTGTAGGCCATCCACACACTGCCTGCCTGCGCGAGCAGGTAGAAGGCGGCCTCACCGTAGGCGCCCGATGCCGCGTGTCCCCAGCCGGGAACCAGGATGCTGCGCAGGAAGGCGCCGCCCGGGGAGGGCCGGCCGGTCGAGAGGACCAATTCGACGGAATCCGCCGCTTCGGGATCGACGTTCACCTGCGCTTCCTGGGCGCGCGCAGCGGCGGGAATGGCCAAGGTCGCCAGCGCCAGGACCATGGACGGAAGAATCGGCCCCCGGGGACAGAAGTGCCGGAGCAGCGGGCGAAGCATCAGCTCGTAGAGCGCTGCGGCGTGGGCCTGAAGTCAGCCGCTGGAGGGTGTGACCGGGGATTCGACGAAGAGGTCATGATCTCGTGACAGGATGTGGCGTTCCGGAGACGGCGCTGATACCCGGAAGGGACGGGGACGTTCTGCATCCTGGATCCGGGACCCGAAGCCGCGCGGACTTCAATGGCCTGGGGCGCTCGCCCTGAGCCGAGGCTTGTTGCATTCTGAGGAAGCCCGCTTTCTCGGCGGGCGCCTCGTCATCCAGGGAAACGGACCATGGGAAAGAGGGCCCTGCCTGTTGTCGTCGTCTTCAGCGCGATCGCTGCCCTGGCATCTCCCATGGTGCACAGGTCGGCTGCATCACCGTCCGAGGAGGGGCTCGCTCCCACTCCCCAATCCCCTTCCCCACCGCTCCAGGTCCGGGAGCACGTCCTCGACAACGGCTTCACGATCCTGGTCGTCGAGGATCACCGGTCGTCCCGGGTGGCCGCCGACCTGTGGATTCGGGTTGGGTCCATGCAGGAGCCTGTGGGACTCCACGGCATAACGCATTTTCTCGAACACGTCATCCATCAGGGAACCACGACCGTCGGCACCCGCGACCTGGCGGCTGAGCTGCCCATCCTCCGGGAGATCCACGACACGGAACAGGAGCTCATCGCTCTGAGGAACCGCGAGCGCAACCTGCTCCGGGAGCGGGATGTCTTCTACGACGAGTTGGGTTGGCCGACCACACCCGGGATGCAGGCTTTGCGGCAAGAGCTCCATGAGCTCGAGGACCGCGACAACGAGTACCGTGACTTCTGGACCTCCTACAAGTGGTACCTGCAGCACGGCGGGTACGTGCGCCATCTGGATCCGGTGCCGGCCAGCACCGAGCAGGACTACATGGAGATGAACATGGCGCTCCCCCGCGAGCACCTGGAGTTCTTCTTCCGGCTCGAGGCGGACCGGATGGTCAATGCCGTCCTCAGGGGCTGGGAGGCGCAGCGCTTCACCGTGCTGGAGCAGATCCTCGGGGGAAAGAGCCGGCCGCAGACCCGCTTCAACGAGGCGATCGACGGCGTGACCGCCCAGGTTCATCCGGTCTACATACCCGACGGCGGGCACCTCCGCGACTTCGCGAACTTCACGCGCGCCGCGATGCACCGTATCTACGACGACTACTTCGTGCCCAACAACGCGGCGCTGGTGCTGGTCGGCGACGTGACCCTCGACGAAGTCATACCGCTCGCGCAACGCTACTTCGGAGCGCTGCCCCGAGGACCCGAGCCCCCGGCCGATCTCGACCTCGAGGCCGAGCCCGTGCCCGGCGGGTCGATCCGGCTCGATTGGACGGAGCCGCTCTCGCCGCAAGTGCATGTGCGGTACCGCATCCCCGGCATGGGCCATCCCGACCGGCCGGTGTTCGACGTCATCGCGGCCCTCCTGAGCGGACCTCACGGCATCGCCGGACAGACGTTGGCCGCGAGCGGCAGGGCGGCCTCCGTCTCCGCCGATTTCCGGGTCATCCACACCTACCGCTTCGGGTCGCCCGGTGCGTTCAACCTGGTGGCGCAGGCGGAGACCGACGGTGACCTGGCGGCCGTGGAGCAAGCGCTGCTGGACGCCGTCGAGGATGTCCGTGAAGGACGCATCGACTCGGCGGTTCTGTCGCGTGCACGCAAGCGACTCCGCGTCGAGTGGGCGGAGTTCCTCGACAACCCCCAGGAGCTGGCCTTCCTGGTAGGCCATCATCACACGATGAACCACTGGAGCGTGCTGCCCGATCTCATCGAGGCGAGAGACGCTGCGACGGCCACGGATGTACAGCGTGTCGCGGCGACCTACTTCGTGCCGTCGAACCGGGTGATCGCCACGGCTCGTGCCCAGCCGCCGGGAGGGAGTGGGCCGAGCTGGCTAGACTTCCTGTGGGCGGACCTGCCCTCAGGCGGACGATGAGCGGGCGCACGGTGCGTCCGAGCTGGGCGGCTACGCTCTTTGCTGCTCTGGCGCCGCTCACCCTGGGCGGATGTGGGGGCGACGACGATACCCTCCCTGGCCGATCGCGGCCGATCTTCGAGCATGACTGGCCGGACCCGGGGGAACTCTCGTTCGACCCGGCCGCGTTCACGCCGCCCGATCCGGGCCAGGCCCTCTTCGAGGCATCGAGCGGCGCCAGGGCGTACATCCTGCCCGCAGCCTCCGACCCTCTGGTGCGCTTAACCGCCGCGTTTCCACTCGGACGGCTCCACGAGGCCGCGGGCGAGGCTGGCGCGTCGGCCCTGCTGACCCAGCTCCTCACGACTCGAGGCGCCGCGGGCGCGACCCGTCCCCTCTCTCTTCGACTCGCCGAGCTGGGTACGTCGCTGAACGCCGTAGAGACACTCGACGTCACCCACATCTCCCTCCATGTGCTTCCAGAGGACTGGCGGGAGGGGCTCGAGTTGCTCGTGGAGCTCATCCGGGCTCCCGACCTGGACGTCACCGCGATCCGCCAGTACCGGGCAGGCCCCGGTTACAGCATGCCGATGGCCGGGATCGACGGAGACGGCTTCCGTCCCAAGGTCGAACTCGAGCGCCGACTGAACGGGTATCCCCTGGCGCCTCCGGACCCGGGGACGATGGTCTCGCCGCCCGCGGTGGCGGCGGTGGCTGACAGGAGTCTGGGAGTCGACCGAGTGGTCCTCGGGGTCGGGGGCGCCGTTTCCCGCGATGAAGTGGAAGAAGTTCTCGAGTCGGCGACCCGTGGCTGGGCACCCGGCGGCGCGCCGTTGCCGGAAGCTGGCGTGATCGAACCGGCGCCGGTCGCGACCGGCGCCGGAGAGAGCTTGAACCGCTTCCACGCCGTGGATGTCCCGAGCCTGGAGGGCTGGATCGCCATTGGCCGTGCGATCGGTGCGGTCCCCGAAGCGGAACGGGCCGCGCTCTCCGTTCTCCGCTTCATCCTCGCCGAGCGCCTCAACATCGCCGCGAGAGAGATGCGGGGCCTGGCCAACCGCGACGACTTCGAGCTCCCGGTGACGGGGTCCGGAACCGGCCTCTTGGTCGTGCGCACGGGCGGGCGCCCGGAGGCGGTGGCCCCGCTGGTCCGCTACAGCCTGGACGAGCTGGAGCGCCTGCACGATCCGGAGGAGCCGGTGACGGAGGCGGAGGTCGCGCGCGCCAAAGGCTGGCTGGTGGACGCGGTCTGGCGGCGGTCTCTGGAGCTGGCGACCCATGCGAGCGAGACCTTCGCGGTGGAGCACTTGCGCGGAGGAGGCACGGACCACCTGATGGGGTGGCCCGAGGCGGTGCGGTCCGTCACAACCGCGGACGTGAAGGCGGTCGCGCGGGAATACCTCGACCCTTCGGCCTTCGTGACCGTGGTGGCGGGGCCGCTGGACAGGATCAGGGCAGCGCGCCACCCGCGCTGGCCGGTGGCCCTCGACGACGTGGAAGCGGATCTCGCGGGCAACCGGTAGCCCTTGCCGAACGTCATGGGCAGCATTGCCTGTTGACTCGGGCCGGGACTCAATTCAGGAATGGAACCGGTGACGTTCAGAACCGACCGGCTGCTGCTGCGCCCGTTCGAACTCACGGACGTCGACGACGTCTTCGCCTATGCGCGGGATCCGGAGTGGGGCCGCTACCTGCCCGTTCCCAGCCCGTACGAGTACAGACACGCCGTCGAGTTCGTGGCGCGTTCGGTGCTCACCGATTGGGATGCGAATCCTGCTTTCGCGATCTGTCTGAACGGCAGGGCCGTCGGAGGGATCAACATCCGGGTCGACGCGTCCAGGGCGACCGCCGAATTGGGCTTCAGCATCGCCCGTGAACACTGGGGCGAGGGACTTGCCGCCGAAGCTGCGAGAGGGGTCATGGACTGGGCGTTCAACGAGTTCGATCTCGCAAAGATCACGGCGACGGCGGACCTGATGAACAGCCAGTCCTGGAGGGTGATGGAAAAGCTGGGCATGAGCCGGGAGGGGCTGCTCAGAAGCGACCGTCCCAGTGACACAGACCCGGGAACCCGCCAGGACGTAGTCATCTATTCCGTCCTGCGCGAGGAGTGGCCGGGGCTCGCGCCCGAATAGTCGCTACGGCCAGAGATCCACGCCGCCCTTCACGTGACGGTCCAGAAAAGCCAGCATCCTCGGCATCCATTCGAGCCGCGCGGCGGAACCCGCAACCTCCTGGTATGACTCGTACGTGACCGGCTTATAGTAGCGCGCGGCCTCCGTGGCGAATGCCCGCATCTGCACGTCACCCTCGCCCGCGATGATCAGCATCGGTACACCGACATCCTCCGCGAACAGTGTGGGGGATGCCCGGCGGAACGTCTCCCGGTTCTCCTCCAGCAAGCCGAGCTCGTATTGGTACATGTTGATGTTGGCCAGTGCCGACTCGCTCTCAACCAGTCGAATGCGGTTGGCGTATCCCTCGCGTAGCGGAACCGCCGCCCGGAAGGCTTCCGGGGCGAAGGTGCCGGCCGCAAAGCTCAGGTAGGCTCCGTAGCTCACGCCCGTGACCGCGACGCGGTCTCCGTCGATGTCCGGCAGAGTGCCCAGATACCTGGCGCCCGCCACGACATCGTCCAGATCACACCGTGCCCAACAGCCGTTGTTGGCCTCCTCGTGCTCCCAGCCGAAACCGGAGCTCCCCCGGATGTTGGGGGCCAGCACGGCGTATCCATGCCTGATGAAGTAGTGGGCATCCGAGTGTCGCCTCCAACCGTCCTCGAACTGCGACGAAGGTCCTCCGTGGACCCAGACAATGGCCGGATGTCCTCCGGGGGGCGGCGGACCGGGCGGTCGAAAGAGATAGGAGTGGATGGTGAGGCCGCCGCTCTCGTAGGTCACCCTTTCGGGCATGAAGAAGGCGTCGGCGAGCGACGGATCCGGCAGCGACGTGCGTAAGGCGAGTCGTGTCCGGGCCCGCCAGATCCACGACGAAGAGGTCCGGGACCCGTGCAGGCGTGTCGAAGGTGAAGGCGATCTGGCTCCCCGCGGGGGACCACACCGGATTCGCAACCAGTCCCATCTCGGGAGCGAAGAGGGTCCGGACCGTCCCGTCGTCCACCGACGCAACTCTCAGAATCTGGCGCCCCCCGAGGTTGGAAGTGTACGCGACCATCGTCCCGTCGGGGGACCAGCGGGCATAGCCGCGGAACGGCTTCTGGGAGCTCTGATCGGCTGCCTCCGCCGCGAGCGGCCGCGGCTCTCCGCCCTGCAGCGGTGCGAGCCACCAGTTGATCCAGCCGCTGCGGTAGGAGCGGAAGAGCACCAGATCCCCTCTGGGCGAGACCTGGCCCGGCCCGAACTCCTGGCCGGTGCGATAGTCCATCCAATCCCGGTCGCTCACAATCACGCGCTCGCCGGAGCCGGTTGTGGCGTCGATGGCGATGACATCGTGGTGGATCCACCATTGGTCCATGCGGACGAAGACGATCGTGGAGCCGTCCGGTGTCCATGTGGGCTGCACGTCATACCGGGTGTCGGTGGTGAGCCGCTGTACCTGTCCCTCGGGGACCGAGACGGTGTAGATGTCGTAGTTGCCCCGCAGTGAGTTCGAGAAGGCGATGTGCTTCCCGTCGGGCGACCAGCTCCAGGCGAGCGTGCGGGCGCCGAGATCCGTCAACTGGACGGCCCGCTGCTCCGAGAGGGACCAGAGCCAGAGCTCCTGCCCGTCTCCGGACGCGCTCGACACGTAGCCGATCCACTCGCCGTCCGGGGAGTACCCCGGGCTGCTCACGGCCTCGGCAGGGATCGCCCGGGGGTTGCCCCCGGCCGAGTCGATCGTCCACAGCGTGTCGCGCCCGACGAACAGAATCGTCGATCCGTCCGGCGACCAATCGGGGCCGGCCCCGTCCACGAGAGAGCTCGTCGACACGAACTCTTCCAGCGTGAAGTCGCCGGCGGCTCGAGTGGACGGATGGGTGCCGCTGGTGTCCGCACAGGCCGCGACGTGCAACGAGACGAGGACCCATCGGAATGCTCGCTTCATCACAGCCTCCCGTCGATCATGCGACGGCATGTCCTGCCGGACGCGGTACGACTCCAGTTACCTGTGGCCTCCAGTTGCCTGTGGGCCTCTGGTCACCGCATAGCCGCGCTTCGGCTCCGACGCGACCCCCTACCAACCCACCGCGTAGGCGACCCGCCGGGGATCCGCTCCGGCCATAAGCGCCCCCGTCGCGGCATCCAGGGTGATCCCCTGTATGCTGCCGAATGCGTATCCGGGCGCCAGGTCCACCGCATATCCCAGCCCCTCGAGCGTCCCGACCACGTCACCGGGCAATCGATCTTCCAGGCGGAAATGGACCTCGGCTCCCGGCTGGTAGAAGTTCGGCTCCCCGGCGAGCGCGAAGCGGGGTGCCGCGATGGCCTCCTGGATCGGCATCCCGAAGTCGAGCAGGTTCACGAGCACCTGAAACTGGGTCTGGCCGATCGTTTCTCCCCCCGGCGTTCCCAGGGCCGCATGAAACTCTCCTTCCCTGAGCACGATGATGGGAGAGTTGTTCAGGATCGGAATCTGCCCGCCCTTCGCGTAGTTCACGTCGTCGGGATATGGCGATGTCGAGCCGATGCGGGTGCCGTTGTTGAAGGTCAGGCCGGTGTTGCCGACCACCACTCCCGTGCCGAAGCCTCCTCCATGGGTGGGCGTGGCGGCGATGACGTTGCCGAACCGGTCGGCGATGGAAAAGCTGGTCGTGCTCCCCGCGAACGACCGCTCGCCAAGATGGCCGTGCAGCTTCCTGGACGCCGCCTCCCCCGCCGCACGCGCACCCGGCTGGAGCGCGTCGACCCGCACAGGATTCCCGGCCCCCGGGTACACCATCACCCGCGACGGGTCGATGAGCGATCGGCGGGCAGACGCGTAGTGTCCTTCGACAACAACTCGTCGACGGGCACGTCAACCAGAGCGGGATCGGCGACGTAGGCGTAGATATCGGCCTTGGCGACCTTGATCGCCTCCGCCAGCAGATGGATGGTCTCGGCACTACCGGAACCGAGCGCCCGCAGATCGAAGCCCTCGACGAGGTTCAACTGCATCGTCACCTCCAGCCCGCCCCGGGAGGTGGGTGGACTGGTGTACACGTCGAATCCCCTGTAGGTGGTGTGGAGGGGTTCCGCCCAGATGGGCTCGTAGCGCGCGAAGTCTTCCAGGGTGAAGTCCCCGCCGTTCTCCCGGTAGAAGCGGGCCATCTCGTCGGCGATGTCGCCCCGGTAGAACCGGTCGAAGGCGGCCTGGAGCGCATCCGAGCGCGTCTTCCCGGCCTCCAGCGCCGCTCGTTCCGCTTCAACCACGCTCCGCAGCGTGTTCGCCAGGTCGGGCATGCGGAACATTTCGCCGGGCACGGGCACTCTGCCGAGCGGGAGGAACATCCTCCGGCTCGACGGGAAGCGCTCGAAGATGTCCTTGTGGGACTCGATCGCCGCTACCACCGATTCTTCGATGGGATGGCCGTTTTCGGCGTAGTCGATGGCCGGGGCGAGCACCTGGGCCAGGCTCATGGTGCCGAAGCGGTCCAGAAGGGCGATCCATCCCCCGAAGAGGCCGGGGACGACACCCGCGCGAATCCCCTTGTTCAGCTCGTCGGCCGTGACGCTCGACGGATCGAGGGCGAGGGGGGCGGCGCCGGTGGCCCCCAGCGAGTACACGCGGTCGGAGACGCGGTCGTAGAGGGTCACGAACCCGTTCCCGGCCATCCCCGACATCTGAGGGCGCACCACGTTCAGGGTGGCGAGGGTCGCCACCGCGGCATCGGCGGCGTTGCCCCCGGCCATGAGCATGCGGAGACCCGACATCGACGCCAGCGGGTGCCCGGCCGTCACCAGCCCGTTGGGACCGGGCACGGCCGGCCGGTGCGCCGTTCGATCGAGGTGCCGGCCCAGGCCCCTGTCCTGAGCCGTTGCGCCCTGCGCCAGAACGAGGAGAGCCGCGGCGAGTAGCGTGATCATCGGGATCGGAAAGCGTCCCATGAGGTCCTGCCTTTGTGCGATGTTGACGTGAGCGCGCCAGACGGGACCATCCCGCCGGACACCCGCCCGGACCGGGCTACCGGTGCAGCGCCTCGATCCGCTCGACCATCTCCGTGGATTCGCGCCGCCCGAACAGCCCTCCAAGGATCATGGCCGCGGCACTCGCGAAGAGAGCGACCACCACCGGGGCGAGTCCGAAGTCGATGACGCCGAACTGCACCAGAATGTAGACCGAAGCGCCTGCCACGACGGCTCCGACGCCGCCCGCCAGGTTGGCCCTCTTCCACCAGAGCCCGGCCACGGTGGGCACGAAGAGGCTGGCGCTGAGGACTCCGACCCCCGCCGTGTAGAACTCGGTGATCAGTTCGGGCGGCGAAAACGCCCACAACAGAGCCGCAATCCCGATCAGCCAGGTTGAGCCGATGCGCACGATGTTCATGGTTCTATCGCTGGCCCGACCACGCAGAAAGCCACCCAGGATATCGTGAGAGATGGCGGAACTGCAGGCGAGAAGGAGCGCATCCGTGGTGGACATGACGGCGGCGAGCACGGCAGCCACGGCGATCCCCCGGATGAGGGGTGGAAACTGCGTCTCCATCACGCGCAGGAAGAGCTGGTCCGCATCCTGGAGCCCCGGAAAGTCGATCCTGCCGACCGGCACGATGGCGAGCACCGCCGCGAGGATCATCACGCTGTACACGAGCATCGACAGGTTGAGCGACAGGCGCGCGCTGTCGGCGTCCCGGGCCGTGAAGACCCTCATGACGATATGGGGAATCACCGGGATGGCCGTGGCCCAGATGATGAAGTAGCCGAGATAGCTGGACACCGGCCGGTTCGCGACCTGCCCCAATTCGGGGGCGACGGCCGTGGCCTGGCTCATGATCTCGAAGGGCGATCCCACGCGCCATACGATCACCAGCGCCGTGCCCATGATCACGAAGAGCATGAGGAATCCCTGGACGACATCCGTCCAGGTAATGGCCACCATGCCCCCGAAGGAGACGTAGATGATGAACACCAGCGTGGCCAGCGCCAGGGCCGTGTTGTAGGGGATGCCGAGCAGGGCCTCGGCCGTGATGCCCGCCGCCTTGAGCTGCGCCACGATGTAGATCGTGAAGGCTGCGACAATGAGGATCGGCACCAGGTAGCGGACCACCGCGTGCGGGTACCGGAAGCTCATGAAGTCGGTGATTGTGAACTTGCCGAAATTGCGGAGCGGCCTCGCCACTAGGATGGATGCCAACGGGAAACCGACCACCGCTCCCCCGAAGAGCGCGAGCGTCGCGGGGATGCCCTGGGCGTAGGCGAGGCCCATGACCCCGATGATGGAGCCGCCGCTGGCGAGCGCCGCCATGATCGCCATCGAGTTCACGACGGTGCCGATGCGCCGCCCCGCAACCCAGTATTCGTCGCGGGAGCCCATGACCCTCTTCGACGCCCAGATCCCGATCCCGATGCAGGCGGCGAGGTAGACCCCGACGAGGACGCGTTCGAGGAGCATCAGGCCTCGCCTCCGTCTCCCGCCACGCTGTCGGCAGACTCATCCGCGCTTCCTCCCGGCGTTGCCCGTCGGCTGCCGTCACGCCGAAGGATCGTTGCGAGAGCCACCGCCGGCGAGATCAACATCAGCGCGGCGATGAGCCATCCGAATACGGCCATGCCGCCCAGCTCGGTCGTGCGCCAGGCAGGGATGAACGCAAACCCGGCGAAAGCGATGAGAAAGACGAGGGTCGCGCCCTCGCTGCGCCTCAAGGGGAAGAACGATTTCATGGAGTTGAAGACCTCATACGGTCTCCCGTAGGCTCAATGGATCCATAGTCCGTTGCCTGACAGTCGATTGCGCGCCTGCCCCGCATGGGCTGATCCTACAGGTGCGCCCCTCAGGCAGCAAGTACCGGTTCTGGCGCGGGACCGTGCCAAACCGACCAGGGAATGGAAGCGGACATGACTATACGGGCACTCTGCGTCACCGGCGCCATGGCTACCTGTCTCTCATGTGGAGAAGAACCAGGCCTACCGGAGGTGACGCTTGCGATTTCCGGACAGGCGTTGATCAAGCTGGATCCGCGTCTTGTCGCTGAGACACCATTCGCGACAGTCCAACCCATCGTAGCATCCGCTGATGTCGCCTTCACCAATTTCGAGATGGCGGTAAATGGGGAAGCCAACCCCTGCAACGTTCCGGCCGACTACGTGACCATCACGGGCAGTCCCGAAATCCCCCGTTCGCTACGTCCCGGTAATACGGATGCGCCCCATGCCGTGTCTCCGGTCGTGATGCAATACCTGGCGGGGATGGGGTTCAACCTGATGTCGCTGGCCAACAACCATGCCTGGGACCTGGGCGAGTGCGGCATCCGCGAAACGATCTCGGCCGCACGGGAGAACGGAGTGGCGATTGCCGGCACCGGGACCACGATGCAAGCGGCCCTCGCTCCGGCGTATCTCGATGCTGGCGGGATCACGTTTGCACTGGTGGCGTCGACCACGAGTCGGGACGAACGCGAGCTGCTGCTCGCCAACGTGAACGGGGTCTGGCTGGGCCACCCGGCAGATTGGGACCGGAACCTGGAGGCGGTCAGGGAGGCAGCCACAAACGCGGACTTCGTCATCTACTACCAGCACCTGCAACTGGACGATGGCGATTTCGACGGGATAGGTCCGGGAGAGCAGAACGAGGATGGTCACTATCCCGTGCCCGATCTCGAGGCGTGGCAGGAGGGATTCGCCCAGGCGATCATCGACGCCGGCGCGTCGCTCTATCTGGGCGGTGGCCACCGTGGGTTCGGTGGAGTCGAGTGGTACCGGGGACGCCCGATCATCCGTCAATTCGGCGGCCTCGCATATCACGCGATGGGCGACGTGGGAGGCTATCCCGGAGAATTCGCGTTCTGGGGCCTCATAGGTCTACTGACCATCGCGGGCGACCAGGTGACGGAGATGGAGTTCGTGCCCCTGGTCCTGAACGAGGGCGCCGAATGGTTCGTGGCGAATGACCGCACCGAATTCCTTCGCAGGCGCGGGATGTCGGAGGTTGCCACCGGCGTCATGGCGGACTCGATTCTGGGTCGATTCCGGGAGCTCTCGAACGCGTATGATACGCCCGTGGTCGTCAGGGACGGCCGGGCCTTCGTTCGTCCGCCGGCTCGACGGGAGCCAACGTACTGAGTAGTCGGCGCAGCGCTTTCCGGCCGATGGCGCAACCCGGAAGTCGGAGTGGCGGGAGCGTGTGAGAATCGAACTCACCAGCCCGGGTTCCAGCCGGGCCAGACGGTTTTGAAGACCGCTGGGGTCACCAGACCCCACCCGCCCCCCTGCAACTCCGGCGCGCACAGGTATCGGCAAGCTAACCCGGGCACCGCCTTGCTGACAGGCTCTAGGGGGAAGCAAGCTACTGGTTGCAGAGCGGGAGCGTGAGATCGATGGCGGGGCCGACGTGCGGACCGTTTCCGGCGGGCCACCCTCACGACATGGTAGGCCGGGCCGAGGCCCCTCTGGAGGGTGTTGCATACGTGGGATGTAACAAGACGTTGCCAACCCCAAAATGCAACACTGTGCAGAGGGGTGTTGGCGGGGGGCTCGGCGCGACGGGGCCGATCCACTTGTCCCGCATTGGTGGTGGAGGCGTCAGGCGATATCTACTCATCAAGACAATCTTACTCCACTGGTCCTTCGACTTTCTTGGAAACCTCCTTGATCACGCGCCTAAGGGTCCGGCGGAGTTCCGCCTGCACCGGTGTAGCAAATGTCAGTCGCCCCGATCTGCGCCAGCCAATCTTCGCGTAAGCGTGGTCATTGCCCCGCAGCACCAGTCCGGGTTGGCGCCTGCACCGTGGACAGTCGGACTTCGCGACCCACCGCCCGCGATGGCCGACCGGGTGGCAGATCACCTCGCCCCGGGAATAACTTGAAGACATGCCCGACGAAACTACCTCCGCCGGAAGGTCCACCTTCGCCCGCAAGGGCCGGCGCCCGCCCGCGACATCCGCCGCCGATGATGGGGCCTCGTCCGCACGCGATGCGCCCGTGCGCCTTGGACAGGCCGCGCGCTCCGACCAGGAGCCGTGGAATCCGGGAACGCCGCTCGAGCTCCACTGGTTGCGCCATCTGAGGATCAACCGGAGCGCGGCGGAGCGGCGTGCCCGGACCCTCCCCGGCCGCCGAAGCGTGAAGCGGCAGTGGCAGGCGGCGTGGCTGCTGCGCGCGGTCACCTGCATCGACCTCACCACGCTTGCGGGAGACGACACTCCCGGCCGGGTGCGACGGCTGTGCGGGAAGGCCCGCAACCCGGTGCGCGCCGACCTGCTCGAGGCCGCGGGTGCCGCCGGGCTGCCCATCCGGGTCGCGTCGGTGTGCGTCTATCCGAGCATGGTGGCCCCAGCCGTTGAGGCGCTCGCCAGCTCGGGGATACCCGTCGCGGCGGTGGCCGCGGGCTTCCCTGCCGGCCAGACGCCCTTCCCGGAGCGGCTCAGGGAGATTCGGGCGGCCGTGGCGGGCGGCGCCGCCGAGATCGACATCGTCATCACTCGCGAGCACGTCCTGCGCGGCCGCTGGGGCGACCTCTACGACGAAGTCGAAGCCTTCCGCGAGGCGGCCGGGGGCGCCCACCTCAAGACCATCCTCGCCACGGGCGAACTGGCGACGCTCACCAACGTCGCGCGTGCCAGCCTGGTCTGCATGATGGCGGGGGCGGACTTCATCAAGACCTCCACGGGGAAGGAGCGCCTGAACGCCACCCTGCCCGTCGGCCTTACCATGGTGCGCCAGATCCGCGCCTGGCGCGAGCGTACCGGGTATCGCGTGGGCTTCAAGCCCGCCGGAGGCATCGGCACGGCCAAGCAAGCTCTGGTCTGGCTGGTGCTCATGCGCGAGGAACTGGGTCCGGACTGGATGCAGGCCGGGCTCTTCCGGTTCGGCGCGAGTTCGCTTCTGGGCGACATCGAACGCCAGATCGAGCACTACGTCACGGGCCGTTACTCGGCTACCCATCGACATCCAATGTCCTAGCGCCTTCGCAGATGCCGAAACTCTCCGAGATCTTCGAAACGCGCGAATACGGGCCCACCCCGGAGAGCGCGGAACGCGCCCAGGCCTGGCTGGAGGAGCACGCGCGCACCTTCGGTCTGTTCATTGACGGGGAGTGGGCCGAGGGTAAGGGCGCGGAGCGGTTCCAGACCGTCAACCCGGCCAACGGCGCGAGTCTGGCGCGGATCACCCAGGCGGAGCCGGACGATATCGACCGGGCCGTGCGCGCCGCCCGCGCCGCGCAGGAGCCATGGTCGCAGCTGGGCGGACACGCCCGGGCCCGCCATCTCTACGCGCTGGCCCGCCGCATCCACAAGCACGCACGTCTTTTCTCGGTTCTGGAGACGCTGGACACGGGGAAGCCCGTGCGCGAGTCGCGCGACATCGACATTCCCCTGGTGGTGCGCCACTTCTACCATCACGCGGGATGGGCGCAGCTGATGGACGCCGAATTCGCGGGGCATGTCCCCGTCGGCGTCGCCGGCCAGATCATCCCCTGGAACTTCCCGCTCCTCATGCTGGCGTGGAAAATCGCGCCGGCGCTCGCCACCGGGAACACGGTGGTGCTCAAGCCCGCCGAGTTCACCCCCCTCACTGCCCTGCTCTTCGCCGAGATCTGCCTTGAAACCGGACTGCCGCCCGGGGTCGTGAACGTGGTGACCGGCGACGGGCGAACCGGAGCGGAGCTGGTAGCGCATCCGGGCGTCGACAAGATCGCCTTCACGGGATCCACCGAGGTGGGACGCCACATCCGCAGCCGGACGGCGGGCAGCGGCAAGCGTCTGTCGCTGGAACTCGGCGGCAAGTCCCCCTTCATCGTGTATGAGGACGCGGATCTGGACGGAGTGGTCGAGGGCGTGGTGGACGCCATCTGGTTCAACCAGGGGCAGGTGTGCTGCGCGGGATCGCGCATCCTGGTTCAGGAGGGCGTGGCGGAGGCTCTGGAGAGGAAGCTGAAGGCGCGCATGGAAACGCTGCGCATGGGCGATCCGCTGGACAAGGCCGTCGACATGGGGGCGATCATCGCACCCGTGCAGCTCGAGAAGATCCGGCGCCTGGTGGAGCAGGGCCGGCAGGAGGGTGCGCGCATCTGGCAACCGTCATGGAGCACGCCCGCGGAGGGGTTCTTCTACCCGCCCACGCTGTGCACGGGCGTGGCGCCCGCCTCCTCCATCGCGCAGATCGAGATCTTCGGGCCGGTGGTGGTGATGATGACCTTCCGCACGCCCGCGGAGTCGGTCCGGCTCGCGAACGACACGCGCTACGGGCTCGCCGCCAGCATCTGGTCGGAGAACATCAACCTGGCGCTCGACATCGCGCCCCGGGTGAAGGCCGGCACCGTCTGGATCAACTGCACCAACGTATTCGACGCGGCCTCCGGCTTTGGCGGCTACCGGGAGAGCGGATATGGGCGTGAGGGCGGGCGCGAAGGACTCTACGAGTACCTGCGGCCTGCCTGGCAGGCGCGTGTGATTGCGCTACATCAGGAAGAAACCGGGTCGATCGAGGAAAACGTCGCACCAGAGAACGAAATCGTCGCATCCGGTGATGCGCCACCCGCCCCGGGCGCCGACGGAATGCCGGCGCTCGACCGCACCACCCGCATGTACATCGGAGGGCGGCAGTTTCGCCCGGATGGCGGTTACACCATGACCGTACGGGGCGCTGCGGGGGAGCACGCGGGCGAAGCGGGACGCGGCAACCGCAAGGACATCCGCAACGCGGTCGAGGCAGCGCGGCGCGCCGGAGGCTGGGATACCCGCACGGCCCACAACCGCGCGCAGATCCTCTACTTCATCGCCGAAAACCTTTCCGTGCGCGCCAGCGAATTCGCCGCCCGCATCCGTTCAATGACGGGAGAGAGCGTCGACCGCGCAGCCGGCGAGGTCGACCTCGCCATTCGCCGGCTCTTCACCTACGCCGCCCATGCGGACAAGTGGGACGGGCACGTTCACCCCACGCCCTACCGCAATGTGACGCTGGCGATGCCCGAGAGCCTGGGAGTGGTCGGCCTGGTGTGCCCGGAACGAAACCCGCTGTTGGGATTCATCTCGGTGATGGCTCCCGCCATCGCGACCGGGAATACGGTGGTCGCGGTGCCGTCGGAGCGCTGGCCGCTCGCCGCTACGGACTTCTGCCAGGTCCTGGACACCTCCGACCTGCCCCGCGGGGTGGTGAACGTCGTCACGGGCGAGCACGCCGAACTGGCGCCGGTGCTGGCCGCGCACGACGACGTGGACGCCATCTGGTACTTTGGCGCCGACTCGGGCGTGCCGGAGGTCGAGCGCCTCTCAACCGGCAACATGAAACAGACCTGGACGGATGCCGGGTTCGCCCGGCGGTGGCGTACCCGCGAGCAGGGCGAGGGCGAGGCGTTTCTGCGCCACGCCACACAGGTCAAGAACATCTGGATTCCCTACGGGGAGTAGGGCTTCGCGTCAGGCCCTTTCTGGCTGACGCCGGCCGGTGTCAGTTGAAGGTGTAGGTGCAAGCCAACGCTGGACTTTCGTCCGTCAGGACGGCCCCCAGCTCGCAGATCACTTCGTCTCGCACTAACAGCTTGAGGCTCACCTCCGGAGTCGCCTCGGTCTCCGGAGGCCGGCCGACGCTCACGAAGATCCGGGCTCCGCCTCCGAGGGAGAGTTGCGCCTGATAACCGGGATCAACGACTGAGGTGTCGGCAAGCACCAGCTCTTCCCGGCGATTGCCGAAGTTGTCGTAGAGTTGGACGAACTGGTTGGACGTCACCAGCGTGAGAGGGCCCGGGCCCGGGCCACCCACAGTGAGGCTGGCGGTCGTGGGCGCCTCGGTGGGCCCGTCAAGAATCGAGCAGGCCGGGAAGATCAACAGGCCCGCAACCACCGCGAACCTTCTCATCCGCATCCGCTTCGCGGCGCATGAACTCATGTAATCACCTCACTGCAGGGGAACCGGCGCGCGCGCGAGTCCAGCCGGAGCTCGACGCGCGCCACACGCCTATATCGTGTCAGGTTCGAGAATGGTCCGCCAGTCCCGGGAAGGAGCCGGGCCGCCGATCAGCCGACCAGCGCGATGGCGTCGATCTCGACGCTCACGTTTCTGGGCAGGGCACCCGCCTGCACGGTGGAGCGTGCGGGACGATGATCGCCAAAGTGCTCGGCGTAGACTTCGTTCATGGCGGCGAATTCACCCATGTCCGCCAGGAAGACGGTCGTCTTGACGACGCTTGCAAGCGAAGTTCCCGCGGCCTCCAGTACGGCCGCGAGATTGCGCAGCACCTGGTGGGTCTGCTCCTGGATATCGCCGCGCAAGAGCTCCCCGGTAGAGGGAACCAGCGGAATCTGGCCAGAGGCGAAGAGCAGCTCCCCCGCGGCGATTGCCTGGGAGTAGGGCCCGATGGCGGGGGGAGCGTCGTCCGTGTGGACCACCGTGGTCTCGTGCATTCGTGTCAGGCTCCGGTTGTGAGTGTGAATGTTGCCGGGTTGCATTTCCGCTTCAGGAAACGACGCGCCCCCTGCCCTCGATGGGCCAGGTTTCCCAGTCGTTTCCGTCACGCGCGATCACGCGGTCCTGCAGGTTGACCGAGACACAGACGTGGTTGGGGAGCAGCCGCACCAGCTCGCCCACGCGCGGGCGCCAGTCCGAGTTGCGGATGTCGAGCACGCCGTGCTCTTCCGAGAGCGCGACTACGCGCACTTCGGGTCGGTCGGCCAGAGCGGCGTACCCGCCGCCGGCGGTGTCGTGCAGCTCCTTCGAGAGGGCCTTCGATCCGGCGTCCACCACCGCCCGCCCGGGGACTGCGGTGCTCACCACGGTCGCGAGGATCGAATAGGCGCATTCCTGCTCTTCCGCCACGCCCATGCCGGTCATGTCCCGATCGTTGTAGATGACGGTGCCGGCGCGCACTTCGGTGAGCGGG
Organism: Longimicrobiales bacterium; assembly: GCA_965232315.1. GTDB lineage: Bacteria > Gemmatimonadota > Gemmatimonadetes > Longimicrobiales > Gaopeijiaceae > BD2-11. Next base: position 161,909 of record CBDDPN010000007.1, on the reverse strand, counting down.
GGGAGAAGGTGGCTGTGCCACAGGGTCGGGCTCGAGCCCCCGCTTACGACCGCGGGCGCGAAGCCCGCCTCCGCCAGCGTCGAGCAGCAGCCCGCGAGACGATCGGCGAGCGCTTCGATGCCCTGCTCCTGTTCGGAGACATGCGTCCGGATGTGGCCCGGATAGAACATGATGCCGCGGTATTCCAGGCTCTTCGCCTCGCGCGCGAGCGCCGCCAGTCCGGCCGCCTCGCGCTCGGTCTGAACCCCCACCCTTCCCAGCCCGACATCCACCTCCACCAGAACTCCGACCGTCCTTCCGGCCGCGTGCGCGGCCCGCGCCAAACCCAGCAGCGCCACATCCGAATCGAGCGCCACGGTCAGGGCAACCCGCTCCGGCAGCGCCATGAGGCGCTCGAGCTTTCTCGTTCCCAGGGGGGGGTAGGCGAGCAGCAGGTCATCGCACGCCCCCGCCATGACCTCGGCCTCGTGGGGCGTGGCCACCGTAAGTCCGCGCGCACCGGCCTCCAGCTGAATGCGGGCCAGCGCCAGGCTCTTGTGGGTCTTCACGTGCGGGCGCCAGGCGATCCCGTGGCGAGCCGTGTAGGCGGCCACCTTCGCCGCGTTGGCGCGTGCCCGCGCCAGGTCGATCAGGGCGACGGGGGTCTCGGCGTCCGCGAGACCGGCGGGCAGTCCCCTCACCCCAGCGCTTCCTCCAGCGCATCGAAGAATGCCCGGTCCTCCTCCGACACCGGCCCTATGCGCACGAATCGGATCATCCCGTCCCGGCCGACCAGGTAGGTGGCCGGCAACCCGACGGCGTGGAAGGCGTCCATCGCTCCCATCGCCGGATCGTGCAGGATCGTGTAGGTCACGCCGTGCTCCCCGGTGAACTCGCGCACCACATCCTCGAATCCGGCGTCGTCGACCGAGATGCCCACGATCTCGAAGCCCCGCTCGCGATGGTCTTCGTAGAGCGATTGGAGGAAGGGGGTCTCGAAGCGGCAGGGCGCGCACCATGTGGCCCAGAGGTTGACCAGCACCACCTGTCCGCGCAGGTCCGAAAGCGCCATCGGGTCGCCGTCCAGGGTGGTGGCTTCGACATCGGGCGCAGGATCTCCCACGGTGGGAGGAGCATCGAGGGGCGCACATGCGGCGCCCAGCCAGAGCACCGCCAGGACGGTACGGGCGACGAAGACTCCCCGGCGCGCCCGGGCTGGCCGGCAGGCGTAGGAATTGATGACTGGTGCTCCCGAAGCGCGGAACGTGATGTGGCGGAACAGCGAGGTTGCGCCGTAACTTCAACTTCCGCTCCTGTAACCGCAACGACGGCGCCGGGAGCAGTCCCCGCGCGGGCGCGTGGACCTTACGATGTAAGGGTCGTGTACTGACGCCATCGCCCGCTACGATCGATCACGCCTCCAGCTTCCTCGGGTCGCGCGACGACATACGCCAAGGCCAGGACATGACATCTTCCTTCTCGTCCGCGACCCACTGGAACCACTCTGCGCGGATTCTGCCGGTCATCGCCGCGCTCGCGATCCTGCTTCCTCCCGAGGCGGCGCAGGGTCAGTATTTCGGGCGCAACAAGGTGCAGTACGATTCCTTTGACTTCCGGGTCATGAAGACCCCCCACTTCGACATCCACTACTACGACGAGGCCGCAGTCGCCATCGAAGATGCGGCTCGCATGTCCGAGCGCTGGTACGAGCGGCTGGCGCGCACCTTCCAGCACGAGTTCGAGCGTCCCAAGCCGGTCATCCTCTACGCCGACCACCCTGACTTCCAGCAGACCAACACGCTTTCGGGCTTCATCAGCGAGGGCACCGGGGGTGTGACCGAGTCGCTGAAGAACCGCGTCATCATGCCGCTCGCGGGTACCTACTACGACACCGACCACGTGCTCGGGCACGAACTGGTGCACGCCTTCCAGTACAACATCGCCCAGTCGCGGAGCGGCGGCGGGCTGCGCGGGATGGCCCAGTTGCCCCTTTGGGCCGTCGAAGGGATGGCCGAATACCTTTCCGTCGGGCGCGAAGACCCGCTCACGGCCATGTGGCTGCGCGACGCACTCCTGCGCGACGACGTCCCAACGCTCGAGCAGATGACGCGCGAGCGCCGCTTCTTCCCCTACCGCTTCGGCCAGGCCTTCTGGACCTATATCGGCGCCACCTACGGGGACGAAGCCGTCACCGAACTGTACCGGCGGTCACTGCGGGTGGGTTGGGAGAACTCGCTGGTGAGCGTCCTGGGAAAGACCCACGATACGGTCTCGGCCGAGTGGCATGCGGCCATCGAGACCGAATACCGTCCGCTCATCGCCGGCCGCTCGGCTCCGGGCGAAGTAGGCGCTCTGCTGCTCGCGCCGTCCACCGGGGCGGGAACCCAGAACGTGGCGCCATCGGTCAGTCCCGACGGCCAGTACGTCGCCTTCATCTCCGAGAAGGACCTCTTTTCGGTAGACCTCTACCTGGCGGACGCGCGCACCGGAAACATCATCCGACAGCTCTCCAGCGCCGCCTCCGACGCCCACATGGACGCGCTCCGCTTCCTTGATTCGTCGGGCTCGTGGTCGCCGGACGGGCAGCTCTTCGCCTTCGTGGCCATCGCCGAAGGCGACAACCAGATGGTGATCGTGGACGTCAACAACTCCGACGTGGAACGGCGCATCGAGGTGGAGAGCTCCAACATCGGGTCCATCTCCAACCCCGCCTGGTCGCCGGACGGCCAGTCGATCGTGTTCGCGGGGCAGTCCGGCGGCATCGCCGACCTGTTCATGGTCGACGTCGAGACCCAGCGGGTGACCCGGCTCACCAACGACAAGCACGGGGACATGCAGCCCGCCTTCTCCCCTGATGGTTCGATGCTGGCCTTCGTCTCCGACCGGGGACCGGAGTCCGACTTCACGAGCCTCGTCTTCAGCCGCCCGCGCATCTCCATCATGGACATGGAGACCCGCGAGATCCGGACGCTCCAGCTGTTCGGAAACGTCAAGCACCTCAACCCGCAATTCACGCCGGACGGGCAGGGTCTGTACTTCATCTCCGACCAGGACGGGTTCAGCGACATCTACCGCGTCCATCTGCCGACCGGCGACATCTTCCGCGTGACCAATATCGCCACGGCGGTGAGCGGAATCACGAGTGGTTCGCCGGCCATGAGCGTCGCCTCCGAGACAGGCACCCTGGTGTTCTCGGTGTTCGATGAATTCGAGTTTCACATCTACTCGCTCTCATCGCAGGAGGCGGGAGCCAACCAGGAGCTGGCAAGCGAGGTGGAAGTCGCTCCGGGCCGACTGATTCCCCCCGCCGAACCGCCGATACGGAGTCGTGTCACATCATACCTGGCCGACCCTCTGACCGGGTTGCCCCCGATCGGCACCTACACCTCCGAGGAGGCCTCCACCTACGACCCCGGACTGATGCTCGACTACGTGGGCCAGCCCATGATCGGAGCCGGAGTCGGCGACCGCTACGGGAACAACCTGTACGGTGGAGCGGCCGCGTTCTTCAGCGACATGCTCGGGGACCGCGTGCTAGGGGTCTCCGTGCAGGCGCAGGGCACCTTCAAGGACCTGGGGGGACAGTTCTTCTACCAGAACATGAAGCGCCGCTGGAACTGGGGTGTCTCCGGCGGGCGAATTCCGTACCAGTTGCTGTACGCGAGCATCGAACGCATGCCGAACGGCCTGCCGGCGTATCGGGCGCTGAGGGAACGGATCTTCATCGACTCCGGGACCGGGATGCTCGCGTATCCCTTCTCCACCACGCAGAGGGTCGAGGGCAGCCTGGGCATCACCCGGCTTTCCTTCGACCTTGAAGAGGAGTTCCTCATCCTCGACCCCCTCGGGAGGCTGATGGACCGGCAGGTCAGGCAACTCGGGGCGACCCAGCCACCGCTCAACCTCGGGCACGTCTCGGTCGCGCTCGTCGGCGACAACTCCTTCTCCGCCTTCACCTCCCCGATACGGGGCGCGCGGTACCGCTTCGAGGTCGAGCAGACCGTGGGCACCGCCGATTACAGGACGCTGATTGCGGATTACCGGCGGTACTTCAATCCGTTTCGTGAGCTGACCATCGCCTTCCGGGCACGGCATCTGGGGCGTTACGGGATTACCTCCGAGGAAAGCCATCCCGCGTTGTTCCCGTTTTTCCTGGGATACGAGACGCTCATGCGCGGCTACGCGCGCGAAAGCTTCAACATCGCCTCCGACTGCGTAAGGGGGGAGATCTGCACCGAAGCCGCCAGACAGCAGCAGCTGTTCGGACAGCGTCTCCAGGTCTTCAACTTCGAGTTCCGGATCCCGATCACGGGCGTCAGCCAGTACGGCCTGATCAACCTGCCCTTCCTGCCCATCGAGCTGGTGCCTTTCGCCGACATGGGTCTGGCGTGGGACAACTTCGCGGACGTTGATCTGCGCTTCGACAGAGCCACGCAGGACCGTGTGCCCGTCTTCAGTACCGGAATCTCGGCGCGGGCCAACCTGCTCGGGTTCCTGATCCTGGAGAGCTACTACGCCTATCCCTTCCAGCGACCCGAGAAGGGCTGGCACTGGGGCTTCACCCTGGCGCCGGGCTGGTAGGCCTTTCCGTCAGAAGATGGAGAGGCTGATGTACCTGCCCGGGTTCTCGCGGATGTCGTCCAGCAGGAGCTGAAGACTCGAGGCGGCCGAGTTCAGATTGATGTAGAGGGAGTCGTCGTGGGCGAGGCGCCCCAGAGTTCCCTCCCCTCTTTCGATGCGGGCCAGGATGGCGCCCAGGTCGCCGGTTGCAGCCTCGAGGGCCTCCAGGTTCCGGGTTGCCACCGCGAGAGCGGAGTCGGCGCGCGCGGCGGCTCTCTCGAGCACCGGCCCGGTTGAGGATGTCGTGCTGCTCACGGACTGCGCGGCTTCGTTGAGCGATTGCACGACCTCGGCGATTTCACCGCGTTGCTCGCGGCTGATGGCCGCCAGATCCGTGAGCAGGGATTCGAGCTCCCGGGCGCCCGCTTGAAACGACGTTACCGTCGGTTCGGTCAGCAGGTCGCTGATCCGCAGGATCATCTCGGTCGCGTCGTCCCTGACATCGGACACGATCCCGAACACATCCGAACTCACGGTGCCCGCCAGAACGTCGCCGCCCTCCGCCATGACGGGTGAATCTCCGGGAAGGATGTCCACGGTGCGGCCTCCGAGCAATCCGATTCCCACCAGCCGCACCTGGGAATCGCTCGGAATCTGGTACTCGCCTTCGATTTCCAGCTCGATGCTCACCGCTCCGGGCACTATGACGAAGGCCATCACCCGCCCGATGTTCACGCCCCGCATCTGCACCGGATCGGATCTTCGCAGCCCGCCGGCGTTGTCCACCACGGCCATGACCGAATAGCGTCCCCTGAACATCGACGGATCGGTCATCATGAAGAGGGCGAGCAGCGTGGCCAGTACTCCGGCGACGATGAAGATCCCGACGCGCGCCTCGCTCATGAGCGCCCGCGGCGGGACGGCTTGCCTGAGTTCCGCGTCCGAAGGCCCGGAACTCGTCGGGTAGTCCGTTTCCGCTTCGTTCATGTCGTTGCTACCAGGTCTACCGCTGCCTCGGCGGCGGCTCTGTCCACGAATGCTCTCACGATCGGATCGCTGCTCACCCGGAAGGCCATCGGGCTGCCCAGGAACCGCAGCCTCCCTCCCTCCAGCATCGCCACCCTGTTGCACATCTCCAACCCCCCCTCGATGTCGTGCGTCACGATGACCGAAGTTACGTCCAGTTCACGGGAGAGGCGCCGGATCTGGCGCTGCACGCCCGCCGTGTTGACGGGATCCAGCCCGGTGGTCGGTTCGTCCCAGAGGAGAATGTCCGGCCCTCCCACGATGGCGCGCGCGATCCCCACACGCTTCTTCATCCCTCCGGAAAGCTCGGAGGGAAGTTTGGTCATCACTTCGCGCGGGTCCAGAAGAACCCGTTCCAGCGCCTGCCACACCAGGCGCGCAACGCGGATGGAGGGCATCGAACGGAGCCGCCGCACTGGCAGTCCGGTTTCCACGTTTTCGAAGACGTTCAGGGAGTCGAACAGAGCTGCGTGCTGAAACACGTACCCGACCTTGTCCCGGATCTGCCTCAGGTCCCTGCGTTCCCCGAAGAACACCGACTTGCCGTCCACCTCCACGTCGCCCCGGTCGGGCACGATGAGGCCGATGGTGGTCTTCAGCAGGACGCTCTTGCCGGCGCCCGAGGCGCCGAAGAGGCCGAACATTTCTCCTGAATGGATGTCCAGGTCGATGCCCTCCAGCACGGGGACGTCGAAAGCCTTGTGGACTCCGCGGTACCGGATGACCGGACGGGTCTGCATCGCGCCTAGTCCAGCAGGAGGGGCGGAAAGAGTGCGTCCATGATCAGAACCGCCAGCGTCATGAACATGACCGCCTGTGTCGTCGTCTTGCCGACTCCCTCGGCTCCCCCCTCCGTCCGCAAGCCCATGTGGATGGCGACCACGGGGATGGTGAAGCCGAACACGAGCGCCTTGGTGAGCGAGTAGAAGAGATCCCAGGACTGCCAGTAGAGGCGAGCCCCGTACAGAAAGCTGTTGGGCCCGAGGCCCACCGTGAGCTGGGCCGAGACCATGCCCGCGAGAATGCCCACCAGATTCGCGATCGCAACCAGGATGGGGACCACGACGATGCCCGCGACCACCCTGGGAGCAGCCAGGATCGACACCGGATCCCGACCTACGCTGTAGAAGGCGTCGATCTGCTCGGAGACCTTCATGGTCCCCAGCTCGGCCGTGATGCGGGCGCCCACGCGGCCCACCAGGACGATCGCGGTCAGCACCGGTCCCATCTCCAGAACCACCGACTCGGCGACGATGCTGCCCAGTACATAAAGCGGAATGGCCCCGGTGAACTGGTAGCCGCCCTGCTGGCTGGTGACGATGCCGGCGAGCACGGCCGTGAGGATCACGATGGGGAGGCTCTGCACGCCCATCACGTACATCTGGCGCAGGATCGATCGCAGCGAGACCCGCAGGCCCACCAGCGCAACGACGATGTCACGCAGCAGGATCGCGATCTCGCCGGAGTGCTGCAGCACCGTGCGACCGGCGCGCGTCACGCCCGTCAGCCAGCGCTCTGGCCGGGAAGACGGGGAGCTGGAAGACTCGGGGGTGGGTCCGGTGGATCGGGTCACGGCGTGGGATCCGAAGGCGGCGTCGATGACGGGAAAGGCACCGCGAGCGACCCGGTGCTCCTCATGTGTACCGCTTTCTGCCTGTGTAGCCTGGTGCCGTACAAGGGCTCTCCAACCTGTGCGCCGCGAAACGCCATTCGGCGTGGAAAAGCATCTAGCATTACGTGGATGATGGCAAGGGAACGGCGGAACCGTGGGACGAGCGATCATGGCCCGACATCGCCGTCATCGCCCTGCGTCGGGGGCCACGGCCACTTCGGCTCGCCGGGTAACCTGATTCAACAGCGACTGCAGCCGCTGAAGGTCGTCGAGGTCCGCGGCCTGGGCGGATCGGCTGTCGGTTTCAAAGCGGCGCACGCAGAGGCGCACGCGCGCGAACGGACGCGGGATGATCATTCGGTCCCATGAGTTGAGGCGCCATTGGCGGTCGGCTCCGAAGCCCATGGCCAGCACCGGGGCGCCGGACACGCGGGCGAGTACGAGGATTCCTCGCTTCAGGTGACGCGCGGGACCTCGAGGGCCGTCCGGAACCATGATGGGAGAGGAGCCGTGGCGCCGGACGACGGTGCGCAGCTCCCACATCGCCTCCCGACCGCCCGCGCTCGAGGAGCCCCGGACGACGCGCGCTCCCCATCCGCGCATGACGCGCGCCACCAGCTCGCCATCGCCCGACCGGCTGGTCAGGGCGGTGACGTCGAGACCTCGCTTGCGGGCCATCCTTGTCCCGGTGTAGTACGCCCCGACGATGACCTGGTCGTGCCAGAAGGCGAGAATGGCGGGCGGGTCGCCGGCCCGGAGCACGTTCAGGTGCTCGCGCCCCTCCGCAACCTCGATGCGCCAGGTGCGGCCGAGGGCCTCGAGGAACCATCCCAGAAGGATGGCGGCGAGGGCGATGCGTGCGCGCCTGAGCCGCGTCGCGATGTCAGCACGCATACGGCGCTTCCCTGTCCGCCAGCGATCAACGACCTGGAAGCGCCGCTGCCTCGCCACGGGTCGCCTTCCCCCGCGGGCGGCGATGTTCGATGCGACATCCGGCGCAAACGAGCCGGCTTCCCTGAATAACGTGTGAATGCCGGGAGTGGGACTCGAACCCACACGCCCCAACGGGCAAAGGTTTTTGAGACCTTCGCGTCTACCTGTTCCGCCATCCCGGCACGGTGGAGCCGTATAAGCTACCCAGGAGCGCGTTGCCGGCAAATGGGGTCGGCCCTCTTCAAATGGGGTCGGCCCTCTTGCGGTTCCCGACGAGGACCGCAATGTCGTGCCCATCATCAGGAGGTGGATGTTACGTTAAGGCCGACGAATAACGTCGACCCGCGCGACGTTGTGCCGGCTACAGGATCCAGGGACAAGACCCGTGACAGCATCGACGACCAACGCCTTCGGCTCTCTCTCCAACCTGAACCTGAGCGAGGGCTCGACCTCGTTCTACAGGCTCGGAGCTCTGGAGGAGCAGGGCCTCGCCTCCCTCGACCGCCTTCCCTTCTCCATCCGCATCCTGCTTGAGAACGCGCTCCGGCACGCCGGAGGCGGGTACGTGAGCGATGAGGACGTGCGGGCAGTGGCGGCCTGGAGCCCGACCAACGCCGGCACGAACGTGCCCTTCCTGCCCACGCGCGTGGTGCTGCAGGACTTCACCGGCGTGCCCGCCGTGGTGGACCTGGCGGCCATGCGTTCGGGCATCGCGGCCATGGGAGGCGACCCCGAGCGCATCAACCCGGTGGTGCCCGCCGACCTCGTCATCGACCACTCGGTGCAGGTGGACTACTTCGGTTCGGACACGGCGTACCGCCGCAACGTCGAGCGCGAGATGGAGCGCAACTGGGAGCGCTACGCCCTCCTTCGCTGGGCCCAGGACGCCTTCCGCAACTTCCGCGTGGTACCGCCCGGCACGGGCATCGTGCACCAGGTCAACCTGGAGTACCTCGCCTCGGTGGTGGAGCGGCGCAAGCAGGGCGACGACTGGGTCGCGTGCCCGGACACGCTGGTGGGCACGGATTCGCACACGACCATGATCAACGGGCTCGGGGTCGTGGGTTGGGGGGTCGGCGGCATCGAGGCCGAGGCGGTCCTCCTGGGGCAACCCTACTATATGCTCCTGCCCGAAGTGGTGGGAGTGAAGTTCACCGGCTCGCTGCAGGAGGGCGCGACGGCTACCGACCTGGTGCTGGCGGTGACCGAGAAGCTGCGGGCGTACGGCGTGGTGGCCCGCTTCGTCGAGTACTTCGGGTCGGGGCTCTCGAGCCTTTCCCTGGCCGACCGCGCCACCATCGCCAACATGTCGCCCGAGTACGGGGCGACCATCGGCTTCTTCCCCGTCGACGACGGCACGCTCGACTACCTGCGCGGCACCGGGCGCCCCCCTTCGGTGGTGGAGCGGGTGGAGCGATACACCAAGGCGCAGGGGCTCTTCCGAACCGACGAGACCCCCGACCCCGAGTACACGGCGCGCCTGGAGATCGACCTCGCCACCGTGGAGCCGTCGGTGGCGGGGCCGAAGCGGCCGCAGGACCGCATCGCGCTGACCGGGCTGCGTTCGAGCTTCCGGCGCGACCTGCCCGGTCTGCGTCCGGGCATCCCGCTCCCGCAGGTGAACGGAGGCTCGGGGGCCGGCAACGGCTCGGTCGCCCCGGCTGCGGTTCGCCGTACGGTCGAAGTCGAGCTCGACTCCGGATCCGCCGAGATCCGGGACGGGACCCTGGTGATCGCGGCCATCACCAGCTGCACCAACACCTCCAACCCGTCGGTGATGGTTGGCGCCGGGCTTCTGGCCCGCAGCGCGGTGCAGCGCGGCCTCGCCGTGCCGCACTGGGTCAAGACCAGCATGGCGCCGGGTTCGAAGGTGGTGAGCGACTACCTGGACGCCGCCGATCTCACCCGTCACCTCGACACGCTGGGCTTCAACGTGGTGGGATACGGGTGCACCACCTGCATCGGCAACAGCGGGCCGCTTCCGGAGCCCATCATCTCGGCTGTCGAAAACCAGGGGCTGGTCGTGACCTCGGCGCTGAGCGGCAACCGCAACTACGAGGCGCGCATCCATCAGCAGATCCGCGGCAACTACCTGGCGTCGCCCATCCTCGTCGTCGCCTTCGCTCTCGCGGGCCGTATCGACATCGACTTCGATGAGGAGCCGCTGGGAACCGCTTCCAACGGCGAGCCCGTGTTCCTCGCCGACATCTGGCCGGAGCCGGAGGAGATCCGCGACACCGTCCAGAGTGCGCTCAAACCCGAGATGTACGAGAGCCGCTACGCGGAGGTCTTCGAGGGCGACGACCTGTGGAAGTCTCTGGCCCAGGCGGATTCGGCCGGATTGTACAACTGGAACCCGGAATCGACCTACATCCGCGAACCTCCCTTCTTCCAGGGGATGAGCGCGGAAGCGGATCCGTTCACGGACGTGGAGGGTGCCCGGGTGCTGGCGGTGCTCGGCGACACGACCACGACCGACCATATCTCGCCGGCGGGGGCGATTCCCAGGGACGGCTCGGCGGGCCAGTTCCTGCAGGACGTCGGGGTAAAGCCTTGGGAGTTCAACACCTTCGGCGCCCGCCGCGGCAACCACGAGGTGATGATGCGGGGGACTTTCGCCAACGTCCGCATCCGCAACCTGCTGCTGGAGGACACGGAGGGTGGATACACGGTCCACCATCCCACGGGCGAGGTGATGTCCATCTACGACGCGGCGATGCGCTACCGGGACGACGGGACGACGCTCGTGGTCCTGGCCGGGAAGGAATACGGAACCGGCAGTTCACGCGACTGGGCGGCCAAGGGGACCAGCCTGCTCGGCGTGCGCGCGGTGATCGCCGAGAGCTACGAGCGCATCCATCGCTCGAACCTCGTGGGCATGGGGGTGCTTCCCCTCCAGTTCAAGGACGGTGAGGGCGTGAAGGCGCTGGGGCTGACGGGCCGCGAGACCTTCCGTATCTCGGGCATCGCCGACGGGGTCGACGTGCACGAGTCGCTCGCGGTCGCCGCGGTTCGCGAGGACGGCTCGACCGTGGCCTTCGAGGCAATCGCGCGGCTCGACTCCGCAGTGGACGTCGAGTACTACCGCAACGCGGGGATTCTGCACACCGTGCTGCGGCGCATGGCGCGCGGGGAGATGTAGGAGAGGCGGACCAGCATCCGCCTTCTCGTGGGGCAGGGTCCGTCGCCCCTGGGCTGGAGAGGCCGCGGGCGTGTTGTCGCCTACCCCGCCTCGCTCCGATGCGACTGCCGCTCCGAAGCGGGCGCGTCCAGAATCTCCTTGAGCACGAAGGCCCTCCGAAGCGATTTTCGGTCGCCGGCGCCGAAGAGTTCCCTGTAGAGCCGGGTGCGCCTCACGCCGCGGCGCCCGGAGCCGGGTGGGCGGCCGGGCACGGGCGCCAGGCGATCGCGGTCCACAGCTGAGTCTGGCAGCGGCGCGGTTTCGCGGGCGACGCGAGCCGGCCGGGATCCGGCGTCCTTCCGGTCCTGCAATCGGCGGTCGACCCCGCCACGACGCTGTTGAGCTCGCACCCGGCGCTCGACTTCCGGTTGGTCCCTCTCTGGCCGCCGCCTCCGTGCCTCGGCCCGCCGGCGCTCCTGATCAGGCGACCGGCCCTTGAGCGCGACCCTCCGGCCATCGCGGCTCCGGGACGACGCCGACTCCGCCTCGGGGATCTCCACCTGGCTCCTGGCCGGCGTGGCTTGCTCCGGGACCTCCTCCTCCACGGCCTCCGTGACGCCCGCAACGGCGGGCGCCATGAGCCGTTCGAGGTACCCGGAACCCATGAGTTTCTCGAGATCCAGGAACTCTTCCTCGCTCCCGCGGGGCTTCTTCTCTCGAGCCTCCTCCCCGGCCTCTTTCCCCTGGACCTGAGTCGACGATGGTTCCCGTCGCCACTCTTCGTCGCCTTCGTCCTCCGGGGGAAGCACCGCCTGCTGCTGACCGCGGCGCGACCTGGCAACGCTGTCGATGATGGACAGCGCGAGAAAGACCAGGAAAAGGAGCAGCCCTGTGCTCACGCGGAATCTCCCTGGCTCACGCGGAATCTCGCCGCGTCACGCCAAATCTCCCCTGGCTCACGCCAACGGCTCGCCCGACGAGGTATCGTCCTCGCCTGCGATGGAGTTCCGCATCGCCGTGTCGGCCTGAACGTTGCGATACCGGATGTAGTCCATCACGCCCAGGTTGCCGCTCCGGAAGGCGTCCGCCATGGCCATCGGCACCTGTGCCTCGGCCTCCACCAGGTTGGCGCGCATCTCCTGGACCTTCGCGACCATCTCCTGCTCGGAGGCTACCGCCATCGCGCGCCGCTCCTCCGCCCGGGCCTGGGCAACGCGCTTGTCCGCCTCGGCCTGGTCGGTCTGCAGCTCGGCACCGATGTTCTTGCCCACATCCACATCCGCGATGTCGATGGACAGGATCTCGAACGCGGTCCCGGAGTCGAGCCCCTTGGCGAGCACCGCCTTGGAGATGCTGTCCGGGTTTTCCAGCACCGCCTGGTGCGTGTCCGACGAACCGATGCTGGAGACGATGCCCTCCCCGACGCGGGCAACGATGGTCTCCTCGCCCGCACCCCCGACCAGGCGGTTGATGTTGGCGCGCACGGTCACGCGCGCCACCGCGATCAGCTGGATGCCGTCGCGCGCCATCGCCGCCACCCGGGGCGTGGTGATCACCTTCGGGTTCACCGAGACCTGGACGGCCTCGAATACGTCACGACCCGCCAGGTCGATGGCTGCGGCCTGGTTGAAGGAGAGTTCGATGTTGGCCTTGTCGGCGCTGATGAGTGCTGTGACCACACGGTCGACCCGTCCCCCCGCGAGGTAGTGGGCTTCCAGGTCGGCGATGCGGATGAAGAGGCCGGCCTTGGTGGCCCAGATGAGGGGCCGCACCACCTGGGGCGGAGGCACTTTGCGCAGGCGCATGCCGATGAGATAGGTGATGCCCAGCCGCACGCCGGCGGAGATGGCCTCGACCCACAGGCGCACGGGAACGGCCCACAGCACCATCAGGATGAACGTGATGATCAGTGCGGGCAGAATCAGAGAGGCAATGGCTTCCATGAGGCGTTATCCGTGTCGAGTGGAGAGCTTGTGTTTCAGGTTCGAGCAGGTGCTTCCCGAACTCGTCGGGTGCGTGTCCGGAGTTCAGCCTTCGGCATCGGATTCGGAGATCGAGGATCTCTTCTTCACCGGCCTGACCACGCACCGGTATCCTTCGGCACTCAGCACGCGGATGGCCTCGCCTTCGGAAATGAACTCGGAGTCGGCCACGACGTCCACACGCTCGTCGCCGAAGAGACCGGTCCCCGCTGGCCGCAGGTCGGTGAGGGCGACCCCTTCCGACCCCACCAGATCCACCCGCCGGCGGGCGGACTCGAAGCCGTGTTCGCGGTCGGTGGCGTCCTTGAGCATGAGGCCGGAGCGCGCGATGTGACGGCTGCGGGGCAGGCGTCTCAGCAGGACCCAGGAGGTGACCAGGATGATGGCCAGGGTCAGCGAAACCACCGTGCCGGCCTGGGCGAAATCGGCGGATGTCGGCAGGCCGCCGATCATGCTCATGAACACCCCGCCGGCGATGACCGCGATGCCGAGGACGCCGAAGATGCCGAACCCGGGAATGACGAGTGCTTCGATCATCAGCAGTCCAACGCCTCCGCCCACGAGGAGGAGATCGGTCCAGGCGGCCAGCCCGACGATCAGGTGCGAGCCGAAGTACCCCGACAGGCAGAGCACGCCGACCAGCCCCGGAACACCGAGTCCGGGCGTGCGGATCTCGATGATGAGTCCCAGGAACCCCAGTGAGAGCAGGAAGGGCGCAACCGTCGGGTGGGAGAGGAAACGCACCAGGCGCTCGGACCAGTTGATCTCGTGCCTGCGAATGGGGGCCCGGGGCGCGCCGGCCACTTCCAGCACCGCATCCAGGTCCTCGACTTCGCGCGCGTAGCCCAGAGCCACCGCCTCCTCGGTTGTCAGCGTGAGCAACTGGCCCTCTTCCACGACATCCGGAATCGCGATCTGCTCGTCGACCATGGCCTCGGCCACGGTCGGATCGAGGCCCGCCGCCTCGGCCAGCGCGCGCATCTCGCTCCGCATCGCCGATACGATCTTCTCGCTGGCCTTCTGTCCGGAGCCGTCGACGGGGGTCGCGGCGCCGATCACCGAGCCGGGGCGCATGAGAATGCCCTCGGTGGCGAGGGAGATGAGAGCACCGGCCGAGAGGGCGCGCCGGTTGACGTACGCGTACACGGGGATGCCGGCGTCCGCGATCGCGTCACCGATGCGCTCGGCGGCGTCGACGCGCCCACCCGGGGTGTCGATGTCGAGCACCAGCGCCGCGGCGCCTTCCGTCTCGGCTTCCCTGATCGCCCGCTCGATCGACGGCGCCAGGCCGAGTTCGATGACCCCGGTAACGGGCACCACCACCACCGGCGCGCGGTCCTGTGGGACTTCGCCGAGCGCGAGTCCGAGGCTCGCCCCGGCGGCGACGAAGATCCCGCCGGCCATGCCCCGCATTGACATTTTCACCAGTATCGCCCCTCCTCCGCTCCCTGGCCTCCAGGCACCCCGGTTCTCCAGAGCTTCCTGTAATCCCCCGGTAGGCGCGCGCCGTTCCAGCAAGCTAGCGGTCCGTGACTGAATCCGCGCGCGCGGATGCACCTCGCGCGATTGCCGCAGGGCGTCCAACCCACGGGCGGTTGGAGCGCCGCTCCTCCCATGCGCAACACCGGAAGGGCCACGGATCCCGGAGGGCAATCCCGAAAAGGCACTTGCCCGCCGGGTCGCGCTCCGGCATGGTGGCGGTGTCTCGAAGCCATGCGCCTGCGCCCGCAGCGGCTGAGGTCCGCTTCGTGCCGACCCCGTTGCCCGCGCCGTCGCAGTCCCCCATCTCCTTCACCGATATCAGCCATGCGCATCATCGCCCTCGCAATCCGACGCCCGCTCGCCGCTCTCGCGCTTCTGAGCTGCGTGCTCCCCTTGCCCGCCGCCGCCCAGGTCTCCGTCGCCGACGCCCTTTCCGACCTCCACCTGCGGGAAATCGGGCCGGCGGTTGCGGGGGGTCGAATCGCCGACATCGAGGTGAACCCGGCCGACCGGTCCGTGTGGTACGTGGCCGTGGGCTCCGGAGGGGTGTGGAAGACCACCAACGCCGGCGTCACCTGGACGCCCGTCTTCGACGACCAGCCCTCCTACTCCATCGGCGACCTGGCCCTCGACCCGGGCAACCCGGAGGTGGTGTGGGCGGGGACCGGCGAGAACGTCAGCGGCCGGCACGTGGGGTGGGGTTCCGGGCTCTACCGCAGCCGCGACGGGGGCGCCAGCTGGGAACAGGTGGGGCTGTCGGCCAGCGAGCACATCGGCAAGATCCTCATCCACCCGGAGGACGGAAACACCGTGCTGGTGGCGGCGGAGGGGCCGCTCTGGTCGGCGGGCGGCGAGCGCGGCGTCTATCGGACCACCGACGGCGGCGACAGCTGGGAGCAGATCCTGGCCTTCGACGAACACACAGGCGCCACCGACCTGGAGTTCGCTCCCGGCAACCCGGAGGTCGTGTACGCCGCGGCCTTCCAGCGCCGGCGGCACATCTGGGGATACATGGCGGGCGGCGCCTCTTCCGGCATCTACAAGTCCACCGACGGCGGCGACAGCTGGCGCGAAGTGACGCGCGGCCTTCCCTCGGGCGACATGGGCAAGATCGGGCTCGCGGTCACGCCGGCCGATCCGGACATCGTTTTCGCCACCATCGAAGCAAGCCCCGAGGAGCGCGGCTTCTACCGCTCAACCGACCAGGGCGAGAGCTGGGAGCGGCGCAACTCGTATATCTCGGGCGGGACGGGCCCGCACTACTATCAGGAGATCGAGGCCTCTCCGACCGATGCCGATCTGGTGATTCAGATGGATGTCTTCTTCCAGATCACGCGCGACGGCGGGGCTACCTTCGCCACCCTCGGCAGCGGACGCGAGAAGCACTCCGACAACCACGCCCTCTGGTTCGATCCCGACGACACCCGGCACATCCTGGCCGGCACCGACGCGGGGCTCTACGAGACCTTCGACGAAGGGGAGACCTGGCGCCACTTCCCCAACATGCCCATCTCGCAGTTCTACAAGGTCGCCCTCTCGAGCCGCGAGCCCTTCTTCGAGATTCTGGGCGGGGCGCAGGACCTGGGGACGCTGTGGGGACCGTCCCGTACCACCCACGTCGAGGGGGTGCGCAACTCCGACTGGTACTTCCCGATGGGGGCGGACGGGTACGGGGTGCAGTTCGACCCCTCGGACCCGGACATCCTCTATCTCATGACGCAGCAGGGGAACCTGTACCGGGTCGATCGCCGGAGCGAGGAAGCCATCCAGATCCAGCCCCAGCCGGAGGTCGGAGATCCGCCGGAGCGCTGGAACTGGGATTCGCCGATCCTGGTGAGCCCGCACTCTACCAGCCGCCTCTACTTTGCGTCTCAGCGACTCTGGAGAAGCGAGGACCGGGGCGATTCCTGGGCCGCGGTCAGCGGGGATCTCACCACCAACACCAATCGCTACGAGCTGCCCTTCATGGGTCGCGTCTGGGAGCTCGACGCGCTTCACGACAACGGCGCGATGTCCAGGTACGCAACCATCACCGCGATCAGCGAGAGCCCGGTTCAGGAGGATGCCCTGTATGTCGGGACGGATGACGGGCTGATCCATTTCAGCTCCGACGGGGGCTCGAGCTGGGCCCCGGCGGGGTCGCTTCCCGGGGTTCCCGAGCGCTCCTTCATCAACGATGTCGAGGCGAGCCAGCACGACGCGGCAACGCTGTTCGCGGTCGCCGACGCGCACAAGACCGGCGACTACGCGCCCTACGTCTTCAGGAGCGACGACAACGGACAGAGCTGGTCGTCCATCTCGGGAGATCTGGAAGACGGAACCATCGTGTGGGCGATCCAACAAGACCATGAGAATGAGGATCTGCTCTTCATCGCGGCGGAGTGGGGTCTCTATTTCTCGCCCAACGGGGGCGCGAACTGGCACCGTCTGCCTGGCGCGCCCACCATTGCCTTCCGCGACCTGAAACTGCACCGCCGCGACCAGGACGTCGTGGGCGCCACCTTCGGGCGCGGCTTTTACGTGCTGGACGACTACACCCCGCTGCGTGAGATCGCCGGCGGGGCGCTGGAAGCGGAGGATGGCGCGGGTGTGTGGCCGGTGCGGGACGCCTGGTGGTACATCCCCAGCGTGCCCAACCAGGCGCCGGGGCGCCCGACACTCGGGACCGACGCGTACGCCGCCCCCAACCCGCCCTTCGGAGCGACGGTCGCCTATTTCCTCCCCGAGGTGCCCTCGACCGCCGAGGCCCGGCGCGAGGAACGGGAAGGCGAGATGCGCACGCAGGGGGCCGACGTGCCCTTCCCCGGATACGAGACGCTGCGTGCGGAGGCCGCCGAGAGCGGACCCCGGGCGCTGGTGCGGGTATCGGACGCGAGTGGTGAGCCGGTGCGCTGGGTTGAGGGTCCCGCGCGGGCGGGACTGCACCGGGTCACCTGGGATCTCAGGCGGCCCGCGCCCAATCCGATCAACCTGTCCACCCCCGGCTTCATTCCCCCGTGGGCGACCGATCCGGCGGGGCCGCTGGCGCCGCCCGGCGAATACTCCGCGCAGCTGGTGCTCGTGACCGGCGACGGCGTGGAGGCGATCGGGGCGGCGCAGAGTTTCCAGGTGAAGCCGGTCCCGAACGCGCCCCCGGGCACCGATTTCGTGGCGGTGGCGGCCTTTCAGCAGCGGTCCAGCGAGTTGCAGCGCCGGATCGGCGTGGCCGGCTCCGAACTCGGCCGCCAGTCGGAGCGGCTCGACTACATGCGCGCCGCACTGCTGCGGACGCCCTCCGCGGGCGCCGAACTCTTCGGCCGCATCGACGAGGTCGAGCGGGCGTTCGACGACATCGTGCTGCGCCTGCAGGGCGACGGCCTGCGCGGGTCGCTCAACGAACCCGGCGTCCCCTCCGTCTCCAACCGCGTGGGCAACGTCGTGGGCGGGCACTGGCAGACGCGCCAGAATCCGACCGCCACCCAGCGGCGCAACATCGAGATCGCGGAAGGCGACCTGGCGGCCGTCGAGCGTGATCTCGCGGGCATCATCGACGGACCGCTCGCCGAGCTCGAAGCGGCGCTGGCCGCCGCGGGAGCGCCCTGGACACCCGGCCGCCCGATCGGTCCCTCGCGCTGAGGGGCCCCAGGCACGAGCCCTGCCCGCGGATCGTGCCTGGGGCCATCACCCTCAGTGCGCACGGCGGGACTCGCGTGCTGGCGACCCCGCAAGGGGTGGCCGGCAGGCCGAACGCTGCTGCGCCACGGGTCCCCGAGCCGGAGCCGTCACACTATAATTGAGCCGGCTGACCGGGTTTGAGCCGCGCGACCGGCCGCCACATCCCCCCGCCCCATCAACCCACGGAGAAACCCGAATGACCGACCAGACTCTGGTCCACTACGACGTCCAGGATGGCGTCTGCATCCTGACTCTCGACGACCCGCCGGCCAACACCTACACCTACGCCATGATGCAGCAGCTCGACGCCTGCGTCCTCAGGGCCCGGATGGACGAGGACGCGCACGTCATCGTGCTCACTGGCAGGGGCGAGAAGTTCTTCAGCGCGGGCGCCAGCATTCAGATGCTCAACGAGGTCACGCCGACCTTCAAGTACTTCTTCTGCCTGCACGCCAACGAGACCCTCAATCGCCTCGAGCACACCCCCAAGCTCACCATCGGCGCGCTCAACGGACACACGGTAGGCGGTGGGCTCGAGATCGCCATGGCCTGCGATCTCCGCGTCGCGCGCTCCGGAGGCTCCCGCATCGGGTTGCCGGAGATCAACCTGGGCGTGCTGCCCGGGACCGGCGGCACGCAGAGGCTCGCACGGCTGGTCGGCAAGTCCCGCTCCATCGAGATGATGACCACGGGCAACCTCTTCGGTTTCGACCAGGCCCTCGATCACGGAATCATCAACCGCGTGATCGAAGCCGACTCCGGGGACGACTTCCTGGGCAAGGTCCTGGAGTTTGCGGGCCGGTTCACGCCGCCCGGGAAGGCATCGAAGGCGGTCGGGCTCATCAAGAGGTCGGTTCAGACCGGTGCCGAGATCCCGTTCGAGACCGGCCTTGCCGTCGAGCGCGAGCTCCAGCAACAGCTTTTCCAGAGCCAGGACGCGGCTGAAGGGATCGCAGCCTATGTCGAGAAGCGCCGCCCCAACTTCCAGGGCAGGTAGCCGATGGACCACAGGTGCGTGTTCACAAGGGCATTCGTACCGGAACCGGTGGACCGCAGTCGAGAGCCCGGCGCCGGACGCAGTCGAGGGCCCGGCGCCCGACGCGGGCGCGCCCGCAGGGGAGGAGAGGGATGACCGACGTGCCCAGTCGCGGTCTCTGGATCGACAATCGGGGCGTGCCGTCCGCCTCGGGGGCCACCTTCGCCACCACCAACCCTGCCACCGGCGAGACGCTGGCCCTGGTCGCGGAGGCGGGCGAAGGAGACGTGGCGCGCGCGGTGGACTCGGCGCAGGCCGCCCTCGCGTCGAAGGCCTGGCGGCGCACCGACGCCCACAAGCGGTCGCGGCTGCTCTGGCGTTTGGCCGACCTGATCGAGCGCGACGCCCAGCTCATCGCCGAGACGGAAACCCGGGACAACGGCAAGCCCATCTTCGAGTCGCGTTATGTCGATGTGCCCAGCGTCGTGGAGAACTTCCGCTACTTCGCGGGGCTGGCCGACAAGATCCAGGGTGAGACTATCCCCGTGAAGGGGCCCTTCCTGAACTACACCCTGCGCGAGCCGGTTGGGGTCGTGGGGTGCATCGTGCCCTGGAATTTCCCGCTCTCGCTCGCCACCTGGAAGGTCGCCCCCGCGCTGGCGTGCGGGAACGCGGTGGTGCTCAAGCCCGCCATGGAGACGCCCCTGACCGCCCTGCTGCTGGGCGAACTGGCCGCCGAGGCCGGCTTTCCTCCCGGGATCCTGAACGTCGTCCCCGGGCGCGGCACGCGCGCGGGCGCCGCGCTGGTGCGTCACCCCGATGTGGACGCCATCGCCTTCACCGGCTCGACCGAGGTCGGCAGGACCATCATGCGCGAGGCGGCGGAGACGCTGAAGAAGGTCTCTCTGGAACTGGGAGGCAAATCGCCCAACATCGTCTTCGCCGACGCCCACCTGGCCGGTGCGGTGCGCGGGGCCAACACCGGCATCTTCTACGGAAAGGGCGAGGTGTGCGCCGCGGGTTCGCGCATCCTGGTGCAGGAATCGGTCTACGAGGCGTTCCTGGAAGGGCTTGCAGGCCGGGCGCGCAAGATGGGAGTGGGCGATCCCATGGGACCCAGGACGCGCATGGGTGCGATCGTGAGCCGGAAGCAGCGGGACGTGGTGCTCGGCTACATCGAGTCGGGCAAGGCCGAGGGTGCGCGCCTCGTGACCGGGGGCGAGGCGGTTACGGTCAACGGCAGGGGCAACTTCGTGGAGGCGACCATCTTCGCCGACGTGACCCCGGAGATGCGGATCGCGCGGGAGGAGATATTCGGACCGGTGGCGGCGGTGATTCCGTTCACCGACACGGCGGATGCCATCGAGAAGGCCAACCAGACCATCTACGGGCTGGCCGCGGGGATCTGGACGCGCGACGTGGGACGGGCGCACCGCATCGCCCGGGAGGTGCGCGCCGGCACCGTGTGGATCAACACCTACAACCAGTACGACTCGGGGTCGCCCTTCGGCGGATACAAGCAGAGCGGGTTCGGGCGCGACCTGGGCTACCAGGCGGCGCTGGACAAGTACACGCAGGTGAAGAGCGTGTGGGTGGCGCTGGACGGATGAGACGAGCGGTCATCGTCGACGCCGTCCGCACCCCCATCGGCCGGCACGCTGGCGCGCTGGCGCCGGTGCGCCCGGACGACCTGGCGGGCACGGTGATCCGCGCCCTGGTCGACCGCAACGGCCTGGAAGACTCCGGGATCGACGATGTGGTGTTCGGGTGCACCAATCAGGCCGGCGAAGACAACCGCAACGTCGCGCGCATGGCGCTGCTGCGGGCGGGGCTGCCGGTAACCGTGCCCGGCCAGACCGTCAACCGGCTCTGCGGCTCCGGGCTCCAGGCGGTCAACAGCGCCTTTCACGCCATCGCCCAGGGAGAGGGAGATGTGTTCCTGGCGGGCGGCGTGGAAAGCATGAGCCGGGCCCCCTATGTCATGCTGAAGCCGGCCGTCGCCTACGCGCGCGGCGCCCCGGCCGTGGCCGACACCGTGCTGGGGTGGCGCTTCCCCAACCCCGCCTTCACGCCCGAGTGGACCATCGGGCTGGGGCAGACCGCCGAAGTGGTCGCGCGGGAGTTCGGGGTGACGCGCGAGGAGCAGGACGCCTTCGCCGCACAGAGCCAGGCGCGCGCCGCCCGCGCCCTCGCAGGGGGCCGCTTCCGCGACGAACTGGTGCCTGTGGAAGTGCCGCGGCGGAAGGGCGGACCGGTGCGGGTGGACACCGATGAACATCCGCGCGCGGGCGTGACCCCGGAGTCGCTGGCCCGGCTCGCCCCCGTCTTCGAGAAGGGCGGAACCGTCACCGCCGGGAACTCCTCGGGCATCAACGACGGCGCGGCCGCCCTCCTGGTGATGGAGGAGCAACGGGCGCGCAGTCTGGGCCTCTCGCCCATGGCGCGCATCCGGGCCAGCGCGGTGGCCGGCGTGGAGCCGCAGCGCATGGGAATCGGGCCGGTGCCCGCCACCGAGAAGGCGTTCCGGCGCGCCGGGATCGGCCCCCGGGACGTGGAGCTGGCCGAAGTCAACGAGGCCTTCGCCGCGCAGGCCATCCCCTGCCTGCGGCTCCTCCAACTCGACCCGGAGCGGGTCAATGTGAACGGCGGCGCGATCGCGCTCGGCCACCCGGTGGGGTGCTCGGGCGCGCGCATCCTCTGCACCCTGGTGCACGAGATGGTGAAGCGCGGGAGCGGTGTCGGTCTCGCCACCATGTGCATCGGGGTCGGCCAGGGGATCGCCACCGTGGTCACGGCCGAGTAGCCGCATGGCACGCCGGATCGAACGCGTCACCGTCCTCGGCGCCGGCGTCATGGGGCACGGGATCGCCCAGGTGTCGGCGATGGCCGGGCACCGCGTCGCCCTCCACGACCCCGACCCGGCTGCCGCGCAGCGCGGCCTCGCCCGCATCCGCGCCAACCTGGACAAGGGGCGTCTCCCTCGGCAAGGTGAGCGAGGAAGCCCGGGCAGGAGCGCTCGCCCGCATCTCTCTCGCTCCCTCGCTCGAGGCCGCCTGCAGGGATGTCGGGCTGGTGGTGGAAGCCGCGCCCGAGCGTATGGAACTCAAGCAGAGGCTCCTTCGGGAGGTGGAGGCCGCCGCGCCCCCCTCGGCGCTGCTGGCCACCAACACCTCCTCGCTCAGCATCGACACCATCGCCGAAGTCCTCGCGGAGCCGCGCCGCTTCCTCGGGCTGCACTTCTTCAACCCGGTGCACCTGATGGCCCTGGTGGAGGTGGTGCGCGGCGGCCGGACCGACGAAGCTACCCTGGAAGCCGGTGTCGCATTCGCGCGCGGTCTCGGAAAAGACCCCATCGTCGTGCGCGATGCCCCCGGCTTCGCTTCGTCGCGCCTCGGCGTGGCCCTCGGCCTCGAAGCCATGCGCATGGTGGAGGAAGGCGTGGCCGAGCCGCGGGACATCGACAAGGCCATGGAGCTGGGTTACCGGCACCCCATGGGTCCGTTGCGCCTCACCGACCTTGTGGGACTGGACGTGCGGCTGGCGATCGCCGAATACCTGCACCAGAAGCTGGGCGGCGAGCGTTACCGTCCTCCGGCCATCTTGCGACGCATGGTGCAGGAGGGGAAGCTCGGAAGGAAGGCGGGAGAGGGTTTCTATCGATGGGACAGGGGGGACCGGTGACAGCAAGGGGACGGATGGCGGCGACGCGGCCCATGAAGGCGATGAAGCCCGTGACGTCGAAGCTGGCCGTCGCGG
The DNA here is from genome assembly GCA_965232315.1 of Longimicrobiales bacterium. Taxonomy (GTDB): domain Bacteria; phylum Gemmatimonadota; class Gemmatimonadetes; order Longimicrobiales; family Gaopeijiaceae; genus BD2-11. The sequence goes on along the minus strand of CBDDPN010000007.1, from coordinate 138,828 downwards.
CGAGGCGGGACCCGTGAGGGCGTCGGCGGACGGTGCGAAGTACGAGACCATCGTGGTGGAACGCGAGGGTCCCGTCGCGACCGTGCGCATCAACCGGCCCGACAAGCTGAACGCGCTCAACGCCATGGTGCGTCGCGAGATCGCGCGAGCGATGGACGAGTTGGGGGCAGACCCCACGGTGCGGGTCGCCATCCTTTGCGGGACCGGGGAGAAGGCCTTCGCGGCGGGCGCCGATGTCGCCGAGTTCGCCGCGCGCACGCCCGGCGAGCAGCGGGACGTCTACCGGCGCCGCCGGGTGTACGACGCCGTGGCCGCCTTCCCCAAGCCCCTGATCGCCGCCATCCACGGCTTCTGCCTGGGGGGAGGAGTCGAGCTGGCCCTCGCCTGCGATGTGCGCGTGGCCGACCCGAGCGCCCGCTTCGGGCAGTTCGAGATACGCCTGGGTCTGATCCCGGGCGCCGGCGGAACACAGCGTCTGGCGCGGCTGGTGGGGCCGGGACAGGCCGCCCGCATTGCGCTGAGTGGTGACCTGATCGACGGCACGGAGGCCCATCGCATCGGCCTGACCGAGATCCTCGCCGACGAGGGCGAGCACCTCGCACAGGCCCGGGAGCTCGCGGGGCGCATGGCGCGCTGGAGCCCGGTGGCGCTCGGGCTGGTCAAGGAGTCGCTGCGGGCCGCCGCGGAGACCTCGCTGACCGCGGGGCTGGAGCTCGAGAAGGAGCTCTTCCTCGCCGCCTTCGCCAGCGAGGACGGTCGCGAGGGTGTGCGTGCCTTCGTGGAGAAGCGCCGTCCGGAGTTCCGCGGCAGATGAGCCGGGTGAAGCTGGTGCGCACGGGAGCCACGATCTACTTCGTGCTCTTTCTGGTCTTCGTGACCTGGCCGGGCTTCATTCCCTTCAACCGGCCCCTGCCGTTGGTCCTGGGCCTCCCCTTCAACATGGCCATGATCGCGTTGTGGGTGGCGGCCGGAGCCCTGGTACTCTTCATCCTGGACCGCTCCGAGCACACGCAACGCCGGGATGGCCGCGCTCGCAACGAGTCCCGTCACGCCGGGGATGGCCGCGCTCGAAGCAAACACGAGCACGGCGCGGACAGCCGCCGAGTCGACTCCGGTCCCGTCGGCACCTCCAGGGAGGCCGGGTAGATGGAGCGCTGGCAGCTGATCGCGGGCCTGATCCTGGTCTATCTGTCGATCACCCTGGGAATCGGGTTGGCGGCGGGGCGGCGCGCCTCCAGGAGCGTGACCGGCTACGTGGCCGGAGACCGCCGCTTCGGGCTGCTGGTCATGTACTTCGTTACCGGTGCCACCGTCTTTTCCGCCTTCGCCTTCCTGGGAGGGCCGGGTTGGGCCTACTCGCGGGGGGCCGCGGCCTTCTACATCCTCTCCTACGGCGCGCTCGGGATCGCCCCCTGGTACTTCATCGGCCCGCGCGCGGCCAAACTCGGTCGGCGGTTCGGCTACGTGACCCAGGCGCAGTTGCTGGTCGGGCGCTTCCCTTCCCGCTTCCTTTCCGCGCTGGTCGCCGCGCTCTCCCTGGCCGCGTTCGTGCCCTACATCACCCTGCAGATGCGCGGGGCGGGCATAGTGATCGAGGCGGTCACGGACGGCAACGTCCCGCTGGCCGCGGGGGCGGCGATCGCATACGGGGTGGTGGTGCTGTACGTGCTGCTGAGCGGCGTGGCCGCGGTCGGGTGGACCAACACCTTCCAGGGCATCTTCATGGTCGCGATCGCCTGGTCGCTCGGCATCTACCTGCCCTTCCGGCTGTACGGGGGGGTGGGGGAGATGTTCGGGCGCATCCTGGCCGAGCGCCCGGAGATGCTCTCGGTCCCGGGGCTCACCGCCGCGGGAGACGCCTGGAGCTGGGGAGGGTACTCGAGCGCCATCCTGGTGAGCGCGGTCGGGCTCATGATGTGGCCCCACCTCTTCATGAAGGCCTTCACCGCGCGCGACAACCGCACGCTCCGCCGCACCGTGGTGCTGTTTCCCACCTTCCAGCTTTTTCTCGTGCCCGTTTTCCTGATCGGCTTCGCGGGAGTGCTGTTGCCCGAATCACCTCCCGAACCCGACTTCATCCTGCCCTTCCTGATCCTCCGCTCGGAGTTGCCCGCCCTGGTGGTGGGGCTGTTCTGCGCGGGCGCCCTCTCGGCGTCGATGTCGACGGGGGACGCACTCATGCACGCGGCCGCATCGGTGACGGTGGAAGACGGCGTGCGCCCCTTCCTGCGACTGAGCGACGCGGCTCAGCGCCGACTCATGCAGGCGCTCGTCCTGGTGGTGGGAATGGTCGCCTACCGGTTCGCGCTGGACGAAGATTCCTCGCTGGTCGTGCTGCTGTTGACCGCCTACGGCATCATCTGCCAGTTCGCGCCCCCCATCTGCGCGGCCCTCTTCTGGCGCCGGGCGACCACTCCGGGAATCGTGGCCGGGCTGGTTTCCGGATCGGCGACGGCGGTCTTCTTCTTCACCAGCGGCTACCTGGGGATGGACCTGCGGCCATTCGATCTGCACGAGGGCGTGCTGGGCCTGCTCGTGCACATCCCGGTGCTGGTGGGTGTCAGCCTGGCCACCCAGCCGCAGGATCCGGATCACATCGAGAGCTTTGTGAACCCGCAAGGCTCAGGTGCTTCCCATGGATGAAGCCCCCTCCCGATCGTCCTCACCGGAGGAGCACCTCGCCGAATTGAGGGCCGTCATGGGCGAAGTGACCGACCGCCTCATCGCGCTGATCGGGGAACGCCGGGATCTCGCGATCGAGATCGGCAAGTTGAAGGACGAACTCGGCCTGCCGGTCCTCGACCCGGCGCGCGAGGCCCGGGTCGTGCGACAGGCCGCCCGCCGGGCGCGCGAACTGGGTGTGGACGCAGATATGACGCGCGACATTCTGTGGCGCATTATCGCCTCGGCGAGGGAGGCCCAGGGAGGCCGCCCGGCGGGATGGCCGGGCCTGCCGCCGCCCGGAAGCGCCGGCAGGTAGGCGTTACTGCCCGGACAGGCGAATCGATCCCGCCGCCGGGAAGCGGCGCGCGAACTGCGAACCCGCCCAGCTTAGCCAGATTGCTAGCTTAGCTGCTAAGCTAAGTCAGGTGTTAGTAGTCCACCGGCCTCAGGTACGATTCGCCGATCGCCGTCGACGAAAGCACGGCGACCGTGGGCAGTTCACGCTTCCAATGCGTCGCGCTCAGCCGGTTCCAGACGGTATCGACCTGCGACCGGGAAAAGCTCCGCTGCACCAGCTCCGAAGGCGAGTAGCCCCGCAGGAGCCAGTGCAGGATCGGATCAGCGTCGTGGTAGGAGATGCCCAGCTCGTCGTGATCGTGGATTCCCTGCACCAGATCCGCGCTGGCGGGTTTCTCCACGATCTCGGAAGGAACGCCCAGATGGCGTGCAAGCGCCCACACCTGGGTCTTGAAGAGATCTCCCAGGGGATTGACCGGCGGGGAGTCGTCCGCGTGCCAGGTGTAGTATCCGAACAGCCGTTCGCTCTTGTTGCCGGTGCCGAGCGGGAGCGCCTGCAACAGGGCCGACTGGTCGAAGATGGTGAGGGCGCGGAAGCGCGCCGCGAGGTTTCCGAGGCGGAGCGGGCTAATGCCGGGTTCGTGTCGGGCCACGTAGTCGTCCACCGATGCCGTGATGTCCAGGGTGCGGCCGACCGCGCCCGTCGCCTCGAGCGCCATGGCTGCGTGCTCCAGGCTTTCCGGCGACGAGGTGGCGTAGGGCAGCCGCAACCCGGTCACGTTCTCGGCGCCGAGCGCCCGCACGGCGAGGTAGAGCGAAACCGCCGAGTCGACGCCCCCCGACACGCCGATCACGACCCTCTTGAATCCGCGCCGGCGCACGATCTCCTCCCGGATGAACTCGACCAGGGCGCGCTCGGTCAGCGGCAGGTTCAGCTCAAGCATCGAGGCATCGCCGGGAGCCGGCCCGCGTGGCGCCACCCGGGATCGGTGCAGGTGCGTTCGGCCCCCACTCACGGGAGCCGTGTCGTCGGGTTCGCTTCCCCGCCCGCGTCCGGCGCACGCGAGCGCCTCGCGGAGGCTCGGCAGCTGCTGCGCCAGATCCGAGAGGAGCGGCGATTCGAAGCGGTGGCGGTCGATCGCGGACCGGTCGAGGACCGCGGTCACCACCGCTTCCTCGAACAGGGGCGCGCGCGCAAGCGTGGAACCGTCGGGCGCGATCGCCACCGAACCCCCGGCGAAGAGCTTGCCGCCCTCCGACCCCACCAGCTGGCTGACCGCCACGAATACGCCATGCTCCATGGCCGGCCCTTCCAGAATCGGGTCCCATCGCTTCATGCTGGCGGGACGGTCGCTCCCGGCAACGAACCCGCGCGCCGGCGAGGCGCTGGGTATCAGGATGAACTCCGCACCGTCCAGCGCCAGCACAGCGGTCGTCATCGAGTGCCAGACATCCTCGCAGATCAGCATCCCCACGCGGCCGAGAGGGGTGTCGAAGGCACGCAGCTCGCGGCCCGGCTTTACGAAGCGGGCCTCGTCGAAAAGCCCGTAGGTGGGCAGGAACATCTTGCGATGGACATGCAGTTGACGATAGCGGCCGCCGCTCGAGGTGAAGTAGGCCGCGCTGTTGTAGATCTCATGGTGGTGCCGCTCGTAGAATCCCAGCACCAGGTCCGGCCCGCCTTCCGGCGCCTCCCCCAGCATGTCGGCCACCTCTTCCGCGCTGAAGGCCAGTTCGGCGACCGCCCCCAGCAGGAAGTATCCGGTCAGGCAGGACTCCGGGAAGACAAGAAGGTCATGGTCGCCTCCGCTCCCCGAGATCAGGGAGCGAATCCTGGCCAGGTTCGCCCGCACGTCTCCCTTGCGGGGCTTCATCTGAGCCAGCCCTGCAACCAGCGGCGGCGGCAGCTCTCTCGGGCTCATGCGGCAAGCCGTCGTGTCAGTGGCGGTTGGGCTTGCGCTTCGGCAAGCGTGATGCCTCACAACAAACTATGATAACGATGAAGTCCGCCCGGCGCCGGGATGGTTGCCGTGCGACCCGCCCGTTTGCACGATACGGGTCGCACGACCCGAAACGGACCGGAACGGTCCGGGAACGACCGGGGGGCCTCCGGGGTCTACCCTGCAGTCAATCGACATCCTTCGACATGAGTCGCCATGACCCGCATGAGATCGATCCTCGCGGCGCTCCTGCTCTCGCTTCCGGTCTGGACCACGGACCTCGCCGGACAGAACACCGGATCGTCCGGACAGCCCGAGGCCGACGCCGCGGCGGCGGTCAATGACAAGCAGTTTCTGGGTACGTTCGAAACCATCAAACGCTACAGCTGGAGCACTCCCGCGGACTCGACGCTGTGGAGGGCGGCCCTCGGCGGGTTGCTGGTCGCGGCGAACAGCTTCACGCCACCCGCCGATTCAGCCGACTCCGCCGCCGATTCCGTGCCAACGCTGGCGATCACCACGGTGGACGATCAGCGATTTCTCAGCACCTTCGACAGCATCAAGCAGTCCGACGAGGATGCTCCCGCGGACTCGGTGCTGTGGAGGGGGGCGCTCGGGGGGCTGATCGGGGCCTTGAACGACCCCTATGCCCAGGTGCTCAGTCCGCGGCGGGTGGATGAGTTCCGCGAAGCCACCACGGGCAACTACGCGGGCATCGGGGTGCAGATCAGCCAGTTGAACGAGCGTATTACGGTGACCGCCGTCTTCCGCGGGTTTCCGGCGGAGCGGGTTGGAATCCAGGTGGGAGACGTGATCGTGGGAGTGGACGGTGAGAGCACCGAGGGCTGGACGACCGGCGACGCTTCCCAGCGCATTCGAGGCACCCCCGGCACCACCGTCACCGTGTCGGTCGAGCGTCCGGGCTTCTCCGCGCCCATCCCGCACCCCATCGAGCGCGACTCGGTGCACGTATCGTCGATCAGCGCCGTCCAAATGGACGAGGGCGTCGGCTATATTCAGCTGGACCGGGTGGCGCGCGGTTCCACTGCCGAAATGGACTCCTCCTTCGCCGTGCTGGCCGACGCCAAGGGGATCGTTCTGGATCTTCGCCGCAACCCGGGCGGCTATCTGGACGAGTCGCTCACCCTCACCGACCTCTTCCTCGAACCCGGGAAGCGGATCGTGAGCACCCGCGGCCGGAACCCGCGGCGCGGTCCGGGCGAGCACGAGGACGCGGCCTACACCCGGAGTCCGGCCAGCATCGGCGACAAGTCGCTGGTGGTATTGGTGGACCGCTTCACCGCTTCCGCCGGAGAGATCCTCGCCGGGGCGCTGCAGGACCATGACCGTGCGCTGGTCGTGGGTGAACGCACCTTCGGAAAGGGCGTTGTCCAGTCCATCGTGCCGCTTCCGGAAGACTGGCAACTGCAGCTGACCACCGGGGAATGGTACACGCCGCTGGGCAGGTCGCTTCATCGCACCCGGGATGTGCACGGCCGACCGCTCCCGGAGGACTCCACCGCGTTCCCCATCTTCACGACCGAGGGCGGTCGCGAACTCAAGGGCGGCGGCGGCGTCTTCCCGGACCTCGAGATAGAGGACGACACTCTTCTGGTGGTGGAGCGCCAGCTCCTGGAGCAGTCCAATGAGGCGGAATTCCCCTTCGGGCTCAGGCTGGCGGAGATCGGTTTCGAGCGCGCCCAGGCCGTGAGCAACGAAGACGCCGAGGCGGTCATGACCGCGCAGATCCTTGACGGTTTCCTTGCCGAAATGCGCGAGGCGGGAGTGCCCGACACGACCCTCGAAGATTCCGTGGTCCGGGACTATCTGTTGTGGAGGCTGGAGATCGCCCTCTCCCAGCGCATGAACGACGAGGGTCGCATGCTGGAGTTCCGCCTTCAGCGCGATCCGGTGCTCCAGGAGGCGGTCCGGCTGGTTCGTGAGGCCGGCAGTCAGGCGGACGTCTTCACGATGGCCGGCAGCGGGAGCTAAAAGCTAGGAGCTGAACGCAGCCATACCGCGGCTGCGGGAGCTGAGCGCGGCTACACCGCAGCTGCGGGAGTCGGACGGCAGCCTGCCTGCTGCAGCGCGGGAGCTGGACGCTGTCAGCCTGCTGCAGCGAGAGCTGAACGCTGCCAGCCCGCTGAACCGGAAGCTCGACGCTGCCCATGCCGCTACCCTCTTGGGTGGTGCGTCCTGTGCATTTCATGCACATATTCCCGGTCGACGTGCGTGTAGATCTCGGTTGTGGCGATGTCGACGTGCCCGAGCAGCTCCTGGACCGCCGCCAGGTCCGCGCCCCCCTCCAGCAGATGCGTCGCGCAGCTGTGCCGAAGCGTGTGCGGGGAGACGGGCTTTTCGATCCCGGCCCGCTCGCGCGCCCTGGCCACGACGGTCCACACGGCCATGCGCGTGAGCGGCCTGCCCCTGGCGCTCAGGAAGACGATCCCTTCCCCCCTGCCCCGTTCGAGCTGCGGGCGCACGTCCCGGAGATAGCGGGCCAGCGCGCGTCCGGCAGCGGCGCCGAACGGCACCATGCGCTCCTTGGAGCCCTTGCCGTACACCAGGCAGACACGATCCTCGATATCGAGGCTCTGGAGGCGCAGCCCCACCAGCTCGGAGACCCGCATGCCGGTGGCGTACAGGAGCTCGAGGATGGCGCGGTTGCGCCAGCAGAGCCGGTCGGAGAGGTCCGGCGATTCCACCAGACGCTGCATCTCCCGCACGCTCAGCACGCCGGGAAGGGTGCGCCACACGCGGGGCGACTCGATCTGTTCGGTGGGATCCGCCTCGATGACCTCTTCCTCCAGCAGAAAGGCGAAATACGCCCGCGCCGACGAGAGCGCGCGCCGTATGGAAGTCGGCGCCAGCCCCCTGTCCTTCAGCGAATAAACGTAGTCGCGCAGCTCCAGCCGGGTCACGTCCCGGGGACGGACGACGCCCCGGCCCGTCAGGTAGGCCACCAATCGTGCGGTGTCGCGCGAATACGCCTCGATGGTGCGCGCCGCCAGCCCTCGCTCGAAGGCCAGATAGTCCGCGAAGAGCTCCTCCCGGAAGGCCCGTCCTCCGGGCTCGCCTCGGCTCTCAGTCATCGTCCGGGTCCGGGCCCGTCCTGCGGGTTTGCAACCACGCCGCCAGGATCACCAGCCCGATCACGGCGGCGATGGCCAGAAGAAGGCGGTTGGCGGTGCCAAACCACTCGAGGATGGCCGCCAAGTTCTCTCCGGCCGTCGCTCCCAGCCACACCAGCGCGCCGTACCAGATCGCGGAAGCCACCATCAGGGGCGGCGCGACGGAGAGAAAGGAGAGCCGGGCAACCCCGGCGAACGCGGGAACCAGCGCTCGCAGGCCCGGGAAGAAGCGGGCGAGGAAGATGGCCGGCGTCCCCCGCCGGCGGTAGAATCGGCGCAGGCGTTCGAGTTGCCCGGGGTGAAGCACCAGCCTGCCGAGCCGCGTCTCGAAGAAGGGCTGGCCGAAGCGGTACCCTGCCCGGTACACCAGCAACGCCCCGGCGGTGTTGGCGAGCCATGTCACGAGGAAGACCACCACCACCTCGGCCGGGCCGCGCACGGCGAGGAATCCTCCCAGGAGGATGAAGGTGTCGGCGGGGATCGGAGGCACGATGTTCTCCAGCGCTGCTCCCGCCCCGAGCACCAGGTAGGTGAGCGCGGAAGGGAGTGACGCGAGGAAGGCCAGCGCCTCGTCTATGTCTCCTCCTCCCCGATGAGCGCCACGGCGTGCACGGCGATCCCTTCGCCCGCGCCGATCCAGCCCATGCCCTCGTTGGTCTTGCCCTTTATCGACACCGCGCCGGGCCCGGTGCCGAGCGCGCTGCCGATGCGAGCGCGCATCCCGCCCACATGGGGCCCGATGCGCGGAACTTCGCAGATCACCGTGACGTCCACGTTGATCACCCGCAGCCGCCGGCGCCGCAGGAGGGCGACCGCCCTCCGTAGCAGATCGATCGAGTCGGCATCGCGCCAGCGGGGGTCGCCCGGCGGAAAGTGGCTTCCTATGTCGCCTTCCCCGGCCGCTCCCAGAAGCGCGTCCGTAACCGCGTGAGCCACGGCATCGCCGTCGGAATGGCCCGACAGGCCGGGGACTCCGGGAATCTCCACACCGCCGAGCAGAAGCCGGCGGTCGGGGTCGAAGCGGTGTGAATCGTAGCCCGTGCCCACCCTCATGGACGACTCCAGGAAGCTCGGCCGGGCTCGCTCAGGCGTGCCAGCGCCGGAAGGCCAGACATACGTTGTGCCCCCCGAAGCCGAACGAGTTGGAGAGGGCTACCTCCACGGGTTTCTCGACCATGCCGTCGGTGGCGTAGTCGAGGTCGCATTCCGGGTCCGGATGCTCGTAGTTGGTCGTGGGAGGAATCCTGCCTTCCCTCAGCACCATCACCGAAATGACCGACTCGATCGCGCCCGCGGCCCCGAGAGTGTGGCCCGTCATGGACTTTGTACCGCCCACGATGCACGCCCGCGCGGTGTCCTCCCCCAGCACCCCCTTGATGGCGGCGGTCTCGACTTCGTCGTTGTAGGGGGTCGATGTGCCGTGCGCATTGATGTAACCCACTTCTTCCGGTGAGACTCCACCGTCCTTGAGGGCCAGCCGCATGGCGTTCTGCGCCCCCGCGCCTCCCGGGACCGGAGCGGTGATGTGGTACGCATCCGCGGTGGCTCCGCACCCGACGACCTCGCCCAGGATGCGGGCCCCTCGTGCGCGTGCAGTGTCGAGCGATTCGAGTACCAGGCAGCCCGCTCCCTCTCCGATCACGAAGCCGTCGCGGGTGGCGTCGAAGGGGCGGCTCGCCGTTTCAGGGGTGTCGTTGCGGGTGGACATCGCCCTCATCGAGGCGAACCCGGCGATGGAGATGGGGACGATGGCGGCTTCCGCGCCCCCGGCCACCATCACGTCCGCGTCCCCTCGCTGAATGACCCGCAACGCGTCCCCTATGGCGTGTGCCCCCGAGGAACACGCGGACACCGTGGAATGATTGGGACCCTGCGCCCCGTACCGGATCGAAACCAGCCCCGAGCCGATATTGGGGATGAACATCGGTACGAAGAAGGGACTGATGCGCCGGGGACCGAACTTCACCAGCTTGCGGACCTGGCTCTCGTAGGTGTCGACGCCGCCGATTCCGCTGCCGATGATGACCCCGAAACGCTCCCTTGGGACGCCGGGAGGGCAGCCCTCGAGCCCGGCCGAACCCATCGCCTCGGCCGCTGCCACAACGGCGAACTGGGCGAACCGGTCGTAGCGCCGGATCTCGCGCTTGCTCAGCTGCCCGGATGGGTCGAAGTCCCTGACCTCGCACGCGATCCGGGTCTTGAAGCGTTCATCCGGCTCGAAGTGTGTGATCGGGCCGCCACCGTTCTTGCCGGCCAGCAAGGCCGCCCACGAAGAGGCGGCGTCGTGGCCGACGGGCGTGATCATCCCGATGCCGGTGACGACCACCCGTCGGTGTCCCGGGGTCGAGGTGTTGCCGGAAGGGCTGGTCATGCTCATTCGCACGGCTGGGCGCCTTACTGCCGAAAGCGGATCAGGAGCCGGCGGCACCTCGAATATAGCGGACGGCGTCTCCCACGGTGCGCATCTGCTCGGCGTCGGAGTCGGGGATGTCGATCCCGAATTCTTCCTCGAAGGCCATCACCAGTTCCACAGTGTCGAGCGAGTCGGCTCCGAGATCCTCCATGAAGGAAGCTTCGCTCGTAACCTGATCTTCGTCGACACCCAGTTCGGTGATGATGAGTTCCTTCACCCGGTTTTCGATCCTGTCCGCCATGGCTCTGCTCTCCTGGTGCTACGGATTATCCGTCGTGAATGAGTGACTACGCCTGTCTACATCGCCTCCTGTCTACATCGCCATGCCGCCGTCCACAGGCAGGACCTGACCGGTAATGTAGCGAGCTTCCGGTCCGGCGAGAAACCGCACGACTCCCGCGACATCGGAAGGCGTCCCGAGCCGGCCCATGGGGATACGCGTCCGCAACTCCCCGGTCGTGCGCTCATCAAGGCCGGCGGTCATGTCCGTTTCGATGTAGCCGGGTGCGATCGCGTTGCAGCGCACGCCCCGCCGGGCCAACTCCCGGGCGACACTCTTTGTGAAGCCCATGAGACCGGCCTTCGAGGCCGCGTAGTTGGTCTGGCCGGCATTGCCCATGAGGCCGATAACGGAGGCGACGTTGACGATGGCACCGGAACGTCGCTTCATCATGCCTCGACAGGTGGCTCGAGTCATGTTGAAAGCACCCTTCAAGTTAACCTTCATCACTTCATCCCAGTCCTCATCCTTCATGCGCACGAGGAGGCGGTCTCGGGTGATGCCGGCATTGTTGATCAGAATGGTGACGACTCCCTGAGCCTTCGTCACTGCGGCGACTGTGGCGACACACTGGCGCGAGTCTCCGACATCGCAGAAATAGCCGGCGTGACCGTCGCCCGGGAGCAGCGTGGCGGCGGACGCGGCTCCTTCGGCGTTGATGTCCGCAATGGCCACGCGCGCCCCGCCTTGCGCGAGGGCTTCGGATATCGCGAACCCGATTCCGCGCGATCCACCGGTGACCAGGGCAATCTGTCCCTCCAGTTCGCCGCTCATGCGTCGCCTCCGGCCGCCGGAAGGCTGGACAGAAGCTTCTGGATGCCGCCGGGGGCACCCGTGCTGGAGCAGGCTCTGCCGCGCGCGTTGCGGCGGCTCAATCCGCACAGCACGGACCCGGGGCCGATCTCCACGAACCGCTTCACACCGCTTTCAACCATGGATCGCACCGATTGGGACCACAATACCGGAGAGGTGAGCTGCCGGACCAACAGTCGACGCGCGAGGCCGGGATCCCGAACGGCCCCGGCGGTCACATTCGAGATGACCGGAAACTCGGGCGGACCGAAAGATATGCCCCGGAGACAATCCCGCAAACCCTCCTCGGCCCCGGCCATCAGCGGCGAATGGAACGCTCCGGATACGGACAGGCGCACGGCCCGTCGGGCACCGGCCTCCCTTGCGCCCGGAAGTGCCGCGTCGACCGCCGGCTCGTCACCGCTGATCACGATCTGTGACGGGGCATTGAAGTTGGCCGGCACACACACCCGACCCGGGCTCGACGCGTCCCTGCACACTGCCTGTACTGCCGATTCCCCCAGGCCCAGGACGGCGGCCATGGCGCCGGGCCGGGCGCGTCCCGCCTCCTGCATGAGCTCGCCTCGGCGCCGCACCGCCCGGACCGCGGACTCGAATCGGAACGTGCCCGCGGCAGCGTGCGCCGAGAACTCGCCCAGGGAGTGGCCGGCGGCGCAGGCGATCGGCCCCAGGCGGGGGCGCACGACCGCGAAGGCGGCGAGCGAGTGGACCAGGATCGCGGGCTGGGCGTTGCGGGTCTGGACGAGCCGGTCCGCGGGCCCCTCCCAGGCGAGGCGCGAGAGGGCGAATCCGAGGATGTCGTCGGCCTGTTCGAAGACCCGCGCCGCCTCGGGGTACGCCGCGGCCAGATCGCGTCCCATGCCGGGAAACTGCGATCCCTGCCCCGGGAAGAGTAAGGCCAGTGACACTTGGACGGGCGATCGACGAAGGCGCCAGACTACAGGCGTATCGCCGTGGCACCCCAGGTGAGGCCGGCCCCGAAGGCTACCAGCAGGACGTTGGACCCGGGCCCGATGCGACCCCTTTCCAGCGCTTCGTCGAGCGCCACCGGCACCGTGGCCGAACTGATGTTCCCGTACCGGTGCACGTTCACGTACACCTTCTCCATGGGGACGCGCGCGTAGCGGGCGGTGGCCTCGATGATGCGGATGTTGGCCTGGTGAGGTATGAGGAGGTCGACGTCGTCGGCGGTCCAGCCGGCCTGTTTGATCGCCAGGCGAGCCGACTTGGACATGGCCCGGACGGCGTTCCTGAAGACTTCCCTGCCCTCCATCAACAACAGATGGGAGCGGTCTGCGAGGACGGACTCGTCAAAAGGTCGGCGCGCGCCCCCGCCTGGCCTCTGGAGCAGATCGGCGAACGTTCCGTCGGACCGGATGTCGTTTGCCAGAATGCCCCGGCCTCCGTTCGCCGGACGAATCACGCTGGCGCCCGCCCCGTCTCCGAACAGGACGGCGGTGGAGCGGTCTTCCCAGTCCATGATCGACGTCATCTTCTCCGTCGAAACCACCAGGACCACCTCTCCCATGCCGCTGGCGATGTATCCTTCCGCGAGCGCCAGGATGTAGAGATATCCGGTGCAGGCAGCCGAGATATCCATGGCGGCTGCCTTGTTGGCGCCAAGGCGGGCCTGGATGTCGCAGGCCGTGGACGGGAGCAGCCGATCCGGCGTCGCGGTGGAGACCAGCAGGAGATCCACGTCCTGCGCGCTCACCCCGGCTCGCTCGAGGGCCTGCTCCGCGGCCGAGGTGCCCATGTCGCAAACGGAGGTGCACGGGCTGGCGATGCGACGTTCCCGAATGCCCGTGCGTTCCACGATCCACTTGTCGTTGGTGTCCACCATGCGCGCCCAGTCGGCGTTGGTGAGCACGCGGTCCGGAAGGTAGCGTCCCGTGCTGGCGACTTCGGTGAAGGGTCGGGATCGTGTCATGGGATGCGGGTTGCGGTCTCGGCCAGGTAGCGGGCGATGTGGCCGATCATGGAAGCTCTCACGGCTTTGGCGGCGACTTCGATGCCCTTGCTGATGGCCTTGGGCGGCGATCGTCCGTGGCAGATCACGGACACGCCGTTTACCCCCAGGAGCGGGGCGCCCCCGTATTCGGAATAGTCGAGGATCTCGATGGTCGAGCTGTCCAGGGGTCTGCGGATGCGGTCCTGTTCGCGATCCAGCACGCGGATCACGAACCCCGCCACCGACTCGTAGAACTTGAGGAGCACATTGCCGGCGAACCCGTCGGTCACCAGAACGTCGCAGGCGCCGCGGATGATGTCCCGGCCTTCCACATTGCCGATGAAATTGAGTTCGCTCTGGTCGAGCAGGCGGTACGCTTCCACGGAACGCTCGTCCCCCTTCTCGGGCTCGGAGCCGATGTTCAGCAGCCCGATGCGGGGATTCGGCCGGCTCATCAGATCCTGCGCGTAGATGTGGCCCAGGAAGGCGAACTGCAACAGGTGATGCGGACGGCAATCGACGTTGGCCCCGGCATCCAGCATCAACAGGTGAGCGCGGCTGGTGGTGGGCAGGAGCGCACCGACGGCGGGCCGGTCCACCCCGGGGAGGCGCTTGAGCACGAACACCGAAGCCGCCATCACCGCACCCGTGGGCCCCGCGCTGACGAAAGCCTCCACCCGGCCCCTTCGGTGAAGCTCGATGCCCGTGACGATGGAAGAACCGGGCTTGCGGCGCACCACGGCGGCGGGTGGTTCGTTCGGCGATACGCGCTGGGGAGCGTGCACGACCTCCAGTCGACCGGCATTGGAGGCGCCCTGCCGGTCGAGTTCCGCCTGGATCTGCTCGCGGTCTCCCACCAGCACGACCGTCAGATCGGAGGCTCCGTGGTCCAGGGCATCCAGCGCTCCGGCGACCTCGGTCGCGGGGGCGTTGTCGCTCCCCATGGCGTCGAGTGCGATTCTCATCGACGGTCGGCCGCTGATATCGCCGTCAGTCGAACTCTACTTCGATGACCTGGCGGTCGCGATAGTAGCCGCAGGTGGGGCAAACTCGATGCGGGACCTGGGGGTCGTCGCAGCGGGGGCAGTTCCACACGGCAACGGGTGCGGCCCGATGATGCGTGCGGCGCTTGCGCTGCCGCTGCTTGGATATGCGTCGTTTGGGTACGGCCATGATGATTCGCTCTAGTGATTCGTGAGTGCCCGCAACTTCTCCCACCTGGCATCGAAATGCCGTGGGGAGCAGTCGCAGCCGGCTTTGTTCTGGTTGGTGCCGCACGCCGGGCACAGCCCCCTGCAGTCGGAACGGCACTCGACGTACATCGGCACCGAAAGGGCGAACTCTTCACGCAACGGACCGCCGATGTCGAGTTCAGCCAGATGCGGCGGGAAGATACGCACCTCCCCGTCGTCCTCGTAACAGTCGGCTTCATCCGCGGGCACGAAGAGAAACCGCACCGGCAACGCGAACGCCTGTTCGACGGGTTGCAGACACCGGCGGCATACCTGCGCCAGGGTGGTCGACATCCGTCCCTTGACCATGACCTGGCCCGAGGCCGTGTACCTCGCTTCGAGGTTCACCTGCACGGGTTGCGGCAGTCCCGGAGCCGGTCCCCCAAGGGTGAAATCTTCAGCCGGACAAGCCGCTCGCAAGCCGAGCGCGCCAGAGCGCTGAAGCGCGTTCAAGTTCAAGTGCAGCATAGCGAAAGAAGCTAGCGCCGCGCACGGCGGCACGTCAACGCGGTGCCAGGCCCAGCCTCTCGTGCCGTGAGAAGAAGAAGCCGATCTCGACGGCGGCGTTCGGGTCCGAGTCGGAAGCGTGGATCGCATTGCGCTCCTTCGACTCCGCATGGAGGGCGCGCACGGTCCCGGAAGCTGCTTCGGACGGGTCCGTAGCGCCGATCACCTCACGGAGCCGGGGGACGGCAGCGTCTGCTTCGAGGACGAGCGAAACGATCGGGCCGGAGGTCATGAAGGCGACCAGGGACTGGAAGAAAGGCCGCTCCCGGTGCACCGCGTAGAAGGCGGCAGCCTGCGCCGGGGAGAGTCGCGTCATGCGCATGCCACGGATGCGGAAGCCGGCGGCCTCGAGATGGGCGAGGATGGTACCGGTCTTTCCCGACGAAACCGCATCGGGCTTGATGATGGCGAGCGTCAGGCTCATCCCAAAGCCTCCCGGGTGAGGTGCACGATGTCTACGGGCCGGCGCGCGACGGCTATGCCGTTCTCGCGAAAGGCCCGGATCTTTTCTTCCGCAGTACCGGAGGAACCGCTGATGATGGCTCCCGCGTGTCCCATGCGCCGGCCCGGCGGGGCGGTCTGGCCCGCGATGAACCCGATGACCGGCAGCTCGAGGTTGTTCGCGAATTCGGCCGCCTCCTGTTCGTCCGTGCCCCCGATTTCTCCGATCATCACGACCGCCCGGGTCTCTCCGTCCCCGGCGAAGGCCTCGAGGCAGTCGATGAAGGTGGTGCCGATGATGGGGTCCCCCCCGATGCCCACGCACGTGGTCTGGCCGATGCCGGCGTTGGTGAGTTGTCCGACGGCCTCATAGGTAAGCGTGCCGGAGCGCGACACCACGCCGACCGGGCCGGACGCTACGATATCTCCGGAGATGATCCCCACGGTCGCCTTGCCGGGCGAGATGACTCCGGGGCAGTTGGGACCCAGCAGCCGGACACCGTGGTCGGAAACGAAGGCGTAGGCGCGCGTCATGTCGAGCACCGGTACGCCCTCGGTAATGCAGACGATCAGCTGGACCCCGGACTCGGCGGCCTCCATGATCGCGCTCGCGGCGAAGGGCGGCGGTACGTAGATCACGGAGGCGTTGGCCCCCGAAGCGGTCACGGCGTCCTTCATGGTGTCGAAAACCGGTACGCGCGCCCCCTCTGGTCCCTTGTACACCCGGCCACCCTTCCCCGGGGTCACCCCGGCGACGACCCGGGTGCCGTACTCCATCATTCGACCGGTGTGAAAGGATCCGTCACGCCCGGTGATGCCCTGGACCACCACGCGTGTGGATTCATCGACGAGAATCGACATGGAGCGGAACCGTCCGATTTGAGGGAGAAGAAGAGGCCGCGGGGCTGTTTACGGATTACAGGAGGTCAGGCAGCGGCTCTCTCGACCGCTGCGCGCACCACATCGTCCATCGAGGTGAAGGCGGAAAACCCCTCGTTCGCGAGGATGGCCCGCGCCTCTACTTCGTTGGTCCCGGTGAGCCGTATGAGGATGGGGGCGCGGATGTCGGCACGGCGGGTGGCTTCCACGATGCCGCGCGCCACGTCGTCGCAGCGCGTGATGCCCCCGAAGATGTTGAACAGGATCACCTGCACGCTGGGATCGGCGGTGATGATCTCCAACGCCGCAACTACCTTGTCGGGACTCGAGGATCCGCCGATGTCGAGGAAGTTGGCCGGTTCGCCGCCATAGTACTTGACCAGGTCCATGGTGGCCATCGCCAGGCCGGCGCCGTTGACGCAGCATCCCACATTGCCGTCCAGCTTGACGAAGCTGAGGCCGGCCGCCCGCGCCCGGGTTTCGGCGGCGGGTTCCGCGTCGAGGTCGCGCAAGGCCTCGAGGGCGGGGTGTCGGAAGAGCTCGTTGCCGTCTATCGTGACCTTGGCATCAATGGCCTTCACCTCTCCGGCGCCTGTGGCAATGAGCGGGTTGACCTCGCACAGCGAGGCGCCGTTCTCGACGAAGACCTGGTAGAGCCGGGACAGAACCCTTGCACCCTGCCGGACCAGGGACGGATCGTCGAAGAGCGCTCTGGCCAGCCAGTACGCCTGATGGGGCAGGAGGCCGAAACCCGGATCGACCCTCAGCCTGCGAATGGCGGATGGGTTGGTGGCGGCAACCTCTTCGATGTCCACTCCGCCTTCGCGCGACACCATGAAGAGCGGTGCCTGCGCGGCTCGGTCGACCAGGATGCCCACGTAACACTCGCTTGCGATCTCCTCGACGGGCACGAGCAGGACCTTTCGCACGGTGAAGCCGCCGATCGTCATCCCCAGAATGGCGCGCGCGTGGGCCCCGGCTTCTTCCGGGGTGGAAGCCAGCCTTACGCCTCCGGCCTTCCCCCTGCCACCGGAGTGCACCTGCGCCTTCACGACCGCGGCTCCACCCATCCCGCCGGCGATGGCGGCGGCCTCTTCGGGGCTGGTTGCGACGTGGCCGCGCGGCACCGGCATGCCGGCGTCGCGGAAGAGTTCCCTGGCCTGGAACTCGTGCAGGTTCATACGGTCTTCTCTGCAGTAGCGGGGGGATGCGCTCGCGGCGGCGCGGTCTCGAACGACGTGCGTGGCGGGGGCGCGGGAACCGGCGACCGGCCAAGTTACCCCGGCTCCATGGTGTGATCAAGGAGCTCGTGGATCTCATGATCCGGCACCGTCGTCAAGCCTCTCCAGAAGGTCGCGCAGCTCGCTCAAGCGCGCCCCGAAGCCCGCGAAATCGCCGGCTCTGAGCGCGTCTTCCGCCCGGTCGAGAAGGTCGAGAGCGTCGTTGGGCCAGGTCGCAGTGTCGGAGGCCAGTCGTTCGAGCTGATCCAGGTCCCGGGTGACGTCGACCTCGGTCCGCTCCGGCGTGGTCAAGGCGGCCAGCGCTGCCAGCGTGGCGTCCAGGGTCGGCTGCATCGCCACCCGGCGTCCGTCGCTGACGACGAACTGGCGCAGCTCGGGAATCGCGTCCGACTCCGCCGCCAGGAAGATCGGCTCCATGTACATGAGGGTGCCGTCCACGGGCACGATGTGCAGATGCCCCGTCCAGACGTCGCTTCCGCCCTGGCGCCACAGCGAGAGTTGCTGGGAGATGGAGGGGTCCTGCTCCACCAGGGCCTCCACCAGCCGGGGGCCCGGCACCTGCTCCTCCACCGGGATGTCGTACAGGATCAGCTCCCCGTAGTTGCCTCCGTCGCTGCGCGCGACCAGCAGGGCGGTGAGATTCTGTCGGCCCGCCGGGACGAACGCGGTGTTCAGCAGATACTCGGGCTCGCGCGCCCCCGGCAATCGGTAGATGCCGTACTCGGGTCTGTAGGGGACCGGATTGGTGCCCTGGGCGAGCTCGGTAGCAGGCGCCCACACGTCTTCCTGGCCGTGAAAGGACGGGGCGGTCTCAAGGTGATACTGGAAGAGTACCCTTCCCTGCAGACGAATGAGTTCGCGTGGATAGCGGATGTGCTCTCGTAGTCCGGTAGGCATCTCCGCCAGGGGCTGGAAGAGGCCGGGGAGCATGCGGCGGTACCCTTCCAGGAGGGGATCGTCCTCGTCCGCGATGTAGAAGGATGTCCGGCCCGTCACCCCGTCCACGGTCACCTTGACGCTGTTGCGCACATAGCTCACCGGGGACCGCGGCTCCAGGTCGTAGGCGCTCGCGAGCGGAAAATGACGGGTCGCGGTGAAAGCGTCGAGCATCCACACGACGCGGCCTTCGTGCACCACGGGGTAGGGTGGCTCGGGAAAGCGCAGGAAGGGAGGCGATGTCGCGCGCCCGCGCCGTCACCTGACGCCGGAAGACGAAACGGCTATCGGAGGAGACCTCGGACGCGAACAGCAGGTTGGCGTCGCGGAAGCGGAGCGCGAGCAGGAGCTTGCGCAGCCAGGAGTCGAGGAGGATGCCTTCCGGGAAGTCGAGGCCTGCCTGGCCCGGACGCCCCTCGGGGTCGAGGAACGCCTCGCCGGTGGGGTTGATGATGGCGTAGGCCTGAGGGCGAATGCCGAAAAAGACCGAAGGACGCACCAGGCGCAGGGCTTCGGGCGCAGCCACGCCTTCCGTGAACTCGGGAGGGATGGCGGAAAGGATCGTGGACGGCCGCCCTTCGGGCGTGTGGTGCTCGGCCGCGCTCGCCACCGCGCCCATCCCCGCGATGTAGTCGTTCACGGATGTGGAGGTTCTGCCAGTTCCGGTCTTCGATGCCGCCCGGCTCGATCTCCCGTACGGCCAGCGCGACCGGCACCAGACCATTGGGGCCCCGGTAGCGGTCGATGGTAACGTCGCTGAATTCGTAGTAGCGGAACCGGGCCTCCAGCTGGCGGTAGGTGGTCAGAAGAGCGCCGGGGGTCCAGACCGGCAAGCCGGCGAACTGGTCCGCGGCCGTCGCGGCGGGGGTCCCCTGCTCCGTACCACGGTAGTCGAAGCGTTCACGCCGCAGGCGGTCCAGCCCGAACCCCATGCGCGTGAACTCGAGATTGTGCTCGATGTAGGGCGTCTCGCTCTCAAGCTCGTTCGGCCTCTACCCGGAAGCGCTGCACGGTTGCAGGATAGAGCTGCGCGAGCACCAGCGTGCCGACGCCGATGCCTGCCAGACCGGCAGCGGTCGGGATCACCTTGCGGCGCGTCCCTCCCCAGGCCACCAGGGCCGCGGCGCCGAGCGCGACCACCACCAGCGCCGCCAGAGCGGGCAGGCGGGCGATGGCGTCCGTGAACCCGAACAACCCCTGTACGTCGGAGTTCCCGTCAAGCAGCAGGATGTAGCGGGCGACCTGGAAGCGGACCGCCAGCAGGACCAGAAAGGTCGTGGTGAGCAGCGTGAAGTGCCGGCGAGCCAGGTTCTCCAGCTTGACTCCGCTACGGGTCAGGCGCAGGGCGCCGGTGGCCGCATAGATCGCGATGGACATGCTGAACAGGAAGAAGATGAGCAGGAGCGCGAACGCGACGACCCCGCTCATCACCGGAAGGGCGAAGATATAGAAGGAGAGATCATGGCCCAGCACGGGGTCGCTCACCCCCCAGGCGGGCGCCCGCAGCAGGAGCAGCAGCGCCAAGCCGGCTTCCGGAGGCACCACCGCGCCGAACCAGAGCGCCACCAGCACCGAGATGACCAGAGTGCCTCGCGAGATCCAGACGCCGGGGATCCTCTCGGATATCTCCAGGTTGGCGAAACGCCTGCGGATCCGCATCGCGCGCACGGCAACGGCAAACAGGCGCACGTTCGCGTAGACCAGCGCTCCCGTCGCCAGCATGACCGCGATGCGCACCCCCCAACGCGACAACGCGCGCGTCCAGAAGACATCAAGGTATCCGTTGGCCCTGAACCAGAGGACCTCGATGTAGAAGTCGATGGCTTCGCGTGCCAGCAGAAGGACTGCAGCCGCGATCACGATCGTGACGACCAGGATGCGACCGCCCTTCCAGGGTCGTTTGCGGAGTTCAGACATCGACATCCCGGGTTCTGAGCCAGTTTTCGACTTCGTCCTGAATCTCCTTCAGGCGGGTCGCGGAATCGGCTTCGTAGCGTGCAGCGAGTACGGGCTGGGTGTTGGACGCCCTGAGCAGTCCCCAGCCCCCGTCAAAAAGGATGCGTGCGCCATCCACCGCAATGACCTCGTAGCGCCTGGAAAAATACGCACGTGCGGCTTCGGCGATATCTCGCTTGACGTCTTCAGCCACCTCGATGCGGTACTCGGGCGTGGACGCATAACGCGGCAGATCTCCCACCAGATCCGAGAGGGAACGTCCGGAAGAGGCCAGCAGGCGCAGGAGGCGACACGCGGCGTACACCGCGTCATCCACGCCATTGAATTCGTCGGCGAAGCAGATATGCCCCGAAAGTTCACCGCCGATGAGGGCGCCGGTGGCGTGCATCTTTTCCTTGATGAGCGAGTGCCCTGTCGCCCACATCACGGGCACGCCGCCCGCTTCGGCGAACACCCTCGGGAGCGCCTGGGAGCACTTGACGTCGAAAACCAGCTTCTGGCCCCGACCTCGCCGCTCGAGCACCTCCAGACCGAAGAGGAGCAGCAGGATGTCGCCGCGCACCACGGTGCCGTCTTCGTCCACAACTCCGATCCGGTCGGCATCGCCGTCAAAGCCGACGCCCAGGGCCGCTCCGGTTTCGCGAACGGTGGCGGCCAGGTCAACGATGTTCTCGTCCACCGTGGGGTCGGGATGATGGTTCGGGAACGTGCCGTCCAGTTCGCAATAGAGAGGGACCACCTCGGCCCCGACCGCCTCGAGCACCGGCACCGCGGTGAGAGCTCCCGAGGCGTTGCCGCAGTCGACGACCACCCTGAGCGACGGCATCCCCTCAAAGCGGCGCGCGATGTCGCCGACGTAGCGGTCGAGGACGGAGGCGCATTCCCGGGAACCGCGGCCCCGGCGTATTCTGCCTTCCTCGATCCGCCGGCGCAGCGCCTGAACTGCTTCACCGTATACGGGCCGGCCGCCGATGGTCATCTTGATCCCGTTCCACTCGGCGGGGTTGTGGCTGCCGGTGATCTGCACCGACCCGTCGGCCTCCAGTTCGCGTTCGGCCCAGTAGGCGACGGGGGTGGGCACGGTGCCCAGCCGGACCACATGTCCGCCCGCCGAGCAGATTCCCTCCGAGAGCGCGTCCGCGAGCCCGTCCGAGGAGGGACGATTGTCGCTCCCGAGCACCACGCGCGGGCGCGCACCGCCGATGCGTTTGCTCAGGGCGGTGGCGTAGGCGCCTCCGGTGGCACGCGCCACGGGTGCATCGATGGTTTCGCCGACGATGCCCCGAATGTCGTATTGCCGGAAGATTTCGGGAGAGAAACTCAAACCAGAATGGGCCGGAAACCAGAGCTTGTCAGATGGAGTCTTGCGGGTGATCGGCGATCGCCTGCCGCGAATGACGCGGGAGCGCGGGACGCATCCTCAGGGAGCGACGCCCAGCAGCAGCGCTCCCGCCGTCGCGAGGCTCTCGGCGCCGGCGCGGGCGAAGCCTATGCCGCCGCTCGGAAAAACGCCCAGAACGATCACCAGCGCAACCGCCGCTGCCATCGCGAAGCGCATGGTGAGAGGCACCACCACCGGATCCTGCCCGTTGGAGTCGGGAGCCTCGCGCATCCACATGTACCACGCGATCCGCAGATAGTAATAGTACGATACCACGGTCGTCAGCACGAAGATGACGGAAAGCGTCCAGAGGCCGGCCTCGGCCGCTCCCTGGAGGATAAAGATCTTCCCCATGAATCCGCCGGTGCCGGGGAATCCGGCGAGCGAGAGGAGAAAGATCGTCAGGCAGACCGCCAGCGCGGGGTGTCTGGCACCCAGCCCGGCGTAGCGGTCGATCCCCAGCCGTTCCTCGCCGTGGTGGGAGACGCACACGATCACGGCGAAGGCCCCGATGTTCATCGCCGTGTAGACCAGAAGGTAGAACAGCAGCCCGGCGGTGGCGTTCTGGTTCAGCGCCACGATCGCGACCAGCAGGTAGCCGGCGTGGGCGATGCTGGAATAGGCCAGCAGCCGTTTCACGTTGGTCTGGGCCAGGGCGATGACATTCGCCATCACCATGGTGATCGCCGCAAGCCACCAGCCGATCGCGTACCAGCTCTCGGGGATGCCTCCGAATGCGACCAGGAAGACGCGTGCGAAGGCCACGAACGCCGCCGCCTTCACGCTCGCCGACATGAACGCCGTCACCGGCGAAGGGGCGCCCTCGTAGACGTCGGGTGTCCACATGTGGAACGGGATCGCGGAGACCTTGAAGGCAAACCCGATGGCGAGCAAGGCGATCCCGGCCTGGAGCAACCCCGCCACTGCGGCGCCCGAACTGA
This sequence comes from Longimicrobiales bacterium, assembly GCA_965232315.1. GTDB lineage: Bacteria > Gemmatimonadota > Gemmatimonadetes > Longimicrobiales > Gaopeijiaceae > BD2-11. Next base: position 115,825 of record CBDDPN010000007.1, on the reverse strand, counting down.
TCGCCAGCGCGATCAGACCCACATTGGTGCTTCCGGTGGCGCCGTAGACCAGCGCGATCCCGTAGAGCAGAAAACCCGTCGAGAAGGCCCCCAGCAGGAAGTATTTGAGGCCCGCTTCCGCCGACCTGGCGTCGCGACGGTTGAAGCCCGAGAGGACGTACGCGCTGATCGACATTACTTCCAGAGCGAGGAAGATCACGATCAGGTCGCGCGTGCCCCCCATCAGCATCATGCCCACGGTGGCGAAGAGCACCAGTGCGTGGAACTCTCCTTCCTGCAGTCGCTGACGCTTCACGTAGGTGGGCGAGATGGCCAGGGTGAGCGCCGCCGCAATCAGAAAGATCCAGTTGGCAAAGAGGTGGAAGCGGTCGACCGCGATCATCGTGCTTCCCTGCCCCGGGGTCAGGGTGTACAGCCACCCGTTGGCGAATGCCGCGGCGACCACTCCCACCATCGCCAGCACCGCCAGATCCCCGGATCCCGCGCCCGCTCCGGACGACGTTCGACCACCCCTCCAGACACCGGCCAGCAACACCACGGTTCCCCAGACCGACAACACGATCTCGGGGAGCAGCGCCAGCAGGTAGTGCGCCGAATTGGAGAAGTCGAGCGTCATGAGTCGGACGGCTCCTCGGCGGGTTGGGTCATGTGTACGCGCTCCAGGACGGCGTTGACGCTCGGCTCCATGCGCTCCAGGATCGGGGTGGGCGCAACCCCGATCACGATCATGAGGGCGATCATCGGCGACAGGACGAAGATTTCCCGCCGGGAAAGATCGGGCATCGACCGGTTTTCCTCCCGGTCCAGCTTGTTGAAGAGTACGCGCTGAACCATCGGGAGCATGTAGTAGGCGGCGAAGATGACGCCGCTGGTGGCGATGATGGCGGTGACGGGATGCGTCTCGAACGTCCCCAGCAGCGCCAGGAATTCTCCGACAAAACCGCTCGTTCCGGGCAGGCCGATGGAGGCAAGCGCGGTAATCACCAGCGCCAGCGCGAGCATGGGCGCCACGCGCGCCAGGCCGCCGAACTCCCCGGTCAGCCTGGTGTGGCGGCGCTCGTAGAGCATCCCGAGGATGAGGAAGAGCGCCCCGGTGGAGATGCCGTGCGAGATCATCACCACGAGCCCGCCCTGAATTCCGGTCGATGTGAGGGCGAAGATGCCGATCACCACGAAGCCCATGTGCGCGACGGACGTATACGCCACCAGCTTCTTCGCGTCCGGCTGCACAGCCGCCACCCAGGCGGCGTACACGATCCCCGCCGTGCCGAGCACGAGCATGACCGTCACGACCGACGGGTGCTGGGAGGCGGCCGGAAAGAACGGCAGCAGGAAGCGCAGGAATCCGTACGTGCCCATCTTGAGCAGGATCGCCGCCAGCACCACCGACCCGGGGGTCGGCGCCTCGACGTGCGCGTCCGGCAGCCAGGTGTGGAAGGGGAACAGCGGCACCTTGATCGAGAACGCGAGCGCGAACGCGGCGAACAGCCAGAGTTGCTCGCGCATCGAGAGCGTTATGCCCAGGATGTCCAGATAGGCGAACGACCCGTCTCCGGCGGACGCCGTGGCGGCGTAGAGGTAGAGGATCCCGACCAGCATCAGGAGCGATCCCACCGCCGTATAGAGGAAGAACTTCACCGCCGCGTAGATGCGTCGTTTGCCTCCCCAGACGCCGACGATGAAGTACATCGGCACCAGGGTGAGTTCGAAGAAGACGTAGAAGAGCAGCAGGTCCATCGCCGTGAAGACGCCGATGATGCCCGTCTGCAGGAGTAGCATGAGGGCGTAGAAAGCCTTCTGGCGGCGGGTGATGTAGCGGAACGAGCCCAGGATCGTGATCGGCGCGGTGAAGGAAGACAGGAGCACCATGAAGAGCGAGATGCCGTCGATGCCGAGGGCGTAGTGGACGCCCCAGGCCGCGATCCACGGGACGCTCGAAGCCATCTGGAAGCCGGGATCTCCCACCGTGAAGGATCCCCACAGACCGAGGCTTGTGACGAACAGCGCGAGAGTCCAGCCGAAGGCGATGTACCTGGAGCGCTCCTCGCTCTCGAGCAGCACATGAACCATCGCGACCATCGGTCCCCACAGCAGCACGTGCAGGATCCAGGAGTCGAACGCCACCGCTTCGAGCAGGCTCGTCATGGCGCGCCTCCCTGGAACACCACGAAGCCCAGGATCGCGAGGACCCCGAGCGTGAGGACGAGGGCGTAGGTGTTGACCTGCCCGGTCTGGAACAGGCTCGCGAAGGTGCCTCCGGCCCGGGTCACCAGCCCGAGCGCGTTGACGGTGCCGTCGATCAGAACGGTGTCGATGATGCGCCAGGCGAAACGCGAAGCGGCAAGCACGGGCTGCACCACGAACCTGTCGTAGAACTCGTCGACGTACCACTTGTTGAAGAGCAGGTTCTTGAAGCCCGCGGGCGCGGCGGCCTCGGCTGCTGGCGCAACCTTCCAGCGCGCGGCAACCCGCGTGGTGACCAGCACCAGCGTCAACGCGGCCAGCGTGGACATACCGGCCCACAGTACCTCTCCGCCGCCGACCGGCGCTGCGTGCGCCGGCTCGCCCAGGTGTTCGACGCGGATTTCCGCCGCGGCGGCGGTGATCGGCTCCAGCCAGTGGTGCAGCCACTCGGAGGTGGGGAGCGCCCCTGCCAGCCCGAGCAGCGAGGCCGCCACTTCCTCGGGCACGTTGACCCATCCGCCCACGACCGAGAGGACGGCCAGGGCGATCAGCGGGACGGTCATGACCCAGGGCGCCTCATGCAGGTGTCGTCCCTCCTCGCGCCCGGTGCGGTTGGCCCCGTGGAAGGTCATGATCATGAGGCGGGTCATGTAGACGGCGGTGAGCAGAGCGGTCGCCAGCGCGAGCACCCAGAGCACCGTGTAGAGGGGTCGGGAAGCCGCCGGAAGCGGCCAGGCCCCGCGTACCAGATGATCTCGTCCTTGGAGAAGAACCCCGCCAGCGGCCAGACGCCCGCGATCGCCAGGGTCGCGATCCACATCGTGATCCAGGTGACCGGCATGGAGCGGCGCAGCCCGCCCATGTTGCGCATGTCCTGCGGGTCGGCGTGGTTGTGCGTCGAGTGCAGCGCGTGGTGCATGGCGTGAATCACCGCGCCCGACCCCAGGAAGAGCAGCGCCTTGAAGAAGGCGTGGGTCATCAGGTGGAAGATGCCGGCAGCGTAGGCTCCCGCCCCGACGCCCAGAAACATGTAGCCCAGCTGGGAGATGGTCGAGTAGGCGAGCACCTTCTTGATGTCGTACTGCGCCAGCGCGATGGTCGCGGCCAGCAGCGCCGTGAGCACGCCCACGGTGGCCACGACCGCGCTGCTCACCGGCGCCAGGGCGAAGAGCACGGAGGTGCGCGCGACCAGGTAGACGCCCGCGGTCACCATGGTCGCCGCATGGATCAGGGCCGAGACCGGGGTTGGGCCGGCCATCGCGTCGGGCAGCCACACGTACAGCGGGATCTGCGCGCTCTTCCCCGCCGCTCCCAGGAAGAGAAACAGCGTGATGGCGGTGACGGTGGCGCCACCGTACTCGACCAGCCCGGCCGCCTCCGGGAAGACCTCCGCGAACGCGAGGGTGCCGAATGTGGTGAAGACCAGGAACATCGCCACCAGGAAGCCGAAATCGCCGATGCGGTTGACGATGAACGCCTTCTTGCCGGCGTCGGCCTTTTCGCGGTCCTGGAACCAGAAGCCGATCAGCAGGTAGCTGCACAACCCCACCCCTTCCCATCCCACGAACATCACCGGGAAGCTCGCCCCCAGCACGAGCACCAGCATGAAGAAGACAAAGAGGTTGAGGTAGGAGAAATAGCGCGCGTAGCCGGGGTCGTCGTGCATGTAGCCGACGCTGAAGACGTGGATCAGGAACCCGACTCCGGTCACGACCAGCATCATGATCATGCTGAGCTGGTCCAGCTGGAGCGCGGCATCCACCTCCAGCGACCCCGTGACCATCCAACTCCAGTAGCTCACCACCACCGGGTCGTGCAGATCCGCGTTGAACATCCCGGCGAAGTTGATCACCACCAGGAGGAAGGAGAGCCCGACCATCCCCGGTCCCACCAGGGTCACCCAGCGCTTGTGGCCGTCGTCCGCCGGCAAATGGCCCTCACCTCCGCCTCCCGAGCGCACGACGTCCGCCCTGCGGCCGCCGACCCGGAGCGCCAGAATGCCGTTGACCAGAAAGCCGAGCAGCGGCAACAGGACGATGAGTCCGGGGAGAACCGGTTCGTACCCGGCCGGCTGTGCCGTTTCCTGAATGAGTCCGGACAGGGGCGCGAGGGTCATCTACCTACCATTTGAGCAGGTTGAAGTTGTCGACATTCACGGTCCGGTAATGCCGGAAGATGGAGATGATGATCGCAAGCCCGACCGCGGCTTCCGCCGCCGCCACGGTCATGACGAAGAAAACGAAGACCTGTCCCTCTACGCCCACGTAACGGGAGAACGCCACCAGAGCCAGGTTGACCGCGTTCAGCTGAAGCTCGATGCACAGGAACATGATGATGGCGTTCCGGCGCACGAGCACCCCGAAGGTGCCGATCACGAACAGGAGTACGCTGGTGGTCAGCGCTTCGGTCAGCACGCGGGGTTCCTCATACTCGCGCGGGGTTCCTCATACTCGCTTCTTGGCCAGCGCGACCGCTCCCACCACCGCGACCAGCAGCAGGATCCCGGTAATCTCGAAGGCCACCACGTATTCCTGGAAGAGGGGCCGCGCGATGAGCGAGACGCCGCCCCGTTCGGCGAGCTCCAGGTCCATCGCCGCCGCGCCGGGGAAGCTCTCGTACAGCGAGCTCGACTCCGCCTGGCCGAAGCGGGTGGCCAGCAGGCCGCAGATCGCCCCGGAGACCACGAAGGCGCACACGGCGTAGAGCCCGCGCACCAGGTCGTCCTTGTAGTCGTGCCCCAGGTTGAGGAGCATGATCACGAAGAGGAAGAGCACCATGATGGCTCCGGCATACACCATCACCTGGATGGCCGCGAGGAAGTGCGCTTCCAGCAGGACGTAGATGCCGGCTACGCTTGCCAGCGACACCACCATGAACATGAGGCTGGCGACCGGGCTTCGGCTCACCACCACCCCGATGCCCCCGCCCACCACGGTCACGGCGAAGACGTAGAACAGGATCAGTTCCATGCCCTCACTCCGAAGCCGGGTCGGAGGGATCCCAGAGCGCGGTGACCGGGTGCTCCTGCTCCATCAGCCGGTCCAGGTCGTACACGAAGCGCTCGCGCGTATACTCCGCGTTCTCGAAGTGCTGACCCACGTGGATCGCCTCCACCGGACACACTTCCTGACACATGCCGCAGAAGATGCAGCGAAACTCGTCGATCTCGTAGACGATGGGATAGCGGTTGCCCTGATCGTCCTCCCCGCCGACCAGGCGAATGCAGTTGGCCGGGCACACGGTGGGACAGAGGCCGCAGGCCACGCACTTGGGGCGCCCGTCGGCGTGCACCTCCATGCGATGGGTGCCTCGCCAGCGGGGGATGGAGCTCCGTCGGCTCCTCGGGATAGCTGCGCGTCACCTTCCGCGGATTCACCATGTGCCGGAAGGTAAGCGACATGCCCTTGAGGGCGGCCCTGAGGTACGAGCTCCGGGCCGCTTCCGGCCGGCGTATCAACTTCACGGAAATGGCCATGGCGACTCCCCCGGGTTCATGGATGTCTGGCCGGCGCGGCGCGGCCGGCGGGCGCGGCTCCGGTGATGATCCGGCCGCGGTCGAGGTAGAGGGCGAACATCCCGGTGGCCACGAGGCTTACCCCGGTGAGAGCCAGCGCGAAGCCCGTGCCGCTGGACACGCCGAGCTGATCCAGCACCAGGATGGTGGCGGCGACGAGCATGACGTAGGTGAGCGCGGCGGGCAACATCACCTTCCATCCCAGGTGCATCACCTGGTCGTAGCGGAAGCGAGGCAGCGTCCAGCGCACCCAGATGTAGAGGACCACGAAGAAGGTGGTCTTGACCGCGAAGGCGCCCAGGGTGAGCAGCGTGGTCCACACGGAAAGCTGCGCCGGGATCGCCTCACCGGCCTCGGTGAAACCGGAGATGAGCGCGCCCTCATGGGGGATGAAGTTGTCCCCCGGCCAGAAGGGGATGTCCCATCCGCCCAGGAAGAGGGTGGCCATGAGCGCCGAAGCGGTAATCACGTGCGCGTACTCGGCGATGAAGAACATGCTGAACTTCATCGACGAGTACTCGGTGTGGGTATCCGGTGACCAGCTCCGATTCCGCTTCCGGCATGTCGAAGGGCAGCCGGTTGGTCTCCGCGAACGCCGAAATGAGGAAGAGCAGGAAGCCGAGCGACAGCGGGAGTGCGTACCAGAGGCCCAGCTGCTGTTCGGCCACGATGCGCGTGAGGGTGACGTTGCCCGCCAGCATCAGGACCGGAATCAGCGAGAGACCCAGCCCCACCTCATAGCTCACCATCTGGGCGGAGGCGCGCAGGCCGCCCAGCAGGGCGTACTTGTTGTTGGAGGCCCATCCGCCCAGGAAGATGCCGTACACCCCCAGCGACCCGATGGCGAGAATGTACAGCACTCCCACCGGCAGGTCGGCGACCACCATGTCCACCGTCCCCCACGGGGTGGGAAGCGGAGCGGCAAAGGGAATCACGGCGAAAGTAACCAGCGCCGGCATGATCGAGAGCATCGGGCCGAGAACGAAGTAGAAGCGCGACGCGGTGGCCGGGTCGGTCTCCTCCTTGATGATGTTCTTGATTCCGTCGGCGATCGGCTGGAGGAGCCCGAACGGTCCCACCCGGTTCGGCCCCAGGCGATCCTGGATGAAGGCGGAGAGCCGCCGCTCGGCCCAGGTGGCGTACATGATCGCCACCATCAGGGCCGTGAAGACCGCCAGGACCTTGGCCGCCGCCGCGATCAGGAAGGCCGTGGGGGAGAGTTCGCTCATCGGTCTCCCGCGGCCGCCGCATGGGAGCCGGCCAGCGCCCCCAGCGCGCCGATCTGCTCATAGTCGAGCTCTTCGTAGCCGGGCACCCGGGCGGCGAGCCGGGCGAACGCCTCGGCGGCGCTGGCCGGCGCGGCCTCCCCGGAGAGCGCGGCGACCAGCGAAGACAGCACCAGCCACGCGGGCTGCACGTCCCCGGAGGCTCTGAGCGCGGGTCCGAAGCGTTGCACCCGGCCCTGCACGTTGGTGAAGGTGCCCTCCTGCTCGGCGAACGTGGTGACCGGGAGCACGAAGTGCGCGCTTGCGGCGGCCGGCGCCGGGTGGGCGCCGAGGTAGACGAAGAGCTCCGCCCGGGCCCCGAAGTCCTCCGACTGGTCGGCCAGCTCGTCGCCCAGGACGATCAACGTGCCCGTGGCGCGGGCGATCTCGTCCAGCCCCCCGGTCGCATCGTCCCCTCCGGCGCGGCGCATGCCCAGCAGCTCGGCGCCGCCTGTGTTGGGGGCCAGGTCCCGGCGGCGGGCCAGCAGGGGGGAAACCGGGCAGCGGGACCTCGCCGGGAGCTCGAGGCGCGCGGTACACGATGTCTTCCCCGCCGAGGAGTTCGACCAGTTCGCTGAGCGCGCCCAGATCTTCGTTGGACGCGTGAGCGGAGGCGATCGCGTGAACGGGTCCGCTGCGCTCGCCCAACCGCTCGCGAAGGGCGGTGAGCGCGGCGTGCCATCCGGGCGCGGACCAGCCGTCGTCACCGCGCACATAGGGAGCGTCCAGCCGGTCGCTCCGGTTCATCCACTCGTAGCTGCCCCCGGCCGTAGTCGCACATCCAGTGTCCGTTGACGTCCTGATTCTCCCGGGGCTTCAGGCGATGCACCACGTTGTCGCGGGTGTGGACGTCGATGTTGCACCCCTGAGAGCAGTTGGGGCATACCGACGAGGTGTGGTCGAGGTCCCAGGCGCGCGCCTTGTGAAGGAAGTCCTTGGAGACCAGCGCTCCCACCGGGCAGATGTCGACGATGTTGCCGGAGTAGTGCGAATCCCTGAGTCCCTGCTCGAAGAACGTGTCGATGACGGCGCCGGTCGCCCCGCTCGACCACGGTCAGCACGGGATCCTGGGCCACCTCCTCCATGAAGCGCACGCAACGCGTGCACATGACGCAGCGGTCCCCGTAGAACAGAACGTCGCCCCCGAAGTCGTCCCGCCCGAAGACGCGCTTGGGTTCGACGCCCCGGCCGTGCGCGCGGCCCTCGGAGTGCACGTAGTCCTGCAGCTTGCACTCGCCGGACTGATCGCAAATGGGGCAATCCAGTGGGTGGTTGATCAGGTAGAACTCAAGCACGCCCTTGCGCATTTCGCGGGCCAGCCCGGCGTCGGTGCGCACGACCTGGCCGTCCTGCGCCTGGGTGACGCACGAAGGCATCGGCTTGGGCGCGCCCTCCAGGTCCACCAGGCAGAGGCGGCACTGGGCGGGTGCGGACAGCGCGGGGTGATAACAGTAGTGCGGCACCTCCACGCCGATCTCCTGCGCCGCGTGCAGCAGGGTGGTTCCGGCGGGGACCGTCACCGGGTGGCCGTCGATGGTCAGGGTGACGGTGCTCATGCGACCTCCGCTCTGACGCCCGGCCGGATCAGGGCCAGATACTCGTCCCGGAACTTCTCGATGGAGGAGACCACGGGGGCCGCCGCCGAGTCGGAGAGCACGCAGATGGTGGTTCCGGTCATCTGGGCGCTCATGTCGAGCAGGGTGTCGAGGTCGGCCTCGGTGCCGCCTCCCGCTTCGATGCGGCGCAGCACCCGCGTCATCCAGGCCGTGCCCTCGCGGCAGGGCGTGCACTGGCCGCACGACTCGTGCGCGTAGAACTGCACCATGCGCCGCACCTCGCGCACGATGTTGGTGTCTTCGTCCATCACGATCACGGAGGCGCAGCCCAGCATCGAGCCGGCGTCCGCAACGCCCTCATAGCACAGCGTGCACTCGCGGCAGTCCTCCGCCGACATCAGCGGCACCGAACTGCCCCCCGGGATCACCGACTTGAGCGCCCGGCCGCCTGCCATGCCGCCGCACACGTCCTCGATCAGCTCCATCATCGGGAAGCCCAGCGGCAACTCGTAGTTGCCGGGTTGCCTTACATGGCCGCTCACGCAGAAGAGTTTGGTGCCGGGAGATCTGTCGGTGCCCCACTGGCGGTACCACTCGCCCCCGTGCTCAACGATGTGGGGCACGGCCGCCAGCGTCTCGACGTTGTTGATGGTGGTGGGCATGGAATACACTCCGACCGCGGCCGGAAAGGGCGGCTTCACCCTGGGTTCCCCGCGCCGTCCCTCCAGCGAGTTCATGAGCCCGGTTTCCTCGCCGCATATGTATGCGCCGGCGCCGACATGGACGGTCACCTCGATGTGGGTGCTGGAGCCCAGGACATGGTGGCCGGCGAATCCCCCCTCGTACGCCTCCTCAACTGCTTTCGCCATGACCTGGCTGGCCTCGAAGAACTCACCCCGCAGGTAGATGTAGGCGTGACGCGCACCCATTGCGTAGGCCGCGATCACACAACCCTCGATGAGCTGATGCGGATCCCAGCGGATCAACTCGCGGTCCTTGAAGGTGCCGGGCTCGGATTCATCGGCGTTGCACAGGAGATAATGCGGCTTCACCGCAGCCTTGGGCATGAAGCTCCACTTGAGGCCGGTGGGAAAGCCGGCGCCTCCCCTTCCCCGCAGCCCGGAAGCCTTTACCTCGTCGATCACCGCAGCCGGACCGATCTCGAGGGCTCGCGCCAGCCCCCGGTAACCGCCGCGCTTGCGGTATCCCTGCAGCGTACGCGCGCCGGGATCCCCGAAATTGCGGGAGATGACCCGCACCTCGCTCTCATGCTCGTAGGGATAGGCCATCTATTCGCCGTGCTCCCTGAGTCGCTGCAGGAGCGCCGGCACGTCTTCCGGCAGCACGTTCTCGTAGTAGCGGGAGTTGATCTGCACGGCCACCGGGAAGCCGCACGCGGCCAGGCATTCCACCTCGATCACCGTGAAGTCGCCGTCCTCCGACGTCTCGCCCAGCTCCGTGCCGGTGTGCTCGAGGAAAGCGTCGAGCACCTCTTCGCCCTTGCAGAGGCTGCAGCTGATGTTCGTGCAGACCTGGATGAGGAATCTTCCCACCGGCCGCTTGTTGTACATCGTGTAGAAGGTGACCGTCCCCCGTACCTCGGCCGATGCCAGCCCCAGCAACGCCGCGACCTCGTCCATCGTCTCGGGGGAGATGTGGCCGCGCAGCTCCTGGGCCAGATTGAGCGTGGGGATGAGAGCTCCTCGCGCCGTCGGATAGCGTGAGCGGATCTTCTCGAAGCGCTGCAGATAGGGACCCTCGAACAGGACCGCGCCGGGGTCCTTGCCAGGGAGCATGTAGGGGTAGGAAGGCGCCGCCGACGGGTGACCTCCGTCGAGGGAGCGCTCGCCGATGTAGTCGGTGCCGCGCACGTCCGCCTCGGTGAGGTCGAACTCCCCCACGTTGCCGGCCCACCCCGGATTCCGGAACCGGACCCCCGCGGAATCGCTCATCGATCGATCTCGCCCAGGACGATGTCGAGGCTCGCGTTGATCATGATGAGGTCGGCCACCAGGTGCCCCTCGGCCAGCCTCGCGATCGCGGACAGGTTGACGAAGGAGGGCGGCCGGATGCGCCAGCGCACCGGCTTCGGCCCGCCGTCTCCCACCAGGTACATGCCCAGCTCGCCCTTCGACCCTTCCACGGAGAAGTAACAGTCCTCCGGAGGCGCGTTGATCCCGTCCATGATGAGCTTGAAGTGATGGATCATCGACTCCATGTCGCTCATGCAGTCGGTCTTGCCGGGGAGGCTGATGCGGGGGTCTTCCACGTTGATGGGCCCGCCGGGGAGGCGGTCGAGCGCCTGGCGCAGGATCGCCACGCTCTGGCGCATCTCCTCCATGCGCACCAGGTAGCGGTCGTAGCAGTCCCCGTTTTCTCCTACAGGGACCTCGAAGTCGTAGGTCTCGTAGTCGTAGTAGGGCCGGTCCTTGCGGACATCATAGTCCACCCCGGTGGCGCGCAGGTTGGGGCCTGTGAAGCCGCAGCTGATCGCGTCCTCGGGACCGATCACGCCGATGTCGATCGTGCGGCCCTGATGGATCGCGTTGGTGGTGAGCAGCGAGTCGATCTCGTTCAGGGTGCGCGGGAAGGTGTCGATGAAGTCGCGCACCCCCTCCACCCACCCGGGGGAAAGATCCGACATCATGCCGCCGACACGCGTGGCCGAGGTCGTGATGCGGGCGCCGGTGAGAGCCTCATGCAGCTGGTAGATGCGCTCCCGCTCCTGGAACGCGTACAGGAAGGGCGTAAAAGCTCCGACATCGATGGCGGTGGTGCCCAGCCACAGCAGGTGCGAGAAGATGCGGTCCAGCTCCAGACAGATCACCCGCACCACCTTGCAGCGCTCCGTGACCTCGATGCCCATCAGCTTCTCGACCGCCATGGCATACGCGCAGTTGTAGATAAGCGGCGCCAGGTAGTCCATGCGGTCGGTGAGCGGGACGATCTGGTTGTAGGTGCGGTACTCCCCCAGCTTCTCGAAGGACGAATGCAGGTAGCCGATGTGCGGCGTCACCGAAACCACGGTTTCCCCGTCGAGTTCACAGATGAGGCGCAGCACGCCGTGTGTGGCGGGATGTTGCGGCCCGATGTTGATGAGCATCTGCTCGGAACCGATGTCGGGTTCCGTGATCTCCACGGGCGCCAGCGGTCCCATCGCAGGACGGGCATCCATCCCCATCTCCGCTCCCCGGCCCACCGGTATCTCGACCGTCCTGCGCGCCATCGCCGCTAACTCCTCGACGCCGGCGCCGGAGATTCGTCCCCGGGGACGGTCTGGGGAGCGCCGCGGCCCTCCATCTCCTCCGGCATGTAGTACTGTTCCAGGTCCTGGGAGAGGGCGCGGCGGGTCTGCTCGGCTCGGGAGAAACGTCCTCGCAGCGGGAAGTCCTTCCTCAGGGGATGCCCCTCCGCGTAGTTCTCCGGCATGAGGATCCGGCGCAGATCCGGATGCCCCGTGAATTCGACCCCGAAAAGGTCGTAGACCTCGCGTTCCAGCCAGTCGGCCGTGCTCCAGAGGCCGGTCACCGAGGCGATCGCGAGGTGGGACAGGGGCAGCTCGCACTTCACTCGCAGGGCCCTGCGGTGCGGGATGGACCAGAGTTGGTAGACGACCTCGAGCGGGCGTCCGTCACCATAGTCGACCGCAGTCACGTCCACGAGCAGGTTGAAGCGGTGTGCCGGGTCGGTGCGCAGCCAGTCCAGCATTTCCGTGTTGCGCGCCGGATCGATGTACACGACCTGCTGATCCCCCGACTGCACCTGATGCCGCCGGACGCCGTCGTAAAACGCCGCACGCAGCGCCTCAACGGTGGGGCAAGCGGGAGGTTCGCCGCGATCGAGGTCGGTCACGGAATGCGGTCGTCGGGCCGATCGGACGCATCCGATCCGAGAGGGCCGCCCACCCGGTTCTGTCGCGTCGAGTTGCCGAAGGGACCCGAGAGCGCCAGCACTTCGTCGGCGTCAGCGCGCGCGCGGGCCACCGTCGCCGGGTCTTCCGCACGCAGCGAGCCGTGCTCGCTCAGGCGCTCCTGCCGGATCTTCTCCTGAATCATCATGAGCCCGTAAATGAGCCCTTCGGGTCTGGGCGGACAACCCGGTACGTAGACGTCGACGGGGATAATGGTGTCGATCCCCTGCACCATCGAATACACGTCAAACACGCCCCCCGACGAGGCGCACGCACCCATGGAAACGGACCACTTGGGCTGCGGCATCTGGTCCCAGATGCGCCGGAGCACGGGAGCGAGCTTGTACGGCACCCGTCCCGCGCAGATCAGTACGTCGGCCTGGCGAGGGCTGAACGACATGCGTTCCATGCCGAACCGGGCGAGGTCGAAGTTGCTGGCGGCCGCAGCCATCATCTCGATGGCGCAGCAGGCCGTGCCGAAGGGCATGGGCCAGAGCGAGTTCCGCCGGGCCCAGTTGACGACGAAGTCGAGTCGCGTGGTCAGGAAGGTCGGCGTTCCCCCGCCGAACACCCCGCCCGGCGGGGAAGATGCTACAGGAAGGCTGTCACGGTCTCGTTCGTTCAGTCCCAATCCAGGCCTCCTTTCTTCCACTCGTAGACAAGCCCTGCGGTCAGCACCGCCACGAAGATGGAGGCGGCAATGAACCCGCTCCAGCCCAGCTCGCGCATCTCCACGGCCCAGGGGATGAGGAAGACGGCTTCCAGATCGAAGACGATGAAGCTGATGGCGACCAGATAGAACTTGACCGAGAAGCGTGTGCGCGTATCACCCAGCGGAATCATGCCGGACTCGTAAGGCATTGCCTTCTGGGGAGTTGGCCTGCGCGGGTTGAGGATGTGCGACAGCGCCACCATGAAGACCGCGTTGAGTGCGGAAACCCCGAAGATGAGTAGAATCGGGAGGTAGGCGTCCGACATCGAGTCGCCTGCGCGAGCAGGAGGTTTCGCAGGGGTCCGAGAAGCAGAAAGCTACCCACGCCCCTCCACCCGGTCAAGCCGGTTCGCGCCCTACCGTCGCCGTGCGCATCCCGGATGGCGGACACTCCTGAGGTTGGATGCGGATTGGCGGGAAGCCGGATCCTGGGATCCCCGACGATTCCGCTCTCTGGCCCGCCACACTCCGGTACCTGAGAGCACTCGTGGTGTCGTTCCGAAGATGGCATGGAAGTTGCAAGAATGTCGCGCGAACGATGCGCTCGGAAGTCGCTGGTGGAGAAGACACCCGAGTTGGATGCCGTTCCGAGCCGGGCATGTCGCCGCCTCACAGGACGGCGCGGCGGTGGCCCGCGGCGGTGTCTGTGGACCAATGAGGAGGTGCAGTCCAGCAAGACCGGGACACTTCTCAAGCTGCTTTCGGAGCAGTATGTGATTTGAAATTCGTTCCATATTATGAGCCTGAAATCAACGGATGTGCTTGCTGCTTGCCAGTGACGTCATTAGAGTGTGGGCGACAGTGAGACGGCCACAGATCACCAATTTAGGATGTGTGGATCGTCATAAATGAGCCTCACAGTCCAGAGGCATGAAATATATTGATCTGGAGCCAATCCTCGCCGACCGTTGACTGGGCTGACTTACTAACCGAATGAGGTGAGCCTGAAACTGGGTTTTCAGGGGATCCTTAACCAAGAGGGATAACCGTGACTCGTGGGATTCAACGTATCCGCACCCTGGACCAGATCAGACGTTACTTGAAGGGCGACAAGGCCCCCGGCCTGCAGACCGAGCATCGAGAATCCATATATGCCTTCATCAGGCGGACCCTGGAAAAATTCGAATACCACAGCCTGAGGAAGGCCAACAAGGGCCTGATAAAGGCCTTTCTCGCGAGAACGACGGGCTTCTCGCGGGCTCAACTGACTCGACTCATCGCACAGCATCGCGCGACCGGCACCATTCGCGACCATCGATCCAGACCGCGTGTCTCCAGGCGCGAAAAGGCGACAGCGCGCTCCGGAGCTGGCGGGCCCGCTTCGAAGGATGGCCGGAAGGGCAAGTCACAGATGCCGCCTGAGGAAACGCGCACGCCATAGGCTGCGGCCGGGATTCGGCCGGACATACGACCCCTCGGGGTCAGTGCCGGAAGAGCCGCCGTCCGGTGAAGACCATCGCGATCGCGTGCTCGTCCGCGGCGACGATGACCTCCGCGTCGCGGATCGAGCCGCCCGGCTGCACGATCGCGCGCACGCCGGCCGCGGCCGCGGCGTCCACGCCGTCCCGAAACGGGAAGAAGGCGTCCGAGGCCAGGGCGCAGCCAGCCAGCTCCAGCCCGGCGGCGGCGGCTTTTCTCACCGCCAGCTCGGAGGCGTCCACCCGGCTCACCTGTCCCATGCCGATGCCCAGCGTGGCCCCTTGGCGCGCGAGCAGGATGGCGTTCGACTTCACACCCGCGACCGCCGACCAGGCGAAATCCAGGTCGTCGAGTTCCCGGGAGCCGGGAACGCGCTTGCTCACGACCTGCCAACTCCCGCCCCGCATCCCATAAAAGGGTGGTGGGGGAACGGACTGCGCGAGGAGCCCGCCGGACACGCTGCGAAGTGTCGTTGACTCGGGGAGCCGGCTGTGCGCGGCCAGAAAAGCGGCGGACGCGCGGTCTTCGGAAGAGGCCTCCCTCCACCACCCGGAACGGTTCGGGTCGAGCGGAAGGCTCTCGTCCGCGACCCGGTCCCCGCCGATGGCGAGCAACCGCAGGTTGGGTTTTCTGGTGAGAATCGCCATGGCCTGCGCGTCGAAACCGGGCGCCACCAGGCATTCGATGAAGAGCTCCGACATGAGGGTGGCGGTCGGGGCGTCGATTCGCCGGTTGACCGCGATCACCGACCCGAAGGCGCTCACCGGATCGGTTCGCAGCGCCCGGCGGTAGGCTTCCTCCAGCGTCTCTCCCAGGGCCATGCCCGCGGGGGTGGTGTGCTTGACGATGCAGACGGCCGGGTGTGCCGAGAAGGCGAAAGGAGCGAGGCACAGAAGCGCCCCGTCGAGATCGAGATAGTTGTTGTACGACAGCGCCTTGCCGTGCAGCTGCTCGAGACCGGCCAGCCCAACCCGCCCGGCGCCCCGCCATCGGTAGAAGGCCGCCGCCTGATCCGGATTCTCGCCGTAGCGCAACGTCCCACCCAGCGACGCAACAAGCGTGAGTTCGGCCGGGAATCGGGGGTCTCGGCCTTCCAGAGCGACCTCATCGTCACTCCCGGCTCCGCTCCCGCCTTCCCTCGCTCCCGCCTCCAGCCAGTCCGCCACGGCGCCGTCGTAGCCGCTGGTGTGGGCGAACACCTTCAGCGCCAGTTCGCGCCTGATGGAAAGGCCGTTCTCTCCGTTGTCGAGGGCGGCGAGTACACGCGGGTAGTCGTCCGGATCCACGACCGCCCACACGTCGCGGTGGTTCTTCGCCGCCGCCCGGATCATGGTGGGGCCGCCGATATCCACCTGCTCCATCGCGTCCGCCACCGTCACTCCGCCCTTCGCTACCGTTTCCCGGAACGGGTACAGGTTGACCGCCACCAGCCCCACCGGCCCGTAGCCCCGCTCGGACAGAGCCACCTCGTCGTCCTCGTTGTCGCCGCGGGCCAGGATGCCCGCATGGATGGCGGGGTGCAGGGTCTTGACCCGCCCGTCCATCATCTCCGGGTGGGCCGTGATCTCCGCCACCGGCACCACGGGGATCCCGGCCGCGGCAAGCACACGCGCGGTGCCTCCGGTGGAGACGATCTCCCAGCCTCGCCGCGCGAGACGGCTGGCGAAGTCTTCGATTCCGCTTTTGTCCGAGACGCTCAGCAGCGCCCGCTTCCGAGTCATGTTCGTTCCCCTGTCGTGCAAGGCGGCGCTACGCCGCTACGAAGCCGGCGGCGATCGCCTGCGCTACGGCGGCTGTGCCCCGCCCGCTCGTCAGAAACCCGGTTCCGGGTGGCGAAAAGGGCGTCGGTTCGCGGTCGGCGGCAAGCGCTCGACTCCAGTGGTCCACCACCCGGGGATAGAGGAGATGCTCGACGCGAAGCACCCGGGCGGCAAGCGCGCGGGGGGTGTCTCCCGCCAGCACCGGCACCGGCCACTGTGCGATGACGCGCCCCCGATCGTACTCCTCGTCCACCAGGTGCACGCTGGGTCCGGTCACGCGCGCGCCCGCCGCCAGGACTGCTTCTTGTACGCGGGTACCGTACATTCCCTTCCCCCCGAAGGCCGGCAGAAGCGCGGGATGGATATTGACGATCCTGTCGCGGAACGCCGCGACCACCTTCGCCGGAATGAGACGGAGGTATCCCGCGAGCGCGACGAACTCGGTGTTGGCGGAGCGGAGAACCTCCAGCATCTCCGCGGCCACGGCAGCGGTTGGGCGTCCCGCCGCGGGAAGGAAGCGGGAAGCGATGCCGGCCAACCGGGCGCGCCGCAGTGCTTTCGCTCCCTTCCGGTCGCTGACGACGAGCTCGACCCGCCAGGGTGGCGCACTCAGGCCGGCGTGATAGTCGAGGATGGCCTGCAGGTTCGAACCCGAACCGGACGCGAACACCGCCACCGACAGGCTCACGTGAACTCGCCTCCGTACCAGGGCATCAGGAAGGGATTGGTTCGGCGTTCCCGTCCCACGGTTGTTTCAGGACCGTGGCCGGTGAGAAGGCGAATGTCGTCCGCCAGGGTCAGCACCTGCGCGCGGATCGACTCGATGAGCTGCTGAAAGTCGCCCCCGGGAAGGTCCGTGCGCCCGATCGAGCCCGCAAAGACCACGTCCGCCACGATAGCGATCCGCTGGTCCTCGTTCACCAGGACGACGTGTCCCGGGGAGTGTCCCGGAGCGTGGCGCACGTCGAAGGCGCACAGCCCGAACCTCACCACCTGCCCATGGGTGAGTTCCCGGTCGACCGCCGGCAACTCGGGCGCGCGCACACCGAACGCGGCTGCCTGTCCGGCCACGGCCTGGTAGAGAAACCGGTCATCCGGGTGGAGGAGGATGGGAGCATCCGTCACGGCGCGGATGTCCGGCACCCCCTCGACATGGTCCAGATGGGCGTGGGTGAGGACGATAGCCTTCACGTCGAGGGTGTCCGCCTCGATCGCGCGGCACATTTCGGGAGCCGCGGCCCCGGGGTCGACGACCAGGGCTTCATTGGTCGCCTCGCAGACTACGACCCAACCGTTCTGCTGGAAGCCACCCCCGGTGAAGCTCAGCAGGCGCACGGCCTATACGCTCTTGCGGATCCGGTGGCCCGGGATGGGCAAGCGCGGGACCAGGAGGAGGTTCAGACGGTAAAGGAGCTTCCGCAACCGCATCCGCCCGCGGCCTGGGGATTGGAGAAGCTGAAGCCCTGCCCCATCATGCTGGACACATAGTCGATCTGAACGCCCTCGAGGTACTGGGCGCTGAAGGGATCCACAAACACCCGGAAGTCGTCCAGATCCAGCACTTCGTCATCGTCCTCGGGCGCCTCTTCGATGTTGAGGCCGTACTGGAAGCCCGAGCATCCGCCCGGAAGCACCGCGACACGCAGTCCGGCTCCGGACCGGGGATCATGGTCCTCCAGAAACTGCCGTATCTTCACCGTAGCTTCCGGCGTCAACGTAATCTGCATCCTCTCGCTCCTGATGGTGCGGCCTGCCGAGGCCGTCGGGTCAAACGGAAAAACCCGCAAAAGGCGTCAGTGTTCCCGTTCGATTGTCACTATTCTCCAGCGTCGCCGCAGGTCCCTCACGGGCGGCAGGGCCGTAGCGGAAGATCGCATGGGTGCCGGGTGTCAGTCGATCTCCGAGCCACAGGCCTGAACCACACGATCCACCAGGCTCGCCTCCTCCTCGGGCTCGACGGTCCGTGGATCCAGGGTGAGGCGATCGTTCTCCGCGCGCGCCAGCACCGGGGGCTCCCCGCGCCTCAGGCGCCGAGCGAAAGAGGACACCGACTGCCGGTGGGTGTTCACTTCGACGACATGCGTTGCGAGGGTAACCCCCGGGCACGTCCCGCCTCCGACAACCGAAGACGCCGGCGTCACACAAGCCCTGACGCCCCCCGTCTTCAGAGCCGCGGCCAGGCGTGCGGCCCGCTCACGAAGTTCCTGCGGGGCGACGGCAAGCATGCGTAGCGCCGGGATCTCCCTGATGGCCCGCGCGGGATCGCGATAGAGCCGAAGCGTCGCCTCCAGGCCGGCCAGCGTCACCTTGTCCACCCGCAGCGAGCGGCACAGGGGATTCTGGCGCATGCGCGCGATCAGTTCTCCGCGTCCCAGCAGTATTCCGGCCTGCGGCCCGCCCAGCAGCTTGTCTCCAGAGAAGCCTGTCACGTGGGCACCACGGGCCAGGCTCTCGGCCACTTGCGGTTCACCTGGAATCCCCAGTGCGTCCGGGTCCGCCATCAACCCCGTGCCGAGATCGTGGAAGAAGTGGACGCCGCTCCGGTCCGCCAGCTCCGCCAACTCCGACACCGATGCCTCCTCGGTAAAGCCTTCAATGCGAAAGTTGGAGCGGTGCACCTTGAGCAGCGCGGCGACCTCGCCCGTGCCGAGCGCCTTCTCGTAGTCACCGACGCGGGTACGATTGGTGGAACCCACCTCGTGCAGCGTTACGCCGCTGCGGACCAATATCTCGGGGATGCGGAAGCCACCTCCGATCTCGACCAGTTCTCCCCGCGAGACCGCGACCTCCTTCCCGGCCGCCAGCGTGTTCATGCCCAGGACGAGGGCGGCGGCGGCATTGTTGACCACCAGCGCGCCCTCCGCTCCCGTGAGCTCTCGCAGGAGCTGGACGCAGTGCACGTAGCGCGATCCCCTGCCGCCGCGCTCCAGATCGAACTCCAGGTTGCCGTATCCTCGGGCGGCGCGGGCCATCGCCGCGCGAGCCGCCGGCGCGAGGGGGGCTCGACCCAGGTTGGTGTGCAGCACCACGCCGGTGGCGTTGATGACCGGCCGAAGCGAGGGGATGCGGTCCAGGTGAAGAGCCTTTTCCACCTCGCGGGCGAGGTCGTCCACGTCCGGGGGGTGGTGGCTCGTCCCCCGACCGAGGGTGCTCCTCGCGTGGTCCAGCGCCGTGCGCAGGTGGTGTACGACCCGCTGCCGGGGATGCGCCGCCAGGAGCGGGGCGAAGCGGGTCGAAGCCAGCGCCCGGTCGACGCCCGGAAGATGGCGGCGCGGATCGGTCATAAGGCGGCCTCGCGGAGCAGACCGCGCGGTGACCAACCAGACGCGAGGCGGCCGGCTGGCATCGTCTCCCTTCGAGCCGGGGCGGCGGAAGCGCGTGACCATGCCGTACCCCTTGGCGGGGAATCTCCTTGAGGCGCCGGAATGGTGTCGCGCCGAATCGAATCTCCCAGCGGCGGAATGGTGTCCCGGCCCGCAGAGTCCGCCGCGGGAGGCGGAATGGTGTCCCGGCCCGCAGAGTCCGCCGCAGGAGACGGGATGGTGTCCCGGCCCACAGAATCCGCTGCGGGCGGCGGAATGGTATCGCGCGAAATCGAGTCGCCCGGCAGGGCCAGGGTGTCATCCGGCGGCACCGTATCCGCCGGTGGCGGGAGTGAGATGGTGTCCCCCGGGACGCTGTCGCCCACGGCTTGAGTCGTGTCCTCCGGCGGCGGAGCGGGGCGGGTGAACGCGATGGTTCCTCCTCCTCCGCCAACCCCCTGAATGTTGGTGATGCCGGATACCTCGACCTGGTACGGCACCTCCGGGACCAGCACGCCATCCAGGATCACGATCAGGGTTTGTTGGGGTAGAGGACGCTCCGATTCCTGTTCCCCGGCCCCGGGCGCCTGCTGTTCCGGGGGGGCCGGCGGCGGGTTCCCTGCAACCGCCCCCGGGGCCGGCGCGTCCGCCGGGTCGACGACGGCCGCCGTATCTTCGGCGGTGACCGCGCCGGGAGCTGCCGAATCGGCCTGCACCCCCGGGACGCTGTCGCTGATGGCCTCCACAGCTGCCAGGCTATCCTGGACCGCCTGCGCACGGGCGATGCTGTCCGCCATTGCGCGCCGATACGCCTCCAACTCGTGCTCGTGCAGCACGGCTGCGACCTCGATGCCGTCCACGCTGTCCGAGGTGACCATCGCGCGCACGTCGTCGAGCGGGCGTTCCGGATCTAGGTAATCGTCGAGGGAGACGCGCAGGCTGATGGAGTCCTCCACGGTCACGCGCGCCAGCCGCGCCGATGTGGTGTCTCTGGGCAGGAGCGGCACGTCCAGCAGGATCACGGTGTCCGAGGCTGCCGCTGTGGCGTTCACCGGGGCCGGACGCGTGCCTTGCGGCTCGGTAAAGTCCGGTTCGCCGTTACGGTTGCGGTCGATATAGGCGCTCACCACATACTCCCCTGGCGGGATGTAGCGCAGCGCAAAGATCCCGGTCGTGTCGGTGAGGCTGGTGTGCACCACATCGCTTCCCGCGACCGCCGCATCCACGCGCACGTCGGGCAGGCGCGTGCCTGACAGGCGATCGACCACGGAGCCGGCGACAACGTTGGGGGTGAACTCCGGCCCGGTGGAAAAGAACAGCTCGTAGGGCGCCTGGAGCGAGTTGCCGAACATGTCCTGAATCACCGGCCGCACGGTCAACCGGTAGACGCGGTCGGCTTCGAACCCTCCCAGCACCCGGACGGTCAGCCCTTCGCGCCCGTGTGACACCCGCACCTCGCCCGAGGCCGGCGAGACCACCACCGCCTGATCCAGCGTACCCGCGCTGGGCCGCTCGCTGATGCGTTCGCTGAAGCGGAAGATCACCGGCGAGCGGAAGGGGTCCACGGTGGAGAAGGTATCGGGCTCGCTTGAGATCACGATGGGGGGAAGCCGGTCGGGAGGACCTCCGGGGGGTGCGGCCTCACGCGCGCAGCCAGCCACGAGCGCGCTGACGGTAGCGTGTATCACCACCCTGCCTGCCCGTCGAGCATGCCGCAACCGGCCCGACACGACCCCTTTCACCGGCACCGGCAGCCCGAGGCTACTCCTCCAGCGCCGCCTGGCCCCACCCTCCGGAGTCACCGTTCCGCCAGTGTCGCCAGCTTCTCCCGCAGCTTGTCGTGCTGTTCGCTGAAACTGGCGAGCTTTTCGCGCTCGTGGGCCACGACGCGTTCGGGCGCGCGTTCGAGGAAATTGGGGTTGGCCAGCTTGCGCCGAGCCCCGTGCATCTGCCCGCTCAGACGGGTCACTTCCTTCCGCAGACGGGCTCGTTCGCGCTCCAGGTCGATGACGTCCTCAAGCGGAATGAAGACCTCCGTGCCGTTCCGCAATACGGCGTGTGCGCCAATGCCGTGCGGGCGGCCGTCCAGGGTCACCGAGCCAATACGTGCGAGCCGCGTGAGTGCTTCCCCTCCGGCCGCAAGGGTTTCGGCGAAGCCGGGCGCCACAGCGGTGAGCACCACTGCCACCTGATGACCCTCGCCCACGCCGTATTCCTTGCGCAGACGCCGCACCCGCGTGATGAGCTCCTGGAGCGCTTCCATCTCCCGCTCCACCGCGGGAGCTTCCCGGCCGGGCTGCGGTTCGGGCCATGGCGCCACCATCAGAGCAGGTGGGCGTTCGGCGCCCACAGGCAACTGCAACCGTTCCCACAGCGCCTCGGTCACAAAGGGAACGACCGGGTGGAGCAACCTGAGGATGACGTCGAAGGCGTGGGCGAGCGTGGCCCTCGCCGCCGCCCGGCTTCCATCTCCGGCATCCGGGCGCAGGCGAGGCTTGACCATCTCGAGATACCAGTCCGCGAACTCGCCCCAGAAAAGCTGACGCAGTCGCTCCGCAGCCTCGTGCAGCCGGAATGACTCGAGCGCCAGCGCCACTTCCCCGGCAGAGACGGAGAGTCTCGAGAGCATCCAGCGATCGGCCAACTCCAGCTCGTGCTCGACATCCTCCACGCGCGGCGGAGGCTGGTCCCCCAGATTGGCGAGGGTGAATCGTCCCGCGTTCCAAAGCTTGTTGGCGAAGTTGCGGCCGGGCGCGAACGAAGCCTCCAGATCGGTGTGATCCAGCCGGATATCGGCGCCGACCCCGCATTCCGCGACCATGGTGTAGCGCAGCGCATCGGCCCCGAAGCGCCTGACCACTTCCAGGGGATCGATCCCGTTGCCGCGGGACTTCGACATCTTGTGTCCCTTGATGTCCCGCACGGTGCCGTGAAGATAGACCTGGGTGAAGGGCGTTTCGCCCATGAACTCGAAGCCGGACATGATCATCCGGGCCACCCAGAAGAACAGGATTTCCGGGGCTGTGGAGAGCACGTGCCCGGGGTAGAAGGCGCGGAGGTCCTCCGATTCCCGGGGCCAGCCGAAGACCGAGAACGGCCACAGCCAGGACGAGAACCAGGTGTCCAGCACGTCCGGGTCCTGCTCGAGCTCGCCGGAGCCGCAGGCCGGACACACGTCCGGGTCCTCATGAGCGGCGAAGGTCTCTCCGCACGGGCAATACCAGACCGGGATCCGGTGGCCCCACCACAATTGTCGGGAAACGCACCAGTCGCGGATGTTCTCCATCCACTTCTCGTAGTCGTTCCGGCGTCGCCCGGGGACGAAGGTCACGACGCCGTCGCGCGAGGCCTGAAGGGCCGGTTCGGCGAGCGGCTTCATGCTGACGAACCACTGCTTGCTCAACCGGGGTTCAACCACGGTGTCGCAACGATAGCAGCGGGGCACGGTGTGCAGATGAGGCCTCGAGCCCGCCAGGAGCCCGGCCTCCCGGAGGGCGTCGAGGACCGCGCGGCGCCCCTCTTCGCGGCTCATTCCGCGGAATGATGAGGGAACGTTTTCGTTGAGGCGGGCATCCCTGGTCAGGATGTTGAGGAGCGGCGCGCCGGACCGACGCGAGATTTCGAAGTCGTTGATGTCGTGGGCGGGCGTGACCTTGACCATGCCGGTGCCGAAGTCGCGGTCCACGAAATCGTCACCGACGATCGGGATCGGGCGTTCCGCCAATGGGAGTAGGGCATGCGCGCCGATCAGGCCGTGGTAGCGGTCGTCCGCCGGATTCACCGCCACGGCGGTGTCGCCAAGCATGGTTTCGGGACGCGTGGTGGAGACGGTCAGGTACCAGGAGCCGTCCGGCCTTCGGTCCAGTGCCCCGCCCTTGTCGCGCGCCTCGGCAGCCCGTTCCCACGCAGCTTCCTCCAGCGGATAGCGCAGGTCGTAGAGCATTCCGTCGACCTCATGCCCCTCCGCTTCCTCGTTGGAGAGCGCGGTGAGGCAACGGGGACACCAGTTGACGATGTATTCGCCGCGATAGATGAGCCCTTTTTCGAACAGGCGCACGAACACGGTGCGCACGGCCTTGCTCAGCTCCGGCTCCAGCGTGAAGCGGGTCCGCTCCCAGTCGCAGGAGCAGCCGATGGCGCGCAGCTGCTCGAGAATGAGACCGCCGGTCCTGTCGATCCATTCCCAGACGCGCGCTACGAAGGCTTCCCGGCCCAGGTCATGCCGGGTCTTGCCCTCCGCCGCGAGCTGGCGTTCGACCACGTTCTGGGTGGCGATGCCGGCGTGGTCCGTACCGGGAACCCAGAGTGCCGCCCTTCCCTGCATGCGCCGCCAGCGCACCAGCACGTCCTGGATGGTGTTGTTGAGCCCGTGCCCCATGTGCAGGATGGCGGTCACGTTGGGCGGCGGAATGACCATCACGAAGGGTTCCGCGCCGTGTCCCCGTGCCTGCTCCGCGGTCATGCGGAAGTATCCGCCGTCGAGCCAGCGGCGGTAGATGCGGGGCTCGATTCGGCCGGGATCGAGGCGGGGTGGGAGCAACAGGTCGGTCATCACCCCGGAGGCCGTCGGATCGTGTCCCCACGCCCGGCTGCGCGCTCGGCGTCCATGCGCTCGCGAATGGAGCGCCGGCGCTCCTTCCACGATTGCTCCACGGCCGCTGCGACGGCACCTCGCTCCAGCTCCATCCACTCCCAGTCGCGCTGTCGCAACTCGTTCAAGCGCGAGGGGTTGGGACCGAAGTTGAACGGAAGGGGGAGGGTCAGGTCGCCCAGGTGGATCTTGCCGGGCGAAAAGCCCCAACGGCCTCCGTCCGCATCCCGGTACGTCCAGTCCAGCGCGGCGACCCGGGCGGCCTCCGCGGTGGTGATCGAGTCGATCCAGAGGTCGAGGACCGCGGCCATCTCGAAACGGGCGCGGTCCTCGAGGGTGAGTTCGAGCAGTTCGGGGTCGATGGGCCGCCACACCTCCGGGTTGCTCATGAACGGCCGCAACCTCTCGGCGGCGGTGCGCGGATCCCCTGCGGGCGCCTCGACCTCGACCCGGACGATGGCCGCGTCCGCTTCATCCACCAACTCCGGTTGCGTCGGCTCGGGCACAGGTTCCACTTCCGGCTCCGGAGCGGCGGCCGGGGTCACCTCTTCGAGCTCGAGCAGCTGAACCACCCGCATGCCGTCCAGGCTGGCGGGGACGAAAACCGGCATCGGCGCGCGCTCGGGCACTCGGGTGGGCGTCAGTTGCGGATAGATCAGAATCACGATCGCATGCGTGGCTACGGAGATGCCTGCCGCGACCCAGCGCACTCTCCGCGAAGCACCGGCGGAGGCGATCGAGCGGGGCGCCGGCGCATCCCTCATCAGCTGGAATCGACCTCCTCCACCGTGACCGGGTTCGCGACCAGGCCCACGCCCGGGATCTCGACCTCGACGTGGTCGCCGGGGGAGAGCGGGCCGATGCCGTCGGGCGTGCCTGTGGCGATCAGGTCGCCCGGCTCGAGGGTCATGACGGCGGTGATGAAGCGGACCAGTTCAGGGATCGGGAACACCATCGTGTTCACGGGCGCGTGCTGGCGCACGGCGCCGTTGACGCGCGTGATCACCTCCAGCGCCTCGACATCCACCTCAGCCACCGGGACCGGTTCACCGACCGGGCAGAAGGTGTCGAAGCTCTTGGCCCGGGTCCACTGCCCGTCCCGGCGCTGCAGATCTCGAGCGGTCACGTCGTTCACCGGCACGATGGCATCGATGACGTCCCAGGCACCCTCGCGCGGCACGTTGCGCGCGCGCTCCCCCACCACCAGCCCGATCTCTCCCTCGAAGTCGACCCGGCCCGCCCACGACGGCATCCGGATTGCCTCGCCCGGTGCCAGAAGGGAGGACGCGGGCTTCAGGAAGATGATCGGCTCAGGGGGAACATCGGTGCCCAGTTCCTGGGCGTGCAACGCGTAGTTCTTGCCGACGCACACGATCTTGGTTGGGGTACGCTCAAGGGTCATGGGACGGGCCCGTGCCTTCCGTGGTTCAGGTGAACGAGGGGCCGGGATTCGAGCGCCGGCTCCAGCCGGTTTGCGCGCGAGCGGCTCCGATTTCTAACCGCCCGACAGAGAGCGGTTCCTCCGACGCGTATGCAGGAGGGTGCCGACCAGGGCTCCCATCCCGGCTATGGCCAGGAAGCCGCCGATCACCGCCCACCAGAAGCCCAGATCGGTGTGTCCCGCGGCCCACCCGTCCGCCGAACTGCGGAAAGCGAAAAACGTGATGACCGCGTAGACAGCCGCAACGAGAATGCCGGCGATCCTTTTCATAGATCCTGGCCTGTTTCCGTGCCGTTCAGAGGGAGGAGCCTCTGCGGTTGCGAAAGGATGAGGGTGAACGCTGGTAATGTACCGGGTTGCACGCGGGTGACAAGCTGCCCGCGAGCCGGTCGCCGAATGTGCGTTGTTCTACCCGGATGCGCCTGCTATGGAACGCGCGCGCCCTCGCGACGTTCCGTCACGGAGCCGTAGAACTCACGCAGATGCTGCTCGACGCGACGCCACGGGCCCCGCACCAGCGGCGCCGAAGGGAGGGAGTCGAGCAGGTAGCGGCCGTACCGGTAGGTGACGATGCGCGAGTCGAGCAGAACCACGGCTCCCCGATCCTGACGCGAGCGCACCAGGCGCCCGAACCCCTGCCGGAGCCGAAGCGCCGCCTGCGGCAGCATGAACTCCTGAAACGAATTGCCTCCGGCGGCCTCGATGGCTTCCATGCGAGCTTCGACCACCGGATCGCTGGGCACGCTGAAGGGAAGCTTTTGAATGAGCAGGGCGCGGAGCGGGTGCC
The DNA here is from genome assembly GCA_965232315.1 of Longimicrobiales bacterium. Taxonomy (GTDB): domain Bacteria; phylum Gemmatimonadota; class Gemmatimonadetes; order Longimicrobiales; family Gaopeijiaceae; genus BD2-11. Next base: position 89,384 of record CBDDPN010000007.1, on the reverse strand, counting down.
CCGGCACATCCACGCCCTCCCAGAAGGAAGAAGTGCCGAGCAAAATCGCATTCCCAGCCTCGACAAAGCGGGAAAGAAGCCTGGATCGATCGTCTTCGCCGTGCACCAGCAGAGGCCACCGCCCACCTCCTTCGTCGCGCAGCGCCTTCGCCACCGCCCGAAGGGCCCGATACGAGGTGAAGAGAGCGAAGAGCCCTCCCCGCGAGATGTCGGCCAGGGCGGCTACGGTCCGCGCTGTAGCCAGGTTGAACGATGCGCTCCCCGCCCTGCCCCCGAATGACGGCCGCGGCAAGTCCGAGGGGACACACAGCAGGGTTTGCTCGGGAAAGTCGAAGGGGGAATCGATGCGTGCCTCGACGACGTCGGGTCGCGCCGTGTCATCCTCGTGCACCAGCCCCAGACGGCCCCGCAGGAACCTGAAATCCTTGCGCGTGGTGAGCGTCGCGGATGTGAGAACCGAGGTCTGAACGCGCTTGAACAGCTCTTCCCGCAGGAGTTCGTCCAGCTTGATGGGTGCTGCGGCAAGGTGGAGATCTCGCCGCTTGCCGCGTCGCGGACTCCTTTGTTCCACCCAGCGCACGTATCGCTGCGCCTCTTCCGCGGGATCGAGCACCAGACGCAGGCTCCGCGAAGCGTTGCCGAGACGGCGTTCCATGCTGCGCAGATCGAGGATCCTGCCCTGCAGCGCCTCACGCCATTCGTCGGTAAGCTCGACGCGCGTGGCGAGTTCCGAGACTTCCCGCGTCAGCTCGCCCACCGCTTCCAGAAAGACGTCGAGCCCCCTGGACACGCGCTCCTGACCGATCGGCTCCGGGAGCTGATCCGAACCCAGTCTGACCCGGATTCCATCGGGCAGGGGCGCCATCTCGTCAAGAACCTGGAAGAAGTTGTCGAATTCGCGGCGGGTGTCGGCCAGGGCTGGCCGAACACGGGTGCGGAGGCGTTCGAGCAGCGGCTTCGTGACCTGCTCCGCCACCGATTCCCGGGGCGGCAGGCCATCGCCTCCAGCCACGGGCAGTCCGGCGAGTTCTCGCTGGACCACCCTGGCCACGCGCTCGAGCCGGGTCAGGGTGGCGGACAGTCCCTTGCGGGTGAGGCTCGCGCCGAGGTGGCTGGTCGCGGCGTCCTCGACGTTGTGCGCCTCGTCCAGAATCAGCCTCCGGTAGGCGGGGAGCGCCGCGGACTGGGTGAAGTTGTCGGTCACGATGCGCAGCGAGAGGTCGGAGAAGAGCAGGTGATGATTCACCACCAGCACATCGGCCGCAGCCGCCACTCGGCGCGAGCGCTGGTAGAAGCACGACTGGAAGTGCGGGCAGCGGGCGTGCAGACAGATGTCGGAGTCCGACTGCACCTCCTCCCAGACTTCGCGGGACGGGACTGTCGCCAGGTCGGCGAGCGACCCATCCTCCGTGGCTGCGATCCAGTCGAGCAGTGCGTTGACTTCCCTGCTGCGGTCCTGTTCGAAGAGAGTGGCGGCGCTCTCCGCCGCCAGGTGCGCGCGCCGGATGGAGATGTAGTTTCCCCTGCCCTTCATCAGCGCCCAGCGGAAATCCTCTCCGAGCAGCTCCCGCACGAGCGGGAGATCCTTCGCGACCAGCTGCTCCTGCAGGTTGATGGTGTTGGTGGAAACGACGGTGCGCTCCTTGTTCCGGATCGCCCAGCTCGCCGCCGGTAGCAGGTACGCCACCGTCTTTCCGGTGCCCGTTCCCGCCTCCACCAGCGTCACCCCGCCCTGATTGTACCCTCGCGCGACCTCCGCCAGCATGGCGCGCTGACCGGGGCGGTCCTCATAGCGTTCGTGCAGGCGGGAAAGAGCGCCTCCCGGTGCGGCGAGCGCCTCCAGCGCGGGGATGTCAAGGGATTCGAGCGACGAGGGCGCCGGCGGCTCCACCACCACATAGAGAGAGCGGGCCAGGTTGTCGACGATGCCGCTCCCCACCCCCTCTTCGTAGAGTCGGCCTGCTGTCCGGAGATCCGCGTCCGATGGCTCGAGCACCCCGGACGGGTGGTTGTGAAGCATGATCTCGCCGGAGCTGGCATCGGCCGCCGCGGCAAGCACGGCAGCCCGATTCCCCCGGGCCACGGGCCGCGGGTCCACGATGACACGCTCGGACGTGACGGTGGCGAGAAAACTGACCTCCCGCCCGCCGGCGCGCGCGATCTGGTCGCGGATGCGGCGCGCGGCCTCGGGCGCGAGTGTCAGATCGGGCTCGGGTGGACGCGGCTCAGGGGTCACGCGCGGATGCCGGAAGGTTCGATCCCTGCAACCCGGGGCTCAGGTCTTGCGTTGCTTTTTTCGGGCTGCCGGGAAGAGAACGTTGTTCAGGATCAGGCGGTATCCGCCCGAGTTCGTATGCAGAGAAAGGTCGGTAGGGGGATCGCCGATCTGATGCTCGGGGTCCTCCGGGTCGTGTCCGCCGTAGAACGTCCAGGTTCCTTCACCTCGGTTGCCGTGGATGTACTTGGCCCATCCGCCCTCCTGGGCCAGGACGATCACCCCGGGCTTGAGTCGGTCGAGCCGGAAGGACGTGGTCAGCCCGTAAAAGTCCGCCAGCACGCCTTCGTGGCTCTGCGTCAGCATCGACGGCACCGGATCGAGCTTGGCGGAGAACTCGAAGAGCGTGAACGATCCCAGTTCTTCCCGCCAGGGAGTGTTGACCTGGTGTCCGTCGATGTCGCTGAACGCGTTTACGGAGGGCGACAGCTGTACTTCGGCGTCCTGGAACCCCAGCGCGCGGTTCCATTCCATGTGCGCCGACGCATCGAGTGCCGGAGGCGTCCCGTCGGCGAAGGCCGCGGCGATGTCCGCCTGGCGTGCCGCCAGCGCCAGGCCCAGCGTCTCCGTCGCCGAGCACATGGCGAAGAGGAAGCCGCCCGCGTCCACGTAGTCCAGGATCTCGCTCGCCACAGCCTTCTTCAGTGCAGGCACGTGCGGATACCCGAATGCCGTCGCCACTTCCTGGTTGCGGGCCACCTCCTCCTGCAGCCAGGGAGCGCCCGCGTAGGTTATGAAGAACTTGGAATACTGCCCCGTGAAGTCCTCGTGGTGGAGGTGCAGCCATTCGTAGTCTTCCAGACCCCCGTTCAGGACTTCCGGATCCCAGATCTTGTCATAGGTGATTCCCGCATACTCGAGCGCCATGGTTACGGCGTCGTCCCAGGGGGTGGTGTTGGCGGGCGTGTATATCGCGATGCTGGGAGCTTTTTCGAGAATCACCGTTTCCATGTTGGAGCGCGCCACAATCGCCCGCATCCCGGCGACCTCGGCGGCGCTGACAGGTTGGATGCCCACACCGCGAAATGCCGCCTCGCGACGAATGTCCTGCCGGTCCGGCAGCAGGAAGGAGCCGTCCCGGTAGTTGAGCAGCCATTCGGCGGAAGCTCCGCGCTCGAGGCTCCAGTAGGTTAGCCCGTAGGCCTTCAGGTGGTCTTCCTGGGCGCGGTCCATGGGCACCAGAAGGTGCTGACCGCGGGCGGCCTCCGGCACGAGCAGAAGGCTCGAGAGGAGGCCCGCGAGGCCCGCCCGTCGAACGAAAGCCAACCAATGCGGAACCCTCACGGCACACCTCCTCCCGCTCTCAAGCGTTCCAGCTCCCGTCGGGCTACGGGAACTACGGCGCTGTTGGGACGCGTCAGGATCAGGCCCTGAAGCAACTCGATGGCAGTCTGCACACCGTTGGCGGAGGACGCGCGGTAACGGGCCAGCTGCAGTATGGCCTCCGGCGCTTCGCCCGATTCCGGGAATGTGGCTGCAAGGGACTCCCGCAAGCGAGCCGCGTCGCTCCCCTGGTCGGCTTCGTCGGCGAAGCGGGCCGCCATGGCGAGGAGCGGCGGCTGATCCTCCGGAGGCAGGGCGTGCACCGACCCGGTCACCAGGGCGAACGCGGCCGCGGCGCCGTCCCGCCGGCGCGCCACCGACGCCTGTCCCGCCAACCCGGCCGCATGCTCGCCGACCCGGTCCATGATGCCCACCAACTGCACGATCGAAGTGGCTTCGGAGGCCGGCAGTCCTCCCGCCGCGAGGAGGAGATTGATCCGTGCGCTTTCGTGGTCGCCGGCGTCGAACGCCAGCCACGCGCGCTCCCGTGCGCTCAGCGAACCGTTCACTCCCTCCAGCACGCCCGTCGCAGCCTCCAGGTCTCCTTCCTCGCGAAAGCGCGTCGAGAGTGCGACCGCCAACGGGTCCGTCTCGGGGGCGCCCGGGAATTCCTGGCGGAAGGCTTCGAAACGACTCAGTAGCGCGACAGGCACGCCCGCCGCCATCTCGAGGCGTATCATGTCGGCAAGGGCTCTCCTTCGTTCCGGCGAGCGTTCGGGCAACCCGCGGGCGTAGCGCTCCCGGGCCTCGAGCGCCCGGGCCGTATCGCCGGCCACGAGCGACGTGACCGCAATCTGCCGATCGAGGGTGCGCGCCCGGGACCCTCTCGGAGCCTCCTGACGCAACTCTTGCAGCGTCCACAGCGCGAGTTGGTCCGCGGCCTTCTCCTCGGCCAGCCGCAGCAAGGCGGTGAGGAAAGCCGGTCGCTCGCGCTCGGGGAGACCCGTTGCCACTCCCGTGGCGAGGCGCAGCGCGTCCGGCTCCAGTCCCGCCTCCAGGGCGATCTCGATGGCGGCCCTCCTGCGTGCATCGGACGCAGCATCGCCCGCCAGCTCGCGAAGGATTCCGGGGACCAGTTCGGGGTTCTCACCGCCCGCCCGCACCATGCGGGCCAACGCCACGGATGCCTGGGTTTCCGACCGGTCGAGAGCCCGCGCCCATTCCAGAAGGGCCTCGCGAGGGCGACTGAGGCGAAGCAGGACATCCCCCGCCTCCACCGCGAGAACCCCGTCTCCGGCGCGGGTCTGACCTCGCCGCAGCACGGAGAGCGCCTCCTGCCCTCCGAAAGCGCGCTCGTAGACACGCGCTACTTCGCGGTAGGAATCCGACGACTCCGGGTTCTGCGTGATCCAGGATTCGGCCGCGGACCGCAGTTCAGCGAGGGAATCCACTTCCAGGAGAATCTTCAGCTTCAGGTAGCGGGGCCCGGTGGACACCGGGTCGACCTCCAGGAATCCGTCGATGGGGGCAAGCACCTGCTCGACCCGGCCCTGCGCACGCAGCACGCGCTCCAGGGCGAAGATGGCCCCCGACGAGGCGGGTCGCTCCCGCAGCAACGCCGTGAGAATCTCCGCCGAAGCGGCGTAGTCCCCGGCCGACTCGGCTCGGGCAGCCTCGCGCAGCAGCCTTGATTCCTCCCGGGAAGAAAACTGGCCGGCGGCGGTGGCCGGAACCATGCCCAGCGCCAGGCCCATCAGCGGCACCAGCGCCCTGCGCGCCCACCGGCGGGCGTCCGCTCTCACGAGCCACCTCCCGCGGGCGGGATCACGGGAGCCTGGTTCAGGCGCTCGAAGTACTCGATGACCAGCCGCCGCTGCGCCGGCGGCAGGCGACTCAGCACCTCCGCTCCCGGAAGCTCGAAACGGAGCGCGTTCATGTCTTCCTCCGCGAGGGGTACGACCACGCCTCGCTCGAACTCCCCGGGTGCTTCCGATTCCCGTTGGTCGGACTCCTCGTCCCGTTCCAGGCTCCGTCCGGCATCCAGCAGGCGCTGGAAGAGCTGTTCCTGACGTTCGATGGTCTCAGGGCGCAGGCGTTCCATGGCGAGCGCTTCGGCGAGCGCCGCCGCCTCTTCGGCGAGCGTGTCGAGGTCTCCCAGCGCCTGCTCCTCGGAGTTCGGTTGCTGAGCCAGATCACCCAACTCGCCAGCGACGGATTCCTGGCCCTGCGCCAGCTGCTGCATCTGCTGGGCGAGCGCCTGCTCCCCCAGCTGCATGGGCATGATCTCTTCGGTCTGGATGATCAGATCACCCTGACGTTGGGCGATGGCTTCCAGCATCTCCTGCATTTCGCCGCCGCCGCCGGAGGCCGCATCCTGCCCCGCCTGGCCAGCGCCCGCGATGGCCTGGAGTGCCACCTGGTTGAGAGCCCTCACCGCCGCCTCCGCCGTGGCGGTCGGGGATGGCGTTGATCCACGCCGGTTGTCGAGCGCCTCCAGGGTCTGGCTGATGGCTTCCATGGCTTCGCCCATCGCGGCGCTTACCTCGCGGTTCACCTGTCCCGAGGCGCGCGAGCCGGCGCTCAGGTTCTCCGCCATGTTGCGCACCCCGCGGAGAAGGGAGGCTTCGTCCGCGCGCATGGCCGCTTGCTGCTGGGCATCCGCACGGCGCATCTGCTCGCGCAACCGGGACTGCTGGCGGGCCAAGGAGAGGGCGTCTTCCGCCGTCTGCTGGAGCGCCTGGCGGACAGCGTCCTCCATGGTTTCCGTCATCTCGGCCCGGGCTTCGGCCAGCGCCTCCTCGGCTTCCCTGAGCGCTTCGGCCGCCTCCCTGGCCTCGCTCGCGGCAGACTGCGATTCTCCGGCTTCCGCCCGCTCGCGAGCGTCGGCCATATCCCGCCGCGCCTGATCCGTTCGCTCGCTGGCCTCCTGCGCCCGCTCCCCGGCCTGTTGCTCGTCGAGCTCGCCCAGGTGTTCACGCGCCTGCTCCATTCGGTCCAGCAGATCCTCGGTCTGCTGCTCCAGCTCGGCCTGCTGGCGCGCACGCAGGCCAAGGGTGTCTCCCTCCTCCATCGCATCCGCAAGGGCGTCTTCCTTGCGGGCCAGTTCCGCGGCTTCCTCCTCTGCCGCACGAAGTTCCTGCTCCGTGGCCGCGCGGCGGAAACGCTCGATGGATTCCTCCAGCCGCTGGCGTAACTCCTCCTGGTCCTGCGCGAGCCGCTCGAGTGCCTCAAGTGACGCACCTTCGTCCATCTCTTCGAAGTTGCGCGACATTTCCTCCATGCGTTCGCGCAGCTCCTCCGGCATCATCTCTTCGAGAAGGCGCTGCAGCTCATCCATCTCCTCCCGGAACTCGGGATCCGGAAGGCCTGCCTGGCGCATGGATTCAGAGACCTCCGCCAGCTCCTGCCTCAGCGAATCCATCTCTGCGGCCAGTTCTTCCTGCGCTTCGAGCGCCTGCCGCAGCTCTTCCTGCTCCTCGAAGCTGAGTTCCTCCTCTCCCCGCGCTCCCGGATTCCTGCGCTCCTCGGCGCGCTCCGCCTGATTGCGCCGCTCCAGCTCACGCGTCTCCTCCGCCGCTTCTCCGGCCTGCTCCGCGAGAGATTCGACCTCAGCCGCCGCGTCCTCGAGCATCTGTTGGGCCTGCCAGCGGAGCTCGGAAGCCTCCGGCATGCGAAGCACGTATTCCGGGCTCTCGCCAACCTGAGGAGCGGGCGCGTTGTCGAGGACGCGTGCGCGGTAACGAACCACGTCGCCTGCCAGGAGACCCCAGTCGGAAACGTCGAGGAGCGGGCGCGCCAGCGCACTGCGGGTCCCTGCCATCCCCATCCTGCGGACGACCGGATCGCCCGGTTCACCCAGTGAGCGGACCCGATACGCGACCAGTTCGACGGAAGTGAGCCCGTAGTCATCACGCGCCTGCACCACCAGGGGCTGCTCCATCGACAACGGAAGGACAGTGTCGCGTCCCGGGAAGACGATGGCGACGGTGGGCACAGAGTCCCGCACCAGGGTCAGGTCGAGCGGGACCGGTGGAATCTCCGGGCTGCCACCCCGCGAGTCGATGAGATTCCAGTGGTACACGCCGCTGCTGCGCGGCGTCCAGGCTCCGTGGAAGCGCGGCCCGTCTATTTGCAGGGCCGCCGCGGGGCCATCCGGATCTTCCACGGCCAGGCTGGCGAGCTGCAACGCCCGGCTGGCTCGGCCCTCCACTCGAATGCGGGTCCCAACAGGGATGCTCAGAGGCGGCGCGGCACCCCGATACTCCTCCGCGTACCGGCCGCTATGCGGTGGGAATGTCAGCTCAAGGGTGAGGTCGGCAACGAACAGCGGGTCCACCGGCGTGACCCGGTAGCGTTCACTGACGCTGCCATCCGGGGTCGACGCCCAGTATTCGAAGGCGGTCTCCACCGCGTTGAAGCGAAACGCCGCGGCGTCGTCGACGACCTCGCGCGTGTCGGCGCGGGGCACGTCGCCCGCCGCCCGCGAGTGCAGGGTGACTTCCAGGCGTCCCGCTGCGTCGACTTCGATGAGCAGGTCCGATCCCCGGGAGACCTCGATGTCCCCCGGCCGAACCACCAGCGGCGGGAAGCGCGGGCTCGCCATCACCCCGAACGGGGCCGCGAGCCCCGACCAGGCGCGCCGCGACCGTTCCGGTGAAGCAACCCACGCGCCGATCACCGGGACGCTGGCCAGCACCAGCGCCAGCGCCCCCAGGCGCATCCACCGGCCGCTGCGCCGATGTAGCGACCCCGCCAGCACGGGTGCGGGAGAGGTGAGGCTCCCCGCGATCCGCGCTTCCGCACGGCGCGCCAGTGCGCCGGAGACGCCGGGCGGGAGGGACCGGGACAGCTGGAGCGAACCGTACACCAGGCCGCGGGCGAGCCCGGCGGCATCCTCCATGGTGGCAGCGACGCTGCCTTCGTCCAGCCAGCGTCGCCGGACTCGAAGCGCCAGCAGAACGAAGACCACCACCAGCGCGACCGCCGCCGTGTCCAGCACCAGCGGGGTGGCGCTTCCCTGCCGCCATCCCCCCGTTCCCCCCAGCCACCACGCGACCAGCAGCACGGCCGCGACCGGAACGGTCGCCCACATCGCCCCCGCCAGGCCGAACCGGGTGCCGACATGGCCGCGCACGGCCTCCACCGCGCCGCGTACCGTGCCGCCGGGCGGGGGGCTCACGATGCCCCCCGGGTAATGGCGTATACGAAGAGGTTCACTCCCATGCGCAGCGCCTGCTCACGGGTGTCGGGAGGGTCGTCGTGCACCTCCTGGTCCTCCCATCCGTCCCCCAGATCGCTCTCATAGCTGTAGAAGAGCATCAGTCGCCCGCGCTCGAACAACCCGAAGGCCTGGGGCGGCTGGCCGTCGTGCTCGTGTACCTTGGGAAGGCCCTCGGGAAAGACATGGAAGGCGCTGAAGACCTGGTGGTCGGGCGGGATCTCGACCAGTTCCCGGCGAGGGAAGACGCGGGCAATCTCCCGGCGGAAGGACTCGTCGAGGCCATAGTTGTCATCGACGTGCAGAAAGCCCCCTCCCAGCAGATAGTCGCGTAGCGCCGCCGCCTCCTCCAGAGAGAAGCTCACGTTGCCGTGGCCGGTCATGTAGAGGAAGGGGAAGTCGCGCAACGCGGGATCGCGCAGGGTAATCGTGGCTTCGCGAGCCGCCATCGGCAACCCCGTATCGCTGGCGATCCTCTCCAGCAGATTGGCCAGGGAAGAAGGATTCGCGTACCAGTCGCCCCCGCCTTCGTACTGGAGCCGCGCGACGGTGAGGGTCGAATCGGTCGGGGGTGCCGGGAAGGATCGGCCCGCCAACCATGACCCCGGATCCATGGCGGGATGCGCCCCGGCCAGGCCGGGGGTGCCGACATCGACCGGTTGCTCGCCCTCGCTCGTGGCGGATTCAGCGCCTGCGAGCGCACAGACCAGCATCAGGAGAACGATCTGCATTGGGATTCCTGAACCAGCTCCGGCCTGAGTGCCTGTCGATCGCGGGCGCCTACTCCGTCTCCGCCCGGACGCGGACTTCCGTCGAATGTACGATCCGGTAGGAGCGGTTGCGGGGTACCCCCAGCCGGGCCGTCACCTCGCGGACCGTTTCCCTCGGGCTCACGCCCTTCGCCAGCAGCGTCGCCGCCAGATCGCGCGCGGCGCCGTCTCCGGGCTCGCGCTTCGGCGAGCGGTCGACCACCACCGTGACCTCCCCCCGTGGCACGCGTTCGTCACACCAGGCACGGACCTCGGCCAGGGTTCCCCGCACGAACTCCTCGTGCAATTTGGTCATTTCGCGCGCCACCGCCACCCTCCGGGCGGAGCCGCACGCCTGCTCCAGATCGGTCACCAGACGGCCGAGCCGGCCAGGGGCCTCGAAGAGAACCGTTGTCTCCTCAGAGCGCGCGACCCGGTCCAGCAGGGCGCGCCTCTTCCCGCCCTTGCGCGGCGGAAATCCCAGGAAGGCGAAACGATCCGTCGGGAGACCCGATCCCGCCAGCGCGGCCAGAACCGCCGAGGGCCCCGGGACGGGCACCACCTGGTGACCGGCCTCGATCACCGCGTCGACCACGCGGGCACCCGGATCCGAGACCAGCGGAGTCCCGGCGTCACTCACCACCGCCACGTCGCTCCCCGCCGCCAGGCATTCCACGACCTGTCCCGCGCGGGCCGCTTCGTTGTGCTGGAACAGGGAAGTCAGCGGGGTATCGAGTCCGCAGTGCTCCAGAAGCTTCCGGGTCCTGCGGGTGTCCTCGGCGAATATCCGCCCCACTCCACCCAGCGTGTCGGCGGCGCGAGCCGAAAGGTCGGACAGGTTGCCGATGGGCGTACTGACCAGATAGAGCGTGGCCACCCCCTGCTCACGCTTCGAGGTGTTACAGGTGCGCCTCGATCTTCTCCTCGAGGTGCGCCCTGGGCACGGCCCCGATGACGGTGTCGACGTGCCTTCCGTCCTTGAAGAAGAGGATACTCGGGATCGAGCGGACCCCGAAACGGGCGGAAGTGCCCGGGTTGGTGTCCACATCCACCTTCCCTACCGTCACTCCTCGGTCGCCGTATTCATCCGCAAGCTGGTCGATGATGGGCGCGACGATGCGGCAAGGGCCGCACCAGGTCGCCCAGAAGTCCACGATGGCCAGCCCTTCGCTCTTTTCGATATCGCTTACAAAGCTATCATCCGTAACCGTCAGAATTCGATCGCTCATTCTGGCTGATCTCCTTGATCCCGGCGTCGGGTCGTTCTTACCATGGACGGAGAAGCGACGGCCGATTCGGACCACGCTTCCCGTCGTCATTAACTCCTGAATTATAACCGAATCTCGATCGGCCATGAAATCCGACCCCGAAGCAGTGCATGTGGATCCCCTTCCCGGCGCTCCCGCCCGCCCTGTGGACCATGTCGGCATCGTGGTTCGGTCCATCGAGGAGGCCGCGCCCCTGTTCGAGGGGCTGCTGGGACAACGGGCGTCGGATCGGGAACCCCTTCCGGAACACGGGGTCGATGTGTGCTTCATCGGCACCGTGGAACTCCTCGAACCGCGTGACCCGGCAGGTCCGATCGCCCGTTTTCTCGACCGCTCCGGCTCGACGCTTCATCATGTGGCATTCCGGGTCGAGGACGTGCAGGCGGAACTCGACCGGCTGGTAGCCGCGGGCTTTCGGCCTGTCGACCCTGTACCCAGACCGGGCGCACATGGCTGCCTGGTCGCGTTCCTCCACCCGAAGACGACCGGCGGAGCGCTCGTTGAACTCATCCAGCGGGAAACGGCGCCGTAAGGAGACGCCACCGATTGGCGGGCGTCCCCGCCGACACATCATCGCCCGGTGATCTTCTCCAGCTCTACGGCCTCCACCAACCAGCCCGAGGACGTCCGGATCACCAGGAAGCCAACGTCGCGATAGGTCTGTTCTCCACGGCGAACCACGACGGAGACCCGGGTCACGGACGTTTCCCGCCCGGGAACCCGCTCGTCGGAGACCACCTCGTAGTCGTCGTGGCGCAACACCGCCGCGATGGCGTGCATGCGCAGCTCGACTTCGCGCGGGCCCGGGCAGGGGTCCGCCACCGCCAGCCAGGACGCCAGCCGCCGCAGTCCGCAGCCCAGTCCGCCGCCAGCATCGGCGATCGGACCCTCGCCGGTCCCGAAGGTGCGCGCGAGAGCGTCCAGATCCCCCCGGTTGGCCGCTTCCAGGAAGCGTTCCGCGGCACGGCGAGCGCCGGCGTCCCGCCCCTCCGGCGTGGCCGGAACACGGGTCGCGCAACCCGCCGCGACGAGGAGCAGCCAGCCCCGGACCAACGCCCTCCCGGTCGCGCTTTTCACACCCGTTCGAAGCCGAGAGCGCCAGGGTCGGCGAGCACGACGCGGATGGTCGCGGACTTCCCCGGACCTTCTTCAAGCAGCGACATGGCGAGTGGATCCTGGACGAGGCGCTGGATGACACGCCGTAGCGGACGAGCGCCAAAGGCTGGTTCGTAGCCCTCTCGCGCGAGCAGATCGCCGGCTTCCGGCGACACTTCCAGCGTGATGCCGAGCTCGCCGGCCAGCGCCTTGACCCTGGCGAGCTGCAGATCAACGATCGCACGGATCGAGACCCGGTCCAATGGACGAAAGAGAACAATATCGTCCACCCGGTTCAGAAACTCCGGGCGAAAATGCCTTTGCAGCTCCTGTCCGACGGTCGCCTCCACCTCCGTCCAGGGGTCGGTCCCGGCGTGCCGGAGGATATAGCGGCTGCCGAGATTGGAGGTCATGATGACCACCGCGTTGCGGAAATCCACTGACCGCCCCTGCGAATCGGTCAACCGGCCGTCGTCGAGGATCTGAAGCAGCACGTTGAAGATGTCGGCATGTGCCTTCTCGATTTCATCGAACAGGATGACCGCGTGCGGGCGCCGGCGCACGGCTTCGGTCAGCTGGCCGCCCTCGTCGTAGCCGACGTATCCGGGAGGCGCGCCCAGCAGCCGGGATACGGAGTGCTTTTCCATGTATTCGGACATGTCGAGGCGGACCATCGCCCGCTCGTCATCGAACAGGAATTCTGCGAGAGCACGCGCCGTTTCCGTCTTCCCCACTCCGGTCGGTCCCAGAAAGATGAACGAGCCGACCGGGCGGTTGGGATCCTGGAGGCCGGCTCTCGAGCGGCGCACGGCGTTGGAAACGGCCGCGAGGGCCTCGTCCTGTCCGATTACGCGCCCGCCCAGCAGCGCCTCGAGCCTGACCAGCCGTTCCCGCTCGGACTCCACCAGGCTCGCCACCGGAATGCCCGTCCATTCCGCCACCACGGACGCGATATCTTCGGCGTCGACCTCCTCGCGCAGCCAGGTCCCATCGGCCTGCAACTCGGACAGCCGCTCTTCCGTCTTCCTGAGCGAGGCGCCCAGTGCAGGCAACTCGCCGTAGTCGATTTCAGCGGCTCGCTGCAGGTCTCCGGTTCGTTTGGCCCGCTCGGATTCGGTGCGGAGCGAGTCCGCGTCTTCCTTCAGCGTCGTGAGGCGGTCGATGACCTCGCGCTCCGCCTGCCACTTTGCCTTCATGCTGGAGCTGCGCTCCCGCAGTTCGGCCAGTTCGGCACGAATCTTCTCCAGACGCTCCCGCGCCGAGGCATCATCCTGATCGTCCTCCAGCGCCTTGCGCTCGATCTCCAGCTGGACGGCGCGCCGTTCCACCTGGTCGATTTCCGTGGGCAGGGAGTCGATCTCGATCTGCAGCCGGCTGCCGGCCTCATCCATGAGATCGATCGCCTTGTCGGGCAGGAACCGCCCGCCGATGTATCGATCCGAAAGCCTGGCTGCCGCGACCAGGGCGTCGTCCCGGATGCGGACCCCGTGGTGCACTTCGTAGCGTTCCTTGAGTCCTCTCAGGATCGCAATCGTGTCTTCCACCGACGGCGGTGCCACGTACACCGGCTGAAAGCGTCGTTCCAGCGCGGGGTCCTTCTCGATGTGCTTGCGATACTCGTCCAGGGTGGTGGCGCCGATCATGCGCAGGGCGCCGCGCGCCAGCAGTGGCTTCATCATGTTGCCGGCATCCACCGCGCCCTCGGCCGCCCCGGCGCCGACGACGGTGTGAAGCTCGTCCACGAAGACCACGAAGCGGCCGTCGGCGTCCGAGATCTCCTTCAGCACGGCCTTCATGCGTTCCTCGAACTCGCCGCGGTACCTGGCCCCGGCCAGCACGGCGGAGATGTCGAGCGAGATGAACGTCTTCTCGGCCAGTGCAGCCGGGACGTCGCCCGCCACGATTCGCTGAGCCAGACCTTCGGCGATGGCCGTCTTGCCCACACCAGGCTCGCCGATGAGCACGGGATTGTTCTTGGTGCGGCGTGCCAGCACCTTGATCATCCGGCGGATCTCCGCGTCCCGGCCGATCACCGGGTCCAGCTTGCCTCGGCGAGCCAGTGCGGTGAGGTCACGGCTGTAGCGCGCCAGGGCCTGGTAGCGGTCCTCCGGGGTCTTGTCGGTGACCCGATGGCTGCCGCGGACGGCCGACAGTGCCTCCAGCACGCGCTCTTCGGTTGCGCCGGCTGAGCGCAGTAGTTCGCCGGCGTCGTCCTGTTCCACCGTGAGCCCGAGCAAGAGATGCTCGGTCGATACGTAGTCGTCCCGGAGTGCTTCGGCGTGACCTTCGGCAGCGGAGAGGGCACGAGCAAGGTCGCGGCTCAGGCGCGGATCCGACCCGCCGGTGACCCGCCCGAGGTCTTCGAGTTCGGCGCGCACCCGCTCTCGCACGGCCGCGTCCGACACCCCGATCTTGGCCAGGATCGGTGTGACGATCCCTTCTTCCTGGCGGAGCAGGGCGTCGAGAAGGTGGATTCCGTACACCTCCGCGCTCCTGCGGTGGCTGGCGTCCACGACGGCAGCGCGCAGCGCTTCGGCCGCCTTCACGGTCAAACGGTCGATTTCGATCATCTGTCTTCCCCGCGCGGTGGATCATGCAGACTCGTGTCTGCCATTCTGGCAGGTCTCCTTCATGAGATTGGGCTCCACCCGGCCTTGTGCACAGGCGGAGCGTCTGCTGATCCCCGTAAATTCAAGATTCGGACCATCGGGAAAGCCGGCGGTGTAGCCATTTCAGCCTGCTCGATCATCCGCTGGTTGCGCGCTTGACAAGCCGAGAAGGCGCGATCCACGTTGCCCGGGTTCCCCCAAACAACCGTGGCTGGAGGCAGAATGGCGACAGTCGATCCCGGTACCCGCGGCGGGCTCCCGCCTGAGGCTTACGAGACACTTCCCGGCGACCGGTATCCTCCGTATGTGGGGGCGCGCGAACAGATCCTGGAGTTTACGCCCCGGGCCGTGTTGATCGGAGCTGTGCTGGGCATCGTGTTCGGCGCCGCCAACGCCTACCTGGGGCTGCGCGTCGGACTCACCGTGAGCGCATCGATTCCGGCCGCGGTGATGGCGGTGGCGATCTTTCGGGTCTGGGGCGGAACCATTCTCGAATCCAACATGGTGCAGACGGTAGGGTCGGCGGGAGAGTCCCTGGCCGCAGGCGTCATCTTCACCCTCCCTGCCCTCTTCCTCTGGGCACGCGAGGACCCGGCGATCCTGGTCAGCGTCACCCAGATCACCGTGATCGCGCTCTTCGGCGGGATGCTGGGCGTGCTGTTCATGATCCCACTGCGTTCCTATCTCATCTCGCGCGAGCACGGGAAACTGCCGTACCCGGAAGGAACCGCATGCGCGGAGGTGCAGGTGGCCGGCGACGTGGGGGGCGGAAAGGCCCGCCTGCTCTTCGCGGGCCTCGGCATCGGCGCGGCCTATCAGGCACTCGCGAACCCCCGCGGGCTTTCGCTCTGGAACGAGTCGCCGTCGGCGCCCCTGCCGGGCAAGGCTCAGATCGGTGGCGATTTCACCCCCGAGCTGCTGGGCGTCGGATTCATCATCGGGCCGCGCATCGCCACCATCATGTTCTCGGGAAGCGCGCTCGCCTGGCTGATCCTGATCCCGGCGATCAACGCCTGGGGCGGCAACGACGTGGTGTATCCGGCGACCACGCCGATGGTGGAACTGGGATCCGGCGAAATCTGGAGCAACTACATCCGTTACGTGGGAGCCGGAGCTGTAGCCTTCGGGGGCATCGCGACCCTCCTCAAATCCCTGCCCACGATGATCGAGAGCTTCAAGCTGGGGCTGGGTGGTATTGGAAGCGGGGGCGCGGCGGTCTCGCGGACCCAGCGCGACCTCTCCATGAGGTTCGTCTTCACTCTCGCACCGCTGCTGGCCCTGGCGTTGTGGCTCTGGCCGGGAGTCCCGGTGAACTTCCTGGGCGCGATCCTGATCGTGCTCTTCAGCTTCTTCTTCGTCACCGTCTCCTCGCGCATCGTGGGGCTGATCGGGTCCTCGTCCAATCCGGTTTCGGGGATGACCATCGCCGCCCTGCTGCTCACCTCGCTGATCTGGGTCGGGCTCGGGCTGAACGACGGTACCGCCGCCTCCAAGGTCGCCGTGCTGGCGGTGGGCGCGGTGGTGTGCATCTCGGCCGCCATCGCGGGAGACACATCGCAGGATCTCAAGACCGGATTCCTGCTGGGCGCGACACCCCGCTCGCAGCAGATCGGCGAGCTGATCGGGGTCATCACCAGTGCCGCGGTCATGGGCGGCGTGCTGATCGTCCTCAACGAATCGTACGGCATCGGGGGAGCCGAGCTTTCGGCTCCGCAGGCGAACCTCATGAAGCTGGTGGTGGACGGCGTGCTGGCCGACACCCTGCCCTGGATGTTCGTGATCATCGGCATGGCGCTGGCCGCCGCCGTGGAGTTCGGCCTGAGACTGCCGTCACTCGCGTTCGCGGTGGGCCTCTACCTGCCGGTATCGCTGATGACCCCGATCTTCGTCGGGGGCATGATGCGCCTGGGGCTGACCCGCAGGTATTCGTCACCGGGCAGCGGGCGCGGGCAACTGGCCGACAAGCGGGAGCGGGGCGTTCTCTTCGGTTCCGGTCTCATCGCGGGAGCGGCGCTGGTGGGGGTGCTGATCGGGGGCGCGATCTACCTGGTCACGCAGATGACCGGAGATCCTTCGCGCGCCAGCGACTGGATCGTCGGCCATTCCTGGTCCGAAGGCCTGTTCCCCGGTTCTTCCGAGCTGGTCGGCACGCTCATCTTCGCGGGGCTCTGCCTGCTCCTTTGGCGCGCGGCCACGAGCCGCGAGGCTGGTGAGGCATGATACGTCCGACGCCGAGCAGAGTGCGTTTTCTCGCAGGCACCCTGGTATGCATCATGGCCGCTTGCGGCGGGGAACCGTCCGGAGAGTCATCACAGACGATCCCGCGCGACGTCTTCGTCGGCACCTACACGGAACTGCGCATGGCCGCGCTGCACTCACCCGACGGCCGCGTCAGTCCGCAGGTGAAGGAAGAGATCCTGGAGACGAATGGAGTCACCGAGGCTGATCTCCTGGAGTTCGTCGACGCCCACGCGCCCCGCGTGCAGTTCATGGTCGAGGTCTGGGGAGAGATCGACGATACGTTGAGGATCCTGCGTACGGAGGAGCCCAGCCCCGCGTCCTGAGTCACGGCGAGGGGAAGTGCGACCCTCACGCCCACGCGATCACGCGACTGCGTTTACTCCCACTCGATGGTGGCCGGCGGCTTCGAGCTGATGTCGTAGGCCACGCGGTTCACGCCCGCGACCTCGTTGATGATGCGGGTTGAGGCGCGCGCGAGCACTTCGGGCGGAAACCGGTACCAGTCGGCGGTCATCCCGTCACGCGAAGTCACGGCCCTGAGGGTTACGGCCCACTCGTAGGTGCGGGAATCGCCCATCACGCCCACGGAGCGCACGGGTAGCAGCACCGCGAACGCCTGCCAGATTTCGTCGTACAGCCCGGCCGCACGGATCTCTTCCAGAAAGATTGCGTCCGCCTCGCGCAGCACGTCCAGCCGCTCGCGGGTGACTTCGCCCAGGATGCGCACCGCAAGCCCCGGACCCGGAAACGGATGGCGAGCCACGAATGCCTCGGGGAGGTTCAACTCGCGTCCCACCCGGCGAACCTCGTCCTTGAAGAGCTCCCGTAGCGGCTCGATCAGCTCGAAGGGCATGTCATCGGGGAGGCCACCCACATTGTGGTGCGTCTTGATGGTCGCGGACGGACCCCGCACCGAAAGGGACTCGATGACATCCGGGTAGAGCGTGCCCTGCACGAGGAGGGACGCGTCCTTGCCGGCCTCGCGGGCCGCGCGCTCGAACACGCGAATGAAGACGCCGCCGATCACGCGGCGTTTTCGCTCGGGATCCGTGACTCCCGCGAGCGCGCCCAGGAACTCCCGCCGCGCATCCGCGACGATGAGTTCCATCCCCATGTGTCGGCGGAAGGTGCTCTCGACCCGCTCGCGCTCGCCTTTCCGCAACAGCCCGTTGTCGACGAAGATGCAGGTCAGACGGTCGCCGAGCGCCCGATGCACCAGGGTGGCCGCCACCGAGGAATCGACACCCCCGGAGAGCCCGCAGATCGCGGAGCGGTCCCTCGCCTGCTCGCGGATGGCGGCGATGCTCTCCCCGATGAAGGTGCTCGCCGTCCAGCTCGGCCGGCACCCCGCAACCCGAAAGAGAAAGTTGGAGAGCATTTCCTCGCCGCGCGCCGTGTGGGCGACTTCCGGATGAAACTGTACGCCGTAGATGGCGCGGTCGTCTGCCCGAAAAGCCGCCACCGGTAGGCTCTCGGTCGACGCGACGATGCGATACCCCTCGGGAGGCTGATCCACATGGTCGCCGTGGGAACACCACACCGTCACGGGATCCTCGCGCGGGAAGCCCGCAAACAGGCCGCCCGCTTCCCCCAGGCGCAACTCGGCCCGCCCGTACTCGCGCTTGCCGTACTCGACCCGACCGCCCTCCAGCCGCGCGATCAGCTGCATGCCATAGCAGATCCCCAGAACCGGAACGTCCAGGTGGAGGAGGCCGGCCTCCGCGCCGGGGGCCGTCGTCCTCGTAGACGGAGGCAGGCCCTCCCGAGAGCACGATCGCGCTCGGCGCCCAGCTGCGAACCCAGTCCAGCGACCGGGTGGGCGGATGGATCTCGCAGTACACCCTTTCCTCGCGGATGCGGCGCGCGATCAGCTGGGTGAACTGCGACCCGTAATCGAGGATGAGAACCCTGTCACGCGGCTTGGAGAAGCTCATTCGGGCATCCTTTCCCCGCGAACCAGATCGGCGAAGGTCTCCCGCTCACGGACCAGCAGCAATCGGCCATCGGCTACCATGACTTCGGCGGGACGCAGGCGGCTGTTGTAATTCGAGGCCATGGCAAAACCGTAGGCTCCGGCGGTCCTCACCGCCATCAGGTCACCGGCGGCGGGGAGCTCGATGGGTCGTCGCGGGCGAGCGAGCCGAAGGGATCACTTCAGCATGCCCGCGCCCAGGTCAATAGGCCCGCGCCCACGCCACCTCCATCTTCGCCGTGCCGCCGCCGATGCACCGCGACGGCGGGCTGGAAGATGCGAATTCCTCGTCCGGAATCACCCGGATCGTGGCCCTGGTGGCCTGCTTGACCCTCTCCTCCACGGCGGGGTCGCCGCTCCACCCGGTGTAGACCAGCCCGCCACTCGATTCGAGGATCTCCTGCAGCTCGCCGATCCCGGACACTCCGCGGTGGGAGTTGGTTTCACGGCGCGCCCTGGCGGCCTCGAGCAGGTCGGCGTGGAAGGTGTCGAGGAGGGCCGGCAGGATTGACACCGCCTCTTCGGTCGCCAGGAAGCGCTTGCGCTTCCCGTCGGAAAACGGAACCCTCCGGGCCAGAACCACCTGTCCCTTTGCCACGTCGCGCGGCCCGATCTCCGCCCGGAAGGAGACGCCCTTGCGTTCCCATTCGTAGAATTTGGCGCCCCGGGTTTGAGGTGGTCCCGCGCGTCCACGCGGGCGCGAATTCCGGCGCTGGTGAGCCGGTCGTGGAACCGGTGGGCCTCCTCGAGCACCACGGAGCGCTGCGTGCCGGTGCGCCAGATGGGCACCACCACGACCTGGGCCGGAGCAAGTCGGGGCGGCACTACGATCCCGTTGTCGTCGCCGTGGGTCATCACCATCCCCCCGACCATGCGGGTGGAGACCCCCCAGGAAGTGTTCCAGGCGTACTCCTTGCGTCCGTCTTCGCTCTGGAAGGTGAGCCCGAACTGGCGCGAGAAGTTCTGACCCAGGAAGTGGGAGGTGCCGGCCTGGAGGGCGCGGTTGTCCTGCATCAACGCCTCCACGGAATAGCTGCGTACCGCGCCCGCGAATTTCTCGGACTCGCTCTTCTGCCCGCTTACCGGCGGCATCGCGATCCAGTCCTCCTGGAACTGGCGGTACACGCCCAGCATGCGCCTGGCCTCCTCTTCGGCCTCCTCCCGCGTCGCGTGCGCCGTGTGTCCTTCCTGCCAGAGGAACTCGGAGGTACGCAGGAAGAGCCGGGTGCGCAGTTCCCAGCGCATCACGTTGCACCACTGGTTCAGCAGCAGCGGCAGGTCACGGTAGCTCTGGACCCACTTCGCGTACATCGAGTAGATGATGGTCTCGGAGGTCGGACGGACGACGTAGGGCTCCTCGAGCTCCTTGCCGCCGGCGTGACTCACGACCGCCAGCTCGGGCTTGAATCCCTCGACGTGCTCCTTCTCGCGCTCGATGAAGCTCATCGGAATAAGCAGGGGGAAATAGGCGTTTTCGTGGCCGGTTTCCTTGAAGAGCCCGTCCAGCCCCTGCTGCATCAGCTCCCAGATGGCGTATCCCCAGGGGCGGATGACCATGCATCCGCGCACCGGCGAGTAGTCGGCGAGTTCCGCTCGCAGCACGACATCGTTGTACCATGCCGAGAAGCTCTCGCTCCTGGGCGTCAAGCGCTTGTCTTCAGCCATCTGCCTGATCCTGGGTATCGCCCGCGCTACGGCGGGACGGGTCGCGTTTGCTCTCTCTGCGCAGTACGAAGAACCCCGGGACGCTGAAGAGCAGGAGCGAAGAGATGAACCACGATACCCGGAAGGGCGCGCCGGTCAACTCGTTCAGCAACAGCGCCACCAGCGCGCCGCCGCCGAGCGACATTCCCGCAGCCGCCGCCAGGATGAAGTACTCGAGGATGTTGAGCCGGCGCACGGCGCGGGCCATGTCCCTGCGCACCCCCTTGTTGCCGTCGGCTACCATTCCGGGGGCGCTCCGTGGTAGAAGTAGACCCGGTGGCCGCTGCCCCGCCCTTCCCCGACATCGCCGTGCCAGCCTTCCACCGGAATCCATTCCCCCCATGCGACCGGCACGAGATTCCCCTCGCTCTCGCCCTCCCTGACGACCGCCTGATACACGATTCGCGCGGATCGCCACCAGCGTGGGGTCTCCGGCGGCGCGCTCCGGGAGCAGTTCGCGCAGCGTCCGACTGAACTCCGCGCGTCCGCCGGGCTCCTGCGCGAGCAGGTGGAGGGTGAGCCGGCGTTCCAGGACCGGATCGGCAACTTCATCGAAGGGGAGCAGCGAAACCGGCTGCGCTGCGTCGTCTCCGAAAGAGGAGCGGGAGGCTGGGCCCGCGGAACCGGGCACCAGGTCTTCCCTCGGGTCGGGCGGCTGGTCGGGAGAGCAGGCTCCGGTGCACAGCAACGCGAGGGACCACCCGAGCGTCAACGCCCGCCATCGGCAACACGAGCTGAGAGCGGAGCCGCGCGCAGTCATGGCGTGAGCCTCCCCTGCCGGAGGTCGTGCAGCGCAACCTCGTGCTGGCTCCCTTTCGCCATTTCACGAATCACTGCCACGCCTCTCGCCGTCTCCTTCGGGCCAAGCAGGATGACTTTCCGGGCACCCTGCCTCGCGGCCATGGAGAGCTGCTTGCGCACGGGACGCTGTTCGAGCGTGTACACGACGGTCGATCCCGCGTCGCGCAGAGCGTGGGCGATTTCCCGCCCCAGCAGCCGTTCCCCCGGGGATACGCACGCGATGAAACAGTCTATCGAAGGCTTCGCCTCGGGGATCAGTCGCCGGTCCCGCAGGAGCTCGGTGAGCACCACATCTCCCATTCCGAACCCGACGGCCGGCAGCGACTGTCCACCGACGCGTTCGAGCAGGCGGTCGTACCGGCCTCCTCCGCAGATCGCGCGCAGCTCCCCCTTGCGGTCGAAGAGCTCGAAGACGATTCCGGTGTAGTAGGCCAGACCGCGCACGATGCGCAGGTCGAAGCAGAGGAACGGACCGAGCCCCATGGCCGTCAGGTCCGCTTCGTAGCGGCGCAGTTCGGCGAGGCTGGCACCCACGGCGTCGCGGTCTCCCAGCAGATCTTCGATCGCGTCGAGTCCCGCAGCCTCCAGGATTCCAAGGAGAGCGTCCGCGTTCCGGCGACTGAGTCCCGCCGCCGTGCAAAGCCGGGCACGCGTCGTGTCCACGCCCACGCGTTCGTACTTGTCGATGGCCGAAAAGGCGGTGGGAACCCGGTCGGTGGGTACTCCGAGGGCGATGAGAATCTCGGACAGGAGACGGCGATCCGACACGCGGGCGACGAAATCGGCGGACCCCAGTCCCAACCCGCGAAGCGCGTCGATGGCCACCGCCAACACCTCGGCGTCGGCACCCACGCCGGCTTCACCGAGGATATCGACGTTCAACTGAAAGTGCTCCCGCAAACGTCCCCGCTGCTGCCGTTCGTAACGAAACAGCTGCGGAATCGAGAACCATCGGATGGGCTTGGCCATGGCCCGGCTGCGTGCGCCGAGCATGCGGGCAAGCGAGGGAGTCATTTCGGGACGAAGAGAAACCTCGCGTCCCCCCTTGTCGGCGAAGGCGTACAGCTGCGCCACGATCTCCTCGCCACTCTTCTCCGTGTACAGTTCCAGGGGCTCCAGCGGAGGCCCGTCGTATTCCTGGAAACCGTAACGGCGCGCCACGCTCCGCCAGATTCGGAAGAGGTGCTCTCGTTCGGCCAGCCCTTCTGGCGCGAAGTCGCGAAAACCCGGAAGTCGGGGGAAGGCTTTCCCTTTCGGCATGGCCGCGAATCTACTCGCTTCGCTGCACGCGTCAAACCCGGGGACGTGCCGGGAACGGCTGGATGCCGAGGATGTCCAGGGCGCTGCCGACCGTGTGGCAGGAACCTGTGACCACCGCAGTGCCCCCCCGGGCCCGCTCCGCCACCCTGCCCAAAGCGCGTTCAAAGTCCAACTCGACCTCCAGTGCGAACCGGGGTGCGAACGAAGCTGCAACTCGCTGCGGATCCCACCTCCGTTCCTCCGGCGCGGATGGTGGCTGGGTCAGAATGGCGACATCCGCGACCGAGAGAAGGTCCGGCAGCATGCCCCCCCAGTCCTTGTCTCCCAGGATTCCGGCCAGGACCACCATCGGGCCCGGCGGCCGGAGCGACCGCAGGGTGGTGGCGAGGGTTTCCATCCCCGCGATGTTGTGCGCCACGTCGAACACCCAGGTCACGTCGCCCCTCGTCACCACCTGAACCCGACCCGGCCAGCTGACACTCGCCAGACCACGCACAACCGCCTCCCGCGGCGGTCGAAGCGACGACGGCAGCGATTCCAGCGCTCTTGTCGCAAGTCCCGCGTTGATGGCCTGATGTTCGCCCGCCAGAGGCACGGACAGTTCGAGTGCGCCCCACAGGGAAGAGGCCAACGTGAAGCTCGTTTGCGTGCCCGTGAGTTCAAGGCTGCGGATGTCCCGATCCGAATCCAGCGCAAAGAAGCGCGCACCGGCTTCCTCGGCCCGGTCCCGCAGCAGGTTCCGGATGAAGTCGTTGCTCTCGCTGGTGTGGAGCGGGACGCCCGGCTTGATGATGCCGGCCTTCTCGCGCGCAATCTGGTCCACGGTCTCGCCCAGGTAGTCGGCATGGTCAAGCGACACGTTGGTGATGCACGTAACCTCCGGGACGATCACGTTGGTCGCGTCGAGGCGACCGCCCAGCCCCACCTCCACCACCGCCAGATCGACTTCCCGGTCCGCGAAAACCCCGAATGCCAGCGCCGTTGTCGCTTCGAAGAAGGTCGGCCCGACGGCGTCGACGGTGGCCTGCAACCTGTCCGTCACTCGTGCCATGATCTCACGGTCGACCGGACGGGCATCGACCTGGATGCGCTCGCGGAAGTCGCACAGGTGCGGGGATGTGTAGAGTCCGACACGAAGTCCCGCCTCTCTCAGCACCGAGGCGCACATCGCCGCCACCGACCCCTTGCCGTTCGTGCCGCCGATGTGGATGGACGGATAGCGCAGCTGAGGTTCCCCGAGGGCCGTGAGAAGGGCGCGCGTCCGGCCGAGCCCCCATTTGACGCCGTGGCCCAGCCGTGGAAACAGGTTGTGTTTCACGCGAGCCGGACGACGCCCGCAAGAAATCATCATCCCTGAGGCTTCCACCCCGCCCACATGTGCCGCAGCAGAAGCGCAGCCGTGGCCTTCAGTTCCTTTCGCGGCACCACGCAGTCGAGCATGCCGTGCTCGAGCAGGAATTCCGATCGCTGGAATCCCTCCGGAAGCTCCTGGCGGATCGTCTCTTCGATGACACGGGGTCCTGCAAACCCGATGAAAGCGTCGGGTTCGGCGAGGTTGACGTCCCCCAGCATGGCGTACGAAGCGGTCACTCCCCCCGCGGTCGGGTTGGTCAGAATGGATATGTGAGGGAGACCGGCCTCGTGGAGCCTCGCCAGCAGAGTGGCCGTCTTGGCCATCTGCATGAGCGACAGAATTCCCTCCTGCATGCGCGCCCCACCGGAGGCGCTCACAACCACCAGAGGAACTTCATCGAGCAGTGACTTGCCGATGATGCGGGCCAGTTTCTCCCCTACCACCGATCCCATCGATCCACCGATGAACGAGAAATCCATGACCGCCAGCGACACCGGGATGCCGTCCAGTTTGCCCGAACCCACCACCATCGCCTCCGGACGCCCGGCTCGTTGCTCAGCCAGGTGCACTCGAGCCGTGTAGGGCTTCGAGTCCACGAAACCCAGGGGATCGGAGCTGGCCAATCCGGCGTGTTCCTCACGGAACGAGCCTTCGTCCATGAGCAGGCTCAGATAGCCGGATGCGCGAAATCGGAAATGGAATCCGCACTCCGGACAGACCGACAGGTTCTGGGCGAGTTTCTGGCGGTACACGATGGCGCCACAGCTCAGACACTTCTTGAAGACGTCGCTGGGGACATCCCGCCGATCCGCGGCGCGCAACGGCTTCTTGGGCTTGTTGAACCAGGCCATGGGTTGCCTTCTTCGAGGCCTCACCTGTTCCGTTCGGCGACGCCGTACCGTGTTTTGTCCTGCCGGCCAAGCCGTACGGCGAGCGCCGCGGACACCCAGCACATCAGGAGAAAGGATCCCCCGTAGCTGATGAACGGAAGGGGAATTCCCGTCACCGGCACGAGCCCCACCGTCATCCCGATGTTCACAAAGATATGCGTGATCCAGGCGCCGAAGATACCGAAGAGCACGAAGCTGGCAAAGTGACTGCGGGTCCTGGTAGCCATGCGGATGAGCCGGAGCAGGACATACGCGAAGGCGAGAAGGACCAGCAGGGTGCCCACGAAACCGAGCTCTTCGCCAACGACCGCGAAGATGAAGTCCGTGTGCTGCTCGGGCAGAAAGTTGAAGCGCTTCTGGGTCCCCAGGGTAAACCCCTTGCCGGTAAGCCCTCCGCTGCCGATTGCCACCTTGGACTGGACCAGATGGTACCCGGCTTCCCGCGGATCCAGACTGGGATCCAGAAACACGAGCACCCGGTTCTGCTGGTAGGGAGCCAGCGATTCCCACAGAACGCGAGCGACGGTACCCACCGCCAGGTTGAACACGAGCACCGCCACGTATTCAAAGGGATAGAGGTGGGAGCGCCTCAGATACAGCAGCCCGACGAGCAACACCATGTACGCCGAGAACAGCCAGGTGTTGAAGGAGACGACGAGGGCGATGCCGGGGCTCACGAGCAGAAAGAGGTAGGTCAGCGGTGTGCCTACCCAGAAGAGCACCGCCATCAGGATGCCGATGAAGGCCAGCGCGGTTCCCAGATCGGGTTGGAGCAGGACCAGGGCGAGCGGGAGTCCCACCAGCGCACAGGGGGCAAACAGGTCGGCGAACTGCCAGGGCCTCTCAGGACGATGTCCGGGGACTTCGAAGCGTGACGCCATCAGCCGCGCCAGTGCCAGGATGGTCGCGATCTTGGCCACCTCGGCCGGCTGAAACTGAACGCCCCCCACCTGGAGAAAACTCGTCACTCCTGCCGCGGTTCCGCGACCGGTTCCCACGACCAGGGTCGCGGCCAGCAGCACCACGGCAAGTACGTAGGCGGGGACGGCAGCCCACTCAATCCAGTTGTGCGCGATACGCGAGAGGAAGGTGAACGCGATCAGTCCCAGCGCGAACCACACCAGCTGCCGGATCCAGGCGCCCTCGACGACGGGGCTGGGGACATTGAGTTCGCCCGTTGAATAGATCATCGCCACGCCGAAGCCGGAAAGCGCCAGCAGGCCGAGAATAAAGCGGGTATCGAGCGCCCAATCGGAAAAGAGCGATTTCACCGGCTGCCGCCCGTGGGCCGGACGGGCGTCATGGGCTCACCGGCCTCCACGGCGTGCCCGTCCGCCAGTGCTCGCCGAGCGTCTGGATGGTGTCGGTGGGAATGTCGTACCGTTTGCGCAGAAAATAGTCCGCGGACTTGGCTACCAGCGGAGCCGCCATGACGGACCCGCTTTCGCCGAGCTCCACCAGCGCCACCACGACGATCTCGGGCGGCTTCTCGGGCGGGCCCGCGATCCCCGCGAACCAGGCGTGGCTGCGGGTCGGATCCTGAGAGTTCTGGGTGGTACCCGACTTGCCCATCAGTTGCCAGTGCTCGACCGAAGACAGGTACGCCGTACCCCCAGGTTGGAATACGCGCCTCAGCCCCTCCATCAGAACCTCGCCGTGCTCCGGCGAAATCCCGATGTCCCAGACTTCGCCCGGCTGTTCGCTTCGCAGGATGCGCGGCGCGGGAGCCCGTCCCCCACGGGCCATGGCCAGATAGAACTGCGCGATCCCCAGCGGGGTCTGGTCGTTGGGCCCCTGTCCGATCGATATCGACAGTACTTCGGACTCCTGCGCGCGGTACCCGAAGCGGTCCTCCCAGAACCCCACGTCGCTCGGAAACACGCCCGGAGACTCCCTGGGCAGATCGATGCCGCACTGACGCGCGAAGCCCATGTCGGTCGCGGTCTCAAGAAGGCGCCCCAGCCCGATGCGCAGGCCCAGCTGGTAGAAGTAGACGTTGCAGGATCGCTGGATGGCCTCAACGAGATCGAGTGATCCGTGCCCGGCTGCGTTCCAGCAGCGAAAGAGGCGGTTTCCGTAGGACATCGCTCCGCCGCACGCCCGGGACATGTGTTCGTCCGCCTTCACAAGTCCGTGCTGCAATCCGATGGCCGCGACGGCGAGCTTCCAGGTCGAACCCGGGGCGTAGCGGCCCACGACCGCGCGATTGAAGAGCGGCTCTGTCGGGTCGTTGTTGAGGGCTGTCCAGACGTCGGACTCAATACCCCCGACGAACATGTTGGGATCGAAGGTCGGAGCCGAATACAGAGCGAGCACACCGCCGTCGTTCACATCCAGCGCAACCACGGCGCCGCGCATGCTGTCGGGGAAAATGTGGTGGATCCACTCCATGAGATCCAGGTCGAGATTCAAATGGATGTCGGTACCCGGCTCGGACGCCTGCTCGACCCGCCCCAGCGGCGAGTTCACGACCCGCCCGAGCGCATCCACCTCGGTGTAGCGCAACCCTCGCATCCCCTGAAGTCGGGCTTCGTACTGCCTCTCCACTCCCTCCTTGCCCACCGTCATCCCCTGCGCATACTCCGAGTACTGTTCCTGCTCCAACTCGGACGCCGTGATCTCCCCCACGTACCCGACCAGATGGGACACGGCATGCGCGCCCTGGTACTGTCGCTTCGGGCGCATCTGGATGACTACGTTCGGGAACTCGGCGCGATGCTCCTCCAGAATCGAGACCACGTCGAAGTCCGCATCACCGTCCACCAGGAGCGGTTGATAGGGCTCCAGCCTGGCCCTCTCCAGCAGTTGGGCGACCCTCGCGTCGTCCAGTCCAAGGAAGGGCTGCAGCTCTTCGAGGGTGGTCGCCATGGCCCCGGGGGAGGTGGACGAAAACAAATACACCGAATAGCCGGGCGCGCTGCCGGCGATGACCCGGCCGTTGCGGTCGAAAACAGCCCCTCTGGACGCTTCCATGGGAAAGGGGCGGAGCCGGTTCGAATCCGAGCGGAGATTGTAGGTGTTCGAATCCAACACCTGGATGCGGAAGAAGGCGATGCAGAGAATCCCGAATAGCGTCGCCAGGCCCAGAACAGCAATGCGGGCACGCCGCCCGACCTCGGGATCGGACAGGTCCATGGAATTCACGATTCACTCTCTCCGTACGGACCGATGAGCCTGACGAAGAGCAAGCCCGCCAACGCCGCGTAGAGTGCGGCCGGAACGGCGTCGAGGATCATGGGCTCCACGAACCCGGTCGAGGGGCCGATTCTCTGCTGCAGAATCCAGTGGATGAGGTCACGCAGCCACTTGCCGGCGGCAAGGTAGACGATGTGAAACGCAAGGGAGGTGGTGGTAACGAAGAGCACATGCGTCTGCGCTCCCAGGATGCCCACCACGGTCATCGCCAGCGTGTTTGCTCCAAAGGTCGCAAGTGCGAATGCGTCTTCCAGGATACCAAGGGTAAACCCGACCGCTGCCGCGGTTCCGAGGCGCAGCCTGCGCACGTTCAGCAGAAGCGCCACGGTGAGCAGATCGGGAGCCCAGGCGCCGATCCCCAGCCCGAGCCTGAAAGCGAAGTGGAGGAAGACGAGGATCAGCGTGACGACGACGACCCCTCCGGCGCCCATGCCGAGCCGCTGGCCGCCGAAGAAACGGCGCTCAGTCGCCGCCATCGGTAGCCGGCGGGGGTTCCGCCGCGCCTTCTCCGCGGGTGGACGGGACGGGAGACCCGACTCCGAGGAGCAAGCTGGAGAGGTCGGGTTCCTCGTCCAGGCCGTCCCCCGGGACAATACCTATCAGGGCATGCGTGACGGATGCGGGGTGCACGGACGGATACACCCAGTAGCTTCGATGCCAGCCCTCGTCGATTTCAGCCACCCCGCCGACTCGCCCTACCGGCACACCTCGTGGAAATACCCCGCCACGGCCGCTCGTAACGATGAGGGTGCCGTCGTCGAGGTCTTCGTAGTAGGGGATGCCTGTGAGAACCAGTCGCTCCACTTCGCCGAGCATGGCCGGTTCGGGTCGCACGATACCATAGAGCTCGCCATCCTCCGACATGGCGGAGGCCCGGAAGTCGGGATGCGACCAGTCCATGCCGATCGAAGCCGACCCGTGGGCCTCTATGACCCTGCCCGCGAGTCCGTCCGGGGTGAGGATGGGAGACAGGGGATGGACCCCGTCCTCCACTCCCAGGTCGAGAACCAGCGTGCTTTGCGAGCCCCGGTTGCCGGGACGATACACGCTGACCGCGCGGTACGACCTGTCCAGCCTTGGAGCCAGCCCGCTCAGCACGCGAAGACGCCGGTTTTCCTCCACCACAGGCGCGTTGTTGGTGATCCAGGCCTGGAGGGAATCCACTTGGGCGCGAAGCAAATCCGCCTCGAAACTCCTCAGCCGGACAACCGACACGGCACCCCGGATATCCACGAACGGGCGCAGGAGGGTAAAGCGAATCCCCGATGCGATATTCTGCTGAAGCGCCGACGGTATCAGGTACAGGAGAAGGCTTGAGACCAGGCACGCAGCCGCCAGAAACAATTGCCTCCCCGGCCCTTCGTTGTTGGCATCGCCGTGTTCCCTCATTGGAACCACCAGTCGGTCTCGAGGCGCGCGCCCCAGCCGCTCGGAGGGCTAGATTCCCCACCAGGGAATCAAGGCGTGAGAACCTTACGAAACGTGTGCAGGTCTTCCAGAATCCGGCCGGCCCCACGGACAACGCACGTCAGGGGATCATCATCCACGTGGACCGTCAGATTGGTCTCGAAGGTGATCAACTGGTCCAGCCCCTGAATCATCGCGCCACCGCCGGTCATGAGGAGCCCTCTGTCCACGATGTCAGCGGAAAGCTCGGGGGGCGTGGCCTCCAGCGCGCGGCGAACCGCGTCCACGATGGCCCGGATGGGCTCCTGTATCCATTCACGCACCTCGGACGAACCGATCCGGATCATCTTGGGCATCCCGCTCACCAGATCGCGCCCCTTGACGTCCATTTCCTGCTCCTCCCCGGTATCGAAGGCGGAGCCGATCTGGATCTTGATCATTTCGGACGTCGATTCCCCGATCAGCAGCTTGTAGTGTCTCCGCACGGCGTCCTCGATCGCATGATCGATCTTGTCACCCCCGACCCGGATCGACGAGTTGGCCACGACCCCGGAAAGGCAGATGACGGCAATCTCGGTGGTGCCTCCTCCGATATCGATCACCATGTTGCCGGTCGGCGTCTCGATTGGCAGTCCCATGCCGACCGCGGCCGCAACCGGTTCCACCACCATGTAGACGGATTTCGCGCCCGCCATCAGCGCCGACGAACGCACGGCACGGCGCTCCAGTTCGGTGATGCCCGAGGGGACGCCCACAACCACGCGCGGCTTCATGCGGAAGATGCGCCGGGAGGTGACCTGTTTGAGGAAGTGGCGCAACATCAGTTCTGTGACGTCCACATCCGCGATCACACCGTCCTTCAGCGGACGGATGGCTTCGATGTCCTCCGGAGTGCGCCCGAGCATTCGCTTGGCTTCGAGGCCGATGCCCAGAATCTTGCGCGACTCCCTTTCCACGGCGACGACGCAGGGCTCGTTGACCACGACCCCCTCGCCCCGCACGTATACGAGCGTATTGGCGGTTCCCAGGTCAACTGCGATGTCGTGAACAGGGACGAGGCTGCGGCGCGGTTTGAACCAACTCGATGAGGCTAGCACTCTAACTGTCTTTTTTTCAGGGAGTTAGACCGGCAGGCGCCCGTGCGAGCGGCGGATCCGAAAACACCTTCGCCATGGCACCGCATCTTAAGGTAAGGAATGGTCGGGAGCAAGCGTGCGAAAAGGGTGCCCGTGACCGGTTCCGGGCAGTGCGTCGCCACTGGCTGGTCAGGGCTCGAGGTAGCGCCTGAGCGGCGCGCACTTGCGGCCCGCGGCATCGGCCACGCCCGGGTGAACGATCTCGCCCCCGATCACGTTCAGACCGTGGGCGAGCACGGGATTGCGGCCGCACGCGTCCCGCCAGCCGAGCGCGGCAAGCTCGAAAACATAGGGCAACGTTGCGTTCGTCAGGGCGAGGGTACTTGTCCGGGGCACGCTCCCGGGAATGTTGGTCACCCCATAGTGAATCACGTTGTTCACGACATAGGTGGGCTCTTCGTGCGTTGTCGGCCGAATGGTTTCGACGCACCCGCCCTGGTCGACCGAGACATCGACGATGACCGACCCCGGGCGCATCGTCCCAAGATCCTCTTCAAAGACCAGGAACGGCGTTCGGGCACCGGGCAGCAGCACCGCCCCGACGACAAGGTCGGAGTCGCGCAATTGCTTTCGCACCGCGTAGCGCGTGGAGTAGAGGGGGTGGACGCCCGCGGGCATCACGTCCGCAAGTTGCCGGAGCCGGAGCAGGGACGTGTCCAGAATGGAGACCCGCGCTCCCAGCCCGGCGGCTACCCTGGCGGCCTGTGTACCCACTACGCCGCCCCCCAGGATCAGCACCTTCCCGGGCATCACGCCCGGCACGCCTCCGAGCAGCACTCCGCTCCCGCCCGAGGGTCGGGCCAGATAACGGGCGCCCTCCTGCACCGCCATCCGTCCCGCCACCTCGCTCATCGGCGTGAGCAGGGGAAGCTCACCCTCCTCGGTTGCGACCGTCTCATAGGCGATCGCCACGACGCCGGAGTCCACAACCGCCCGGGTGAGCGTCTTCGAAGCCGCGAAGTGAAAGTAGGTGAAGATGACCTGACCCCCGCGCATGCCCGGCCATTCTTCCGGAAGAGGCTCCTTCACCTTCAGGATCATGTCGGCGCGAGCCCACACCTCTTCCGCCGTCTGCACGACTTCCGCACCCGCGCGCTGGTAAAAGTCGTCGGTGAAGCCGCTGGCGAGCCCGGCGCCCTGCTCGATCAGCACCGAGTGCCCCGCCTGGGTCAGGGCCTCGGCGCCGGCGGGCACGAGTGAGACGCGGTATTCGTGGAGCTTGCGTTCTCCCGGGACGCCGATCAGCATCGGTGCGGTATCCGGACGGCCTCAGGGACCCAGGCGGAGGAGGCACTGCCGGTCGGGATTGAAGAACTCCCGAGCGGCCTCTGCGACCTCCCCCTCGGTCACTCGGTCGACCCGCGACAGGAGTTCATCGAGGGTCGTGAAGGGCTCCCGATGGAGGGCGAACCCCGCCAGCCGATACAGGCGCGCGCCCGGGCTCTCCAGCGAGAGCATGATCTGTCCTTTGACCTGACTCTTGATCTGGGCGAGGTCGTCCCGGGGAAGGCCATCGCGGGCCACGACGGCCAGCTCATTCCGTATGGCATCCACGACCCTGCACGCCGCATCGTGACGGGTGCCGGCGTAGACCCCGGATATCCCGGCGCGCGAGTAGAAGGACTGAAAGGTGTACACCGAGTAGGCGAGTCCCAACTCCTCCCGGATCCGCCGGAACAGCCGGGAACTCATGCCACCTCCCAGCGCTGCCGCGAGCAACACCAGGGCGTAACGCCTGCGGTCGGCTCGCGGAGGGGTCACCGTTCCCGCCACGATGTGGGTTTGCGCAGTCTCCCGGCGGATGTGAATCTGCCGCCCCCCCGGGAACCGGGGTTCGGGAACCGGAGCGGCGGGCGCGCCGTCGGCCGAGGATCGAAAATAGTGCGTGGCCAGCTCCAGAACCTCTTCGTGAACCACGTTGCCCGTCGCAGCGATCACCATGCCGCCGGCGTGATACCGCGACTGGTGCAGGTCGCGCAGGCTGTCGCTCGTGATCGTCGACACGGTTTCCCGGGTGCCGAGAATCGAAGCACCGTAGGGGTGCCCGTCCCAGAGATGCTGCCCGTGCAACTCGAACGCGAAGTCCTCGGGAGCATCCTCGATTGTCGCGATTTCTTCGAGCACGACATCCCGCTCCAGTTCCATATCCTCGTCGCGCAGGGTCGGAAAGAGCACGAGGTCCGCGAGGACATCGAGTGCCTGGGGCAGATGCTCGTCCAGCACGCGCGCCTGGAAGCTGGTGTGTTCGCGGCTGGTGAAGGCGTCCAGGGAACCGCCCAGGCTCTCCAGTGCGAGCGCGATTTCCTCGCGTGAACGGTGTTCGGTTCCCCTGAACACCATGTGCTCCAACAGGTGGCTCGCCCCCAGAACCTCCTCGCCGTCGTGCGCCGATCCCTGGGAAACCCAGACCCCTACCGCAGCAGAGCGGACGCCCGGAATCGACTCGCTGAGCACCTGTATGCCGGAGCCCAGGCGCGTGCTGGCCATGCGGTCTCTGCGCCGAGTCGGCGGACCATCGGCGGCCTGGAGAACGACCGGCCGGGCGGGTCGCCTGGAACGGCGGTGGCGAACCGGCGTCACCTGCGAGCCCGAGACGACTTCCCGGATCGAGTGTTGTCGGCGAGCGCCGCGCGCCTGGAGAGCCGCAGTCGCCCCTTTTCGTCGATGGCGAGCAGCTTGACCCTGGTGATCTCTCCCACCTTGAGGACATCTTCGGTCTTCGCGACTCGGCCTTCCGTGAGTTCGGAGATGTGGCAAAGCCCCTCGGTGCCCGGAAAGATCTCGAT
The DNA here is from genome assembly GCA_965232315.1 of Longimicrobiales bacterium. GTDB lineage: Bacteria > Gemmatimonadota > Gemmatimonadetes > Longimicrobiales > Gaopeijiaceae > BD2-11. The sequence goes on along the minus strand of CBDDPN010000007.1, from coordinate 56,161 downwards.
GAAGGCGCCAAACGTGGTCGTGTTCTTGACCGGCCCTTCGTAGATGCGTCCGACCTCGGGCTCCTGGGCGATGGCCTCGATCATCTCGCGGGCGCGGATACCTGCTTCCCCCGACACCGCCGCGATCTTCACCACCCCCGAGTCTTCGATGTCGATCTTCGCCCCGGTCTCTTCCTGTATCGCCCTGATGGTCTTGCCCTTGGGCCCTATGATCTCACCGATCTTTTCGGGATTGACCGAGACGGAGATGATGCGCGGAGCGTACTGGGAGAGATCCGTGCGCGCCGACGGAAGCGCGCCGTCCATGGCATCGAGGATGTGGAGCCGCGCGGCACGCGCCTTCTGGAGCGCCTCCTGCATGATCCCCAGATCCAGCCCCTCGATCTTGATGTCCATCTGGATCGCGGTGACGCCCTTGCGGGTGCCGGCCACCTTGAAGTCCATGTCGCCCAGGAAGTCTTCCAGCCCCAGGATGTCGGTGAGAACGGCAAATCGCTCCCCCTCCTTGACCAGCCCCATCGCCACCCCCGCACACGATTCGCTGAGCGGAACGCCCGCATCCATCAAGGACAGCGAAGCCGCGCAAACCGAGGCCATGGACGAGGAACCGTTGGACTCCAGAACGTCGGAAACGACGCGGATGGTGTAGGGAAAATCGTCGTATTGGGGAAGCAGCGGCTGAATGGCGCGCTCCGCCAGGTTTCCATGCCCCACCTCGCGACGCGACGTGCCGCGAATGGGCCTCGCCTCACCCACCGAGAAGGGAGGGAAGTTGTAGTGCAGCATGAACGACTTCGTGGTCTCTTCCAGCGTATCAATCGAATCGATGCGCTGCTCGTCCCGTGATGTGCCGAGCGTCACCACACCCAGCGCCTGGGTCTGGCCGCGCGTGAAGAGGGCCGAGCCGTGCGGCCGGGGCAGCACACCCACCTCGCAGGCAAGGTCGCGCACGTCGTCAACTCCGCGTCCGTCCGCGCGCTGGCCCTCGCCGAGAATGCGGGCGCGCATATGCTGTTTCTCCAGCTTGCGCAGAACCCGGGCGACCGCCGCCCCTGCTTCCTTGCTCTCCGTGCCATCGGCTTCGAGATGGCCGGCGACCTCTTCCTCAACCGCCGCAAGAGCTTCCGATCGAGCCTGCTTTTCCGGCAGCTCGAACGCGGCCGCAACACCTTCGCGGGCCAGTGCTTCCACCCGGTCGACCAGATCGGAGGGCGGCTCCACGCTGGTCCACTTCATCTCTTCTTCGCAGCCGTCGGCGATCAGATCGAGCTGCATCGCCACCAGTTCACGGATGGCCCCGTGAGCGACTTCCAGCCCGGCAAGGAGGTCCGCTTCAGGAACCTCCACAGCGGCGCCTTCGACCATGGTGATGGCCTCCGCGGAGCCCGCCACCACCAGATCGACATCCGAATACTCAAGCTGCTGGAAGGTGGGGTTCACAATCCAGGCGCCCTGAATCCTGCCCATCCGTACGGACGCGACCGGGACGTGGAACGGAATCCTGGACATGTTCAGCGCCACCGAGGCCCCCAGCAGGCCGAGGACATCGGCGTCGTTTTCCTGGTCCGCGCTCAGGATGTAGCAGATGACCTGGGTTTCATTCATATAGCCGGTGGGGAACAGCGGGCGGATGGGCCTGTCGATGGAGCGCGCGGCCAGGATCTCCTTTTCGCCCGGCCGTCCTTCCCGCTTGAAAAAGCCCCCCGGGATCTTGCCGCCGGCGTAGGTCTTCTCGCGATATTCGACGGTGAGTGGAAAAAACGGGAGATGGGTGGGTTTGGTTTGGGCTGTGGCGGTGCACAGCACCATCGTGTCGCCGAAGCGGACGAGGCAGGCACCATGTGCCTGCTTCGCCATTCGTCCGGTTTCCAATACGAGGGTGCGCCCAGCGAACTGTCTTTCGATTCTTCTCAGCATGCTCTGACCTAGTGGCGGAGACCGAGATCCGCGATGAGTTCGCGGTATTTCTCGTAGTCGGTCCGCTTCATGTACTCGAGGAGCCGCCTTCGCCGACCTACCATCTTCAGGAGGCCCTGGCGGCTGTGATGATCCTTCTTGTGTTGGCCGAAGTGGCCCTGGAGATGATTAATGCGGTGGGTCAGAATCGCGATCTGTACCGGAGCGCTGCCCCGATCACTGTCATGAATCTGATACTTGCGGATGACTTCTTCCTTTACGAACCCCATCGCGGGAACGCCTCCTCAAGAGTCTGAACGCTACAAGGGAAGCCCGGGTGTGAACCCTCTGACTTTTTACGGCGCCCAAAGCTAGCCAGATGGGAGACCGGCTACAAGGCGCGCGCCTTTTCTCGTCCGTACCGGGAGCGACGCCTTCAACTTCCGCCAAAGGCCACATCGGTTCTGGCAGCCATGACGAAGTCGTTCACATGAAGGTTGCGGATCTTGTGGGTCCACCAGGAAACCGTCACGCGTCCCCACTCGGTGAGGAGCGCCGGATGGTGGCCCTGCTCCTCGGCGAGAGCGCCCACCCGGTTCGTGAACGACAGCGCTTCGACGAAGTCGGGAAAGACGAAGACCCGCTGCAGGCGGGGAATGCCGTTCTGCTCGATGATGTCCCACTCGGGAATCTGGGGACGGTAGTCGGCGATCTCGGCCTCCGTAGCGGGAGGCGCGCCCACACGGCAGGCTTCGCAGGTGCGTCGGATCAGTTCGGTCATGGCGTCATCCGGGATTCGGGTCATGGGGAGGGGGTCGATGGCGATGGCCGGCGAGGACTCGGCGTGCATGTTGGACATCCCTGGTCATCTGGTCGACCAGCTCCGCCGGGCTGGCGAAGGGTCGCACCCCACGCAGCCTTTCGATCAATTGCAGCTCGACTTCGGCGCCGTAGAGGTCTGCGCTGCAGTCGAGCAGGTGCACTTCTATCGTGGCCGGTGAGCCCGGGAAGGTGGGACGCGGCCCGATGTGCAGAGCTCCGTCGCGCGCGCCGGCGGGCACCTTGGCGCGCACAGCGTAGATGCCTTCCCTCGGTATGAGCTTCTGGGAATCCGAAATCTGAAGGTTCGCCGTGGGGAATCCCAGCCGCCGGCCGCGACCGTCTCCCCTCACCACCACGCCCCGCAGCGAGTACGGACGGCCCAGCCCGGCGTGAGCCGCGCCCGCCTGTCCGGCCAGCAGAGCCCTGCGGATCCGGCTCGAGGACACCGGACCGCCGCCGGCCTGGATGGGCGGCACGACCTCGACGCCGAATCCGAGCTCGGCACCCATCGCTCCCAGGGTCTCGGCGTCTCCGGATCTTCCCTTGCCGAAGCCGTGGTCGTAGCCGATCACCAGTTCCCGCACCCTCATGCGTGCGACCAGTATCTCCTCCACGAACCGCCTTGGGGTATAGCGGGAGAGCATACGGGTGAACGGGAGGAAGACGGCGTAGTCCAGCCCCGTCTGCGCCAGGATTTCCTTCTTCTCGATCGATGTGGTGAGCAGTCGTGGCGCGACCTCCGGTCTCAGGACGCGCAACGGGTGCGGCCAGAAGGTAACCAGCACGCTGGGCCGGCCTGTCCGACGGGCGCGGCTGCTGATCTCGCGGAGCACCTCCCAGTGGCCGAGATGGACGCCGTCGAAGGTCCCCACCGTGACGACGCTTCCCTGCTCGTACGGAGGCAGGGACGGCATCGAACCCGCGTCGCCGCGATGGTCTTCCCCGTGTACAAACCCCGTCACCGAAACACCTTGCGCGGCCGGAGCACTCCACCGCGCCCAAAGCCGACTGCGACGAGGCTGCCTGCTTCGAGCACCACTACCGGATCGGCATCGGGCACTGGCTCGAGGGTTGGCTCCACGGCCTGCCCGCACGCAAGCCGCGCGGCATCTTCCCCATTCACTTGCACGGCTGGCAGGTGTCGGAGCGCCCTTGCTGGAGACAGGTGCGCGGTGGAAGGGAAGTCGCTCCGCAAATCGTCCGCGGGGACAGCCTGCCGAGCGCTCAGCGAGCCAACCGCCGTACGCCTGAGTGCCGTGAGGTGGGCGCCCGTCCCCAGTGCTCTGCCCAGGTCGCGCGCCAGCGCCCTGATGTAGGTTCCCGATGAGCAGCGCACCTTGAAGGCGATGGAGGGCGGGGAGCACCGGACCAGCTCGATCTCATGCACCCGCACCGGCACCGGTTCGAGGCGCACCGCCTCACCCCGCCTGATCCGGCGGTGAGCCGATTCGCCTTGCACCTTCTTCGCGGAATATCGCGGGGGAATCTGGGCGACCGAACCCCTGAAGGCACCCAGGGCGTCCCGGACGGCGGCTTCGTCCAGCCGGCGCCAGCGGGAGCTCTCTTCAACGACTTCTCCGTCGAGGTCGTGCGTGGTGGTCGAGACGCCCAGACGGGCGGTGGCGAGGTAGCTCTTGTCCATCGCCGACAGGTACTGCGCAAGACGGGTGGACGAGCCCAGACAAAGCAGAAGCAGGCCGGATGCGAAGGGGTCGAGCGTCCCCGCATGGCCGATGCGCCGGAGGTTCAGCGCCGCGCGGGCGTCGCGTACGATGTCATGGGAGGTGGGACCCGACGGCTTGTCGACGAGCAGTACGCCTTCCCGGGGACGGCTCACGGCTCCTCCCCTTCTCCACCCTCTCCGCTTTCGGGCAGCACCTCCTTCAGGATCTCTTCGATGCGAAACGCGTGCTCAAGGGATCTGTCCTCCACGAAACGCAGTTCGGGCACACGGCGGATATGCAGTTCCGCGCCGAGCGAACGACGAATGAACGCGGCCGACGCAGCGAGGCCTTTCATGGCCAACTCGCGTTCCCGGCTGCTGCCCGCGAGCCTGACGAACACACGCGCGAAGGAAAGATCCGATGTCGTCCGAACCTCGGTTACGACGGGGGCGCCCACCCGCGGATCGCGCACCTCACTGCGCAGAATGCGCGTGATCTCGCGCTGCAGCTGACTGTTCACTCGGGGGAGTCGTCGAGCCATGGGTCCTCAGGAGTTGGACGCCGAGGATTCGCGGGAGCTGGTGCGCGGGCTGTGCCCGCGGGAATGATTCAGGCAAGGGGGTCGCGGATCGCCAGGACGACGACGCGAGCATCGGTTTCCACGAAGCGGGCGAGGTTGCCGCGGATGGATTCGGCGTGGCGTCCCTCCGTGCTGACGAAGACCGCCGTCAGACCGCCTCGCGCGTGCGCCTCGCGCAGATGGGTTTCGGAGACGCCGACGTTGAAGCGGTGACGCATGCGATCCTTCAGGGAACGCACCACGCTGCGCTTGTCCTTGAGGGAGACGCATCCCGGAAGCAGAAGGTCCCAGGAGATGGCCCCGATCACCACGGCCGGCCAGGCACCCGGCCGTCCACGGCCTCATCGTGCGCGGGCACTTCCGGCCAGGGTGCGGGCGAACTCCTCGACCACGAAGCACTCGATGACATCACCCACTTTCACGTCGTTGTAGTTCGCGATTCCGATCCCGCATTCGAGCCCGGCTCGAACCAGCTTCACGTCGTCCTTGAACCGCTTGAGCGAACTGATCTCGCCCGTGTAGACCACGATGCCATCCCGAATCAGGCGCAGCGTCGACTGGTGCTCGACCACTCCCTCGCCGATGTAGCAGCCGGCGATGGTGCCCACCTTCGTGACCCTGAAGGTTTCCCGCACCTCGGCGCTTCCGACGACCTTCTCCCGGCGCTCCGGCGCGAGCATGCCTTCCAGGGCGGCGCGCACGTCGTTCTCCGCGTCGTAGATCACGTCGTAGATCTGGATGTCCACGTCCTCACGCTCGGCGAGCTGGCGGGCGTTGACGTTGGGACGCACGCGGAAACCGATGATCACTCCCCCGGCGGTGCGGGCCAGCAGTACATCCTCCTCGTTGATGGCTCCCACCGCTCGATGGATGATTTCCACCTGAACCTCGGCGGTGCTGAGCCGCTCGAGTGTGTCCGCCACGGCCTGCACCGAGCCATCCACGTCACCCTTGATAATGAGGGGCAGCGTGCTGACCTCACCCGCGGACAGAATCTGGGAGAAGTCGCCGAGCTTGATTCCGCGATCCTTGATGCGCAGCAGTTTCTCGCGCTCCAGCCGCTGCCGGGTGGTCGCGATTTCCGACGCGCGCATGGCCTCCATGACCTGGAGCGTATCCCCGGCCTGGGGCACGCCCCGGACGCCCAGAATCTGCACGGGAGTCCCGGGGCCCGTTTCTTCGACGACAGCCCCGCGCTCGTCGAAGAGGGCGCGGACACGGCCATCGAACTTGCCGCAGATGAAGTCGTCGCCCACCCGCAATGTTCCGGTCTGCACCAGCACCGACACGACGGGCCCCTTCCCGACATCCAGCCTGGCCTCGATCACGGCACCCGCCGCCGGGCGGTTCGGATTGGCCTTGAGTTCGAGCAATTCAGCCTGCAGAAGGACCTTCTCGAGGAGATCGTCGATCCCGGTTCCGCTACGGGCGGAGATCGGCGCCGCGAGCACGTCGCCGCCGAAGTCCTCCACGGTGACTTCGTGGTTGAGCAGCTGCTGCTTGACCCGTTCGGCGTCCGCGGCGGGCAGGTCCATCTTGTTGATCGCCACCACGATGGGCACGCCGGCGTTGCGGGCGTGGGAAATCGCCTCGATGGTCTGTGGCATGACGGAATCGTCCGCCGCGACGACGAGAATCACGATGTCCGTAACGTCCGCCCCGCGCGCACGCATCGCGGTGAAAGCCGCGTGACCCGGCGTGTCCAGGAAGGTAAGCGAGCGCTCCTCTTCCACCTCGACGTGATAGGCGCCGATATGCTGCGTGATCCCGCCGGACTCGCCCGCGACGACATTGGTCTTCCTGATCGAGTCCAGCAGTCTCGTCTTCCCGTGGTCCACGTGCCCCATGACCGTAACCACCGGCGGGCGCGGGAGCAGATCCCCGGGATCTTCTTCTTCTTCAACGACGCTCTCTTCGTGGGCGCCGTATTCCTCCTCCCGGACGGCTGTGAAGTTGAATTCCTCCAACAGCATTTCGATCTGATCGAAATCCAGCCTCTGGTTGATCGTAACCATGAGGCCCAGGCTCTTGAAGGCGGAGCTGATGAGTTCGGTGGAGGAAGTGTCGATGAGCTCCCCGAGTTCGGCCACGGTCAGGAACTCGTTGACCCCGCACCGTGGTGGCCTTGCGCTCCTCTTCCTTGCGCGCCTGCTCCCGGGCGGCGTCCTTTTCCTCGACCGTGGGACGGGGTTCGCGGCTCTTGCGGCGACGGCGGCCGCCGCCTTTGAGCTCGGCCATCACGCGCTGGATATTCTCCTGCACCGCGCCCTGGTCGACCCGCTGCCGCCTCCTGCCCTTCCTCTTCCCGCGCTTTCGCTGCCCGTCCGGTCCATACCCTTCGGCCTGAATGCGTACCTGGCCTCCGGGTCCGGCGCTGGCCGCAGGAGACAGCCTGGCCGATTTCCTTACCACGCGAACCGGTCCCTCCGGTCCCTGGCTGCGAGCCGAGCGTAGTTTGGGTCTCGTCTCAGCCGCAGGCTGCTTCGGGGCGGGAGCCGGCATCCGGGTCGACGGCACCTGCGGTCCCGGAGGCGGAGGGAGCATCAGGCTGAGCGTCGGATGAGAGCTCGGGACCGGCGACGGGTGCGGTCGACGGTCCGCTGCCGGCAGGGCCGACGTCCACGGTGCCGGTCTCGGTCGGCGGCGTGGACAAGCGGCCTTCGGCGGGCGGGCGCCCGTCGTTCTGCGGGGGTTCGTCCCCGCCGTGACCCGGGCCGGGCGCATCGGGACCTGTGGAGTCCTGCGCGGCGGCGGCTTCCCGCGCCTCCGGCGTGGAGACGGCTGGCTCCGGGTCCGGGCTCTCCGATGTCACCGGCTCCCGGGCGTCTGCCGAGGCACGCTCGGGTTGCGCGGCGTCTTCCCCCGCACCCGCACCTGCCAAGGCGGCGGCGGTTCGAACCGCCGCCAGCCCCGTCCGAGGGTGAACCGGGCCCGGTTGCTCCCCCGGCTCCGGCGGACTCCGGGTCTGCCATGGTGTCACCGGAGTCGGTCGCATCATCGGAACCATGGGGCTGCCCTCCGGGACCATTGGCCGAGGAGGGGTCTCCACGACCGAGACCCGCGGGAGGCTCGACCACCGCTGTTCCGGTGGCCGCCGACTCCGACGAGTGACCAGAGTCGTCCCCTCCGTTCCCCACGCGCTGTCCGACCGAGCTCGACCCGATCGAATGCGCCGGCTCCGTCGAAACGCCTTCGTCATCCTGGGCCTCGGCATCCACCGCCGCCGACCGGGTGGTTCCCACCTCCGACTCGCTGCTCGCGCGTCGCCGCACCCTCCTTCGACTGCGCCTCCGGCGGACGTGGGTTGCCCGGGCATCCTCGAGCGCGGACCGTACCGCCTCGCGGGTTCCCCCCACCGCCCTGCCGTCGCTCGCGCTCGATACGGGCCAGCAGACGGGAAACATCGTCACCCGGCACGAAGTCTCTGTCTCCGTGCAGCGCAACGCCCATCTTCCGCAGTAGCGTCAGCAGCATCCGCGTCGAGACATTCAAGTCCCTCGCAAGCTCAAACACCCGCATGCTCTGGACTTCCTCCCCTGTTGGCTTTTCCTGGCGATGCCCGAAGCGGGTCTACGCCATGCCTCTAACTGATCGTTTCGCCCGCGGGCTGCTCGCCCGCGGGCTGCTCGCCCGAATAGGCTTCTGAAGCCGCATCTTCCTCGCCTTCGATCACGGTCAACTCATCTATCAACGTGACAATCCGGTCCACGGCATCGATCGAGAGTCCCGGTATCGCCAGAAACTCGCTTCGTGCCAGATTGATGATCTGGAGAAACGTTGTGTATCCGGCCGCCCCCAGCGCCTCCAGTGCATCGGCGGGCAGCTCCAGCTCAGCGAGCGGAAAATCGGATGTCTCGTAATTGTCTTCGGTGTCCTGAAAGAGAGCGTTGTCCGCCCCCCTCTCGAGCCACTCGCGAGACCCGTAGAGGTCGATCTGCCAGCCGATCAGCTGCGACGCCAGGCGCACGTTCTGTCCGTTGCGGCCGATCGCCAACGAGAGCTGGTCCTCATCCACGATCGCAGTGATCACCTGCGTCTGGTAGTTGCTGATCACCTTGGCGACCCGTGCCGGCGCCAATGCCCTGCGCGCGAAGACTTCGGGGTCTGGATGCCAGGGGACGATATCGATCCTCTCGCCCCCCAGCTCAGATACGACAGCCTGGACACGGGACCCCTTGAGTCCGACACACGCGCCCACGGGGTCGATGGATTCGTCTCGCGAGGAAACCGCGATCTTCGTCCTTCCCCCAACTTCCCTTGCCTTTTCCCGGACGTCCACGATGCCCTGGTAGATCTCCGGCACCTCAAGCCTGAAGAGGGATTCGACGAAGACCGGATCGGCACGCGAGAGAATCAGCCTGGGACCCTTGGGAGACTCCTCGATCTTCTTCAGCACCGCGCGAATGGGATCGCCCTGACGAAAGCGCTCGCGCGGGTTCTGCTCCTTCCACGGGATGATCGCGTCCGCGTCCTTGGCGAGGTTCAACATGACCACGACCTTGCCGCGCTCGATCTGCTGCACGTCACCGGAGAGCAGCTCGCCGACCCGGTCGGCGAACTCTTCGCGGATGCGATCTCTTTCGTTCTCGCGAATACGCTGGACGATGCGCTGCTTGGTCGCCATCACCGCATTACGCCCGAATTCGGAGAAGTCCATGGGGATCTCCATGAGGTCCCCGATCTCGAAGGCGTCGTCGTCCCAGCGGGCTTCTTCCAACGAGATTTCCGCGGCGCTGTCCTCGACGAGGTCCACCACGCGTTTCAGGACGGTGATATCGATCTCACCGCTCATGTCGTCGACCTCGATCTCGGCGCGCACGTTGGGCCCGTGGATGCGCGCGAGACCCGCCATGATGCCGTCCTGGATCAACTCGTTGAGTTCGTCCACGGACAGATTTTTCGTGGCGGCCATGTCGCGGAATGCCGCGAGGATCTGTCCCGAGTTCGCTATCATCAACCCTGTTTGCCGTGCCGAACAACGCGGAGCCCTCCGGCTTCCCGCGTAGTCGGGATTCCCTTTCGGATGCCGCGTGTCGCGCCGCCACCCCAGCTCGCCGGGTAAAAAAAAGTGGGGGCCACTGGCTCCCCACTCTCAAGGTCGTCGGTCGACGACCCGCCCGGACCCTGCAACAATAAAGGTTTACGCAGCCCCGTTCAAGAGCGGGGAGCGCCGCGCGATGGCACCCGGGCCAGCTGTGGTTTCACTTGGCGCGGTCGCCCCGTTCAAGACGCTCGACCCGCAAAGCCAGACGCCGGACCTGCTCCCGCAACGGGTCCAGCTCACGCCGCGTCACAAAATCGAGGCGCTCGCGGGCGGCCTCGGTCGCATCCTGCGCCCGGGAGAATGCCTCCTTCATGGCGTCGCGGGCCGCTTCCGTGTTCGCGCCGCTCCGCTCGCGTGTCTCCGTCAGGGTCTCCTCGATGGCGTCCTTGAGCGCCGACAGAAAGCCCAGACTCTGGTTCAGTCCTTCACGGATTCCCTTCCGCTTGCGGCGCTCGCCACCCGTTCCCTCATCGCTCACATGTGCCTCCCTGCTGGTGGTGTGACCTTGTCTCTCCGACACGCCGCGGTGCGCGAGTCGGGGCGCTATCCTACCCGTTCGATGTGTGCTCCGAGTTGGCGCAGGCGCTTGTCGATATGCTGGTAACCGCGTTCAATCTGGATGATGTTGTGAATCTCGCTCGTGCCTCTGGCTGCCAGCGCGGCGAGCAGGATCGCCATGCCCGCCCGGATATCGGGGCTCTCCAGGCGTCCGCCGCGCAGCGGGGCAGGTCCGACCACAACCGCCCGGTGTGGGTCGCATAGAATGATCTGGGCTCCCATGGACACCAGCTTGTCGGTGAAGAACATGCGTGACTCGAACATCTTTTCGTACACCAGCACGGTGCCTTGGCACTGCGTCGCCGTGACCAGAGCGATCGAGGTAAGGTCGGCCGGGAACGCGGGCCAGGGACCATCGTCGATCTTGGGAACGTGGCCAAAGGCGTCCTGACGCACGACCGGTGCCCGGTCGCCGCGGACCACCAGTGAACCGTTCTCCGGCTCGCACTCGATGCCGAGCCGCCGGAAGCCCAGCAGGGTCGACTCGAGGTGTTCCAGGGGGACATCCTCGATCACCAGTGTGCTGCGCGTTACCGCCGCCAGCCCGATAAAGGAACCGATCTCGATGTGGTCCGCCCCGATTCGGTATCGCGCTCCACCCAGTTCGGAAACGCCCTCGACATCGAGGACATGTGTCCCAACCCCGCGGATGCGCGCACCCATGGCATTGAGCAGATGACACAAGTCCTGTACGTGCGGCTCGGCCGCCGCGTTTCGGATCTGCGTCCTGCCCCGCGCCAGCGTGGCCGCCATGATCGCGTTCTCGGTTCCCGTCACCGAGGGCTCGTCGAGAAACATCGAGGCACCCGTGAGACTCGACGCGTGGATCTCGAATTCCCGACCGAGCCGAATCTGCCCTCCCAGCGCCTCCAGCGCCATGAAGTGGGTGTCCAGCCGGCGTCGGCCGATCACGTCGCCTCCGGGAGGTGGAAGCAGGACGCGCCCGAAGCGCGCCAGCAGCGGCCCGGCAAGCAGAATGGAGGCCCGGATGCGCTCGGCGAGGGCCCGGGGGGGACGGACCTCAGCGACTCGGCCCGGATCCACGGTGACGATGTTGTCCCCCTCCCAGGAGACCACGGCCCCCAGGGCGCGAAGAATCTCCGCCAGCGCCTCGACATCATTGATGCGCGGGACGTTCTCCAGGGTTACGGGTTCGGATGCCAGAAGCGTCGCGGCGAGGGCGGGAAGAGCGGCGTTCTTGTTGCCCGCCGGCCGGATGTTCCCCTTCAGAGGATGGCCGCCTTCGACCAGGAAGTGTGCCATGGGCAGGGTTGGATGCGTAATGGACGGGGGAAGGACGGGGCGGCCGCGAGAAGGGAAGAGCTTGTCGAGCGGTCGATTGTCAGGGCCCCGACCGTATTGGCGGGCGAAGAATACCACTTCGCCGTCTCGCTGGCCACCCGCATCGCGGTTCGCACAAGGTTCTTGCAGGGCCAGCCAGGCATCCGCTAGTATCGCTCGGTGACTGCTCTACAAGTTATTGTCACAAAACCAGATGCGGGGCACCGTAAGAGCTTCCTGGCACGCCCCGCGGTCTTCCCGTCAAACCTGTTTCCATTCCTGCCAATCGATGAGCCTCTGGAATTCAGCGACCATGCCGGACGCCTTGCCTGCCGCCCCGGCGTGGCGGCAGGCGCGCGACACCGTTGTAATGCTCGACGCGCCCACCGAACTTGCGACGGCCACCGAGTGGGGCCTGCTCGTGCTCATTGCCCTGGCTTCACTTAACGCGGTCGTGCTTCTTGTGTTCCTCGGGCGGGTGTCCGGGCTGGCTCGCCGGATTACGGAAATCGCGCGGCAGGTCGAAGGCAGAACCGGGCCGGTTCTCGAGCGGGCCGCCGGCATCGCGGACAACCTTGACGGCATCACTCGATCCGTGCGCGGCGATGTGGAGCACCTGAAGGGCTCGGTGCGCGCCCTGTCCGACCGTCTCACTCAGGCGTCGGAGCACATGGAGACGCGCATTGACGAGTTCAACGCGTTGCTGGAAGTGGTGCAGAGCGAGGCGGAGGAAATGTTTCTGGACACGGCCTCGACCGTCCACGGAATGCGCGCCGGCGCACGCGCCCTCGATCGAGGATCGCGAACCGGGGGCGTCACCGAAACGGAGGCAGCCGCTTTGCCCTCCGGACCCGTAGACGGCGAACCGTCCGCGAGTGTCCGCGCCCCCGGGGCAACCCCGGGGAGCGGGTCCTCCGTGGATGGGGCGGGAAGGGCCGGATCCGTCGCCGACTAGCCGGTGTCGACCGGGGCGTGTCGAAGCTTCAGCCGCCGCGCGCCTCCAGCCTCGCCCGCAGCAGCTGGTTCACCCGGCGCGGGTCCGCCTTGCGGCCGGACGCGCGCATGACCCGCCCGATCAGATAACCGAGCAGGCGGGTCTCCCCTCGCCGAAAGCGGGCGACCTCTTCCGGATGCGCCGCGATCGCCTCCTCCACCCACTTCTCCAACACGCCATCCTCGCGCACCTGCGCAAGACCTTCGCGGCGCACGATGGTCGCGGGCCGCGATCCGGTTCGCGACATTTGAGCGAGGACGCTCTTCGCCGTCACGGCCGACAGGGTCCCTTCGTTCACAAGCGCGAGGAGTTCGGCAAGCCGTTTCGGGGCCAGCCCCGGCGAAGAGAGTTCACCGGCCCCCTGCTTCACCGTCTGCAGGACCGGCCCCATCACCCAGTTGGACACCTCCTTGGGCTCCGGCCCTCGCGCCACCACCGCCTCGAAATAGTCTGCGAGGTTGCGGGACGAGGTGAGTACGCCGGCGTCATATGCAGGAAGCCCGTACTGCCGTCGAAAACGCCCGCGCTTCGCCTGCGGCAGCTCGCCCAGCGCGCCCCGGACCCTGCCGATGCGGTCGGCGGAGATGACGAGTGGCGGGAGATCAGGGTCCGGGAAGTAACGATAGTCCTGGCTGTCCTCCTTGCTGCGCATCACGCGCACGTCGCCGCGCCCCGCATCCCAGAGCAGGGTCTGGCGCGTCACGGCCGCTCCCTCGGACCGAAGCCGGGCCTGGCGCACAATCTCCACATGTAACGCCTTCCCGACACCCGAAAAGGTGTTGAGGTTCTTGACCTCCGTGCTCGCCTCGAGGTGCTCGCTCCCCTTCTCGCGGAGCGACACATTGGCGTCCACCCGCAGGCTGCCTTCCTCCATGTTGCAATCGGAGACATCCAGGTACTCCATAAGCTGTTTCAGGAACTGGAGATAGGCGCGCGCCTCCGACGGCGAACGCAGGTCGGGCTCGGAAACGATCTCGATGAGCGGAGTGCCGGTTCGGTTCAGGTCGACCGCGGTTGCGCCGGTGAAGCGATCGTGAAGCGACTTGCCGGCATCCTCCTCCATGTGCACCCGTCGGATCCGCACCGTCCGCCCGGTGGCGAGATCGACCGTTCCGCCCGTGGCGAGGGGATTTTCGAACTGGGAGATCTGGTACCCTTTGGGCAGGTCGGGATAGAAGTAGTTCTTGCGGGCGAAGATGGAGGTGTGGTGGATGGTGCAGTCCAGAGCCAGAGCGGCGCGCAGCGCGAGATCGACGGCTTCCGGGTCAAGGACGGGCAATGCCCCGGGCAGCCCCAGACAGACCGGGCACACCGCCGTATTCGGAGGCGCGCCGAACGCGGTCGAGTCCGCGCAGAACAGCTTGCGCCCGGTGTTGAGTTGGACATGGACCTCGAGGCCGATAACGGCTTCCAGCGGCGGATCCGTCATGCCGCCTGCCCCTCGGGCGATGCGGGAGGCGGTCCTGGGGTCCCCAACTCGGCTTCGAGGGTCGCGGCAACGGCCAGTAACGTGTCCTCGCGCCAATGTCCGGCCATGAGCTGCCCGCCCACCGGAAGCCCTCCAGCGAGCCCCACAGGTACGGAGAGAGCGGGGACCCCGGCCAGGTTGGCGGGCACGGTGAAGACGTCCGACAGATACATCTGGTAGGGATCGTGGAGGCGCTCGCCAAGGCGGAAGGCGGGTGTCGGCGAGGTTGGGGTGAAGAGGACGTCCACCCCGTCTCGGAACACGCGCTGAAAATCTCCCGCAATGACGGCGCGAGCCTGCTGCGCGCGACCGTAATACGCGTCGTAGTAGCCCGCCGAGAGCGCATAGGTGCCAAGCAGGATGCGCCGCTTGACTTCGGTGCCGAATCCCATCGACCGCGACCTTTCGTACAGGTCGACGATGGAGTTCGCGCTCCGCTGCCGTCGTCCGAAGCGGACGCCGTCGTAGCGGGCCAGGTTCGAGGAGGCCTCGGCGGGCGCAATGATGTAGTAGGCGGGAATGGCGAGTTCGGTGTGCGGCAGGGACACTTCGCGCACCCGCGCGCCCGCATGCGCCAGCGCAGCCAGGGCTCGCTCCGCCAAACGGCGCACCACCGGATCCAGTCCCGGGGGGAAATACTCGCGTGGCACGCCCACGACGAGCCCGTGCACGCCCCGTTCGCAGGCCGCCGCCAGCGGTGGCGCGGGACGGTCGGCGGAGGTGGCGTCACGAGGGTCATGGCCGCTGAGGGCCTCGAGGAGCGCGGCTGCGTCGCGGACCGTGCGGCCGAGCGTACCCACCTGGTCGAGAGAGGAGGCGAAAGCCACCAGACCGTAGCGGCTAACCCGCCCGTAGGTCGGCTTTATGCCCACGACGCCGCAGAATGAAGCCGGCTGGCGAACCGAGCCGCCCGTGTCCGAGCCCACCGCGACCGGCACGATGCCCGCGGCCACCGCCGCCGCCGACCCTCCCGAGCTACCTCCCGGCACACGGTCGAGATCCCATGGATTGCGGGTGGGACCGAAGGCGGAGTTCTCCGTCGACGACCCCATGGCGAACTCGTCCATGTTGGTCTTGCCGACGATGGTGGCGCCCGCGCGCCGCAGCAGGCGTACCACGGTGGCTTCGTAGGGGGAGCGAAAGTCCTCCAGGATGCGGGAACCGCAGGTGGTGGGAAGATCGGCGGTGGCCAGGTTGTCCTTGACCGCCACGGGAATGCCCGCGAGCGGACCGCCGGGCGGGCGGGACGCCCAGCCTGCCCGGTTGTCCACCGAGATGAAGGCGTTGAGCGGACGCGTGCCCCGCTCCCATGCCTTGCGCGCCTCCAGAGCGTTCGAAACCAGCGCGCGTGCTTCCAGCTGTCCCCCGCGGACCTGCGCGGCCAGTGCCGCTACTCCCGCCAGGCCCGCCTTCATGGCGCCCCGCCCGGTTCCCCGCCACGACCCGACACCACTGGAAGCCTCGGCACCACGAAGTAGCCGTCCCTCCAGTCGGGGGAAAAGGCCGAAGGCGGTGACGCGAGCGGGTCCGGCTCCGCCTTGCCTCGTGCGGAGGGTTGGGAGGCTCGCCCGGTTGGTGCGCCGCCGGAATGCACCGAGTCGTCGCGACCCGATGAATCGGGACTGGGCTCCGGCTCCAGGGCAACCGCCCCAAGCACCGCCATGTATTCCAGTATCGAGCTCATGTCGCGAGCCATGCGCTCTGCCTCTTCAGGGTCGAGACGGAGCCGGGCCAGCGCCGCCATATGGCGGATTTGCCGAATCGATACGGTCACGCCGGGCTCCGGAACATGCGGTCCCTCATTCAAAGGGTCGCTGAAGGCCTGCGAAGCGAACCATCAGCTTCTTTCTGCCAACCTGGTCGAAATCCACGGTGACCTTAAGATCCGCACCGAAACCCGAGACTTCCAGAATCGATCCGAAACCGAAGGTCCCGTGCATCACGCGTTCACCCCGACGGTATCGAGGGGCGTCCTGGTTCAGATCGTCGTAGCCGACCGGGTCCGGGTCGAGCTGGACCGCGCCTTCATCGACGGATCGACCACGGTAGGGTCCGGTCCTGTAGCCGCTGCGGCGGCGACCGGCGCGCTGCGTTGCGCGCAACCGGGGCGAAGGATGGTACTCCACCAGCCTGGCCGGAATCGTGTCGAGGAACGACGACGGCCGCGCGGCCGCGCCCTCGCCGGCTCGCCATCTTCGTGCCGCGTAGCTCAGGAACAACTTCTCCTCGGCCCGCGTGATGCCGACGTAGAAGAGCCGTCGCTCCTCCTCCAGTTCGCCGGGTTGCTCCAATGAGCGGGCCATCGGGAAGAGTCCCTCCTCCATCCCGGAGAGAAAGACGCAGGGGAATTCGAGTCCCTTGGCGCTGTGAAGCGTCATCAGCGTCACGGCGTCCGCTCCACCGTCGTGCGAATCGATGCCCGTAACGAGTGCCGTGTGCTGAAGAAACAGGTCCAGTTCGGTCGACGCGCTGGACTCTTCCTCTCCCAGGTCGTGCTCCGAAGGGTCGAAGCGGAAGGCGGCGCCGACCAGCTCCGTGACGTTCAACGCTCTCTCTTCACCGCCCCTGGCCTCGTTGCGCAGCAGTTCCCGGATGTCCAGTTCGGCAACCACGGCTTCCGTGACTTCTCCCGCCCCGCGCTCGCATGCGAGCGCCTGCCAGCGACCGATCCTGCGTGCCCAATCCTCCAGCGCCCGGGCGGCCGAGGGCCGGACGATGTTCGCCGTGCGTGCGCCCGCCGCCGCCTCCAGCAGGGAGAGCCCGCGATGCCTCGCCCAGGCGCGAAGCCGGTCCTGGGTCACTCGCCCGATCCCGCGTTTCGGGTAGTTGACAACGCGGTCGAAGGCCTCTTCGTCCAGCGGATTGGAGATCAGGCGCAGATAGGCCAGCACATCCCGGATCTCGCGCCTCTCGTAGAAGCGCACGCCTCCCACGATCTGATACGGGATGAAGCGCCGCATCAGCTCCTCCTCGAGAGCTCGAGATTGGGCATTGGTGCGGTAGAGCACGGCGAAATCGCGGTAGCTGCCGTCGTTGGCCTGCATGCGGGACTCGATTTCGTCCGTTATGCAGCGCGCCTCATCGGTTTCGGTCGCCGTAGGCAGCACGCTCAGCAACTCGCCATCCGGACGACGCGTGTGCAGCGTCTTCACCTTGCGGGCCAGATTGAGGGCGATGGCCGAGTTGGCGGCATCGAGGATGTGTCCACCGGATCGGTAGTTGCGCTCGAGTCGCACGACATGGGCCCCGGGGAAGACCGACTCGAACTCGAGGATGTTGCGGATGTCCGCTCCCCGCCACCCGTAGATGCTCTGATCGTCGTCCCCTACAACCATGATGTTGCCGTGGACGCGGGCCAGCAGATCCAGCAGCCGGAACTGGGCGTGGTTGGTGTCCTGGTACTCGTCGACCAGCAGGAACGCGAAACGGTCGGAGTAACGGTGCAGGATGTCCGGGCGGTCCTCGAGCAGCTCTACCGGCTTCATCAGGAGGTCGTCGAAGTCGAAGGCGTTCTGGCGCTCCAGCGCAGCCTGATACTCCGGGTACACCCGGGCCGCCACCGCCGCGAGCGGATCGGGGCCGTCCGCGACGTCCTCGTGGAACCGCTGTGGGCTGACCAGCGCGTTCTTGGCGCCGCTGATGACGCCCTGCACCGATCGTGGATTCCATTCCTCCGGGTTGACGCGGGCGGCCTGCTCGGCCTGTCTGATCTGGCTCAGGCTCTGCTCGGCGTCGAAGATGGTGAAGGGCGTCGCCCGGCCGATTTCGCCCGCGTGGATCCGCAGCAGGCGGGCACCGAGAGCGTGGAACGTGCCGAGCCACATCCCGCTTGGTTCCTCTCCCAGATACATGGCGACGCGTTCGCGCATTTCGCCCGCCGCCTTGTTGGTGAAGGTGACGGCGAGGATACGATGGGGAGGAATGCCATGCTCACGCACCAGGTGCGCGATCCGGCACGTCAGCGCCCGCGTCTTGCCGGTCCCCGCGCCCGCCAGCACCAGCAGCGGCCCTTCGAAATGAAGCACCGCGGCCCGCTGTTGGGGGTTCAGCCCTTCAAGGTGATCCAACGCGTCGGGCCTCGGCCGGAAGACGGATGTTGAAGGTCGCCCCGGGCTCCCACTCGGAGATCAGCTCGATCTTCCCCTTGTGGACGCCCTGAACGATGCGGCGCGCCAGGGTAAGGCCCACGCCCCAGCCGCTGGACTTGGTGGTCACGCCGGGCTCGAAGATCTCGTCCAGCACGGCGGGATCGATCCCCGGCCCGGAGTCCGCGATGCGCACATCCACCCATCCCGCTCCGGGATTCGAACAGGTGATGGAAATCGTGCCTCCCCGCCCGGCCAGGGCGTCCAGCGAGTTCTTGAGCACGTTTTCGAGAGCCCAGCCGAGGAGGACGTGGTGTCCCTTCACAGGCGGCAGATCCGGCGGAACGTCCACCAGCAGTTCCACGGCGGATGCCAGACTCGGGAGACGGGAGCGGAAATAGCCCTCCAGCTCCGTCAGAACTTCCGCCAGGTCGACCCGGCCGAGGGCGGGCTCCCGGCCGATCAGCTCGAAGCGTCGCGTGACTCGTTCCAGGCGCTCCACATCGTCTTCGAGCTCGTGCAGGATCTCACCCTCGGACAGCGCTCCGGGACGTTCGGGAGGGGGCAGTTTGAGCACCTCGACCCATCCATGCAGCGACGAGATGGGTGTACCCAACTGGTGCGCCAGCTCGCGCGCCATGACCGTCCAGGCACGTTCTCCGGCCACCCGCCGCTGGTAGCGAACCAGCCCCGCCAGCATGAGCACGACCAGAGCCAGCCCGCCCGCCTGAAGCCAGGGAATCCAGCGCAGGCGGGTCAGAATAGGGGGCGGACCGTAGTGGACGTGTTGCAGTTCGGGATCCCCCACCGGAGGGTTGCGCTGGTCCAGTGTGACGAGGTAACCGCGCGCCCGCGCCTGTCCTTCCGGCGTTGCGAGATCGACCTCGAACGGGAGGTTCTCCACGGCCAGAACGGTATCGCCGGGTCCGGTCACCACGAACGGCACGCCCGACTCCGAGATCACCATCTGGAGCCGCAAGAGGGCCTGGGTGGAACTGCCCTCGTCCGGGTCGGTCAGGCCTTCCATCACGTCCGCGTAGATGCGCGTGAAGATCTCGCTGTCCGCGCGCAGGGCTCGCACGATCTGCTGGGTATAGAGCAGATACCAGCCCGCCAGAGCGACGAAGAGTGCCGCCAGCCCGACATACCAGCGCTTCGGCGACACGGATCCCGGCGTCCCTGTCAGAGTTGGAGGCGACCGTCGCCGAGACGCTCGGCCAGCGGCTCGGGCAGGTTCACGCTCCCGTCCTCTTCCTGATACGTCTCCAGCAGAGCGACCATCAGCCGCGGAAGGGCGAGCGCGGATCCGTTCAACGTATGCAGGAATTGGGGCTTCATGCCGGGACCGGGGCGGAAACGCAGGTTCGCGCGTCGCGCCTGATAGTCGGTCGTGGTGCTGACGCTCGACACCTCCAGCCAGCGGCGCACACCGGGTGCCCAGACCTCCAGGTCATAGGTCATGGCCGACCAGAACCCGAGGTCGCCGGTGGCCAGGCTCAGCACGCGATACGCGAGACCCAGGCGCTGGAGGATCACCTCTGCCTCCGTCGTCATTTCCTCAAGCGCCGCGCGGCTGCGCGCCGGGGTCTCATAGCGCATCAGCTCCACCTTGTCGAACTGGTGCACGCGCAGCAGACCACGGGTATCGGCACCTGCGGCCCCGGCTTCGCGCCGGAAGCAGGGAGAGTAGGCGGTATAGCGAAGAGGCAGCTCGTCCGTGGAGAGCAGCTCGCCCCGGCGCAGGTTGGTGAGCGGCACCTCGGAAGTGGGGATCAGCCAGAGGTCGTCCCGCGAAGTTACGTAGGCATCTTCGGCGAACTTCGGCAGATGACCGGTGGCGGTCAGGCTCTCGCGCGTCACCATGTAGGGCACGCGCACTTCGGTATAGCCGTGTTCCTCCACGTGCAGGTCGAGCATGAAGCCGATCAGTTCCCTCTGCAGCCGGGCGCCCCGGCCGGTGAGCACGGGGAACCCCGACCCCGAGATCTTGGCCCCGCGCGCCAGGTCGAGCAAACCCAGACGTTCTCCGAGTTCCCAGTGCGGCAGCGGGTCGAAATCGAAGCCCGGTCTTGTGCCCCAGCTGCGGATGAGGGCGTTGGCATCCTCGCCGCCGTCGGGCACTTCGGCAAGCGGGAGGTTCGGGATCTCCATGAGGGCGTCCCGGATGTGTGTCTCGGCATCGGCAACAACTTCGTCCAGCGCCTCGATCCGGCCGCCCACCTGCCGCATTTCGGCGATCAGGTCATCCGCGGGTTCCCCTGCCCTCCTCAGTTCTCCGATGCGACGGGAAACGGCGTTGCGGCGCGCCTTGAGCTGGTCTGACTCCCCGATCGTGGACCGGCGCCGTTCGTCCAACGCGAGAAGATGCTCGACCATGGCATCTCCACCGCGGATGCCGCGCCGTGCCATTCCGGTACGCACCAGCTCCGGTTGCGCCCGGATCATCCGGAGGTCGAGCATGCCCTTGCGAAGAGTTGGGGGGAAGAAGGGTTCAGGGAAAGATGTCCGGCTGCATCTTGCGGCTGTTGCAGATCCCGTTGGTGTCGAACACGAAGGCCACGGAGCGTTCCACGGGATCCACGTCGAGGGGCACCAGCTTCGCGTAGTGGTTGCAGAGCTGCCCGTAGTTGGAGCGCAGCCGTCGCGTGCGCACCACATACAGGGTTCCGAGGCTCACCGGCACGGCCTGGTCCCCGACGTAGACGTCTTCGTCCTCCGGGGCCTCCTCGATCTCGTCGAAGTTCTCGTCGGGGAGTTCCACGAGGCCCGCATCGGAGTCGACGCCGAAGAAGCCGGGAGGCAGAAAGACCGCCCGGTTGCCCTGAACGTCCACGGCCAGATCCCAGGACGCGGTTGTGGAAGGGGCTTCGATGCGGACTGCTCGGCGGGCGCCGAAGTCGAAACCGGTTTCGACGTTGGGCTCGGGCCGCGAGATGGCATACAGGCGCACGGTATCGGCGGAGGCGATCCATTCGAGCGCGAAGGGATCCCGCCCGCACGCAGCCGTGGCAAGGAGCATGGGGAGAAATACGATGATCCCGAGCGAACGCATGACGACTGTCCGGGCCACGGAGGGTGGGAAGAGGTCCTGCGAGGCGACAACCGCTCGCGGGGCGCGCCTAGACTACCCCGACGGCTCCGGACGGTCAACCCCGCAATGGTTGATTGCGTTGATGTTACACTCCGTCCCGGGTAAGTTTCCGCGTGCATTCCGACCCGCATCACCGAGCGGCATTGACTCCCAGCGACCCCCACCTCCGGGTCGTCATCCTCGCGGGTGGCGCCGGCTCCCGTTTCTGGCCCGCCAGCACGCCCGCTCACCCCAAGCAGCTCCTGCCCCTGGTTTCGAGCCGTCCGCTCGTTGCCGATACCGTCGCGCGCGTCCTCGAGATGGTCGCCCCCGACCAACTCCGGATCGTCGCGGGACGGCATCTGAAGCCGTCCCTGACCGGGGCGCTGCCAGAGCTTTCCCCCGCTTCATTCCTGTGGGAGCCGATGGCGCGCAGCACCGCGCCGGCGCTCGCCTGGGCGACCTGGCACGC
This sequence comes from Longimicrobiales bacterium, assembly GCA_965232315.1. Classification (GTDB taxonomy): domain Bacteria; phylum Gemmatimonadota; class Gemmatimonadetes; order Longimicrobiales; family Gaopeijiaceae; genus BD2-11. Next base: position 34,227 of record CBDDPN010000007.1, on the reverse strand, counting down.
CTGGCAAAGCGACCCCGGCGCCGTGATCGTGTCCCTCCACTCCGACCATGTGATCCGCCCCGCAGCGGCGTTCCGGTCGCTGCTCGAGCGGTGCATCGCGATTGCCGCGCGCGAGGACATCCTGCTGACGGTGGGGGCGCCTCCGGATCGCCCTGAAACCGGGTACGGGTACCTGCAACCCGGAAGCCACCTCGAAGGAAGCGAGGACGACCGGGCTGCGGACCCGTCGCCTCGGCGCGTGGTGCGGTTTCACGAGAAACCCGACGCCTCGACGGCGGCGGACTATATCCGGCAGGGATTCCTCTGGAACACCGGGATCTTCGTGTGGCGGGCCGCCGTGTTCCTGGCCGAGCTGCGCGAGCACGCCCCCGATATCGCCGCCCTGATTCCCCGGCTCGAGGTCGGAGACGTGGAAGGGTTCTTCCGCCGCGCGCCCCGGATCAGCGTGGATGAAGCCGTGCTGGAACGCAGCCGACACTGTGCGATGCTCCCAGCTTCCTTCCAATGGGACGATGTCGGCAGCTGGGAGGCGCTCCAGCGCACCCGCCAGCCCGACGGGCGTGGCAACTCGGTGTTCGGGGACGTCTTGCTGGTGGAGAGCGACGGGAACATCGCGTACAGCGACGGCCGACCGGTGGTGCTGTTCGGTGTGACCGACCTGGTCGTGGTGGAGGCAGGAGGCGTGATTCTGGTCACCACCCGCGGGCACGCCCGCGAGCTCAAGCGGCTGGTGGACCACCTGCCCTCGTCGTTGCGCGCGGGACGCCCGTGACGATCCGGCTCTACCTCTTTGACGACGCCCGGGCCCGAGGGTGGGAGCCCTTCAGCCTCACGCGCCCCGGGGCGGAACTGGTGTTCGGAGCTCTGCGCCTCTGGGAACGGGCGGCCCGCGCATGGGGAGCGGAATACGGTGGCCACCTCGCGGCAGAGCACCTCGTGGGGTTTTGCGAAGACGGAGGGCCGCGGGCCATTGCCGTCCCGGAGACGGGACCACGCGAGCACCGCCTTCTGGTGTCGAGCCGGGCGGTGGTGCGTACGGCTCCCCGGGAACTGCCGCCGGCCCCCGCCGACCTCTGCGTCGACGGCGTACGGGTGGGGTGGAGCCTCCCGGCCGGCACCCCCCCTCCCCACTCCCGCGACCTCGCGGATCCCGCCGCCGCGCCACCGGGGCAGGCACGACTGGACGTTGACGGATTCGTGCTGGAGCACGTGTGGGAGTTGGTGGCGCGCACGCCCGCCCAGCTGCTGGAGGATCTGACGACCGGGGCGACGACGACGACGACCGGGGGGCCGGCACCGCCGACAACCGCGGCGGAGGCCCTGGAGGGGGTGTCCGCGCCACTTCCGCGCGGAACCGCAGCGGAGGCGACCCGCGCGCGGCCGTCCGTCCCTCCCGGGGCCCACCTCCTCGGCGACGGTCTCCTTTCTCTCGGCCCCGGGGCCGCCATCGACCCGGGTGTGGTGCTGGACACCGGCCCAGGACCGATCGTGCTCGGGAAGGACGTGCGCGTGCTCGGCCCGGCCCGCCTGGAAGGTCCGCTCTACGCGGCAGACGGGTCGACCATCCTGGGTGGGAGGGTGTCGGCCTCCCACATCGGCCCCGGTTGCAAGATCCGGGGCGAGGTAAAGGGCTGTGTCTTACTCGGTTACGACAACAAGGCCCACGACGGCTTTTTGGGCCACGCCTACCTCGGCCGTTGGGTGAACCTCGGCGCGCACACGACCAACAGCGACCTTCGCAACGATTACCGCGACGTGCGAATCCGCACCGCGGAAGGCTCCGTTTCCTCCGGCTTCATCAAGATGGGATGCTTTCTGGGCGACCACGTCAGAACGGCGATCGGCACCCTCCTCAACACCGGGGCGGTCGTGGGAGCGGGCTGTAATCTGTTCGGCGGCGGGGGGGCCGTGAGCTATGTGCCACCCTTCCGATGGGGAGCGAGTCCGGACTCGCCGTTGTTCCGGCTCGATCGCTTCCTGGACGCCGCCCGGCACGTCATGAGCCGGAGAGGGGTGCCGCTCACGGCGGAAAACCGCGTTGTGCTGGAGCGCGCCTGGCGCAGCGTCGCCAGCGCCGAATAGCCGACGGCGGTCAACGGGACGGGCATGCAGGTCTGCGTGCTGGGCAGCGGGAGCAAAGGCAATTCGATCCTGGTCCGTACCAGGCGCGCGGCGGTGCTGGTCGACGCGGGCTTCAGTGCACGCGAGACCGAGCGACGCCTGCGGCTGGTCGGGGTGGAGACGATCGACATTGCCGCGATCATCCTTACGCACGAACACGGCGACCACACCCGCGGAAGCGGAGTCCTCGCGCGACGCCACGGCATCCCCGTGTATCTCACCGAGGCGACCCGACGGGCCTGCAAGCGCCTGTTTCGCGGATCGGAAGCGGTCATGGAGTACCGGCCCGGGCGAGCCTTCGGCATCGAGGACCTGCGCGTGGAACCATTCATGACCATCCACGACGCCGCCGATCCGGTAGCCATCGCGCTGGTCGACGTGGAGTCCGGGACGCGCGTCGGGCTCGCCACCGATCTGGGGCGGTCGACGGCGATCGTGCGCCACGCCCTCGCCGGGTGCGACTTTCTGGTACTGGAGGCCAACCACGACGAAGCACTCCTCCATCAGAGCGCCTATCCCGCCGCGGTCAAATCACGCATTGCCTCCAGCCACGGACACCTCTCCAACCGCGCGGCCGCCCGTCTTGCGCGGGAACTCCTGCACCCTCGGCTCGCCGGTATTCTGCTGGCGCATCTCTCAGCGGAGTGCAACACGCCGGAGTTGGCGCGCCGGACCGTATCGCGGGCGTTGCGGAAGGCCGGCTACCGGGGACTGCTGGGCGTTGCCCGACAGGACGAACCTTCGGAGATGCTGAACATCGAGGCCCTGCGAAGAGAGCGCGGCCCCGAGCAGTTGTCGTTTCTCTGAGGGCCCCGGCGTCTCGAGTCCGCGGCCGGCGCGATGATGGCCTGGGATGACGGTGGCGCAGGCGCGCCGCGGCTCGTTATGCCACTAGGTGGGACGCGTTACAACCCCAGCAGGCGCAGCACGTCGTTGGACAGCGCCCATACCATGATCCCCATGAGCACCACCAGACCGACCCTGCTCCAGCGCAGCCGCTGCTCCAGGCTGAGCGCCTTGCCTCGCACCGCCTCGACCCCCAGGAACAGGAGATGCCCGCCGTCCAGCACCGGAATCGGCAGCAGGTTCAGGATCGCAAGGTTGACCGAGAACAGAGCCATGAAACGGAGGAAGACCTCGATCCCCGCCGCCGCCGCCTGACCCGATGCCTCGCCGATGGTGACGATGCTGCCCAGGGAGCGTGGGGAGATGTTCCCGGTCACGAGGTCGCCGAGAAACCCGAGGATCAGGCGGGTGGTGGCCCAGGTCTCCCGGTAGCCGATGACCACCGCCTGCGCCAGAGGGACGGGCACATACGCGGGATCGGGAAACGGGGGAAAGATGCCGGCCTGGCCGATGGTCCGTACTTCCCCGCCGGGTCCCCGTTCCTCGCGCGACGCGAGGACGACGGTGAACTCCATGAGAGCACCGTCGCGCACCACCCGGAGGTCGACCTCGCGCCCGGGACGGCGCATGATCTCCCGCCGGAAGAAATGCCAGTTCTCCACCGCTGCGTCGTCCACCGCGAGGACGCGGTCCCCGGGCTCGAGCCCTGCGCGCGCCGCCGGCATCCCCGGCTCCACATCCAGCACCTCGGCCTCCAGCCAGTAGTCGAGCGCGACGGCCAGTCGCTCTCGCGCGAGTGGGTCCTCGGATACCGGCACGGTGACCGCCATCCGGGGCGCCTCCGTTTCCACGGTGACGGTTTCCGCCTGGGCGAACAGGAACCCGTCGCGCACATCCCCCCAGTGCTCCACATCGCGGTCGCCTACCCTGGTCAGGCGCGCGCCGACGGGAAGTCCCGCCAGCGATTCCGCGCCCGGCGGAAGCGACTCGATGTTGACGTAGCCAAGCCGGGTCTCGGCGACCTCGGCGCTGCCCCAGCCTGCGGCGACCGCGGTATACGCGGCGAAGGCGAAGATCATGTTCATGATCACGCCGGCAGAGAGGACCAGGGCGCGCGCCCATACCGGCTTGCCATCGAAGTCCGTCCGACGGGACTCGCGAAGCGGCTCCGCGGGGCCTCCTTCCACCGTTTCCATGACCTCGTCGGCCATCCCGCTCATCTTCACGTAGCCGCCCAGCGGAATCGCCGAGATCACGTACTCGGTATCGCCCCGATGAAAGCCCAGGACCCGCGGTCCCAGCCCGATGGAGAACCGCAAGACCTTCACACCGACGAACTTGGCCGCCCAGAAGTGACCGAGTTCGTGCACCAGAATAAGAACGCCCAGGACAACGATCGTCGCCAGCAGCGCCATCATCCGCCTCCCTGTCTGCGCACGTTCATGACCCGCGCAACATTACGCGATCACCGCCGCGATGGATTCCCGGGCCACGCACCGGGTGTCGGCATCCACTCCGAGAACATCCTCAACCGTGCCGGTATCCCCCCGCGGAGTGCGCCGCAACGCCTCTCCCACCACCGCCGCCATCTCGCCGAAAGGCAGCTCGCCATGGAGGAACGCGTGCACCGCCACCTCGTTGGCCGCGTTGAACACCGTCGGTGCCCAGCCGCCGGCGCACCCGGCCTCGACCCCCAGCTCAAAGAGGGGAAACCGATCGCGATCCACCTCCTCGAAGGTGAGAGCCGAAAAGCGGGAAGGATGAAAGGTACGCAGTCCGGCATCGTCGATGCGCGCCGGGTGCGTGAGGGCGTACAGAATGGGTAGCTCCATGTTGGGAAGGCCCAGTTGAGCAACGACCGATCCGTCCGTGAACTCCACGAACGAATGGATGATCGATTGTGGATGCACGACGACGTCAATTCGCTCGTACCCGATATCGTACAGGAAATGTGCCTCGATCACCTCAAGCGCCTTGTTGGCGAGCGTGGCCGAGTCGATGGTGATCTTCGATCCCATGCTCCAGGTCGGGTGGCGCAGCGCATCCGATGGTCCGATTTCTCTCATTCTGGACGCATCCCAGCTTCGGAAGGGACCGCCCGATGCCGTCAGGACCAGACGGGCGACGTGCGACGGGTCGCTGCCGGACAGGCACTGAAGGATCGCGCTGTGCTCCGAATCGATGGGCACCAGCTCACCCCCGCCCAGCCGGGCTGCCTCCAGCACGAGTTCTCCTCCCGCCACAAGGGATTCCTTGTTGGCGAGCGCGAGACGCTTTCCCGCGCGCAGCGCTGCCAGTGTGGGCTCGAGGCCCGCAACACCCACCAGGGCGTTGATGACCACATCCGCGTCGCCGTCTCGGGCGAGCGCCACCAGAGCTTCCCGGCCGTAGCCGCACGACACTCCCGGAACGTCGAGTCTTTCCGCTTCCGGATCGGCGACGACCACCCGGCCCGGCCGGTGAAGCGCAACCTGCTCGCGGAGCACATCAACCGACCGGTTTGCCGCCAGAGCCACGACGCGAAAGTGCTCCGGGTGACGGCCCATGACCTCGAGCGCGCTCCGCCCCACCGAGCCGGTCGATCCCAGGATCGCTACGCGCGTCACGTCCGAACGCCCGCGCAGAGGGAAGCGGGGCACCCATTCATGGTGACACCGAACCGGCCAGGCGAAGCGCCGCATAGGTGAGCGGGAGCGCCACCAGTACCGCGTCCAGTCGGTCGAGCACGCCCCCGTGTCCGGGAAGCAGCGAGCCGGTATCCTTGACCCCGGCCTCGCGCTTCATCAGGGACACAGCCAGATCGCCTGCCTGCCCCCCTGCCCCGACGACCAACGCGATTGCGACCACGGTGGCCGGGTCGACTCCCAGGAAGGCAAACGGCTCCGCGGCCACGACGATGAACAGGAGCCCCGCCGCCGCCGCCGCGGCCAGTCCGGCCACGCTGCCGACCACAGTCTTCCCGGGGCTGACGGCGGGAAGAAGACGCCGCTCTCCCCAGAGGCTGCCGGCCAGATAGGCTGCGCTGTCGCCCGCCCAGGTTACCGCCAGCGGAAACAGGAGCAGCAACGAACCTTCGAGCGCGCCCGGCGCCCTCACGGCAACTCCCGTCTCGGGAAGATGGCGCAACAACAGGCCGAAGCAGAGCCCCCCTCCGACGTACAGCGCCGCCGAGAGGCTCACGCAGACCGATGCGAGCGGCCGGTCCGGCACATCGCGCGCTCGCACGGCAGCGATCGGCAGTACCACGGCGGCGCTCATCAGGACGGCCAGCGCGAGAGGGGCGAACCCGGTGAAGAAGGGTTCTGCCGTCGCCGCCAGGACCAGCGCCGCGGCGAGGGCCATGGCCGTCCCGGTGAAGGCCCGAACACCTCCCTCTCGTGCCAGAAGGCAGTATTCACGGGTTCCCACCGCGGCCAGCGCGGCGGTCAGCACGCCCAGCAGCCACCCACCCCGATAGATAACCGGAAGCACCAGGGCAAGGGCGAGGCCCGCAACGAGGACCCGACGCCGCAGGTTGGCCAGTGCCATCAGGCGGAAGTGATGCGGCCGAAGCGCCTGTCGCGGCGCTGATATTCGAGCACGGCCCCGAAGAAATCCTCACGGGAGAAGTCCGGCCAAAGCACCGGAGTGATATGGATCTCGGAATACGAAATCTGCCATAGCATGAAATTCGAGATCCTGAACTCTCCGGAGGTTCTTATGAGAAGGTCGGGGTCGGGTATGCCCCGGGTCAGCAGTGCCCCATCGATGCACGCATCGTCGATTTGCTCCGGCGTCAGTTCGCCGTCCGCCACTCGCGCCGCCAGACGGCGGACCGCGGTCAGGATGTCTTCCCTTCCGCTGTACGAGATCATCAGGTTCAGCCTGAGCGTCGTCCCTCCCGCGGTCGCCCGCATGATACGTTCGACGGCCGTGCGCGCGGAAGGCTGCATTCTCTCGAGGGAACCGAGCACGCGCACCTCCACCCCCTTCTCCACCAGTTCAGCACGCTCCTGCTCGGCATACATCCTGAGGAGCGACATGAGGGCTGAGACTTCCTCGGAAGGGCGATTCCAGTTGTCGGTGGAGAACGCGAAGAGGGTAAGTATTTCGATTCCGGCGTCGACGGAGGCCTCGATGGTGGTCCGCACCGCGCTCATCCCGTTTTCATGGCCGGCCTTGCGGGGCAGGCCACGCCGCCGGGCCCAGCGTCCGTTGCCATCCATGATGATGGCGACATGACGGGGTACGGGACCGTTCATTTCGATCTGGCCGAGCACGGTCGCCTTCATGGCTAGATCGCCATGACCTCCCCCTCCTTGGCCTGCATGAGCTCCTCCAGCCTGGCCACCTGGCGGTCGGTGAGCTTCTGGATTCCGTCCATGGTCTGCCGGCCCTGGTCTTCACCTGTCTCGTGCTCTCGGATGCGACGCTTGACCTCAACGTTGCCCGCCCTCCGCGCGTGGCGGATCGAGATCCTCGCCTCTTCCGCCATCTTGTGAATGATGCGCACGTATTCCCTTCGGCGCTCCTCGGTGAGCGGAGGAATGGGTACCCGCACGACATTGCCGTCATTGGAGGGGTTGAGCCCCAGGTTGGCCGACATGATGGCCCTGTCCACGGACGCCACCAGCGATCTGTCGAAGGGCTGCACCACCAGCAGGCTGGCATCGGCCGCAACCACCGTCGCCAACTGGTTCAGGGGCATGCTGGCGCCATAGGCGTCGACCCGTACGCTGTCGAGTAGCGCGGGGGTCGCCTTGCCGGTTCGAACGGTCGCGAACTCACGCCGGGCAGCGTCGATCGCGGCCTCCATGCGCTCCTTCAGTTCGTCCATGAGTGCCATGACAGCCTCCCGCGCGCGTGTGTGTAGCTCATGTGTGTGCGTCGATCAGCGAATACCCGCTCAGGAAACCAACGTGCCTATGCGCTCCCCTCTGATGGCGGCCCCGACGGCTCCCTTGTCGTCGAGGTTGAGCACGATGATCGGCAGCCTGTTGTCCTTGCAGAGCGACACCGCGGGCGCATCCATGACCGCCAGTTCCCGCGCGATGACATCCTGGAAGCTGATTCGCGGGATGAAGCGGGCTGTCGGATCCACGAAGGGATCGGCAGTGAAGATTCCGGCCACCTTCGTGGCCTTGATGATAACATCGGCTTCCATTTCGATCGCCCGAAGGGCCGCCGCGGTATCGGTGGAGAAATACGGGTTGCCCGTCCCCCCGGCGAAGATCACCAGCCTGCCCTTCTCAAGGTGGCGCAGCGCTCTGCGGCGGATGTACGGCTCCGCCAGCTTCTCCATGCGGAAGGCGGTCAGGACGCGCGTGGTCACGCCCTTGCGTTCAAGCAGGTCCTGCAGCGCCAGCGCGTTGATGACGGTGGCGAGCATGCCCATGTAGTCCGCCGTCACGCGGTCCATGCCCTGACGGCTCGCGAGGGCGCCGCGCACGATGTTGCCGCCTCCGATGACGATGGTCAGCGCCACGCCCATTTCGGCGAGCGTCTTGATTTCGTCGGTAAGCCGATCCACGACCGGAGGAGAAATACCAAAACCCTCGTCTCCGGCGAGGGCTTCTCCCGAGACCTTGAGAAGCACCCGGGAGTATCGGAACTCCGACGAGCCGGTCATCGCCCGTGGATGTCTCCGGTCAGCCGCGCTGCCCGACCGCGAATCTCGCGAAACGGGCGACCTCGATCTTCTCTCCCGTCTTCGCCGACACCTCGGTCACGAGCTCGCGAATGGTCCGTGCCGTGTCTTTGACGAAGGCCTGCTCAAGCAATACATGATCCCGGTAGAAGGCCTTGAGCTTGCCCTGGATGATCATGTCCTGGATACGCTCCGGCTTTCCCTGCGCCCGCACCTGCTCCCGATACACCGCCTTCTCGCGCTCGACGACATCTTCCGGCAGATCTTCGGCGCGTACGGCGATCGGGGCCTGGGATGCGATATGCAGTGCGACATCCTTGGCCAGCCGACGGAAGTCGTCCGTGTTGGCGACGAAGTCCGTCTCACAGTTTACCTCGAGGATCACGCCAACCCTGCCATCGAAGTGGACATAGCTGCCGATGGTTCCGTGGTTGGTGTCCCTGCTCGCCCGCTTGGAGACCCTTGCCGCGCCCCTCGCTCGCAGGAGGTCGACTGCGGCCTCGAGATCTCCTCCGGTCTCCTGCAAGGCGCGCTTGCAATCCATCATGCCCCCGCCGGTACGGTCGCGCAGGGCCTTTACCATCTTTGCCGGAATCGTCATGGCTTATCCGCCTGGTGGTCGTTTCAGGGTTCCCGGGCGCGGAACCCGATGGTGATCCTTGCCGACATCCCTCGCCTGTATCCTGCCGTGCCCGGCGTCGGCCGGAAGGAAGGTCAGTTCGGCCGGGATGGTACCGGTTGCGGCGGTGCTCGCCTGACTCGGGAGGGCTTCGGCGCGGAAGGCCTGGAGGCGGAGGGCTTGGAAGGCGCCCCTCTGGCGGGGGGAGCCGACCCGCCACGGCGCGGCTTCCCGGCGGGCGGGCGGGCCCTTCCCGTTCGTCCGGACGAAGGAGTGTCGCCGCCCGGCTTCTGGCGCTTGGCAATCACCCCGGGACGAGGACGCCGGCGCGCTCGCCGGCGAGGATGCTCTTCCACCGCGGCGGCCTTTTCCCCCGTCTCGGTCGAGTAGGTCGTCGCCTCCAGATCCTCCACCCGGCGGAGCTCTTCCTCCGGCACTTCCTGGCGGGCCTGATGCACCGCCTCGGCGATTGCCCCGCTGATCAGGCTGACGGAGCGTATCGCGTCATCGTTGCCCGGGATCGGGTAGTCGATGAGGTCGGGGTCGGCGTTGGTATCCGTGATGGCGATGATGGGGATTCCGAGGCGGTGAGCCTCCTTGACCGCGATGGCTTCACGCCGCGCGTCAACCACGAAGACCGCGCCCGGCAGCCGCGTCATGTCTTTGACTCCGGAAAAATATTTTTCCAGCTTCAGCCGCTCCCGCTCAAGCAGAAGGCGTTCCTTCTTGGTGTAGAACTCGAAGGCGTTTTCTTCCTGTCCACGCTCGAGCTCCTTCAGACGACGGATCTGGCGCCGAATCGTCTGAAAATTGGTGAGCATGCCGCCCAGCCAACGTTCGGTCACGAACAGACTCTGAGATCTGGCCGCATCCTCTTCGATGATTCCGCGCAACTGCGGTTTGGTGCATACAAAGAGCACGCGCTCGCCCGCGAGAACCAGCTGCCGGGCGATCTTTCGCGCCGCTATCAGCCGCTCGAGGGTCTTGCGCAGATCGATGATATGGATGCCGTTCCGCTCCGTGAAGATGAAGCGGCGCATCTTGGGGTTCCACCGGCGAGTCTGGTGTCCGAAGTGGACTCCAGCCTCGAGCATCTGATTAAGAGAGACCTGCTCCATGCGTTTCAGGCGATCCTCGGTTTTTTAACGCTTGCTGAACTGGAAGCGCTTGCGAGCCTTGGGGCGACCAGGCTTCTTGCGTTCCACCTTTCTCGGATCACGCGACAGGAATCCGCCCTGGCGAAGCGGGCCCATCGCATCTTCGTCTTCCTTGACCATCGCGCGCGCCACACCTAGACGGATGGCGTCGGCCTGACCGGTCATCCCGCCTCCGTGGACGCGGGCAACCACGTCCACGCGACCATCCGCGTCAACGACCTGCAGAGGCTCGGTCGCGCGCTTGCGGTGCGTCAGCCGGGGAAAGTAGTCATCCAGTTCCCGGCCGTTGACGAGCCACCGTCCAGTCCCCGGCCGCAGAATGATGCGTGCGACGCTGGTCTTGCGTCTTCCGACGGCCTGGATCTGCTGTACGTATGCCAATGAACCTCCAGACTCAGAACTCGAGTGGACGCGGCCGCTGGCCGTGGTGTGGATGCTCGGCTCCGGCGTACACGCGAAGTCGGCGTCGTAGCCGACGACCGAGCCTCGCCTTCGGGAGCATACCCCTCACGGCACGCTCGATCACCCGTTCGGGATACCGCTCCATCATCGTCCGGTACGGAATGTGACGCTCGCCGCCCATGTAGCCCGAGTGACGGAAATAGGTTTTCTGCGCCGCCTTGTTGCCCGTCAGCTTCACGCGCGCCGCGTTGATCACGACCACGTTGTCTCCCGCGTCCAGGTGGGGGGTGAAGATGGGCTTGTGCTTGCCGCGCAGGATGTGAGCTACCCGTGTAGCCAGACGGCCCAGCGGCTTGTCCGCCGCGTCAACGACCCACCACTGGTGGTCGATTTCATCGGCCTTCGGCGTATATGTCTTCACTCGCGGTCCACCGCATTTCCTGGGGAAGACGCCTCTCCGCGGGCTCGTCCGCATGCCCTGAGTTCCGCCGAGTAGAGCGACAAAGCAGTCAAGGGTATCAGAGAGGCCGCATGGTGTCAACCAGCGATTGTCCGTCGCAACTTACCGGACAAGCCCGCCGATCCGTTCCCAGCGCACCTCCCGCACCCACGCAGCCGCTTCATCGGACGACGAATCGAACGAGTAGTAGACGAACCAGGGTCGGCCGCGTATCGACTCGTCGTCCACAAATCCCCAATAGCGCGAATCTTCGCTGTTGTCGCGGTTGTCGCCAAGAACGAAATAGCTGTTCGCGGGCACCCGGATCGGACCCCAGTTGTCGCGCGTCGGGCGATAGGTCGCGGCATCGCGCCCATCGGTGAGGAAGTCCGCCTGCCACGCCATGTTGGGATGGAATTCATCACGTCCGGGATCCACATGGCGGGCGTAGGGCTCCTCGACCCGGACATCGTTCACGTACAGCTTCTTTGCCCGCATCTCGATCACATCCCCCGACCTGCCGACCAGCCGCTTCACGTAGTTCCTTCCCGGATCGTGAGGAGGTGTGAAGACGATGACATGGCCCCGTTGCGGTTCCACGATCCCGGGAAAACGCAGCGACGTTCCCGGGATTTCCGCTCCGTACAGGGCCTTGTTCACGACCAGGAAGTCCCCCACCAGAAGGGTGTTTTCCATGGAAGCGGTGGGAATCTTGAAGGCCTCCACCAGGAAGGCTCTGATGACCATGAACAGCGCCAACGCGACCAGAACCGACCTGAACCATTCCCAGGCGGTTCGCGCCAGCGACTTTATCCGTCCGTCGCCCATGTGCCCGCCGTCACGGCCTCCCCCTGGTTGCCGGTCACCTGACCTGCGCCACGCCGTCGCTGTTCCCGAACCATCCCCGCCTGCGGTCTCACGACTCCCGCTCCAACCCGAACTTGTGGATCTTCTTGTAGAGGTTGGAACGGGGCATGTCCATCGCGCGGGCGGTTTCGGCGATGTTCCAGTCGTGTTCGCGCAGCCTGTGCACGATGAACGCTCGCTCCGCCCTGTCCTTGAAACGGGCGAACGAGGCCGAGGCGAACAGCTCCTCGGCGACGGCGCCGGGCCTGCCCGTCGAAAGCAACCGGACATCTTTCGCCCGGATCTCGTCGCCTTCCGCGAGAATCAGGAACCGCTCCACGGCGTTGCGCAGCTGGCGCACGTTGCCCGGCCAGTCCATTCTCTTGAGCCGCGCGAGCGCTCCCTCCGTGAAGTGTTTTCTCGATGCCCGGCCGGTACGCACCATCAGGGTCGTGAAGTGCTTCACCAGCATCGGGATGTCCTCGCGCCGCGCCCTCAACGAAGCGACCTCGATGGGAACGACATTGAGGCGGTAATACAGGTCCTCTCGAAACCGTTCGTTGCTGATCTCCAGCGCGAGGTCCTTGTTGGTGGCCGCGATGACCCTTACGTCCACCCGGACGGACCTGGAACCGCCCACCCGAACGACCACGCCCTGCTCCAGGACGCGCAGCACCTTGGCCTGGGCGGCGAACGACATATCCCCGATCTCGTCCAGAAAAAGGGTGCCGCCGTCCGCCTGCTCGAATTTTCCGGCGCGATCGGCCACCGCCCCGGTGAACGATCCCTTCATGTGGCCGAACAGCTCCGATTCGATGAGTTCGGAGGGTATCGCAGCGCAGTTCACCTCGACAAACGGCCGGTTGCGCCGGTCCGAGAGTCGGTGGACCGCCCGCGCCACCAGCTCCTTTCCGGTGCCGTTTTCCCCCGTAATCAGCACCCGCGCCCTGGTCGGAGCCACCTTCTCGATCCGCATCAGCATCTGACGAACCTGATACGAGGCGCCGACGATCTCGTATCGACTCTCCACCTCCGTCTGGAGCGACTCCACGCTGCGCTTGAGCCCGTTCATGTCCAGCGCGTTGCGCAGGGTGACGAACAGACGGGCCGTGTCGAGGGGCTTCTCCAGAAAATCGTAGGCGCCCCTGCGGGTGGCTTCCACGGCGGTATCGATGTTTCCGTGGCCGCTGATCATGATCACGGGAGTGCGCGAGTCCAGCTTCCGCATCTTCGTGAGGACGTCCAGCCCATCCATCCCCGGCATCTTCACGTCGAGGAAGACGACATCGGGATTGTCGCTGGCGAGCCGCTCCAGCCCGGCGGCGCCGTTGGGCGCGACGGCCACGTGGTGCGAGTCGTATTCGAAGACCTGGCGAAGGGCGCCGCTGACCGAGGCGTCGTCGTCGACGATGAGAATGTTTGCCATGGACTCGTCAGGAAGCGGAAGCCGGAACCGTGGCGGAGGCGACCCTCGTCAAAGGTCGACTACCTGGACTCCGCCGTCTCGAGGGCCGCGGAGGACACGACGCTGTAGCGTGCTCCGGTGCGCGACAGATGGCTGCGCATGAGTTCCAGCGAGGTCACGTCGATGCCGTAGCGGAAGTCAAGACCGGCCACCAGTGCGTCGAGACCGCGAAAGGCGCCCGCTCCCGAGTCTCCCTTGGCCCGGCCGACGGTAATATGGGGATGAAACGCGCTCGTCTCGCGGTTGAAGCCCAGGTTCGCCAACCCCCACTCAACGTCCTGCTTGAGACATCTCAAGGCGAGCACCGGTTCCACACCGACCCACAACACCCTGGGACGGCGTATGGTGGGAAAGGCGCCGAACCCGCGGATCTCCATGGAGAAGGGTCGGCTCTTGCCACCGACCGTGTCGATCATCTCCTGTACTCGCGGAGTGAGCGTCGGACGCGGATTGCCAAGAAACTTCAAGGTGAGGTGGTAGGTCTCGGGCTTCAGCCACCGAACCGGAAGGTCAGCGTCCCGGAGAGGCCTGGCCGCGTCGTGGATGCCTTCCTTCGCGCCGTCGGGCAGGTTCAGCGCGATGAAGAGTCGCATGCCGTGCTCGAGAATGGGTGACTGGGATTGTCGCGGAGACTCGCGTGTACGCCTGTTAACAATGTACCCGCACCGGATGCACGGAATCAAGGAAAGACGCCCTTCCACACAGCCTCACGATTCATCCCTATTCCCAAATCGCCGCAAAAGAGGAATCTTATTCGCGACCCTGCGCGGTGGGCTCGTTCCTCCGCGATGCGGCCGCGTCCGACTCCCACGTCCCCCGAAAACAGTGGAACCCCGAGACCGATGACCGATCCCGGCCGCAGTACGTCACTTCAGATTCGCTCGCCGGTGCCTTCCGATATCGAGATCGCTCAGGAAGCCCCCGTCACCCCAATAACTTCGGTCGCGTCCCGGCTCGGCCTCGCGAACGAAGAGCTGCAGGCTCACGGCTCCTTCAAGGCCAAAGTCCGGTTGTCCGTGCTTGAACGGCTGGCCGACGCGCCTGATGGCAAGTACATCGACGTGACCGCGATCACCCCCACACCGCTGGGTGAAGGAAAGACCACCACCACCGTTGGGATGGCCCAGGCCATGGGCGCCCATCTCGGAAAGCGGACGATCGCCTGCATCCGTCAGCCAAGCCAGGGGCCCACCTTCGGCATCAAGGGTGGAGCCGCAGGGGGCGGGTACAGCCAGGTCATCCCGATGGAGGACTTCAACCTCCACCTCACCGGGGACATCCATGCCATCACCGCGGCCAACAATCTGCTGGCGGCGGCGATCGACATCCGGATGCTGCACGAATCCCGCCAGAACGACGAGTTGCTCTTCGAGCGCCTCTTCCCGGTCCGCAACGGTCGGCGCTTCTTCGCGCGCGGAATGCAGGAGCGCAAGCAGAGGTTGGGGATCAACACGGACAACCCCGACCAGATGACGGCGGAGCAGCGCAGCCGTTTTGTTCGCCTCGGGATCGATCCCGGCACGGTTACCTGGCGACGCGTCATGGATACCAACGACCGCATGCTGCGCGAGATCACGGTCGGTCAGGGGCCCGACGAGTTCGGCTTCACCCGGAACACCGGATTCGACATCACGGTGGCCAGCGAAATCATGGCGATTCTCGCGTTGACCACCGACCTGCCCGACATGCGGCGTCGGCTTGGCGCCATGGTGGTCGGAGCGACGAGCGACGGTGAACCCGTGACCGCCGCGGACATCGGTGCCGCCGGAGCCCTCGCCGTGCTCATGCGCGACGCCATTCAGCCAACGCTCATGCAGACGCTGGAGGGCACTCCGGTCTTCGTCCACGCCGGCCCCTTCGCCAACATCGCGCACGGCAACAGCTCCATCATCGCCGACCGCATAGCGCTCAAGCTGGGCGACTACGTCATCACCGAATCAGGATTCGGGGCCGACATCGGCATGGAAAAGTTCTTCAACATCAAATGCCGCTATTCGGGGCTGGTGCCCGACGTGGTGGTGCTGGTGGCCACCATCCGGGCGTTGAAGACCCATGGCGGGGGGCCTCCCGTGGTGGCGGGCCGGCCGCTCGACAGGGCCTACACGGAAGAGAACCTGGAGCTGCTCTCGCACGGCATCGGCAACATGGAGCATCACATCGCCACCGCGCTCAAGTTCGGCGTGCCGGTGGTCGTTGCGGTCAACCACTTCGCCACAGACACCGATGCCGAAGTGGACATGGTCATCCGTGCCGCGCGGGCCGCGGGCGCGGTGGATGCGGTAGTGTCGAAACACTGGGCCGAAGGAGGCGCGGGGGCTGTCGCGCTGGGGCGTGCGGTGGTGCGTGCGGCCGAACAGCCCTCCGACTTCAGCTTTCTCTATCCGCTCGACCTCCCCGTGCGGGACAAGATCGAGATCATCGCGCGCGAGGTCTACGGCGCCGACGGGGTCGAGTTCGAGCCGCTCGCCAGCGAGCGCATCGATCTGTTCACCCGCCAGGGGTTTTCGGATCTGCCGATCTGCATGGCGAAGACCCATCTGAGCATCAGCCACGATCCCCGCCTGAAGGGGGTCCCGCAGGGATATACGCTGCCGATCCGCGACGTGCGCGCCTCGGTCGGAGCCGGCTTCCTCTACCCGCTGGTCGGCCAGATGCGAACCATGCCGGGACTGCCCACCCGCCCCTCCTTCTACGATGTCGACCTCGATCCTGACACCGGGAGAGTAATCGGTCTTTTCTAAAGCCTTCGCATGCCGTTTATTCCAGAGGGAACACACCTCCCGAGGGAAAAGCCGGAAATTCCCCGCCACACGCCGATACTCACTTCCGAGGAGACCACGATGACGGTGCGCGAGGAGACCCATGGCGCAGCGCACGCTGCGCAGGACACCCGCTCCAACCGATACGCTCCGATCAACCCCGGGAGGTGGCGCCAGGACGGGCGAGAGACGGCAGGACCATCCGCGGCCATCAGGGCACTGGCAGCTGGCCTGCTGCTCGCGGTGTTCGGATTCCATGCCGCCGAGCTGCACGCCCAGGCTCCGCCTTTCCGGTCCTACGGCGGTTCCAGCATTTCGTTCGACGCCCGCGTACATGCCCAGTATGAGGCGCCGAGCGCCGAGGGGGCGGTTTCGTCGTTCTTCATGCGGCGGGCATGGGTAACCCTGGACGGCCGTTACAACGACTTCGTCAGCGGCCGGCTACAGCTCGACGCGCTCGGCACCTCCGTCCTGGACGCGTGGCTGACCCTGAACTTCTCGGAAGCGTTCGTTCTCAACATGGGCCAGTTCAAGCGCGGACTGTCCTACTTCTGGCTGGTGCCGAACTCCGACTTGCCGCTCATCGAACGGGACGCCAGGATCTCGGGAGTGGACGAATGTCCTGGAGTCGGGGGAGTCTGTTCCTTTGGAAACCTGGCGTTCAGGCTGGGGCTGCACGGGTACGAGCCGGGATTGAACATGACGGGCCGCCTGGGTGGCAGGGCGAGCTACCGTGTGACGATCACAAACGGCGAAGGCATCAACACCCGGGATGCCAACAGCTGGAAATCGACATCCGCACAGCTGTCCTTCGATCTTGCCGACAACAGCCGCTTTGCGGTCTACGCCGCCTTCGACGAAACCCATTTCGACTACGGGTCTGCCTGGACGCCCGCCTACGGCATCGAGTTCGAAGCGGGAACCTGGCGCGACGGGGGTCACCTGCTCCTGGGAGCCATTCGCGGACGGAACTGGAAGGTTGACAGAGACACCGGGTTCACCGCGCTGCAGGCGCTGGGGCTCTGGTACCTGCCGCTGCCGGAGACCGCGCGATTCGAAGCTGTCGAACCCCTGTTGCGCTTCAGCTGGGCCACTACGGCCGATGCCGACGGCGAGGATTTCTCCGGGCTTACCATCACACCCGGGTTCATGCTGTACGCGTTCGGCAAGAACGGCATATCCACCAACCTGGACATCTACCGTTCATCGCTCGAGCGCACCGAGTGGTCCCTGAAGGTCCAGGCGTTCACCTACTTCTAGCCAACCGCGCCCTGAAGCGGGGGCTGTGACCGGGAACCGCGGGAAGGTGCTCGCCGAAGCCGGGGGGTCGCCGCAAGTGAAACGGGCCGCACGGCTTCCAACCAGAGCAGGAAGATGAGCGGGGTGCCGACGGCCGATGAGCAGGGTGCCGAGGGCCGAAGGGGCTGGCCGGGAATCGCCGACGCTGACACGCCAGGAGCCAGCCGCTCCGAAGCGCTGGCTATGTGGTGTTCAGAAGCTGTCGAGCGCTTGGTCGAGGGTGTCACGGACGGTCATGATCCGAGTGAACCCACTCACTTCCAGAACTTCCCGTACATGGTCCTGAACCCGGCACAACGCTACGCCGCCACCCTGCGCACGGGTCTTCTTGACCGCAAGAAGGAGAATGCGCAAGCCGGCGCTGCTGATGTAGGACAGATCGCCGCAATCCACTACAAGGCGGCTTGAACCACCCTCCATGGCCTTGCTCAACTCCTGCTCGAAAGCGGTGGCGTTTACCGAATCAACGCGACCGGTGACGGACGCGACCACGGTGTCCCCGGACTGGCTGGATGTGACTTTCACGGATGAGTCCCCTGTCTCGCCTTACAGCGTCTGTGTGAGGGTCAGGCAGTTTCGATCTCGTACGCGCCGGTACGATATGTCTTGAATGAGGTTCTTGGCAAGGTGGACCCCGAGTCCGCCGATCGGCCGCTGATCGACCGGAAGGCTGAGGTCGGGTTCCTGGGCGTCGGCGAGCGGGTTGAACGAGCGGCCATTGTCCTCGATGCGGACTTCCAGGCAACCATCCGCGAGACCGAGATCAACGCGAATCCTCGGATCCCTGGATCCTTCTTCAAAGCCATAGGAAACCACGTTGGTCAGGATCTCGTCGAGCGCCAGGCAAAACCTCTGCACGACCAGGTCATTCACCCCGTTGGCGGCGGCGAAACGCTCGAAGACTTCCACGACTCTTCGAGGCTCGCGGTAGTGCAACTCCACGTCTATCCCAAGGCTGACATCCATGCGTCGATCCGCCGCTGTGCGTCGCAACTGCGCGATTCTGTCGCTGGCTCGCGCCTGTCTTCCCTACCACCTCGCCGTTCGCTGCTGACGACTTCCCCAAACTCACGGGCTAACAACCTATAACGGAAAGGCGGATTACGCATCCCTCGGGTTGGCGTTTGTGGAACCGGCGCCGCCGTGACTCGAGTCGCGGCCTCCGGAGGCCTTGCACCGGAAAACGTCGGCCTTGTACCGGAAACTGCGGCATCGTTATTGCGGACGTGCGCACAACAAGTAGTTTTGGGGCGATGCCAACCCCAACCCGCGCCTGCATCCAGGACGCGAACCGGTCCGGTGAAACGGTCTTGGGGTTCCCGCTCTTCAGGAGGATGTATGAAGAAGATTCTTGTGGTCGACGACGAGCCGGATCTCGAGCTTCTCCTCAGGCAGAAGTTCCGTCGCAAGATCCGTCGTCGTGAGATCAATCTGGTGTTTGCCAGAAACGGCGTCGAGGCGCTGAAGAAGCTTGATGAGTACGACGACATCGACATGGTCCTGTCGGACATCAACATGCCCGAGATGGACGGCCTGACGCTGCTCAGCCAGATCAACTCGCTCGATCTGGATCTGCGCGCCGTGATCGTCACCGCCTACGGGGACATGGAGAACATTCGGACCGCCATGAACCGCGGCGCGTTCGACTTCCTGACCAAGCCGATCAACTTCGACGATCTCGAAACCACGATCGACAAGACCATCCGTCACCTGCAGGTCATGCGCGACGCGCTTCGGTCTCGCGACGAGTTGGTCGCCCTGCGCCAGGAACTCGGGGTCGCCGCCCAGATGCAGGAATCGATCCTGCCCAAGGTGTTCCCGGAGGATCCAAGGTACGACATGTACGCGTGGATGACGCCGGCCAAGGAGGTAGGCGGCGACTTCTACGACTTCTTTCCCGTAGAGGATGGCGGCTTTGCCGTGGTGGTCGCGGACGTCTCGGGCAAGGGCGTCCCGGCCGCGCTGTTCATGATGGTGAGCCGAACACTCGTGAAGGGATCAGCCGTTGGCGAACGGGAGCCCGTAAAGTGCATCACCGAGGTCAACAAACTACTCTACGAGCAGAACAACGAGTCGATGTTCGTGACCATGTTCTACGCGGTGCTGAACCCCACATCGGGACGCTTGGAATACGTCAACGGCGGCCACAACCTCCCCTGCCTCATCAAGCCTTCCGGCGAGGTGACGTGGTTGTCGGGCGACACCGGCATCGTACTCGGCGTGATCGACGACTTTCCCTACCAGCAACACTCGATCCAGCTTGACGAGGGCGATGTCGTCTTCTTCTACACGGACGGAGTCACGGAAGCGATGGACGAAGCAGGCAACCAGTTCGGAGACGACACGCTGCTCGACCTGCTGAAGCAGGTGGCGGGCTCGAGCCCCGAGGAAATCACGCGCCAGGTGGTGGAAGCCGTGCATGAGCATGCGGCGGGAGCGCCTCAATCCGACGATCTGACCTGCCTTGCACTCCGATACGGGGGTGACTGATGAAGGGCATAACGCGGTGTTGCGCGGGAAGGATCCCGATGCCTCGCTGTGGCCTGTTCGTCGGCATTCTCGGGATCGTGGCATACCTGGCGCCGGCCTCCCCGATGTCTGCCCAGATGGAAGCGGAAGGCGTCTTCCCGGACTCGATCGTGTTCGGACAGTCCGCCGCGTTCAGCGGTCCCACCCTCGAACTCGGATCGAACATGAGGCTCGGGATCCTCGCGGCATTCGAGGAGGCGAATCGGGACGGGGGAGTCCACGGCCGTCTGCTGCGGCTTCGTGCGCGCGACGACGGGTACGAGCCTGAAGCCGCTTCCGCCAACACCCATGCTCTCATCGCCGAGGGCGTGTTCGGACTGGTGGGCGCGGTGGGCACCCCCACCTCCACGGCGGCAGAGCCCGTCGCGAGCTCGGCGGGAGTGCCGTACATCGGACCCTTCACGGGAGCGGAATTCCTGCGTGAAGACCGGGACTTCGTGGTCAACCTGCGGGCATCCTATTTCCAGGAGACCGAGGAGATGGTCGAGCGCCTCACCACCGACCTCGGCTTTACCCGCTTTGCCGTCCTCTACCAGGATGACAACTACGGCAATGCCGGTCTGACCGGCACCCGACGCGCTCTGGGAAGGCGCAACATGGTGCTGGTGAGCGAAGGTGCCTATGTCCGCAACACCACGGCGATCAAGCGCGCCCTGCTGGATATCCGCGAAGGCAACCCGCAGGCCGTGATCATTATCGGAGCCTACCAGCCCGCCGCCACCTTCATCAAATGGGCTCGCCGCATCGGCGTAAACGCCGTGTTCGTGAACATCTCCTTCGTAGGCAGCAACGCACTTCTCAACGAACTGGGGCCAGCCGGCGAGGGCGTGGTGGTGACACAGGTGGTTCCCTTTCCCCGGGAAACCTCCCTTCCGGTGATCGCCGACTACCACGACGCACTCGGGGCGGTCGATCCCGACGCGGACCCCGGTTTCGTTTCCCTCGAGGGGTACCTCACGGGGCGACTGATTGCCGAGGGACTCCGGAGAACCGGTTCCGAACCAACCCGGGAAACGTTCCTGCAGACTTTGAGAGAAGCAGGGCCCATGGACCTCGGCGGGTTTGCGGTGGAGTACGGGAATCGTGACAACCAGGGCTCCGACCGTGTGTTCCTGACCCAGATCCGGTCCGGGCGCTTCCAGCCCCTGGAGCGCCTGTCACGATGAACGCTCCCTCCGAGAACGGTCTCGACTCCCGCATTCATGCGGCGTTCGAGTGGCTCCTGGAGAAGCTGCCCCGTGGCTGGGGAGACAAGGTCCGCGAGGCTTCGGGCGAGCGCTTCGGAATCGCGACCCAGATCTGGGTCGGACTGGGTGGAGGCGTTGCTCTGACGCTTGTCGCCAGCTTTCTGGCGTTGGGCCTGATGACCATCGTGAACTCCAGCCAGAGAGAGGTCACAGGGATCTACATGCCGGAGCTGATCGCCGCCTTCGACGTGGCGCGCAGCAGTTCGGAGCTTGTGCGGGCTTCCCCCCGCCTGATCGCGGCCGACACCCCGGAAGATCTGGCGCTGATCGACGCCGACGTGGTGCGAGAGGAGGAATTCCTGCGCACCCGACTTGGGGAAATGACCGGAGCCGGCCTGCAGGGGGAGTTACAGGACTCGCTGGTTCGGCTGGCGTCCAGCCTCGTCGAGAGCATCGACCTGATCCGGGAGTCGGTCGCGCGGCGGATGGACTATCGCGCTCAGGCGCGCGAACTCGAACGCGAGGTGCAGGAAGTCACGCTGGGAGCCGAGCTGCTGCTGGTCACAGCGATCGACGATCAGGAATTCTTCATGGAGACGGGGCTGCGGGAACTGGGGGACCAGGCTGCCCCCCTTTCCGCCAGAAACGCGCCTGCGGAGCTGGATCAGCTAAGAGGGCTCCTAAACTACCAGGCGACCCAGAACGAGGTCTCGGTGCTCATCCAGCGAGCGCTCACGCAGGACGATCCAGGCCTGCTCCAGACCAACCGGGAGCGGGTAACGGCCGCCACGGGCGAACTGGAGGGCGCCCTGGACGACCTGCAGCCAGCCACAGCGGCTCTCCTGCGGCCCTCATTCGACGCTCTCGGAGATCTCTATTCGGCCGCGGGCGGGATTTTCACCGTCCGAACCCTCGAATTGGACGAACTGGCGGAGTCCGAGGAGTATCTGGCGCTCAACGAAGCAACCACATCCGATCTGGTCGAGCTCGTTCAGCCATTGGTGGAGAATGCCGAGACCTCGACCCAGGCGGCGGCGGACCGCTCGGCCACGTTATTGCAGATCGGCTGGTGGACCATTCTCGCGGTCAACGTCCTGGCCGTTCTGGCGGCCGTCTTCGGAGGTTGGAAGTTCTTTGGTGAGCGCCTCCTGGTTCGCCTTCGGCATCTCTCCGACGTGATGCGCCGCATGTCCAAGGGCGAGCTCGAAGCCAAGCTGGAGATTGCCGGGAACGACGAAGTGACCGATATGGCAGGCGCCCTGGAGGTCTTCCGCCAGCACGCCATCGAAGTTCAGCGCCTCAACCTCGTGGAGGCGCTTGCGACGGAGGTTCAGGACAAGAACGCGGAGCTGGAGACCACGCTGGATGAACTCCGGCGCACGCAGGAACAGGTCATCACGCAGGAGAAGCTGGCATCGCTCGGCGCTCTGACGGCGGGCGTCGCGCATGAAATCCGAAACCCGCTCAACTTCGTCAACAATTTCGCGGCGCTCTCCGTCGAGTTGATCGATGAGTTGAAAGAGGAACTGGGGCTCGAGTCGGAGAGCGAAAACGGCGGCTCCGGAGACGGTGCGGGCCCACTCGCCGCGACGGGCGATGACGAGCTGGAAGAGATCGTGGATGAGATCCTTGGCGATCTCAGGCTCAACATCGCCAAGGTGAAGGAGCATGGTGATCGTGCCAACCGGATCGTCGACGGAATGCTGGCCCATTCGCGTGACGAGGCGGGGCAGATAGAATCCATCGACATCAACCTGCTCGTGGAGGAATACACCAAGCTCGCCTACCACGGCATGCGAGGCACCGACGCCACCTTCAACGTCACCATTACCCGGGACTTCGACCCCGAAGCGGGGCGGGTGGAGGGCATCGCCCGCGACCTCAGCCGGGTCATCCTGAACATTGTCACCAACGCCTGCCAGGCCACCCAGAGCCGCGGCCGGCAGGAGGGACGAGGGTATTCCCCCACCCTGCTCGTCTCCACCGAAAGCCGTGGCGGCTCCGTCCGCATCAGGGTCCGGGACAACGGCACCGGCATTCCTGAAAGCGTCGTCCGCAAGATCTTCGATCCCTTCTTCACCACCAAGTCCGGTACCCAGGGCACCGGCCTGGGGCTCTCCATCTCGCATGAGATCGTTCGTGAACACAACGGGCAGCTGGTCGTGGACACCGAAGAGGGCGAGTTCACGCAGTTCAGCATCGTTCTCCCGCGGGCGAAGGCCGCATAGCGGCTATCGGGCAAGCTCGCCCCTGCCCTCGGCCAACCGGTCCGCAGGGCTACGGTACTGAATCGCTTCGGCGATGTGGAGAGCGCGCACACTGTCGCTGCCATCCAGGTCAGCTATGGTGCGAGCCACCCGCAGGACTCGGTGATAGCCGCGGGCGGAGAGACCCAGCGTGCGCACGGCTGCGCGGAGCAACCTGCGGCCTTCCGTTCCCGGGTTGCACCAGCGCCTCGTCTCTTCGGGTCCCAGCCTGCTGTTGTAGCGCGCGGCCGCGCGGTCGCGTGCGCGGTGCTCCTGCCGGTCACGGGCGCCTGCGACTCGTGCAGCCACTTCGCGGCTCGTCCTGCCTCGGTCCTTCCCCTCCAGTTGGCCGAGCGACACCGCCGGCACGTGCACATGCAGGTCCACTCGATCCAGCAAGGGTCCGGAAACCCGGTTCCGGTAGCGTTGGATCGCGGTCTCCGCACAGGAGCAACGTCCCGAGCCGTCACCGTGGAAGCCGCACGGGCAGGGGTTCATCGCCGCCACCAGCGTGAAGCGGCACGGATAGCGCACCGACTGGCTCGCTCGTGAGATAGTCACGGTTCCGTCCTCCAGCGGTTGCCGCAGGGCCTCGAGGACATTCCGGCGGAACTCCGGCAGCTCATCCAGGAAGAGTACCCCCTGGTGCGCCAGGCTGACCTCGCCGGGGCGCGGAATCCGGCCGCCGCCCACCAACCCCGCGTCGCTGATGGTGTGGTGGGGTGCCCGGAACGGGCGCCGGGTCACCAGGGCCTCGCCCGAGGGCAGCCGGCCCGCCACCGAATGCACCTTGGTCGCCTCTACCGCCTCCCGCAGGCCAAGCGGTGGAAGAATTCCCGGAAGCCGCCGTGCGAGCATCGTCTTCCCCGCCCCCGGCGGACCGGTCAGCAACACGTTGTGCCCTCCCGCGGCCGCCACCTGCAGAGCGCGCTTCGCGTGGGACTGACCCCGAACATCGGCCAGGTCCGGTGCGGGCGCCGTGTCGTCGCCCAGCAGGGTGGCACCATCGACGACGGTCGAAGGAAGCCGGCTCCCGCCGTTCAGATGCCGGATCAGCACCGGGAGGCAGGTGGCGCCGATCACCTCGGTCGTTCCCGCTACGGCCGCCTCGCGCGCGTTCGAGGCTGGAAGGACCAGACCCTTCGCCCCGCGGCAGCCGGTCGCGATCGAGAGCCCTCCCCGCACGGGCCGGAGCTCGCCGTCCAGGCCCAACTCGCCCACGAAGACATAGCCATTGACCTCCGCCGCCCGCAGGTAACCGGCAACAACCAGAAGCGCAACCGCAATGGGCAGGTCGAACGCACTCCCGGTCTTCGGCACGTCCGCCGGCGCCAGGTTGATCGTGAGTCGGCGCGGGGGAATGGGGAATCCCGCGCTGGCCAGGGCGGCCGTTACCCGCTCCCGACCTTCGCGCACTGCGCCTGCCGGGAGTCCGACGATCGAGAACGAAGGCAACCCGGCCGCCAGACTTGCTTCGACGCTGACCTGAAAACTGTCAACCCCGCGCAGGGCAGCCGACCTGATCTGAGTGAACATCGTCCCCCGCAGCATGCCGAACGTTCTTCCGTTCGGCGGAGATCATCCTCCCCGTTCCACAGAAAGATCGTGGCACTACGCGGGCGTTCCCATGGCGGGTTGGGACCACATGTTCCGCCCCCGAGGCGCGACGACAAGAGACATGCGCCCCGGGCTGCCGGGTCGGGGACGCCTACAACCGGCCGGGGAGGCCGATCGAGACGCCGAGGCGAAAGGAGACGAAATTGGTTTCGCCACGGCGCGGGAACAGGTCGATGCTCCCTTCGGGAAGATCCTCGATGTCGACTTCCGTCAGGTACTCGGCAATCCCGTTACGGTGATAGTAGGCCGCCAGATCCAAGGCCACCGGCGCCGGTCCGCGCACCAGGCGTATGAGAATGCCTCCGCCCGTGCGCCACGCCAGCGAGGAATCCTTGTGGTTGGTCGTGTTGCCGAAGCCATCCTCGTCGTGCTCGTCGACTCCCTTCACGTACGAGTGGGTGTAGAAGTGAGCGAGCCCGACGCTTCCGCTCAGATAGGGTCGCACCGGACCATTCACAGGCAAGATCCATTCAGGGCCGAGGCTCGCCAGCAGGATGTCGTTCGCCGTCACCACATCCAGCTGCACGCGGCACCCGACGGTGACGCTGAAGCAGGCCGGTTCGGTGTAGGATCCGTAGCGGACGAACCCGAAGTCCGCGCGCAAACCGAATCCCGCGGCCCCCGACGGGCTGTAGCGGACGTTGATGCCCACGCCTCCCGAGGTGCCCACGGACTGGGCGAACTCCCCCTGCGGCTCGCTGACGATTCCGCTGATGCCCAGATACCAATTGGGGTCGGGCTCCGGGAGCGCTTGCGCGCCCACGCCTCCCGCCAGAGCCGCCATCGCCACCCACTGCAACGCGACGAAACGCACGCTACGCATCTTCCCGCCTCCGCGTACCGGGGACCCAGCCCTGCCGACAATAGCCGGGACTGCGGCTATATCAGCCCAGACGCTGCACGAGTCGTGCCATACGGGGCGCGCGTGTGAGGGCGGTTAGAGGTCCTTTGCTTCCCGCACCAGGTCCACCATCGAACCCTTCGCGTCTCCGAAGAACATCATGGTGCGGTCCAGATAGAAGAGCGGGTTGTCGATCCCGGCAAAGCCCGGGCTGAGACTCCTCTTCATGACGATGACGCTGCGCGCCTCATCAACGTCCAGAATGGGCATGCCCGCGATGATGGAGTCGGGGTTGCGGGCGTCGGGATTGACCACGTCGTTGGCTCCCACGATCAGTGCGACATCCGTCGACTTGAACTCCCCGTTGATCTCATCGAGGTCGAAGAGCTGCGTGTAGGGCACGTCGGCCTCGGCGAGGAGCACGTTCATGTGTCCCGGCATACGCCCCGCCACCGGATGGATGGCGAACTTCACGTCAACGCCGCGCTCCTGAAGCAGGTCGGAGAGCTTGCGAATGTCGTGCTGAGCCTGGGCGACCGCGAGCCCGTAGCCGGGGACGACGATCACCGACTGGGCGTAGGCGAGCACCATGGCCGCCTGCTCCGCGTCCACGTCGCGTACCGTCTTGCCTTCGCCCGGGGTGATCCTGGCCCCTGTGGAGTCGGCCGCGCCGAAGGCGCCAAAGGCGACGTTGGCCAGCGACCGGTTCATCGCCTTGCACATCAGGGTGGTGAGGATCAGACCCGCGGCGCCCACGAGCGCCCCTGAAATGATCAGGATCATGTTCTGGAGCACGAACCCGGCCGCCGAGGCCGCCAACCCCGAATAGGAGTTCAGCAGCGAGATGACCACCGGCATGTCGGCGCCGCCGATGGGCGTCACCAGCAGGATTCCGAGCAGGAGCGCCAGCCCGGTCAACACCAGGTACATCGTGACCGTAGCCTCGCCCGTCACCTGCATCGCGGCGATGACCAGAATCGCCAGGAAAAGGACGGCATTGAGCGTCCTGGAGAAGGGGAAGGTCAGAGGCGCGCCGGAAATGAAGCGCTGCAGCTTGCCGAAGGCGATGAAGCTGCCCGAGAGCGTTACCGCGCCGATCAGCGTGGACAGGAGAATCGTTATCCCCGCCTCGAGCCCCAGCTCCCCGCCGCCCAGGCGGAAGAACTCGGCTGCGGCCACCACGCCCGAGGCCCCGCCCCCGAGGCCGTTGAAGATCCCGACCATCTGCGGCATGTCGGTCATCTTTACGGTGCGCGCCGCGATCGCGCCGAAGAGCGATCCCAGCACCACCCCGACGGCGATCAGCGTCCAACTCAGGATTTCCTGCTCGACCAGGGTCGCAACGATCGCGATCAGCATGGCGAGCGCGGCCATCCGGTTGCCCTGACGGGCGGTGGCGGGCGATCCCATCCGCTTGAGCCCGAACACGAAGAGCGCGGCGGAAAGAAGGTAGGCGAGTTGCAGCAGGGTATCAGGATTCACCGTGGCTCCTCAGAAATCCGGGTATGCATGGGAGATGGCGGGACGGCTGGGCGTCCGGGACTCGTCCGGGCGACATGGGCCGCTACTTCTTCCGGCCCGGTTTGAACATCTCGAGCATGCGGTCGGTGACCATGAAGCCTCCCACCACATTGATCATGGCCATGACGATGGCGACCACGCCGAGCACTTCCCCTGTGGTATCGCCCGCGCGCGCCGCCACCACCAGGGCGCCGATGACGGCGATCCCCGAGATCGCGTTGGCCCCGGACATGAGCGGGGTGTGCAGCGTCGGCGGGACCTTGGTGATGACCTCAAATCCTACCATCACGGCCAGCACGAACACATAGAGACCGATCATCAACTCACCCATGGTGTCTCCACTGGGTTGGGGTTGCCTGGGAAAACGAATCCCCGGTCACGGTGCAGGCCGGCGCCGGGGCTGTCCGGCCCGGGCCAGCGCACGCTCGACCGGAGAGTCCGGCGGTTTGCGGGTTTGTCTGCACTTAGTTCGACAGGCGCTCCAGGGCGCGGGCGTGCACGACCTCACCTCCGTGGGTCACGCACGAACCGGATACGACCTCATCGTCGAAGTCGAGCTTGAGCTGCCCCTCCTCGACGATGTCCATCAGAAAGGAAGTCACGTTGCGCGCATACATCTGGCTGGCGTGCGTTGGGAGATCGCTCGGCAGGTTCTCGGGCGCGTCGATGGTCAGGCCGTCGCGGCACACCACCCTGCCGTGCTCGCTCAACTCGCAGTTTCCGCCCGATTCGCCCGCCAGGTCGATGATGACCGATCCGGTCCGCATGGTCGCGGCCATGGCTGAGGTGATCAGCACCGGAGCCCGCGCTCCCGGGATGTTGGCGGTGGTGATGACGGCATCCATGTCGGGAAGCCGACCTCCGATAAGGTCGAGTTCCTGCTGGTGCTTCTCTTCAGACAGGGCGCGCGCGTAGCCCCCCTCATCTTCGGCCGACTCGTCCAGTTCGGCTTCCAGGAACCGGGCGCCCAGACTCTCGACCTGTTCCTTGACCGCCGGACGAATGTCGAAGGCCTCGACCACCGCGCCCAGCCGGCGCGCCGTCGCGATCGCCTGGAGTCCGGCCACTCCGGCGCCGAGAATCAGAACCTTGGCGGGGGGGATGGTCCCCGCCGCGGTCATGAACATGGGCAGGAACCTGCCCAGATGGGTCGCCGCGAGCAGGGAGGCGCGATAGCCGGCCACCGTGGCCTGCGAAGAGAGTGCGTCCATCTTCTGGGCGCGCGTGATGCGCGGCACCTGGTCCATGGCCAGAGCGGTCACGCGCGCATCGGCAAGGCGACGCACGAGCTCCAGGTTGGCCATCGGCGAGATGAAGGAGATCAGCACGATGCCCTCGGGGAGCGTTGCGACCTCATCGGCGCTCCCGTTCCCGCCGATGGAAGGGGGGTTGATCTTCACGAGGACGTCGCTGTCCTCGAGCGCCTGCGCGGCGCTCGCCCGCACCGTCGCTCCCGCCTCGCGGAAAGCGTCGTCGGTGAAGGAGGCCTCTTTTCCCGCACCGGCTTCCACAGCGACCTCGATGCCGACCTTCGCCAACGCAGCTACCTCGGCGGGAACCAGCGCCACCCGTCGCTCTCCCGGCCGGCTCTCTCGCAATACGCAGACCTTCATGCGCCTCTCCGCCTTCATGCGCCTCTCCGCTGATGTCTTGACCTGCCCTTCCCGGGAAGCCGGAGACCCGCCCCGCCATCATCCCCCGGGAAAAAACCCCCCATTAGATAACGAGCACGCCAGATGCCCGCAACGGGGACGTGGACGGGGCACCGAGCCGGTCTCTCGCAGCCCGTCGACGAACTCCCCCCGGCATTCGAGCGGATTCATCCACGGACTGCTAGCCCAGCCGCGCCGCCTCCCGCTCAAGCCTGCGCCACGCCTGGTCCACATGCTCCTGGCGCGTGCGCAGGTTACCGACGGACAGGCGAAGCACATGGCGCCCGTCCAGGACCGTGTGCGACAGGAACACCTCTCCAGAGGCATTCACGGCGTCCAGGATGCGCTGGTTGGCCAGGTTCGTCTGCTCGTCTTCGGTCCCGGGGGCGCGATACCGAAAGACGACCAGGGACAGCGTCGGCGAGGCCATCAGCTCCCATCGCTCCGAAGCCCGCACCCGCTCCGCGAACCCGCGCGCCAACCGGCAATGCTCCCGGAGCCGATCTGCAAGGCCACAGCTGCCGAAATAACGCAGCACGAACCACAGCTTGAGAGCACGGAAGCTCCGGCCGAGCGCAACCCCGTAGTTCATGAGATCGCGCGCGTGACCCGTGTCCCGGGTGCGCAGATAGGGCGGTGTCAGGGAGAATGCGTCGCTGAGCGCTTCGGGCCGACGGCAATAGAGGACCGCACAGTCCATTGGCGTAAAGAGCCACTTGTGGGGATTCAGCACGATCGAGTCGGCCTGTTCCCACCCCGCCAGTAGCGGCCGCAGTTCAGGGACGATCCCCGCGACCCCCGCGTAGGCCGCATCCACGTGAAGCCAGATCCCGCGCTCCCGGCAGATGCCGGCGATCTCTGCGACGGGATCAATGCTGGCAGTGGACGTGGTGCCGGCGACGGCCACGACCGCCAACGGTCGGATTCCGGCGGCGATGTCTTCCGAGATGGCGGCCCGGAGCGCGTCCGGCTTCATCCGATAGCTGCCGTCGGCTTCGATATGACGGAGGCCGCGGCGCCCGAAACCAAGGGTGATGACGGCCTTGTCGATGGAGGAATGGGCGTGCTCCGACGCGTAGACCCTGCCCGGCGGCAGGGAATGAAGTCCCCGTTCGCCAACTTCCGGAAACGCCACGGCGCGGGCGGCGGCCAGTGCGTACAGCGAGTTGTGCGAAGCCGTGTCGTTGATGAAACCGGCGAAGTCGGCCGGGAGCCCCAGCAGTTGCCGGAGCCAGTCTGCGGTCAGTGCTTCGACCTCGGTAGCGGCAGGCGACGTTCTCCATATCATCGCGTTCGTATTGACGGCCGCCGCCAGCAACTCCGCGAGAATGCCCGGCGACGACGCCGTGTTGGCGAAGTACGCGAGAAACCCCGGATGATTCCAGTGGGTGAGGCCGGGCACGATCCGCTCCTCGAAGTCACGCATGATGCACTCGAAGGACTCGCCCCGCCGGGGTGGCGACGACGCAAGCGAGGCGCGTATGTCGCCCGGACGCACACGGGCAAGGACCGGGTATTCCCCGGCTGACCGGAGGTAGTCCGAGATCCATTCCACGACGTTGCACCCGTGGGCGAGGAACTCCTCGGGAGACATGTCGGCCGTGTCCACGGCGGTCCGTCCCGACCTGGAAGGGTCACCCGGTGGCATGATTCAGCCCCGGTCGGCCCCCACGACCATCTGTAGTCGGCCACGGATCCGGTCCAGCTCCTCGGCCACCCGTGCGAGGAGGTCCTCGCTCATTGATTCGGGTACTCCGGAACCCCCTACCAGCGTTGAGAAGAGGGTATCGGTGTAGCCGATGCTCGCGTGCGTCACACCCTGGTCCACAAGCCGGTTCAGGCGCAGCAGTTCGCGCATGCCCGGCACGACATCGGAGGGCATGACGGGATCCGCGAAGAGCACCCGGATCAGCGATACTCGAAGAACCTGGAACTCCTCGATCACCTCTCCGGCCACCAGCCCGCGTTGGGCTGCGAACTCACCGTAGAGATTCGCGGCCTCCTGCCACATCGGGCGGACACGACGGCGATAGGGACCGAGAACCTCGGGGAGGATGCGTACGAAAGTCTCGTAGAAGTCGCCCAGCAGGCCGACCAACTCCTTCGGCCGCCGTTCCAGCCGTTTTGTGACCTCCGAGAGCCAACGGGTCACAATCTGATCGCTCCTGGCGACGACCCATCCCTGCATCTCGGCAGGACCGAGTTGCGCGAGCGAGGATCCGGCCGCCGGGGACTCAACGGGCGAGTGATTCGGGAATATGTCCGTAACGAAGTCTCGGCGTCGGGAACGTGTGCCGGTCTGCTACGAACCCGGCGAAAACGTGGCCTGGTTCACATCAATCTTGCGGGTTGGATACCGCCCGTCCAGTCCCCGGCGGAAGGACCAGCCTCTCGGCCGGTTCCCAGGGAACGAAGCGAATGGACATCGTGGTACCCACGCCGGGTTTGCTTTCCGCCCACACTCGGCCTCCCCAGGACCGCACCAGCCGCTGAACAATTGCGAGACCCAGACCCGTGCCGGTCGAACTCGTGGAGAATTGTGGTTCGAAGATCCGATGCAGGAGCTCGGGGTCGATCCCGCGTCCGTCGTCGCTCACCTGCAGACACACGTCCCCGTTTTCGGCCAGGGCTCCGATGCGCACGCCGCCGCCGGGCCTGGTCGCTTCCCGCGCGTTCTCCAGCAAGTTGATCAGCACCTCCTTGAGTTCCGACTCCCGCGAGCGCACCGGGGGCAGTCCGACCGGGATGTCGGTGTCGATGGCGATCCCCTGTGCGTCACTGCGGTAGAGTGCGAGGATCTCACCGACGGTCGTCCCCAGGCGCACGCCTTCCAGCGGGATTTCACTCGCCTTCTTGGGAGAGCCGTATCGCGAGAAGCTGCGCGCGATCTTCGCGAGTCGGTCGATCTCCCGGAGAATCGATTCTACGTTGCGGTTCAGAATCTCGGAGAAATCATGCCGCCGGTCGTACCAGGCGCGACGAACATGCTCCACACTGAGCTTGATCGGCGTGAGCGGATTCTTGACTTCGTGCGCCACCTGGCGGGCCATCTCGCCCCAGGCCACGATGCGCTCGCTGCGCAACTCATCGGTCACATCCTCCAGGCTGAGGACCGACCCGCGCGAGAGCCCGTCGCGAGTGATGCGGCGCGCTCTAACCCGCACCCTGCGTTCAGCGTGCTGGAGGTCGGGGGGGGCGGAGCGCCCGTGGTCGGTGCCCGACAACTCGAATTCGTGGTCCGCGCCCTCCCTGCCCTCCTGATAGAAGCGCTCCACCCAGCGAGCCAGACTGCGCGCGAGTCCCTCGGTCCTGGGCAACGGCTCTCCGGGCTTCACCGAGGCTCCCAGCAACGCCTGGGCCTGGGGATTCACAAGCGTGACCACCCCTTCCTGGTCCAGTGCGATCACCCCGGTCGCCGCTTCGTCGACGATGGCCTGTGTCCTCTGAGTTGTGCGCAGCAGAGCGCTACGCGCCCGGTGGAGCCTGTGCACCATGCGGTTGAATGCCAGGAATACGGTGCCGAACTCATCGGTGCGGGTGTCCGGCAAACGCACTTCGAGATTCCCCTGGCCCACCCTCTCGGAGGCCAGCCGAAGAGTACGAATGGGGTTGGCCAGCCTTCGGCCCACCAGGAGCGCGAGGCCCAGCGAAAGCGCGATTCCGGTGACGATGGCGAACGCCAGCAACAGGACCAGATCATTCTGACCGAACGCCGTGGCTCCCGCGTCCAGCGGGGCTGCCGATGCCAGCACCTGCCCGGTCTGCAGCCGGCGATACGCCAGCACGTAGTCACCGCCCCAACGACGGGCGGTCGCATGGACCAGCACGGCGTCCCCGGCGCTGAACGATCGATGAACCTCGGCAGGCAGCCACGCGTACTGTACCCCCAAATCGAGGAGAGCGGGCCGGGTACTCCGGATCAGTTCGCCGTCCTGATAGAGCAGCAGAACCGTGGCTACGCTCGCGGGCAGCAGGTGGATTTCTCCCTGGACCGCGAGAAAATTCTCAGCCGCGTCCGCCACCGAGCGGTCGGCGAGCGCCTCCGCCGTGCGAACCGCGGCTCCGTCCAGCGTACGTGAGGCGATCGCGGCGAACGCCAGTGCGGGGATGAGGAAAAAGGCGAAGAGGGCGAACGTTACCTGCAGTCGAAAACTCCGGCCCGGCCATGGGCCCGGTCGAGCCGGCGCGATCGCACGCCCACGAGCGCTCCACCAGCCGAGCCCCCAGATCCCGACCACGACCAAGAGGTCCATCAGGACTACAAGCACGCTGCCCGCCGCGACCACCGTCAACTCGGGAAGGGCGACGGCATAGTGTGCCCGATACCACCCTTCCGGGAACAGAATGGTCTGTTCGGCACGCCAGCCCTCCGAGGTTCGTTGCCAGCGGGGCGCCTCCTCCCGCGGTGTCGGATCGGCTTCGTTGAGAGGCATCAGCGTGACGACGTCCCCGTACGGCAGGTCGCCTCCGAACGGAATGTCCGGCGACAGAGCCCGTCCGAACCCTCGCCGCGGCGGGACGGCAACGGTGACCACCGACCCGTCCGGCAACACGGCCAGGCCGAGGTAGTGCGCATCCTCCGACTCCGGCCGCACGACGGCGGCTCCGGCAACCGCTTCATCCAGATAGTCGTCCACGATGGTGGGACGAGGCTCCGAGACGCCGATGCGCAGCGCGTCTCCAGGCATCCCTCCAGGGGTCCAGCGATCGATCCAGACGGGTATCCCTTCCTGTGCGAGGCCGCTGGCGCGCCACGTTCCGTACAGCAGCCCGGTTCCGCTCGCCCCGTTCCGATACAGGGAATCGGCCGTCTCCGGCAGGCCTTCGAGCAGGAACTGGAGATAGGGATCCACCTGGTTGCCCAGCGTCGACAGTCGACCGCGGACAACCTCCAGCTGAGCCGCGACGTGTCCACCCCATGCGAACGGAAGGGCCGCGCTGGAGGCGAGCAGGACCGCGGCGGCGCTCGCGACCAGCGAGCCACGCCAGGTCCCGACCTGACGCAGTCCCAGCACGGTGACCCCCACGGGCAGCGCCCACAGCGCACCCGCCCAC
>CBDDPN010000006.1:0-40649 GCA_965232315.1 Longimicrobiales bacterium | reverse complement strand
GGCACGGTCCTCCTACTCACCAGGGGCATGAGGCTCCTCAAGGAAGTGCCCGTCTGTGTCGTACAGCAGCCGATGACGTTCAACCAAGATATCAAGGCTCTGGAATCCAAGCCCGAAGTCGATCCCAGCTTTCTGCCGTACCTCCTGCTTGGCAATACGGAACGCCTACGCAATCTGGTGGACTTGGCCGGTCACGGCACGGGACGCATCAACACTGACGAACTGGATGCCCTCGGCGTCCGCCTGCCTCCGAAGCCAGAGCAACGCGCCATCGCCCACATCCTCGGGACGTTGGACGACAAGATCGAGTTGAACCGGCGGATGAACGAGACGCTGGAGGCGCTGGCGCGGGCGCTGTTCAAGTCCTGGTTCGTCGATTTCGATCCGGTCCGTGCCAAGCTGGAAGGGCGTGACACGGGCTTGCCGAAGGAGATCGCCGACCTGTTCCCCGACCGGCTGGTGGATTCCGAGATGGGGGAGATACCGGAGGGATGGGAGGTGTCCCAGATCGGCGACGAGGTCGATGCCGCCGGCGGATCAACCCCCAGCACGAAGGAGCCTTCTTACTGGCATCAAGGGGGTCACTACTGGGCCACACCGAAAGATCTCTCGAAGCTATCGTCACCAGTGCTGCTGGACACGACTCGAAAAGATCACGGACGCTGGACTGAGGCAAGATCAGTTCCCGGACGCTTCCCGTCGGCACGGTCTTGCGTGTCGTCGCGTGCCCCCATCGGGTATCTGGCCATCGCCGAGATCCCGACTGCTGTGAACCAAGGGTTCATCGCTATGAAATGCGAGCGGCGCCTGCCGAATCTGTATGTGTTGTATTGGTGTGAGCAAAACCTCGGCTACATCCGGGACATCGCGGGCGGATCCACCTTCGCGGAGATCAGCAAGAAGACGTTCCGCACCGTGCCTGTGGTCGTGCCAGCGGAGGCGATTCTCGCCATGTATCAACGGCTCAGTCGCCCACTCTACGATCTACTTGTCACGAAGGTGAAGGAGGATGCGACACTCGCCGCCCTTCGCGACGCGCTTCTCCCCAAGCTCATTTCGGGCGAGATCCGCGTACCGGATGCCGAGGAGGCTGGTCGAATCCGTCCCGTGACAACCACTTCGTCTTCCTTCACCGAGCCGGAGGTCGAAGCCGCCGCGCTGGAATGGCTCGAAGACCTCGGATGGAAGGTGGCCTACGGTCCCGACATCGGCCCGAACACGGCGAGCGCGGCGCGAGCGGACTACACCGAAGTCGTTCTGGAACAGCGGCTGCGCGATACCTTGGACCGGTTGAACCCGAACCTGCCACCCGAGGCACTGGACGACGCGTTCCGCAAGATCACTCGCCCCGAAGGCGCCACGCCGGAAGCCCGCAACCGTGCATTCCACCGCCTGCTCGTGGATGGGGTGACGGTCGAGTACCGGACCCCCGGGGGGTGCGATGCGCGGCGCGCAGGTCTCCGTCGTCGACTTCGAGAACCCCGCGAGCAACGATTGGCTGGCCGTCAACCAGTACACAGTCGTCGAGGGTGAGCACGAGCGCCGGCCGGATGTCGTGCTGTTCGTCAACGGTCTTCCGCTGGGCCTCATCGAACTCAAGAACCCGGCGGACGAGAAGGCCACGGTGTGGACGGCCTGGAATCAGATCCAGACCTACAGGGCCGAACTCACGGACCTGTTCGCCTTCAACGCGGTGCTGATCGTCTCGGACGGCCTCAAGGCGCGCATGGGGACGCTGACCGCCGGACGCGAGTGGTTCAAGCCTTGGCGCACGATCACGGGCGAGACGCTGGCCGGGCCGCATCTCCCCCAGTTGCAGGTGATGCTCGAAGGGATGTGCGAGCGCGGGCGGTTCCTGTCGCTGGTCCGGGACTTCATCGTCTTCGAGGACGACGGCAGCGGCAAGCTGGCTAAGAAGATGGCCGGATACCACCAGTTCCACGCGGTGGAGACGGCCGTACAGGAGACTTTGCGCGCGGCCGCGCTCCGGCGGGAAGCGAAGCGGGTTGCCGAGGAGAGCGGTCGGTACGAGTCGGGTCGGAAGCCCGGAGGGGCACCGGGCGACCGGCGCATTGGTGTCGTCTGGCACACCCAGGGCTCGGGGAAGAGCCTGACCATGGCCTTCTACGCCGGACGGATCGCCCGCGAGCCGATGATGGAGAACCCGACCATCGTGGTCCTGACGGATCGCAACGATCTCGACGGACCAACTCTTCGGCACGTTCTCCCGCTGCGAGGACCTTCTCGGGCAACCGCCGATCCAGGCCGGGAACCGGGCCGACCTGCGCGCCAAGCTGTCCGTTCGAGTCGGGCGGCGTGGTGTTCACCACCATCCAGAAGTTCTTCCCCGAGGAGAAGGGTGACCGAATGCCCGAGTTGTCGGGGCGCCGCAACATCGTGGTGATCGCCGACGAGGCCCACCGCAGCCAGTACGACTTCATCGACGGCTACGCCCGCCACATGCGCGACGCGCTCCCCAACGCCTCGTGCATCGGCTTCACCGGCACGCCCATCGAACTTGAGGACGCCAACACGCGGGCCGTGTTCGGCGACTACATCAGCGTCTACGACATCGAGCGCGCTGTCGAGGACAAGGCAACGGTTCCGATCTACTACGAGAGCCGTCTGGCGAGGCTGGCGCTGGACGAGTCCGAACGGCCGCAGATCGATCCCGACTTCGAGGAGGCAACCGAGGGCGAGGAGGTCGAGCGCAAGGAGAAGCTCAAGACCAAGTGGGCTCAACTCGAAGCGGTCGTCGGATCTCCGCACCGCCTCAAGCTCATAGCCCGGGACATCGTCTCGCACTTCGACCGGCGCCTCGAAGCCATCGACGGCAAGGCGATGATCGTCTGTATGAGCCGCCGCATCTGCATCGACCTGTACCGGGAGTTGATCCGCCTGCGCCCCGAGTGGTACCACCAGGATGACGCAGACGGCGAGATCAAGGTCGTGATGACCGGCAGCGCATCGGACCCTCCTGACTGGCAACCGCTCATCCGGAACAAGAAGCGCCGCGAGACGCTGGCGAAGCGGTTCCGCGATCCCGCCGATCCCCTCCGGGTCGTGCTCGTGCGGGACATGTGGCTGACGGGCTTCGACGCCCCGAGCCTGCACACCATGTACGTGGACAAGCCGATGCGCGGCCACGGGCTGATGCAGGCGATCGCGCGGGTGAACCGGGTGTTCCGGGACAAGCCGGGCGGCCTCGTCGTGGACTACCTCGGGCTCGCCCACGAACTCAAACGCGCCCTCGCAACCTACACCGAGAGCGGTGGCACGGGCAGGACCACGCTGGACCAGTCCGAGGCGGTCGCCGTGATGCTGGAGAAGTACGAGGTGTGCCGGGGCCTGTTCCACGGCTTCGACTACTCGGGGTGGATCGAAGGCACGCAGGCCGAACGGTTGGGCCTGCTCCCGGCAGCCCAGGAACACATCCTCGCGCAGGAGAACGGCAAGGAGCGCTGTCTCAGGGCCGTGCGCCAACTCTCCCAAGCGTTCGCGCTTGCCGTGCCCCACGAGGAGGCGATCGGGATCCGGGATGACGTGGCGTTCTTCCAACACGTTCGGTCGGTGCTGGCCAAGCCCGCGCCGAGGGACGCGCGCGCTGAGGAAGAGCTTGACCTGGCCATCCGCCAAATCGTCTCCCGGGCAGTTGCCTCCGAAGGCGTCGTTGACATCTTCGCGGCGGCGGGCCTTGAGAAGCCCGAAATCACGATCCTGTCCGAGGAGTTTCTGGCCGAAGTGCGGGGCATGAAGCGGCGGAACCTCGCCGTTGAGCTACTGGGGAAGCTGCTCAAGGGGGAACTGGCGGTCCGCAGGCGACGGAACGTCGTGCAAGCGCGATCCTTCGCCGAGATGCTT
Source organism: Longimicrobiales bacterium (assembly GCA_965232315.1). GTDB lineage: Bacteria > Gemmatimonadota > Gemmatimonadetes > Longimicrobiales > Gaopeijiaceae > BD2-11. Next base: position 36,788 of record CBDDPN010000006.1, on the reverse strand, counting down.
GATCAGACCGTCCGCCGCTACGCGAACCGGGCCATCGAGGCCGCGCAGGTCATCGAGGAACTGATTCAGCTTGCCCGCGAGATGCGCGAGGCGAACGCCCGAGGGGAGGCGCTGGGGCTCACGGAAGACGAGTTGGCCTTCTACGATGCGCTGGAGACGAACGACAGCGCCGTGCGGGTGCTCGGCGACGAGATGTTGCGCGACATCGCCCGCGAGTTGGTCGAGACCGTACGGAACAACGTGAGGATCGACTGGACACTGCGCGAGAACGTGCGCGCCAACCTCCGGCGGCTGGTCAAGCGCATCCTCCGCAAGCATGGCTACCCGCCCGACAAGCAGGAGGCGGCGACAAGGACCGTCCTCGAACAGGCGGAGGTTCTGTCCGGTGAGTGGGCGGCTCCTTGAACCGTTATGGAGGAGAGACGAAATGGAAGACGACATCGCGGCGATGGCATGGATCGAACAGCAGGTCTTGGGGCTGGCCGCACGGCAGGGATCGCTGCGGAGCAGTGCTCGAAGGATGGAGAAAGAGTACCGATTGACGCTTGGGTTCTTGGGAACCGGCCTCTTCTGGCAGACGCGGGTGTTGGCTCTCATGTATACGCTGATTCTGCACCCACGAGAGCACTGGCGGATGGAGCAAGGCGATCTGATCTACACCGAGATCGCGAAGAGATGGTCCTTGGAGGGGGTGGACGTCATTACCGGCGATGAGAAATACGGGAACACGGTTTATGGGTTCATTCACCGGCTGCGAAACGCTATTGCTCATGCACACATCACGTTTCTGGAGGACGGCATCGAATTCTCGGATGGCCGGGAAGGGCAAGATTTCTATCGAGCGCGTCTCTCCAGGATCCAAACCGAGAAGTTCTTGGAAGTAGTGGGATCCGTCATGGCGAACAGGCGGAACTGGCCACGCCATTAGTCGATGTACTCGGCGCTTGAGTTGGGAGGTGTCCGCCCGGCCTGATACGCGGCCCCGCGGGGTACAGTAAACTATACGGATTCCCGCCAATCGACTCCGTGATTCCGGCAATCCTGAGACCAAGGAACCAGATGTCGCTCATCGGCAAGAGTGGCAGATCGTGCAGTCCTGGTTGGACTTACGTGATCTCCTGCCGTGATGTTGGCCGTTAGCAATCCGCCTACGCGGCGTTGCCGGACTTCAGCCTGACGATCCCCGGCGGCCAGACGACCGGGACGGCCACGTTCACGCTGGTGCCGACTGACGACGCCCTGGCGGAGGGGGAGGAGGCGCTCACGGTGTCGGGCACCGCGACCGGGCTGACGGTGACCGGTGCCAGAGTGACGATCACCGACGACGATGTGGCCTCGACGGGGGTGGCCTTGAGTCTGAACCCGGAGGAGGTCGCAGAGGACGGGGGCGAGACTTCGGTGACGGTGACGGCGACGCTTGACGCCCGCGCATTCCCCGGCCCGACCGACGTGACGGTGTCGATGGGTGAGAGCGGGACGGCGACATCGGGAGCCGATTACATGCCGGTGGCCGGTTTCGTGCTGACAATCCCGAGTGGCGAGACGATCGCGACGGCGACATTCACGCTGATGCCGACGGACGACGATTTGGCGGAGGGCGCTGAGACCCTCTCGGTGCGGGGTTCGGCGACGGGCCTGACGGTGTCGGACACCGAGGTGACGATCACCGACGACGATGAGGCGTCAACGGCGGTGACGCTGAGCGTGGACCCGACCTCGGTGGCCGAGGACGGAGGCGCGCAGACGGTGACGGTGACGGCGGCGCTGGACGCCAGCGCGTTTCCTGGCCCGACGGCCGTGACCGTGTCGGTGGGCGACGCGGACGACGGCGCGACCGGCGGGACGGACTACGCGGCGTTGCCGGACTTTAGCCTGACGATCCCCGGCGGCCAGACGGCCGGGACGGCCACGTTCACGCTGACGCCCACCGACGACGCCGTGGCCGAGGGCGACGAGGCGCTCACGGTGTCGGGCACCACGACCGGCCTGACGGTGACCGGAACGGAGATGACAATCACCGACGATGACGTGGCCTCGGCGGGGGTGGCGCTGAGCGTGGACCCATCCGAAGTCGCGGAGGACGGGGGCGCGCGAACGGTAACGGTCACGGCGACGCTTGACGCGGGCGCGTTCGGCGAGGCGATGCCGGTAAGGGTTGAGGTCGGCACGGCGGGGAGCGGCCCGGGCGATTCGGCGACCGAGGGGACGGACTACATCGCGGTGCCGGACGTCTGGCTGACGCTCCCCGCCGGCGAGACGACCGGGACGGCCACGTTCACGGTGGCGCCGACCGACGACGATGTGGCGGAGGGGGACGAGACTCTTACGGTGTCGGGGACCGCAACCGGGCTCACGGTGACGGGCGCCATCGTGACGATCATCGACAACGATGTGCCCTCGACCGGGGTGGCGCTGAGCGTTACCCCGTCAGAGGTGGCGGAGGACGCCGGCGTGGCCACGGTGACGGTGACGGCGACCCTGGACGCCGCCGCCTTCACCGACCCGACGGTGGTGATCGTGGCGGTGGGCTCGGTGGAGGACGCCGCCATCGAGGGAACGGACTACGCGCCCGTGCCGGATCTCAGGGTCACCATTCCCGGCGGCGCGACAGCGGGGACGGCCACGTTCACGTTGACACCGATGGACGACGGCCTGCCGGAGGGCGACGAGACGCTCACGGTTTCGGGTGCCGCGACCGGGCTGGCGGTGACCGGCGCGGCGTTCACGATCACCGACGGCCGCGATCTGGCCTCGCCAGCGGTGGCGCGCTCGGTGGCGGGGTTTGGCCGCACCGTCGCGCTGGGCGCGGTTGACGCGGTGACGGGCCGCTTCGAACGGACGCCAGCCGCTCATCCGCGACTCTCGGTGGCCAAACGCTGGAACTGAGTGGAGGAAAGTGGCAGGCCCTTCGCGGTGTGGCTGGCCTGGTGGCCGGCCGCGAGGTGGCGGGTGCGGCCTTAGCGGTGGTCGACGGCGGCCGGGACATTCTGTCCGGTGGGCTGGGGCTTGAAGCTCTTGCCAACCAGGTCGCCTCTCTCGCGATAGAGGGTGCGATACGGGGCGAGTCTGCGGTGGCCGGCGGCGACGGTGGCGCGCGAGGCCTGTCGTGGGCACTTGGCGGCGGCGTGGCGGGACTCGGCGCCGCCCGGATGTCCGGCGGCCGCCATGGCGGCGTGGGGAGCGGCGGGCGTGACCTCGGGAGCACGGGCAGCAGCTTCGGCATGGCCGGCGGTGGCCTCGACGCCCTCGGCAGGCCGGGCTCGGGTTCCGGCGCGCTCGGCCGCACGGTGGGGGCGCTGAGGAGCACGTCACTCGAAAGCGGGTTCCTGGCCGGTGGTTTGTTGGGCGGGAGCGAGAACTGGCGGCGCGGCGGCTCGTTCAACCTGCAGCTGGCCGAGGCGGACGAACCGGGCGGCCCGGGTTGGAGCCTGTGGGGCCGGTACGGGCTCGGGGGCTCCTTCAGTCCGGCGGTGGACGCCGACGGTTTTGCGATCGATGGCGACGTGTCCAGCGCGATCGCCGGGGCCGACCTGCGCGTCGGGTCCGTTACGATGGGCGTGGCCGTCTCCCGCGCCGCCGGCGAGATCGGGATCGACAACCGGCTGCTGGGACGGGACCTGATGGACGCGTCGCTGACCACGGTTCTGCCGTACGTCAACTGGTCGCCGGCGGCCGGGAAGGACCTGTGGGCCATGGGCGGCTACGGTTGGGGCGAGGCGGGGCTTCGCGAGATGGGTCCGGGCGTCTCGGACCTCGGCATGAGGATGGGCGCGCTCGGCGGACGGACGGACCTTGTCCAACTGGGGGCGGCGTCGCTCGGCTTGAGGGCCGATGCCCTTGCGGCCTTGATGGGGACGGAGGCGACGGCGCAACTGGGCGAGGTGACTGCCGACGTGACGCAGGCGCGGCTCGCGCTGACGCTGGGCACGGCGTTCGGCTCGGCCGTGCGGTTGGAGCCGCAAGTGGACATCGGCGCGCGCATGGACGGCGGCGACGCGGAGACCGGCGCCGGCATCGAGGTCGGCGGAAGTCTCGGACTGGTCGGAGGCGATGGGGCGGTGCGACTCAACGGGTCCGGCCGCTGGCTCGTGGCCCACCAGGTCGAGGGATTCGAGGACTGGGGCGCCTCGGTATCGCTGGCCATCGGCAGCCCGCAGGCGGGGAGCGAGGGCTTCGGCCTTACGCTCGAACCCGAGTGGGGGGGCAGTGGGCGGCGGATGCGCGATCTGTGGACGAGCCGCGACGGCGTGGGCCTGGGCGATGTCCGTGGCCGCGCGTTCGCGGGGCCGGGGGCCGGGCCGGCGGGCGTGGCGGGCACGTTGCGCCCCGACCGGATGCGCCTCAACCTCGGCTACGGGATCTCGCTGGCGGACGGGGCCGGGTCGCTCGCGCCGTTCGCGGGCGTCCACGTCGATGGCGGCGCCCACGAGATGCGCGTGGGAGCCAAGGTCCGCATCGCCGGTTCGGCCGCGCCCCGAACGCGCCGACGCTTCCGCGACCGGCCCGGGCGGCCTCGAGCTTGCGCTGCTCGGCGGCCGGGTGTCGCGCGCGGGCGCCGAGGCCGGCTATTCGGCGGGTCTGGACCTGCGCGGGCGACGCGGTGCAGGCGGGCACATTCGCCCTGGCGCCGTTCGCCGAGTTCAGAATGGAGGCCGCCAGAGGCACCGTCGCCCGACTGGGAGCTCAGCTCGCTCTGCCGACTGGCTCGGCGCTGGGATCGCTTCTGCCGGACGCGTTGTCCGTACGCCTCTTCGGGGAGCAAATCCACCTGACCGGGCAGGACCGGACCTACCAGCTCAGCCTGACGGTGGGCGCGTCGCCGCTGTCCCTGTTGTCGTCCGCCCTTGCGACCCGCCGGTAGCCGTCCAGGTCCCATAACGGCGTTTCGGTCCAACCCGGTCGCCGCTCTCCCAATCCCCACGCGCGCCGTTCTTGGCCGCGTCCGCGAAGCGAGGCTCCCCGGCTCCCCGACAGTGGCGCCGGCCGCGCCGTTGGCGCGGTGCTCCAACGGCTTCCACGCCGTCCCGAACCTCCGCGAATTCTAGGTCATTCCCCACAGGTTGACGCCCCTTGCGACAAGGTCTTCAGCGTTCGAGCACGACTACGCTGAACCGGCAGTTCAGATCGCGAGTGAACGCGTTCCTCGAATGCGCTCGGCTGAGCCCGACGAAGTTCGGCAGGACGGCCCTCGGCAAACCCGAGCCTGCGCCGCCGGATCGAGGCCGGCCACTCGCTGACGCAGCGCACGGCGGACCGGGTTTCTCGCGGTCGTCGCCGACCATGACCGCAGGCGGAGGCGAGGACGCCACGGGGACAAGCGCACCCGAACCGGGCGCACCCAGGGCTCGGCTCCCCTCCGTCGAGCCTCGCACCCCACCCACGTCGGCCTCGGATTTCCTTCCTCGCGGGGGCGCTCTGCCACCGCACTGGCGGCGGGCTCCGACGGCTCTGGGACAACGTGGGACAACTATAGACACCAGAGACACTTAGGAGATTTCCAAGAGTTGACTCTCTTGCAAATACCGCTTCAACGTTACGGGCATTACGCGGCTGGAACGGCAGTCACATGGCGACGCTGGAGGAGCAATTCAAGACGCGGCTGAACGCGTTTCTGGGCAGCACGGGCATGAGCCCGACGACGCTCGGCATGCTGGCGGTGGGCGACCCGAACCTGGTGCGCCAGATCGAGCGGGGACGCTCGCCGTCGCTCAGGACGGCGGACCGGATTCAGGCCTTCATGGCCGCCTACGAGGCGGACTCGGACGGTGCGAGGGCTCCCGCCCCCCGGCCTGCCGCGGCGAGGCCGGCCAGACGGTGGAGGAAGATGCACCGGAGCGGAGTGATGAGGAAAGACCGGAGGACTGAAGGAACGAAGCCGGCGATCCGCTTCCTGCGGATCTCGGAAGTCGAGGCGCTGACGGGCCTGTCGCGGACGACGATCTACGCCTGGTCGGCGGATGGGCGCTTTCCCCGGCCGATCCGGCTGAGCGGGCGCGCGGTGCGCTGGATCGAGTCGGAGGTCCTGGAATGGATGGATGAACGGATCAAGCAGGACCGGGTCGGCGGCGACGCCCCGCCGGCCAATGCACCAGAGCAACAAGGAGAAAACGAATGAGGATGTTGTCGAGGACGCTGAAGGCGGCGGCCTGGGCCGCGCGGCTGGCGCTGGTCCCCCGGCCGCCTCTGGGTCCAGACCTGATCCGCGAGTCGGCCAGCCGGGCCGCTCGCCGACCCTCGAGACGGCCGACCGCATCCTGACCCACATCGACCAACACGACCCCGACGCGCGCCACGCCTCGGACCCGCCGCGCCCCCCAAACGAGCCGAACGGTCTGGCCACGCGCCAGAACCATCCCGACGAGGAGCATACCGATGACCGAACATGAACGAACCGCCAGCCCGCCCATCCGCTTCCTGCGGCTGCCGGAGGTCCAGGAACGCACGGGCCTTTCGCGCAGCACCATCTACGTGCGGCTGGAGCAGGGACGCTTCCCCCAGCCTGTCTCCCTCGGCGCGCGCGCCGTGGGCTGGATCGAGACGGAGATCGAGGAATGGATGCGCGAGCGGATCGCCGAAAGCCGGGGCGGAGAGACACGGCGGACAACTACGGACGTTATCGGACGTCAGAATTAGGGAATCTCCTAATCGTGGTCCGCCCTGTACGGGAACCGGGTCGCTCCGTTCGGCGTCTCGGCATCGCGGAGTCGGCGCCCGCCGGGCGAGAATGCTTGTCGGTGCTCTCCGGACACCTCCGGAACCCAGGAGATGTCTCGGGCGCTGACCGCACGTCGCGAGATGCCGCTCCACGCTGGCCGGGGTCGCCGCCAGCGCCTGCACCTCGCGAGAGCTGGAGCAGCCGCGCGGAGAGTCCGGAGCGGCAGACCCGGAAGCCGCGAGCGGCGTCCGCCTGGACGCCGGAGAGTCGGTCTGACTGGCAGCAGCCAGCCTACGCAGTGTTGAACACTGCGGCCTGGCAAGGGGGACGCTGCGCCCCCCTTAGACCCCCGGCTTCGCGCGCCGCTGAGCGATCAGCGAACGGGCGCGGGAGGCCGCGCCCCGAACCCCGCCCGTGGTGCGCCCGTGCCTGAGCGCCGCACCGTGATGCTCGCCGCCCGCGTCACGCCGGCGGAGCACGCCGCCTGGCGGGAGAAGGCGGCGGCGGCGGGCGTGTCGCCGTCCGAGTTGTTGCGGCGGGCGATGGCGCAGACGCGGACGTGGACTGCGCCCGCAAGGGCCGTCGAGCGCGAACGCACCCGCCAGATCGCGCGCATCGGCAACAACCTGAACCAGCTCGCGAGGTGGGCGAACACCCACAAGACGGCAACCGAGACCGTCTCGGTCATCGCCAACCTCGTGTCGTTCGAGCGCTCGCTGCTCGCCGTGGCCCGCGTGGACGGAGACGGCGGCGATGCACGTTAAGTTCCTGCCCCACGGCAAGGGCTCCGCCAAGGCGGCGGTAGAGTATCTCGTCGGCGAGCGGGACGCCGAGGGGCAGGAGCGCGAGGGCGTCGAGGTCCTTCGCGGGAACCCGGACATGGTGGCCGCCGTGGCCGACAGTGTGTCAGAAAAGACCGTAAGTGACTGCTATAACATCACTTACATGACTAGCGACCAAGCGATTACCTCATTGCGTCCCTCTTCCCGAACGGGAATCCAATCGACCGTATTGGAGGTCCTTGGACCCCGTGGACTCCAACCCCGGCAGACTCAGGATACCCACGCCGACGGGATCGGGGCCTATCTTCGGGCGGGCTGCCGTTCCAGCCTCCACACGTCTACATGGTCCAAATCCAAGTCGTCCTGACGGATAGTTGCGAGATGATCGCCCCGGAAGACGGGGACGGTGCGCTCCTTGTAGGGAACGGCGGGGACGCTCCCGAGCAGCCTTCCCTCGGGATCGAAGAACTCCCAGCGGTTGCCTGCGGTGCGGATCACTTCGACCCACAGATTGCCATCGGGGGAAACGAAGATCTCGTTGATGAAGGACTTGCGAGGCGGCCGGGTGTAGCTCCGGGGGTTGCAGGAACCGCCCGGATACCGCTCCATGGCCTCGTCGAACTCCGCACTGCCCGCGTCCCATTCCTCGTCCGAGATCGGCTCGGGCGGCAGTGTGCGCTCGATCACCCGCAGGGTATCGCTCTCGCCCTGCGTGACGGCGATCCGGTAGAAATAGCCCCAAGCGGAATACATGACACCCCCGGAAGCCGGGTGCTGCACGAGTTTTGCCGCCGTCGTGTTGGGGTAGACGCCAATTCTTCCTTCCCAGGTGCAGAAAATCGGCTCGACTTGCCCGGGAAGGTCGGCTGGAACAGGCAGGAAGGGCACGGTATCGCCTGTGGCTCCGCTGCTATCGAGGCCCACCCACTGAGCGCCAGCATCAGGATCGAATGAAAAGCGGAAGACCTCATTCTCGCCGACGGGATAGAATCGAATCTGTGCGGCCGATCCGGTCAGACCTCCCGTGGTCCTTCTTGATCCGAGCCACTCGCCGCCAGCCGAAAACTCGCCGATGCTCCCTTGAGGCGGATCGAAAGTGAGGAGCCGGTCCCCGACCCAGGCGACGGAATAGATGCTCCTGAACTCGCCAGGCCCTTCGCCTTGCCCGCCAAACGTGCGCACATGCGCGCCGTTGAAACCGAAGACGCGGATCTCGGAGTTCAGGGCGTCGGCAACGTACACGGTCTCATCAGGGCCGAGAGCGACGGAATTGACCCGACCGAACTCGTCGGGAGTCACCTGTTCGGTCAGCGATTCGGGTCCGATCGAGACGACCGGGGTAAGTTGCCATCCGGGTGGCGTGCCGGTGTTGGTGACGTGGACGACGCCGCCTACGGTGTCGAAGGTGGTGGCGAGGTCGCCACCGCCAGCAGTTGAGGTCCCCTGATCGCAGGCTGCTGCCAAGGTCGCCGCGAGGAGGAGCGGAACCTTGGTGCTGGAGACACGAAGCGGATGCGGGGGCGCGACCATTCTTGGCTCGATCTAAGGTGGGGGAGGCACCCACCAAAGGTTGGGTTCCGCCCCGGTCCCTGCAAGGTCGGCAGCAAGTGGAGGATGTGAGCAAACTGGCGGCAAGCCAAGCCATCACGGCAGCGCGGGCGGGGAAACCCTGTCGCATCGACTCCGCGCGGCAACGATTTCAGGGGGGATCGAAGGGGGGGCGTGAGCCACCCCTCGTCAGCCTCCGTGTTATACACGGGGTATGCTGGCTTGACCCTATAACAGTGGGTCAAGCCAGCCCGGCGGAGCCGCCGAAAACGCCTCTCCGGGCACCGCCCGGAACAACGCCCATCGAGGCGTCGCGGGCAATCTCCCCGGCCTCGTCGTCGCCGGCCTCAAGGACGCGAGGGCAACCGGCCGACCCATCAATCCCCGTGACTCCGCCGCACTCTGCCGCGCGGCCCGATTGCCACCCTACCCCTACCCCTCGGAGACCCGGGATCGTCGATTCCGGGCCATTCTGTGACCCGTAGATTCCCCGAATAGCCTCCGGACCGACCGGAAACGGCTTCCGAACCCGTCGCGGAGGCGTCAGGTCTCGGTGCCCGCGCTCCGGGCCGCGAGATACGCTGCCCAGTCATCCATGAGCCTCCGCCTCCGCTCGAACAGGTCGGTACGCCGGTACGCAGCTTCCACCTTGTTCTGGACCACGTGCGCCAGCGCCGCCTCGACCACCTCCCGGGGATGGTCCGTTTCCTCGGCGGCCCAGTCCCGGAACGACGACCGGAACCCGTGCGGCACCGCGGCGATCCGGTGCTTCTGGAGCAGCTGGCGCAGCCGCTTCTCGAAAAGCGGCCGTCCGTTCAACCGCGTGAACACCAACCGGCTGTCCTCTCCGCCCAGCCTTCGCGCCTCGTCAAGGATCTCCAGCGCCCGCCCGCATAGCGGCACCCGGTGCTCCCGCTTCGCCTTCATGCGCGTCGCGGGCACCGTCCACACCGCCCCGCCCAAGTCGATCTCCGACCATTCGGCCCAACGCACTTCGCCCCACCTCGCCGCCGTCAGCACCAGAAACTCGAAGGCCAGGCGCGCCACCGGCATCTGGTCCGTCCTCCTCGCCTTCCCGATCGCCGCTCCAACCTCCCTATGAGGGAGCGCCTTCATGTGCTTCACGACCCGATTCTGCGCCCCGAGCACCGACCGGACCCGGTCGCAAGGATTGTCGGTCCGGTACTCCATCGCCACCGCCCACTCCAGCACCGAGCCCATCCGCTGGTGCACCGACTGGGCCGTGGACTTCTTCGTGTGCCAGATCGGGGTCAGGATCTCCAGAACGTCGGCCGTGGCCACCTCCGAGACCGCGATCTTGCCGATCCGGGGAAAGGCGTAGCGTTCCAGAGTCGACAGCCAGTACTTCCCGTGCGCCTTGCTGCGCCACCCGGGCTGCTTCTGTTTCAGGACGATCCTCGTCGCCTCCGCGAAGCTGGGCACGCCCCGCGCGCGACGCCGTTCGGCGAGCGGGTCCCCGCCCTCGCGGGCGAGCTTGCGGTTGGCCCGCGCCTTCTCGCGGGCCTCGGCGAGAGAAACCAAGGCAACGCTGCCGAGTCCGAAGTCGCGGCGGCGGCCACGAATGACGAGCCGCTGCACCCAACTGCGCGCACCGCTCGGCTGAACGTAGAGGTAGAGTCCATTACCGTCGCAGTGCCTCCCGGGAGGTGCGGAGCGCACGAAGGCAGCCGAGAGCCGCTTGTGGGGGTGGCGGCCCTTCGGCTTGGTTCTCCGGGTCGGGGCGGGGGTGCGGGTTACGTCATCCATTACCTCATAATATGTGGGATCGAGTTGGACGTCAAGGAACGTGGCGAGAGCACAAGAGGCGGTCGAGTGCTGGATAACGCCTTGTATAACAACGATATGCTGTACTATTCCGAACGCCCTTGGATGTTACTGGATCAGGTTAGGCTACAGTGGCCGACTCGCTGGAGTTCGAGCGCAAGTACACGTCCGGCGTGATCGCGTGGGCGCCGGAGGACCGGCCGACCGAGGAGCAGATCGAGGCCGTCCTCGACGAGTTCGAGAAGACGGCGTGGGCGGGGCTGGAGCCGGACCGCTACGCGTGGACGGCAGTCCTGCACCGCGAGCGCGGCGGCGGCGTCCACGCGCACATCCTCGCCGCGCAGTGCGACCTGGAGACGGGCCGCAGCCTGAACATCGCGCCACCCGGCTGGCAACGGACCTTCGACCCGTTGCGCGACGCGTTCAACCACGAGCACGGCTGGAGCCGTCCCGACGACCCGGCGCGGGCCAGGGGGCAGCAGCCGGGCCACCGCGCCTACATCGAGGCGGCGAAGCTGCGGGCCGGGCTCGAACACGAGGCCGACCCGCGCGAACTGATCCGCGACTACCTGGTGCAGCGCGTCGAACACGGTGCGGTGCGGAGCCGCGCCGACGTGGTCTCCGCCCTGGAGGACGTGGGCCTCGACGTGCCGCGCCAGGGCAAGGACTACATCACCGCCCGCGATCCGGACAGCGGAAAGCGGTGGCGGCTGAGAGGAGCGCTGTATGAGCGAGACTTCGAGCCCGAACGACTTGACCTCCCGGCTGAGGAGCCGACTGGAGACCGACCGGAAACAGATCGAGGAGACGGCCACGCGCGAGCTCAGGCGGCTTGGCGAGAGCTTAAGAGGCGTCGTAAGTGGCGCGCTGCGTTCCATCGAGCGCGATACGGCGGAGGCGACCGGGCGGATGCGCGCGATGCTGCTGAGAGCCTGGCTCCGGCCCCTGGTGGTTGGCCTGAGCCTTTTTCTCGGGTTCAGCGGCGGGAGCTGGGCGACGATGCACTGGTTGTGGAGGAGCATCGAGGTTCGGATCGAGGCCCTGGCGACGCTGAACCGGCAGGTCGAGGAGGCCCGCTGGACGCTCGCCCAGATCGAGGAGACGACCTGGGGCGTGACGCTGCGGGAGATCGAGGGGGATCGGTTCGTGGTGCTGCCGAGCGGCACGCTGGACAATCCGCCCTGGACCGTGCGCGATCGGCCTGCCGTGAAGCTATCGAGAGAGTGAGGGAGCTTTATGACCGACTTGGAACGGCGGCTGACGGCCGCCTTGGAGAGGTTGTCCGCGCAGTACGAGACGGAACAGCAGCGGCAGTCAGAGCAGGTCGAGGCCTTGCAGCGGCAGGTCGAGACCTTGCGGGAGCAGGTCGAGCGGCTGAGCGAGCAGGTGACGCACTTGACCGATTGCTACGAGACGTTCGGCGCACCGTCGCGCGGCAGGTGGAGGTGAAGCGGCGGCTGGAGGTGACGCCGCCGCGTGGGCCAGAGCGGGATCATGGCCCCAGCCGGTGATCGGCTCCGTCAGCGGAAGCGACGAGCGGACAGACTTTAGACGCTTTCGGGTCGTTCTGCTGACTCCCGAACGGACACACCGGCGCCGCTCGGGATCCTACATACTAGGGTAGACGGCTAATAGCGGGCAGATTTCGCCGCCCGGCCTCTCCCTCGGAATGGGATCCGAGGAGAGGGCTTTTTCACTCACACCCAGACCGCAATGCCCTGAAGGACGAAGCCGACGATGATGAGCGCCAAGGCTGCGTAGCGAATCGGGTCAGAGAGCCTGTTGTCACCCTCCGATCCATCTTCTAGGTTGCCGCTGTTCCCAACACGCACCACGCCCGACCGCAGGGACAGAAACAGCAGGATGACGCCGATAATGTCCAGCAGAAGCCCAACAGTCGTGAGGACCGAAGCGCAGATGCTCATTGACCCACAGATGGACGCTGGGAGCGCAACGTCACGTGCTCGGCCATATCGGAGCAATCCGCCTGGAAGCATTGCCCCATGTTCGCGGTCCAGTGTTCGAGCCTCACAGGTCGACTCCCACAGAATAGTTTGAAGGGCTGGCTCCCTGCCTGCCATCGTCACGGCCAAGTTTGGGTTCGACCTCCGATCGAAGCAGGATCAACAGTAAGGCATTTCACACCGCCAGCGAGTGCAAGAGAGTTTTCCACAGCCGCTGGGGGAGACTGCTCAGGTACTGAAACCGGTGCGCGGGCGCTTCCCACGGCCCGCCGCCCTCCTGGACCGCGTGCGGTCGGCCTGCCGTGAAGCTATCGAGAGAGTGAGGGATCCGTATGACCGATTTGCAACGGCATTTGACGGCGGGTTTGAAGTGAGGTTGTCCGCGCAGTACGAGAGGGAACAGCGGCGGCGATGCGAGCAGGTCGAAGCCTTGCGGCAGCAAGGTCGAGCAACTCGAAGGGCGGATGACGCGCTCGGCCAAATACTACAGGACGCTCGCCGCGAGGTCGCGAGGCTCTTGGATCTGACGCCGTCGCGCGGCGGAGAACGGGACGACGGTCCGAGCCGGTAAGGGTCCCCAGCAACGAATCCGCTCTTCGCCATAGGAAGCGGGTTCTTCGAGCACCGGACCCGTTATTATTGGTCATGGCACACTCGATGAGGAGAGACGAACAGGGCGCGGGTCAGATGCAGCCGCTCACATTCTACGCGGACACGGCGAATTGGATCGACTTGGCCGAGGGAAGCGTGGATTCAGGACCACTCAGGAACGCCATTGCGGACGCCCGTATCGTCCCTGTTCTCTCGCTGGTTCACTTGTTGGAACTAGCTGCGAACGCAAACACAGCTGGGAGGGACCGGGTTGCGGATTACATGGATTCGCTCCAAGGCCCGTTCAAGTGGATCAAACACTACCGCGACGTGATCCGGCAGGAAGCTACGGCCTGCTTCAAGGAGATGTTCGGAGGCAGATGGGAGTTCCCGGTGGCGTTCTTCGATTCGTTCCACGAGACGCTGCCAGATGCAGACCCAGAGATCATTATGACGGTCGGCGAAGACATGCCTCGGCGGATTTCCGAAATGGTGGATGCCCTGCTGGAGATAGAGGAGTTCCAGAAGTACCTCGACGATTGTCGGCACTACCCGGACCTCAGGCAGCGTATCGCGATGACCCGTAGTGCGAGAGCGGCCAAGAAGCGTTTCACCGAGGCCGAGAAGCGTAGCTGGCTGGCAGAGTCGCTGCCTGATCACGTCGACATGGCGTTGGTGGTGCCGATCGGCGACGATCTGAGAAGGGAGTTCGCCGAGTCCGTCGATCTAACGAAGTGCCCCGCCTTTCGTGCGAATTGGGCCTTCCATGAAGGAGCCAATCTCGATCCCAAGAGCGCGCGCAAGAGCGACATCCCAGACCTTTGGCACCTCACCGGCGTTGCGTATTGCAATGTGGCTTTCGCAGACAAGGGAACCGTGGAAGCACTCCGAAAGGGTGCTTACGACAAGCTGCCCAAGCGCAACTCAGAGTTTCGGGAGTGGGTTCGGAGTCTTGCGTGAACTGTCTCGATCCGTCGCTGCGCCCCAGCAGCCCCATGATCCCCACGGGCGTCCACAAGGGCTTCCGGGCAACGGCTGGTCGGCTTTGGTTCGGAAATAGGGACCGGCCAAAGAACCCCTCCGCCCATCGTGGATGCTGCGGGCTTGGCGGTCGTGGCGTGTGCCTGGGTGTCTCACCGCGTCTAGCGAAAGGAGAGCCGACATCTTGGACGGTTGGAGCATAGTATTCGCTACCGCCATCGTTGGTGGCATAGGATGGCTCATCAAGCACTCGGTCGAGTCCGCCCAGCGCGAACGCGAGGCGGCGAAAGCCGAGCGTCGAAGGGTGTACATGAAGGTCCTGGTTCCGGTTCTGAAGTCGATGCATGGGACGCGCTCGGACTCCCAACTGAACCAAGCTCAGCTGGAACGCGAGATACTGTCGTACAAGTACATGGAAGCCTTGGTAGAGCTAAAGCTGATTGCCTCCGACGCAGTCGCTGTGGCCCTCGGCAAGCTGTTTCAGGTCGGCCGCACAGGATCGCTCGGCCCGCATGAAATGGTCGAGACTTTCGGGGGATTGCTTCTGGCCATACGAAAAGACCTCGGCAACCGCTCTACCCGCCTACGGGAGCGAGACATGCTGGATGTCATCATCAAGGACTTGGATCAGGTGCTTCCACCCGGGAACAAGAAATAGGCGATGAGGACCCACCGGACGGCATGACGGCTGCGGAGAGCACGTGATCCCCGCCAGCCGGATCTCCATGCCCACCCTCGCCGAGACGTTCCTTCATGGTGCAGAGTGCGCGGAGACTCGGAAGACGGCTCGAAGATTTCCCTGCGTATTCGAAGCCTGGTCGGGCTTCCGCCACGGCCCCCGGAGGACCGACTTTAGACTTGTCGAGGGTCCAGAAGCCGGCGCTGATTGGACCGACGTGATCAGGTCCCCTTCTCTGCCGGGAAGCGACAGGCCCTGAGTCGGCGTTACGCGTCCCACGTGACGTTGGGTTGTGGGCCAGCCCCGGTGCCCGGTTAGTTCCGAGCTCGATCTCCCCGGCCCGGACCCGGTCCAAATAGCCGGCCCAAGCCTGCATCATCACTCGCCGCTCGGGCAGGAACGCCGTCCGGTTGTAGGCCCGGCCATCCGCGGATTGGGTAGCGACCCGCTGGAGGGCGGGGACCCGTGTGGGAGCGTACCGGCGCCGAGCCTGTACCAAGCGCCTATTCGTTCGCTCCAGTCGGCTGGCCCGCAGACTAGGAGGCCGCTCCGGTTGATCCCGTCCTAGGGTGGGTCGAGCCGCGGGAGCGAGCTGCGACCGCGACTCGACCAGTAGATCCGCCGCACACGCGGCCGTTACGAAACAACACCGGCCCAACCGGCCCAGCTTTGATCTTGACGACGCTCTAATGCATGGGCCCCGAACTCTTCAGGGTCCTTCCGGACGTGCTCTACGCCCCTCGCCCGCGCCGCGGCGTGCTAACCATCTTCAGCATCGTGTGGTGTTTTGACACCCGACCCCAAGATATTGTACCTTTGACTGTTTGTGTTTACCGCATGTAGGGGTTCTCGCTTTCCGCTCAGGAGAAAGGAAGAACAGCTCCGATGGCTTCCGAAAAAAAGACCTATCCTTACCTTCCCGCCAGGGCGTGGTGGGCGCTTCGCCAGAAATTCAATCAGTCCATCCCGCCACAGGTGACACCGCCGTACCTCGTTGCGGTGCTGGGAGGCAAGGAGAGGTCAGCCAAGGGCAACGTGCTACCCGCCCTCAAGGCAGTTGGACTAGTCGATCAGGACGGCGCAACGACCAACAGGGCTACGCTGTGGCGAGACGACACGAGCTATTCGGATGTTTGTAGTGAGATTCGGGATGAACTCTATCCTTCCGACTTGCTGACTGCGATCCCTGGCCCGTCGATCGACAAGAGTGCAGCAAAACGCTGGTTCATGACGACGACGGGGTGCGGAGAGCAGGCAGCAAGCAAGATGGCTGCTCTGTATTCCCTGCTGACAGAGGCGGATCCATCCGGCGGGGAGAAGGTCACGACCCCCAAGTCGAACAACCCAACACCGTTGGAGTCAAAGAAGAAGCCGAAGAAAGCGGTCTCGTCTGACAAACCTGACCCCGCAGATCGTCAAGACAGTGGCTCCCGTGGCGCCGCTGTCCCGAGTCTCGACATGCCCGAAATGCGTCTCAACGTTGAGATCCGAATCGATGCGAGCGTCACGCCAGAGCAGATCGACTTGATCTTCGCGAGCATGGCGAAGCACTTGTACGGCCGCGACGATGAGGGACGGTAGCCCGGAGCTAGCCAAGACTGGCCTCGCAGTCCTCAAGGAGTTCGCGCGTGAAACCCGTGCGCTACGACAGCCTCCAGAGTTGGGGGCGACTTCGCCCACGGAAAAGGTTCTGCCGCTCTCAGTGGTCCGTGGAACGCGAGGTTACTTGGAGACGATCACCCACCAGCTCAATGGTTCGTACGAACAAGGTTGGTACGACGCCTGCGCGGTGATGATGAGAAAGCTCATCGAGGCCCTGATAGTTGAGCTTTTCGAAGAGCGTGGGATGGCGGCGAAGATTCAAACACCAACCGGCGATTTCATGCAGCTTGAGGCACTCATTGGCAAGGTGATCGGCGAGCCCACTTGGAACCTCAGCCGGACGACGAAGCAAGCTCTGCCCGACGTGAAGAAGGTCGGTGACAACTCGGCACACGGTCGGCGGTTCGCAGCCCACCGGGGTGACATAGATGGCCTCAGGGTCGGATTTCGGGCTGCAGTCCAAGAACTCGTCCAGTTGCGGGGGTGGCCGTAGGAAGCGGACTGTTCGTTGCTTCGTGCTTCACGCTCATCTTGTGGAAAGTCCCCCCACGATGCCGCGGTCGAAGAGCAACTAGACGCCCCCCCAACGGTTGGTGTGGACATCCCCAACCCGGTGTATGAGGCCGAGACTCGGTCGTCGCGCTGGAGGCTTGCGCGGCAGAGCTAGAGGCCGCGCTTCGGCAAGAGGGACGACACGACGCTCACTCTGACGGAGGCCGCCAGGGAGAAGCGGCTGCTCCCCGGACCATCTTGGCCGGCTGGTCCGCGAGGGGAAACCCCAACGTCGGCTGGCCCTGCAATCCTACCTGTGGACAATCCTCGTCCAGCGAAATCCAGTCTGCGTCATTTGCCCACGCTGGGCGCGTCGTTGGAGCACAGAGTGATAATTACAGTGATAACGCGACTCATGGTCCTGCATACATATCATTGTGTTACAGCGACTTATGGTTTGTCATCCAACGGAACATGCAGGAGCCCTCCGGGTGCTGGACCAGGCGCAAGCTCTTGGGAACGGCGAAGGCTTGGTCTTCCCCGGCCAGCGCGCTCGGCCGCTGGGGGACGCTACTCTCTCGCTCCTGCTCCGGCGCAAGGGCATCCAATGCGTCCCGCACGGGATGCGGTCGTCGTTCCGCGATTGGTGCTCGGAGACGGGTGTTCGCCGAGAAGTCGCAGAGGCGGCCCTGGCCCATGTCGTGAAG
Organism: Longimicrobiales bacterium; assembly: GCA_965232315.1. Lineage (GTDB taxonomy): Bacteria > Gemmatimonadota > Gemmatimonadetes > Longimicrobiales > Gaopeijiaceae > BD2-11. The sequence continues at coordinate 19,002 of CBDDPN010000006.1, read as the reverse complement.
AACAAGGTCGAGGCGGCGTATGCGCGCTCCGACCTGCTGGACAGCCGCCGGGAAGTGATGGAGCGGTGGAGCGACTACTTGGCCAATGGCACGTCAGTCTGAACGGCTAGCATTCCGGACGATCGACGCCGCCCTCTCGCGCCCTGAGGTGGACTTGACAGCAAGCATTGCGCTTCCCGCAATTGGCGACATGAAGCGACGCAACGTCGCAAACCCTTGAGGTAGTGAGGCAGAACGCGAGGGAATACCCCGTGCCCCCTAGCTCATCACACGCAGTCCGACCACTCACCGCGATCCTGTCAAGAAGGCTGTACCCGAAACGCGGCCCACTCACAATCGTAGGCGGACAGGATCGAGCACACGAAAGGAGAGAGGCCCGATGGACTTCTCGTCGATCTGGGATGCGATCACACGAAACCTTGCTACCGTATCCTTCATATCCTTGGGAGGTGTGCTCTCAGGCGGGATCAAGTGGGCATACCGCCGGTTCAACAAGAAGTATCGCTTCAAGATCCTGCGCGACGTGGCGGTGGACTTACTCCGCGCCTTCTCGTTCTACCAGCAGTCCCGGAGTTTGGAGCAACGCCCCGACCAGCGGGCTTCCTACTCAGTTGAGACCCTGGATACCCTCCTCGAGATGCTCATCTCGCTCCACGACAGTTTGGCTCCACTAAACGTCCATCTTTTCTCGGAGGACGAAATGACGACGGACTGGCTGCTGGCCGCTGACAAACCCTTGAAGGACGGTAGCTCCTTCCAGCCCCTGGGCGACGAGCGACTCAGAGAAGCCGCGTTGGCCGTAAAGTCGGTGAGCAGACTAATGCGTGCGGGGGACTACCGGAAGGCCAAGCGCGAGTTCCCACCGACTTACGATGTCGCGAGGCTGAGACTCAGCAACGACATCAAGAGCAACCGGCACCCGGTGACGAAGGAATACATCGAGGCTCAAGGAATCAAGGACAAGCGCCCCGTCGACGCGCGCCTCCATACTGGAACCCAACCGGAGGGTGGAGCTACCCCGCTTTCACGGTCGATTAGTTTCTGTGGTTGATGGTGTCCGATGTGAGTTCTGTTGTCCCCTCCCCGCGGGGTGAGAGAGGCCGCCAACGATCGGTCGGTCTGGCGCCGCAGGATCTCTTCAGGCCGCACGGTTGGTTGCCTCGAAGTTCGCCGGCGACTCGTAGCCGAGCGCCGAGTGGATCCTGCGGGTGTTGTAGAAGCCCTCGATGAAGCCGAAGACTTGACGCTGTGCGTCCGCGGGCGTCGGAAAGCGGCTTCGGTCGAGGAGTTCGCACTCCAGCGTCGCGAAAAAGCTCTCGCACATCGCGTTGTCGTAGGCGTCGCCGACCGAGCCCATCGACTGTACAACGCCCGCTTCACGGCAGCGCTTCCCGAAGGCAAGCGACGTGTATTGCGAACCCTGGTCGGAATGATGCACCACCCGCCCTACGATGCGGCGGCTCCAGGCATCCAGCACGACCGCAAGGTACAGCCAGCCAGCCCAAGTGGGCACATGCGTGATGTCGGCGACCCACAGACTGGTCGGGCCCGTCGGCCGAGAAGTTGCGGTTCACCAGGTCGGGCGGAGGCCGGGCCTTCGCGTCCTTCCGCGTCGTCGCCGTCTTGAAGCGCCTCCGCGTCACGCCCTGAATGCCCAGATCCCTCATCAGGCGTGCCGCGCGCTTGCGGCTCACCCGCTCGCCCGCTGCTCGCAGTTCCGCATGGATCCGAGGGCAGCCGTAGGTCTCCCCGCTGCCGCCCCAGATCAACAGGATCTTGCCCTGAAGCTCGACGTCGCGCCGTGCTCGATCCGAGGGAGGACGCGTCAGCCAGTCGTAGTACCCGCTGGGGGACAGACCCAGCACCCGGCACATGGCCGTGAGCGGAAACTCGGCCCGGTGCGCCTTCATGAACGCGTATCCCCGCCGGGGATCGATCCGCTCTCCCTCGCGAACCAGGCCGCGGCTTTTTTTAGGATGTCCCGCTCCATCCGCAGCCGCTTCACTTCCCGCTTCAGACGCAGCAGCTCGAGGCGCGCCTCGGTCGTCAGCCCGTCGCTCCTGCGGCCCTCGTCCAGGTCCGCCTGCTTGACCCAGTTCCGGATCGTCTGCTCCGAGGGCTCGAACTCCCGCGCGAGCGATCCCGGACTACGCCCGGATCTCACAAGGATATGACCCCCGAATCTTGAACACCCCAGCATTGTGGAGTTGACCTCCGGGAACGACGCTGTTCAGGGTAGGACCTGGCAGACGCGAAGGAGGTGGACATGGCGAGGCGGAGGTACACACCAAAGCTGAAGGCGCAGGTGGTGCTGGAGGTGCTGGCGGGCGACAAGACGCCCGGCCAGGTGGCGAAGGCGTACGGGGTGCACCCGAATTCGGTCGGGCTCTGGAAGCGACGGTTCGTCGAGCGGGCTCCAGAGATCTTCGCGGATGAGACGACGGTCAACGAGTACGAGCGTCGCATTCGGGATCTCGAGCAGCTGCTGGGCAAGAAGGAGGTCGAGATCGCGCTCCTAAAAAATTTCTTGGGCGGGAGAGGCTGAGCGTGAAGGCGAGGGTGGCGCTCGTCACGGGAGCGCGGGAGGCACACGGCCTGGCGGCGGCACTGCGGGCGGCCGGGCTGGCGCGCTCGACATGGTACTACCACACCCGGACCCGGGTGACGTACGCCGAGAAGTACGCGTACCTGGAGGCGCCGCTGAAGGCGATCGCCGAGGCGCACCCGGAGTACGGGTACCGGCGGGCCACCGCCGAGCTCAGGGAGACGTACGGGCAGCGCGTGAACCGCAAGGTGGTGGAGCGGCTGCACCGGCTGTGGGATCTGCCGCTGCGGCGCACCTTGCGGCCGAAACCGAGTGCGATCCGGCGGGCGATCGACACTGCGGGCCCGCGTGCAAACCTGTTGGCAAAACGTAAGAAGGCGGAGATCGGACCGCTCGAGGTCTTCTACACGGACTTCACTGAACTCCGCTTCGCTGGCGGGGCCCGGAAGGCATGGCTGATCCCGCTCCTCGATCACAGGACGAAGTACGTTGCCGGCTTCGCGGTCGGGAAACGGGCGAACTCCGAACTGGCGCTCACGGCTTGGCTTGCGGCACGGAAGACTCTCACCCGCTTCCGCGACTCGATCGAGGGCATGATCGTCCACCAGGACCAGGATCCCGTGTTCACCGGCTATGCCTGGACCGGCCAGCTGCTCTCGGTGGGCGGGCGGCTCTCCTACGCCCTTCGCGGGCCCGGAGACAACCCGGAGATGGAGAGCTTCTTCGGCCGCTTCAAGGTCGAGAACCGATCCCTGATCCTCGACGCCGAATCACTCACGGAACTCAACACAGTCGTCCGGGATCGGATCAGGTACTACAATCGGGTGCGCCGTCACTCCTCCCTCGGAGACCGGCCACCCTTGGCTATCATTCAGGAACTCTACCGCGAGGGCTGAACAGCACAATAGACCCAGAGGTCAGGTGTCCAACTTTTGGGGGTCACGTCAAATCTCGTATAGTCCCTCTCGTATCCGCCCATCCCTTTACTCGCTATCCTCGCATCCTGGGGCTAGCTGAGCCTCGCTGACCGCCGACGGAACGCTGCGGCTCGCTGTCTTCTCGTGCGACCACGATGCGACCATTCCCAAAATGCATGACACCACGGGGATCACCACGGACCACAGCAACAAGCGCCACCGGCCACTCGACCGGCTTTCGCCGTACGGATTGCTGTCGCCGGTCATGACGCCCATGCACCGCCCAGCCCTGCTCGTGAAGCCCTTCAAGTAGCTCCGTGAGATGACCGGAAGCCTCGGCTCGCTGCCGTGGACCAAGCTCGTCCCAGATTTCCGACCAGTCGAACAATTCCTGTTGGAATCCACCGACAAGATCCACAGCCTCGTCGCGCAGTTCGTCGTTGAAGAAGAGGAAACCGTACGTGCCTAGCAGCGCTGTGAGCTCCTCCCCCGAAGTGATGCGAGGAACCTGGGCGCGATCGACGTATTCCGTTACTTCTTGGTCACGTTCAATTACATCCCGAAGCAGATCGGGAGCGATAACCTTCAGCAAGCCTTCCACGACCGTGGCAATTCCATCCTGCCACTTCAGAGCCACACGATCCGCGAGACGTGGCGAGTGGCCACGCACGACCTCTACGTCAACGTCATGCCAAACGGGCAGGATGAGGTCTCGACCGTCTTGCTCGCGCTGAGCCAGCCCATCAAGCTCCGACTCGGGGTAGTGTTTCCCAAAAAAGCTCTCGGAGAGTATGACCACGCCGAACCTGCACCGCGCCAATCCGGCATCAATCCTTCTCCGCAGGCGATCCCCGACCCGTAGCTCCATCTCGTCGTACCACACCCGAAGTCCCAAGTCGCTGAGGAAAGTGGCCAACGGCCGAGCGACTGCTTCTCGGTCCTCCGAGGCGTAGCATACGAAAGCATCCCATGCCTTGCTCTCTTCGTTGGGCAACTGCGAAAGGTATCTCTTCGCCCCGTCCCACGTGAGCGAAGAGCCGTCATCCCTACTGAACTCCGTGGCTCTGTCACGCCACTTTGGCGACGCGGTGCGGATCGCTTCGGCCAGCCGGTGGCCATCAGGTGTGAGACGGGTTGGCTTCCAGTCGTCTCCCGTCTGGCCAGTGCCCCAATTCTTGGCTTCCACGAGCCCGTCCTTCCGAAGAAAGTCGACGTAGTAGCTTCGGAGTCGGTCGTCCTCGATCCCTACGTCGATCCCCCGCCAGTCGGGATAGGAGTCCTCAAGCTTGAGTAGGATCTGCGTGATAACGTCAATCTCGATTCGCGGCACGGGCGGAAACACTCTCGGAAGGTGGTGAACTCTCGAGCCTCTGCCCCAATTAAATGGGGCAAGGTCACACCGATCAAGGCGGGGACACCGGAGAGACGCGAGGAGGTGCGCAGACGGTAGCGGTATCGGCGCGGGCCGAGATCCGGAGCATGGGTGGTTTCAGGCGTCCGTTTGGTGGCGCCCATTCAGTGCCGAGTCGACCAATGAAGCTAGTGTAGTGCCGCATAAGTCATGTGGTCATAACACGGAAGGATCGCTAACTTCCATGCATGGCTACACTGCGAAGGATTCGGTTGCGACCCGGGGACCGCAAGGAGCTCGAGGGCTGGATTCGAGCCCGCACGACCCCGCAGCGGCGCGTGGAGCGCGCCCGGATCGTCCTGGGTTCGGCCGGTGGTTTGTCGGGCCGGGTTCTGGCCCGCGAGATCGGCGTCTCGCTGCCCACCGTTCAGCGATGGCTGGACCGGTACGACGAGGACGGACTCGCGGCACTCGAGGACCGATCCCGCTCCGGCCGACCGCGGAGCAGAATCACACTCCAACTCGAGGCCGAGATGGTGCGCCGCACGCTCGAAGAGAAGCCGCCCCGAGGAACGCACTGGAGCACGCGCCTGATGGCCGAGTGCATGGGGCTGCATCACAGCCAGGTGGGTCGGATCTGGAAGGCCCACGGACTGAAGCCCCACAAGGTGCGCTACTTCAAACTCTCCACCGATCCCCACTTCGTCGACAAGCTCCGCGACGTGGTGGGGCTCTACGTGGCGCCGCCCGAGCGGGCCATCGTCTTCTCCTTCGACGAGAAGAGCCAGATCCAGGCTCTGGACCGGACCCAGCCGGGGTTGCCGCTCAAGAAAGGGCGGGCGGGCACCATGACGCACGACTACAAGCGCCACGGGACCACGACGCTGTTCGCGGCGCTCGACATCGCCACCGGAGAGGTCATCCACCAGTGTCTGCCCCGTCACCGACACCAGGAGTTTCTCCGCTTCCTGGGCACCGTCGAGGAACTGTGCGACCCGGAACTCGACCTGCACTTCATCCTGGACAACTACGCCACCCACAAGCATGCCAAAGTGAAGGCCTGGCTGGACAAGCACCCCCGCGTGCACTTCCACTTCGTGCCCACCTCGGCATCGTGGCTGAACCTCGTCGAGCGCTTCTTCTCCGAACTCACACAGCGCCAGCTCAAGCGCCTCGCGGTCCACAGCGTCGGCCAGCTCGTGCACGCGATCACCGCATACATCAACGACCGAAACCGTGCCCCGAAACCCTTCGTCTGGACCGCCACCGTGCAAGACATCCTGGCCAAGGTCAACCGTGCTAACGCCACTTTGGCGACACTACACTAGCGGGCTAGCACCACGACCCGATCGTTTCGGGCCGGGACGCGGCCGTCGGGCGCGAATGCGAAGGGCACGAAGCGCTTGTCGGGATCCCAGAGGTCGCGGTCAGTCTGCACCTGACGATGAAGGTGCGCCATGGTCGTGTTGCCGGAGGCGCGCAAGGATGACGAAATGGCCGCCTTCGAGTTCCGGGCCGCGGGGACGCCAGCGCTCGCGTGCCCCGATAGGTTATGGTGCCCCGCTCTTCGCGACTGGAAACAGGCGACCGAACCACGCAGCAAACTGTTGAGCTGCTACGCTGTCCACTTGAAGATATTGTGCCCGGATCGCCGACCCATACGGAAGCCCCGGTGTCTTTTGCCAAGCCAGCCAGGCATGGAGTACCGCTTTCTTGGTGGCGTTGTCGCCGTATCGCGCTCCGAATATCTTGGCCTTCCCGGTCGCATCCTCGGCATGGGCAATCAACTGGTCGCCTTGCCGGATGAGGTCCTTCAGAAAGTCCTCAAGCGCTCCGCTCCGGCGATTGTCGGGCATGATCCAGACGCCTACACGGGCACCGAACTGCTTGGATTCGCCGACGAAACCACCTTTGGGGATAGCGCGTGGGACCTGAACACCAACCCTGCTAAGCCGCGATACGACTGACTGCCACGTACTCTCGAGATTGCCATTGGCGTCGATCACGAACCCTAGCGACTTCCCGGTGCCAGCACGCACGGAGATGTTGATCGCGTTCAGTACCTTGGTCTTGTTCTCGCAAGCTTCAAAGTGGGCGATCAACCAGGGAAACCCGTGTCGTTCGAGCAGATGAGCGATTGCATTCTGGTCGTCCTTGCCCTCGACATACAAGGTCCACATGGATCCTGGCATCAGCGCAGTTCCACGCCCAGATCTGTTGCGTTGACGATTGACTCAGCGTCAAAGCTGACGCCTCGGTTGATTCCGCGCTCGATCTTCTGGATGGTTACCGCATCACGGAGATCTTGTCGGGCCTTGAGCAATGAGGCTAAACCCAGGATGCAGTCGAGGCTGTGGGTCGTGGCGAAAACTTGGATCGACGCTTTCGTCGCAGCCTCCACGACGAGCTCCCACATTTTCGCCATGACGGTCCAATGCAGCCCTGTATCAATCTCGTCAACTAGCAGGAACCCCTTTTCTGCGCGCATCAACGAAAGAGAGAGCGCTAGGAGCCGACGCATACCGTCGCCGTAGCTCCCGATCGGTACCCGCAGGGTACTGGACCGAAAGCCAACCAAGATTCCTGGCGAATTCCCCATTCGTCCCGATACGTCGCCCGAGACAGAACGGATCGAATCCAGGTCATCTTGAAGGATTCTCATCGTCTCGATGACTTCCGATTCACGCCTCTGCACCTCGACTTGATCCCATGCGCTGGCCATCTCGCGCGCCTGGAGCGATTCTGCCGTAACGAACTGGGTCGGGGGTAGTTGTCGGCCTGATGCACGGATGGACGGGTGTCGCATTGCGGGTGCTCGCCATTCGATCGACCCGTCCCCAGCCAGCGGAACAGTAAGGTCGTTCTTGGATGCTCCGCTCTGGATCCTGAGGGCGAGAGGTGGACTTGTGCCGGCCAACACCTCGAAGAGGTCTTGCGGTTCATCGGCGTCCGCCTGCACGATTTCCATGCGAACCCGTCCGAGACCGTCATCGGAAGACACGCTAAGGCTGGCCCCAGGGCCGAAGGTGTGGCCGTGGAACTGGTGGTAGAGCGGATACCGAGCAGACCTGCGGACTCCCTCGTCAGCCTCGGTACTGGATTCACTCCGTCGCCTAGCTGACTCAATCAGGACACGAGGATCTCCGCCCAAGACCAGAAGGTGAATCGCCTCGAGAACCGAGGTCTTACCGCAGTTGTTGGGGCCAACGAGCAGGTTTACCCTGGCCAGTTCACGAAGCTCGTATTCTCTGAAGCTCCGGAAGTTTTCCAATCTGAGCGCGCGGATCATGCGTCCTTGTCCTCGCCCGCCGGTTCCAAGCCAGCGATTCGTAAGCGTGTTGAACCATCCCAAGGTGCCACTACCACCCTCAACTGGCTAGTGGGTGCGATGCCGAGCTTCTCTGCCGCCCATCGGAGATCTTCGTGATCTGCGACGGCATGGAGGAGGTCAACATCGGCGGTCGCACGGACTGGGTCTCCAGACGGCTGGAGGGCACTAGGAGGGTTGGGCGACGTGACTCGTCCCCCCGCAATCGGAAGGGCTGGCTCGGCCGATCTACTCGTGCGAGGCAGACCAAGCGTAACCGTTCGGTCAGGCCGTGGCGAGCGACCGGTTGTGCGGATCGTGGGGGAGTGGGGCTCAGCGGTGGAGGATGCGTTTCCAGTGCTTGGCGAGTGGGCAGAGCCAGACATCCTTGGCAGGCTTGCCGTACTGCTTGGCGGTGTCGTAGCGCCCGCGTCCCTTGGTGGTGCCGACGCGGATCCAGCCGGAGGCCCTGTAGACGCCGCCGGTGAAGCGGGGGACCTCGACGAAGGTCTCGACGAGGACGGGTGTGGTGTTGTAGCGGCGGGTCCAGTCGCGGGGCAGGCGGCGGCGGACGAGTGCGAGGATGTGGGATCCGAGGTTGGGGATGCGGATCCAGGGCAGGATGAGGAACCGGGGGTTGTCGACGACCAGCGGCAGGTTCTTCCTGCGCAGGGTTGGAGTCCATCCGATGAAGCGGTCGCGCGGCGCGAGCGCCCATGCGGCGGTGCTGAAGCCGAGCATGGCGAGCGGCCAGCCGTTGCGGTCGTGGACGGCGTAGCGCATCTGTGCGCCGACGAGGGTCTTGTAGCCGAGATAGTGGTGTCGGGCGACGAACTCGTTCCATAGCCTCCCCTGCCGGGTGCCGCCGACGACGGTGCGGATTTCGAGCGGACGGACCTCGTCGAGGGTCGTGGGCGGCGGGAAGAACGGCGGTTCGGTGTCCTGTCCGAAGACGATGGGTCGTGGCCGCCTCTGTTTCCACTTCGGCGGCGGCAGGACGATGAGGCCGTCCCTGTGCATGGCGAGCATGGTGACGCGCGCCATCATGTCCTTGAGCCCGCCGTCGGGCTTGAGCCAGCCGATGCGCCGGCAGAACTCCTTCGACAGGGCGTGGCGGTTGAGCGCGGGCGGTCCGGCGATCAGCTTGCGCAGCAACGCCATCTCCCCTTCGGTGAAGTCGCGCCCGTGGTAGCGGCACTCGATCCGGTCGCTCATGCGGACGCCGTCATCCCGCTCCTGCGTCCATCGACCACGGCAGCCACGGGGACAGGTCGTCGGGCGGACGGCCGCCGCCCTCGGCGCACGCCGCCAGCCAGTCGGCGAGCCAGCGCGGCACGTCGATGCCGTTCAGCCTCAGGGTGCCGGTCACCGAGTACATGAGCGCGGTGAACCGGGCGCCGTCCTCGCTGTCGGAGCCGAACGACAGGCGCCGCCCGATGGCCGGGCCGCGCAGCAGCCGCTCGGCGAGATTGTTGTCGAGCGGCACGCGGGGCCGGTCGAGGAAGACGCTCAGCCCCTCGCGGTGGTTGAGGAGCGAGCGCAGCGGCCCTCCCTCCCTCGCCTCCGGCGGCAGGCGGGCGAGTTGGCCCTCGGCGGCCGCGAACATGCCGCCGAGCGCCTCTTCCAGCGCCTTGTGCGCCGCGTCGAACGCCGGTGACTGGCGGTCGAGGCCGGGGGCGTGGCTGGCCAGCCGCGTCTTGTGCAGGCGGTAGACCGTGGCGATCCGCCCGAGCCATTCCCGGCACCAGCCGGTCAGATCGACGTGCCCGGCCGCGCAACGGATGAAGTCCCTGCGCATGTGCGCCCAGCAGAACGAGAGGGTCACCCTGCCCCCGAGGAGACGCGCCAGCTTCTTGTAGCCGCTGTAGCGGTCGCAGACGAGGACCGTCGGGCACGCCGCCCCGTCGAACAGCTTCAGGGCCGCCTCGGCGCTTCTCGACGGATCGACGCGGAAGTAGACCGCGCCGCTGGCGACCGAGGTCCACAGCCATGCGTACCCCGATCCGCCGCTGTCGCGAAGCGCCTGGACCCGCCAGCTGGTCTCGTCGGCGTGGCGCAGACCCGCGCCGTTCTGGTGGGCGAGGATCGCCGCGCCCACCGGCTCGAACAGCGGCCGGAAGCGGGGCACGCTGTCCGCCAGCGTCCCCGGCGAGACCGGCAGCCCCTGGTCGGACAGCCACCCGCAGACCCGGTGCAGCGGACGCAGGCACGCATAGCGCTCGAACAGGAAGCGCGCCCAGACGCTCGTTCCGTACGGCGTGCGGACGAACAGGCGGGGCACGGGGGGCGCCAACACCTCGACGGGCGCCGACGCGCACCCGCAGGTCCGCCGCCAGCGCGGGCGGCGGATCACCCGCCGATGAGCGCTGACCTCGATCTCGACCAGGGCGGACTCCCCGGCGCCGTTGGCCGTGTACGGGCTTCCGCAGCCCCCGCACACCCGCGCATCGGAGGGCGGGTTGTGTTCCTCGGTGCGTTCCTCAAGCCCCGGCCGCTTCGTGCGGCCGTGGCCGGGCGCGCCGGGCTGTTGCCCCCGCCGCCGCCCCGAGCGCGGCCGCTCCTGCCGCTCGCACGGACCTCGGGACTCCCCCTTGGACAGCCCGGATCGCGACGCGCGCAGCTTCGCCAACTGGCCTTCGAGGCGCTCGATCCGCCGCCGCGCCACACGCACCCTCTTGCCCAGCCGGGCCTTCTCCCGCGTCAGCGCTCCGATCGTCGCCTTCCGCCGCCGCGACCGGCGCAGCGCCTTGCGCAACTCCGCGTCCGCCGCCGACGGCGACAGCGCCCGCTTCGCCTCGACCGCACGCCGCAGCCGAGCCTTCAGACGGCCCTTCGACGCCTCCGAGACCCTCAGCGCCTCGCGAAGCGACCGGATCTCCCCCTTCAGCGACTCGATCCGGTACCGCTGGTCGTCCAGCTTCGACAGCTCGCCGTGGATCTCCAGCATCTCGCGCAACTGCCGCCGCAACGCCAGAATGACCTCGTCCGCCTCGATGCGACCCTTGTGAAGGTCCTGCAACTCGGTCGCACGGGCGTCGAGCGCCTTCTCCAGCGCCCAACCCTTCTTGCGCAGCCGCGCCACCTCCATCCGCAGCGCCATCTCATTGCTGCGCTTCCCCGCGTCCACCCCGGCCTCCCGTAGCAGACCGTGCAAACGACCCACCTCGCTCTGCAACGCCAAGGCGTTCCGCGCCGCGCGCCGGGCCTCCCTGGTATCCGCGACGACCTTCCTCAGCTTCCGGCGCGATGCCTCCCACCGCCACTTCCACGATCCCGCGTCGCTCCGCGCCCGCACCTCCGCCCACCGCAACTCCCCGGCGCGCGCCTCCGCCGCCTCCGCCCGCTCACGCTCCCGCTCGTACAGCGACCGCCAGTCCGGAAGCTCCGCCCTCTCGGAGCCGCGCACCGCCCATGGCTCCTCCGGCCCCTCGGCCAGCGCCACGCCGACATGTCCGTTCGCGTCCCGTATCGCCATGCCACCGACGATACTACATTCCGGATTACGTTACCAGACCCCCCCACGATCCGCACAACCGGTCGCTCGCCACGGCCTGACCGAACGGTTACGACCAAGCCGGTATCGAGGCAACACGGTCGGTAAACAGACAAGTGGTAAGAATAGTGATAACGTCCGCCACAAACACTCACACAAATGCTTATAGCACATCAAGTTACGCTAGATAGTACAAACCGGACATGCAGTGCCGATACATGCCACCCTGACTTCTTCTGGCCCCGCGCTCAGTTCTCTAGCCGGACAACCTCAACGTGCGTCATATTCACTGAAGTGGTTGCCGATTCTGTCGATCTTGCCCTCAAGATGGGAGATCCGCTTGGTTGTCTTGGTCTCCAGCGCGTCCAGTCGAGCAGCCACACGGGTCTCCATACCGTCCATTACGTAGTTGACCTGTTTGAAGCCGGTGGCCAGGCCTTCGATTCTCGTCCCGAACGAAACGACTTCCCTCTTCGCCTGGGTTTCCAATTCGTTCATCCGTCCATCAAGACGGGTCTCCAGTGTGTTCACGCGGCTCTTCAACTGCTGGAACGCAACGGCCAGTCGCTGGTCCAGGCTTTCGATCCGGTCCGTGAGCTCCCCGATGGCATTGCTAAGCTCCTTGATCCGGGATGCAGTCATTCTTCGTCCTCCTAAATAGACCGGGCTGGGAACCCCATCGTCTTCGGCTTGCCCGTCAAGAGGCTACAAGCAGCCCCGCGATCTGCCAACCCTGTAGAGAGGAGCGGGTAAGCTGGAAGCGACGAAGCGATACCGCGAAACTGCCCCGTCAGAACGAGAAGGTCGCCGACATCGAGATCGTCCGCGGGGCGCCCAGCCAGGCTGCATTCTCGGTGATGGCGGAGAGAAAGGCCTTGTCGCCCAGGTTGTTCGCGACGATCGAGAACTCCGTCGAGCGCAGGAGATCGCTCAGGGCCTCGCCGGAGAAACGGACGTAGCCGTCCACCATCCAGTAGGCATCCGCGTACCAGTCCGCCGTCAGGCTGACGCGCCGCCGCGACGTGTATTTGGCAGACAGCCCGCCGCCGAGGGGTCCACCCCGGTCCAGCGAGAGGACCCAGAGCCGAGCCGGCACGCCGGTAACGTCGGCCCCTGCCACGATGCCCTGGTTCGCATCGACGAGCGGATCGCCGGACCCGACGTATTCCGAGTCGTTGAACGTGAAGGCCGAGTAAAACGAGGTACGGTCCGACACCTGCAGGGTCGCGGCAAGCTCGACACCACTCGTTTCGATGCCGCCCGCGTTGAAGTAGGCACCACCTCCGGGAATGAGATAGTTGGGACCGGCGGGCGTTTGCGGGCCGAGGTAGAAGATCCGGTTCGTGAAATCGATGGAATACCGGGTGACGCTGAACGCGACCCGCTCCCCCGCATACTGCACGCCGACATCGAGGTTGGACGCGGTCTCGGGCTCGAGGACATCCAGGCTCCGGCCGGGCACCTCGAGCAGCGTGCTGCCGATCGCCCTGAAGTTCTCGGAATACCCGGCGAACAGGTCGAGGCCCTCGACCGGGGTCTCGTAGGTGACACCGCCCGAGAAAAGCAGTTTGGAGTCGGAATCGACCTCGATCGCCGGATTGACGCCGAACTGGTCGTCACGCGACACGCCGACCAGGTACTGCTTGATGCCGCCGGTGAGGGCGAACGAGCCGATGTAGAGCGTCTCCTCCACATACCACTTGAAGACGCTTTGCGGGAAGTCCCATTCGTACTGGTACCAGTAGGCTCGCTCGTCCCACTTGAAGCTGAGCGTCGGATCCAGCATCCGGTGCCAGTCCCGTGCGAGGTCGCGCCGCGAACCCTCGTACCAGATGCCTGCGCGCAGCGTGCTGCCAGCCCTGCCAAGGGTAGCGGACCACTCTTCGTCGAGGGTCAGGCCGAAGCGGTCCTTCCCGTAGTGGCTGTGGCGGTAGGACTGCACCGCCGTGGCGCCCGGGTGGCACGCCGGGTCGACCGCCGGACCGCCTGAGCCGTAGTAGTTGAAGATATAGGACGAGGTGCATCCGGGCGTCGGCGCGACGGCGATGCCCTCACTGTTCACGAAGCGGATCACCCCGAGCTGCGCGCCACCCCGTACCGGTGCGAGGCCCGTCAGCTCCGATTCCGGTCCGCCGCCGTCGTCGACGACATCGACGATGTAGGGGGGCAGCCAGTCGCCGCGGCCCCGGTTGCGATGGTAGTAGGCGCCGACGCTCAGCGAGCTGAGTTCGCTGAACGACCAGTCCGCCTTGACGTATGCGAAGGTGTTGTTCCGCCGGGTTTGCCAGCCGGGACGGTAGAACTGGTTCAGGTACGGCACGCCCGGCCAGTCGCCGACCAGCCGGTCCCAGCGCGGGTTGGCTCGGAAGTCGGCCTCGCCGTAGAGCCGCTGGTAGGTATCCTCGTGGATGGCGTCGTACGAGATGTAGCTGGTGAGATCGAGGCGCCCGTGCGACGAAACCAGCTTGGCGGCGACATGCTCCCGCTCGTTCCTCGCAGAACCCTGCACCCAGTCGGTCGCCTCCTGCCGCACTGCAGCGATCCAGGCCCTCGACTCACCGCCGAACAACGGTCCCGTGTCGAACCGCATGGAGAACCGCTGGCCTTCGTTCTCGCCGATCGTGGCCGACGCGGTGTAGGTCCGCTCCGCCGCCGGATCGTTCGTCAGGTAGTTGAAGGTGCCGCCCAGCGCCTCGACGGATCGGGATGCGATGTCGGCCGTGCCCTGTGATACCTCGACACCCCCGAGGTTCATCGGGTCGATGAACCGGTTCGCCTTGGAGCCGCTCCAGTAGTCGGACGAGCCGTTCGGGAAGCCATCGATGGTGGTACCGATCTGAACGTCGTTGATGGTCACCTGGAACCCGCGCACCGCGACGTTGCTCGACCAGTCGTCGAAGCCGTAGGCGTCTCCCTCCTGGACCGAAACGCCGGGAAGGTTGTCCACTACCGCCGTCACGCTGGTGATGTTCGACTGCTGCCGCATCATCGGTTCCGCGACGAAATTGCGGGCAAAGATGCGGGGCTCCTCGGCGACGACGCTGAGCGTGTCGAGCAGATAGGCGATCTGCATGACGATCGGGACTGTTGCGACCGCGCCCGGCCCGACCGTGACCTGCAGCTCCACCGTCTGGAAACCCGGAAACATCGCCATCACCACATAGTCGCCGGCGGCCAGAGCAACGAACCCGAAGGAGCCGTCTGCGCCAGCGATGCCTTCCTCCTGCACGCCGGAACCGGTCACCGTCACCAGAACACCGGGCAACGGGTTGCCGATGGTGCCGGTAACGGTGCCCTCGATCACGCCTGTGGTCTGGGCCCTCACCGGCGCCGCGACCAGCAACGATCCCAGCAAGACCAGGTTGGCCAGCCGCCTGGCCCCGTGCACGCGCGTTTCCGTGGCATTCATCCGTGTCCCCTCCCTCTGTCAGTGCCGCCGGCTCCTGAGACCTTCAGCAACGCCTGCACGGATGGAGCGCGGCCGGGCGCTCCCGGCAGACAGCATCGCTCGGTCACAGTACGACAAAACCCGTCGTCTTGCCCCTGGGGCGTCGCCTGTCCCGGTGGAACCGGAAGTGCGTTGGGCCTCCCTAAGGGGTCGGCGGCGCTCCGAGCACGAAATCCCGCCTGGAGTACAGCGTGCCTCGCTTGACCGTCAGCTGCACGGAGCGGAAGCTCTCCGGTCCGGCCAGCGGGTTGTCTCGGAGAAAGACGATGTTGGCCTGCCTGCCGGTCTCGACGGTCCCGATCGTGTCTTCCATACCGAGCGCTACGGCCCCGTGGTACGTTGCCGCCTTCAGCACGTCCATCATCGGCATGCCCACCTCCTCGTGGAGGAGGCGGATTTCGTCATGGAGGGCCGGGAAGTCGGAAGCGGGAGGCGTCATCCCGTCGGTGCCCGCCGCGACCATGACGCCTGCTTCCCACGCCCGGCGCGTCAGCACCACCGCATCCGCCGTACCGCACCGGGGCCGCACGCCGCGGCGCCTCCGGTCGATGGGCGGACGGCGGAGCCCCGGCCGTGCCTGTGCGCTGTCCGCTACGTCGCCGGGCCGGGGCACGTTGACCGTGTCGACCGCCGCCATGCGCGCCTGCCCGACCTCGACCACCACCCGCAGCGTCGCGTCGAGCACTGTGCCGTTGCGCCTCATCACGGCGAACACGGAGTCCACTGCCGGGTGGTGCAGGTCGACGTCCACGAACCCCGTGCGCCGGCCCTCCTGGCCGTCGCGGAACACGTCGTCCGGAATCGCCGCGCTGCCGATGTCGCACGCATGGGACATGGAGCGCACGCCGGCCCGGGCCACCTCGAGGGCGCGCGCCGGCCCGACATGCACGTGCGCCCACACCGGGATGCCCTGCCGGGTGGCCTCGGCCGTGATGGCGGCCAGGAGGGCCCCATCCACCGCCGCGTAGGTCTTGATGCCGGTCGCCCACGTGCCTCGCGCGAGCGCCACGGCCTCCGCCACGTCCGTGTCGGGTGTGACCGCCTGCATCCACGAGACCACGCCGGGTGTCTCCCCGGCCGCCGACGAGACCGTGCGCGGATCGGTGAAGAACTCCGGGCCCGCCATCAGCGCCGAGAAATGCAGGTCGGGGGCGGCGATCTCCTTCACCAACGACGCGCGCTGCAGATCCATGAGCGAGCGCACATCGCCCGCCATGTCGCGCGCGGTGGTGATGCCCGCGTAGAGCTGGCGGTTGAGGATGAACTCGGCCCGCGCCCGATTGGCCTGGGTGGCGACGTGCGTATGCGCCTCGACGAGACCGGGAATCGCGAACCACCCGCTCGCATCCACGACCTCGGCGGCGGCGCGCACCTCTTCGCCGAGCTCGCCAGCCGGCATGACGGCCGTGATCGTCTCTCCGTCCACCACGATGGCCATGTCGGCCCTTGCCGCGGCCCCGGTCCCGTCGATCAGGGTCGCGCCCTCGAAGACCGTGCGGGTCGGCGCGGCCGGCGGCTCGCCCGGTCCGGCCTGGGCCTCGAGCGTCCCGGCCGCCGCCAGAGCGACGAGGATCGGGATGCTGCCCCTTGCCATCATGTCACGCACCAACACTCGGCTTGCAGTCATGTGGTCATCGTCCCCTACCGGCTTCCGAGACGGCAAAGACATCCACCCTGGGCCATGGATCGTTCGCGAACAATGCCATGCGGCCGTCGTGCAGCTCTATCAGACCAAGATACGGAAAGTCGATTTCGAGTGCCGCGCCGGAAACCATGTCGATTGCATGGGTCTGTATTGTCTTCGGTGCATCCGCTTCGACTGCGTCACTATCGTACAGGCTCAATTGGACCAGCAGGTTCGAAGCAACCGGGGCCATGGCGTACAGCATGTGCATCTCGGTCAACCCGGCGGTCAGCCCCATGGACACCGAGCGCGACTGCGGGTCCTCCACCATGCCCATCGGCTTGTAGTCCGGCAGTCGAGCGATCCAGCGCAGCGCGCCATCCGTCCCATACATGTGGACTTCGCTCATGCGGGCCGGCACCCACGCGATGCCGTCGATCTCCGGCAGGCAAGCGAGACGCCCTTCCGTGGTTACGTAGCGAATGAATGCGTCATCCGAACGATAGGCGACCCCAAACGAAGCAATCACCTTCTCCTGCTCCACACGATGAATGATGGACGACGTGTCATCGCTCATGCCAAGCAGATACAGGCCATCGCCTGTGGAGCAAATGTCCAGGGGCAGAAACGGGACGGAATAATCCCGTGTCCACGACCACTCTCCATCCGCACGAACATATTCATGAATGAGTCGGCGCTCGTCTGCCACGAGTAAACGGCCCTCGGACAATGCCAGGCCCCGTGGCATCGCCAGCTCACCCGGGCCCTGGCCCGGCCTGCCGACCCGCTGATGCGACTGTGTCCGCATATTCAGCACGTGCACCGTATGCAGTTGGTCATCGAGTACGAAAATCTCGTCGCCCCGGACCTTCGCCATTCCGATCCTGCCGATGATGTCGACGTCGGGGCCCTCGCGGGCGCCGAACGTGACGAGCAGCGAGTCGGTCGTGAATTCAGGATCCGTCCAGGTTGGGGCATCATCCGCGCCCGCTACGAAGCCGGCGTGGCTCGCGCTTGCCAGGCTGTCGGGGAGTGGGTGCTCCACGCCCGGCGTTTCAAGCGTGCACGCGGAGACGAGCCCACCCAATGCCATCACGACCAGCAGGTTCGCCACAAGCCCGTGCGGCGCGCCCGAGGATGGCGCGACTCCGTCGACGCCTGGGCTCGTCGGGACGATCCCGCATAGCGTCATGCAGGGTGGCGAGACGCCGCGGAACCCTGCTCCCGCGCGGCACGCCTGAACAGCCGGGCCGACACGAGCCACAGCGCGATGAAGAAGGAGTTGAGGCCCAGGATTTCGACCACGGAACTGACGGGGGAGTGCTGCTTGCCGACCATCAAGGCAAACACCGTGACCAGCGCCTGAGCCAGCGCCGTCGCGACCAGCGCGCCTGCCATTCCCTGCGGCCGTAGACGGGCGATGATGGCGCCGACAGCTCCGACCGCCAGCACCCCACCGTACATGCGGTCGAAGGGATCGCCCTCAGCCCCGATGAGGCCGACGGCGCCGATCACCCATAACAGCATCAAGGCCGTCGCGAGCGAGCCGCCAAGGGCGAGTCGATGGGCCCTTCCGGTTTCGATCCTCATTCCTTCCTCTTGCCGGGGTGGTTGAATGAAACCTGGAGATGCGCCCGGAGTCCGGGCAAGACAGGCCTCGTTGGCGAGCTCATCGCCAGCCGATCTTTCCGAGGACTCGACACGTGGAGTATTATGCCCGCCGAAGCAGAAGTGATCCCGCCCGACTGGTGGTTCGTTGTCATGGACAGACGCAACTTCGTGAAATCCTCGGTCGCCGCGCTTGGAACCCTGCCCGTCCTGGCGACGCCGCTTTCCGGAGGCGGTGGATTGTTCCCGGAGAGGGGTAGCCCCTCCCCCGCGCGACGCGGAAAGATGTCCGCCACGTCCCCGCAGGCCACCGGCACGGCTCTCATCTACGACCCGCGCTATCTGGACCATGTGCTCATCCGGCCGGACGGCGGCCGTCCGCCCGAGATCCCCGAGCGCCTGGTGCGCATGCGCGCGGAGCTGGAAGCGCGCGGGCTGGTCGAGGCGACGATGCCCATGGCCCCCAGCGTCGACCCCCTGTTCCGCATCCGCGCCCACCACACCGGCGAGCACGTGGACTCCGTGCGCGAACTGGGAGTGTCCGCACGCGTGGCCGAGCTCGCCGTATCCGGAGCCCTCACCGGCGTGGACGCGGTCGCCGAGGGTCGCGCGCGCAACGTCTTCTGCGCCCTCCGGCCCCCCGGACACCACGCCAACAACACGGGCGCCGAAGAGGGTTTCTGTTACTACAGCAACGCGGCCATTGCGG
>CBDDPN010000005.1:0-185708 GCA_965232315.1 Longimicrobiales bacterium | reverse complement strand
CTGCCCACGGGCCGCGAAGTCGCCGGGCGCCTGCTACCGCGCGTCTCGTTCGCCACTGGCCTCGGGCCGCAGGCCGCACAAGGACGGCCACGGTTCGGGCTCTGGGCCGAAGGCTCCACCCAGTCGTTCCGGGGCGAGCCCGGCATCGACTACGACGGCGGCCTCCGCGCGCTCACCGTCGGCGCCGACGCGCGCATCGGCTCCTCCGGGCTGCTTGGCGTGTCCCTCATGCGTAGCGCCGGCGACCTCGACTACGGCAACCGCTCCGTCGATGGCTCGCTCGGACACGCCATGAACAGCATCCACCCGTACCTGTTCCTCCAGCCGTCGCCGAGGATCGGCCTCTGGGCCATGGCGGGCTACGGAAGCGGGGATGTCAGGGACGACGACCGTCACGGCGACACCGGCGCGTCGCTCCGCATGCTCGCGGGCGGCGTCAAGGTGCCGCTCGCCCGGCGCGGCGCGTTCGGTCTGGCGCTCACCGGCGACGCGTTCACCGTCGGCATGCGAGCCAGCGATCGAGGAGGCGAAGGCTCGGCATCGCGCGCACGCGCCCTGCTTGAAGCGTCATGGACGGCGGGCGGCCTCAAGCTCGCCACCCAGGCGGGTGCCCGCTACGACGCGGGCGACGCCGACACCGGCGGCGGTGCCGAGACCGGCGCCTCGGTCGGATACGCGGGCCACGGGTTCGACCTCGACCTCCGGGGCAGGCTCGCCCTCGGCTCCGGCAGGCACCGCGAATGGGGCGCCGCGCTGCGGCTCGCGTTCGATCCCGGAACACGCGACGAAGGGTTCCGGCTCGCGATCAGCCCCGGGCACGGACACGACCAAAGCGGGATACACGGACTCATGGACGGGCGCGCCCTCCAAGCTGTATCGCCTAACGGGCTGCACAGCCGGGAATGGCACTTCGACGCCGAAGCCGGATACGCACTCAAGAACTCCGGCGGCGGTGGCGCGTTCGACGGCTACACCCGTCTGTTGGCGGGCGCCGGGAACCGGGCATGGTCCATCGGCACCGGATACCGCGTCAGCCAGACCATCCGGCTTGGGATCGAGGGCTCGCGTACCCGATCCCCCCGTCAACCAGGCAGCCTCGGACTCAGGCTCGCCCTCGACTACAAGTTCTAGATCGAGAAACGGAAAAGGAGCACAAGCAGGGAGTGGGGTTGGCGAGAGCGACGATGTCGTGGTCCGCGACGGCTTGCGAAACCCTCGCAATTCCCGCCGTTTGACGGCGACCATCCCGCCCGTGCCGTAGTTCGGAACAAGACGCGGCCCAAAGGCAGAAAGCGCAGATCGTGCAGTCCTGTAAGTAGTTAGACGATCTTCTGCCGTGATTCTGGCCTCTGGGGATCCGCTACCGCAACAACACCGGGTCGGGCCATGAGTTCGTGCTGGTGAACCCGGCCGCGGGCAGCCGCGAACTCCTTTTCGACCACTACCGCCTGGCGGGCGCGATGTCGCTCGCGAACGACACCAGCTACGTCCCGGACAAACTGCCGTTCAGCACCTTCCGCTTTGGGGGCGGCGAGAGCGAGATCGAGTTCACGGCGGGCAGCAGGCGCTTCACCTGCGACATCGCGCGCTACGCCTGCACCGTCGGGGACACGCTCGCTTCGCGGCTGACCTACGTGGAGTCGCCCGACGGGCGCTGGGAGGCTTTCGCGCACGAGTACAACCTGCATGTGCGCCCGGCGGGGGGCGGGGACTCGATCCAGCTGACCACGGACGGCGAGAAGTACTACGCCTACGGCTACAACGAGCCGCGCCCCAACCAGCAGCGGCAGGGGCCGTCGCCGCGCACGCCCACGCTTACCTGGTCGCCGGACTCACGCTACATCGCGGTCGCGCGGCGGGACGAGCGGAGCGTAGAGCACATGCACTACGTCTCCTACACGTCGCAGCGTCCGCGCCACTTCTCCCAGCCCTACGCGCTGCCCGGCGACTCGGTGATCCCGCTGCCCACGGTGCACATCGTCGAGTTGGAGGGAGCCGAGGTGGCCGCTGGTGGTGGGGTGAGGGAAGATGGTGACGGCGCCGGGCGCGGAAGCGCTGCAATCCTGCGTGCCGCCGCCAACCACCGGGTCGTGGTGGCGCCGACCCCACACCAGCTCTCCTTCGCGGGCTCCGCCCCGGACTCGGCCTGGAGCGCGGACGGCACACGGCTGCACGTGAACTACTTCACGCGCGGCTCCCAGCGGGTGTTCCTTGCCGAGATCGACGCCGCGACGGGCACCTCGCGCGTGATTCTGGGCGACTCCACCCGCACCTTCGTGTCGCTGGGGCACCGGGGCGGGGGATCGAGCGGCGGCACTCCGTCCTGGTACGTTTCCGAGAGCGGGGACGACGTGATCTGGTGGTCGGAGCGCGACGGATGGGCGCACCTCTACCGCTTCGACGGTCAGGGCAACCTGAAGAACCGGATCACCTCCGGTCCCTGGACGGTCGGCCAGGCCGTATTCGTCGACGAGGCGCGCCAGCGCATCTACTTCACCGCCCGCGGCCGCGAGGCGGGACGAAATCCATACTACGCGCACCTGTACCGGGTCGGCTTCGACGGTTCGGGTCTGACCTTGCTCACGCCCGAGGACGCGAACCACATCATCGAGTTCTCGCCCGGCGGCAGCTACTTCGTGGATACCTGGTCACGCGTCGAGGAGGAGCCGGTCACCGTCCTGCGCACCGCAGCCGATGGCCGCGTCGTGCGCGAGCTGGAGCGGGTGGACATCTCCGGACTCGAGGAAATCGGCTTCATCCCCGGCGAGGTGTTCACGGCGAAGGCGCGCGACGGGATCACCGACCTCTACGGCATCCTGTACCTGCCGTCCGACTTCGACGAGAACGCAAAGTACCCGATCATCTCGCACATCTACCCCGGGCCTCAACGCGGCAGCGTGGGGGACTGGGAGTTCAAGGGCGGGGGCGAGAACTTCGCCCTGGCGCAACTGGGCTTCGTGGTGGTGCAGATCGACCACCTGGGCACCCCACATCGCTCCAAGGCGTTCCACGACAACTACTACGGCGACTTCATCGACAACGGCATCCCCGACCACATCGCCGTGATCCGGCAACTTGCGGCACGCCATCCCTTCATCGATCTGGACCGCGTGGGCATCTACGGGCACTCGGGCGGCGGGTTCGCCTCCACCGACGCCATCCTGCGCTATCCCGAGTTCTTCAAGGTGGCGGTCTCGGGGGCCGGCAACCACGACAACCGCAGCTACAACATCTATTGGGCCGAGAAGTACCAGGGCGTCATGGAGGAGGACTCCACGGGCACGGACAACTTCGAAGCGTCAGCGAACAAGACCTACGCCGCGAACCTGGAGGGGAAGCTGCTGCTGATGCACGGCGACATGGACGACAACGTCCACCCGGCGATGACCGTCCAGGTGATCGATGAGCTCATCAAGGCCAACCGCGACTTCGACCTGATCTGGGCCCCGGACCGCGCCCACGGCCTCAACGAGCCCTACTTCATCCGCCGGCGCTGGGACTACTTCGTGCGCCACCTGATGGGAGCCGAGCCGCCGCCCCAGTACGAGATCGTGAGGCCGGAGGGGTAGCTTAAATTGCCGGTCGCCGGACGCTTGCTTACGCCGGCATGAGACGCCTTTCCCTGGGTTCCGGTATCGGATCTCCGTGTTCCCTTGCGGTATCGATCCAGAGATCCATCGCGCTCGTGATGTTCTGGAGAGCGGCTT
Organism: Longimicrobiales bacterium; assembly: GCA_965232315.1. Classification (GTDB taxonomy): domain Bacteria; phylum Gemmatimonadota; class Gemmatimonadetes; order Longimicrobiales; family Gaopeijiaceae; genus BD2-11. The sequence continues at coordinate 182,001 of CBDDPN010000005.1, read as the reverse complement.
GCTGTGTGCCTCCGTGGGCCATACAGCCAGGCAACTCGGGGACCTCGGCCACAAACGCGCCGTCGGTCCGGCTCCAATACAGAATGATCTCGTACTTATGCATCATCCAGGTTGTCCCCAAGATTGTATTTCAGAATAACGCCACGGACCTGCCGTACCTGATATGGCTTCGCGCATCCGTCGTCGCGCTGCAGGTTGAGCTTCTCGACAACGCCATCCCTCCTGAATATATGGTGACTTCCCCGCACCCGCTCCGCAAAGCCCAGAATTCGCAGCAGCCCGCGAAGATCGTCGAAGCGGATACTCGCATCCGAGCGACCGCCGAGCACCCTCTGCAGTAGCTTGCCGCGTCGACTCATATGATGGATCCCGTCTTCCCGCAGGTTGGGTGGGAGACCACCATGATCGAGCCATCCACGTTCGGCCGCCGCAATTCCGGGTGAAATCCCGTTGAACATGACGATCGGCAGGATGGCCGGGCGAATCCATGGCTAGCCCGCATTTCTCACACAGGCCAGTCAGAGGCCTGAGGGGAGGGGTTGAGGGTGTGACCGGGGGTGGCCAAGCGTGTCGGAGTGAGGGACAGCAGGTCCCTGGCGGGTTTTTCGAAGCAGCGAACGAAGAGATTGACGGGCTGAAGAGGCCCTGATTGGTTCCAGGACGCAGTGGTCCTTGGAACGTGGTGGCTGGGAGGGTGCTCGGGAGCGGCCGGGGAGCCTACCCCGGTAGTCGAGCGTGGACCCGTGCGAAGGCTGCGGCGGAGGGGTGCGCGGAGTCCATGGCGACCTTGACCCGGCGAACCGAGACCATGACGCGGGCACCGATCTTGAGGAGCCTGAGCCGGAGCGTTCCCGCGGTGGCGCGGGCGAGCGGGGTGCCGTGAAGCGCTTGCCTGATGGCATCGAAGAGGATCGACGCGAAGGCGGAGAAGAGGAGCCGGAGCTGGTTGGCGGCGAAGCAGGTGGCCGAGGTCCGGTCGGAGAAGAGATCGAGCTGCTGCTCCTTGATCGTGTTCTCCATGTTGCCCCGTGCGCAGTAGAGGCGCTCGTACACGGTCCGCGCCGAGAAGGTGTCGGCGGGCAGCGAAGTGACCACGAAGCGGGGGTTCGCCTTGTCCGCCAGATGCTCGGCCTTCGCCACGACGCGGCGCTTACAGGACCAACTGGTGAGGGTGGCGTAGGGGAACTCCGTGAACCGGCGGGCCGGCCGGCCTTTCTTCTCCGCTTCGGCCGCGGCGTCGTCGAGTAGCCATACGATGCGCTCGACGAGCCGCGAGTTCCTTGCCAGCCCGATGACATAGTCCACGTCGTTGTCCTTGCACCACGCCATCAGTTCCTCGCGAGCATACGCGGAATCGGCACGGAGCAGGATCTTCAGCCAGGGCCACTCCTGGCGGAGCCGGGCGACGATGCGGCCGAGCGGTCCGGTCACCCCTCCGGCCGGGTCGGCGTTGCCCGGCCTGAGCTGTGCGAAGAGCGGGCGTCCGCCACAGGTGATGTACAGCGGCAGGAAGCAGTAGTGGTTGTAGTAGCCGTGGTAGAACCGGCCCTCTTGGCTGCCGTGCACCGCAACGTCGGTCGAGTCGATGTCCACCACCAGCCGCGACGGGGGCAGGCCCTGCCAGGAGTCGATGAACGACTCGACCAGCACGTCCTGAAGCTTCTCGGGGTCGTGGTCGATCTTGGCGTAGCGGCTCGGCTTGCCACCGGCAGGTGCGTGCTCGAGCCGGCTCAGCGTGCTCTTGCCCGCCAGTGGTGCACACCCTTTCCGGCGTGCCTCGAGCTTGCCCGACAGCAGTGCCAGCAGCGGGTCGCGCCGCAGGTCGTCGTGGTCGTTGAGGTCGTCGTACCCCAGGGCAATGCCGGCGATGCGCTGTGCCACCAGTGTCCGCACCGAATGTTCCGTAAGGCGCGGATCGCGGTGGTCCGTGAAGCCTGCGGCAACCCGGTCGAAGAGCCCGGTGGAACGGTCCGCCTGGCGAGGGAGCAGCGCCCCGCCGTTCGAAGTGATCGATCCGCCGTCGAACGCGGCGGTCACCCTGCGGCCTTGGCACCCTTGAAATGCGAACGAAAGCGGTTTACACTGTGTCAGCATCGGTCCTCCTTGGGGAATCATGTCAAGTTCATGCCCTACATAAACTTAACACCCCTCGGAGGCCGGTGCTCTCTTATAGGTGTGAGAAATCCGGGCTAGAACGGCCTCGCCGCGGGCGGGGGCATCCGCTGCTGGGGCGGCCTCGCCAGGGTGGTCCGCATGCAAGGCCGAGAGCGGTTCTCCGAGGTCGTCCAGCTCGGGCACGACGGCATCCCCGGCACTGGACCGCCAGCACGCTTTGGCCACCCGCGGCTCTTTGGAGTTTGTGGCACCGAGAAAGAGCGTCGGAACCGAGGTCAACCAGTCACCTGCTGGCGTCCTACTTGGCAGAGCGCGCACCAGCGACCGCAGCCGGCGCGAGGGACGCCGGGCTGCGGTCGCTGCACGCGGACTTCGCAGGGAATCAGTGCGCTGCCCGGCCCGCGACTGCTACCCTCGTCGCGCCGGCGGCAGGTCTTCCACCAGCTGGACCATGCGCTCGAGCTGGCTCTCGTCGGGGAGCCGCCCCATGCCGCCGCCCAGGTTGTCGATCATGTGCTCGGGGCGGCTGGTGGCGGGGGTCACCACGGTCACCGCCGGGTGCGCCACCACGAACTTGAGGAAGAACTGCGCCCAGCTGTGGGCGTCGAACTCGCCCGCCCACTCGGGCACGTCGCGCCCGCTCACGCGGTTCCAGAGGCGGGTGCGGCCAAAGGGGGCGTAGACCAGCACACCTATGCCCAGCTCCTGCGCGAGCGGCAGGATCATGTCGGCCGAGGCGCGGTTGTCCACCGCGTAGTCCACCCCGATGAAGTCGATGGGCTCGTTGCGCATGACCGCGGCGAGGTCCGGATAGCGCCGCTCGCTGGTGCTGGTGATGCCGATGTAGCGCACCCGGCCCGCCGCCTTCTCCTCCTTGAGGATGCCGATCTGGGTGGGGGGATCGCCCAGGTTGTGGACCTGGATGAGGTCGATGACCGGAAGCTGGAAGCGGTCGAAGGAGCGTTCGATCTGCGCGCGCGCTGCTGCCGGATCGGCCGAGCCGCCTCCACGCCCCGCGACGTTGACCTTGGTCGCCCAGAAGATCCGCTCCTGGATGCCGAGTTCGTTGGCGACCTCGCCGGCCACCTGCTCGGAGGCTCCGTAGCCGGGGGCGGTGTCGAACACCGTGCCGCCATTGTCCACGAAGGTCTGCAGCACGGCGCTGATGGCGCTCACGTCTTCGCTGCGCGCCACGCGCGAGAAGGTGGCGGAACTGCCGAGCCCCACCACCGGCAGCATCTCCCCGGTTGCCGGAATGGCCCGGGCCAGAACCTCCTGGCGCGCCAGCGATGCCAGCAGGTCGGGGGTAAGAGCGAGTGCGGCGCCGCCGCCAGCCGTGAGCCTGAGCCAGTCGCGTCGTGTGAGCGTCATCTTCCTCTCCTGGACTTCGCCATCGTTGCGGAAATTGCTTGTGTCGCGGCCAGACGCCTGCGGCATGAGGCGAGGGCCGTTGCCCGCATGGACAACTGGGGACGCCGTACCGCTGAAAGAACCTCGACTCCGATCGAGCCCGGGATACGACTGCGTGCGGTGGGCGGGAGCATCGGCCTGCTACGGTCTCCGGCCATCACGTTACCGCCTGCACGGCCTCCACGATCTCGTCGAAGGGGGGCAGGACGCCCGGGTTCTCCGCCACCCAGGCGTAGGCGACCCGGCCCTCTCCGTCTACTACGAAGACCGAACGCCGGGCCACTCCGCGCAGCCCGATGAGTTCGTCCTGCAGGACCCCGTATGCGGAAACTGCTTCCTTGTTGAAGTCCGAGAGGATGGGAAACGGCGCCCCCATCTCCTCGCCCCACTTCTGGTTGACGAAGGGGGAGTCCACGCTGATGCCGATGACGTCGGCGCCAAGCCGGCCCCACTGGCCCCAGTTCTCGGCGATGTGGCAGAACTCGGCCGTGCAAGTGCTGGTGAAGGCCAGCGGCACGAACATGAGCACCATGGGCCGGCCACGGCGCTCGGAGAGCGTGAAGTTCGCTTCGCCGGGAGGAGCGAACGCGGTGAAATCGGGCGCCGACGCGCCCACGCCGATGGATGTCAAGGGAAGGTCACCTTTCAGGTTGTGGCGCGGATGGCGCGCGCAGGGTCCGTGAGTCGTCCGGAGACTCGGAGCAAGATTGTTGCGCCCGAATCCGGAGTCAACGAGCGGAGCCGCGCGGAGCGGCTCTCAACGCGCCTATCGCGGTCCCGGCGGGCGAGTTCGCGGCCCGGTGTCTGGACCCGCAGGGAGCGCTCTTCGCGGTTCATTTCAAGCCGGAGGACATGACGCGCGGCCAGCCGCCTCGCTCCGGGACTCGGACGGAGGCCGCTCCGGGCTGACGAGCGGATCACAGGCACCTCCCTACCGGCCGCTTTCGCCCGAACTCCGCGCCGGCGGGCGGCACTCGGGCCACTCGGTGCCCTCCGGCATCGTCCTCCGGTCCCGCGGCATCGTTTCCGGATCCTCGGATGCGAGATAGGCGAGCATCGCGGTCATGACGGCATCGTCCCGCAGATCTTCGAAGATGATCTTGTCGAAGCTGTCGCGGTTGGTGTGCCAGGTGTAGGTGCTCGTGTCCCAGCGGTTGTCGGCAATGGACATTTCGCTGCGGCCCGCGCCCACATGGAAGCTGAAGGCCGGCACTCCGGCGCACAGGAACGAGGCGTGGTCGGTCCCGCCCGATTCGGGCATCCCCGGGATCTCGAGCGTGACCAGGTCCGACAGCTCGCTCGGAATCTGCGCCAGCCACTCGCCGAAGCGGCCCGCGGCCCCGGCAAACCCCTGCATGGGAATGAAGGTGACCGGCCCATTGCCGTGATCGATGTTGAAAACCGTGTGGGTGCGCTCGAGGATCCCGGGGTTGTCCTCGACGAAGGCGCGTGAGCCGTTCAGTCCCTGCTCCTCGCCGTTCCAGAGGGCACCGATGATGGGTGCGGCGGGGGTTCGGGACCGCGCTCCCGAGGATGCGCATCGCCTCCATGATGGCGACCGCGCCGGTGCCGTTGTCGAGCGCGCCGTCCGAGCCGTCCCAGGAGTCGTAGTGGGCTCCAAGGATGACGTACTCCTCGGGTTCGGCGCTGCCGGGGATCACGGCGAAGGCGTTGAAGACCGGCACCTCCCCGAGGAAGCGGGCCTGGGCGTCGACGCGCAGCACCGGCCCCTGGTCGTTCTCGGCCAGCCGGTACAGAAGCCCGTACGCCTCGCAGCTCAGGTCCAGGACCGGTGCCCGCTGCGCGCGGGTGCCGAAGATCTTGTTGACGCCCCAGCCCTCGGACCACTGCGAGCGGATGATCCCCGCGGGTCCGGCCGTGTTCAGCGCTTCCGGCAGCGCGCGCGCATCGAACCCCGTCTTCCCCACGCGTTCGCCCCACTCCGCGATTGCGCGCTCACGCTCCGCTGCCATGCGGGCCGTCGTCTCGGGCCGCGCGAACCACTCCAGGTTGTCGTGCGGCCGGCAACTCGGCTCCGGGCGCGAGATGAGCACGAACTTGCCGCGCACCTCCGACAGCGATGCCTCGAAGGCTCCGGGGCTGCCCGCGTCCGGCAGGATCACCACCTCCGCTTCGACGGGCCCGTCCGTGGCCGGGCTCCAGGCGGCCGCCATGCCCTCGAGCGTGCGCACGCGCGGGGCCATGAGATCGATGTGGCTGATGCCGCGCTCCCATCCGCGCCAGGTGCCGTACTGCTCCTTGTACGCCTCGAGGCCCCATTCCGCGAATTTGGCCAGCGCCCAGTCGTTGGCGCCGGCCATCGCGGGCGAGCCGGTGAGGCGCGGCCCGATCGAGTCCATCATCACCTGGCCGAGTTCGTAAACCTGCGAGCGCTCGACGCCCTCCTCCCAGATCGCCCGGATGACCGGGTCGGCGGAGGGGAAGGACTGGGCGGCCGCCTCGCTTCCACCCGGCAACCCGGGAGCCATCAGGATGGAGAGAACGGCCAGCGAGCAGGCGGCGGCGACCCGAGCCAGCGTTCGGCGGAGCGGCGGCTGAGCGAGGGCGGAGAGGAATGTCAGCGAGCAGGCGACTGCGACTCGAACCGAGGGCCTCATGGATTGCTCCGCGAAAGGGAATTGAACCGGACCTGACCCGATACTGCACCATCGTCATGAACGTAGGGTCGGCCGGCAGCCCGTGGAAGAAACCCTCGCGACGTTCAGGGAGGCCGCCGACACGACGATCCCGGCGAAGATCCCGCCTGGTCCGGGGCTCGCTGCAACCCGTCGCCTGCAGGATTGCGACCGATTGCGGGCTCATGGGTCGTACGACAGAGGGCTCATATGTCGTGCGACGAAAACCTCATGGGCCGTGCGACGAACAGCTCACGGCTCCGTGCACGAGTAGCACAGTTGGCGCGCGATAGGAGGCTCATGTAGAGCGCACCCAAAGGCTCATGTCGTATGCGACAAAAGGCTCATGTGTCGTGCGACGAAAGGCTCATGTTGCAGTGAAGACCAACCGGGGTAGCGTGCTCTGCCGTTCATCGGTACCTTCCGCCGCGCGCGGCGTTTGGAGCCGCGCGAACTTGTCACGGTCCTTGAAGCGACAAGGGCCCACGGGCGGACATTCGGGACAGGAAGACGGCATGAACACGATGGATCAGGGAGAAGGTCGGACGATCGGGATGAACCGGGCCGTGGCGATGGCGGCGATGTTCGCCGTGGCCGCGGCTGCCGGCTGCCGTAGCGCCGATGACGGGCCGGTCACACCCGAGCCGCCCCGAGCCGAGGCGATCTCGATATCGCCCGCTTCGGTTACGCTCACGATGTTCGGCGAGACCGCGACCTTCACGGCGAACGTTACGGATCAGAATGGCGCGCCCTTCAGCGCGACCGTCACCTGGTCGTCCGACGCCCCCCAGGTGTTCACCGTGAACGCCAACGGCACCGTGACCGCGGTCGGACACGGGTCGGGCACGGTCTCGGCGGCGCACGAGAGCCTCAGCGCCAGCGCCTCCGTCACCGTCGAGATCACGCCGAATCAGGCCCCCACGGCCAGAGGCAACCCGGATGACATCGCCGTCGCGGTGGGAGGCGGTGCCTGGCCCTTCCTGCCGGCTGCCTATTTCGATGATCCCGACGCCGACAATCCGGATCTCACGTATACGGCGGAACTGAGTGACCCCGTCGCCTCGGCGGAGGTGAACGTCGACAGCGAGGGGCACGTCTCGATCATCATCACCGGCACAGCCGAGGGGACCGCGATGCTCACGGTCACGGCTACCGACGCCGGCGGCCTCTCCGCCCGGCACACCCTGGTCGTGACCGTCGACGATTCGGGCTTCACGCCTCTGCCCCCGCTCCGGATCGCCGACAACAGACTCGAACTCGGCGGGTTCTCCATCGTCGGCAACTGCTCTCCACCCATGGTCAACGTCCCGTTCTTCGCCGGTGGGCCGGTCTTCACGATCAACAGCTCCAGGTGGCAGACCCGCAGTGATGCGGAGTCCGCCTGGGCTGATGTCGAGGGCACCGAAAAGACGACCGGATCAGTCTGTCCCTACACCTCGGAGACCCCCGGGGAGTACCGACTGGTCATGAATGCGACGATCGTCATTGACGAACACCAGGCGCCGATCACGGGATCCTACCGGAGCGGGAATTCCTTCGTCGTGGAGGATGACTCCGGCATGAACGCAGCGCCGACGGTCGCCGACAACGCCCCCCGGGACTTCAGGCTGTCCGTGGGCGGCGGACCGTATCTTCTGACGCCCGCGGTGTTCATCCACGACCCGAACGACGATGCGTTGACGTTCACGGCCGCGGTGAGCGACGCGGCCATGCTCTCCGCGGAGGTGCTCGTCGACACCCTCGGGCACGCGCTCGTGGTCGCCAGGGGCACGGGCGTGGGAAGTGGGACGCTCACTATCACGGCCACCGATCCCGGGGGCCTGACGGTCGACCTGGCCATGGAGGTGTCGGTCGACGACACGGGCTACACGCCGTACCACACCATCTCGGTAGCCAACGGCGTACTGCACTCGCAGGGCCTGAGTTTCTCCGTGTGCCTCCCGCCTCTCATCAACGCGCCCGGCGTCGACGGCAACATTTACACGGTCCACTCCTCCAAGTGGCAGCGCCGGGACGATGCGTCCGCAGCCTGGGCCGATATCGCGGGGACGGAGATCACGGACGGACGGATCTGCCCCTACTCGACCAGTGAATTGGGCGACTATCGCCTCGTGTACGAGATCACGGCCATCGTCGAGCCGCACGTGCCGGGCTTCAGGGGCAAGTACGCCAGCTCGAACCATTTCACGGTCTCGGCCAGCCAGGCCCCGTAGGCACCGGGCGGCTACCCGATGACGATCAACCCGGGGACTATCGCATCGTGCTGGATTTCGAGATAATCGTGGACCCTGAGCAGCGGCGAGTAAACAGAGGGAGACACGAGATGCACACGATGAACAAGGACTGGTGGCCGAACCAGTTGAACCTGAAGGCTCTCGGGCGCCATGCCCGCTCGACCGATCCCATGGGCGAGGATTTCGACTACGCGGAGGAGTTCAAGTCGCTCGATCTCGAGGCCCTGAAGAAGGATCTCTTCGAGCTGATGACCACGTCGCAGGACTGGTGGCCGGCCGACTACGGTCACTACGGGCCGCTCTTCATTCGCATGGCCTGGCACAGCGCGGGCACCTATCGGATCAGCGATGGCCGCGGGGGCGGCGGCGCCGGCACTCAGCGCTATGCGCCCCTCAACAGCTGGCCCGACAACGCGAACCTCGACAAGGCGCGCCGGCTGCTCTGGCCGATCAAACAGAAGTACGGCCGCAGGATCTCGTGGGCCGACCTCATGATCCTCGCCGGCAACTGTGCCCTGGAGTCGATGGGCTTCAGGACGATGGGCTTCGGCGGAGGCCGCGAAGACGTGTGGGAGCCGGAGGATATCGACTGGGGGGCCGAGGACACGTGGCTCGGAGACGAGCGCTACAAGGGCGACCGCGAACTCGACGAGCCCTTCGGCGCGGTGCAGATGGGCCTCATCTACGTGAATCCGGAGGGGCCGAACGGCAAGCCGGATCCCGTCGCGGCGGCCCGCGACATCCGCGAGACCTTCCGCCGCATGGCGATGAACGACGAGGAGACCGTCGCGCTCATCGTCGGCGGGCACACCTTCGGCAAGGCGCACGGCGCCGCCGATGCGGGGCGCCACGTCGGGCCCGAGCCGGAAGCCGCCGACCTGGAGGAGCAGGGCCTCGGCTGGAAGACCAGCTACGGCAGCGGCAAGGGCGCCGATTCCGTCACCAGCGGGATCGAGGGCGCGTGGACGACCGACCCGGTGAAGTGGGACAACAACTTCCTGGAGAACCTGCACGGCTACGAGTGGGAACAGGTGAAGAGCCCCGCCGGCGCGGCGCAGTGGACCCCGAAGGACGGCGCCGGCGTGGACACCGTGCCGGATGCGCACGATCCGTCGAAGAAGCACGCCCCCATGATGCTGACGACGGACCTCTCCCTGAGGATGGATCCGGTCTACGCGCCGATCGCGCGGCGCTTCATGGAGAACCCGGAGGAACTGGCGGACGCCTTCGCCAGGGCCTGGTACAAGCTGACGCACCGCGACATGGGGCCGGTGGCACGGTATCTCGGCCCCGAGGTGCCGGCTGAGCCGCAGCTGTGGCAGGATCCCGTACCCGAGGTCGACCATGAGCTGATCGACGCACAGGACATCGCGGAGCTCAAGGGCAGGGTCCTCGTTTCGGGGTTGTCCGTTTCCCAGCTGGTCTCGACCGCCTGGGCATCGGCGTCCACGTTCCGCGGGACCGACAAGCGCGGCGGGGCGAACGGGGCGCGCATCCGCCTGGCGCCGCAGAACGGCTGGGAGGTCAACGAGCCGGCCGGGTTGGCGAAGGTGCTCGGGACCCTGGAGGGAATCCAGGAGGACTTCAACGGTTCGCAGTCCGGCGGGAAGAGGGTTTCGCTCGCCGACCTGATCGTTCTGGGCGGTTGCGCGGCCGTCGAGCAGGCGGCGAAGGACGCCGGGCAAGATGTGCAGGTGCCGTTCTCGCCCGGGCGCACGGACGCGTCGCAGGAACAGACCGACGCGGAGTCGTTTGCCGTGCTCGAGCCGAGGGCGGACGGGTTCCGCAACTTCGGTGGCAACGGAAACGGGCGAACGACGGCCGAGCTGCTGGTTGACAAGGCGGACCTGCTGACGCTGACCGCGCCCGAGATGACGGTGCTCGTCGGCGGGCTGCGCGTCCTGAACGCCAACTCCGGGGATTCCGAACTGGGCGTCTTCACCGACCGGCCGGGCACGCTGACCAACGACTTCTTCGTGAACCTGCTCGACATGGGTGTCGAATGGCAGGCGTCCGAGGGGTCCGACGACCAGTTCGAGGGGCTTGCTCGCGGGACGGGCGAGGTGAGATGGACCGGCACCAGCGTCGACCTCGTCTTCGGTTCGAACTCCGAGCTGCGCGCCTTCGCGGAGATCTACGCGTGTAACGATGGGCAAAAAGCCTTCGTGCGCGACTTCGTGGCGGCGTGGAACAAGGTGATGAACCTGGATCGCTTCGATCTGGGGTAACGTTGCGTCTTGAAGGCAAGCGTGCTCTGGTCACCGGCGGCTCACGGAGCATCGGCCGGGCGATCGCGCTGGGATTGGCGCGTGAGGGCGCGGATGTAGCGGTCAACTATCGGCGGAGCCGCGCGGATGCCCTGAGCGCCGTCCGCGAGATCGAGGAGATGGGGCGCCGCGCGGTCGCCGTGCAGGGCTCCACGGACTCAGGGCCAGACGTCGAGCGCTTTGTCGGCGAGGCGCACGACTTCCTGGGCGGCCTCGACATCCTTGTAAACAACGCCGGCATCCTGAAGCGGACGCCCCTCCTCGAGATCAGCGAGCAGGAGTGGGATGCCATCCTGGACGTCAACCTGAAGGGGTACTTCCTGGTCGGGCAGGCGGTGGCGCGCGGCATGGTCGAGGCCGGGACGCGGGGTGCGATTGTCAACGTGTCGTCCGCCGGGCAGGCGGTGGCCGCGCCGAACCTCACCCACTACTGCGTGTCGAAGGCGGGCATCGAGATGCTCACGAAGCAGATGGCGCTCGAACTCGCCCCCCACGGGATCCGGGTGAACGCCATTGCGCCGGGCCTCATCGAGACCGACCTGAACCGGGCCGACATCGCGCGGGAGGAGTTCCGCGAGCGGCGCCTGGCGCGCATCCCGCTCCGGCTGATCGGCAAACCGGACGACCTCGTGGGAGCGGTGGCGTATCTCGCGTCGAACGACGAGGCGCGTCTCGTGACGGGCGCCAGCCTGTTCATCGACGCCGGGCAGACGATCTGGGGTGCGTAGGCGGTGCGCGGAGGGGATCCCCGCTGCTTTCGACCGGGAAGGCAACGGCCGGGTCATGAAGGCTATCGACAAACGTATCGTGGCGGGACCCTCTGTACGGTGTTGCATGCACGGGTTGGCAACGGTGTGTTGCATCTTGTGTGATGCAACGCCGTAGCTTGCGCCGGGACTTTGCCCGGAACATCGAGGGCCGGGAGCAAACATGACGGCTGACGGTGGCGAGCGCGTTCATGTAGAGAGGACGGGCGTCGTAGCGATGGCTCTGCCGTTTGCGGAGGCGTTTCCGTTGTTCAGTGCGGAAGGCGAGCGACTGTGGGTGCCAGGTTGGGACCCGCGCTACGTCTATCCGAAGGAGGGCCAGGCGAGAGAAGGCCTGGTGTTCCAGACCATCAGGAAAGGTGTCGGAACCGCGACCTGGGTCCAGACGCGGCATGAGCCTGCCACGGGCGTCGCGTCGTTCATATACATGTACCCCGACCACCACGCTGGCATGGTGGATGTGCGTGTGACGCCCGCCGGTGAGCGCCGAAGCCGCGCGTCGGTGATATCGTTTGACGTCGCTGTCATCCGACGCGGATGATTTCGTACGAGCGTTCGGCGGGGCCTTTGAGGACTACATGGTCCATTGGGCTGAGGCCATCCAGCGGCACATCGTGGAAGGTGAGGCGCTTACCGGGGAGTGAGTGTGGCGGGGAGTGCCCCGCACCAGGAGTGGGGGCGAGGATGACATTCCAACAGGGGGCTCGTTCGTGAACGCGCGGGCTGCACAGGTCCGGCCCGGTTTCGGCCTGGCGGTACGGTCAGCGCGGGTTCGGCGTGGCCTCGCATCGGCGCCGGTTCGGGGGCGTGGTCTCGGATCTGCGGGGGTTCGGCGTGGTTTGGGGGTTGCAGCCTGCGGCAAATTGCTGGCGCTCGGGGCAGCGCTCCTGCTGGCGTCCTGCCGGGGCCCCGAACCCGCAGATTCCGGCAGCGCAACCCGGGACGGCCCCCCCACCTGGGAGGTCCGTTTCTCCCACGTGCTCTCGACCAACTCGGAGTTCCATCTCCTGGCAGAGCGTTTCCGGGATCTGATGATCGAGCGCACCGGCGGGCGGTTCCGGGTGGTCATCTATCCGTCGGGGCAGCTCGGGGGCGAGCGCGTGGCCTTCGAGCAGATACAGGTCGGCGCGGTGCACATGGCCATCACGGGCACCCCCGTGCTCTCGGGCTGGGTGCCCGAAGGGCAGATGTTCGACCTCCCGTTCCTCTTCGAGAACCGGGACCATGGGCTCGCGGTGATGAACGGGCCTGTGGGGGACTGGTGGCGCGATCTTCTGCTCGAGCGCACGGGCGTCCGTTCGCTGGGGTTCCTCGACTACGGGTTTCGGCACGTCTACAATCGCCGCCGCCCCGTCGAGGCGCCCGAGGATCTCGCCGGCCTCAAGCTCCGGGTGCTTCAGAATGCGACGTACCTGGCGGCGTACTCCGCGCTCGGCGTGCAGGCGACCCCGATGAACTACGGTGAGGTCTACTCCGCGCTCCAGCAGGGGGTGATCGACGGCGGGGAGGCGAACGCCATCGGGTTCGTGAGCAGCCGGCTCTACGAGGTGGCCCCGTACTACAGCTTCACGTCCATTACCTACAACCCGATCACGCTCCTGGTGAACGAGCAGTTCTATGCGGGGCTGCCCCCGGACATCAGGGAGACGGTCGACCGCTCGGCAGCTGACGCGCTTGCGTACCAGAGCGAAGAGGCGCGCCGGATGGAGGCGGATGCCATCGAGGAGATGCGCGCGGCAGGCGTGGAGATTTCGCGCCCGGACCTGGCGCCGTTTGCGCCGGCGGTGCGGCCGCGCATTTGGGACGAGCTGGGGGCCAGGCTCCCGGACGGCGAGGCACTGATCGCACGGCTGGTGGAGGAGGCGGGGGGTGCGGGGTCTTGGCCCTGAGCGCGGCATCGGTTTGAACTTCGATCGCTGAGTGAGGACATGCTTATGTCTCAAATGAGATACGGAGAGCCGGGATGACGACACGCAGTTCGATGCTCCACGTTCGCATGGACACCGAGACGAAGGAGAAGGCGACGCTGGCGCTGGCGGCAATAGGGATGACCGCGTCGCAGGCTGTGCGGCTGCTTTTCCACCGAATCGCCGTAGATCAAGCCTTCCCGCTCGAACTCAAGGTACCGAACGCGCAGACCCGCCAGGCCATGGCCGAGGTCGACGAGATGGTGAAGGCGCGCGCCGCGCGGTCCGGAATCGCGGAGGACCAATGATGACCCCTCGAAAATGCGTAAAATGCGTAAAACAGGACGTAAGCGGAGAGAAGGAGCGCGAAACCGAGACGGCAAGCGACTGACACGGACCGAGGTAGCAAGCAGATGACGCGGACCGAGGCGGAGTGCCGATTCCGCGAGCCTGGGCGATGAGCGGATGACGCAACGTCTCCGCGCCTTCAACCGGGCCCTGGTTCGGATCGAGACCTTCGCCGCAGGCGGGCTCGTGATCATGGTCGCCGCCGTGGTCCTCCTCCAGGTCCTCATGCGCTACCTCTTCGCGTACCCGAATCCGTGGAGCGAGGAGGTCTCGCGCTTCTGCTTCATCTGGGTGTCGCTGCTTGGGGCCTCGCTGGCGGTGGAGCATCGGGCGCATTTCGGGTTCGATCAGGTCACGAAGGCGTTGGCTCCGCGCGCGAAGAGGGTGGTGGAGACGTTCGCGCGGGCGGTCGTTCTGCTGTTTGCGCTTCTCCTCATCGCCACAGGCATCGTCCTCATGGACCTTACCATGGGAGAGCGGTCTCCGGCGCTGAACCTGCCTGTCGCGCTGGTCTACGCCGCGGCACCGGTGTCGGGGGTGCTGATGGTGGTGCACATGGTGACGGGGTGGGTGAAGGAGGACGCCGGCTGATGGGCGTTTTCCTCCTTGGCATCTTCGGCCTTCTGGTGCTGGCCGCCGTCCCCATCGGCTTCGCGCTCGCGGTCGCGGCCGTTGTCGCCATCGTGGTGGCGGACCTCCCGCTCGTCATCATCCCGCAGCAGATCGTCGCCGGGATGGATTCCTTCCCCATGCTCGCCGTGCCCCTGTTCATTCTGGCCGGCTTCGTGATGGACGTCGGGGGGATCAGCCGCCGGCTGGTGACGCTGGCGCGGGCGCTCGTGGGCCACCTTCCCGGAGGGCTCGGGCAGGTGGTCATCATGGCCGAGATGTTCTTCTCGGGGGTGTCGGGCTCCACGTCCGCGGACGCGGCCGCCATCGGTGGCATCATGGTGCCCCAGCTGACCGCGAACGGATACAGCCGGGCGCGCTCCACCGCCATCGTCTCGGCCGCGTGCGGGATGGGAATCCTCATTCCGCCGGCCATCGTGATGGTCGTCTACGGCGTCATCGGCAACGTCTCCATCGGCGCCCTGTTCGTCGCCTCGATCGTACCCGCGCTCCTCATCGCCGTGGGCCTGATGACGCAGATCGGCTGGCAGGCGCGGAGGCAGGGATGGCCGGCCGGGGAGCGCGCATCGTTCGCGGAAGTCCGGCGCGCGGCGATCGACGCCCTGCTCCCCCTCTTCATGATCGTGGTCATCCTGGGGGGCATCCGCTTCGGGCTCTTCACGCCTACGGAGGCCGCGGCCGTGGCGGTCGCCTACGCGCTGCTCCTGGCCGGGCCGGTGTACCGGTCCCTCACCGTCCGCGACCTGTGGGCCAAGGTCGTCCAGACCGCCATGGTGTCCGGGATGGTGCTCTTCGTGGTGGGCGCCGCGCGCCTGCTGGGCTGGGTACTCGCGGTCACGCAGGTGCCGCAGACGCTGGCGGCATCGGTGGTGGGGATAGGAGGTGGTCAGGCCGGCTTCATGATCCTCACGATCCTGGTCTTCCTCCCGCTCGGCGCGATCCTCGAGGGCGTGCCCGCGGTGGTTCTGTTGACGCCGATCCTGCTGCCCCTGGCGACGCAGCTGGGGATCGACCCGGTGCACTACGGCGCCGTCATCGTGGCGACGCAGGGGATCTCGGTGTTTTTGCCGCCCGTGGGCGTCAGCCTGCTGGTGGCCTGCTCGGTGGGAGGGGTCGAGCCGGTCGAGGTGGCGCGGCCGCTGTGGCCGTATCTGGCGCTGATGTTGGCGCTTACGGTCGTGATCGCGGTGGTGCCGGGGGTGGTGTTGTGGCTGCCGGGGGTGTTGGGGTATTGAGGTGTCCGCCAAGTTCCGGGTTCACGGGTCGTAGGAGGTCATCGGGTTGCTGCGGAAGCGTCCAGGTGTGTTGAGATGGAAACGGCATTGACTTATTGGTCCAGTTCGTTCTCAACGACGTACGCTCGGCCCTCTTTGCTGATTCCGTACTTTGGGGGTGCACCCACAGAGAGGTAATCGTGCAAGAGGCCTGTCTCAACGAGACGATCGAGATGGTACTGCGTTCGTAGATGTGTCTCTTGCAGGTGCGCAGCGATCTGGTCCATAGTGGGATGTTGCCGACCACTCAGGGCGAGTGTGGCGAGTATGGCTTCGGCTTCGGGATCCAGGATTTCAATATCCTCGTCCTCGCCATCCACTTCCTCGTCTAGCGAATCCTCCCCTGCGGATAAGTCAATCTGCCGGATCTTGCCCTTCACGCTAGCCCAGGAGAAGTCCAAGCCTTTGTCCAGTCGCATCTCGGGCAACGGAGATCCGGCTGCTTGATTAATTGATCGAAGGAGGCTGCGAACTCCGTCCTTCTCGAACGGCGTGCATTGAAATTGCAAGAGCGGAAGGCCACCGAGATCATCTACCGAGACGCCTAAGAGCAGGGGACAGACGTAGGAGTCATTGATGGTCTTCGAGACCGCACCCGCCTCGAAGTTGACCCAGGGCTCGCGCTCTACACCGGGCGTCACGCAGACAATGCAGAAGCGTGCTTGCTCCACGACATCCAGGGATCAACAAAGTGCAGCACCGTGGGAAGCCAATCGTGGAGTATCGTCGCGAGGGCGTGACTCCGGTCCCCTGACCAGCTAATGAAGACCTTGAGGACCATCTTGCTCTCTCCGTTGTTGCCGACTGCCTCGGATTGGGCGCTAGTAGTGCTCACGCTCGCGCCGCCTTAGCTGTGAACCGTGTCTCAACATACCTCTCCGCACTCTCCGGCGGCAGCTTCACCGTTCCCGGCCCGCTCCGCACGATAGGTCTCCCTCGTCTGCAACCTCCATCCCCCTTCCATCGGAGAAAACCGGCTTGGGACTCCTCTGGCAGCTTGCCACGCGCACACCGTCCACCTTCCAACTCCTGAATCATCGGGTCCACGTACGTCCCCGCGCGATCCCCCACCGCATTCCGCACGACCGGGGCAAGACCAAATACTAAAGCATGAACCTTGTCGTCGTTGTCCATCCTGTCCCGTTCGATCCCGACGACAGACCCATCGTCGGCAACCCCGATCAGAAGATCGCCGCCTTCGGTGTTAAGGAACGCCGCAATCGTCTTCAGCGCCGCGTCGGTCACGCGGCCTGCATGATCGGTTTTACGGGATGAGGGATTTGGGGAGATACGGGCGCGGCGTGGGTTCGCCTCCATTTCCTCACGACTCCGCAGGGACCGACCGATGCAGTGCGGCAAAAGCGGCGCTCACTGAACGAGCTGCTCCAGCAGACTGCGCAGCATTCGCACCTTGTCCAGGTCCTCGGGCTCGGACGAGTCCGGTCTGAAGTGCATCACATCATTGCGGACCTCGCGAACGTCGTTCAAGAGCCCGACGAACAGCTTCCGGTCGATCCCCAGCCGCAGCTTCTGCCAATTCTCCCGAGATTCCAGCAACCGGACATACTCGCCGAACGTCAGGTCTGCCGCATCCTCGATCTCTCTGGTGTCATCGCCCGGGTCCTTCGCTTTCTTGATTTCCTCGGCCGAAAGCTTCCGGCTGATCAGGATCCGAATGCGGTCCTCCACTTCCCCAAGCAATAGGAACGGCTCTGACTTGTGGCGAAACTCGCGACTCAGGTCGCTGGTGGTCACGACTCCGGTGATGGTGCGGTTTCTCCCCCGGACCAGGACCACCTCCTTCTCGGTGATCGTGTCCACCGCCTCGAAGAACGGGGCGTCCTGATCGAGTATGAGGACGGGCTCAAGACAATCGCGTACATGCTTGCAGGCGTCGCCCCTTGCTCTCACCCGGCCCATCGATCGCCAGCTGATCATTCCGTCGATCCGGCGCATGTCCTGCGTGACCGGCAGCTGTGAGTATCGATGCATTATCATCAGCGTGGTGGCCTCCTCCACAGTCTTGTCGCGCGCGATCACCAGAATCTCGTTCGGGCGGTTGGCGGCTTCGAGCATGCCGATGCAGAAATTCGACCCCGTGGCCTCCTGCGAATGGCGATCCCGTCCGTCGCTCCCCTCGGCGGATTCGGCTTGGCTCCCGTCATCGGGCTTGGTGCCGCCCCCGCTGACGCGGGTGCCGGGGGATTCCGCCGCTGGGCCGTCACCAGTCTCAGACAACGTTTTGAACTCGATGTAGTCGTGTACGCCTCCGGTTGTGAACGCCGGGTGGGTGAAGAGACCGGTTTCGTTCAGGGCCTCCTGGATCGTCTGGACGACATGTTTTCCTCGGCCCTTTTTCTCGAACCAGGAAAGGAGCGTCTTGACCTTCGCCCAGCGGCGCTTCCCGGCCGCGATGTCCTTTTGGACGGCGAGTAGCTGGTAGGGAATCGGCGGCATTCTGGACTCCGTGGGGTGATGAGTGGCGAGCGGGAAGGCCCCCGAAGGACCTGTTGCGGAATCAGTGGCCACCCAAGATAACGGCCGGCATCGAGCGGAACGATGAGGTACTTCCCCGTCTCGGTGCGCTCCATCCAGCCCTTCTCAACGAGTTGAGCCAACGCGTCCCTGCTTGCCTTGCTCTTGCCGAGCACTCGTAACCGTCCTTCGTTGCGAAGATCTTCCTTCCGCTTGCGGCCAGCGTGGCAAGGCATGACGCTTCGGCCTCGCTGAGGCTGTGATATTAGGATACGTCATTACCGATCTTTCTTACGGCCGGCCAGGCTATCCCGTATCGTGGGATAGTCAACGATGCTGGTGTTGCGATGCTTCTGCGCCATTGGCGCCCCTTCCGCTTGGTTGCCAGCCCCACCAAACCATGTCCGCGCCCCTGAATCCCGCCTATCTTCATGCAACGCTCCTCGCCACGCACTCGCCATGACCATCCAGGACGCCGTCAACTCCCTCTACCAGATCGCCGTCACGGAGGGCAAGGCGACGTCAACGAAGCGGCTCGGCAGCCTGGCCCGGTTCTGCATCGAGGAATTGGCCAAGCGGCGACTCGAAGGGGCGGTAGCGGAGACGAAGCTTCCGGGAGGGGGTCGCGAGAAATCCTGGGACCTGGCGTGGACTCTGGATGACAAGCCCCGCCTCGCGATCTCGCTGAAATCTCTCCTGAGGAACCTCGGTGGAACCGTCCCGAATCGGCTCGACGACATGATGGGCGAAGTGACGAACCTGCAGATGTACTCGCCGGAGATCGTGACGGGTTACGTTATGCTGTTCAACGTCGCGGAGGACGCCCACAGCAGGCTTCACGGCACGACGTGGGGAGAGCTGCTCAAGCGTCGCATCACACGGCTCTCGGACCGCAAGCCGCCATCCTGGAGCATCGGGATGATCGAGGCGTCGCTGTTTCTGGAGGTCGATTTCTCGGACAGCCCCCGGATCGTCTCGGGCGTTGACGACATCGCTCCGTTCTTCGATCGGCTCGTCGCTCATGTCCGGGACCGGAACCCGATCCTGGAGCGCCGCGCATGACGCTGGCGAACACGATCGTCCGCGGTTCCGAGCTCGAAGCCCTCGTCGGGCGGCATCTGCCAGACCTGGTCCTGGCGGATGAGTCGCTCAAGACCGCGCTCCCCAGTATGGCCAGGGACCCCGCGGATTCGGCGAGGGTGGCGGCGGCCGTTGAGGAAGTGCCGTCCGATCATCTCATCCTCCGAGGCGACGCCCGCGATCTGTCGGGGCTTGCGGACCGGTCCGTCCATCTGGTCGTCACGTCTCCGCCCTATTGGACCCTCAAGGAGTACAACGAGGGGGAGGGCCAGCTTGGAGCGGTCGGCGACTACGAGCGATTCGTCGCGGAACTCGCTCGGGCGTGGCGCGAATGCCACAGGGTCCTTGTCCCCGGCGGGAGGCTGATCATCGTCGTCGGCGATGTGTGCCTGTCCCGGCGCCGGCATGGCCGTCATATCGTGGTTCCGCTTCACGCGAGCATCCAGGAGTCGTGCCGGAGGCTCGGGTTCGACAACCTCGCGCCGATCATCTGGCACAAGATCGCCAACGCGCGCTTTGAGATGGGCGGTGCGGGCGGCTTTCTGGGTAAGCCCTATGAGCCCAACGCCGTCATCAAGAACGACATCGAGTTCATCCTCATGCAGAGGAAGCCTCGCGGCTACCGGAGCCCGTCTCCCGCCGCGCGGGTGCTGAGCCTGATCTCCGCAGCCGAACACCGCGAGTGGTTCCGGCAGATCTGGACGATCCCGGGTGCGTCCACGCGAGACCATCCCGCACCCTATCCGGTGGAACTGGCCACTCGGCTGGTCCGGATGTTCTCCTTCGTCGGGGACACCGTGCTGGATCCGTTTCTCGGGACCGGGACGACTTCGGTGGCTGCGGCCGGGGCCGGGAGAAACAGTGTCGGAGTGGAGGTGGACCGGGAATATCTGGACTTGGCGCGCCGCAGGTTCCTGGATGAGACCACTGGCTTGTTCGGGAGGGCCCGGTTGGAGGTGGAAGGCCACTAGCACGGAGAGTTCCAAGGCTCAGGAACAGCGGAGAGGGAGGAGGAACATGAGGGACTTGCCGAAGGATCGCCCGCGCTTCCTCGCGGTACTTGCGGCTGGCGTCTTCCTCGCACATCCCCTTGCCGTAAGCCCGCTGGCGAGCCAGGAGCGCACGTATCGCCCACTCCGGTCCCTTGACGGAGGCAGCGAACTGACGGCGTCGGTAAGCCTCGGCGACGTGAACGGCGACGGGGCGCTGGATGTGGTCGTCGCCAACGGCCGCCACTGGGCCGAGCAGAACCGGGTATACCTCAACGACGGGGGAGCCGCCTTCACCCTGGCGCGGCGGCTGGGTGAGGAGGAGGCCGGCAGCTACGCCGTCCCGCTCGCCGATTTCGATGGCGACGGAGACCTGGACGTCGCGGTGGGAAACGACCGCACGCGGAGCCTCCTCTTCATGAACGACGGGAAAGGCCATTTCGAAGCCGGAGCCACGTTCGGCACGCCAAGTTCGACGCGAAGCCTGACGCTGGCGGATCTGGACAGCGATGGGCAGGTGGACATCCTGGTGGTCAACCGGGGCCGCCAGAACTTCATCTTCCATGGAGACGGCTCGGGGGCCTTCGGCGAGGGGACCCCGTTCGGAGCCGGGGACGACTCGACCATCGATGTCGTCGCAGCGGACCTGGACGGCGACGGGGATTCGGACCTCGTGCTCGCCAACCGCGACCGCGGGGCGAACACCATCCACTGGAACGATGGCGGCAGCTTCGAGCGGGTGAGCGGCTACGGAACCGGGAGCGACGAGACGCGCGGAGTGGCGGTGGGCGACGTGGACGGCGACGGCGTCCAGGACATCGTGACGGCGAACATCGGCGAGGTGAACGCGGTGTACTTCGGTGACGGTTCGGGAGGGTTCGAGCGCCGCCTGCCGTTCGGGCGGGACGACGACGAGAGCTACGCGGTCCAGCTCGCGGACCTGGACCTCGACGGGGACCCGGACATCGTCGTTGCGAACGTGAGAGCGCGGAACGCCGTCTACTTCAACCGGGGCGGCGAGCCGTTGGTGTTCGACGAGTTCCGCTTCGGGTGCGCGGACTGCGCGACCTACGGGTTGGCGGTCGGGGATCTGAACGGCGACGGGTTCCCGGATATCGTGACCGCGAATTCAGGGGCGCCGAACGGCCTCTTCGCGAATGTGGCGGCCGGACGCGACTAGAAGACGTCGTCTCCGGGCAGCGCGGACGCCTGCTTGATCCAGTTCACCAGGAGTTTCTCGTCGGGCTCGTCTTCCTCGTGGATGTGGAAGTAGCGCACGTCCTCATGCCGTGAGGCTACCGGCGGAACGGGACGCAGCGAGGCGCCGTTGAGGAAGGTCACCTTGACGTACTTCGTGAAGCAGTGGTAGGCGAGGAACCAGCCCCGGTCCTCGATGCCGTAGAAGGGTGTGTTCCATCGGACCGCCTTGCGGACATCGGGCACGTTGCGCTCGATGAGGGTGTCGAGGTAGCGGCCGACCTCGTGCTTCCAGCCTGGCATGGCCGCGATGTAGGCCTGTACGGGCGCATCGCCATCGCCCTTGGGAATCTGAGGGTTGCCGCCCGAGAGGAGTTTGGGTTTCACGCCGCAACGAAACGTTCTACGGCGATTTCCCGGCCGCGGTCGCGGGCTTGCCAGAGATCGTAGGCCGTCTGCATTCCCAGCCAGGTTTCCGGGGTCGAGCCGAAGGCCTTCGACAGCCTGATGGCCATCTCCACCGAAACCCCTGTTCGCTCGTTCACCAGCTCCGAAAGCGCCTGCCGGGTAACGCCCAGACCCTTCGCGGCGCGGGTCACGGTCAATCCCAGGGGCTCGAGGCACTGCCGCTTCACGATGCCGCCCGGGTGCGGCGGGTTAGCCATGGCCATGATCAGCTCCTCCTCAGTAGTTGGACCTGGGAAATCTACCACCACCTGGTCATTCCGGCTTTCGTCACCTCCTTGAGGCGGCCAGCGGTGGTGTGTATAATACACACTCTGTCAAGCGGAGGCTGATCGCGAACTGGTGGCGAATGGCCGGATGCTCTGCTCCGCAGCATCTATCGCCAGGCCAACTGGAAATGGGAGGGTCGCTGATGCGCTTTCCGGTCGTGATTCACAAGGACGCGTGCAGCGGATACGGCGTCACGGTGCCGGATCTCCCCGGCTGCTTCTCCGCCGGTGACACGTTGGACGAGGCGATCGAGTCGGCCCGGGAGGCGATCGCATGCCATGTCGAGGGATTGCTGATGGACGGCGAGCCGATCCCGGCCCTTGCCTCGCTCGAAGAACACCAGGCCAATGACGAGTACCGAGACGGGATCTGGGCCATCGTCCACGTGGACATCTCGAAGCTCTCCAGCAAGACCAGGCGCATCAACATCACGCTGCCGGAACGTGTGTTGGCCATCGTGGATCAGGCGGCCGTTCGAGAACGACAGTCGCGTTCCGGGTTGCTGGCTCGTGCAGCGCTCAGCTACGTCCAGCGGCAGTCGGAGGGAGCGGTTTCGGGAATCCTGATCGACAGGCCGGAGCCCAGTCGCTCCTATCGAACTGGTCCGCCGGGGCGGACCCGACATCGTGCGGGAGACGGCGATTAGGGGTACAAAGCCCGAGTCCTCTTCGCTGGCCCGTCAGCACGCTCCAGCCTATCAATCAGAGTATCCGAGTTGCCAGTCTCGGGAGCCTGAGCGGGAGGAGTGACATGAGGAATTGGACGATATCCCAGATCTTTCACGCCAGCGCGAGCTGTGGCATGCGCGGCTCCTCCCGAGCGGCTCGTTTATCACTCGGTGCGGTGGTGGCCCTGACCGCCCTCACCGCGTGCCAACCTGCGGCCGACACTCCCGCCATCGACGCCGACGACATCAGCGGTGTCGTGATGGGGCCGGAAGGACCCGAAGCTGGCGTCTGGGTGATCGCGGAGACGCTCGACCTTCCCACCCGCTTCGCCCGGATCGTCGTCACCGATGAGGAAGGCCGGTACCTGATCCCCGACCTGCCCGAGGCGAGCTACGACGTGTGGGTGCGCGGCTACGGCCTGGTCGACTCGGACCGGCATCGCGCCTCGCCCGGCACGGAGTTGGATCTGACCGCGGTCCCGGCGCCCGACGCCCGCGCGGCGGCGGAATACTATCCCGCAGGCTACTGGCTGTCGCTGCTCAGCGTCCCGGAAGAGCACGAGTTTCCGGGGTCCGGGGATGACGGAAACGGCATCTCGCCGAACCTCGAGCACCAGGCCCAGCTCATGCGGCTCCTGAAGTCGGGCAATTGCACGGCGTGTCATCAGATGGGCGGCCTCGGCACCCGCAACATTCCGGCCGAACTGGGCGAGTTCGCCTCCTCGGTGGACGCGTGGGACCGGCGCATCAAGTCGGGGCAGGCCGGCGGCGGGATGAGCGGCGGCTTCGACCGCATGGGCCGGCAGAGGATGCTCGATATGTTCGCGGACTGGACCGACCGCATCGCGGCGGGCGAGGTGCCGGCGGAGACGCCTCCGCGGCCGGAGGGCATCGAACGCAACGTGGTCGTCACGGTGTGGGACTGGGCCGATCCGAAGGCCTACCTCCACGACGAGGTGTCCACCGACCGGCGCGATCCCACCGTCAACGCCTACGGCCCCATCTACGGAGCTCTCGAGGCCAGCGCGGACTACGTGCCGGTGCTGGATCCCGTGAGCCACGAGGCGAGCCAGGTCCCGCTGACGGTCCGCGATCCGAGCACGCAGCCCGCTTCGGGTCCGGGCATGCCCGAGCCGTCGCCCTACTGGGGGGACGAGGTCATCTGGACCAGCAAGAACAACGTCCACAACCCGATGCTGGACGAGCGGGGCCGGCTCTGGCTCACGTCCACGGTGGCTCCCCCGGAGAATCCGGACTTCTGCCGCGAGGGATCGGAGCACCCGTCGGCCAGGCTCTTCCCGACGAGCAGCGCCCGGCGCCATCTGCAGCTGTGGGATCCGGAGACGCAGGAACTCACCCACATCCGCACCTGCTTCAGCACACACCACCTCATGTTCGCGGAGGACGAGGACAACACGCTCTGGACGAGCGGCGGCGGTCAGGTGGTGGGCTGGCTGAACACGAGGATGTTCGAGGAGACCGGCGACGAAGAGGCCTCGCAGGGCTGGACCGCCCTCATCCTCGACACCAACGGCAACGGCCAGCGGGACGACTATGTCGAGCCCAATGAGCCGGTCGATCCTGCGATGGACAAGAGAATCGTGGCCGGCTTCTACTCCGTGGCGCCCGCGCCGGACGGTTCGGTATGGGCGACGTCACTGGGGTATCCGGGCGCGGTCGTCCGGTTGGATCCGGGCCCGAATCCCCCGGCGACGGCGCTCGCTGAACTGTACGAGCTGCCCCTCGACGCGTCGGGCGCGCCCGTCGAGGGGTTTTCGCCGCGAGGCGGGGACATCGACAGGAACGGGGTGATGTGGGCGGCGCTCGCCAGCGGGCACATGGCCAGCTTCGACCGCGGCAAGTGCACGGGACCGCTCAACGGGCCGGAGGCCACGGGCCAGCACTGCCCCGAGGGCTGGACCTTCCACCGGGAGCCACTGCCCCAGATCCAGGGCGTGAGCGCACCCGGCAGCGCCGAGGCGAGCTACTACACCTGGGTCGACCAGTTCAACGTCTTCGGGCTCGGCGAGAATGTGCCCATCAACACCGGCAACGCCTCCGAGGGACTGCTGGCCCTCGTGGACGGCGAGTGGATCGTTCTGCGCGTCCCCTATCCGCTCGGCTTCTACACCAAGTGGCTGGACGGCCGCATCGACGACCCGGACGGCGGCTGGAAGGGCAGGGGGCTGTGGGCGACCGTGAGCACGCGCGCGCCCTTCCACATGGAAGGCGGCAAGGGCACGCCCAGCAAGGTCCTCAAGTTCCAGCTGCGGCCGGATCCTCTGGCGAGGTGAGGCGCGGGCGCGGCCGGTAGAGCGCGCTGCACGGGCAGCGCCGATCCGGGGAGTGCTGACCCCTCATCGGTGCCAGGTCGAGCCAAATTACGATGACGCGAACCTGCCGCTGTCATATCACCATTCGTGCCGCCATGGAGTATCCATTCGTGCCGCTACAACATAGCCACTCATGCCGTTGACGTGGCGCCGAATCTGCCGCTAGCCCCTTCCGCGACGCCCTCCTGACGGTTAGCATCCTCCCATAATGCCTGTCCGACCAGGTCCATACAGGTGGGAGCATGACCTATCATCCCAGAGTCGTCGACCGTGAGCTGACCGAGCGCTTGCAGGCCACGGGTGCGGTGGTGATCGAGGGACCCCGGGCTTGCGGCAAAACCACCACGGCCCAGCAGATCGCCGCCAGCGAAGTGCGGCTTGACGTCGACGACGTGGCGCGGCGCCTGGCCAGCCTCGAGCCGGCCCGGGTCCTGATCGGCGAGGTGCCGCGGCTGATCGATGAATGGCAGCTGGAGCCGGCGGTCTGGAATCATGTGCGGAGGACGGTCGATGATCGACGCCTGCCCGGTCAATTCATACTGACCGGCTCTGCCGTTCCGGCCGATGACGCGACCCGGCACACCGGGGCCGGACGCCTGACCCGCCTCCGCATGCGCCCGCTGTCATTGTTCGAGCTGGATCGCTCGTCAGGCGAAGTCTCGCTGGCAGGACTCCTCGGCGGGAGGCGTGCCGCGGCGGGCAGGTCGGTGATCCCTCTCGATGACCTGACGGAGCTGATCTGCGTGGGGGGCTGGCCCGTCAACCTGGGGCGCACCACCCAACTGGCGCTGCGGGCCAACCGGGATCACCTGGACGAGATCCGCCGCCTGGGCATTGCGAACGGAGACGGCAGGCGGAGGGACCCTGTGAGGGTCGGCATGCTTCTCCGGTCCCTGGCGCGCAACGTGGCGACCCCAGCCGCGACCGCGACCCTCGCCTCGGATGCCGGCGAAGGCGGGTCCGCCATCAAGCAGCACACGGCCGCCGACTACCTCAGGGCGTTGGAGCGGATCATGATCGTCGAGAACCAGCCGCCCTGGCCCACGCACCTGAGATCGAGATCGGTGCTGAGGAGCAAGCCGATCCGTCACCTTGCCGATCCCTCACTCGCCGTGGCGGCCGTCCGCGCGACACCCGCGCGTCTGCTCCGTGACCTGGACTTCCTGGGGCTTCTCTTCGAGTCAATGGTGATCCGGGATCTGCGCGTGTATGCCCAGGCCGCGGACGCCGAGGTGTTTCACTACCGCGAGAAGGGCGGTCTGGAGGTGGACGCAATCGTGCAGGCCCATGACGGTCGCTGGGCCGCCTTCGAGGTCAAGCTCGGGGAGGGGAGGGCGGACGAAGGCGCCCGCAACCTGCTGCGCCTGGCGGGGAGGGTCGATCCTGTGCGCATGGGCGAGCCGGAGGCGCTGGGCGTGATCGTGGGCAGTGGCTACGGCTACACGCGGGAGGATGGGGTTAGCGTGCTTCCGATCGGGGCGCTGGGACCGTAGGAGCCCGTCCTTCGCCCTCGCTCAGCGCTCTGCGGGCCCGCACAACGGCGGCATTCCGTCGCCGTCCGGGGCCGACCGGACGTTGAGCACGCGCTGGGTTGCCGTGCCGAAGAAGCCGGTCCCGTCGCCGAAGACGGAGGGAATCCTGATGATGCCCGAGGGATTGAAGTTTCCGCCCCGGACCCAGTTCACGTAGTTTCGGTCGGTCGCTGCGAACGCGATCTCCGCCCAAGCGCCGCCCGGGAGGCCTTCTTCGAGAATCCGTAGCAGCTCGGCGTCGGCGTCGTCCCCCAGGTCGAACAGCCCGTATTCCCCGGGAAAGAGGACATCGGTGTCCTCTTCGCCGATCCCGAAGCCGGTCAGGTACAGCGAGTCGGGCACCTCGATGTCGCGCCCGGCGAGAGCCTCGGGCAATCCCTCGATCCAGGTGTCGGACAGATACGACCATGTGCCCGCCGCCTCGGTCCACTCGAATCGGTAGTTGGTGTCGGGCTCCAGGCGGCAGTGCCCGTCCTCGTGGTTCAGGCCGACAAAGTGGAAGGCGTCGGGTATCCGGCTGGATCCGGTGATGGTGCCGCCGTCGGGCAGGACCACCTCGAGGTCGACGACCTCCCTGGGGGCGAAGGGGGACGGGGAGACGACCGCCAGGTAGCAGGAACCGACGTCCTCGGCCGGGTCGTCCGGGTCGTCCCTGATGCAGACGTCGGCATCGTCCGCCGGCTCGAGGTGAACGACCGCTCCCGACGCGCTCGACAGGCGCACGGTGGCTCCCTCCACCACGTCCGCGCGTTCAGCGCTGAGCGTACGGTGCAGGTAGGAGTACACGCTCAGGGACGTTGTCCCGCCCTCGCTCCCGAGATTCACGGTCAGCCGCGTCTCGGCGATGACCACGTCCTCCGATTCCGCGAGCGTCACCTCGGTGAGCTCGCAGGCGCCGAGCAGCAGGGCGGCCACGGCGACGCCACCGGCCCCCCACGGCCCCGACCTGCGGGACGGCCGCGAATCCCCGAACGGCGGATGCAGCCCCTGGCAGCCCGCGCGCGTGTGCCCTCTCCGGCGATTCGCCATGCCCGTCACCGGAACGAGGCCTCGATGCCCAGCGTGGGAAGCAAGGGGATCATCGACACGCCCTCCCGTCTGGGAGGCGCGGCGTCGTAGTTGTAGAAGTAGAACAGCGCGTTCTTCTGGTTGTAGACGTTGATCACGCTCAGGTACGGGGTCATCGTGCCCCACCCCTTCGTGATGGTCTTGCGGAACGACAGGTCCAGCCGGTGCCGGGGCGGATAGCGCGCGCCGTTGCGTGGCCCGAGCAGCACGGCGTTGCCGCCCTCGGGACTCAGGAAGCCCTCGACCAGCCGCGTGCGATAGACCTGGTAGGTGCCGAGCGGCCTGGTGAACGGCAGGCCGGTTCCGAAATTGGCGCGGACGCCCACCTCCAGCCCCCACCAGTCGAGGGGCCGACGCAGAGCGAGATCGATTTCGAAGCGGCGGTCGAAAATCGGCGGATAGGTGATCCACGGCCGAGGCTCGAGGCCGACGCGGGTGTCCGGGAAGGACCGGACGGTCTTCAGGAACGAGACCGAGATCCAGCCGGTGGTGGCGCCGCGGTCCCGCTTCACGTAGAGGTCCACGCCGTACGCATCGCCGTCACCCGCCACCAGTGCATCCGTGTCGTCGTTCGGGTCCTCGGCGGAGTTGATCGCAGCCACTCCGTCGAAGGTGCGATAGTAGCCTTCAAGCGATGTAAACCAGCCATCGTCTTCGCCGAAGAAGCTCTCGGCCCCCACCTGCACCTGGTCGGAAACGATGCGCGGGGCCTCCGCGCCCGCCAGCACCCAGGTGTCGATCCCGAAGGGGAACTCCTCGTCCCGCGTCGAGTGGATGAACTGGCTGTACCGGCCCGCGGACAGGCGCACCGCCGAATTCCTGTCGCGCAGGAAGCGCCTCACGGCGAAGCGGGGCGAGAGTGTCGCCGCAGTCTCTCCCGCGTTCGGCTGCCAGTAGTCCGCACGCAACCCGCCTTCCACCAGCCAGTTCGGATTGGGATCCCAGTGCACCTGGCTGTATCCTGCGATTTCGACGCCGCTGCCCTCCTGGTCCAGGAACGTCGAGCCGCCCCCCATGAGCCCGTTGTCGTACGAGACACGCTTGGCGCTGACGCCCGACTTCCAGCGCGTCGCCCACGAGGGCAGGAGCTCGAGATCGGCACCGAAGGACGCCTGTCCGACCCCCGTCCGGAACTCGGCGTCGGCCTCCGGAAACGACAGATCGGACTTGAAGCGGGACAGCGAGGCGTGGACCGCCATCGAGGCGCCCCCGCTCATGGACTGCGTCCACGAACCACCGAATGCGTCGTTCCCCCACGACCAGCTGATCGGCAGGGGTGTGTCCTCGGCGCCCGAGAGGTCCACGACATCCCGTCCGCTGTACCCCACGAAACGGAGCCGGCTGCTGCTCCCCGTCCACGCCTCGAAAACTCCCTGAAGGTCCGACAGGTGGTACGGGAAGTCGACCCAGGGCTTGAAGAGCACATCCAGATAGGAACGGCGCGCGGACATGCGCCAGCGCGTCGTCTGGAACCCCAGCTTCTCGGTGGCGCCCCGGGGAAGCGCTCCGTTCACCGCCAGGCGCGATGCCAGAATGCTGACGCCCGCATCGACCCCGAACTCTCCGTCGCCGGGATCGCTCTCTATGGTCAACACCGAAGAGACCCGGCCCCCGTACTCGGCCGCAAAGCCTCCGGACTGCAGCTCGACCCGGTCCACCATGTCCGCGTTGAACACGGAGAAGATGCCCCCCAGGTGGAACGGATTGAAGATCGGCACCTCGTCGAGGAGGATGAGGTTCTGGTCGGCGGAGCCGCCGCGGACG
The DNA here is from genome assembly GCA_965232315.1 of Longimicrobiales bacterium. Taxonomy (GTDB): domain Bacteria; phylum Gemmatimonadota; class Gemmatimonadetes; order Longimicrobiales; family Gaopeijiaceae; genus BD2-11. Next base: position 152,573 of record CBDDPN010000005.1, on the reverse strand, counting down.
TTGAAGGCGGCCGAGAAATCCGACGTCGTCGTCACGCCCGGAAGCACCTCGATGGCCCTGAGCGGATCCGATTCCGCAATGATGGGGAGCGACTTCAGGGCGGCCGCCTCGATCTCCTGCACGGTGATCCCGGCCGACTCCTCGAAGCGGGTCTTGGCGCGGCTGCGCTCGGCCTCGACCGTGATGCCCGAAATCACGATCGCCTCCGTGGTCATCACCACCTCGACTTCGGTCGCACCACCCTCGACGTTCACCTGTTCCCGGTATTGCTGGAAGCCGATTCGGGTCACTCTGAGCACGTATGCGTCCGGCTCCAGATCGCGGAAGGCGAAGAAGCCGAGCTCGTTGGCAAGGGTGTAGGCCGCCAGGGTCGAGTCCGAAACCGGGTGGACCTCCGCCAGCGCGCCTTCGACGGGACGGCCATCGTCCGACCTGATCCGGCCGCTGAGCTGGTTCGTCTGGGCCGACGCGGAGAATGGGACGGCGAAGAAGAGGAGCGATAGCAGGATCAGCATCCCCGTCACGAATCGCGCGCACATCGTTTCCACGTCCCTCCCGGCAGCCATCCAGGGCTGGGCGATCCCGGCTCCGCCACGCCGACGAACCTGGTACCGCCCCCGAACCCGGAACTTTGCACGAACTGCGCCACGAAGGTAAACGACTTGCCTCCGGAATGCTGCTGATGTGGAACTTCATCACGGCGTTCCACGACCCTTCCCTCTCCTGGAAGCGGGGGAGAGACCCGCTGGCGAGGTGAGGCGGCGAACGGCTGAAGCGTCCTGGTGGCCGCTTCCCCCTGCCTGGCAGCCTACTCGGAGGGCTTTACCCGTATGGACGAGATGCAATCGTTCCAACTATCACGGACCAGATCCAACACATCGAAGTCAATAGGTGGTACGCACGTCCCGGATGACCCGCGATTGCGCAGATCGGGGATGTCGGACCTGACGACGAGGCTGTCACCCTCGAAATCGGTGTGCTCGTATATGATGGCCTGCCATCCCTCAGCGACTCTTATGGAAGAGGCACAGTCATTCCAACCGGAGTATTCGCCGGAGCGGTCGCAGTCGTGCTCCTCCAGTGTGTGCAGGGACGCGACATCGCCGAGAAAGTTGTAGTGGCTGCCGCCGTAGTCGGCATGCGGGTACAGGGTGACACCCTCGCTCGGCGCCGTCAGATCACACCCTGCAAGCACCAGCACGAGAAACAGGGCTGCCGATTTCAGCGTTGGCGGGTAGGGCTCGGTCATCACGCAGATGCTCCTGGTCGCAAGACGTGAATGAGTACGCGCGATGTTCCCGGGTCCGCGACTCTGCTTCTCATTCAAGCCCGGGACAGGCTGCAACGAGTGTAGGGGTGGGATTCCCCGGATTGCCATCCCCTGTTTTGGGGATCACCCCGGCATCGTCCTGCCGAGTCCGGACGGTGGACTGCCGGGCGATGAAGAGCCCGACGATGAAGATGCAGCAGGTGAACTGCTCCTTACCCCTCCGCCCGCGCAAAGCGCAGGTTCCTGACCCGCCCGGCGTCGACCATCATCGCCTGATAGCGACCGTCGGCCAGCTGCGAGAACCGGAAGGTCATCCCGCGCTCGCTTGTGAGTACCCCGTCCGACTCGGCCAGCAGCGCAGCCGGGTCGAGCCGGCCCACGTGAAGCGTGAGCCCGACACGGCCTTCCTCCACGATCCGATAGGTGGTGTCCAGCTCGGCGCTGAAGAAAGCGCCGGCGTAACGCGCACGGTTTGGGATGTCGCGGCCGGCTCCATCCGGCGAGGCGCCGTCCGCTGCGGCGTCCGGCGGTGCCTCATCGTCCGCAGCCTCGTCGGCTACGGTTTCGTCAGCCGCCTCGTCGTCCGTTGCCGCATCGTCCGCGGCCGCATGGGATGTCTGCTCTTCCGCAGTCTCCTCTTCCCCCTCCAGCGGCTCCATCCGGTCTTCCAGGTAGACCTCCGCCGTGCTCGCGATGAGCGTCCCGGGGTCGATGGCCGAACGGTTGCAGAGCGCCACGAAGGAATGGCCGGCGACGGGATAGCGCGACATCGCCGCCCGGTAGCCGACCCACGAGCCGCCGTGCCCAACGGTGGCCAGCCCCCGGTGTTCGCCGTGGGAGATTCCGAAGGCGTAGGGGATGGTGTCGCCCGAGTTGAGCACGCCGCGCTCGTGCATGAGCGCCACCCATTCGGGCCCGCCGACGGTGCCCTCGGTCAGGTTGCGGTCCCACGCGACCCACTCCTCCACCGAGGTGAAGATGCCGCCGTCTCCGACCATGTCGAGCGTGGTCACGTTGATCCGGAAGCCGTCATCGGTGGGGGCATACCCTGCCGCCCGGTTGGGGACGATCTCGTTGTGGTCGTCGTGGAAGTGGGTGTGCGTCATGCCCAGGGGGCCGAAGAACTCGGCTTCGGCGAACTCGCGCAGGCCTCGCCCCGAAACCCTGGCCACGATCTCGCCGAGCAGGAAATAGCCGGCGTTGCTGTACAGGTACTCGGAGCCCGGAGCGAAGTTGAGCTCGCGCTGCCGGTTGATCGCGTCGAGCACCTGCTGGTTGGTGTAGAAGTCCTCGCTCCGGTTCCCGGCCAGGGACATGAGCACGATGTAGTCGCGCACCCCCGATATGTGGTGAATCAGATGCCGGACGGTGGGAGCGTCGGGGTAGTCGGGGAATTCGGGGATGTAGCGCTGGACGGGGGCATCGAGTTCCAGCTCTCCTCGCACGGCCAGCAGGGCGATCGCGCCGGCCGTGAATTGCTTGGAGACCGAGCCGATGCGGAAGATGGTCGCGGGCCCGTTGGGAATGCCGTGGTCGAGGTTGGCGGCGCCGTAGCCGGTGGCGTGGACCAGGCGTCCGTCCCGGATCACGCCCAGCGAGCAACCGGGCCCCGCAACGCTTGCGTAGTCGGCGAAGATGGCGTCGACGCGGGCAGCCATCCCGCCGTCAGCGGTGGGGGCGCAGCCCGTCAGAGCGGCGATCAGGGCCGCGGCGATCAGGGGAGCTCCTGCTTTCATCCGCAGAAGATGCTGCTGGTGGCGACCGCGTCGCAACCGCTCCATCGCGGGCCGCCAGGCGGTACGGGCGAAATGAGGACCCCGTGCCAGGTAGATCACCGATCCCGCGTCAGGCAAGTCACGGAGCCCGCGCCGGATAGGTCACGGATCCTGCGCCGGGTGCGTCACGGATCCTGCGCCGGGTGCGTCACGGATCCCGCGCCAGGGACTTGAGCAGCCCGGCGATCATGATCAGCAGAACCACGCTAACGGGCAGGGCCGCAGCGATGGCTGCGGTCTGCAGGGCCTGAAGACCGTCGGCAAGCAGGAGCACGGCGGCCACCAATCCGACGCCGAGCCCCCAGACGATGCGGAAACGCCGCGGGGGGTGAGGGTCGCCCATGCTCAGGAAGGTGGTGATGACCAGGGTGCCGGAGTCGGAGGAGGTAATGAACCACGTCGCCAGCAGGAGGGTGGCCATGGCGGACATGGCCCAGGTGAGCCAGCCGATGTCGCTCATCCGGTCGATGGTCGCGTAGAGCGCGGCTTCGTAGTTCGCAGCCCGTACCAGTTCCATGATCCCGGCCGTTCCGACGCCGCCCGCGGCGTTGAGTTCGAGATGGATGGCGTTGCCGCCGAAAATCCCGAACCACAGCAGCACCAGGCCGGTCGGGACGATCATCACGCCCAGGATGAACTCGCGCAGCGTGCGCCCGCGGGAGATGCGGGCGATGAAGGTGCCGACGAAGGGTGCCCAGGAGATCCACCATCCCCAGTAGAAGATCGTCCAGGCGTTCTGCCAGGCGGCTTCCCCCGGATCCTCGGCGATGCGGAATGCCATGGGCGCCAGGCGCCACAGGTACTCGCCGAAGGAGGAGGCAATGAATGTGACGAGCCATGTGAAGGGGCCCAGGAACAGGAAGCACCCCAGCAGGAGGATGCTCAGGACGATGTTCCACTCGGACAGCATGCGGATCCCGCGGCTCACGCCGGATACCGCCGACAGTGTCGCCGCCAGCGAGATGGCGGCGATGAGCGCAACCTGCGTGGCAAGACCCGGATCAACGCCGAGCAGCACGTCGAGTCCGGTGGCCATCTGGCTCGCCCCGAGGCCCAGGGAGGTCGCGATGCCGAAGACCCCGCCGAACACCGCCAGCAGGTCCACCAGGTCACCGATCGGGCCGTAGATCCGTTCGCCGATGAGCGGGTACAGGGCGGAGCGCAGCGTCAGCGGCAGATTCTTGCGGTATCCGAAGTAGGCCAGGCACAGCCCGACCACGACATACACGGCCCATCCGTTGATGCCCCAGTGGAAGTAGGTGACGCGCATGGCGTGCACGGCGCGCTGCTCGTCCAGCAACAGGGCGCCCGCCAGGTCGGCGCTCGGGTTGTTGGGGTAGCCCGCGGCCTGGCTGTTGTCGAAATAGAAGATCGGTTCGGCAATGGAGAAGAACAGCAATCCGATCCCGATACCTGCCGAGAACAGCATGGCGAGCCAGGACGATGTCCTGAACTCGGGTTTGGAAGCATCATCGCCGAGCCGGATCCTCCCGAACCGGCTGCACACCAGGAAGAGGCAGGTGAACACGGCGACGCAGACGGTCAGGATGTAGAACCAGTCGAGCGTGCCCTCGATCCAGGCGCGGATGCGGCCGAAGACGGCGCCGGCGGCGTCCACGTCCCAGACCGTGGCGAGGACGAAAGCCAGGACGACGCCCTTGGCGGCCAGCGCCATGCCGGGATTCAGCCCCTTCCACGGCCCGGAATTTGCCGTGGTTCGCCGGTGTCGCCCACTGCTCATGGGTCGATGGCCGATTCGCCCACCAGGGAACGAGCAGCACCCAGGTTCCGGGAGCCTCTGCGCGCGAGGAGTGCGGCACGACCCCCGCACTGCGAAAATCCAGGTCTGGGCAAGCCTTTTCCCAAAAGAGGAGGAGCCTGAGCGCGGGGGCCGAGATGGAACCCCGGGTTTGAGGCGGGTGGTGTCTGCCGGGGTTGCAATATTCGGGCGGCGTGGAGGGGAGGCAACCGACACAGGGTTGGCCCCGGGTCGCTTGCTCCCCGGCGGTGCCACCGACATGCTGAATCCACGCCGGCGTTCCTGCTCGCGCCTACCCCGGACTCCGACCCGGTACCTGGAGACACCAGCGATGATCCATCAACCGACCAGCGTGGACCAATCCGACAGAATCGTCCCGATCAACCTTCGCCAGAGTGGCCGCACGCCGGTCGAGCTGCTCATCTCCACCCGGGTCCGGAAGTCTCCCTACTGGCATCTGTCGCATGAGGCGGGCTGTTGGCGGGCCACCGTGTACAACCGCGTCTACCACCCCCGCGGCTACGTGCGGCCCGAGGACGGCGGCGCGGCGGCCGAGCACGAGGCGCTGACCCGGGACGTCACGGTGTGGAACGTCGCGGTGGAGCGACAGATCCGGGTCAGGGGGCCGGACGCGGAACGGTTCACCGACTACGTGATCACCCGGGACGCGACCCGCATCGAGCCGATGCACGCAAGGTACGTCATCCTCTGCAATGAGAAGGGCGGCATCCTCAACGACCCGGTGCTGCTGCGGCTGTCCGAGGACGAGTTCTGGTTCTCGCTTGCCGACTCCGACCTCCTGTTCTGGCTGCAGGGCGTGAACGTCGGGCTCGGGATGGAGGTCGAGATCGACGAGATCGACGTCTGTCCCCTGCAGATCCAGGGGCCTAAGTCGCTCGACCTGATGGCCGACCTGGTGGGCGCCGGCATCCGGGACATCCCGTACTACGGGCTCCTGGAGGCGGAGATCGCGGGCTGTCGCGTGGTGGTCTCCCAGTCCGGGTTCTCGGGCGAGAAGGGGTACGAGATCTATCTTCGGGACGCCACCCTGCACGCCGAAAAGCTGTGGCGCGCGGTGCTCGACGCGGGCGAGGCGCACCGGTTGATGGTCATCGCCCCGGGCCACCAGCGCCGGATTCAGGCCGGGATCCTGTCGTGGGGACAGGACATCGACCACGAGACGAGTCCGTTCCAGTGCAACCTGGCCTACCAGGTGCCGCGCGCGAAGGCGGGCGACTACATCGGGCGGGCCGAGCTGGAGCGCCAGCGCGCCGAGCTCGACGCCGGACGCTGGCCGTTCGCGATGGTGATGGTGGGGATGAAGCTGGGCGGAAAGCCGATCGACGACTACGCCCCGGACTTCTGGCTCGTGTCGGATGCGAACGGCGGTGACCCGATCGGCTACCTCACGTCGCCGTGGCACGCCCCGGAGCTGGGCTGCAACATATCGCTCGGGCACGTGCCCGCCGGGAAGTCGGCCGTCGGCACGGAGCTGACGGTGTGGCTGCCCGACCCATACGCGAGCGAGCCGGGCCGGCCGGACCGCGCGCGAGTGTGCGAGGTTCCCTTCCGCCCCTCCGTGAACCCCAGCGCCCGCGAAGTGGCGCTCGCCCGGGGCCTGGACGCGACGGTCTGACAGTCCGTGGATGAATCGCCGCTCGAATGCCGTGAGGGGTTCGCCCACGGGCTGTCAGGAGCGGGCGCGCAGACCCGACAGCCATGAGGCGGCGTCCGCCACGCCGCCGAAGGTGAACACGTGCATGTCGACGGCGAGCGCGTTCTCGCGGGCGGACAGGTGCCGGGCCAGCGACCGCGCGATGGGGGTCGGCGACCATCGGCCCGCCAACCGTGCAACGGCGGGCCTGCGCTTCAACGCCCGGGCGGATGCCGCGACGCCGCAGCGGACCGCGTATTCGATCAGAGTGGGCAGCGCGACGGGCCCCGGCACCCCGATGCGGACCGGCAGCGTGCACCCGGCCTTCCGGGTCCGCGCCAGCCAGGCGAGAACCGGGGCGGGCGAGAACACGAACTGCGTCACCAGCCAGACCGCCGAACCCGTCGCCCGGGCGTATTCGGTCTTGCGCCGGAGGGCTTCATCCAGCTCGGCCGGGCCGACCAGCGGATGCCCCTCCGGATACGAGGTGACGCCCAGCCGCCGGAGACCATGCTCGGCGAGCAGCCCGGAGTCGAGCAGGGCCGGCGTATCAGGGTAGGGGCCGGCGGGCACGCGGTGGTCGCCGGCCACCAGCATCAGCGAGTCCACGCCCGTCTCCACCAGCGCCGACAACCAGTCGTCGAGCTCGTCCGGGCTACGCACCGAGCGCGCCGGAAGGTGCGGCACCGGCTTCATGCCCGCCGCCAGCACCCGTTCGCAGGCGGCGACCGTGTCCGGCCACCGGCCCTTCGGCGGGAACGGCACATAGACGGCGCAGCCGCGCGCGAGGTGGCCGGCGAGGACTTCCGGAGGTGGCAGCTGAGGGGCCAGGATCTCCACCGAAGCGCCGAGGGCCAGGTCGCGGAGCGCGTTCCCGGCTCGGGTCTCCGAAGGAGGTGGCATTCGGTCTCAGGTGGCTGTGTGGTCGCCGGCGGCGGGCTGTCCGTCCGACGGCGCGGGCCTGCCGCCCTCAGATCCGCCCGCTGCGGCGCAGCACCCTCAGGTGGGTGCGGACGTTGTCGTGCTCGAAGTAGGCGTCCTGCAGGTGGCGCCGCCCGTTCGAGCGTAGTGCGGTGCGGCCGTGCAGCACGCGGTGCCCGGCGCACAGCAGAATCTGCCCGCCCTCCAACCGGAAGGAAACCTGGGCGGCGGGCGCATTGACGCGCCTCGACAGCTCGTGGTACGCGGCGTAGAAGTCGCCCAGCCGGGGCTCCGACAGCGAAACGGCCTGCATCTGCGCAGTGTTGAAGCGCAACAGCCTCACGTCCCCGTCGCTGTCCAGCTCGACCATGGGGTTGACCGCGTAGCACTCGTATTCTTCGCTGAAGATTCGGAATGGCACCGGCACCGCGCACAGCAGGTCGAACATGCCGGGGTGATCGCTGCGAAGCTTTTCGAGCAGGCCGAAGCCGTCCACGACGCAGGATCTGCCGCCTTCGCACTCGTTCACCAGCATGTGCAGCGCCTGCACGTTCGGCGGCCAGTTGTAGCTGGTGAAGTCGTTATGCGGTGCGACCGCCAGGCCCGTGTGCGCGATGTTGTATCCCCTGGGGTCGAGCACGACGTTGTGGATTCGCTCGAACAGAACCTCGCGGACGGGGCCCAGGCGGGCCGCGAGCTGCTCCGACGAATCCGGCTCGGTGGGGGCGTCGACCAGCACGCAGACCCCGCTCCGCAGAAACTCCTCGATGAGCTCCGCCGCCGCGCCGTCGCTCGCCAGGAACCGCTGATAGTCGAACTTCCGCGGCTGGACCGCGCCGTCCCAGTAGCGCAGGTCGGAACGAGGCCGGCTCAGATGGCCGCGGATCTCGCTCGACCGGAACCGCGTGCGATGCCCGTCCGGCCAGGTGATGGAGATCGCCTCGTCCTCGGATCCGGCGTATTCGATGCCGACCTGCATCGGTCGCAGGTCCCTGTCGACACGGAAGAGGTGGAACCGCTTCTCCGTGGTCTGCGCGACACAGCACTCGCTGCAACCGCAATTGTCGCGCAGCCAGAGGTAGGGAAGATCGGTCCGTTCGCCGCCGCTCCAGACCGCGGCCAAAGCGTCGCCATTGCGGGTGAGGCTGCTGATCGAGTGATGCATGGTCGATCCCTTGGGTCCGTCGTAACCGGCCCGGAGCATGCGTTTGACGCAGCGGCTTCGGGCATCTCGTGCGTTGAGCCCGAAGCGCAGCGCACCCGAACGCTACCCGGTATCTGAGTGCGCCTGTCCCGCGCGTGTCAAGCACCCGCGCTGACGAAGCGCCCTCCGACCGGCCCATCAACTCCGGGCGAGGCACGAGGCGGGGGGCCGGATGCAGTGATCTCGCTCGGGCGTCCCGCCCTTGACATGGCTTTCCGCTTCGACGCACGCTCCGGGACGAGGAGCCCTCATTGCAAGAGTGACAGGCATGGACGACACGCAAAGGCCGAGCGGTCCCTTGGTGAGCTTCACCCGCATGGCGGACGGCACCCGCGAGGACTACGAGCTGCTCGATCAGCTCGAGGAGAAGTTCGCCGCCGGCACCGCCGACCGGGTGTTGGCGCATCTCCGTGACCTGTCCGGTTCGCTCTCCGGCTACCAGGTCGACCGGTTGGAGCATTCTTTGCAGACGGCGACCCGCGCCCATCGCGACGGCGCGGAGGAGGAGATCGTGGTGGCGGCGCTCCTGCACGACATCGACGACCTGCTGGCCCCGCACAGCCACGGCGAGCTGTCCGCGCTGTTGCTACGCCCCTACGTGACGGAGCGAACGCACTGGATCGTCCGCCACCACGGCGTGTTCCAGTACTACTACTACGCGCACCACCTTGGCGGCGACCGCAACGCGCGGGACAAGTACCGCGACCATCCCTGGTATCAGGACGCCGTGGACTTCTGTCACCGCTGGGACCAATGCGCATTCGATCCGGACTACGACTCGCTGCCGCTGGAGTTCTTCGAACCGATGGTACGCCGGGTGTTCGCGCGGGAACCGTTCAGCCTGGCGCCGAGGGAGGGCGCGACCCGTGACACCAGCCAATCCTGTGACCGGGGGAGGACATGAGGATATCTGAGCCGTGGCGGGGCGGACCCGCCCTCATCGTTGCGGTACCTGTTCTTGCGCTGGCCCTGGTCGTCGCCTGCGGTGGCGCTAGCGACGTGCCGACGGAGCCTCCCGAGCCTCCGGTCGCGACAACCCTGAACATTTCGCCGGGCGCCGCGGACCTCTCGTCGTTCGGCGAGACGCTCCAGCTGACCGCGGCCGTCCTTGACCAGAACGGCGGGCCGATGGCCGGCGCGTCCGTCAGCTGGGCCATTGACGACGACGCGGTCGCGACCGTAACCGCCGGCGGACTGGTCACCGCCGTTCAGAACGGGAGCGCCACCGTCACCGCCACATCCGGTAGCGCGTCCGGGAGCGCCACCGTCACCGTCGTCCAGCGGCCTGCCGGCATCGAGGTGTCGCCGGCCGCCGACACGCTCTTCGCTGTCGGCGACTCCCTGCAGCTGACCGCCGAGCCGCTCGACGCCAACGGCAACTCCGTGCAGGACGCGGCCATCGAGTGGTCCTCGGAGGACGACGCCGTCGCCACCGTCGACTCCGACGGGCTGGTCACCGCGGCCGGAAACGGCACCGCGAACATCACCGCCGCAGCGGAGGGTGCCAGTGGCGCCGCCGCGATCACGGTCTCGCAGGTGATCGTCGGGATGGACGTGGCGCCGGCCGCGGCGACCCTCTTCTCGCTCGGCGATACCCTTCGTCTGGCTGCGGTGGGTGTCGACGCCAACGGCTACCCCGGCCCGGCCCTTGCCGTCATGTGGATGTCCGGCAACGACTCTATCGCAGCCGTCGATTCGACCGGCCTGGTCACCGCCGTGGGCAACGGCACCGCGGACGTGTTCGCAACGTCCGGAGAAGCGCGCGATTCCGCTGGCGTCACGGTCGCGCAACTGGCGTCGGAAGTCCGCGTTACCCCGGCATTCGACACCCTGACCGCGGTCGGCAACACCGTGCGCCTGAGCGCCGCTGCTCTCGACAGGAACGGAAACGAAGTCGAGGACACCGACTACATCTGGTCCGCGCCGCACCCGCACGTGGTGACGGTGGACGAGACCGGTCTGGTCACCGCCGTGGGACCGGGAACGGGAGAAATCCGCGTCAAGGCGACGCGGGCGGGTGCGAACCACATCGGGGTCGCGGTGATCACGGTCACCGCGTCAACGAGCGGGGGAGGGGGCGCGTAGACCCCGCGGCTCCTCGGCGCCTAGCCCGCGCCGGGCCCGGACGCTTTGTCACCGATCGGGGATGAGGGCAACGCTCCGTCGTTCGATGGGTCGCCGTCCGCCTGCACGCCACCCCCACGCCGCTCCTCCATCCAGCGCTTCTCCAGCCGGCGGAAGGTCTTGGTGAGTTCCGAGCGTAGCTGCGCGAAGTGCCTGCGGAGATCGGGCCGGCCCTGCAGCCTCAGGAAGAGGGAGGTGTCCTCGCGGACCTCTCGAGCCAGTTCCACCCAGAGCATGGCGACAAAGCCGCATACCGGAGCCAGCAGCGCGGCACCGAGGGCGACCGGAGTCCCGCCCACCAGGAAACCCAGGAACACCAACAGGATCCACGCTGCCAACACGCCCGCCAGGAGTGCCAGCAACTTGATCGTCGCCGTGACCTCGAATTCGGGTCGCAAGCGCCGCACGGCGAAACGGGGAAGCCGGGTCACGGGCGCCCAAAGCAGGAGTCCCAGCACCGCCAGGGGGAGGCCCAGTACCAGCAACGTCCCCCGCACCAGGACGTATTTCACGACCGGCCGAAGGCTGTAACGGGGCGGCACGTCTCCCTCCCCGGCGCGGAGTTCGGCGTTGAGCGCGGCGTACCGCTCCACTTTCTCGGTCAGCCGACGATGCTCCTCCGGATCAACCCTCTTGATCCAATCGAGTCCCTTCGCGAAGCGGTGCAGACGGGGGAAACGGGTTCCCAGGCGTTCGCGCATTCGCCACGGCACCCACCGCGACTGGCGCACGTAGAGCTGCTCCGACACCTCCACCAGGGCCCGGTCGCTGTGGTGGTCGAAGTTGAGCGTCTGGCGCCGGATCCCCTTCGCGATCCGCGCGGTGAGCCTCTGTGCCGCGGTGACCGGATCTTCCCGGTACTCCTCCTTCAGGTACGTACACTCGAACGCCTTCGCGAAACGCACGGTCACGGGCGTCCTCGCCAGCTCCTTGCGCGAGTAGGTGATTCCCACGGGAACTATCGACAACCCGAGCCGCCAATCGGCGCTCTCCTCTGCCTGCAGCGCGATCCGCGCGGCGCCCGTGCGAAACTCAGCCAGTCGGGCCTCGGAGTGGCTCTTCCCCTCCGGAAAGATCTGGATCGTGCCACCGCCCCGGAGCACGTCGACCGCCGCCTTGAACATCTCCTCGTTGCGGTGCGTCTCGTCCGGGGCGTCCTGCCTGCGGTAGACGGGAATCCCCCCGATCGCGCGCAGGACCGGTCCCAACAGGAGGCGGTCGAATAGCGGGGCCCGGGCCAGGGGGCGCGCAACCCGCTCGCCGCAGCGGAAGATCAGCAGCGGATCGACGAGGCTGTTGGGGTGGTTGGCCGCCACGATCAACGGGCCATCGGGCAGGGGCGGCCCGTGCCGGTCGACGCGGTAGAAGACCGCTGCCGCCGCACCGCTGAGGCCTGTGATCAGCCTCGGAATTCGATCCAAGGTACTCCTCCCGCCGCCGGTCCCGGAATCGCGGATTCGGCGCTTGGCTGTCCGCACGCTGTCCCGGCACCCGACTCCCTGCACCTCAGGTTCCGCACTCCCCGGTCGCGACCCGACCATCGCCATCTCGGCTTCCATCCCGCACTTCGCCCGTGCACATCATATGGTAGGCACGAACAGCGAGTCGCGCTCCTCCCAGCTGGATCGTCGGCGGTAGACTGTTTGGCGACCGGCGGGTGTTCCATCGCCCCCATCCTCCGCCGACCACCGCCGTCCGCGTGGTCGCCAGCATACGGAAGTGGCCAGGGGCGAGGCGGCGTGGTGGCCGAAATCGCAAACGTCACACCTGGTGAAGGCGCTCCGGGTTCAAGGTGGAATCAATCATCGTATCGGCACCTGGATCCCGACGGCAAACCTGCGAGCCCGTATCCTGTCCGGCCCAACCCGCAGCTCGGCCCTCCCCGTGGCCTCAACATCCACGGCGAGCCCCACAAGCGCCCCGAGGGCTGCACCGATGAGCGTTGCCTTGCCCACGCTGATGCCCTCGTCAGCGCAGGGGGGATCCTGCTCATCAAGCGGAACATGCGGGATGGGCACCCACCCCGCCTCGCATTGAGAGCGAAAATGCAGCCCGACCAGAGCGCCGCCCGTGACGCCGAACAGTAACCCTGCGGCAACACGGTGGGATCGCTTGGACTCCGTCGCGGTGCTATCCGGCGGGACCTCGTTCTGCGCGGCGAGCGGGGACGCCAGCGCGAGTGCCACCGCGATCAAGGTTCTCATGGGATTGTCCTCACCAGGGTGATCGGAGCAGTCAGAGCGTTCACCCTCACGCCGATGGGCCGGTCTCGGGATCCGTGCCCACCGGCGCGTCGTACCCCTCCAGGGAGATCTCGCCGTCGATGCGCTTGCCGGGCTTGCTGCGCCCGTCAGAGATGATTGAGTATCTCGGGGACCGTGTCCCGTTCCGTGTCCCGTTGCGCGTCCCGCGAGTCACGGATCGCCTGACCGCGTTCCATGATGCGCCCCCAGCGTTTCTGTTCCTCGATTTCGCTCAGGGCATGAAGGAAGCTCTGGTATTCTCCTCGCCGCCAGGAAGGTAGCCCGAACCCGCAGTTCGAAGCATCGAAACGCCCGCCGCATGTTGGTATGGCGATGCCGAAGACGTAGATCACGCCGGGGGCGGCACCCCAGCGCCGTCCGTCCGCGTCTCGAGTCGTCCACGTGCCGAAGGCCCAGGCGTCGGCCGGCGCGTATCCCGTTCCCGCGCTATCGCTGCGGCTGCGCAGCGGGCCGACGACCGTGAACGCTGAATCAGCAAGGTCTTCCCGGATCCTTCGCCAGAGGACGGGATTGGTGAAGCGGGCCCTTAGCGCCGCGGCGGGTGTTGCGCCGGCTGCTCGCGGCGTCTCGATTCCGGATTCGGACGACGGATCCTCTGGCTGCGGTCCAGGTCCAGGGGCTGGATCTTCCGGCCCGGGTTCCGGCGTGGACACGGGATCCTCGGGCTCGCGCTCCGATGTGAATGCTGGATCCCCTGGCTCGGATTCGGACGCTGGATCTTCCGGCCCGGCTTCCGTCAACTCCGCCAGGCCATTCTCGGTCGCGTTCTCCGGCAATTCGAGCTGCGCGGCGGGCTCGGCGACCACGATTCTGGTGACCCGGATGCCCGAGGCGGAGCCAGGCGACGTGGGGGCAGTCCCGGCACGCCCGTTCACTGCGGCAGGAGGATTGAAACCAAGAGAGAAAACGAGAGTATGGATCGCGACCGACACGGCCATGGACGCCACGAGAACGCGGCGGCCTTGCCGGCGCCGGGCTTCAACCCTCGCGCGATCCGACGTCAACGGAAACACCGCATGCCGCTCGCCTCCGGGAACCGTGTTCGCATGAGGGACGCCGCCGGCCGGAATCCTCGGGCCTTCAGTGATGTGAGGTCTCACACCTCTTGTGATGTGAGGTCTCACGCCTCTTGTGATGTGAGTCTCACGTCCCCCGGTGATGTGGTCTCACACCTCCGGTGATGTGAGTCTCGGGCCCCCGGTGATGTGAGTGTCCGGGTGGCGAGAGGGGTTGCCCGAACCGCGACGGATGCGGGCCGGGTTGAGGAGGGTTGGCCCCAACCGCCGACGCGAGCGAGTGGCTTGGTGGCGGTTCGGCGTCGGGCTTGCGCCGGTTAGATTCTCGCTGTTCCGGGCACCAGGGCGCCGGACCGACCAGGAACCAATCAGGGGACCAACAACCAATCAGGGGGAGGGGAACGATGCCGGAAACACCGAACGGACGACTCTGCTGGGATGAGCTGCTTACCTCGGACCCTGACGGGGCCGCCAACTTCTATACCGCCCTTGTCGGGTGGGGCACCGAGGGATGGGAAGGCGGAGAGCAGCCCTACCACCTGTGGACCAACGAGGGCATGCCACTCGGCGGCTTCATGCAGCTCCCCGAGGAAGTCGCGGCCGCAGGCGTGCCGCCCCACTGGCTGGTGTACGTGTCGACGCCGGATGTCGATGCCTGCGCGAAGAAGGCGGAGAGCCTTGGCGGATCGACGCTGGAGATGCTCGCCATCAAGAACGTCGGGCGTTTCGCGGTGATCAAGGATCCGCAGGGAGCCGTCTTCACGGCCTTCCAGCCGGCTGAGCAGACGCCGGGGCACGACGATCCGGCCCGGGTCGGGGAGTTCTCCTGGCGCGAGCTGGCGACCACCGACTGGGAGGCCGCGTGGGCCTTCTATTCGGAGCTGTTCGGCTGGCAGGTCTCGAGCCAGATGGACATGGGCGAGATGGGCACCTACCACATGTTCCACCGCGGGGCGCATCCCCTGGGGGGCATGTTCAACCGTCCGCCCGAGATGCCGGTGTCGGCCTGGATCAGCTACATCCGCGTGCCCGACGCCCACGCCGCCGCCGCGACGGTGACCGAGCTGGGGGGCAAGGTCCTGCACGGGCCGGTCGAGGTGCCGGGCGGGGACTTCGTCGCACAGTGCCAGGATCCGCAGGGAGCGGTCTTCGCCGTGCACGGCGCGGTGAACTGGAGCGAGCGATCCGAGGCTGCGGCCGAGGGGTAGGTCAGCTCGGCCAGAAGATCGGGATGCAGAGCGAGGCCACCACGGCCAGGAGCAGGTTCAGCGGCCCCCCGACCTTCACGAAGTCCATGAAGCGGTATCCGCCCGGCGAGTAGATCATGACGTTGGTCTTGTACCCGAACGGGGTGACGAACGAGGCCGAAGCCCCGAACATGACCGTCACCAGCAGGGCGTAGGGGTTCAGGCCGGCGTCCTGGGCCACCAGGATGGCGACCGGGGTGAGCATGACCGCCGTGGCGGTGTTGGCCACCACGGCGGTCATGACGGCCGTGAGCAGGTAGAAGGCCCCGATCATGCCGGTCTCGCCCAGCCCGGAGGTTGCGCCCACCACCCCCGATGCGATCCAGGCGGCCGCGCCCGTCGACTCCATCGCCAGCCCGAGCGGGATCAGCCCGGCCATCACGAACACCACCAGCCAGTCGAGCTCCTGGTAGATCTCGTCGACGCGCACACACCCCGTGAACACCATGAGCGCCACGCCGGCCATGGCCGAGGTGGAGATGGGGAACAGGCCGACGCTGGCGACCACCACCACCCCGGCCATGATGGCGGCCGCGAAGGCGGCGCGCGGCCGGCTCCCCACCGGGTGGTCCACCTCGGCCATGGGGATGAAGCCGGGTTCGTCGACCAGACGGTCCAGGGCCCCCGGCTCCCCGCGCACCAGGAGGATGTCGCCCACGGAGAACTCCAGCTGCGCGATCCGGTCGGTGATGTTGGTGCCGTGACTCTGCACGCCCACGATGGTCGCGTCATACCGCTGGGCGAAGGCAAGGTCCCTCAGCGTATGTCCGACCAGCGCCGATCCCGGCCCCACGATGATCTCCACCAGCCGCCCCCCCACGACCGGCTGGCTCTCTTCGAGGCCCATCTTCCCCTTGGGGGTGTCCAGCTTCTGCTGCCGGGCCAGGCGCAGCAGGTCGTCCGCCGAGCCCTGGGCGTAGAGTCTGTCACCGGCCTCGATGCTGCGCTCGCCCGCGGGGAGGGAGATGATGCGCCCATCCCGTTCGATGCCCACGATCATGACGTCGAACCGCTCTCCCCAGCGCAGCTCGGCGAGCGATCGACCCGCCGCGCGAGAATCCCTCCCGACCCTCAACTCGGTCGTGAACCTGCGCACGCCGTAGCGGCGGGACAGGTCCGGCGGCCGCTCCCGCCGGGGCATCTGGTTGCGTCCGATCGTGAAGAGATAAAGCATCCCCACCGCCAGACAGATCAGCCCCACCGGGGCGATGGAGAACATGGTCAGCTCGTCGTATCCGCGCGCGATCGCCTCCCCGTGAACCACCAGGTTGGTCGCCGTGCCGATGAGGGTTACCGTGCCCCCCATGATGGCCACGAACGAGAGCGGCATCAGATACAGCGAAACCGGCTCGTCGGCCTGGTCGGCGAGTGCCGCGAAGACCGGGATGAACACGATCACGACCGCGGTGTTGTTCAGGAACGGCGAGAGGAAGGCCACGAGCAGGCAGAGGATGAACATGCGCATCCTCTTGCCCCCCAGCGGCGCCGTCCGTGCCCAGATGCCGATGGCGGCCACCAGCCCCGTCTTGCGAAGTCCGAGCCCGAGCACCAGCATCGCCGCCACGGTTACCGTCGCCTCGCTGGAGAGTCCCGAGAGCGCCTCGCGCGGGCCGATGATGCGGCCCAGGAGGAGCACCACCGGAACCGACATGGAGAGCTGGTCGAGCCGGATGCGGTCCATGGCGAAGAGCACCAGCGACGCCGCCGCAACCATCAGCACGAACACGATTTCGTATGTCATGCGACTAGTTTAGCCCCGACAGCCCATGGGGCACACTCCGCCCCGATCCCGGGAGCCGTTTCCGGCTGCGCGTCCCGCGCGGATCGGGCTTCACGCTCGGGCGCGCAGCTCCTGCCACGCCACCCGCCCGTCGAGCACGGCTTGCCGCACCGCACGCTCTCGCGCGCTCAGCCGGGACCGGCCCGTCTTGACCTCCACGAAGACGATCTCGCGCACATCCGTCTCTCGGAGTCCGTCGAATACGATGAAGTCGATGGGACTTCCCAGGAAGCGGGCGTCCCGGGGATGGTAGCCGAAGTCGTCCATGAAGGGCGCCAGGTGCTCGAAGGCCTGGCCGCGCGTGACCGCCGTGCTGCGCGTCACTGCGTCCTTGCGGGCCTCCCGCAGCATCGCCGGCAGCTCCAGCCGCAGCCGGGTGAAGCGCCGCAGCACGATGGCGAGGACGAGGGCGGTGAGGGCGAGCAGGCCGCCCAGGATGGCGACCGCGAGGAGGTACGGATCGTTCACGGGGGGCTCCGGGTTGGGGGTCGCGAAAGTGTGGCTGATGGCGGCAGTGTTGCAAGAGCGGAGCGCCGCGCCGCACGACCGCGGCGTTGGGGCCAGAGATCGGGCGCGGGGTTGCCGGACGGAAAGGCGGAAGCGTAGCATCCATCCCATGCTGCACATCCTCATCGCCGCGGGGCTCGTGCTGGGCTTCGCGGTCGGGCTGCTCGCCGCGGCCACCGGTTCGGACGCGCTCATGGCGGTGGCGCTGGCCTCCGCCCCCGTCGGCACCGTCTTCATGAACGCCATCCGCATGGTGGTGATTCCGCTGGTGATGGCGGTGATCTTCACCGGGGTCGCGCGGCTGGGCGACCTGCGCAAGCTGGGGCGGCTGGGCGGCACCACCCTCGGCTTCTACTGGATCACCACCCCGCCGGCGATCGTGCTGGGGATGGCGACCCTGGGCTTCTTCCTGCGCTTCGCGCCGGAGATCACGATGCCGGTGGCGGGCGGGCAGGCGGCCCCGGAGATCCCCGGGGTCGTGGACTTTCTCGTGACCCTGGTGCCCTCCAACCCCTTCGCGGCGGCCTCCGCGGGCAGCCTGCTTCCGCTGATCGTGTTCACCGCGCTCTTCGGCGCGGCGGCCGCGGCGCTCGGCGGCAAGCACAAGGAGAACCTGCTCGCGTTCGCGGACGCGGTTTCGGCCACGCTGGTGAAGCTGGTCTGGTGGGTGCTCTGGTGCGCCCCGGTCGGGGTCTTCGGCCTGGCCGCCCCGGTGACCGCGCAGCTCGGGTGGGACCTGGTGCAGAGCCTCGCGGTGTTCGTCGCGGCCGTGGTGGCGGGGCTGGTGGTGTTCACCGCCGGGGTGTTCTTCGTCCTGCTCCGGTGGGTGGGCGGAATCGGTCCGGCGCGCTTTGTCACCGGGGTGTTCGGGGCGACCTCGATCGCCTTCGCGAGCACCAGCACGGTCGCCGCTCTGCCCGCGTCCCTCCAGGAGGCGAGCGGGAAGCTGGGGGTGTCGGACAACGTCGCCGACCTGGTGCTGCCGCTGGGCGCGTCGCTCTACCGGCCCGGCAGCGCGCTCTTCCAGGGGGCCGCCGTGGTCTTCCTGGCCCACCTGTTCGAGGTGCCCTTCCCGCTCGCCGCGGCCGCGGGCGTGGTGCTGGCGGTCTTCCTGGTCGCGCTCACCATCGCGCCGGTGCCGTCGGCCAGCATCTTCACCATGGCGCCGGCGCTGGACGTGGCGGGCGTGCCGCTCGGCGGGCTGGGCATCCTGCTCGGAATCGACCGCGTCCCCGACATGTTCCGCACCGTGACCAACCTGTGGGGGCAGATCACCACGTCGGTGCTGGTCGACCGGTGGGTGGGGCGACGGGAATAGAAGCGCACACGGCCGGCCGCACCGCGATCGCCCGGGTGCGGCGACCCGCCAGCCCGGCGGTGGGTGCCGGCGCCTCGGCGCTGGCCGGCTCACCCGGTGAGAACGACCTCCAGACCCGGGAGTGCCACGCCCTCCGCCTCGACCCGCCAGCGTTCTCCGGGGGCGAGCCGGGCGAGCCCGGTCATCGTGCCCGTGCTGACGACCACGGTGGACGATGACGAAGGCTCATCCCCGTAGTGCGACCGCAGCCGCGGCACGAACTCGAGCGCGGCAAGCGGATTGCCGAGCACGTCGCTCGCGCGTCCCCGGGTCGCCGTCTCCCCGTTCCGCAGCAAACGGACTTCTAGTTGGTCCAGGGCGTCGATCCGCTCCTCGAAGAGCGGCGTCCCGCGCTCGATTCGAGGACCCACGACCAGCGCTCCGTGCAGCGCGAAGTCGGCGACCGAATCAAAGGGTGTGAGGCGCCAGCCCGCGTAGTGGCAGTCGACGATCTCGAAGCCGAGCGCCATCCAGGCGGGCCGCCATGGACGGTCGGCGTCTCCCGGCGGCTCGATCCCGAACACGACCTCCACTTCCAGCTGCGGGGCGCGGAACCCCGCGAGTGAGAGTTCGGCCTCCGGCGCGGCCGTCAACACGGTGCGGTCGTAGACGGGACCCAGGATCGGCTCCTCCAGCCCGAACCGCGGCCAGATCGCCTGGTTGGTGAAGCCTACCTTCCAACCCGCGCGCCGGTATCCGCGCTCGCGGAGATGGCGCTCGAGCGCCGCTCCCACCCGGTAGGCTCCATCGAGATCGAATCCCTCCACGCCCAGGGTCGGCGGCTGCGTGGTGCGCCGCCGGTCGCGGGCCGAGAGCAGCTCACGGACAAGATCGGCTTCGGTCATCGTCAGGGCCGCTCCCTCATGTGCTGGCCGGTCCGTTCCCCGCATGCTTCGGGCCAGTCCGTTCCCCGCATGCGCTGGCTGCTCGTTCCCTACATGCGCTGGCTGTCGCGCGAACTGCGCGTCGCCGGCTGGCACACCGGCCAGCTTCCGACCCTTCCACCCGGCCCGGTGATCGACTCGCGCCGCTCGCGGCTCACCCGCTCATCGTCCTCCGAAGCCAGGTACACAAGCGAGGCCGCGAGCACCGCGTTGTTTTTCAGGTCATCGAAGATGAGCTTGTCGAAGGTGTCGCGGTGAGTGTGCCAGGTGTGCGACCCGTAGTCCCACGAGAGCGCGCCCAGATTGATGCCCGGCGCTCCGTGACAGACGAACGAAGCGTAGTCCGACCCGCCCCCGCCCGGGTTGCCCGGAAGTCTCAGCGTGACGTGGCGGGACGCCTCCGCCGGCACCCGCGATATCCAGTTCGCGAGCGATGCCCCCGCCCCCGTGAAGCCCTGGGCGGCGATGTTCACGACCCGCCCGGTGCCGTTGTCCTGGTTGAAGAGCACCTGCAGCCCCTCGACCACCTCGGGATGGTCTTCGGTGAAGGCGCGCGAGCCGTTCAGCCCCTGCTCCTCGCCGTTCCACAGCCCGATCAGGATGGTGCGCTTCGGGTTCGGGTAGACCGCGGACAGGATGCGCATGGTCTCAAGCATCAGCAGGGAGCCGGACGCGTTGTCGGTCGCGCCGGAGCCGCCCTCCCAGGAGTCGTAGTGCGCCGAGAGCATGACGTACTCGTCCGGCAGCTCGGTGCCCCGGATCTCGCCGATGACGTTGGAAACCGGCAGCTCGCCCCGGTTCTCCGCCTCGGCCGTCAGCCGCAGCACCGGCTCCTGTCCGTTGGCGGCCAGGCGGTACACGAGACCGTAGTCCTCGCACCCCAGCTCGAAGGTGGGGGTCTCCCGGTTGTAGGCGTTGAAGACACGGGTCGTGCCGTACGAGCCCGGCCAGAGCGAGGTCACGATCCCGACCGCGCCAGCCTCCTCGATCTGCGCGTGCAGGTCGCGCCGCCGTCCATCCTGCGATCCGGTCGCGGCCAGGCCCTGATTCCAGGCCCGGCTGGCCGCCGTGCGCGCCTCGTCCATGGCCTCGAAGGAACCGTCCTGGGCGAATTCCTGCCACTGTTCGTCGGCCCGGCAGGTCGGCTGCGGGAAGGAGAACATCACCCACCTGCCGCTCACCGTGCCCAGAAAGGCCTCCCAGTCCGCGGGCGAGCGCATCTCCGGAAGAACGGCCACCCCGCCCTCCACCGGTTCACCGCCGGTTCCCGGGCTCCACGCGAGGATGCGCCCTTCCAGCGAGCGCACCCGAGGCGACACCAGGTCCACGTGGCTGACCCCGCGGTCCCATCCCTCCCAGGTGCCGTACTCCTCGGTGCGGGCGTCCACCCCCCAGCCCGAGAGCATCGAGACCGCCCATTCCTGCGCCCGTTCCATCTGTGGCGAGCCCGTCAGCCGCGGACCGATGGAGTCGAGCAGGGCCTGCGCCATCGGCTCGAAGTGGGAGTTGTCCATCGCCTCGGCCCAGATGCCCTCGAGCACCGGATCGGGCGCTG
The DNA here is from genome assembly GCA_965232315.1 of Longimicrobiales bacterium. Taxonomy (GTDB): domain Bacteria; phylum Gemmatimonadota; class Gemmatimonadetes; order Longimicrobiales; family Gaopeijiaceae; genus BD2-11. Next base: position 131,256 of record CBDDPN010000005.1, on the reverse strand, counting down.
CCAGTCCCTGCGCCGCCGCCTCGGCCGCACCGGCCATCGCCCCACCCGAGGCCAGCAGCATCCCCAGGGCGGTGCTCCGGATCGCAATCCGCATCGTCTTCATGTCATTCCGTTCCCCATCTGCAGGTGTCTCCGCCACAATCGTGCCCAACATCCCGTGTTTCCTACCACACCACGTGGAACTCGCTCTGCCTCCGGAACACCCAGTGCCGCGCGCCCTCGGTGTCGAGGTAGGCCTCCTCCTCCTGGCGGCAGCTCGCCGGCTTGCCGCCCCACTCCGGAATCGGGGTCGTCGCCTGCAGTTCGATCGAATGCCAGGTCGAGGGCAGCAGCACCGCGTCGCCGCGCACCGGCACCCCCTCCTGTCCGTCCCAGCGGCCGATCAGCGGCCCCGCCCCGTGGCCGTGATCCCCGATGGGGTGCGTATAGACCGTGCCGTTGATCCCCTCGGCGCGCATCTGCGCCAGCGTGTTCGCGAGGATTGCGTTGCCGGTCATCCCCGGCTCCATGTGCTCGAGGAGGATGTCCTGCAGGCGGTTGGAGTTCGCAAGGCATTGCCGGATGCCCGCCGGCACCTCGGTCTCGCCCTCCCGCAGCACGTAGCCCAGGTGCTGGGTGTCGGTGTGGAGGTTCTGCGCCACCACCCCGAAGTCGGTCCAGAGCAGATCGCCGGGCTCGATCACCACCGGGCCATCCGACGGCAGGTCGGCCGCCCGCTGCACGTCCACGTTGGTCATGAACCAGGTCGTGTAGCCCAGGTCGCGGACCCGCTGGCGCATCCACCACTCCACGTCCTCGATGGTGGTCTCGCCGGGGGTGATCACCGCGTTCGAGAACGCCTCCGAGATGACCGCGTGCACGGTCTCCTCGATCTTCCGGTAGCGGGGCATCATCTCCGGAAGCCGGAGGGCGATGTAGTTCATGGCCAGCCGCGGCTCGCGCTTCACGCGCCCCATCAGCTCCGGGCCGAGGGCCTCCTCCAGCGCCTCGCGCTCGCCGGCGTGCAGTCCGTCGGAGAATGCCCAGTCGGGGTCGATGTTGAGGACGATGTTGTCCGGATCGCGGTCTTCCACCAGCTCACGCAACAGGCGCCACTGCTCGTTGCCGACCAGCTCCGCGGTGGGCTGCGTGGGCGCGGGGCGCGTGGAGCGATAGGCCTGGAACACCCCGCCCTGGTCGGTTCCGCCGAGGGCCAGCCGCTCCACCGCGCCGTCGTCCTGGCGGGTGAAGACATAGATGGAGCGCCGGCGGGCCGCGAAGGTGGTGGGCGCGATGATCGACCAGAACACGGGATCCTCGGCGTACTCGCGCATCGAGAGGACCCACATGTGCACGTCGTATTCCGCCATCAGCTGCGGCAAGACCCGGCCGATGCGCAGCTCCAGCCACTCCTGCTGCTCCACCGCCTGCTCCCGCAGCGTCGGAAGAGGATGGACGCGGGCCGGCACGTCCTCGGGGACGAGCGCCGGTTTCTGGGCGCTCAGGTTGCCGTCCGCGAGCACCGGGGCCCACGCAAGCAGCGCGGGGCCTAACGCAAGCAGGAAGAGCACCGCGCCGGCCGAGCGACGCCACGCGCACGCATCGAAAGTCATGATTTTCTCCTCTGGAAGAGTCTCATATGTACGGATTGAAGGAGTTCGCGTTCGCAGCCATTGAAAAAGTTCGCGTTCGCAGCGATTGAACGCCCGCGTCCGCGGATCGGCAGACTCTCCGCCTGCGGTCACTCGTGCCGGTTGCGAGCCTGCCAGTCGACGGTGGCCACCGACGCCAGGTTGACGATATCCTGCACGGCGCATCCGCGCTCCAGGATGTGCACCGGCTTGGCCATGCCGAGGAGAATCGGGCCGATGGCGTCTGCGCCCCCCAGGTGCTCCAGCAGCTTGTAGGCGGCGTTGGCGGCGGACAGGCACGAGAACACCAGGATGTTGGCGGGTCCGGTCAGGTGCGTGAACGTGTAGACATCGCTCAGCGCCACCGGATCGACCGCCGTGTCGGCCTGCATCTCGCCGTCCACCTCGAGCTCGGGGTCGGCCTCGCGCACCAGCTGCACCGCGCGCGCCACCCGCCGGGATTCCTCGTGCGGCGCCGATCCGAAGTTGGAGAAGCTCACCATCGCCACGCGCGGCTTGATCCCCAGATCGCGCACGAAGGAGGCGGTCTGGAGCGCGATGTCGCGCAGGGTCTCGGCGCTCGGATCGATGTTCACGGTGGTGTCGGCCAGGAAGACCAGGTCGCGGCTCGGGAAGGCGAGCATGTAGAGGCCCGCGACCCGCATGTCGCCCTTGCCGCCGATGACCTGAAGCGCCGGGCGGAGGATTTCGGCGTAGTTGGCCTCGATGCCGGCCACGATGCTGTCGGCCTCCCCCTCCTCGACCATGCTGAGCGCGAAGTAGATCGGCTTGTAGAGGTTCCACTGGGCTTCGGCCAGCGTGAGGCCCTTGCGGGCGCGGCGCTGGAACAGCTTGTCGGCATACTCGTGGCGATCGTCCGGACGCTCCGCGGCGTACACGACCTCGACTCCCTCCAGGTCGAGGCCCATCCAGCCCGCCTTCTCGGCGATCCGCGGGGGCCGGCCCAGCAGGACGGGACGGCAGATGCCGGCCTCGGCGAGCTCGGCGGCGGCGCGGATCACGTCCTGGTTGTGGCCCTCGGGGAACACGATGCGCGCCGGATTGCGGCGGGCCTGCGCCCGGATCCCGGTCATGACCGCGCGCCCCGGACCCAGCAGGGCCTGCAGTCGGTCGAGATACTCGTCCAGGTCGAGTTCCTGGCGCGCCATGCCGGTGCGCATGGCCGCCTCCGCCACCGCGGGCGCCACGTGGAAGAGCACGCGATGGTCGAAGGGCTTGGGGATCAGGTAGTCGCGCCCGAAATGGATGTCTTCGTGGCCATACGCCCCGCGCACCGCCTCCGGCACCTCCAGACGCGCCAGTTCGGCGAGGGCGCGGGTTGCGGCGAGCATCATCTCCGCATTGATCCCGCGCGCGCGCACGTCGATCGCGCCCCGGAAGATGAAGGGAAAGCCGAGGACGTTGTTGACCTGGTTGGGGTAGTCGGAGCGCCCCGTTGCCATGATGGCGTCGCCCCGGATCGCCTCCACGTCTTCCGGCAGGATCTCCGGATCGGGGTTGGCGAGGGCGAAGATGATGGGATCGCGCGCCATCGACGACACCATGTCGCCGGTCATGATGCCCTTGACGGACAGCCCGATGAAGATGTCGGCCCCGTCGAGCGCTTCCTCCAGCGTGCGCAGCCCGGTATCGACCGCATGGGGCGCCTTGTACTCGTTCATCCCCTCCTCGCGGCCCTGGTAGATGACGCCCCGCGAGTCGCACAGAATGACCTTGTCGGGGTCGGCGCCGAGACGGCGCAGATGCCGGGCGGTGGAAATCGCGGAAGCACCCGCCCCGCTGAAGACCACGCGCACGTCCTCGATGCGCTTTCCGACCAGGTCGAGGGCGTTGACGAGCGCCGCGGCCGTGATGATGGCGGTGCCGTGCTGGTCGTCGTGGAAGACGGGGATGTCGAGGGATTCCTGCAGCGCGCGCTCGATGACGAAGCACTCGGGGGCGGCGATGTCCTCGAGGTTGATGCCGGCGACGGTCGGGCTCAGCATCTCGCAGAAACGGATGACCTCGTCGGCGTCGCTCGAGTCCACCTCGATGTCGAACACGTCGATGCCCGCGAAGCGCTTGAAGAGCACCCCCTTGCCCTCCATGACCGGCTTGGCGGCGAGGGGGCCGATGTTGCCCAGCCCGAGCACGGCGGTCCCGTTGGAGACCACCGCGACCAGGTTGCCGCGCGCGGTGTAGGTGAAGACGTCCCTGGGGTTGGCAGCGATCTCGCGGCAGGGCTCCGCGACTCCGGGGGAGTAGGCCAGCGTGAGTTCGCGCTGCGTGGAGAGGGACTTGGTCGGGACCACCTCGATCTTGCCGGGGCGGCCTTCGGTATGGTAATCGAGAGCTTGCTGGCGCCGGTCTGCCATGTTGGTGCGTCTCTGGGAAGTGCGAAGTCGATTCAGGTCTCGGATGCTTGAGCGCCGAAGCCTAGATGCGCTCGCACAACGATGCAAACCTTGTCGGCCTCAAGTCGAGGGTCGGGGCAGGGGATCAGGCGATTCGAAACGGGGTCGTTACCTGCGGGTTCTTTGCTGGGGAGAGGGCGAAGACGGCCAACTCGCCACTGTGTCGTCGAACCGTGCGCGCGGGCCGGCAAGGTTCGCGGTGAGGTAAGGTTCCTGAATCCGCAGTCAAGCGCGCCTGGAGCATCGAGCGCGCGCTGACCCGGCGGCCTACCTCGCCCCGGCGGCGCTCTCGCAGTAGGCCTTGACCGCGTCCATGTCGCTTGCGATGGCCTTGCGGACCATGCCCTTCATGAGCGGCACCATGAGGCGGGCGGCGAAGGTGAGAGGCGTGGCCTGCATGACCAGCTTCAGGTGCGTGCCCTCTCCGTCGAGGGCTGCCGTGACCGTGAAGACCGAGTCCCACTGGACACCGCCGGCCTCCGAGAGAAACCGGACCCGCTCGGGCGGCGCGAACTCTGTGATCTCGAGTTCGACCGTTGCCTCGCGCCCACGCATGATGCGTGTCTCGCGGAAGCGAGTGCCCAGGCCGGTCCGGATGTCGGACACGAACTCGACGCGCTCGATGTCCTCCACGGCGCGAGAGAACTGTGCAACGTCGGCTACCGCCGCGAAGACGCGGTCGGCGGGCGCGCCGATGGTGCGGTGTACCTGGGTTACGCTCAAGTGGCTTCTCCGGTGAAGTCGGGTTTCGGGACCTCGGAAGGATGGGCGGGGCTGCAGCGATGAGGCGACGGTGGGCCTACGCGTCCTCGCTCCCCGGCCTCGGAAAGAACTGATCGATCAGCACCGGGTTGCCGTCCGGATCCACGACCACGATATGCGCGGGTCCGGTGCCCTCCGGGTCCGTGTCGGTCGACATCTCCACGCCATCGGCCATGAGCGACGCGCGGATCTCCCTTACGTCGGTGAAGATCTCCGGCCGCGACATGTCCTGGGCCAGCCCGGGATTGAAGGTGAGGATGTTGCCCTCGAACATCCCGTGGAAGAGGCCGATGATCGTGCTGTCGTTGACCATGATCAGGTATCCCGTGCCGTCGCCGCCGGTCTGCCTGAAGCCGAGCTTTTCGTAGAAGGTCTTCGAGGCTTCGAGATCCTTGACGGACAGGCTGACGGAAAAGGCGCCGAGTTGCATTTCATCGTCTCCTGGAGAGGTGCGACCATCACGGGACAACCCACTAAGCTCCGAGCCTTACGACTTTGCCGCCATCTCACGCCCCGATTCCATCGAGCACGTCGGCGATCTCGTCACCGCATCTACGGAGCAGCGCTTGTCCCTTGCGGCCGTGCAGGGTGATCTTGGTCCTGCGAAGCATCCTCAGCTCCGGCGCACGCAGGGACTTCCCACCGTGCGCAACAACTGGCAACAATGAGAACGGTTCGCGCGCTGGAATCCACCCTTCCGCCGCAGTAGCGGTTCCCTGCAGCTGCTCCAGGGCATCCTGGGCGGCGAACCGTCCGCTCTTGAGTTCTATGGGCGCGACCCAACTGAACTCCCCCTCTGCCACGAACAAGTAATCCGCCCGCGAGCCTGTTTGAAGGTCAGAAAGCGCGTCGCAATCGACGTCAACGAGAAGATGGTTGGCGGGCACTCCTTCCATGGACATCCAACAACCGTCTTTGCCGCACTGCTGTCTATGACAGCTGTTGTCGATCCTGTCAGCGAGAATCCGTACGAGTCCCTTCATTCCTCGGAGCTCTCCTGGAGGCGGTTGAAGATCATCGCGCTCTCATTGTACAGTGCCTCACTGACTTCTCGGTAGTCGGCTGGGAATAAGCCGGTCTCCGGATCAATCACTATCTCCTCCACGACCGATCCGGATTCGCCGGAATCGCGCTTGAACAGCCACGCTCCGACGTGCTTCGGCTCCAACGCCACATCTGCGATGCCCGATCTCCTGGCAGGCTCCAGACCTGACAGTTGAACCAGATTGCCGATCTGTTCAAGAAACCAGTCACTGTGAGTCGTGATTATGATCTGTACGCCTGCTCCGACCAACCGAACGAGCTCCTGCGCGAGCATCGTTTGTGCCGCGGGATGCAAGTGAGCTTCAGGTTCTTCGATGATAACGCCGTCGCCAGGACGAATCATATACCGCAGAAAGAGGATGATGGGCGTCAGCTCCAGCACCATCGACGAGGCACGCATGAGCGGCAGGTCATCGCGCCAGCCCCGTGGGCGATAGGAAAACTCAGGAATCCCCGCTTTTTTGTGCTTTACGCGAACTGTTCCCTGAAGCAGAGCCGCTTCAAGATCTTCTGCCATATCCCTTTTCTTGTGCCAAGGGTGGCGTGGACGAATTCCTGTCAACTGCCGCAGGAAGTCCGTGACTACGCCAGACATAAGCGGCGAAAGCGACTGAGGCATGGAAAGGCGATCGAGTGATACATCTTCTATTACCGGAAGGCTGTGCATCAGCCCGGTGCGGTCCGCTGGGAGATAGTAGACATCTCGGAGAAGAGGCCTGAACACTTCCCTGTAGAACTCGTGGAACAGGCGTGCGAGCCAACGCAGCGACTGATCGTCATCGTTCTCCAGGTCCATCGGACCGCGTTTCAGGACGCGGAGGAAAGGACCGGGCAAATCCCGCAGGCGGGGAATACTGGCGCTGTGGGTAACGCCACTGTCGTCGAACCGAAAGTTGTATTCCACCGGTGCATCGCCGTCCCTCCAGGGGAAGCGTACGACGACCTTGGCGGGTCCAGCGGGGCGTTCATCCGCGAATCTCACCAAGTCCTGTAGCGTATCGTCGAGGACATGTCCCGTGCCGAAGCACCTGCCGATTTCTCTTTGGAATCGCGCTTCGATCTCTGCGTCACCATGCAAGCGCGCGTGGATGAACTCCAGGAGGTCGGGAGGCAGGGGCGGCACTTCACCGGAGACCGTCGCTTTGGACATCCAGGCAGCGAAGCTATGCAGGTGCGCTGGCTCTCGGACGCTCCCAGAACTCATCACGGGGAAAGGAGGACGAGCCAACCCCCACCCGCCTCCGAATCGCCGCAACCCCAAGCCCGATCCACTGAAGCACCGGTGAAGTGCATACACCAGGATGGCCAGATAGGATTTGCCTGTGTTGCTTGGACCCACGAGGACGGTCAACGGACGTAGATCGAGAGCGGCTCGGGAGATCGGCCCGAAATCACGAGCCTCCACGCGGTACGTCCCTTGGGGAGGGGCGATGTGCGGATCCTTCACTGGAAACTCCTTCCAGTTCGTTACCGGGACAGCGGAACCCGAGTAACATAACAGTGTCCAGCGGGACCGGTGTGCAACGGCAGGGGCCAACGCTGGGCGGTCGGCGCGGCGCCTACCGAGAGTCCTCCGGACCCTTCCCCGGATCCCCCAGGTGGCGCAGGTAGAACTCGACCATGCGCCGGGCCGCGTCGACCGCGCTCGCCCTCCTCCAAGAGGAGATGACGTGGCCCTGGTCGAGGTAAGAGGCCAGCTGCGCCGGCTTGCCGAGCCGCCGGAGCGCGCTGAAGAGCTTTCCCGCGTCATGATAAGCCATGTCATCGGTTCCGTGCACGATGAGGACGGGGGTGGAGATCTTGTCCGCGTTGTAGTAGGGCGAGTTGTCCAGATACCGGCGCACGTCGGCCCACGGGTGAGTGCCCATGCGCGCCTGGCCGCCCTCGCTCCACGCCAGGAAGAACCCGCCGCCGTCGACGTCGATGCGCCCGTAGGTCCCGAAAAGGTCGAAGATGCCGGAGATGGGCACCGCGGCGCGGAAGATGTTCGTGCGCGTGATGATCGAGCCGGTGCCGTAACCGCCGTAGGACTGTCCCGTGACCGCGAGTCGGTTCAGGTCGACGTAGCCGAGTTCCGCGGCCCGATAGACCTGCGGCAGGAGAACGTCGACCATGTCGCGGATCGGGTTGCCGGCCTGTTCGTTCGGACCCAGCGTCAGGTCGCAGAGCACCACGGCGAAGCCCCTGCTCGTGAAGACGAGGTTCGGCACCGTGAAGACGCTGCCGCCCCCGAAATCGGCGGCCCGGCGAGTCACGTCGCTGCCCGGGTACATGGTGACGATCGCGGGGAGGCGGTCGCCCCGCGCGGCACCCGGCGGAAGCAGCACGGCGGTCTTGACGGTTCCGAGGGTGCCGTCGTGAAGCGGCACCGTGGTCTCGAAGATTGCCGCAGTGCCGACCTCCACGTCATCCAGGCGAGGATCGATGTGCGAGATGCGCTCGGAGGCCGAGAAGTCAGCGTTGAAGCGGAAGATGTTGGAGGGCGTGCGCCTGTCCTCGTACTGGCCCACGATGAAGTCGTGGCTGCCCCCCGACGTGAGGTTGACGAGCTTCGCAAGCGCTTGCCACAGCACGCGCTGCTCGCCTGTCGCCGGGTCGTAGCGGAGGACCGCCTTCTGTCCGGTGGAGCGCTCCGTGAGGAGGACCGAGATCGAGGCACCGTCCGGCTGCCATACCGTCCGCTCGTCGGCCTTGAGGACGCGGTCCCAGGTCCAGCGTTCATCGTTGATGGCGAGGGTCGTGGGCGGGCCGCCGTCCAGGGGCACGACCGCCAGCGCGCGGGGACGGGCGTCTCCGTAGCCCTGGTCGTCGACGACGTCCACGCCCATCACCGCGGTTGCGGAACGGTCCCTCGGGCGCGAACCCGACGTACAGCGTCGATCCGTCCGGACTCCAGCGGGGCTCGTCTCCGTGCCAGAGCTTCGGCTTGACCGGCTCGTCGGACAGCCTGCGCGACGTGCGTGCCGCGATGTCGTGCACCCACAGCTGGGGGAGGCCATCGGCGTCCGAGAAGAAGGCGAGCGACATCCCGTCCGGGGACCACACGGGCCTCCAGCAGGCGCCCCCCGGGCAGACCTCGACCGTCCGCCTCGTGACCATGTCCGTGTAGCGGATCGCTGCCCCCACCATCGAACTGGGCGTGCCGTTGGGCTGGTAGCGCTCGTCTAGGTTGGCCGTCGTGTCCGCGGGAGGGACGCGCACCTCGTAGGCCACGAAGCGCCCGTCGCCCGAGACCGCGAACTGCGTGTCCCAGATGAAGGACGCCATCCCGAAGGCGAGGTCGTAGGGAAGGGCCCCGGGGGGGTCGGGCGGCGCAGTCTGTTGTGCAACCGCGGCGGCAGCAGTGGGGAGAGCCAGCGCCGCCATGCACGCAAGGCGGGGGATGGTGATCATCGGGGTCCTCTTCTCCTGGAGTCGTCGCTCCGGGCAGCCGCGCAGGCGAGCTTGGACCGCCCCGGCGTTAGTCGAGCTTAACGCCGTCCATCGGATTCCAGCCAGACGACAATGTTGCTCCTACCACAGGCCCTATGGATCGACATGCCTCGCGAACGGCGAGACCATGATCGCGGGGCGCGGGTATCAGTCTCCCGTGTGCGTCTTCCCGTAGACGTCACATTCCAGCTCCCGCATTCGTTCCCCGAGGACAGTGCTACACTCACCATGAGCGAGTCGATGTTGAAACGTCCCTCCCCTTCGGGTCAGTTGATCAGAGTCAGCAACGCCCGACCCAGCCCGCGCGTTCCCGGGATGGTGACGGTCCTGATCACGCCGGCCCTCCGCGTTCTTGTGGCCCTGTGGATGGCGGCGGCACTTACCGTGCTGGCCTGCTCGGACGATCCCGCCGAGCCTGACCCCGCCGAGCCGGCCGTGCCGGAACCTGCCGAACCCCCGGACCCGGCACCGGCCGACTCGATCGTCATCCCCCCGCGCTCGGCCTCCGCCGAGGCGGAAGTTCTCGCGAAGAGCAACGCCTTCGCCTGGAATCTCCTCCCCGCGGTGATGGCGGCCGATCCGGAAGAGAATGTCCTGGTCTCGCCACTCAGCGCCTCGATGGCCCTTGGCATGGCGCTCAACGGAGCCCAGGGGACGACGTATAGTCAGATGCAGGCCACTCTCGGATTCGAGGATGCCCCGCTGGACACGATCAACCTGGGCTATCACGGCCTGATGACCCAACTGCCGGCAGCGGATTCCTCCGTGAGCATGCAGATCGCCAACTCGGCCTGGCGCCGCGACGGATTCCCCGTCGACCAGGGCTTCCTCAACACGGTCCGGGCCTTCTTCGACGCGGAGATAGCCGGGCTCGATTTCTCGAGTCCCGCCGCCGCCGATGTCGTCAATCAATGGGTCTCGGACAGGACCAACGGACGCATCGAGGAGATCGTCGAAGCCCCCATCGACGCTCTGACGATGCTCTTCCTGATCAACGCGATCTACTTCAAGGGCCCCTGGACGTACGCATTCGATCCGGAAAAGACCCAGGTTGCTCCCTTCCACATCGCCGAGGGCGAGTCGCAGTCGATGCCCATGATGGACCAGACCGCTGAATTCTCCCATGGCGAGGACGAGGGTCTCCAGATCGTCGAGCTGCCGTTCGGCGAAGGGACCTTCTCAATGATGGTGCTTGTCCCTGGCGCCAGCACCAACATCGAGGCGGAGATCGCGTCGATGGATGCGAAGCGCTGGCAGGGCCTGCTCGACAAGCTGAACGAGAAGGAGGTGAGGGTCGTGCTTCCCCGGTTCCGGGTGGAGTATGACGGGAACCTGAAAGAGATTCTGCAGTCGCTCGGCATGACGGACGCCTTCACCCCGAACATCGCCGACTTCACGGGCATCTCCGCGTCTTCTCCTCCGCTGTACATTTCCGAAGTCAAGCAGAAGACGCTTGTCGAGGTGACCGAAGAAGGCGCGGAGGGAGCCGCCTCGACGTCGGTGGGGATCGGGGTCACGAGCCTTCCTCCTTCCGTGATCGCGAACCGGCCGTTCGTCTACGTGATCCGGGAGCGAGAGTCGGGCGCGATCCTGTTTGCGGGGGTTCTGAGGAGGCCACCGGAAGCGAACTGAAGGGCATCATCCACGGATGGCCAGGAGGAGTTCTCGACTTCACCGGGAGGCCTGACGGGCAGGCTAACGGACCTCCGGCGGAATCACGCCCGGTCAACTCGAGGAGTTGCGCGGGGAAGGCGGCGGGCGCACGGCCGCAGTTGAACACGCTCGCCCGGCAAATCGCCGCTGAAGACCCCCGGAGCACGTACTTTGATCTGGAAGCCGCTGTCGACCGGCGCCGCCTCGCCGCGCCCGAGCAGACCCTCGGCCGACTGAGCGGTCTCGTGGTCATCGATGAAGTCCAGCGGATGCCCTCGCTTATGGAAACGCTGCGGGTGCTGGTGGACCGCCCCGGCAACGATGCCCGCTTCCTGCTCCTGGGCAGCGCATCTCCGCAGCTGGTGAAGGGCGTATCGGAGTCCCTCGCGGGACGCGTCGGGCTCGTGGATCTGGGCGGATTCGACCTGGGTGAGGCAGGAGCCGATGCATGGCGGCCGCTCTGGACCCGCGGGGGCTTCCCTCGCGCTTTCCTCGCGCGCAGCACCCGGGCGTCATCGCTCTGGAGGCGCAACTTCGTCCGCACCTTTCTGGAGCGGGACATCCCCCAACTGGGTATCCGCATTCCCGCCGAGAGCCTGCGGCGCTTCTGGACCATGGTCGCGCATTACCACGGCCAGACCTGGAACGCCGCCGAGTTCGCACGGGCCCTCGGGTCGAGCGAAGGCACCGCCCGCCGCTATCTCGACATTCTGGCGGGCGCCTTCATGGTGCGCGTGCTGCCCCCCTGGTTCGAGAATCTGAAGAAGCGCCAGGTCAAGGCGCCGAAAGTGTATGTGCGCGACACGGGCCTTCTGCACACGTTGCTCGGCATCCCGCGAGAAGATCAGTTGCTGGGTCATCCCAAAGTCGGAGCCTCGTTCGAAGGATTCGTCGTCGAGCAGCTGCTCGGCGCGCTGGAGACCCGCGACGCGTACTACTGGGCCACCCACGCCGGAGCCGAACTCGATCTTCTCGTCCTCCGGGGAGGGAAGCGATACGGGTTCGAATGCAAGTTCGCCGACGCCCCCGGCACTACCCGGTCGATGCGGGTGGTATTGGATGACCTTGGACTGGAGCATCTTTGGGTCGTGTACCCGGGCGATGAAGGATATGTGCTCGACGACCGGATCTCGGTGCTGCCTGTGGCGGAGATCGGGACCCTGGCGGCCGACATGACGCCGGAGGGTTGGTAGTCCCGGCATCCCATATTATATTGGATTTCATAGTATAGATCGTATATATGTTTATGTATATATGATATATAGATATGTAAATATGATATACCGATACACCCTCGACATATGAGATGATAATATGAGCCGTACCGTCGTGGCCCTCATCGAAGCCGAATACCAACGCTACAGGATTCTCGGGGAGCGCGCCTTCGGCCAGCTGGACGCCGAGGACCTCGTCGCCGGGTCCGAGCACGCCGTCTCGATCACGACCATCGTCTGGCACGTTGCCGGCAACCTGGAGTCGCGGTTCACCGACTTCCTGACCACGGACGGCGAAAAGCCGTGGCGCGACCGGGAGTCGGAGTTCGAAGCACGCGACGTGCCGCCCTCCGAAGTCGCCGCGAAGTGGGATCGGGGCTGGGGCGTGCTCTTCGACACGCTCTCGCAGCTCACGGACGACGACCTGGCTGCCGGCGTGACCATCCGCCGTGTCCCTCATCGAGTGGACGAGGCGCTCCTGCGTTCCCTGGCCCACGCCGCGTATCACGTCGGTCAGATCGTGTACCTGGCCAAGTCGTTTCGCGGTGACAACTGGGAGTATCTGAGCATCCCGCCGGGCCAGTCCGAGGCCTACAACGAGAATCCGGCGCTGGAGAAGTCCTTGACGTATGCGGAGAGTGTGGCGAAGGCTGGATCATGACCAGTGAGCCTGCCATGAACCCTGTTGGCCACCGCTGGCGTCCCATCCATCGGCGGGCTGGAGGCGGCGGATGATGGCGACCTGGAACCGCTGGTCCGCCTGTTCGCGGACATTCAGAGACGGGCGATCTACGGCGCGGTTAGCAGTGGATCGGCGATGCTCGGGACGGGACTGGCTGAGGTGCGGCAGAGAGCATTTTTCACCAAGCAGGGTAAGACCGGTAGCTGAGAGGGGAGAATCTCGCTGCCCGCGCGATCGGGCGGCTCGCCGCAGGGGGTGGATCAAGTGTTCGGAAAGTCCACCCAGGCATCACTGCCGCTAGTTGTATCCCTGGCCGCGTGGCTTTCCGGCTGCGGCGCCCCCGACTCCCCGCGGGATCTCGCCACGCTGCAGGACTGCACCGCCACCGTGGATATCCTCGAGAGCTCGGCGGCGTGCACGAGCTGCATAACCGTTGACCGCGTCGTGGCTCTGGGCGACACGACAGGGCCGGGGTACATCAACTGGTCGATGTACGCGACGGTGGATGATTCCGGCAACTACTGGGTCGGCCAGCAGCAGGAAGGCGTGGTGAAGGTCTGGGACGCGGAGGGAAGATTCCTGAGGCAGATCGGCCGGAGGGGGGACGGGCCCATGGAGTTCCAGCGTCCGGCTCCGGTCCGTACCGGCAACGAGGGGCGCGTACATGTCTTCGACCTCGACAACGGACGTGAAACCGTTGTGAATCCCGACTTTTCGTTCCACTCGGACAGATCCCTCCACCCGGGCCACCTCGCGGTCCCGCTCGGGGAGGAAGGGAGGTATCTGGTCAATATGGACAGGACCAGACCCGGGTCGGTCGCCACGCCTCTCCACATCCTGGATGGACTGGACATTCTCCATTCCTTCGACCGAATGGCGGGCCTTGACGCACCGGGCTTCGCACATCGGGTATTGGCGGTCAACCGACAGAAGCGAATCTACAGCGCTCATCCCGAATATTACCTGATTCAGATGTGGAGCGAGAGCGGCCGCAGGATTCTCGGACTCAGAGGACCGACGCTCAACGACAGGGAACCATCACGCGAACGCTGGTCTCCCGACAATCCGCCGCGGAACAGGATGTACGCGATGCAGGTCGACGACGAACAGCGACTCTGGGTGATCAGCTCTGCTCGCAAGGATGACTGGCGGGATCGCATAGAGCAGCGGGTCATGAGCAATGGCCAGGTAGTCTATGGGCCGGCCGACGATGATATGAAAGCGATTTTCGAGATGCGCATCGACCTGATCGATCTCGCAACCGGCTCGCTCATCGCAACCGGCCGGCATCATGCGCTATTCGAGGCCTTTATCGGCGATGGCCTGGTCATCGAGACCGTGGCGAACGAACGGAATTACCCGCAGATGGTGGTCTGGCGGCTCGGTTTCGACGAGACCAGGTAGGTCACCCTCCTGCCTGGCTATGCGGTGCGCCATCCACTCCACGTAGGACGTGCGCGTCATACCCCGCCGCTTCGCCTCGCTGTCAATGAAGGTAATGACGCCCTCGTCAAGCATCATGTTGGCGCGGATGCTGCGACCGGAGAGATGGATCAGCGGAACGGATACGAGCGTGCTCCGCGCCGGGGGCGTCACGTCCTCGATGGCGCTGGGCGCGATTCGGGCCTGACCATCCTTCTCCGTTTCGATGCTGTAGTCGCGCAGTGCATCCTCGGCGTTCACCAAAGCCTGATCCACAGTCTCTCCCATCGCAACGACATCGGGAAGATCCGGGAAGGTGACGCCGTATGCGCCGCTTTCGCCATCGACCAGGGCTGGATACCGAAGCATGATCTCCTCCCTATTCGTCATCTCAGATGATCACGTGCCAGGGGACCGCCAGCACGCGCTCGTTGAGCCAATGGGTTTCACGACCGGCGTAGATCAGAACCCCGGCACGAACCTTGTCGCCATACTCACTCATGAACGTGTCCAGGTGACGCGCATCTGAAACTCGAACCGTCCGGCTGCTTTTGACCTCCACGGGAAGGAGTTCCTTGGGTGTCTCGACAACGAAGTCGACTTCGGCACCCTTGCTCGTTCGCCAGAAGAGGATGTTCGGCCGCCTGGGCCTGGTCTCACGCCATGCGAACAGGTCGCACGCGATGAGGTTCTCCAGGTGCGCGCCGCCGGGCTCGCTGTCTCCGGCCAGGTGTAGGGCCAGACCCGGGTCGCACCAGTACAGCTTGGGGCTCTTCACGAGCCGCTTGTTCCGGTTGACGGTGTAAGGCTCGACGCGCAGAAGCTGGTAGGACGTCTCGAGCAGATGCAGATAGCGCTGTGCGGTCGTGGGAGGCAGCCCGGCATCCCGCGCCAGGCGGGCCTGGTTCATGAGACCGCCCGATCGATGGGCGACCGCCCGCACGAGCCTCTGGAAGGCTACCAGGTTGTCGATGGCCGCCAGTTGCCGGAGATCGCGCTCGAGGTAGGTCTGCAGGTATCCCTCGAACCATGCCGCCCGGTCCGACGAAGTGCCCAGATGCAGAGCCGGGAACGGATAACCGCCCCTGAGGGCCAACTCCTGCCACGTGGACCGAGTGGCGGGCGCCGGATCCGCGATAGCCTCCAGCCAGCGCCGGGGAGGCTCGTCCAGCAGAACATCCCAGGAACCGGCACGACCCTCTCCCTCCGCCTCCCGACGGGTCATGGGCCAAAGGGTCACGTAGACGGCACGGCCAGCCAGCGTTTCCGAGACACCCCTCATGAGATCCAGGTTGGCGGATCCGGTGAGGAGAAAACGGCCTGGTATCCGGTTCGCGTCGACGGCCCGCTTGATCGCGAGAAGCAGATCCGGCTCTCGCTGTATCTCGTCCAGCGTGACGCCCCCGGACTTGTCGAAGCCATCGGAGAACGAGGATGAGAACGCGCCACGGGCGAGCAGTGCGTCCGGAGCACGGCGGGCCTGGTCCAGTACAGAGTAGTCGTCGAGAGTGAGATAGGTGCGCGCCTCCCCGCCCAGCTCTCGAGCCAGCGTGCTCTTCCCCGTCTGTCTCGCCCCGGTGATGACCACTACGGGGAAGGTGGTGAGTCTTGCCCGTAGGATGGGCTCCAGCGCGCGGGGCCTGTAGCGGTAGTCCATACCAAAGCCACCATGTCATGGGTGATAATCACCCACATCATGGGCGATCTGCACCACCCCAGCAAGAGGAGCCGTTTGGCAGGATCTGCCGATGACTTTCAGGCCGCGCCCGTCGCCTTCCTGCCGACCGCGATATGCTCGAACGTGCGGGCCAGCCCCTCACGCAGGGTATGCGAGGGCGACCAGCCCATCGCGCGCATCCGCGCGTTCGAGAGCACGCTGCGGCGCAGCTCACCAGGACGGGCATCCCTGTGCACCCGGCCGGGCCGGGCCCCCGCGATCTCTTCCAGGAGGGTCGCCAGCGTGTTTACGCTCGTCGCCTCCCCGGTGCCCACGTTGTAGGCTCTCGCGTCGAGGCCGGCGCCGTCCTCGAGCGGCATCTCGGAGGCGATCAGGTTGGCGGCCGCCACGTCTTGCACGTAGACGTAGTCTCTCGTCTGCTCGCCGTCGCCGTAGATGTCCAGGGGCTCGCCATCGATCAGGCGACTGCAGAAGATGGCCACCACGCCCGCCTCGCCATGGGGATCCTGCCCGGGGCCGTAGACGTTGCCGTACCTGAGCGCCACGTAGTCGAGGCCGTGCACCTGCCGGTAGTAGTC
The DNA here is from genome assembly GCA_965232315.1 of Longimicrobiales bacterium. Classification (GTDB taxonomy): domain Bacteria; phylum Gemmatimonadota; class Gemmatimonadetes; order Longimicrobiales; family Gaopeijiaceae; genus BD2-11. The sequence continues at coordinate 114,767 of CBDDPN010000005.1, read as the reverse complement.
GAGGTAGAATTCGCCGGCGAGCTTCGACACCCCGTAAGGGGACACCGGGCGCTTGGGGGCGCTTTCGGGCGTGGGATACACCTCCGGCTCCCCGTACACCACGCCTCCGCTCGACACGAAAACCACCCGCCCGGTCCCCGCGGCGCGCGCCCCTTCAAGGATGTTGAGGAGACCCGCGATGTTCACCCCGGCGTCCGCGACCGGATCGGCCACCGAGGCGCGCACGTCGATCTGCGCCGCATGGTGGTTGACCAGGTCGAAGCCGACTTCGCGGATCAGCTCCCGGGCGCCGGGATCGGCGATGTCCAGCTCGACCAACTCGGCGCCGGAGGGAACGTTCGCGGGTCGCCCCGAAGAGAAGTCGTCCATGACCCACACCCGGTCGCCCCGCGCGACGTAGGCCTCCGCCACATGGCTCCCGACGAATCCGGCGCCGCCGGTGACCAGCACCTTCCGGCTCATTGCGGACGATACCGGGGGGTACGCCTGCGACGACGAACGCCCGCGCAGTCCCTTGCTGGCTGGCCGGCGCCCTCCTGGCGGGTCGTCGTCTCCAGGACCTCCCCCTTTCGCTATTGGCGACCTCGGTGTTGAATACGGTAACCAAAACCGACGCCGGTGGTAACGGACGTTCCAGCACACTGCGAAGGCGGGCTCCCCAGCCGATGCACAGGCCCACTGACAACGACGTCGTGTCTCGCCCACCCCTGACCCTCGTCATCCTCGCGGCCGGCCGCTCCACCCGATTCGGCCGCCTCAAGCAGCTCGCGCCCATCGGCCCGGGCGGCGAGGCCCTCCTCGACTACGCCCTCTACGATGCCGCGGTCGCCGGGTTCACCCGCTTCGTCCTCGTCATCCAGGAGGCGCTGCGCCCCGATTTCGACGCGCATCTTCGCGATGCGGCAACCCGCCTCGACATCCGCTACGCCTGTCAGCGGATGGTCCACCCCGGGCTGCTGGATGACCCGCTTCCGGGACGCACCCGCCCTTGGGGCACCGGCTTTGCCGTTCTCACGGCGGGCGAGCGAGTGGACGGCCCCTTCGCGGTCTGCAACGCCGACGACTTCTACGGGCGGGCGGCGTACGCGGCGCTGGCCGGAGCGATTGCCTCCACGACGAGGTGTCCACCGGCTGGCGCAATGGGCGGCCCAGGCCCGCCGAAGAGTGATGACAACATTACATCATGTAAGGTGGACATTACTCATGTCACCATCGGCTATCCCCTGGAAGTCACCCTGTCGGAGAGCGGCGGCGTCTCCCGGGGCCTCTGTCAAGTCGATGACGAGGGCACCCTCCAGCGCCTGACCGAGGGCCTCGAGCTCTGCCGCGAGGGCGACCTCGCAGTGGGCCGGGACATCGCCGGCCGGTCGCTCGACGTACCCCTCCAGACCCCCGTGTGCACCAACCTCTGGGGGTTCCAACCGGACATCCTTCCGCCCCTGCGCGACCTGTTCGCCGCGTTTCTCGCGTCAGGACCGGGGCTCGACCGCGAGTTCTACCTGTCGGAGGCCATGAACGACCTCATCGCGGCGGGCCGGATGCACTGCACCGTGCTGCCCACCCGCGAGCTGTGGCTCGGCGTGACCTTCCCCGGCGATCACGCGGGAGTGGCCGAATCGCTGCGGGGGCTGGTAGACTCGGGGGTCTATCCGATGCGCCTTTGGGACGCCCCGCCAACCCTGTGGGACGCTCGGTCCCCCCCTGTCTCCCGCGACTGAGGCCGAATGCAACTCACCACGCTCGACTGGATCGTCATCGCGCTGTACGGGCTCACCGCCCTCGCCATCGGCCTCCGCTTCGCCCGGCGCGCGGGGTCCGGGGCCGACGAGTTCTTCCTGTCGGGCCGGAAGCTGCCGTGGTGGCTGCTGGGCACGTCGATGGTCGCGACGACCTTCTCGACCGACACGCCCAACCTCATCGCGGACTTCGTGCGCGGCGGCGGGGTAGCGCAGAACTGGTCGTGGTGGGCCTTCCTGATCACCGGCATGTGCACGGTGTTCTTCTACGCGAGGCTCTGGCGGCGCTCGGGCGCGCTGACCGACATCGAGTTCTACGAGCTGCGCTATTCCGGGCGCGCGGCGGCGTTCCTGCGTGGCTTCCGCGCGATCTACCTGGGCGTCTTCTACAACGTGATGATCATCGCGACGGTGACCCTCGCGGCGACCAAGATCGGCGGCGTGCTCCTGGGGCTGGATCCGCTGACCACCGTCCTGATCGCGGGAACCGTGACCATGCTCTACTCCGCGACCTCGGGGCTCTGGGGGGTCGTCGTGACCGACCTCGTCCTCTTCGTCGTGGCCATGATCGGATCGGTCGCGGCCGCCGTCTTCGCGCTGCGGCAGCCCGAGGTCGGCGGGCTCGCGGGGCTGGTCTCGCACCCGGACCTGCAGTCGGCGATGAACTTCTTCCCCGATTTCACCGATTGGAGCGTCGCCGCGGGCATCTTCATCATCCCGATCGCGGTGCAGTGGTGGAGCGCCTGGTATCCCGGGGCCGAACCGGGAGGCGGAGGCTACGTCGCCCAGCGCATGCTCGCCGCGAAGAACGAAAAGGAGTCGATGAAGGCCACGCTGTGGTTCAACATCGCGCACTACGGGCTCCGGCCCTGGCCGTGGATCATCGTCGCGCTGTGCTCGATGCTCGTGTACCCGGAGCTGTCCGACATCCAGGCGCGCTTCCCGGATCTCGACCCCGGGCTGGTGGGCAATGACCTGGCCTATCCGGCCATGCTGGTCTTCCTTCCGGCCGGATTGCTCGGTCTGGTGGTCGCATCGCTTGCGGCCGCATACATGTCGACGATCAGCACCCAGCTCAACTGGGGCTCGTCATACGTGGTCAGCGACTTCTATCGGCGCTTCGTGAATCCTGAGGCGAGCGACCGCCGGCTGGTCACGATCGGGCGACTTTCGACGGTTGGATTGATGATGTTCGGCGCCTTCATCGCGCTGCAGCTCGACACGGCGGGGCAGGGGTTTCAGATCCTGCTCCAAATCGGGGCCGGGACCGGGCTCATCTTCCTCCTGCGCTGGTTCTGGTACCGCGTGAACGTGTGGAGCGAGTTGGCCGGGATGACGATCTCGTTCCTGGTGGCGATCTACTTCGCGTGGATGCACACGGGGCTGGGGCTCGCGCCTCTGCCGGCGTGGACGCAGCTGGTCATCGGGGTGGCGGTCACGACGGTCGGCTGGCTCGGGGTGACATTCCTCACCTCGCCCGCCGATTCGGCGACGCTGCAGCGCTTCTACGACAAGATCCGACCCATGGGCAGGGGATGGCGGCGGGTCGTCGACGTGGGCGACGGCCCCAGCGAAGCCGGGTCCATCACCGCGGCTTTCCTGGCCTGGTTCCTCGGGTGCGTGCTGGTCTACGCGGCGCTCTTCGGAACCGGGTATCTGCTGTACGGGCAGATGGTCTCGGCGGTGGTCGCGCTGGCGATCTCGGCCTCGGCGGGGGTCTGGCTCTTCCGGCTGCTGCCGAAGTTGGGCTATTCGGATTGAGCTGGCGAGCCGTCGCGCCCGGCCGCGTCAACCTGATCGGCGAGCACACCGACTACAACGGCCTGCCGGTCCTTCCCATCGCCATCGACCGGGATGTGCGCATCGACTTCACCGTGGTGGACGATCCGGTGGTGCGGCTGGACAGCCCGTCGGCCCGTTTCGCCCCTTTCACGTTTCAGCTGAAACGTCCCATCGAGGCCGCGGACCAGGGCGACTGGTCCAATTACGTACGAGCCGCCGCGCGGGGACTGGTCGAGCACGGCATACCGCTGGAGCGGGGCATCGAAGGCACGGTGACGGGCGATGTTCCGATCGCGTCCGGGCTGTCGTCCTCGTCCGCGCTGGTGGTGGCCTCGGCGCTGGCGCTGCTGAAGGCGAACCGGGTGACTCTGTCGCGCCTGGAACTCGCCGCCCTCATGGCGCGCGCCGAGCGCTTCGTGGGTCTCGAGGGGGGCGGGATGGACCAGGCCGCGTGCCTTCACGGGGTCGACGGGCACGCCCTCCGCATCGACTTCGACCCGCTGCGAGTAACTCCGGTACCCGTGCCCGAGGGGTGGCGGTGGATCGTGGCGTCGTCGCTGGTGCGCGCCGAGAAGTCCGCGGGCGCGCGCGAAGCGTATAACGAGAGGGCGCGACAGTGCAGGGAGGCGCTGGAGGGACTCGGACAGTCCAGCTACCGGGACCTTGTCTCAGCGGGCGACCCGGAAGGCCTGCTACGCCGCGCCCACCGCGCCCTCGCCCCCGTGCTGTTTCGCCGCTTCCGCCACGTCGTCACCGAGGGTCGCCGGGTGGGGCAGGCCGAGCGGGCCATGCGCGACGGCGATCTACACCGCATCGGCCACCTCATGGTGCGGTCGCACGAGAGCCTCCGCGACGACTACGAGGTGAGCACGGACGAGCTCGACACAATCGTCACGGTGGCCCTCGAGGCGGGTGCAGCAGGAGCGCGCCTGACCGGTGCCGGTTTCGGTGGCTGCGCCGTCGCCCTCTGCGACGAAGCCACCGTCGCGCCCGTCATGGAAGCACTCGCGCACCGCTTCTACGAGCCGCGCCTGGGAGACCCGCCGACCGGACGCGTGATGTTCGCCGCGAAGCCGAGCGGGGGGGCACGGGTCCATGGCCGCTCGAATGCCGGGAGGAGTTCGTCCGGCGGCTGGTAAGGCTTCAACAGCCGCAGTCGCGGCCATGGCCAGGATCGTGCCTCGGGTCAACAGCATTTGCCGGCTCAGCGCTGACCGCCTTGACCGACAGCTTGGCGGGCCTGCATGATATTGTACGTCACCTCGAAAGGATGGATGCTCAGGCAATGCCAAACAAACTTGTCCAGGCCCGCATTGACAGAACCGTGACGGAGGAAGCGGCGGCGGTGCTGGCGGCCATGGGCTTGACCGTGTCCGGCGCGTTCCGGCTGCTGCTGACCAAGGTCGCGCACGAGAAAGCCCTGCCGTTCGCGCCGCTGGTTCCCAACGCGGCCACGATCGAAGCGATGAGGGAAGCCCGCCGGGGCGACCTGCCGCAGTTCGCCAGCGTCGAGGACCTGCTCGACGATCTGCATGCGGACGATTGAGCGCACCAGCCGGTTCAAGCGCGACTACAAGCGGGAGTCCCGAGGGCGGCACCGGACTTACCTCGACGCAATCCTGGTTCCCGTCCTGGAGACCCTGGTCAACGATCGACCGTTGGAACCCAGGCACCACGACCACGCGCTGAGCGGTGAGTGGGGAGATCACCGCGACTGCCACCTGAAGCCGGACCTGTTGCTGATCTACCAGAAGTCCGGGGCCGACATCCTGCGCCTCGTGCGTCTCGGGTCACATTCCGAACTCGGGCTTTGAATCCGCGAACCGGGCGGCTGGTCCGACTACACGTCCGCGCTGCGCTCGGGGACTGCTCGAGCCCGCACTACCGGGGCTTCACCAGCCTCAGAACCTGCGGATGCTCGACGTCGTTGGCGTCACGCCGCACCCCGAACACCTCATCGGCGCCCACCCGCATCAGCTCGAACCGAGCCGGCGTGTCAACGACTCCGAGCCACGCCCCCGACGAGTCCAGCACGTGCCACTCCTGCGGTTCGTTGCGCCGCGCGAGTCCGAGGTATTCGCCCGCCCACACATTCCCGTCGGCATCCACGATCATGCGTTGATAGGCCGGTTTCCCGGCGGGCTCGGGCAAGCGAGCCATGAAATCCCGAATGAAGGGACTGGGATCGGGTCCCAGCCATTCCTCCCTTTCACGGTCCACTTCCGCGCTGGACACGGTCAGCGGAACTCCGGGAATCCTCGCGATCAGGCGCAGCTCTCCGGTCCGACCGTCGACGATCGAGTACTCGAGCGCGTCGGCCGTGCCCATTGCGATTCGTCCCTGGCCGTCCGGCACCGCATGGGGCAACCGACCCATGATCGGGATGTCGTCCCCGTCAGTAATGATGAAGTTCTCGTATCCTGGAAGGCTCGTGACCGAGTCGCTCGACATCCGGTCCTCCGACAACCGAACGATGGTGACCGGAGGACGCCGTACACCCGCGCGTCGCCTCTCCTCGTCCGCGGCGGACGCCAGATCCAGCCCCCAGACCACGTCCGAGGGCACCGGGTGCCGAACCGGCGAGACCCCCTCCGGCATCCGAAACGAAGAGACCAGCCCCGATTCCAGGTCGAACTCCGCGCCGCTTCCCCCCGCCGTGCGGTCCAGTGCCACGAGTCGCCCGCCGGGTTTCAGGACGATGGTCCAGAGGGAGCGGAACTCGCCCGGGCCCTCGCCCGGCCCACCGAAGGCACGGACGAATCGCCCCGCTACGTCGTAGACCCGGACCTGCTGGGACGCACCGTCGGCAACGGCCAGATGCCCGGATCCCGCGCGCAGCACATCCCTTACGCGAAAGAAGGTGTGCATTTCGCCCGAGCCGGTCCCCGCCAGATCGAGGATCGGTTCCTCCTCGATCCGCCATGCGTCACGCGCGCCCCACACGGGCGCAACCGATTCGACGATCGTTACCCCGAGGCTGTCGCGCGACGTGTTGGTGGAGACAGGGGGCTCTGTGCAGCCGGCAACCGCCGCCGCGGCCAGGGCCAGGATCGCGCCTCGGACGCGCCACCGCCGCAGCTCTTCCCAGGAAGCGCCGAGATGCTGTTTTCGCTTCATCGCTTCATCATTTCCTACGAACGCTGCCCTCAGACGTCACATCGACAGATAATCGTATCACATGTTTGCTCGTGAGTACGTCGCCGACCTGGCGGCGTATGGACGGTATCATTTCACGACCGACGAGGCCGTCGGCGCCATCGGGAGCACAAGGAGCGCCGTTCGAGCGCAGCTGCGGCGGCTGAAGGCCCGCGCCGCCATCGCCGAGCCCGTGCGGAGTTTCAACATGATCGTCCCGGCGGAGTACAGGAGCCGTGGCTGCCTGCCTGCGGACCAGTTCATTCCGCAGTTGATGAATCTTGCCGGCGAACCGTACTACTTCGGCGAATCAGACCTGGCTGAAGCGCTGGTGCCCTTCGTCAAGGCGTAGCCCCGACTGAGGTCAGGCCGCGGTCCCGAAGACGATGGCGTGGCGGCCACGCCTGGTCCTGCTTGACATAGGCGCTGGAAGCGGTCGGGGGTCAGTCGTCGATTTCTACCCTGTCGTCCGTTCCAATTTCGGTAATCACGTTGCCCTCCCCCCCTGATTCGTTCCGGCCTTCGCAGACGGCGACAGGGCTTTCGGCCTTCGCGTCCGCGATTCGCGTTTCGGTGACCGGCTCCCCGGTCTCCGCGCGCGTTGGGGACTGCCCGTCCCCGGTTTCGGCGGGCCTCGCCGTACCTTCAGTCGGCGGCCGTGCCACTCCGCCTTGTATTCGAGCTGGCGTAGCAGTTCGCTGTTTGCGCCCTGGACTTCGATCTCGCGGGCCTCATGCACGACGCCGGTCGTGGCCTTGTGCTGCAGGTCTCGCTGACGGTTTCTCACCTTGCGCGCCTGGCTGCGCATGCGCGCGAGGGCGCGTTTGCGGCCTTCCGAGGCGTATTCGCATCGCTCCAGCTGTCGCTCGAGCCTCGCCAGGCGGCGTCTTGCGTTCCGTAGCGCCCTGCTCTCGCGGATCACCTGGACGGATTCGCCGGCGACCGACACCGTGATCTCGTCGCCCTTCTGGCGGACCGCTGCCCTGTCCGTCCTCGGTTGCACCGGGGTGAGCGGCGCGCACTCGAACAGGCACGAGAGCATCCAGCGGCTTCCCGCATCCAGCCATGCCCGCCCGGAGAGCAGGCCACGTGTCTTGCGTCCGGGCGGCCCCGCCAGCCTCCCCCCCGGCAGCCTCCCGCCCCTCCAGCGCACCCAGCCGTATTTGGGCAGCCACACCCGGCGGCCTTCGAAGCGAATGCCCTGGTTGCTCAGGTAGATGCCCGGCTCCCGGCCGATGCTCTTGACCTGGGGGAACCCGCTTCGCCCTCGCCTGCCGGCCTTGCTGAACCAGGTGCGGAAGGCGCGGTCGAGATCGGAGGCGATGCGGTAGGTGGCGCTGGCGGGGAACTCCCGGTGCTCCGGCTGCCGTTTCCACTCTCGCGTGAAGGCGCGCATCTCGGCCAGCGACAGGCGCCGTCCGGTCTCTCCGTACCCGAGCTGGGAGGTGGCGAGCAGGGTGTTGGACAGCTCGCGCAGGCCGTTCCTGCACCGCAGCAGCGCCGCGCTCTGCGAGGCATTGGGGTAGAGCCTGCAGCGCCAGCCGACGAAACGCCGGGAAGTCGATCCGGCCACCGTTACGACATCGGCTCGACGGGGGTCCACGGCGGAGCCTCATCATGCTTCCGGAGCCTGTTGCCGGCGCGGGGGTCCCACACGGACTTGACCCACGCGTCGAATCGCCCGACCACCCGCTCCGGATCCTCGGCGGCCTCCGCGAGCGTACAGCCGGCCAGCCGAATGAAGTTTCTCTGCAGGGTGCGGCGCCGAAGTCCCACCTGCGCGGCGATGGCTTTCCAGCCGTCTCGCGAGCGCGCGTCCAATGCCCAAAGGAGGACGGCCCAGCTCAGGAGCTCCTTCAGACTGCACCGGAGGGGCACTTCCTTCCTCCAGTACTGCCTCAGCGTGGGAGGAGCCAGGTCCACGTGGTCCGCCAGCCGACCGACCGAATTCTCCGGAACGAACGGGATGCCGGCATCCTTGTCCTGCAGGCCGCAGACCCGGGTGATCGTCGCCCTGACCGAAGGCTTCAGGGAGTAGTCGGAGAGCAGCTTCCACCCGAGCCGCCACATCGGACGGTGCGTCGTGCTGAAGCCCTCGAGGACCTGGATGAGGCGGCGTTCGCCCTCGTCCGTCCAGATCACCCGCAACCTGGGCGAACGGAGGGGATACAATCGCTGCAGGCAGTCCACCGAGAGGTCCGCCACCACGACGCAGGGCGGACTCAGAGGTCCGAAGCACGACCGCAGCCACGCGATGTCGCCTTCGGAGCACGCGGCGAGGCCGAAGACCGTCGCCCGGTCGCTCACGGTGGGCGCCACGATCGCTTCCCTTGAAGCCACTCGCCGGACGGCCAACCCTCCGAGCATGCGCTCGAGTCGCTCTCCCAGCTCGTTGTCCCTGCAATACAGCAGGTAACCCCCTCATTCCGATCCCATCCGCGCCATGCCGTCACGGGGGCAAGACGCGCGATCGATCGTCGCGACGAACTCCTCGCCCTCTTGTGAGCCTGACAATACCAGTATTACAGGATCACCCCTTTTGTCACGCCTATCAAATTATAGGCGCATATCAAATAGTAGGGAGTGCGCGGGTAGTCGCGTCACTGCTTTCGTCGTTTATGCCATCGCTATTGTCACCTATGACGAGGGCAGCAGAACCCGTATCTTCCGAGCTTGGACCCTGACCACAGTCGGCGACAGAGCGCGGGCCATTTGGTCAGTAACGATGTATAATCTCATCGCTTTCGTCACATTCAGAAAACAGTGTGCGGTTTCAATAATCCGAGGATTTTCGCTGATGACCGGATGCCGCGGAGCGGGGCGATATTCCGTAACTGGTTGTCAAATATGAAGGTTTAAATGTTGGCATCACCTTTGCTAACCGAAGTCCCGCGACTCTGTCCAGCCGTTTCAGGCCAGTATTCCATTCCCATCACCAGGAGCGTTCGATGAACCGACTCAAACTGCTCGCCATGGCCACGTTGATGGCCGTGACCTTCACCGCCTGCGACGAGGGCACTCCACCGCCCGTCGAACCGCCGCCACCGCCGGATCCCGTTGGGACCATCTCCGGCACGGTGACGATCGACGGTGAGGGTGCCGCAGGCCTCACCGCCACTCTTTCCTCGGGCACCACGACGACGACGAACACGAGCGGGGCCTTCTCGTTCGCGGACGTGGTCGCGGGCAGCTACACCGTCTCGATCAGCGGGTTTGCCGATGACGTGACGTTCCCTAGCGCCTCGCAGTCGGCGACCATTGCGTCGGACGGCCAGACGGTCAACCTCAACTTCGCGGGGCAGTACATCCGCTCCTCGTCGGTGGTCGGCGCCGTTGTCGCGTCCGATCCCATGATGAGCGGGAGCTCCGACGGGCTGCCCGAGACGCTGGCTGGCGTGACGGTCACGCTTACGGGCGAGCACGCGATGGGCGAGCAGCAGGAAACGAACATGGAGACGGGCGGCTACGCCTTCACCGGGCTTCGGGCCGGCAGCTACACGGTCACGATCAGCGGCTACCCGGATGACGTGAAGTTCGAAGAGCTCAGCATGACCCTCGAGGTCGGGGTGGGCGAGGTCGGCACGGCCGACTTCGAGGGTGCCTACATCCGCACCGCCGCCATCGAGGGCCGGGTGATCATCGAAGGCGAAGGCCTCCCGGGCGTGACGGTCACTCTGGTCGGCGGGCCCGCCGAAGAGAGCTACACCAAGATGACCGGCGCCGACGGCGAGTACGCCTTCACGGAACTGCGCCCCGGCGACTACATGGTCGACATCTCGGGCTACGACCCGCGGGACTACGAGTTCGCGGCGACCTCCCAGGAGGTGAGCGTGGGGCTCGATGAGACCGAGACGGTCTCGTTCACGGGCGAACTGCTCCGCACGGCCGGCATCAGCGGCCGGGTCAGCGTCGAGGGCATGGGACTCGGGGACATTGCGGTCACGCTCTCGGGCGCGGCCGACGACAGCGCAATGACCGACGCGAGCGGCCAGTATGCCTTCTCGGGCCTGGCGGCGGGCGACTACACGGTCACGATCGCGGTCGAGAGCGACGCCTACGTGTTCGAGGCGATGAGCTCGAGCGTGACGGTTGCTGACGAAGAGTCGGCGATCGTGAACTTCGAGGGCGCGCACGCCACGACGGCGAGCGTCTCGGGGATGATGTTCGTCGACGAGGCGACCAAGAACGACATGCACGACGAGGGCGAGCAGCCGGTGGCATTCGCCGGCATTCCGGTGGCGCTGGTGGGCCCGGGGGTCAATGACCAGCGGCTTAGCCAGACCGACTCGACCGGTGCCTTCTCCTTCACGGGTCTGCGCGCAGGCCCCTACCAGCTGATCGTGCCGATCGACGCCACGGTTGCAGCCGCACTCGCGGCCAACGACATCGCCTACGGCGGACCGGCGACCGGCTACGCCTTCGACCTCGGGGTCGGTGAGGCCAGGACGCAGGCCGTTCCGTTCGACATCACCCACACGACGGTTCGCTTCACCGTGTCGCTGAAGAGCGGCGAAGAGACCGGTGACGCGCTTCCGGGCGCCATGGTCACGCTCTACTCCGACGCAGCCGGCGAGACCAGGGTCGGCGGCGGCGAGACCGGCGAGGGCGGCTTGACGATCATCAAGGTCGCGCGTGCCGGCACCAGCGGTAACATGGTCCACGCGGGCGTCTCCGCGGACGGCTACGATGTGGCCGACGGCATGACGGCCGTGTCGTGGAATCCGACGCACCATGTGACCGTGGGCACAAACGCGAACGACATCGTCAACCTGAACGTCGACGTGAGCGTCAGCGGCGCCACGGTCACCACCGACTACGGTGGCGGCGACGCGCTCAAGGGCTGGGCCATCAGTGTCACGTCCGGCGAGGACGCGGTCGAAGGCGCACCCGAGGCGCTGGACGACGAAGGCAACGCGGCGTTGAAGATGTCCGTCGAAGCCGTCCCGGCGAGCTTCAGCTTCGCGCTCGCCGAGGATCAGCCGGACTCGCTGGACGGCGGCGAGAACTACGCGGCCGATGCGGTCGAGTACTCGCACACCGGACTCTCGCTGGCTGGCACCATGGACGCCGGCGCACTCGTAGCGAGCTACACGACCCAGACCCTCAAGGTCTATGTGCACCACGAGCGCGACCAGGTCGTAGGCTACACCGGCAACGTGCTCGGCGGCGATGAGCTGGACGACGGCAAGGTCAGCGTCGAACTCCGCTACATCGACGACAACGGCCGCTCCCGCGCGTTCCAGAATGCGGACAGCATCGATGTCGACGGCCCCACCAAGGGTGGCTGGACCTTCAGCAACGTGCCGGCCGGCAAGAACGTGATCGTCAAGGCGGAAGATGGGCAGGACGAGGATGACGACGAATACCAGGCCATCATGGTCCTGGACGACGGCGCGCACTCCGACGAGCTCGCAGCCTACCGCGACACGGATGCCAACGGCATCACCGGCGGCCACTTCGGCGCGATGGGCGGCTACAGCCACACGGTTGAGCTCTGCCCGCTGCAGGCCTCCAACCCGCAGGATCACGGCGAGTGCTCGTCGTTCGCCTACGTGAGCGCCCACAGCGTGAGCGGCCTCATCTGGAAGAGAAGCGTCGAGATGGATGACGGCGACGACTTCGAGGACGTTGAGGATCCCGATTTCGTCGAGGGCATCACGGTCAGCCTGACTCCGGTCGACGGCAAGAACCTCGCAGGTGAGGAACAGTCCGCTACGACCACGGAAGAAGACGACGAAGACACCGAGGACATCGCGGAGGACCACCAGTTCGCCTTCAGCGACATCGCCGCGGGCGCCTACAAGCTCGGCGTTCCGGACGGATGGCGGGCGAAGATGGGTCCGAAGAACGCTACCGCCGATGTCGGCAACGCGCTCAACCCGCTCGGCGGCGATGTCGAACTCGATATCACGCCTGCCACAGCTACCGTCTACGGCTTTGTTGTCGACGAGGACGGCTTTGCCGTGGACAGCGCGACCGTGACCGCGAACGCCGGGTCGGCCCTGACCGACGAGCATGGGCGCTTCATCATCGACGGCATCAAGTCCGAGACGCGCACCATCAGCAAGAAGAAGGTGACCGGCGTCTTCGTGGAGGCCTCGATCGCAGGCATCGGGAAGGCCAGCGTGACCCTCGACTTCGCAGCCAACACGGTGACGGAGGTGCAGAAGGACGGTGCCGACCTGACCCTGTCGGCCGCGGCCGAGACTGCCTCGATCAGCGGTACGGTCACTGCCTCCGGCGGCGGCGCGGCGATCGCGGGCGCGAAGGTCGAGGTGAGCTACGACGGCGGAACGACCTTCGTGGCCCCGGAGAACAAGAACGCGAAGGAGCCGCGTACGGCTTCGAGCAACAACATCCACGTGACCGGCGCCGATGGCACCTACACGGTGATGGTCAAGGCCCAGGACCGGGGCGATGGCGTTTCGGTTCGGGTCACGAAGGACGGCATGTCCTTCATTCCTGATCAGATCGATGACATTCCGGCGCACTCCGGTTCGGACGTCTCGGGCTTCAACTTCACCGGCTTCGTGAACGCGAGGATTACCGGTAGAGTGGTTGCCGCGGGTGGCGGACCGATGAGCGGCGTTGTCGTCACGGCGACACCGACAGGAGACAGTGTTGTGACGGCTGCCGACACGACTGGCAGAACGGGAAGCTTCTCGCTGAGCGTGCCGTACGACCGCTACACGATCGAAGCCACGGCGCCGGCGACCAGCCTCACGCGCTTCACCTATCCCGATGACGAGCCCAACGTCCGTGTTGCTCCGGGGCAGAGGGTGGCCTACGGCAACATCACCGGAGAGAGCGTCAACGCCAGGAGCATCAGCGCGACGCGGGTGAAGGACGACGACGGCAACTACACCGGCGTCCTCGACATCAGCTGGCGCTTCGACAACGTCGACGGCTTCAGCACCATCAACCACCAGATCGAGACGTGCGTTGAGGATTGCGGTGAAGATGATGCTACTTGGGCTGATGCGGGCTTCACCGCCGATACCGACGCTGACAGCGAGGATGACGCTACGATGGGCATCAGGGTAGGTACGTTCACTGCCCCGGACGCCTCCGACCACGGCTTCAGTGTCCGGGTCACCGTCGAGGCCACGGAGACAGTTGGCGACCAGACTCCACAGCGCACCGGCGAATCTGCTTCGGTCAGCGTTGGAGCGATCGATCCGACGGCCACCGATGTCGAGGCGGAACGTGGAGTGCCTGCGGATACCACCAACACGACTGACACGCTCACCGTTGAGTGGAAGGCCACCACGAACGCCAATTCCGATCATCGGGTTGTCGTGCGTGTCGACGTCAACGGCGTCGGGATGCAGTGGCTCGTTCCCAACACCAACGTTACGGCTGGTGGTACTGCCAGAGAGTGGACCTTGGATATCGCTGAGAACTACAGCGAGACCTGGACCGACGTCGACAGCAGTCAGTCGTTCACGGTCACAGCAGCTGACCTCGCGAAGGCGTTCATGGTTCGGGTCGAAGCGCGACAGGACGAACAGGACGACGATGACGGCGATCCGGTCTGGAGAGCGTCCTCGGCGGTATCCGTCGCTGCGAAGCCATCCGGCTGATCACCCTTCAACACCATCAGCCTGGCTGACTCGTCATCAGCCAGGTTGATGGTCGCAGGACACGTCACCCCCCGTCCGGGACTCCCCGGGCGGGGGGTGAGGCTCATCAAGGCGAGGCTACAGCGCCTTCGGCCTGCGCGTCCACGGTTCGCGCTCAGCGACCCGCTCCCCGGTCGCCGCTCGCTTCCGGGCAGGCCACTTCTCGAAGGGCCTTAACGAAAACTTTATTATTGCTCTCCTAACCCAACGATACACAGCACTATCTCTCGGCTGGACAAGAGGTGATAGTGTTTCTTAGTTTATCTGTACGTGCTGGTTGCACAGGCCAGTACGCTCCCATCCGAAGGAACAAGGCAGCCCGCCATGCCTGGGTCAAATGCTGGTGCCCGAATGGCGTCACGCCTGGAGCAGGTGGGCGACCGAAGCGGCCGCCACGAAACCGCCCGGGTCGGCAGAAGCTGGCTCTCCGCGCTTCTCGACAACAGCAGCCGCAGCGTCATCCAGCTGGACCGGCATGCGCGGATCGTGGCGGTGAACCGCCCGGCGCGGGGCCTTCTGGAGCAGGACGAAGGGCTCTCCGACGAGGATGGCCGCCTGCGCGCCACGACACCCCGCGACGACGGGAAGCTGCAGCGGCTGCTGGCTCGGGCGGTGCCCTCGCTCGGTGCCCCCGGGTCGTCCGGCTCGATGACGATCCCGCGCGCGTCGGCCCGTACGAGGCTGGTGGTCAACATCGTCCCCGTGTCCATGCGGCGGCTGGACCCCCGCCCGAAGCGGGTCGCCGTGGTGGTGCTGGTTGCCGACCCGGAAAGCCGGCCCCGGATCGACGTCGACCTCGTGCAGGCGGCCCTGGGCCTCACCCCGGCCGAGAGCCGGTTGGCGGCCATGGTGGCCGCCGGACACCGGGTGCGCGACATCGCGGAGCGCACGGGGCGCAGCGAAGGCACCGTCCGCTGGCACCTCAACAAGATCTTCCGCAAGCAGGGCATCTCGGGTCAGGCGGACCTGATGCGCCGGGTCCTGGCGCTGGACGGATTCCCCAGGTATCGGTCCCGGCGTTCGCGCCGAGCGTAGCGCGCTCCATCTGTTTTCTACGGATCATCCCGAGATTCATGTTCAGAATGGTTGGGATCATGGGAATATTATAAAATAATAGTTATGATATCATCGACGGTCATGGCATCATCGAAACACCTCGCATCCTGCGGAACCCGAGCGAAGGAGGCGCGAGCATGCCGACAGTAGAGGAGCTGAGCTGCGAGATCCGGGTGCTGCGGGAACGGCTCACGAGCTTGAGCGAAGCGAGTCTGCGGATCAGCGAAAGCCTGGACGTGGACACGGTCCTGCGCGAGATGATCGAA
Source organism: Longimicrobiales bacterium (assembly GCA_965232315.1). GTDB lineage: Bacteria > Gemmatimonadota > Gemmatimonadetes > Longimicrobiales > Gaopeijiaceae > BD2-11. The sequence continues at coordinate 99,170 of CBDDPN010000005.1, read as the reverse complement.
AGCGCGCGCTCGCTGACGGGTGCGCGCTCCGGCGGGATCACGACGATGGACGCCTCGGGCGAGCTGCAGGACCTGCTCACGACCGGGCTGAGTCCGGAGGAGCACCGGCGGGTCCAGGAAATGCCCGTCGCCCAGGAGCTGTGGGCGTACCTTCGCGAGGTGCCGGGACCGCTCCGCCTGCGCGACCTGGCGGCGCACGTGAGTGCGCTCGGCTTCCCGGACGACCCGCTGATGCGGACGAGTTTCCTGGGCACGCCGATCCGCCACCGGGGCATGCACCTGGGCAACTTCTATCTCGGCGACAAGGAGGGTGGGCGGGAGTTCACGCGCGAGGACGAGGAGGTGCTTGTGCTCTTCGCCTCGCAGGCCGGAGCCGCGATCGCCAATGCACGCGCCTACCGGGATGTCGAGCGGGCGCGCTCCGATCTGGAAACGCTGATCGACACCCTCCCGTGGGCGTGGCGGTGTTCGACCCCCGAAGCGGGCAGGTGACCTCCGTGAACGCCGAGGCGCGGCGGATCGTGCGCGATCTGTGCCTGCCGGACCAGGCGCCGGAGGATCTGTTGGAGGTGCTGCGCGTGCGGCGGGCGGACGGCCGGGAGGTGGCGCTGGACCGCCTTCCGCTGAAGGAGGTCATGCGCGAGGCGACGACGGTACGGGTCGAGGAGATCGTGCTCGAGGCGCCGGACGGCCGGGCGATCACGACGCTGATCAACGCGACCGCCATCCGTTCGGAGGCGGGCGAGGTCGAGTCGGTGGTGGTCACGATGCAGGACCTGACGCCGCTCGAGGAGTTCGAGGTGCTCCGGGCCGAGTTCCTGGCCATGGTGAGCCACGAGCTCCAGGGCCCGTTGAGCTCGATCAAGGGCTCGGCCGCCACGGTGCTGGGGACGTCGTCCGCGCTCCGGCCCGCCGAGGCGCTTCAGTTCTTCCGGATCATCGACGAGCAGGCCGACCACATGCGCGACCTGATCGCCGACCTGCTGGACGCGGCGCAAATCGAGGCGGGCAGGCTGTCGGTCGCGCCCGAGCCGGCGCGTCTGGAGGCCGTCGTGGAGCAGGCCCGGACCCTGTACCTCGGCGGCGGGGGCAGGAACCCCGTGCTGATCGACCTGCCGCCGGACCTGCCGCGGGTGCTCGCGGACCGGCAGCGCATCGTCCAGGTCCTGGGCAACCTGCTCTCGAACGCCGCCCGGCACTCGCCCGAGTCGTCGCCGGTCCGGGTGGCGGCGGTGCACGAGGGGGTGCACGTGGCGGTGTCGGTCGTCGACGAGGGCCCCGGCATCCCGGCCGAGCGTCTGCCGCGCTTGTTCCGGAAGTTCGCCCGCAGCGGCCGGAAGGACCGCGCGCGCGGCGTCGGATCCGGCCTGGGGCTCGCGATCTGCAAGGGCATCGTAGAGGCGCACGGGGGCCGCATCTGGGCCGACAGCGCGGGAACGGGTCCGGGCGCGTGCTTCACCTTCACGATTCCCGTCGCCGAGGATGCGGGTGTCAGGGCCGCGGCGAGCCCGGCGCGGACGGTGGGCGGCGGGCGCGCTGGTGCGGCCGGGGCGGTCCGCGTCCTGGCCGTGGACGACGATCCGAAGGATCTGCTCTACGTGCGGGGCATCCTCGAGGACGCGGGCTACGCCGCGATCGTCACGGGCGACCCGGAAGAGGTGCCCCGACCTTCTCGACCGGCACCGGCCCGACCTGGTGGTCCTCGATCTGCTCCTGCCCCGGACCGACGGCATCGAGCTGATGCAGGGCCTGCCGGCGCTGGCCGACCGGCCGGTCATCTTCCTGTCGGCGTACGGCCGCGACGAAACGATCGCCAGGGCGCTCGAGACCGGCGCGGCGGATTATGTCGTCAAGCCTTTCTCGCCGACAGAGCTCGTGGCCCGCATCGAGGCGGCGCTGCGCGAGCGGGCCGGGCCCGCCGAGCCCTTCCGCGTGGGCCGGCTCGCCATCCACCCCGACGAGCGCCGGGTGAGCCTGGCCGGCCAGCCTCTCCGCCTGACGGCCACCGAGTACGATCTGCTGAGCGCGCTCGCGGCCAAGGCCGGCCGGGTGTCGACCTACGACTACCTGCTGCGACGGGTGTGGCGCTCGCGGCGCGGGGGGAGCACCCGGAGCATCCGCGTCTTCATCAAGAACCTCCGCGAAAAGCTGGGCGACGATGCCAGGAACCCCACCTACATCTTCACCAAGCCTCGCGTCGGCTATAGCCTGGCAGGGCCCGCGGGTTGAGGGGTTCCCGCAGGGCACGCCCCCCCCGGAGGGAGCCTACGCGGGCCCAGGAGCACCAGTTGACGTCCAACAAGCGATGTATTTACGGTAATCTCGAGGAGACCGAGGAGGGCCTGCTGCTCCGGCGCGATGCGGGCGACAAGCTTTCCTGGAGGGCAACCTACAAGGCCATGGCCGCCGCCGAAGAGGACTGGAGCGATCTGGAGGCCGCAATGGCTGACGAAGCCGGATTCAGATCCAGTGCGCAGGCAAGCCGGCGGAAATCGCGGTAGACCAGATCCGCACCCTCAGCAAGCAGCGGCTCAGGAACAGCATCGACCGGCTCGCGCCGGCCGTCGCGGCACGGCTGCGTCGGCTGATTACGGAGATGTACGGGGAATAGCGACAGGCAGGCTCTCGTGACTCCCGTTCTTGAGACCGCGCGGATCGTAGGTGTCGGCGTACGCCCGGAGCACATTGGGACGGCGATCCTCGGGCGCGGCTACAACGCCTCGGGGGAGAAGTGACGCCAGAGCTGCTGAGCAGGCTCCGGGCCATGGTCCGGCTCCGGTGCCCGCGTTGTCGGGAGGGTGCCGTATTCGCGAGCCTCTGGCAGATGCATCCTCTTTGCCCTTCCTGCCAGCTGAAATACGAGAGAGAGCAGGGTTACTTCGTCGGGGCGATGTACGTCAGCTACGGGATGGCCCTGGCCCTGTACGCGCCCGTGGTTGTGGTCCTGACGGTACTTGGGGGGTTTTCGGCGAATCAGTGCATCGTGGCGATTGCCGTGACGATTCCTTTTCTGGTTCCGCTGCTGTTCCGCTACTCTCGCGTCCTCTGGATGCATCTGGACCAGTTTCTGGACCCCAGGTAGGGTGCCGACAGACGAGTCGGCGGACTTGCTCAAGCAGGCCCTCCAGACCGAAGTCCGCTACGAACGGGAAGCTACGCCGGGCCCACCAGATCCAGCGCCGCCAGCGCCAGCACCCGCGTGCACGCCACAAGGTCGTCGAGCGAGCACGACTCGTCCGGCTGGTGGGCTTCTTCGAGGGGCCCGGGACCGTAGGCCACGCAGTGATCGATGCCGGCGATGCGGGCGAAGTGCTTCTGGTCGTAGGTGCCGGGACTCGCCGCGAGCTCCGCCGGGCGTCCGCATACCGTTTCAACCGCACGGGACAGGGCGGCCACGAGCGGTGACCCGGACGGCGTTGAGGTCGGGTGGACCACCATGCGCTCCTCGATGGTGAACCGGCGTCCCGGGTCGTCGCCTTCCACCGACCTGACCAGGCGCGCGATTTCGGCGCGCACCTCCTCCAGCGGCTCCTCGGGGATGAAACGGCGGTCGACGGTGGCCACGCAGCGGTCGGCCACGCAGGGCGACTGGGTGCCTTCGCCGGCCTGGCCGCCGGTGATCGCGTTGACGTTCAGCGAGGGGCGCCGGGAGGGCTCCGGTACGATGGGCAGCGCGGACATGCGCGTTGCGAGCTCGGGGGCGAGCCGGGTTCGGAAGGCCTCCAGAAGGGCGCCCATGTCGTCGATCGCGCTGCGGCCGAGATGGCTCATGCTGCCGTGGGCGACGTGGCCGTGCGCGACGACATCGAACCAGTAGACGCCCCGGTGTCCCAGGCATACGCGGGTAGGCCCGAACGGCTCGGGGATGATGGCGTAGCGGGTGTCGTCGCTCGAGATGATCCCGGCTTCGCACAGGTGCGCCACGCCGGCGAAGCCGCCGCTCTCCTCGTCGACGGTGGCGCTGATGTCCACGGCTCCCTCGAGCTCGACTCCGGCCCGCCGCAGCGCCTCGACGGCGAAGACCGCGACGGTGATTCCCGACTTCATGTCCGACGCGCCCCCTCCCGTAGATGCGCCCGTCGTGCACCGCGCCCGCAAACGGGTCGACCGTCCAGCCGTCGCCCGGCGGGACCACGTCGAAGTGGCCGTTCAGGTGGAGCCGCGGCCGTCCTGGAGCGGCTGCCCCGCGCCCCACCACATTCACCCTGGGGTAGTCGGCGGTGTGCTCGGGGCGCCCCTCGGCCTCCACGTACTCCACGGCCAGGCCCGCCTCGCGCAGCCGCCGGCCGATCAACTCCGCGCAGTCCCGGTAGCACGCCCCCGGGGGATTCACCGTTGGGATCCGGATCATCTCCGCCGTGAACGCCACGATTTCGTCGCGCGCGGCCTCCACCTCGGCGAGCACGCGGTCTTCGCGGCGAATGCGGGTCGGCGGGGCTGTCTGGCGCATGCGGTCTCCGAGGTTGAGGGCTGGAGGAAACGGAGGCGGTGCGGGGGGCGGATGGGGCGCCCGTGAGCCCCGGGTCCTGCCCGCCCGGGACTCAGGGTCGGCCGGGTTGCCCGGGGGGGCGTGGCCGTTACCATTGTGCCCCACCCCGACATCACACGAAACCCTGCGAGGGATACCCATGACCACGATGTTCAGCCTGGAGGGACGTACGGCCGCGGTCGTCGGAGGCGGCTCCGGCATCGGCGAGGCGGTCGCGATCGGATGCGCGGAGGCGGGTGCGCACGTGTCCTGCCTCGACATCGACGCGGACGCAGCCGCCCGCACCGCGGCGACCATCCGCGCGGCCGGGGGCGAGGCGACCTCCGCCCGCTTGGACATCCTCGACGGCGCGGCCGTCACCGGCGCCTTCGACGACATCACGACCGCTCGCGGATCGCTCGACGTGGTGGTCTGCACCCCCGGAGTGAACGTGCGCAAGCCCCTCCTCGACTACACCGACGAGGAGATCGACCGCGTGCTGGGCCTCAACCTCAAGGGCGGCGCGCACGTCATCCAGTCCGCGGGACGCATCATGACCGCGCAGGGCTCGGGGTCCATCATCCTCTTCAGTTCGATCCGGTCGGTGGTGGTCGAGCCGGGCCAGAGCATATACGCCGCCACGAAGGCGGGCATCGTGCAGATGGTGCGCGTGGCGGCGGCCGAACTCGGGCCCTGCGGGGTGAGGGTCAATGCGGTGGCGCCGGGCGTGATCGACACGCCCCTGACGGCCCCGATCAAGGACCACCCGGACTGGTACGGCGCCTACGCCGCGCGCAACATCCTCGACCGCTGGGGCAGCGCCGGGGAGATGGCCGGCCCCACGGTCTTCCTCGCCTCCGACGCCGCAAGCTACGTGACCGGGACCGTCCTTTTCGCGGACGGCGGCTGGACAGCCATCGACGGGAGGTTCACGCCGCCTTCAGGCCGGGCTTGAGCCTCAATCGTCCCGGCCACGGCCACGGGCCGCTGGCGCCATGGGGACGCCTGTGACTACGAAATTCGTCATCATCGGCGCCGGCATCCACGGCCTTTCCACGGCGTGGCACCTCGCCCAGGAGCTCAGGGCATGCGGGCGCGGGGACGGGCGCGACATCGTGATCATCGACAAGACTGACGTCGGTGCCGGCGCTTCGGGGATCGCGTGCGGGGTCATCCGCAACAACTACTTCCAGCCGGCCATGCGCGAGCTGATGGCGCATTCGGTGAGCGTCTGGGAGAGCGATCCGGCCGGATTCTCCTACCACCCCGTGGGCTACCTCCAGATCAGCCATGAAGCCATGCGCGACGATGTGGCCTCGATCCACGAGCAGCAGCAGGCCATCGGCTACAGCTCGACGTTCGTAGAGGGAAGCGCGGCGTCCCGGAGCTACATGCGCGGCATCTTCGACGACTGGCAGGCGCGGGGCATCACGAGCGTGCTGCATGAGCATCGGGGCGGCTACGCGAACAACATGGCCTCGCTGGAAGGACTGCGAACGAGGACGGAGGCCGAGGGTGTCCGGCTCATGGCCGGGGTCGCCAACGAGGGCTTCGAGCGTGACGCTGCGGGCGCGGTCACGGCGGTCGTCACCGATCGAGGATCCATCGCCTGCGAGCAGGTGGTGGTGGCCACGGGCCCCTGGGTCCGCCGGCAATGGGCGATGCTCAACCTCCCCGAGGTGACTCCGGTGCTCGGTCCCGGCGGAGAGATTCACCGCGTGCCGACCTGGACGTACTGGGCGCTTCAGGAGGGGACGCTGACCGTGGATCCCGGCTACCTGGTCGACAACCACGGCAACATGCCGCCGGTGGTGCACGTCGACACCGACGAGCCGTTGTCCGACGAGCACGGGCTGGTGACCGAGGGGCCATGGGGCCTCTACTACAAGCCGGATTTCAGCTTCGGCGGGGTGCAGGGCGGCTACATGCCCGACCGCATCGACAAGCCCGCGTGCGAGGTGGCGGTCGATCCCTACGGGCCGAAGTCCCCGGACTTTGTGGTCGGAGACGACTTCTACCGCCGATGGACGGCGGCCCTCGCCTTCTGCCAGAGGCGTTTCAAGGGCAAGGCCCATCTCATGAGCAGAGAACCCTCGGGCGGCATCGGCTGCTTTACGCCCGACAGCTTCCCCGTGTTCGACACCTTCGCCGACAACGTCTACTTCATCGCCGACTCCAATCACGGCTACAAGATGATCGGCGTGGGGGCCCTCGTGGCCAGGGAGCTGATGGGCCGACGCCAGGCGTTGCTTGAACCCTTCCGCTACAGCCGCTACGGCGAAGGCCGGCTCCACCCGGTCAGCAATTCGCCCTTTCCCTGGAGCTGACGGGTCGCCGTCATCCCGGTTCTCCCGTGCGCCGGGCCACGGGATCGGAAGGAAAGAAGCCGATCGTCCTCCACGAGACCAGCAGAAGCGCCGCGGCCACGGCGGTCAGCAGCACCCCCGGCATCCACACGGCGCCGCGGGCGATCCACAGGGGCAGCGTGGAGAGGACGGCGATCTCGACCACGGCGATGGGAAGGTACGCCAGGCCGTAGTCGTCGAGGGTGGTCGACTTGCGCTTGGGGTCCACCACGCGCAGGAGGGCGATCCCCATGGCGACGACCCCGGTGGCGTAGCCGAAGGTGAACAGTCCCCGCTCGAACCAGTAGTTGTGGAAGGTCCGGCGGGCGATCCAGAGCGTTATGAGGGTCGCGTGGGCGAAGCCGAACACCGACATCACGAGGATGGGCGCCGCGTACTCCGCCACGATGGTTATGGGGATCGACGCCACCCCGAAGGCCACCAGAAAGTCCGAGATCGAAGACCCGATGCGCCCGATCGTCGGTCGATCCACATGCCGGCCGACGCCCAGCGCGTCCAGCAGTGTCTGGATGAGGGCGCCGCAGATCACCGCCAGCGCGAACATGGGGAGGGCGGTGAAGGTGCCGCCGGCCGACCGCAGGGCCCAGGCCACGGCGTGGGCGGCCCCGTAGGCGAGCAGGACGAGCCCCAGGTGCCAGGAGAGGGTGTCGAGCGCGAGGGGACTGACGGTTTCCTTGCCCACTGGGCGGGCGGCATCGGGATCGATCAGCCCCCGCCGCAGGTCCGCCGGAAGCTCGCCCGGAGTCGAGACCAGACGGGTCCAGCCTGCACGGGTCGCGATGTTGATCGCGGTGACACCGCCCAGAACGGCCGCCAGAAGCCCGATGGTGGCGAAGGTGTATCCGACGGGAAGGGCATTCGCATGGCCCTGTTCGGCGAGAATGGATCCGACCGCCGTGGCCGTGCCGTGACCCCCGGCAAAGCCGGCTGGAAGCATCAGGGCGAAGGGCCCGCCGACATCGGGAAAGAGTGGAATGAGGACGGCGCCCGCGAACAGCAGCGCGAGACCGAACTGGCCGATCCAGGCCGACAGATTGTAGAAGAACGTGTCTCCGGCATCGCGGATCATCTCCCTGAAACGGGGTCGGCTCGTGCGCCAGCCCATGAACAGGGTGGCGAACAGAAGCACGACCAGCTCGCCCGGATAGCGGGTCATCACCGGTGTGCCGGCCGCATCGCGCGCGAACGGCAGCAGGTCCAGCCCTTCGGGCCCGACACCGAGTCCGATCAGCCCGGCCAGGATCGGAGTGGGCAGGAAAATGGTCTGGAAAAACCGAACCCACGTCCGCAGCAGATGCGCGCCAACCAGCAGGCCGGAAATCAGGGCAAAGTCCAGGAACATGTCGCGATTCCTTTACGGGCTGGTGGTCATGGGCATCGGGTGAGCGAACTCACGGGTCCCAAGGTAAGCCGTCCGGTCAGCGGGGCCATCGGGGGATGACGAGAGCCACGCCCTCGCCGCGGCGCGCGCTTTCGGCTCCCGCGAGTTGGCCCGGGGGTAGAAAAACACCACTTTCGACTGTCCACCAGGACGGGGCAGGATCATGGAGGCGCGAGAGTACGGGATGAGCGTGTCGGCAACGTGTACCAGGGCCTTTTGAGGGAAGCGTGGCGCTAGGCCGGATCGACCTCGTCGCCTTCCTCGTCTTCCTCGGCATCGTGGTGGGCGTATCCCTCTATGCGTCGCGCCGGGAAGACACGACCGCCGACTACTTCCTGGCCGGCCGCAACCTGCCCTGGTGGCTCATCGGCATCTCGCTGATCGCCTCCAACATCTCCTCCGAACACTTCATCGGCATGTCCGGCGAGGGGTTTCAGACGGGGCTGGCCATCGCCGCCTTCGAGTGGATTGCAGCCATCGCGCTCGTCTTCGTGGCCCTCGTGCTCCTGCCCAGGTTTCTCCAGGCCGGCATCTACACGCTCCCCGAATACCTCGAGTTCCGGTTCGGACCGGTTCCGCGCGTCATCATGGCTGCATACCTGATGACCGTCTACGTCGTCGTGGGCCTGGCCGGTATCCTCTACGCGGGAAGCCTGGCCCTGACGAGCATCTTCGGGCTCGACCTGACGGCCGGGGTCTGGACGATCGGCCTGCTCGCGGGCGGATACACCATCTACGGCGGGCTGAAGGCGGTCGTCTGGTCCGACATGCTGCAGGGCATCGCGCTGCTCGGGGGAGGGGCGGTGCTGTTCTTCCTGAGCATGGAGGCCGTGGGCGGCTTCGGCGCCTTCCTGTCCGCGAACGAGGACCGGCTCCACCTGATGCTGCCGGCCGATCATCCGACGCTCCCGTGGACGATCTACATCATGGGCATCTGGGTCCCCAATATCGCGTACTGGGGACTGAACCAGTTCATCTCCCAGCGGGCGCTGGCCGCGAGGAGTCTGGCCGAGGGCCAGAAGGGCGTGATCTTCGCGGCGTTCCTCAAGCTGCTGATCCCGTTCCTGATCGTGATGCCCGGAATCGCTGCCTATCAGCTCTATGCGGGCGAGATCGCGATCGGAGACCAGGCCTATCCGGAGCTCATGGCCAACCTGCTGCCCACGGGCCTTCGCGGCGTCATGTTCGCCGCACTCTTCGGCGCCGTAATGAGCTCGCTCGACTCCATGCTCAACTCGGCGTCCACGATCTTCACGCTGGACATCTATTCACGCCACATCGTGAAGGAGGAACTCGGGCCGCGCAGAGCGATTCGCATCGGCAGGATCGCGACCGGCGTCTTCGTCGTGATCGGCTGCCTGCTGGCCCCCCAGCTCGCGTCGGTCGGGGGGATCTACGAGTACATGCAGCGCGTCTGGAACTTCATCTGGCCGGGCATCCTCGCCGTCTTCCTCATGGGGATGGTCCTGCCCAGGGCCCCCCCGAGGGCGGCGACCGTCGCGCTCCTGATCGGCCCGGTGGCGTACGGACTGCTGACGGTGGCCCTCGACGTCTTCTTCAACTCGCAGGCCTACCTGAACGCCGCGGCCGGTGCGTTCGTCCTCTCGAGCCTGGCGATGGTCGTCGGGTCGCGCGTCCGCCCGCTGAGAGAAGCCCGGCCACTGCCGCAGTCCGATGCCGTCGACCTCGAGCCCGCCCCGTCGGCAAGATGGGCGGGCGCGGTCGTGGTGATTCTGACGGTGGGACTCTATGTGGTGTTCTGGTAGGAGGACCTCACACCTGGCTGGGCAAGGATGGCGCGCACAGCCAGGTGCGTGGTATTTTTTGAGGTTGACAACCCTCCAAATGGATGTCCTCGGGCTCCGCAACAAACGTCTCTGCGGGGGATCTCCAGGAGAGATGAACCATGAAGAAGAGCAGACTTCGCAGGCACTGACGTTTATGCGCGTCCTCGGCATCAACGATGGTGACGATCTGCTGATAGGCATGGACATCATCGGGCAGAGTAGCTTCTCTAGTTCCTATGACCCAGCCAGCGGTCTAACTACCTTCTCGTTCTCGTTCGAGGATCAGCTTCGCGGAAGGAAGCCTTCGTATTTCGTCTCCGTCCCATAGTCTGTTGCGGTAACGGAGCGACCTGTTGTACACCATCACGCCCCGCCGCCCCATCGCGGCGAGCTTGTGGGTCCAGAAGAAGTGCCACTTGGGATCGTCACCGGCACGGGGGCATGCCTTCGCCGGGTCCGGCGCCAAGCGCGCTATCGCGTCGCGTCCACCAGCATGAGTTCGAATCTCAGGACGCGGGTTCCCACAGCTCGATCGCGTTTCCTTCGGGGTCGTGGATGCGGGCGAAGCGGCCGATGCCCGCCATCTCGCTTTCGTGGCTGACCTCGATATCCGCGGACTTCAGTTGTGTGATCATCGCGTCCAGATCGGCCACGCGGAAATTCAGCATGAAGGTCTTGTCCGCGGCAAAATATTCGGTGTCAGCATCGAAGGGTGCGAAAACCGTGACACCGGACTCGGTCACCCAGGGCGCCATCTCCATGTTCGTCGGCGCAGGATTGATGCCAAGGTGATCCTGATACCATTTGGCAAGTCCTTTCGGGTCATTGGCCCGAAAGAAGAACCCGCCGAACCCCTGAACGTTTTGCACGCTACGTCCTTTCGATGATGGATTGCACGATCAACACATCGGAAGTCTCGCGGAGAGAAGCCGTCTCCACCACTGTCCGAAACCGGAACCGGAGAGGTCAGCGGTACCTTCACCTCCAGCCTTCAGGGGACCGGCATCATGGCGCCAGACGCCGTCGGTACCGTATCCGGCCAGCACTCCTATCCGAATGTGTCTTTGATTCTCGTCGACGCGGACCTGGACGAAGTACCGTACTCGGGCCAGTTGGTGTCGGAAGACCGCATACGCGGGATCTTGGGCGACGAGGTCGACGCACCGCCTGCAATACCTCTGGAATTCACGCGGCCCTGACGGGCACGCCGCCGAACCTACGGAAGCCCGAGAGCGATGAATTCCGGCGGATGTTGCCTGCCGCCGATGGCCACCACGATGAACTGCTTCCCGTCATGCATGTACGACATGGGGCCTCCCGTCGTACCCGCGTCCAGCTCGATCTCCGCGACCACCTCTCCGGTGGCCTTGTCGTAGGCGCGGAAGCTCCTGCCCCACATGTTGGCCTGGACGCCCCCGAATACTCCCTGAGCTCCTTCGCCCATCAGCAGGAGCGTCTTCGTGACGAGCGCCACGGGCCGGCTGGCCACGCCGAGGGGCGGGACCTCCACACCCTGAAGAGCCGGGTGATCCCTCGGGCCATCGCCGTTCGCCTTCACCCAGACGTGCTCGCCGCGGTTCATGTCGATCGCCGTGATCCGGCCCCATGGCGGCCTGGTGATCGGCAACCCGTCGATGTAGGGCGCGTCCCGATTCGGGCTCCAGTACTCCATCTCCGAGGTTGAGTCGGTGGCCTTGACGATTCGGTAGACGCGCGGGATCGTGTGGGCGAACGCGTAGTACATGCCGGTTTCGGGATCGAACGCACCGGTGTTCCAGTTCCCGGCCCCCCACGACCCGGGCACCATCAGCGTGCCCTTCTTGCCGCCCGGCTCGTCGCTCACGAGCGACGGCGGGGTGAAGATCGGGCCGATCACGAACGAATCGGCCACCGCGCGCGCCCGCTCGCCGAGCCCCGGGAAGTCGATGAGGTCGTCAGGGGTGATGCCGTGCCTGGCGAACGGTGCCGGTTTGGTCGGAAACGGTTGCGTCGCGGCGGTGTGCTCGCCCGGAACCGTCGACTGAGGCACGGGACGCTCCTCGATCGGCCATACCGGTTCGCCGGTCACGCGGTCGAAGACGTACAGGAAGCCCGTCTTGCTCGGCTGCATGACGGCGTCGATGCGGCGGCCGTCCACCACGATCTCGCCCAGCGTCGGCGGGCCCACTGTGTCGTACTCCCACAGGTCGTGATGCACCATCTGGAAGTGCCATACCCGTTCGCCGGTCGCGACGTCGATCGCCACCAGGCTGTTGGAGAACAGGTTGTCGCCCGGGCGATGGCCCCCGTAGTAGGCGGCGGTGGGCGCCGAAAAGGGCACGAACACGAACCCGCGCTCCTCGTCCGCGCTGAGGCAGCACCATGCGCCGAGGTCGCCCGATTCTCGCCACGACCGGTTGCCCCAGGTGTCGACGCCGAACTCGCCCTCCCGCGGCACGACGTTGAAGGTCCAGAGCAGCTCGCCGGTCCGCACGTCGTATCCGCGCAGGTTCTCGGGCGCGCTTCCCTTCCAGTGCGTCCCCGAGTCGCCCGCTCCGTCCAGGGTGCCCGCGACCACGACGACGTCGTTCACGACGATGGGACCGGAGCTCCAGCTGAACCGCCGGGCCGAGGCCGGAACCAGGGCGACCCTCCCGCCATCGCCGAAGTCGGGACGGGCGTGGCCGGTTTCCGGGTCGAGTGCGTAGAGATAGCCGCCACGCACGAGGATCAGGCGACGGTCGGAGCCGTCGGTCCAGTAGTCCATCCCCCGCGAGGACCGGCCCCGGGCTTCCTCGATCGTCGGCGGGAACGGCTGCTGGATCCAGAGGGTCTCGCCGGTCGCCGGATCGAAGGCTTCGGCCAGACCGACCCCGTTGGGGGCATAGAGCACGCCGTCGATGAGGATCGGCGTCGCCCTGAGATAGCCCGAGACCCCCAGACCCGGGAAAGAGGCCGTCAGGGCCGAATCGACGGCGGGACGTCGCCACAGGATCTCCAGGTCTCCGACATTGTCGTGCGTGATCTGATCGAGAGGCGAGTACCTCGTGAACGCCTTGTCGCTTCCGAAGTAGGCCCAGTCGCCGGAGCCGGCCTCCCAGTCGCCGGAGTCACCGTCCCCGCCGCCGGAGTCGGCGCCCCCGCCGCCGAAACGGGGCTCGCAGGCCCCGAGCCACACCATGCATGCGAGCGAGCCCGCTCCGATCCACCGCAGACGACCTGGCATGAGCGCTCTCCCGGGTTCCGGTTTTCCGCCAGCCCATCGCTTGCTTGACACGGGTATTGGGCCGGGGGAGTTTGCAGGAAACCTACTTGTGAGGCCCGCCATCTCGCGAACTGGACGGAGTACGGAGCGTTCGCGATCCACGCCATGCCGCGCGACTCGAGAAATCGGAGAGGTTATGTCCACGAGTGATGACCGCGATCTCGGCATGCACCGGAAGATCGCCCGACGCGACTTCATCAACGGCGTGGGGGTTGCCGTCACGGGCTCCCTCCTTGCGCCGGGATGGCTGTCGGCCCTCGACGGCCGGCCGTTCCGCGGCCCGCAGGAATACTATCCGCCCGCTCTGACGGGGATGCGCGGGAGCCACCCGGGCTCCTTCGAGGTGGCCCACCAACTCCGGGACGGGATCACGTTTACCGACGCCGTCGACACGCGGGAGAGCTACGACCTGGTGGTGGTCGGCGGGGGGCTGAGCGGACTCTCCGCCGCGTACTTCTTCCTGACGTCGGCGGGGCCCGGCGCGCGCGTGCTCGTTCTCGACAACCACGACGACTTCGGGGGCCACGCCAAGCGGAACGAGTTCACCTCCGGGGGCCGCACGCTGCTCCTGAACGGCGGGACGTCGAACCTGGAGTCCGTGAACCACTACAGCACGGTCTCGCGGACGCTGCTCGCCTCGATCGGCCTGGACCTGGACAGGGCGCAGGCGGCAAGCGCGGGAAGCCGGGAGTTCTACCGTTCCCTGGGGCTCGGCAACGCCACCTTCTTCGCGAAGGAGGTGTTCGGCGAAGATCGGCTGGTGATGGGGCGGCCCGGACGGGGTGCGGACATCGACTGGGCCGACTGGCTCGCCGGGACCCCGCTGTCCGCGGACGCGCGCAGGGATATCGCGCGGCTGAACGACGAGAGCGCGAACCCCGACCCCATGCCGGGCCTCCCCGACTGGGAGAAGAAGGAGCGGCTGGCCAGGATGAGCTACCGCGATTTCCTCCTCGACCTCGCGAAGGTGCACCCCGACGTCATCCCCTTCTACGACGACGGCCCCAAGGGGCTCTTCTGCGTGGGCATCGATGCCTATCCCGCTCTCTACGCATGGGCCGAGGGCTATCCCGGGTTCCAGGGGATGAACCTCGAGCCCTTCTCGCCGGTGGGGCCCCTCACGCATATCGGAGGAGGGCAACACGGCCGGGAGAACGAATGGCGGGGAGGCCCCACCATCGATCTTCCGGACGGGAATGCGACGGTGGCCAGGCTGCTGGTGCGGGCCATGATCCCCGACGCGCTGCCGGGGTCCACGCTCGAGGACTCGATCACGTCGCGCCTCGCGTACGAGCGGATCGACCGGGAGGGCTCCGACGCCCGCATTCGACTCAACAGCACGGTCGTATCCGCCCGTCACCTGGGCGATCCCGACTCGGCCCGCCAGGTCGAGGTCACCTACGTGCGGGGGGGCAGGGCCGAGAAGGTCCGGGCCGATCACTGCGTGATGGCGTGCTACAACCGGGTCATCCCGCACCTCGTGCCGGAGATGCCCGAAGCGCAGCGGACGGCGCTCATGTACGGCGTCAAGATGCCGCTTGTCTACACCAGCGTGCTCGTCCGCGGGTGGACCGCCTTCACGAACCTGGGCATCTCCCGGGCGAGCGCTCCCGGGATGTACCACACGGGCGTCAACCTGGGCCGGTCGGTGCAGCTGGGCGACTACCGCCCCTCACGATCGCCCGACGAGCCGATGGTCCTGCACATGACGCGTACGCCGTGTGCTCCCGGCAAGCCAAAAAAGGAGCAGCACCGCATCGGCAGGGCGGACCTCCTGGCCACGACCTTCGAGACCTTCGAACGCAAGATCAGGGATCAGCTCGGCCGCATGCTCGCGGACGGGGGCTTCGACCCGGCCCGCGACATCGAGGCGATCACCGTGAATCGCTGGCCACACGGCTACGCCTACAGCTACGACACCCTCAACGATCCCATCGAGTGGGCGCTCTTCGACCCCGACGATCGGCCGTGCGTGATCGGCAGCCGTCGATTCGGGCGGATCTCGATCGCGAACTCCGATGCCGCCGCCACTCCGCACACGGACGCGGCCATCGACGAGGCGCATCGAGCGGCCCGGGAGCAGCTGGTCGTCCGAAGCCGGGGCCCGGACCCGGATCACCGGCGCCGATGGGAGGTCGTTGAGGTAGGGTCCGGTCCGGCCGCCGGACCGGCAAGCCTTCACCGGCCCCGCGCCGGAGCATCGGGAATCCCGCGGCTGAAGAGGACCTGGAGACTGCCGGCACCCGTGTGAGTTGCCGCCGCCCGCCGCGTCCGCTGTCGCCGTGCCCCGCTTGAAGAAGGCCTCGCAAGATGGCCCTCACCTGTCCGGTGTTCGGATCGAGCAGGATGGTCATGGGAAGGTCGGTGTCGCTGTCCAGCATCACCGTGCCGCCGGGCCCGGAGAGCGTGACGCTTGCCAGGCTGCCGGCCCACCCGGGCTGAACCGGGAGAACGAAGGCGAAAGATGAACTCCCGTCCCCGTCGGCAAGCCCCGGCATGACGAAGTCGAGGTCGAATAGCTCGTCACCACCGGCGGTCCGTCCCGTGATGCGGTGCTCGCCCGCCGCATCGGGGAGCGCGGGCGGGGCTTCGACGACGAAGGCCGGGTTGAGGAACGGCTCTCCCTCGGCATCCGTGCCGCCCCAGAGGAGGAGAGACTCTCGCTCCCGGGCGGCCAGGTTGCCCTGGACTTGCGGCCCCTCGTCGAAGAGGCGATAGCGGAGCGCGTTCGTGAAGTGATAGTCGCTGATCCGCCGCGGGCTGCAGTAGGACATCAGGTCATTTGACTGCGGTCCCACCAGACTGCCGCCGTCGCGGAAGTCGTACCCCCAGGTGCTGTGGATCCGTCCCGATATGGAAACGACAGGTCAACAGCGGAGGGATTCCCGCACGGGGCATGTAGAAGGCTCATATTGTGGCCGAGTTCGTGGGCCATGATCGACGTGTATGGCTCCGAGAAGCTCTCCCGACCCCGTATGCCCGCCACACCCCCACCCGGGTTGACCGTTCCGGACATCATGCCCATGTAGTGGCCGACGCCGCCCTCCATGGCTCGGATCGCCCGCGTCTCGGCCAGCAGCACGTACTTGCTGTTGCTCGAACTCATCACGGGCTCGTGCGCCGTCACTTCGAGGTCGGCGATCGGAAGCAGCGTGCGCGTATCCCGGAGCAGTTCGTGGCTCCCGGGGTCTTCCTCCATGGCCTCGGCCGCCTCCACGATTTGCCTGTTGGGATCGGCGCTCCAGAGGAATGGAATCACTGTGAGATCGAACACGGGCATCTCGCGCACATCGACCGCCGTGCGGCCCGTCTCCGGGATCCGCCTCGCCACCCCCAGGCCCGCATCCAGTGTCCCGTCCGGATCGATTTCGACGACCATCTCGAGGCCGGGTTGCACGACTTCGCCGGGGATCTCGGCATTCGCGGAAGCGGACAGGTCGTGTTCGAGGACCTCGGTGGGGACCGGTGCCCTGCTGGCGGGAATGTCCGTCACATGGCTCTCGGTCCCATCCAGGTAGAACCGTGCCCGGACAGGCGGGATGCCGACTGTCGTCGAGCGCGCGGCGGTGGGAAAGACCCGCAGCAGGGCCGTCTCGCCGGCGACCAGCGGCACCGGATGATCCCGTGACTGCACCGCCTGGATCAGGTATGCCAATGCTCCACCCCCACCCGCGCAGGTCATGATTCGCCTTTGGTAAACGGTTTCCAGCCAGGTCTGGAAGCCGGGATCCACTGGCGCGCAGAGATCCGTGCCCCCGGCGAGCAGCGTCTCGAGCCGGAGGAGATCCACCAGCCCGGCCGGGAGCGGCCCGGACAGCCCCGGATTGTTCCCCACGGACAGCCACCGCAGGGATGACATGCGGGCAAGCTCGGGGGGCAGCCCGCCCGCCAGGTTGTTGCCGGCGAGATCGAGGACTCCCAGGTCCGAGAGGCTCCCGAACTCGGCGGGGATCGGGCCCGCCAGGTCGTTCCCGGCGAGATACAGCCATCCCAGGCCCGTCAGCGTGCCGAGTTCGGGCGGGATCGGGCCCGTGAGGCCGTTGTTGTTGACGCGCAGGTGCACCAGGCTCGTCAAGTCGGCGACCTCGGGGGGAATCGGGCCTGTGTGGTGGTTTTCCGAGACATCCAGCGACCTCAGGCTCGGGAGCCCGCCGAGTGCAGGCGGAATCGGGCCTGTCAGGTCATTTTGGCGGAGCCACAGTCTTTGCAGGCTGGGGAGGTTGCCGAGTTCGGGCGGAATCGGGCCCGCAAGATCGTTACGCCCCAGAACCAGCCGTTCCAGGGCAGCGAGATCTCCCAGTTCGGTCGGGATCGGGCCCACCAGGTTGTTGCGGGACAGATCCAGAACGACGACGCGGCCCGAAGCATCCGTCTCCACCCCGTACCAGTCCCCGAGTGGCGCGTCCGTCAGCCACCTGCCGGAGTTGCCCCAGCTCGGTCCATCCGTGGTCTCATACAGCGCCACCAGGATCTCACGGTCCGACAGCTGGCCGCACTCCATCCCCGTGCCCTCGTGCGACGATAGCCCGTTCAGCCATGCCTGGAACGACGGCTCCGTCGGGACGCACAGGCCTGTGCCCGCGTAATGGAGTTCCACAATCCGGGGTCTGGCCAGCGAGAGCGGCAACCGGCCGGACAGCGCGTTGTCGCCGACGCGGAGCCCGGTCATCTCCGGCAGGCTTCCGAGCCCGGTCGGTAGCCGACCCTCGAGGCCGTTGCCGCCAAGGTCGAGCGTCACGACCCGACCGAGGTCGTCGGCCGTCACCCCGTACCACTGCTCCACTGCCGGAGTCTCGAGCCAGCCACTGGAATTCGTCCAGCCCGGCCCCCCGGAGGTCTCATACAGCTGGTTGAGCACGCCCGTGTCCGACTCGTTGCAGTAGGGTCCCGATGTATCCTCCAAGCCTTCCAGCCAGGTGAAGAAATCGATCGTGCCAGGGGCGCACAGGTCCGCGTTCGCCTCGAAGTGGAACCGTTCCACATTGAGCTCGAGAAAGCTCTCGGGAATCGGGCCGGAGAGATTGTTTGTTCTGACCCAGAGGTGCGTCAGGTTCCCAAGTTCAGCGAGCTCAGGCGGGATTGGCCCCGACAGGTCGTTGTTGCCGAGAGCGAGCCGCGTCAGGCTGGTGAGCCCGCCGAGCTCAGGCGGGATTGACCCCGACAGATCGTTGAAGGCGAGAAAGAGCCGCGTCAGGCTGGTGAGGCTGCCGAGTTCGGGCGGAACTAGATAGCCGTTGTCTTGTGTAGTCCACCGGGGTACACCAGTGCGTTCATAACACGTTATTGGACAACCGTTTCAGAGGGCATGCCCCTGCTCCATCGTCCCTTGCCGTCCGCCAACATCCCGTGTATTCTTCCCTGTAGAGTGATTTGGGGTGTGATACACAACAACAGGAAGGACCGCATGACGAAGCGACCCAAGACGCTTACCGCCGCCTTCGTTCGGACGGTCAGCCGACCCGGAGTCTACGGCGACGGACGAGGCGGCCGCGGGCTGAGCCTCCGGGTGTACCGGACGGCCAACGGCCGGATCACCAAAACGTGGCGTCAGCGCGTCAGGATCGACGGGCGACTCACCTCGATCGGTCTCGGCCCGTATCCCGAGGTCACGCTCGCCGACGCCCGGGAAAAGGCGCTGGACAACAGCCGGAGGGTTCGCCGGGGACAGGATCCGCGCGGGCGCGGCGTGCCGACCTTCGCCGAGGCGGCCCGGCGGACCATCGAGCTTCACCGCGACTCGTGGAAGGCCGGGAGCCCTCTGCCCCAGCAGTGGGAGTCCACGTTCCGGCTCCACGCCGCCCCGCTCTTGGACAAGCCGGTGGACCGGATCACGAGCGCGGACGTGCTCGGGTGCCTTGGCCCGATCTGGAACTCGATGCCCACGGCCGCGCGGAAGGCCAAGCACCGGATCGCCGCCGTGTTCCGGTGGTGCATCGGCCGCAACTACCGCCGGGACAATCCGGTCGATCGGGCCGTTGCAGCTTTGCCGAAGCCGAACGGCAACGCAGGAAGCCATCACCGCGCCCTGTCTCACGGGGAGATCGCTGCGGCGCTTCGTTCCATCCGCCGGGTGGGGGACGGGAGTCTGGCTGCGTTGTGCGTCGAACTGATGGTGCTCACGGCGGTCCGTCCCGGCGAGGCGCGTGGCGCACGCTGGGACGAGATCGACATGGACGCGGCACGTTGGACGATTCCGGTGGCGAGGATGAAGGCGGGCCGCGAGTTCACGGTCCCGCTCAGCACTGGCGCGCTGAGGGTGCTGAGGAAGGCGCGCAAGCTGTCGGACAAGTCGCCGCTGGTGTTCCCGTCGCGGACCGGCCGGACGCTTGCGCCGAAGACGGTGTCGCGACTGCTCCAGATCGCGGGGGTGGACTCGACGCTTCACGGGTTCCGGTCGAGCGCCCGGTCGTGGATGGCCGAGACCGGCGTCCCGGCCGAGGTTGCCGAGGCTTGCCTCGCCCACGTTCCGAAGAGCCGAGTCGTACAGGCGTACCAGCGCTCCGACCTTCTGACCCGCCGTGCCGAAGTCTTGCAGGCTTGGAGCGACCACCTCGGGTAGCCACTTGCCTCCCCCAACGCCGATCAGCACCACCCTTCCACCTCCGTAGCGCGGTTCGGCGGTCGCCCGCGGCCGTGTTGCCGGCATCCACGGCGTCAAGCCGGGTCGAACCGGGCCTCGTCGGACCGGTTTTCACACCTCCGGACGATCACTCCGCGGTTCGCCAGGGGGGGATCTTGCCACGCCGCTGGCGGCGACCGCGAACGGGTGGTGGACGGCGTCGGAACCCCATGGAAGGCTGTGGAAGAGTAGGGAATTTCCGACCGTTGACGCCGTCCCGAATGGTCCTCCAGCGTTCAGGCATGGAGACGCTGGAAGAGCTATTCAGATCGCGGGTTAGCGCGTTCCTCGGGCGTTCGAGCCTGAGCCCGACGGCATTCGGGAAGAAGGCGCTGGGCGACCCGAACCTGATGCGTCAGATCGGCCGTGGCCGCTCGCCGTCGCTGAGGACGGCGGACCGGATTCTGGCGTTCATCGCGGAGCACGATGGGGCATCGGGCGGTGGACGCGATCCCCCTCGACGCCCGTGACACCGGAGACCGGCGAGAACGTGGAGAACAGCGAGGAGGAGCAGGACGATGACCGAGAACACGATGGAACGGAGGACGAACCCTCCGACCCGTTTCCTGCGGCTGACCGAGGTGATGGCGCGCACCGGCCTGTCGCGGAGCACGATCTACGTGCGGCTGGCAGAGGGACGCTTCCCCCGGCCGGTCGCCCTGGGCGGGCGGGCAGTGGGTTGGATCGAGGCCGAGGTGGACGAATGGGTCCGCGAGCGCATCGCCGAGAGCCGGTTCGACGGCGCTCGGGCCGGTGAGCGCGGCGAGGCCGCGCGGGGGATTTGCCGGGCGGCAGAGGCCGGCCCGGTTCGATGAGCCGGCGCGCCTTCGCCGCGGCCGGGGAACAGCCCGTCGGACGCGACTAAGGCCGGTAAGCCAGCACACGCGATGTTGAACATCGCGGCTGGCGAGGGGTTGCTGCGCCCCCCTTCGAACCCCCGGCCTGTCGCGTCCCTGGCGGAGCAGCGGACGCGTGGGGGCGAGGCCCCCGAACCCCGTCTCCGGTGCGACCGTGGCTGAGCATCGCACCGTGATGGTCGCCGCCCGGGTCACGCCCGCGGAACACGCCGCCTGGCCCGAGAAGGCGGCCGCGGCGGGCGTGTCGCCGTCCGCGCTGCTGCGCGAGGCGATGGCGCGGACCCGGACCTGGACCGCGTCGGCGCGGGCCGTCGAGCGCGAGCGCACCCGCCAGATCGCGCGCATCGGAAACAACCTGAACCAGCTGGCGCGCTGGGCGAACACACATGCCTCGACGGCCGAGGCCGTCTCGGTGATCGCCCACTTGGTGTCGTTCGAGCGGTCGCTGCTCGCCGTGGCACGCATCGGCGAGGAGGCCCGCGATGCTCGTTAAGTTCCTCTCCCATGGGAAGGGCTCGGCCGGGGCGGCGGTCGAGTATCTCGTCGGCGAGCGGGACGCGGCAGGACACGAGCGCGAAGGCGTCGAAGTGCTGCGCGGGAACCCGGACATGGTGGCCGCCGTGGCCGACTCCCTCGACTTCGAGCGCAAGTACACGTCGGCCGTGATCGCATGGGCGCCGGACGACCGGCCGACCGGCGAGCAGATCGGAGCCGTCCTCGACGAGTTCGAGAAGACCGCTTGGGCGGGACTGGAGCCGGATCGATATGCGTGGACGGCGGTTCTTCACCGTGAGCGCGGGGGCGGCGTCCACGCGCACATCCTCGCCGCGCAGTGCGACCTCCAGACCGGGCGGAGCCTGAACATCGCGCCGCCCGGCTGGCACAAAACCTATGCCCCGCTTCGCGACGCCTTCAACCACGAGCATGGCTGGAGCCGACCCGACGACCCGGCGCGGGCCAGGGCGCAGCGGCCGGGCCACGTGGCCTACATCGAGGCGTCGAAGCTGCGGGCCGGACTCGAACACGAGGCGGACCCCCGCACGCTGATCCGCGACTACCTGGTGCAGCGCGTCGAACACGGCGCGGTCAAGGGCCGCGCCGACGTGGTCTCCGCGCTGGAGGACGTGGGGCTGGAGGTGCCGCGCCAAGGCAAGGACTACATCACCGCCCGCGATCCGGACAGCGGCAAGCGGTGGCGGCTGAGAGGAGAACTGTATGAGAGAGACTTCGAGCCCAAACGACTTGACCTCCCGGCTGAGGAGCAGGCTGGAGGCCGACCGGAAGGAGATCGAGGAGACGGCCACGCGCGAGCTCAGGCGGCTTGGCGAGAGCTTAAGCGCCGTCAGAAGCGACGCGCTGCGTTCCATCGAGGCCGATACGGAGGAGGCGACCGGGCGGATGCGCGAGTTGCTGATGAAGGCCTGGCTCCGGCCCTTGGTGGTCGGCATGAGCCTCTTCCTCGGTATCTGCGGCGGCAGCTGGGCGACGATGCACTGGTTGTCGAGGAGCATCGACTCCCGGTTCGAGACCTTGGCGGAGGTCAAGGTCAGGATCGTGCGGGCGCGCGACACCTTGGCGGTGATGCACGAGACGACGTGGGGCACCGAGTTGATCGAGATCAACGGGGAGCGGTACGTGGCGCTGCCCGCCGGCACTCCGGGCCGTCCGGCATTCACCATGGACGGACGGCCTTACATGAAGCTCTCGAGAGAGTGAGGAGGGAGTTGCATGACCGACTTGGAACGGCGGTTGACAACCGCCTTGGAGCGGTTGTCCGAGCAGTACGAAACGGAACAGCGGCGGCACTGCGGACAGATCGAAACGTTGCGCGAGCAGGTCGAAGCCTTGCGGCGGCAAGTCGAGCGGCTGAGCGGGCGGGTGACGGACTTGACCGGATACTCCGGCACATACGGCGCGGGGCCAGGGCGCGGGTGGAGATGACGAGGCGGTTGCTGGAAAAGACGAGGCCGCGCGGGCCGGAGCGGGACCAAGGTCCCAGCCGGTAGAGGAGTCCCGGCAGCGGAAAATCAGCCGGACGCTACGAGCATCGACGGAGGTGTTGGGCGCCATTGAACCGGCTCAAACTGTCCGACGTACTCGGCGACGTTGCCGCTTATCTCGACGTTGAGCCTCTCGTCCAGAGAGTAGTTCTAGCCAATTCAGCGCTTCGTAATGACGGCTCATGAAATCAACAGGTCAGGACCAAAGCTGACGACCCCCGGCCTCACGGGGGTGACCGAACACAGGCAAGATGCGATCACTCCCAAGGTCATCCCGACCGTGGAAAGGAAATTAGAACCAATAGGGAAATGCGTCGTCCAGCGTGGCGGTCCATTGCGTGCGCCGGTCGCGATGTGCAAACGAGATGATGAGCGCCGCTAGTAGAGGGCAGCAAAACGCCGTGGCGAACGCCACGGACTTGCTTCCAGAAATCCGACATTCAGGCTCCCATGTTCGGAGGATACGGAAAAATACCCCACAGCACCGTACCGCACGGAGAGGCCTCGGAGCCTAGAACTCGTTCTCGTTTGGGGAGACTGCGAACTCCAGATCACCGATGTCGTACCAGTCGATGCCCCGGTCGGGGTAGTCGTCCGGGTCATCCGGGCCGACCGGGCGGTCGACCAGAACCGCGAGCGTCGATCCCAGCACATCGATCCTCTCCACCCGGTGACGGACGCGAACCGTCAGCGCGTACTCGGGGCCGACATAGATGTCGAGGTATGAGAACTCGTTGCGATCACGGTTGGTGAGGATCCAGAGCCTGCCTTGACCGTCGATCCCCGCTCGGTTGGTGTCCGAATACCGCTTCGGCGTCCGCCGGTATTCGGCTTCGTAGCATGGCAGGCGAAACATGCTCGGGGTCGCAGGGAAAGCGAGCGGAGCGGGACCACAGCCCTCTAGGTATCGCTCGACATCCTTGGGTGCCGGAAGCTCCGCAGTATACGTCGGCGCCTGAATCAGGACGCCTTCATGGTCGTCCCGGCTGGCGAAGTACAGCATCTGCCCCCGGCAGAGTCCGGGGAACAGCATGGCGTGATTCGGGAACATGAACCCCCGGCCCAAGCTCGGCGGCAGGCTAGGGACGCTGCCCTCGGGGAGCGCGCGCCCCTCGCCCGGCCTGCATCCGGCCGCAGCAGCCATGCGATAGGGAAATACCCTCCGCCAAGACACCGTTCCGGTGGTGATGTCGAGCTCGAACTGCCTCCACGCCAGCGAAGGGGACTCCATCCGCTGACCCGCCAGCGTATACCCGAACGAGATCCCCGGGTTGACGCCACTCGGGATGCGTGTTTCGGCGACCCGTTCTCCCGAGGGCTCGAAGAGCGTCAATCGGTCCAGCTCATAGTCGATCACACCGACGGTGCCTTCGGGTCCACGAACGATGTGCGTGAGATCTCGGAACTCCCCAGGACCCTGGCCTTCTCGGCCGAAGACGCTCGGTGAGCCCCCAACCCGGTTGATGCAGTGGACCCGGTGCTCGTAGGATTCGATCACGCAGGCGGTGGTCTCGGTCGCCAGTGCGATTTCGCCCTCGTCACTCAGCGGAGCTTCCGCACTGGCGACTGGATCCAAGGGAACGACCCGCACCGCCATCGGATCGGGCTCGCCGCAGGAAACGCCGACGAGCAGGGAAGCAACTGCGGCAGCGATCCGCGAAACGCTCACCGTGTCATGTGAGCGAGAGCTAGCCCCGTCAGCAACGCGTTTCAACGCAGTGGTTGTAGACTGCCCACAGATCGTCAGAGGAGACCACTTCTTCATGGATGATTGCGGCTATCATGGTCCCCTCGTGGCAGTCCATTGAGCAATCGAAGGCGTCTCCGATGTCCCCTGACTCTTGGGCGGTCAGCTTGGCGACCGCCGAGAGCATGACGAAGGCGAGCACCATCAGAAAACGGGGTGTGCGCGACATGTTCCAGCCTCCAGGAAAGCGGTGGAAGAGGGCCGACACTCCGTCCGCCCCTTACCTGCTCACGATGGAGACCCATATGGATCGCGCAAGATGCGACACTGACGAATCTCTCGGCGGTTGTACACGTCACGATATCACCCGTTGACCCGTATCTGGCAGTCCTGACTCTTGGTAGAACTGGTTTGCGACGTCGTGCCGGACGTCCACCTTGGACGTTCTTCCACCCCGTCCAGCCGGGACTCCACCCCGTAGAACCGCGACTCCATCTTGTCGAACCGATCCATGACGAGCTGGAACTGGTCGTTGGCTCATTTCATCCCTCCAGACCCTGTCCATGACGCGCCGCCGGTGCGGTCGAACGCGGCCACAGAGCGCGCGTCGGTCATCACGTTAGACACCGAGTCGATCTTCGAGGGGTAGCTGTTCCAATGCTTCCCGGAGCCGACCCCGAGGACGTGTCCGAGTTGGCGGGCAGGCGACCGTCCCCGATATCCACGCTGTAAGCGATCCCACCATCCGAAGACGAATCGTGGCTACTGGAAACCCAAGCTGAGGCGTAACCAAGAACGCGACCGTGAGAACCGTGCCCAAGCTTCTGGAGTTGGGTTGGCAGGTGCTCGTGATCTGGGAGTGCGAGGTAGATGCGGGCGAAAGTCTTGAGGAACGCATCAGCGAGTTTCTCGACGGGAGTTAAGGGGCACCTCTAAGTCCCCGCGACGATCCATGCTCGGTGCCCCCCCGCATAGGCGGTCGGGCGTCGTTTATCCGAATGATGCCGGTTGCGGGGGAAGGTCAGGTCCCTGCTCACCCGACTCGGCTCAACGGTCCGAGGGTAACTGTTCGGCCAGCCCGTGGAAGAACGGTCGGTCGGCATCCTCCCCCCTGCGCAAGCCATACTGCATCGGCGTTGCCGCTGCTCCACTAGCGCGGCGGCTGGACCACCCCCGGACAGGCCAGACGAGGGTGCTCGCCGTGCCGCGAAATCCCTTTGCGCGGCTGGCCAACCGACCCCATCGTTCCGACACCACGGGTCTCGGTCTCCGCTCTGCCCGCTGTCCCGATGGAGGTGGAAGCGGGGGCGCTCGCCGGTTGCTCGGGCGCCATCGAGGCGAACCCGTCAGGAGTTCGAGACCACGGCTTGGCCGAACAGCTACGTCCGAGGACCTCCAATAGGGTCGATTGGGTTCCCGTTCAGACCTGTGTAAATGAAGTGATACATGCATCACCCATCATGGCTTAACCTACTGTCCTGATGTCACTTATGAGGTTTGTATATGGTTCGGGCGGGATCGAACCCGATAGCTGGTTCTCCGACAGGGACAGCCGTCGGAGAGTACTCAGGGTTCCCAGCTCGGCCGGAATCGTGCCGGACAGCTCGTTGCCGAAGAGCACCAGGGAAGTCGAGGCGCGGCAGCGCCCCGAGTTCAGTGGGGATCGTCCCGTTCAGGCGGTTGCGGTGCAGGTCGAGCCTGGTCAGCTGGCTCAGTTGTCCCAACTCCGGCGGGATGGGACCCGTCAACCGGTTGTCGGTCAGAACCAGCCGTCTCAGCTGCGCCAGATCCCCCAGCACCGGCGGGAGTGTACCCGACAGGTCGTTTTCCGACAGCGACAGCTCGGTGACGAAGCCGGCCGAGTTGGTCGAAACCCCCTCCCAGTTCCTGATGCTCTCCGGGGTGTGCCAGTTCGTCCGGTCGCCCCAGTTCGGCCCCCCGGTCGCGTTGTAGAAGGCGATGAGGGTAGCCCGGTCGGCCGTGTCGGTCTCCTCGACCTGGCGCAGGGCGGTAATCGCCGGGTCTTCCCCCGAGCAGACGGTCAGCAGGACCGTGCAGAGGCCCACTACCCAGATGCGTGATCTCCGACGTGTCATGCCGCCTCCGTGAGGGCCAGGTGCAAGCATCAGCGCCCTTGCGTTCGTCGTACCGGATGTCTCTAACACCCTGCCGTAACGTCATGCGTTACCGAATCTATATCTCATTCAATCACTGATTGTTACGCGTTCCGTCGGCCAGATTCTCGCCAAATGACTCCCGCTGATTCGTGAGCTTCAGCCGCCGGGTCTCCGGCGGGCTTCCAGTGCCTTCCGAAGCTGTCCCTCGTCGGCTCGCTGATAGCACTGAAGCACCGTCTTGGCGGTCTTCCAGCCTCCGAGGTCGCAGAGGACCTTGAGTGGCTGGTCCATGAGGTCGCTCGCGAACTTGCGCCTCAACGAGTGCCAGCCCCGCCCACGCTTGGGTTCGAGTCCCGCGAGCTTCTGGGCTCGGTTCCACCAGAAGCGCACCAGCGTCCGGCCCGCGCACCGCGACGGATCTCGTGGTGCGGGCAGCAGCGGAGGAACCTCAATCCCGGCCCTCCGCTCTCGCGCCTGCTCAAGGACGGCGACCGCCTCGGCCGTCATCGGAGTCCGGTGTTCGTAGCCCGATGGGGTGGACGCCCCTCCCGACGGCATCGCGATGTGCCAAGATGGTACTGAGCGTATTCGACCATCCTGAGGGAGGAGGCATCCATGGAAGAGGTTGGCATCATCGGGATCGATCTGGCAAAGCGCAGCTTTCAGGTGCACGGGGCAAAGGCCGACGGGTCTGTGGCGTATCGCGGGAAGCTGAGCCGCGGGAGGCTGCTGGGCTTTCTCGCCTCGCAACCGGGGTGTACGGTGGCGATGGAGGCGTGCGGCAGCGCCCACTACTGGGGCCGGGAGATCACATCGCTCGGCCACGAGGTGAAGCTGATTCCCCCGATCTACGTGAAGCCCTTCGTCAAGCGCCAAAAGAACGACGCGGCGGACGCGGAGGCGATCACGGAAGCCGCGCAGCGTCCGACCATGCACTTCGTGGCGGTCAAGACGGAGGCGCAGCAGGCGCTGGGGATGCTCTTTCGCACCCGTGACCTGCTGGTGCGCCAGCGCACGCAGACGATCAACGCGCTTCGGGGTCACCTGGCCGAGTACGGGGTCGTCGCTCCGCAAGGCAGGACCCGGATCGGGGAGCTGGCGGGGGTTCTCGAAGACGGCGACTCGGGCTTGCCGGAGACGGTCGTCGAGTTGGGCTGGCTGCTGCTCGGGCGGATCGACGAGCTTGATGCGAAGATCGATGGACTCGCAGGGAAGATCCGGGCGAGTGCGCGGGAGGACAAAGAGACGGCGCGGCTGATGACCATCCCGGGGATCGGGCCGATCACCGCGCTGGCACTGCAGGCGTTCGCGCCGCCGATGGAGAGCTTCCGGTGCGGGCGCGACTTCTCGGCCTGGCTTGGCCTCGTGCCGCGGCAGCACACCACGGGCGGCAAGCCGAGGCTGGGCAGGATATCGAAGATGGGCCAGCGCGATCTCAGGCGGCTCCTGATCACCGGAGCCATGGCGGTCATTCGGCACGCGATCCGGCGCGGCGCGAACACGGATCCCTGGCTGGCCGCGATGTTGTCACGCAAGCCGAACAAGGTGGTCGCGGTGGCGCTCGCAAACCGGACGGCGCGGAAGGTCTGGGCATTGGCAACGAAAAAGGAAACCTACCGGGTTCGCGCTGCCGCCTGAGCGGGCGGCGCAAGGAGAGAAGCGAAACGCAAGGAAGTTGTCGGGGAGATGTGGGCAGTAGGACGCAAGAAACGGGGTAAGGGCAAACAGTCAGCAAGACGGGATCGGAAAAACCAGTAAGAAGACGAAGGGCCCGCGAGCCCGTTAGCCCGATTTGGATCCGATCTCACGAACACCATACGGGCCCGCGGCCAACAAAGCCGCATCAAGAGGCCGGACATACGACAGTACCTGACCAAGCTGCCACCGACCCAGTTCTGAATCCGGGCTTGCCCACCTCGGGGCGTCCACATAGGTCTTCTCGTGTTCGGCCCTCCACCGGATGGCTCGGGCTTCAAGGTCGATATCCGACCACCTGAGGTGGCGGATGGCCCCGATTCGGTGCCCGGTCTCGTGCGCCAGCACGAGCGCGACGTGAAACCGCCAATCGACCTCCCGGGACACCCCGAGAAGCGCCTGGTATTCCTCCTCGGACAACACGACCCGGGTTGGGTTCTTCTCCGTGGGCGTCTTCAGACCCTTCAGCGGGTTCGAGCCGAGGAGCAGTCGGCCCTCCTCGTCCTTCGACTTGCCGGCCCAGTTGAACACGGCGATCAGGAACTTCAGATCGTGTTCGATCGTCGCGTCGGACACCGGTTTGCCGCTCGCTCCAACCTTGCCCGCGCGCCGCGCCCGGATGAACCGGTCCCAGTCGCGCCGGGAGAGCGTTGAAGGCTTGCGGCCTCGTCCGAAGAACCCGAGAAACATCCTCGTCGCGGCCCGGTCGGCCCGCTGGGACGCCTCCGCTTTGGTGGGCGTCACCTCTTCACCGTAGATTTCAAACAGCTTGTCCAGCGTGAGCGGCTCGGGCTCGGCCTCCGCATTGCCGTCGGGCGCGTCGATGAAGCCTGCGGCGAACTGATCCGCCTGCTTCTTCGCGCGTGCCCAGTCGCGGTGCCCGAGAGACCGGGTGAGCCTGCGCCCGTTCTCGCGCCATTCCACCTGGAAGAGGCCGGTTTTCGGGTCTGGGAACACCCGGACCCTGTTCCGGCCCCACTCGCCGGCGCCGTAGCTCCGGCGGCTTCGTTTCGTGCGTGCCATCGTTCGATACCTCCGATTTCGATGGACTGCACGATCTGCGCGTTTGAAACCTCGCGCCGGGCGGGCGCGTCGTCCAGAGTTGGCGGCCCGGTCGGCTCTGGCGCGGGCGCGCCACGGGGGCGTTGGTTTCTGCGGTTTGTGGAGGAGCCAGATGTGTTTACGTTTTACGAAAACCTCTGGCCGGGGGGCTTCCCCCGGACCCCCGAACGACATTCCGCGCGCCAAACGGAGGCCGCCCGGCATGGTCCGTCCCTGCAAGCCCGGACCTCGCTTCCGAGGCCCGTCCGCCCGGTGTCTTGGGCGACCGCTTCGAGGGCGTCGGCCGGAGCTGGCACCCGACCCTTAGTGGCCGCGGAGGCAGCCTGTCCGACATGGCCACCGACGGCGTCCCCGACGGGGCTGCCGAGGGGCGACGCCCCTTCGATCCCCGAGGAACTCCCACTCCGCTACGGCTCACACTTACATGTTGTCCCGATAGCGGGCGAGTTCGGATCGTTGCCGACCTGAGGTGCCGCCGTAGGGAGGTGAGCGCAGACTACCCCGTTGGTGGCGACGGCAACAGGCGGGCGGTCATCTCCACGGTTCGAGTAGGGTACCCGCAGCGGTGCAGCTCAACGGATATCCCGCTCGTGCGCCAAGGTACATAACCCTCGGCTGCAATCTCGACATCGTAAACGAAAACTTCCGAACGCGCCCCCGGAGGTCCCCTGCCGCCTGATAGCTGGGTGCGCTCTTCCCCAGGGACCGTCGAGACCAGGTCCATGGGCTCACGAACCCTTCCTCTGATGGCGAACCCGATCGGGTTCGCGCTGCGGGGAACAAACCCTCCCGATGCCGCGTCCACGACATCGATCAGGATGCCCGGCGGATCCCAGGCAGGGCAGGCAGGGTTGTCGTCAAAGATCTCGAGGATCTCGCATGCCTGGCCTGCGGTGAGCAACAAGATCATCGCAGCGGTGCTCCACGCCCCACGCGCCCGGCCAGCCAGCACACTTCGAAAGCACCTGATGCGCCTCCTACGAATCGCAATCGTCATAATCCGGACCTTGGCGAGACGGGACCAATGATCCTCACTGGCTGCTCGGCAGCGGATTGTCGAGATGCGCCTTCCGGCACCGCTCGCAGATGTCGGGACGACCGCTCGCGGTGAAGGCTCCCGGCAAGCCCCGCCATATCTGGCGCGAGCCGTTCCTCATTCCGCAGAGCGTCGAGGGCGCGTCCGGGTTCGTGGGCCAAGCTGTCCGGGCGGTCTGCCCCGGACGCGCCGGTAGGTGGATCTTGGACATGGGGCGAGTTGTGAAGGCTAAAGGAGGTGTTTACTGAAGCTCCGATGAGCAGGCTGGGAGGTGAAGAGAGAGTCTTGCGAACCAGTCGCCGGAGGCCCCAGTGAACATGCATGAACATGCATCAAGATGCGAAACTAACACCCACGGGGCGAGCTCTGTTGGTTCGCCGCGTCCTCGAGGAAGGCCAAGCGCCCGAGGAGGTGGGCCGGGCGCTGGGCGTGAGCCGACGGACGGTGTTCCGATGGGGAATCCGGCTGCCCCGGTGCCGTACGAAAGATGTGTATTTGACAATGAGGTCGATCGGACACGGACTCCGCCCTCGGATGGGACACGCCACCGATGCCGCAAGTCGCTGGTGGCCTTTCGGTTGTGCCACGACCAGCGGAGCGCCGATGCCGATCCGCGCTCCTTGGACATGGCTGGGAGCGACCCCCCACTTTCGATGCCCAGTGCGGGCATCGGGGAGGGTTTGGATGTGCATACTATCCAACCCCTCCCGGCGGGTCGCTCCCGGTCCATCAGTCCTTGCAGGAAGGCGGCGTGCGACCGCAGACGGCGCTCGCGGGTGGCCTGGAGACCACTGCCGCGGCCTCCAGCCCGGGGACTTGCGGACACAGGGATCCGCGAGCCCGTTCAGTTCTCCATCGCGGGAACGCCGCGAACCCATCTTGTCGTGCCAACTCGGGATGGGTGAACGCCTCGCCCCTCCGCCTGATCGGGCGTTCCCTTCATGAAGTCGAGGTGTACCCACTATCGAAGGCCGACATTCGCCGCGAGCTTTGCCGTACACCGTCACCTCCAACGACCGCGCCCTGGAAAAAGGATCGGGGTAGTCGAGACGAAGAGGGGCGGTCGAAGCGAAGCTCGATCTGCTGATCGCCGGGCTGGATATCACCATGCATCCCAAGAAGGACGATGGCCAATGACGAAACCCCGGCAATACACGTTCATGGTGCTGGCCGCGCTCGTGCTGGGGAGTTGCGAGCGCGCGATCATCAACGGCTATCCCCCGCCGAACCAGCCTCCGGGGAGATCAGCCGTCGAACTTCCCGACCAGGTGCTGACCGTGGGCCGGGCGCTGACGATCTCGAAGGCCGAGAACCTGTTTTGGGACGACGACACTCTAACGCTCACCGCCACGTCTTCCGACACGACGGTCGTGGCGGTGTCGCTGGCCCTCGAGGAGGGTTCGTATTCCCTGACTATCGACCCGCTGTCGCCGGGCGTGGCCAGCGTTGCCATCGTCGCGACCGAGCCCGAGGGCTATGGCAGCGACGACGACCAGCAACCACGGGGCCGGTCGGTGACGCGGAGAGTCGGCGTGACGGTCGTCGAGGCATGAGGGGCGGCGGGTTGCTGTTCGCGGCTGCCGCAGTGCTTGCCCTGCTGGGCTGCTCGCCGCCCACGGACAGCGACGAATGTGCCGGCGGTGGTGCGCCCGAGATCGAGCCGATCGACCTGAGCGGCACTTGGACCGGGATGGTGCGCGACGCGATTGCCGTTCGGTTCGAGCTCAGGCAGGCGAACACGGTCACAATGCTCGACCAGTACGGCGACATCAACGGGACCGTGTCGATCACGATTCCCGGCCCCGTGGAGACGAGTGGTTCCTTGGAGGGATGGACGCACGGGACGTCCGGTCATTGCGACGAGAGCAGGATTACCGGCCAGTCTGTCAGGGTCTTCGCCCATCTGACCGTTATGCCGACCGACCAGCTCGAACTCCCCCTGCATATCGACATGCTGTTCGCAACGGTGGAGGCCGGCGAGATTCACGCCGGGCTGATCTACACCGGACCCACTGCGGTCACGTTCGATGCGAACGGCGAGGTGACGGGCATAGAGCTGGACAGCTTCACCGACACGGCGTTCAAGCTGACCCGGGGCGAAGGACAGAAGACCGGATGAGCAAGTTGGCGCAGGCTGCTTTGCTCGGTCCGACCGTCGGATGACAGTCATCGCGGCGGATGGGGAGAAGGTTCCGGAGGCGGCCCCCGCCCTCCGCTGCGCCACCAGTGGTGGCGGAAGCCCCGGGGGGTCCAAGGGGGGCGGGGCCTCCCCTTGCCAGTCCGCCACGTTCAACGTGGAGTCGGCTGGCTTACCTGCGATAAGGGCGTTCGACAAGCCCGTCGCAGACGTGTTCGGGACCCCGGGGCAGCCGCCGCCGACGGGGTGGCGGAACACCCCCGCGACCGCTCCAGTGAGCCTGTTCAACGGCCTCGCGAAGCGCGGTCGCCCAACACGAACGGGATCGAGGGCTCTTGGGCGCTCGTCAAGCGCGCCCACAAGGCACCTTCCGCAAGTGGAGCAAGAAGCACATCCACGCTACATCAACCAGATAGTGGGCTTCCACAACACGCGCGGGATGACCGCGCTGGAGAAGATGGCCTACGTCGTAACTCGGTTCATGGGGAAACGGCTGACCTAACGCGCAACTGACGACCGGGCCGAAAGGCATGGGAGGATCCGGAATCCTGTCCCCCCGGCCAGCTCAAGAGCTGGCGGGGGGGTGTCACTCAGTAGCAGATGACATCCGGCGGGCAGTACCCGCCCCAAAGGGATAGCCAGAGCGCCTCGCCTGGGTAGTTGGCGGCATCCTCGTTGATGTCGTCGATGCGATAGCTGCCACGGCAGAATCTCCAATCATTGCAAGGCACGAACGGCTGATTGAGGTCCGCACCGTCGAGAATGATCGGAGTCGTTGGGTAGGGTCCTCGCTGAATCTCGATCGTCCACTGCACCCTCGGCTCGAGAGCCCATTCAGCCAGGCCATGCGCCACGATCTCGCCGTGCTGGATCAGCCACAACCTGACGCTGATAAGGCCATCCTCCGGTACATCGAACTTCGGCCTGTCACTTCTCCCGGTCCCGGTTGGCTTGAGGTCGTCGGCATCCAGAAAGAGTGCCCCGGTCTCAAGGATTCCGCTGATCGCAATGGCAATCCCGGCCAGCCCGGCCTCCTGGTCAAGCGAGCTGTTGAACATCACGGTGTCGCCCGAGTTCTCGGGCCATTCCGTTGCGCCAGAGCCCGCGACGAAAATGGTGAGGGTCGGGGGCTGTGGAGCCGGAACCGGGACGACGGCATCGCGACACGCCGCAAGAGCAAGCAGGGCAAGCAAGGATAGCGCTCTCATGTTGCCAATCTTAGCCCACGAGGTTCTGAAGCCAAGTGGCGCGGATATCTTCGTCGTCGTGGTTGCTCGGCTCGGTCGCAGATTCTCGTTGGTCGTCAGGGGTTATGAGGTCGCCGAAATGCTCCTCATGTTTGCGAGGGCGAACAGGCCGACCCGCCACTCCTTTGGCGATGGCGGCGTTCTCCCGCGCCGCCCGCTTTCCGCCCTGCCCTCACCCCTCGGAGACCGGCGATCGTCGCTCTCAGGCGATCCTGCGGCCCGCAGGTTGCCCGAATACTCGTGGAACGCGCAGAAACGGTCTCTGTGCCCGTAGCGGAAGCGGTAGCGGATCGCCGCCGCCGCCTATCTGCGGTGCATCAGCCAGCCCACGCGCTGTGGGAGCTTGACCTCCGGGGGCACAACCTGATCCGCGTATAGAGGATCACCGTCGATACCTCAGCCCGCCGAGCGCCGATGTCTGCTCCATCTGCTTCGCCCATCTCCTCGTGACCGGAGGGTTGCGCCGCGTCCATGTGCCAGGCGGGAGAGGATGAGAGCCGAAACGCATGGCTCCCCCACACCACCGCCTTCAACCTCCCGCGGCCGCTCCGGCTACCGCACCCCACGTGGCCTCAAGGCCTCGCCGCCTCGGCAGCGGTCGCCCTCCCCAAGGCGTCCAAACGCCCTCTTGCGGCTTTCCTCGGCCAAGTCTGGCGCGTTTTCGACCTCCCAAGCCCCAATCGCGGACCCCTCGTCCCTCTAGGCCGCATCCCGCACTATGACACAGCCGCCTCTCGGCTCTTGCCCCGTTCACAACCATCGCGGCCAGACCGCTTCTTCCAAGAGCTAGACTTGACATGTCTAGTTTCGCCAGTCTGTTTTCTGAACCGATGGCCGATGGTGACCGGAGTGCGGAAACGCACGCAGGTTGATGGACTGACCTGATAGCGGGCTGAGAGGTGGAACGTATGTTGAAGGACATCATATCGTCTGGATGTGACTGCGGTCACGCTTCCTGTGCAAACCACCTTCTCATCGAAGCGCTCGCGAGGGTCATCGAGCGGGAGAGGGGCGATCCGCTGCCTCGTGCGGGCAATCCGATTGAACGTCGACTCGACTCGGTTTGCTTCCGAGCACTCGTCGAAATGATCGAGTCGAACAGCGGCGTGGGGTTTGTGAATGTGGACCAAGGACATCCGGCTTACGCAATGGGGCGCCGGGGCAAGATCGATCCAGTGAAGGGCGGTGACAGCCCTGAGGACAATTGCCTATTCAAGGTCCTGCAACGGTTCGCCCCGGAGCACCACGAGGAGATACAGGACCTCCGGACATGGCCGAAGTTCTGTTCGTTCGCTTTCGCCGCGTATCGGCGTTCGCGTTAGATATTCTACCCGCTCTCCAACTCCATGTCGCCTCCAACACCCCGGCGCATCAGCGCCGGTATTCATTGGAGATCGAAGGGGCGTATCCCCTACCCACGCAACGTTTAACGTTGCGTGGGCTTGCTCGATTCACGCCAGCCCTACTCCCGCGACACGGCCGTGGCAACGAGCGACAATGGCTCCCAAGCATGTCCGCGCCAACTCATCAAGGGCATCTGGCGACCGTGCGGCTTGCCGCCCGACAATCCGGAGACGGCGACGTGAACGGCGGTCGAACCAGCCAAGTGCCGTCGACGGGGATTGGGTTGGGACGACGAAACCGCTCTTGGGGAGCGGGAGTTTCACCCGGTTCGACTGGTCTCAACGGCCTTCCCTCGCCCCGACTTCGTCCGCCTGCCGTTTTGCCCGTGCCCAGTCGCGATCCCCCAGTGATCGGGTGAGCCTTCGCCCGTTCTCCCGCCACTCGATCTGGAACATGCCGGTGTTGGGATCGGGAAACGCCCTCACCCGGTTCCGGCCCCTTCGCCGGCGCCGTAGGAGTGCCGACTTTCGTTCACGCACGCGGAGACCTGATTCGTCGCGCGGTCCTTCGCGTCGACGACGGCCGTCTTGCCGGTCCGCCCGCCTTGGATCCCCAGCCGGTACTTCTTGTATTTGCGGGCGTCACGACGAAGAGGGCGCGCTGTACGAGCGGATGGCTGAGGCGGGCGGGCTGCTCCGCATCGGCCAACGGACGGTCGACCTAGTGGGCGCTGCTGCAAGCCGCGCGCGGGCGCTGGGGCGAGCCGGACGCCATCACGGCGGATCGCTTCCGTTGGGCCGCGTTCCAGTCCGCCGGGATCGCACCCGAGCCTCTCCCGCGCGGAACCGGATTCCGGGACGGCGGCCAGGACATCGCGGACTTCACGGCGGCGGTCTTGGAAGGCCGTGTCCGTTGCGCGCCGTCGCTCGCCATTCGGTCGGGGCTCGCGGTCGCTCGGACCCGGACGGATCCCGCCGGCAACCGGAAGCTGATCCGGCGCCGTCCAGGCCGTCGCCAGGCCGCGCGGGACGCTATCGCGGCGGCCCTCGTACTTGCCGTCGCGACCGGCTAACGGGAGATTCGGGCCGGTCGTCTCGGGCGCGCTGGGGTGCGGCTTCACGTCGTTTGACAAAGGGGGAGCAAATGGAGTACGAACTGACGCACGTTCGCGCTTTCCGCAATTCCGACCGGTCCTTGGGTATCGAGTTTTGGGCGAACGGGCAGCCGTACCAGATCGCCATTCGCGACAAGGCGGTCCTGCGGGAAATCCGGGCGGCTTTGGAGCTCGTTGGAGAGGTCATGCCGGGACGCAAAGCGGGTTGGATAATCGTTCCCGAAGACGAATAGCGCGGGGGCGCTTGCATGAGCTTGGAGACTCTGGTGCGGGTGCGGGATATCGCCGGGATTCTGGTGGTGTACATCGTGCTGCCCTACCTGCTCCTGGTTTGGTACATAACCCCAAGGGGTGAGCGGCGGCGCGTCTCTCTTCCGGGATTTGCTCCCGCCTGCCGGGCGGTCTGGTCGCACGGGAGGTTGCTGGTAATGGGATTGGCGGTGATGACCGTGTATGCCGCTTTGGTGGTCGGCGTCGAGTTGCTGTTCGAGACCCGCACGTGGGCGGTCTTTGAGGTGTCGCTGTTTGTCGTATGGCTCGTTGCGATAACGGTCGGCGGTGTCCTCGGCTTGCTCCGATGGCGGCGGGCGCGGAAACGCGAATAGCGCGGATCCGCTGGAGTCCCGGGTGTCTCGCCTGACTCAGCGCGAGCGCGAATGCGCTGACGCCGTGGCCGAACTGCCGGACCGCACGGGACCCGCCGATTAGCTTGTGGCATACGCGCCGAATGGACGCGGGGCAAGTACAATATTGATAAACACTTCGGGGGCCACCTGACACGACTGCAATGACTCCAGCTTCGGCGATCCAAGGTCCGGGAGCGCCTGAACGAAACTGACTAGCTTGGAGACCCGGAGCGAAGACGAGACCGCCGAACTGGCGCCGCTCACGCGCGAGTTATGAAGACTACGAGACGGAGTACCGGGCGCTGGTGGTCGCCGCCGATGAGGCGGAGACACGACACCACGGCCCGGACGCCGCGACGCACGCGCCCGCGACGCTCCCGCGAATTTTGGACGCGATCCTCGGGCGCATCTTCTCCCGGTCGGCGACCGACTTCCCGGGCGTGAACATGCCGCGCGTTGGAATCGGGGAGGCGAGCTATCCGGGCCTGACGAGCGGATCGACGCCCGCGACCGTCACAAAGGGGCAACCGAGCACGACGCGACGGCGGGCGCGTTCTCCGGTGCTGAACCTGTCGCCGCTGCGGGACCGTCCGATATACCGTGGCCGTGGAGGAAATGGCGAAGCTGCGCGGCATGGAGGAAGCGCTCCGCGAGGACATGAGCGCCGCGACCGCCGACCATATCGACTCGCGAGATCCTGACGGGCGAGGGGACAACCGCCTCCGGCGTCAAACGCTGCGCGCCCCAACTTCGCCACGGGAAGGCGTGTTTGACCGTTGGCAGGTCGTACGGCCACCGAATGCTCCGCCGCCCCAAAGCGGCGCTCGGATCGCCTTCCCGCGTAGGGATCGCTGGTCTGGGAGCGACCCGAGGGGGCGGGGCCGAGAGTGCGCAAACGCGCACGGCCCCGAACCCGTAGCAGGCTCTCGGACTGCCGGGTCGCTCCCAGCCCCGCCTTCGCGTTCCCTGCGGCCCCGGCCGCTAGGGACCGCAAGGCGCAAGACATTCCCGCGCGGCAGCTTACGCCGCCCCGCCGGTGCGCACGTCCGGAGCGCCGGGGTGCGCATCGGCACCCATGTCGTTTTCGCGGGCGTATACGGCCATGACCCACGGCGCCAGAGGTGCGCAAATCAATGGTAGAGAGTGGGCGACGACCTCGACCGCCTCGGCAACCGCCTTGTGGCCGCCGCCGACCAGATCCGACAGCGTGAGGCCCGGCGGAGCCCCCCTCAACCCCCGTCAGTTCCGCGCTCCGGCGGAAGTCCACGGGCTGTCGCGCGGCTCCCGCAGCAACTCGGGATCTGACGCCGCCTGCGACACCGGTTCCCCCTACCCGGCGGCATGGCGGGTCCGCATTGCGCCGGGGGTGGACGCGGGGTAACGCGCCCCGTCACGGCCAACGCGGCCGCGTCAGGATTCACGCAGGACGACGCGCAGGACAAAAGGACAACGCGGGCTCTGGAAACCCGCCGGAGCGCGCATTAGGTTCTCTTCCGGCCTGTCGAAGTAGGATCACCTAATCTGAGCTCGCGCGCATGACGGAAACACGAACACGTCCCATCTGGAATCCGAAAACCGGCATCACCGACGTTGAAGCCGACCCAGCGAGCCTCGCTGCGTCCGAAATCCCCGGCATCCGGGCCATCTGGAGCGATCAGCAGAAACGCCTTAAGGGCACGGCCCAGCTCTTGAGATTCACAGAACAAATGAATCGGGAATGGGCGATCGAAACTGGTATTATCGAGAATCTGTACGACATCAGTCGTGGCGTTACGCAGACGTTGATCGAGCAGGGATTTCGGGCCGACTTGCTGAGCCACGGCTCAACGAACAGGCCCCAGCGATTCGTGATCCAAGTGCTGCGTGATCAAAAGGATGCTCTCGATGGGATCTTCGATTTCGTGAAAGGCAACCGAAGTCTCTCCACTTCATACATCAAGGAACTGCACCTCGCCCTACTCCGCAGCCAGAAAACGACCGATGGTATTGATACGCTGGGGCGCGACGTAGAAATCGAATTGATCAAGGGCGCATGGAAGAAGCAGGCCAACAATCCGGCGCGCGAGGGCGTAACCTACACCTACTGTCCGCCCGAGCAGGTGGATTCGGAGATGGATCGGCTGATTGCCATCCACTCCAGTCACATCCAGCAAGGGCTGCCCAGCGAAGTTCAGGCCGCGTGGCTGCACCATCGGCTCACTCAGATCCACCCTTTCCAAGACGGTAACGGACGCGTCGCCCGCGCAATCGCATCGCTCGTCCTCGTGAGGAACGGACTGTTCCCACTGGTGGTGACGCGCGATGACAGACCGCGGTACATCGATGCCTTGGAGCGGGCGGATCAAGGAGATATGCAGGCGCTGATCGACCTGATCGTCAAGCGGCAGCGGAGCCAGTTTCGCAAAGCGAACTCCATCTCGAACGAACTGCTCGCCACCGAGGATACGCAGGCAGCGCTCGGCGGGCTGCTCAGTGCGGCGGACCGGATTGCTGCCGAGAAGCTGGCCGAGCTTCAGGGGGTCTTTGATCTGGCCCACATCATTGAAGATGATCTCAAGAACCGTCTGACCCTGATTGCGCCGGAAGTCTCGGAAGCGCTCAGGCGTGTCTCGGACAACGGGACCGCGTTCGTTGATCGATCCAAGACCGGGACCGATTACTACTTCCGCGCGCAGATCATCGAAAACGCCAAGCATCATATCGGTTACTTCGCGGATACCTCAGTGTATCGCGAGTGGGTCTCCTTGAGAATGCGCTGGTCCCGTTTCTGTCAGCTCGTGTTCGCGATTCACGGTATCGGCAAGCCTTTCAATGGCAGCCTCATCTGCGCTCCCTTCCTTGAGTTCAAGGATACCGATGACGAAGGAGAAACACGGAATACCTTCATCCCTTTGGCTGAAGAGGGTTTTGTCTTCTTCTATAACGAGCGTCGGGACGGTTTACTTTCACGGTTTGTGCCTTGGCGTGAAAGTGTGCTGATGGTCGCGCTTAGTGAGCTGACACAGAACCTTTGATGCCATGTGGGTGGGTATCAGCACAAGAGATACAGTTTCGGGAGATCGAGGCTTGTTCGACCCACCAACGGTCCTGCGCCCGAGGCGCGCAGGATCGCGGGCGACGGGTTTCGCCGCGATGGCCAATCGTTTCTTCGCCGACCGCTGCAGGACGGCCATGGGCGCGTTTGTGGACGAGGTTCCGGAGGCGGCTCCGTTCTTCGCCGCGCCAAAGCCGGCGCGGAACCCCAAGGGGGTCATAGGGGGGCGGAGCGCTCCCTTACCAGTCCGCAACGTTCGACGTTGCATAGGCCTTGGCTTAGCCACAGTCGAGTGGCTCACGCCAGCCGGGCGGACGCCTCCGCAACGCTTCTCCAAGCACTGCCCGGGAACAGCGCCCACCGGGCCGTCGCGGGCGAACTCGTCGGCCTCGTGATCGACCGACACCCTACGTTCCTTGGCGACGGCGACACCCTCTGCCGCGCCGCTGCGTTCCGCCCTACCCGGACCCTCGGGGGCTGGCGATCGTCGATCCTGGGCCCGCCCGCACACGGGCGATTTCCGCCCCTACTTGCCCGTGAGGGAGGGCCTTCCGGCGCATGACGACATCGTGCTGGGTACCCAGCAGGTGCAGAGGCCTGTCGCATGGGGTTGTCCGTCCGCCAGTCCATGGCGATGGCCCATTCCAGGACCGCCGGGAACAGACGCGCGGTGCGTTGGAAGCACTGTAGCTGGTGCAGCGGCTCGGGCTGTGGTACTTTCGGCGCCTTGGGCAAGAAGCTCCTGCTGTCATGCGTCGGTTGGAGTAGCTGTGGCTGGTCCCGCACTGGCTGACCCGAGGGGATCGCGGATGATGTTGAAACGGATCGTGCAAGGGCTCGGGGTGCTGGTCGCGGTGGTGGCATTCTGGGCGGTCGTGCTGGCGGTGAATGCCATGCGGGAGCGGGAAGCGCTGTGGGATGCCGTCGAGGCAGACGCCTGTTCCGGACCGGACATTCTGCAATGCGAGCTGGCCTGTCTGCTGGTCCAATCCATCCGGCAGGACCCGGATCGGCGAGACACGCCGGAAGCGTTGTACTCGATCGAGCGCCATGTCGCAGAATGTGATCGGGCGATCGGGACGGGCAGCCGGTGAGCGCGCGGCCGCCGTGGCAGCTGCTCATGCTGAGCGCATCCCGCCAGGCCTCGCGCAACGTGCGCGATAACAGGAACCGTGCCCGCCTCCGTCCGCAGCGTGATCTGCCGGATGGCCACGTCTGCCCATGGCGGAGAACTTCCGGTCCACCGACTCACCGCTGATCGTGACACGCGAGGTCGCGTTCACGATTGCCGCTGAGACCCCGGATGCTCGAAACCTCCTGCTGACTCTGCTCCATCGCTGGATGACTGCCCGCAACGTAGGGGTAGCCCACGTGGAGGGCGGGAGTCCCGCCATTCAAGCCCGCTGTTCCCGCTTTCGCAGTACGATCCAGCAGGATTCAGTCAAACGGCAGAAAGCGCAGATCGTGCAGTCCCGGTTGACTTTAGACGATTTCCCGCCGTGATTTACGCTGCCAGCGATCCGCCGTAACGTCAGGGTCGGGATGATCGGATGCAGAACGGAGAATCCCGCCCCTCCCGTCACCTCCGTAGCCGCACCGCCTCCCTGAGCCCGCGGGTCATGTTCACCTCCAGGTCAGCCGCGTCACCGAGCCGGTCCGGTAGCGCCCCTTCCCAGTCCCGCAGAATTGCGCGCAGGCGCCCCGTCCCTGGGTCCGTGACCACGGTGATACGGCGCTCGTCGTTCTGGTCCACGTAGGCCTGGCCTTCCGGTCCCGTCAGGGTGACGCGTTCCACCGAGTCCTCCCAGTCGGCCTGGATCGGCACCGTGAAGAAGAAGTGCTTGCCCCCGTATTTGTCCTCGGTGGGGGTGAAGTCCAGCGAGAACAGCGCCTCACCGTCGGAGGCGGTCCCTCGAATCCGGTAGGGACCCGGCGCCTCGGGACGTCTTGCCGCCGCGCGCATCGAGAACACCGGCTCGATCCACAGCTCGCCATCCACGGCCCCGCCCCACAGCACGAGCATGTCGGAACGCGGGTTCGAGGCGGCCAACGGTGCGCTCGCGGCCAACCGTGCGCGATGGTTGATCACCTGTTCGAAATAGTAGTCGCTGAGCCATGGCAATGTCCGGCAGTAGGTCATGATGTCCTTGCTGCGGTCAGGAGGCACCGTTGATCCATTGCGGAAGTCATATCCCCACACGCCAATGCTTCCGTCCTCGTAGGGGAAGGCTGGATCAACGCCACTGGGATCGCCGCACGGCGCGTGCCTGAGCGAGAGATTGTGCCCTACTTCATGCGCCAGCGTGCTCGGCCTCGTGATGCCCATGCTTACCCAGCCGGGCAGCTGCCCCCAACCGGCGAAAGATCCCAGGCTGGAGACGACCCCGTAGTAGTAGCCCGCGTCGCCTTCCGATGCCCGCAGCGCCTCGAGTTCTCCAGCCAGTGACGTCCGCCCGGACCTGGTGGTGGGATCCACGGA
The DNA here is from genome assembly GCA_965232315.1 of Longimicrobiales bacterium. Lineage (GTDB taxonomy): Bacteria > Gemmatimonadota > Gemmatimonadetes > Longimicrobiales > Gaopeijiaceae > BD2-11. The sequence continues at coordinate 56,870 of CBDDPN010000005.1, read as the reverse complement.
AGTGTAGTAGGGGCTGTGCGGTCTGACGCTGAACTCGGCAAACGGGAATGCGTGCTTCAGCAACGCAACCTCGGGGCTGTCGGCGGAGATGCCGCGGACCCACCCCAGTACCGACGTGTCGGGCTCGGCAGCGTCCACGACCGGGACCAGGGTGAGCAGCATTGGGGGCACTGCCACCACGTTCAGGGCGTCGGAGCCTTCGTCCGGGAATCGGGTTTCGCTCTCGGCGGTGAGAGGCAGGGTTCCCATGGGGTCGACCTCGACGATCATCTCGACGCCCGGGACGATAATGTCCGCGGGAATCACGGCGTTGTACGAGAGTTCAAGATCGCCCTCCTCCGTCTGGCCCGGGATCTGGCTGGCATCGCGAGTCATGACCACGCGGTGAACCTCGCTTCCTCGCGGCCCTGTGAAGACCGCGACGACCTCGGGCTCGAAGAACCCTCTCGGCTCCTCGGATGTGACGAATGCTCTCAGCAGTGCGTTCCGGTTGGCCACCAGACGCACGTGCCGGGATGGCGTCTGGATCGACTGGGTGAGGTAGACCATCGGCAGGGAGACCGTGATCTGACCCGGGTTGTCGCAGATCGCGCCGGCGGTCTGCTCAATCGTAGCGTACCATGCCTGAAAGTCCGGCGAAGGAGACGCACACAGGCCGGTGCCATCGTAGAGCAGCACGCGAACCCGTTGCAGGCGCCGGAGAGCGAACGGAAGCGCGCCCTCCAGCCCGGCATTCAGGCCCAGGCGCAACTCGGAGAGTTCCTGCAACCCGGCGACGGCGCTCGGAACCGCACCGGACAGGTCGTTGCCTGTCAAGTCGACCACCGTGAGCTCAGTGAGGTTCGCAATCTCTGCGGGAAGCGGACCGGACAGGCCGTTGCCGGGCAGCGCCAATTCCACGACGCGTCCCCGCTCGGTGGCCACGCCATGCCAGTCTCCCAGGGGAGCGTCTGTCCCCCACGCCGTCGGATTCTCCCAGGACGGGCCGTCGGTCACCTCGTGCAGGCTGTTGAGGGCAAGTCGCTCGACCTGCGCGACATCGCAATCCGCCCTGCTGCCGTCCGGAACCGTCCGCAGCCACTCCTGGAACGCGTCGTCGATCTGAGCGCACACGCCGGTCGCTCCGTACGACAACACTTGCAGGAACTCCTGGTCGACCATGCTCCGCGGCAGCAGGCCGGTCAGGTTGTGGTTTCCCTCGAGCTCGAGCCGGGAAAAGGCCTGGAGCTTACCCAGATTGCGGGGCAGCTTGCCGCTCAACTCGTTGTTTGCGGCTCGGAGGTCGTGAAGCGCCGGCAGGTTGGCGAGTTCTTCGATCAGAGGGCCGGAGAGCCCGTTGTCGTGAATCCAGAGCGTCTCAAGGTTCGCCAGGTTGCCCAGCGAGACGGGGATTTCACCAGTGAGCTGGTTATCGTAGAGATACAGCCCTTCCAGAGTGGCGAGGCTTCCCAGCTCGGGCGGAATCGTCCCCGTGAGGTTGTTTCGCGAAACCGACAGAATCCGAATCGCGCCCAGCTTCGCCAGTTCCGTCGGAATCGTGCCCGTCAACTCGTTACGGCTGACGCTCAGGTAGGTGAGATTCGCCAGGTTGCCCAGTTCCGGCGGCACCGGACCCGTCAGCTGGTTCAACGCCAGTAGCAGCCTCCGAAGGGAACCAAGGTTCCCCAGTTCGGCGGGAACAGGGCCGGTCAGCTCGTTGCGGTGGAGCAGCAGAGAGTCGAGGCGCGACAGTGATCCGAGTTCAGAGGGGATCGCCCCGCTGAGGCTGTTCCTGCTCAGATCGAGCATGGTCAACTGGCTCAGCCTTCCCAACTGCGGCGGGATCGAACCCGTCAGCTGGTTGGCGTCCAGGACCAGCCGTCTCAGTTGTGGCAGCTCCCCGAGTTCGGGCGGGATCGAACCCGTCAGCTGGTTTTCGTCCAGAACCAGCTGTCTCAGATGTGTCAGATCCGCGAGTTCGGGCGGGAGCGTTCCCGTCAGGTTGTTGTCCTTGAGCGACAGCCCGGTGACCGAGCCGGCAGAGTTGGTCGACACCCCCTGCCAGCTCCGGATGCTCCCGGGGCTGTTCCAGTTCCTCTGTTCGTGCCATTGCGTTCCGCCCGTCGCGTTGTAAAAAGCGATGAGCGCGGCGCGTTCGACCGCATCCGTCTGCTCGGGAGAAGGCGGTGGGGACGGGGCGGTCGGCGCAGGGTCGTCGGAGCAGACGGTCAGCAGGACGATGCAGAAGCCTGCTGACCAGATGCGCGATCTCCTACCTCTCATACCACCTCCGTGAGAACACAGTCCCACCCCCGTTGACGTAAACGTACCTCCGGGTCATTACCCCAACGTTGCCTCCGGGTCATTACCCCGTTCGGCATCCGGGAGTCCCGGGACGCGCTAACGCCAAGGCTGCACGATCTGCGGTCCTTTCGCCGCCCATGCCCCGAGCGGATTCAGCGTGGCCCTCAAGGCCAAGCGAGCCGCGCCGCCCACCCGTCAGTTCTTCCGCAAGCGACACATCGGAGGGAAATGCAGGTGCGAGGTCTTCCTGTGCTTGTGTTCGGAGGGATCGTCCTCATCGGCGCGCGTCCGCCGGATCGGGGATCCCCCGGCTGAAGAGCACTTGGAGGTCCTGCGCGGCCGCAGCGGCCGCAGCGGCGAAGGGACGCGGCGCGGCTTCCGGAGCGCCAGTGAGGATGCCCCGGATCCGGCTTGTCACGGGATCGCGCAGGATGGTCATGGGCAAGTCGGAGTCGCCGTCGAGGCCGGCGGAGCCTCCTGGGCCCTGCAGCGTGATCCGCGCCAGTTCCTCCGTCCAGGTGACCGGAACCGCGAAGGAGAACCCGGCGTGATGGTCATCCGTGTCGGTCAACTGCGCCATGGCGAAGGAAAGGGAGAACAGTACCGTGCCTTCGGTGTCCGTCCCGGTGAGCGACCATGGCCCCTCGGCTTCCGGCAGCGCGGGTGGGACGTCCATGAAGAACGAGGGCCGGAGGCTTGGCGCGCCTTCGCCGTCCAGACCGCCCCAGAGCAGCAGGGCGCGGCCGGTGGCGGCGGTGGCGGCACCCGTGGCGATCAGGATGGAGCCGGTTTCGGTCTCGAGGCGGTAGCGGACGGCATTGGTGAACTGGTAGTCGCTCGTCCAGGTGGGCTCGCAGTAGGACATGAAATCCGCCTGTCCCGGCGGCACCAGGGTGCCGGTCCCGAAGTCGTAGCCCCATGCGCCGATGGCGCCTCTCCCGTAGGGATAGTACCGATCCGGCCCGCCGGCTCCGCCGCAGGGCGCGTGGTAGAGGTTGCGGTTGTGGCCGAACTCGTGCGCGATGGTTTCGGAGTCGAGCACCGAGAAGCTCGACCAGCTCCCGATGCCGTTCGCCACACCGAGGAGACCGCCCGGCGTCGTCGGGGGCGCCATGACCGCCAGGTAGTGGCCGCGCCCGCCCTCGGCGACCCGGATCATCTCGACCTCCTGGACGAGGCCGAACCCGTTGTTCGTGGACGTGGCGACCGGTTCGTGCGCGGTTGCGTCGATCTCCGAGACCGGCAGCAGCAGGTGTGTTCGCTCGAACAGTTCATGCCCCTCCGGGTCGGCGGTCATGGCGTCAACGATCCCGATGATCGAGGAATCCGGACTCTCCTGCCAGATGAAGGGCACCAGCGTCACCTCGAAGACCGGCATCGCGCGCACGTCCACCGCCATGCGGCCCACGGCGGGGATGCGACGCGCCACGCCCAGTCCCGCATCGAGCGTCCCGTCCGGGTCCGGTTCGATCACGACCTCGAGGCCGGGCTGGATCACCCGGCCCGGGATCTCCGCGTTCGCCGAGTTCGACAGGGAACTCTCGTCGATCCTCGCCGGGATGGGATCGGACGTTCCGGGGATCTCCGCCTGATAGGTTGCGGCCCCGTCTCGGTAGAAGGTGGCCCTTACTGGGGGCATGCCAGCGGCGGCTCCCTCGTCCGCCGTCACGAACACCCGCAGCAGTGCGCGCTCGCCCGCGACCAGGGGCACAGGGAACGCGCGGGACTGGACGGCCTGGGTGAGATAGACGGCCGCGCCGCCACCGCGGCTGCAAAGCGCCACCCGCTGGCGCGTGACGCCGTCGAGCCAGTCGAGGAACTCCGGGTCTGCCGGGGCGCAGAGTTCGGTCCCGGTCGTGTGCAGGTCTTCAAGGCCTTCCAGTGCCATCAGCCGGAGAGACAGCGGCCCCGCGAGATCGGGGTTGTCGGCGAGGCCCAGACTCGTAAGGTCCGTGAACTCAAGCAGTCCTGCCGGCAGCGAGCCGCTCAGCTCGTTCGACGAGAGATCCAGGATCTCCAGGCTTGCAAAACTGCCGGCCCGCGCCCGCGTATCTCTTGAGCGGTTCCCGTCGACTCCCATCCTGGCCCGCAAGGTGACGAACCGGTCCGGCTTCCGTGAGACAAAGGTCTCGTCGGTCTCCAGCCACCAACGATCGTCAGACTCGCTCGATCTTCGGGAGAAGGACGGCAGCTGCCTTGTGTAGGAGGAGATTGACCGGCCTGCTTCGCCTGCCCCGCCGAGGCCCGGGGGAATGTCCTCCATCCCGTTCCCGTCGAGTTCCAGCACGCTCAGGTTGTCCAGTTCGCCCAGCTCCCAGGGGAAGGACGTTAGCTCGTTGGACGACAGGTCCAGAATCTCCAGGCTTGCAAAACCACCAGACCCAAGCGGAATGTCCTCCAGCCGGTTCCCGTCCAGCCCCAGCACGAAGAGGTTGTCCAGTTCCCCCAACGCCCAGGGGAAGGACGCGAACTCGTTCGAGGAAAGATCCAGAACCTCCAGGCTTGCATAACCACCAGACCGAAACGGGACGGCGGCCAACCGGTTCCCCTCCAGAACCAACCGCCGCAAGCTGTTCAATGCACTCAGTTCCACCGGGATGGACGATAACTCGTTTGACGCCAGCCAGAGAAACTGAAGACTGTCAAGGCGACCCAGTTCCGGCGGAACGGAGGCGAGCCGGTTCTCATCGAGGTCGAGTTCCACCAAGTTGCCCAGTTGGCCCAGTTCCGGGGGCACGAATGTCAACTCGTTGGACCAGAGTCCCAGGTATTCCAGCTGGGCGAGCCCTCCGAGCTCAGGCGGGACGGACGTCAACTGGTTGAAGTTGAGACCGAGCGCTTCTAGGCTGCTCAGTTCGCCCAACTCCGCCGGGACGGACGTCAACCGGTTCCCGTTCAGGAAGAGTTCTTCCACGCTGGCCAACGCGCCCAACTCCGGTGGAATCGGTCCAGAGAGCTCGTTCGCCGCCAGGACGACGAGTTTCGCCTTGGCCAGACTGCCCAACTCCGGCGGGATTGGCCCGGCCAACCGGTTATCGAAAAGGATCAGGGTTTCCAGTTCGGCCAGCCCGCCCAGTTCTCGCGGGATCTGTCCCTCCAGCTCGTTCGAGCGCAAGTCGAGACTCACGACGCGACCCTCCGCGCTGGTTTCTACCCCATGCCACTGTCCAAGCGGCGCGTCGGTGAGCCAGTTGCGCGCTTCCTCCCAGTTGGCTCCATCGGTGGTTTCGTACAGGGCTGCCAGGATCTCGCGGTCGGACAATGGGGGCACTGCACACCCGTGCCCTCGTGTTGTGAAAGGGTCGCCAGCCATTCCTGAAACCACCGCTCCGCCGGGGCGCACAGGTCCGTGTTCGCATAGCCCAGCTCCTGGAGCGGCGTTAGCCTGAGCGAAGTTGGCAACCGTCCGGTCAGGGCGTTGTCGCCTATCCGCAGCGTGGTCAGTCCGGCCAGGGTGCCGAGTCGTTCCGGCAGACCGCCCGAGAGACCGTTGCCTGCAAGGTCAACGGTGGATACGAGGCCTGACGAATCCACGTCCACGCCGTGCCACTGGCCGAGGGGACCGCCTCCAAGCCATCCGGTCGCGTTAGTCCAGCCGTCTCCTCCCGCAGTTTCATACAGGACCCGCAGCACCTGCCTGTCGGGGCAGACCGGGCCATTCCGTTCACTCATGGCCTCGTACCACGCGACCAAGACATCCGGAAGGCAGAGACCGCTGTTATTCTGGAATCCGAAATAGTCCAGTTCCGAGAGCTGTTGGAAGCTCCGGGGGATGGTCCCCGACAGCTCGTTGGAGTGGAGATAGAGAGTGTTGAGGTTGGCCAAGCTGCCCAATTCCGGCGGGACGGCTCCCGCAAGGGCGTTACCAGCAAGACTCATCTGCCACATGCTGGTGAGATTACCGAGTTCGGCGGGAACCGGGCCCGTGAGATCGTTGGCGGCAAGCCACAGGGTTCCGAGTCTGGCTAGCCCGCCCAGCTCTACCGGGATGGTGCCCGATAGCCCGTTGCGGTCGAGATTCAAGCGTCGGAGATTGTTCAAGCCACCCAGTTCCGAAGGGATGGTGCCGGTCAAATCGTTGTCCCCGAGGTCCAGGTTGGCCAAGTTGGCCAAACCGCCCAATTCCACGGGGATGGTCCCCGACAACTCGTTGCCTCCGAGAAGCAGGGATCCGAGGTTGGCCAGACCGGCCAGTTCGACCGGGATGGGACCCGTCAATTCGTTTCTCCCGAGATGCAGGTATTCGAGGTTGGCCAGACTACCGAGTTCCACGGGGATGGGACCCGACAGCTTGTTGATCGCGAGATCCAGGTGCTCGAGCCTGGTCAGACCGCCCAGTTCCGCAGGGACAGGCCCCGAAAGGCCCCAATCCACATAGTGGTTCTCCTCGAACTCCCACCAGCCACTCAGCTGCAGTTCAGTCACTCGACCCGAGGCATCGGTGTTCACACCGTACCATTCTCCAAGGGGCTTGTCGGTCAGCCAGTTGGTGTTGTCCCGCCAATTCCGGCCATCTGTCGCCTCGTAGAGCACGGTGAGAATGTCGCGGTCGCTCGCCTGTGCCATCGCCATCGCGCCGGGTGCGGCATCGGATGCGACGGTCGGTGCCGGCGGATCGACCACCGACTGGTCGGCACAGGCGGCGACCCAGGCAACTGCCAGGAACACGGCTTTCCGAACACTCGCTTGCCCTAAGCTCCGAGCCGTCGACTGCTCCGAGCGATGCGGTTGATGAAGTTCGCTTCTCATGTCGTCCATCCCTTACCTGCCGCCGCCCCGCTCCCCGGCGGGCATACTGGATGCCCGGATGCGTAGGGCCGATTGCCCGGCGGCGGCGGCCTGCCCGCGCCCGGTCGAGGGCACGGCAATGGTCAACCGAGCGCCATCGGAGCAGTTGTTGCGGATGTTCGACTCATCCGTCACGGCGTCGACGCACATGCCGATGTAGATGGTTCCCGCCGCGCTGCGGGCGTCGACCGAGATCGCGACCGGGACCGGGCGTTCCTCTTGGGCGCCCAACGCCGCAAAGGAATACGACCCGATCTCCGTGTCCCGGCCGCTGATGATCGAATTCGGGGACCTCATGGCGCGGATCCTCGTCGCCCCCGACACGATGGTGCCCTGGTTGCGGACGGCGAACGTGAACGTCACTGCACTGCCGGGTCTGCGCGTAGCCGTCGCCGGCGATACCTCCGTGAACACCAGGTCGGGGCCGGGAGCCAATACGGTCACGTTCGTGGTCTGGGTGGCGGTGAGCCCGGCGGGATCGGAGGCCGACACGGTGATGGTGGCGGAGCCCTGCGCAGACGCGGAGACCGTAACCGTCGAGCCTGAGAGGGAGACGGAGGCCACCGTGGGATCCGACGAAGACGCGCCGTAGGTGAGCGCGTCCCCGTCGGGGTCCGTGAAGCGGGCCGAGACATCGACGGTGGCCGTCTCGCCGGCGTGGAGGGTCTGGTCCGGGATCGTGCCCGCCGGCTCGGGCGCCCGGTTGGCGACGGTCGCCTGGAACGTCTGGGTGGCGGTGAGCCCGGCGGGATCGGAGGCGGACACCGTGATCGTGGCGGAGCCCGTCGCGAGCGCGGTGATCGCGACCGTCGAGCCCGATGCGGAGACGGCGGCCACCGAAGGATCGGACGACGACGCGCCGTAGGTGAGCACGTCCCCGTCGGGGTCCGTGAAGCGGGCCGAGACATCGATGGTGGCCGTCTCGCCGGCGTGGAGGGTCTGGTCCGGGATCGTGCCCGCCGGCTCGGGCGCCCGGTTGGCGACGGTCGCCTGGAACGTCTGGGTGGCGGTGAGCCCGGCGGGATCGGAGGCGGACACGGTGATCGTGGCGGAGCCCGTCGCGAGCGCGGTGATCGCGACCATCGAGCCTGAGGCGGAGGCGGAGGCCACCGAGGGATCCGACGAAGACGCGCCGTAGGTGAGCGCGTCTCCGTCGGGGTCCGTGAAGCGGGCCGACACGTCGATGGTGGCCGTCTCGCCGGCGTGGAGGGTCTGGTCCGGGATCGTGCCGGCCGGCTCGGGCGCCCGGTTGGCGACGGTCGCCTGGAACGTCTGGGTGGCGGTGAGCCCGGCGGGATCGGAGGCGGACACCGTGATCGTGGCGGAGCCCGTCGCGAGCGCGGTGATCGCGACCGTCGAGCCTGAGGCGGAGACGGCGGCCACCGAAGGATCGGACGACGATGCGCCGTAGGTGAGCGCGTCCCCGTCCGGATCCGTGAAACGAGCCGACACGTCGAGCGTCGCTGTCTCGCCGACGTGGACGGTCTGGTTCGGGATCGCCCCCGCCACCGCGGGCGCGCGGTTCGCGGGCGGGCCGGTGGCTCCGTCGTCGCCGCAGCCGGCGACCAATATCGCCGTGAGCGCCACCCTTTGCCAAAACCACGAGCGGAGCCCGCAGGCGCCTTCGCGCATGCTAGTCGCTAGTCCTGCTCGTTGTTTAGCATCGAACTCCCCGGACGCCCCCCTTCGCACAGTTCAGGGTCAACATGGGGTTGCCGATCATGGGATGCGCCCAATCTTGTCTCGCACGGTGGTCCTCAACAGAAGATCTTGTCCCGCCGTGCTTCCGCTTGTTTGGTATTCGAGTTTGGCGGTACAAGTAACGGTGGTAATGGGCTGCGCGGCCGCCAGGAGGCCGCCGACGCTGAAGTTCTTGGACTGTCCCGCCGCGATGGAACCCAGTTGGGCTACGCCCATGGTTTGGCCATTGGCGTATCCCGTTACTATGACGAACGACACGGTCCGGTTGGCCCGAACCGTCCCTTCTATCGTGATTCTGTAGGTAGGTATCCCCGGCGCGATCTGTACGCCGCGGCAACTCGTGATCTCGCCTGAAGCCGCTTGGCCGGTCCCACCGCCGCCGCCGCCCGCGGCTTCGATCGTGCCCTGGGTGACGACGCGGTTGACGACGCGGCACCCGCCGCTCGTCCGGCACGTGTAGCGGATGCCCGCCTCCTCGATGTAGCCGCCGTTGTTGAAGCTTATCGTGACCTGTCCGCTCGAGAACTGGAAGCTCGCGCCGGAGGTTACGTCCGGCGTCCAGAAGCCCGTCGGAAGCGTCGAGATCGTCTCGCCCGTCTGGTACGTGCGCGTGCCGCCCCCACCGCCGCTCTGGACCGTGACGGTGAACGACTGTTCGGCGGAGAGCCCGTCCGGATCCGTTGCCGTGATCCTGACCGTCGCGCTGCCCTGGGCCACCGCCGTGACCGTGACCCGGGATGCTGAAACGCTAACGGTCGCCGCGCTCGTCCTCGACGAACGGGCCGTGTACGTCAGCCGGTCGCCGTCCGGGTCGCTGAAGTAGGAGGAAGCGTTCACCGTTGACGTCTCGCCCACCGTGATTGTCCGGTCAGAGATGGACCCCCTGGGCGCGGGGGCGCGGTTGCTCCCCCCCCCGCCTCCGCCGCCCGAGGCTTCGATCGTGCCCTGGGTGACAACGCGGTTGACGATCCGGCACCCGCCGCTCGCCCGGCACGTGTAGCGGGTGCCCGCCTCCTCGATGTAGCCGCCGCTGTTGAACGAGATCGTGACCTGTCCGCCCGAGAATTGGAAGCTCGCGCCGGAGGTTACGTCCGGCGTCCAGAAGCCCGTCGGAAGCGTCGAGATCGTCTCGCCCGTCTGGTACGTGCGCGTGCCGCCCCCACCGCCGCTCTGGACCGTGACGGTGAACGACTGCTCGGCCGAGAGGTCGTCCGGATCGGTGGCCGTGATCCGGACCGTAGCACTGCCCTGGGCCACCGCCGTGACCGTAACCTGGGAGCCGGAAACGCTCGCGGTCGCCGCACTCGTCCTCGACGAACGGGCCGTGTACGTCAGCCGGTCCCCGTCCGGGTCGCTGAAGTAGGAGGAAGCGTTCACCGTTGACGTCTCGCCCGCCGTGATTGTTTGCGAGGGGATGGATCCCACCGGGCGGGGCGCACGGTTGGGTTGCGAGACGGTGACGCGCGCCTGCTGCGTGGCCGTCAGCCCTTCCGGATCACGCGCGGTTACCGTGATGGTCGCGCTGCCCGCGCTCGCCCCCGTGATGGTCACCGTCGAACCCGACACCGACGTCCGTGCAACGCCCGAGTTCGATGAGGTCGCCGAATACGTCAGCACGTCGTTGTCCGGGTCGCTGAAGTATTGCGAAGCGTTGACCGTGGCCCTGCCGCCCACATTGGTGGTTTGCGGGGGGATGGTTCCCACCGGGCGGGGCGCACGGTTGGGTTGCGAGACGGTGACGCGCGCCTGCTGCGTGGCCGTCAGCCCTTCCGGATCGCGCGCGGTTACCGTGATGGTCGCGCTGCCCGCGCTCGCTCCCGTGATGGTCACCGTCGAACCCGACACCGACGTCCGTGCAACGCTCGAGATCGATGAGGTCGCCGAATACGTCAGCACGTCCCCGTCCGGGTCGCTGAAGTACCGCGAAGCGTTAACGGTGGCCCGACGACCCACGTCGATGGTCTGCGCAGGAATCGACCCCACGCGGAGCGGCGCGCGGTTCGGCTGGGGCACCGTCACGGTGAGCTGCTGGGTCGCCGTCGCCCGGTCATCGTCGCTCGCCGTGATCGTGATCGTCGTCGTTCCTGGCCCGGCGGCGGTGATCGTCACCGTGCTGCCCGAAACGCTCGTGCGGGCGACCGCCGCTATTGACGAGGAGGCTGTGTAGGTGAGAGCGTCGCCGTCGGGGTCGGTGAACGAAGCCGCGATGTCGAGCGTGACCGATTGGCCCACCTCGATCGTCTGCGCGCCGACCGCGCCCACCGGCGCCGGGGGCCGGTTGGGCACCGTGAACCGGAAGGAGTGGTTAGCGGAAAGCCCGCCCGGGTCGCTCGCCGTGACGTTGATGGTGGCGTCGCCCTTGGCCTCAGCCGTGACCGTGACCACCGAGCCCGCGACGCTCACGCTCGCCACCGCGTCGTCCGACGAGCTGGCCGCGTAGGCCAGTGTCTCCCCGTCGGGCTCCGAGAAGTACTGGGAAGCCGCAACCGTCGTGGTACTGCCCACCTGCACCGTGACGTTCGGCATCGTGCCGCGCGGCTGCGGTGCGCGGTTCGGGACCGTCACCGCGAAGCTCGACTGGCCTTGCAGCCCTTCGGGGTCGGTGGCCGTGACCGTGACTGTCGTGTTGCCCGGTGCGACACCAGCGACGGTGATCGAGGCGCCGGAAATCGAGGCCGTGGCCACGGCCGGGTTCGACGACGCGGCCATGTAGCTTAGCAGGTCGCCGTTCGCGTCGTCGAAGCACGCGGCGACGCTCGAGGTCTCGCCGACGTTGACCGTCACCTGCGGAAGCTGGCCGCAGGCGGTTGGGGCAACCGGGCTCTCGCAGGCGGCCGCCCACAGCGCGATCAGCAAAGTCGAAGAGCGCCACGGAACGCGGCCAGCGCCCGCAACCGGATGTCGGGGTGGGGAGAGGAACACATGGATCATGGATCGAAACCCCCTTCACTTCATTAGAGCGATAATATCGTCGCGCATGCGTGTCTATCGCATGTGTAACGTGATTATCTATAGAAAGATTGAGGCAAGTTGGCGATGATCACGAAGTGCCGCAAGAAGGACGAACGTTCGGGTTGGCGGCGACCTTCCCGGCCTCGGAGCACCTTGGACTACCCCTTGGCGTCGCATACTTGCATTAGGGCGGCAGGGTGAGCGGACTGGACGGCGACACCGTCGTCACCACTTCAACGCATCCGGCTGGCTCGAAATGAAGCTTGTAACCGCTCGGAGGGGCATAGCCTCGCGGTCGGCTAACCGTTTCTCGTCCGTGTTCTCACCTGGTCACAAGTCCTTGCATGGCTGGATTGACTCTGATGCAGACCTTGGAGGAGCAATGGGCAGTCCCGCCGCCTCGCGCATCGAAAACACCGGCTCGATCCACAGCTCCTCATCGACCATCCCGCCCCGCAGAACCAACAGTCCGAAGGCGGGTTCGACGCAGCCAACCCTGCGTTCGCGACTCCCGCAGCCAACGTATCCCCACACGCCGATACCTCCGTCCGGGTAGGGGAAGTCCGGATCGACGCCGTGCGGACCGCCGCATGTCGCGCGCTGGAGCGAGAGAATGTGTCCCACTTCGTGCGCCAGCGTCCTCGGGCTCCCTACGCCGATGCTCACCCAACCGGGTCGCTGCCCTCGACCTCCAATGACCCCCCATGGTGGGCGACGACCCCGTGGTAGTAGTCCGTGCCGCATCCGATGCCCGGACAGCCTCGAGTCTCGACGCCCGGGACGATGATCTCGCCGGCAATCACGGCGTTGTACGACAGCTCCAGGTCGCCCTCGTCCGCCTCCGTGGGGATCTGGTTGGCATGGCGGGTCATCGCCACGCGGTAGGCTTCGTCTCCGTCCGGCCCGGTGAACACGGCAACGACCTCGGGCTCGAAGAACAGACTATCGACATGGAAACCGTGACTTCTTCCGCGTTGTTGCAGATGGCGCCTGCGGTCTCGTCGATCGCGGTGAACCATGCCTGAAACCTCGGCGAAGGAGACGCGCACAGGCCGGTGTCATCGAAACGCAGGACCCGGACCCGTTCCAGGCGCCGGGAAGCGCGTCCTCCAGACCCCTAACACCTAATGGGTCGCCGACTCCCGCCGTGCGTCCACCAGCGGCCGCGCACCTTCGGGGATGGTCCCCGCCCCCACCACCTCCACGACCGGGCGGATCTTCACCGCCTCGCGGATGCGCGCGGCCAGGGCAGATGCGTCCACCACATCCCCGGGGGTCGCCTCTACCTGCACGGTAAAGACATCGTGAGCGCCGCCGCCGGACACCACCGCCTGGTAACGCGCCACGGCCGGGTAGGACGCGAGCGCCGCCGCCAGCTCCCGTGGGTGCACGAACATGCCCTTGACCTTGACGCCCTCGCCCACCCGGCCCAGGAAGCCCGCCAGGCGCGGGCCGGGGCGGCCGCACGGGCAGGGCGCGCGGTTCCACGCGGACAGGTCGCCGGTGCCGAACCGCACCAGCGGGTAGACCTCGTTGGGGCTGGTGACCACGACCTGTCCCGCCTCTCCCTCCGCGGCCGGGCAGTTGTCCCCGGGGGCCAGCACCTCGACCACCACCTCGGGCGCGACGTGCCACCCGTCCTTCTCCGCGCACTCGTAGCCGAGCAGCCCGGTGTCCGCCGCCGCGTAGGCCTGGTGGACATCCACCCCGAAACCGTCCTGAAGGCGGGCGCGCAAGGAGGGTGGCAGGGGCGCGCCCGTCACCAGCGCGCGCTCAAGCCCCAGCGGCTCGTCCGACTCTGCCGCGCGCTCAAGCAGGGTGAGAAGGAACTGGGGGGTGCCCGTGTAGCCGGTGGCGCCCGCCGCGCGCGCGGCCTCGATCTGGGCGGTGGTGGCCGCCACGCCCCCGGGGATCACCGCGCACCCCGCCGCGCGCAGTCCCCCGTCGAGCATCAGGCCGCCCGGCGTCAGGTGGTACGAGAAGCTGTTCAGCACCACCTCGCCGGGGCGGAAGCCCGCGGCCCGCAAGGCGGGCGCGAAGCGCCAGAAGTCCTCGCCGTCACCTTGCGGGTCGTTGATCGGCCCCGGCGAGCGGTAGATGCGCGCGAGCGACCCGGCCGCCACCGCGAGCATCCCCCCGAAGGGCGGATCCGCCGCCTGCAGAGCGGGCAGATCGTCCTTGGGCAGTACAGGAATCGCCCGCAGGTCCGCCATCCCCGCGACGTCCCTCATCGACATCCCGGCGCCCGCCAGCCTTCGTCGGATCTCGGAGCTGTGTTCGGCCCCAAAGGCAACCGCGCGCGCCGCCAGCCGATCCTGGAACGCGCTCCAGCTCGCCGCGGCCTCGGTTTCCCTCACGACAGCCAACGCTTGCGCCGCCGGTAGTGTTTGACATCCCGATAGGACCGCCGCCCCCGGTCGCCCAGCCCGAGGTAGAACTCCTTCACGTCCTCGTTGGCCCGCAGCTCCTCGGCGCTGCCCTCGAGCACCACCCGTCCTCCCTCCATGATGTAGCCGTAGTCGGCCACCGAGAGGGCGATGCGCGCGTTCTGCTCCACCAGCAGAATCGTGGTCCCTTCCTCGCGATTGATGCGCCTCACGATCTCGAAGATGCTCTCGACCAGCATCGGGGCCAGCCCCAGCGAAGGCTCGTCGAGCAGCATCAGGCGCGGGGAGGCCATCAGCGCCCGGCCCAGAGCCAGCATCTGCTGCTCGCCGCCGGAAAGATGTCCCGCCAGCTGTCTGCGCCGCTCCGCCAGCGCCGGGAAATAGTGGCAGACCCTGTCCATCTCCCGATCCAGACCCCGTCGCTTCCCGCGCGTGTACGCGCCCGCAAACAGGTTCTCGTGCACCGTCAGGTGCTCAAAGACCCGGCGTCCCTCGAGGACCTGAAAGATGCCCTTCTCGACGATACGGTGGGCATCCATCCCCTGGATCTCCTCTCCGTCGAAGACGATGGTCCCGTCGCTCACCTCGCCGTCCTCCACATGGAGCAGCCCGGAGATCGCTTTGAGGGTCGTTGTCTTTCCCGCGCCGTTGGAGCCCAGCAAAGCCGCGATCCGCCCCTCGCCCACCTCCAGCGACAGCCCCCGCAGCACGAGAATCACGTCGTCGTAGAGGACCTCGATGTTGTTGAGGCTGAGCAGGGGCGCCGAATCCGTCATCAGGGCGACCTCAGGGCGCCCTCGGCGCCTGGACGAAGTCGGTGAACGGAACCCACACCCCGCCCTCGACCCGGAAGATGCGGAGTCCCTTGGAGCCGCGGTGGTCGGTGGAAGTGAGGGTCACGGGCGCGGTCACCCCGCCCATGTCGTAGTCGGACAACGTCTCGAGCGCCGCCTTGATGTTCTCCCCCGTGAGCCCCTCTCCCGCGGACAGCACCCTGCGCATCGCCTCGGCGAAGGCCGCGAAGGTCCACCATCCCTGCGTGTACGCGTTGGTCTTCCCCTCAGCGGATTCGCCTTGCGACTCCAGATACTCACGGATGACGCGCGTCCCGGGGACGTCCACGCTCAGGGGCGCGTAGGGCATCGTCCCCATCACTCCCTCCGCCGCGTCTCCCGCCAGTCGCACCAGCTGGGCGTTGGAGCACCAGTTCAGGCAGAAGAAGGTGACGTCGAGCCCCAGGCTGCGCGCGTTCTGGAGCGCCACCGCCGCCGGCCCCGAGGTGTTCTGGAAGACGACGTACTGCGCGCCGCTCTGGCGGATCCGTGAGAACTCGGCGGTGAAGTCCACGGCCCCGCGCGGCATCTCGTAGAGCATCAGATCGATGCCCAGCGCCTCCGCGAACTCTTCTCCGCCCTGGCGCGCCGGCGACAGGCCGAACGGGCTCGCGTTGTGCATGTGCGCGACGATGGGCGTCCCCTCGCCGTGGTTGTTCGCGATCCAGTCGAGGGCGATGCGGAACTGATCGCTGTAGGTCGTGGCCAGCAGGAAGTTGTACGGCGCCTCCGCCGGATCCCCGAGGCGATGCGAGAGGGACGCGGAACTGAACGGGATCTCGTCGTCGGCGATGCGCAGGCGCAGGGCTTCGGTGTCGCCCGTGCCCCACCCCATGAAGATCACCGCCCCCTCGTTCACGAACTGGCTGTAGAGCTGTTCGGCGCGGTCGACCTGGTATCCGTAGTCCTGGAAGATGAGGTCGATGGGGCGTCCCTCGATGCCTCCCTGCGCGTTGATCCAGTCGGCAAAGCCGCGCACCCCGTCGCCGTAGTCGGTCCCCACGTCGGCCGTGGGTCCGGTCAGGTCGAAGATGGCGCCGACCTTGATGCTGTTGTCGTCCGCGTCGGTGCCTCCGCCTCCGCAGGCGACGCACAGGAGCATGGCCGCGCCCGCCCCTGCCCATCCCCCCGCAACTCGGCCAATCCCGGTTCTTACGTCATTCATCTCGCTCATCTCTCTCATTCCTTCAACTGGTCTCTCATTCCTTCAACTGGCCCGGTCCTCGCCGCGCCGGTACGCGAATGGCCACACATGAAAGTAGTCTTTCACATTCCCCCACAGTTTGGACAGTCCCCGGGGCTCGAAGATCAGGAAGAGGATGATCACGATCCCGAATACGGCCTGCTGCGCGTAGGGAAGGAGGGATGCCGCCTGGGGAGCGGTATCCTGAATGGCCCGCCCCACGTTTGTGATCAGCGCCGGTAGCAGGGTGATCAGCGCCGCGCCGAGGAAGGAGCCCCGGATCGAGCCAAGGCCCCCGACGATGATCATCGCCAGATAGACGATGCTCGTCTCCAGCGTGAAACGCTCCCACGTGATGATGTTGCGGTAGAAGGCGATCATCGCCCCGGCCAGCCCGACGAAGAACGACGAAGCCGCGAAAGCCAGCAGCTTGGTGCGGAAGACATCCACCCCGATGACGCTCGCCGCGATGTCCTGGTCCCTCACCGCCTCGAAGGCGCGGCCGATGCGGCTGCGGAAGAGGTTGGCGGCGAAGAGCGCCGTCCCGGCCGCCGTGAGTACCGCCAGCCAGTAGAAGTTGAAGTTGCTGTTGAGGCGGAGGCCGAAGAGCCGGGGGGCGGGCAGCACGATGGCTTCGGTCCCGCCCGTGACCGCTGTCCAGTGGGTCATCGCCCACTCGACGATCTCCTGCGCGGCCAGGGTTGCGATGGCCAGGTAGAGCCCCTTGAGCCGGAGGGACGGGAGCCCGAAGAAGGTGCCCGCCACGGCGGTGAGGATGCACGCGCAGAACACGCTCGCGCCCCAGGGAACCCCGAAGTTGAGCGTCAGCAGCCCCGCGGTGTAGGCCCCGATCGCCATGAAGGCGCCCTGGCCCAGCGAGATCTGGCCCGTGTGGCCCACGAGGATGTTCAGGCCGATGGCGCCCACCGTGGCGATGGCCACCTGGTTGGCCAGATCCAGCCAATACGAGTTCGCCACGAAGGGGAAGACGAGCAGGAAGAGGGCGAGGGCCGCAAGCCGGATGCGCTGGGCGGGCCGCGGCCGGAGTCCCATGTCGGACTCGTAACGGGTGTGGAACACCCCGCATTCCATGCTCATGGGCACATCCTCGCGCCCCCCGGGCGCCCTCCGATAGCCGCCGCGGCGCGCCCATCTGGCCTGGGTGCCGCTCGCCCATCGGTCCGTCGGGACATCCTCATACGCGCTCGATGATCTCCTTCCCGAAGAGCCCGTAGGGCCGGACCATCAGCACCAGGATCAGCACCAGGTAGGGGACGACCAGGTTGAGCCCGTGCCCCAGGTAGAAGCCGGCATAGACCTCCAGCAGCCCGATGATGGCCCCTCCGATCACGGCTCCCCCGATCGAGTCGAGCCCGCCCAGGATCACCACCGGAAAGACCCGCAGCCCGATGGAGGCCACGTTGGGGCTCACCCCCACGATGTTGCCCAGCATGATCCCGCCGATGGCGGCGGAAGCGGCCGCCAGCGCCCACGCCACCCCGAACACGCGCGGGATGCTGATCCCCATGCTGAGCGCCGCCTGCTGGTCGTCGGCGATGGCGCGCATGGCGATGCCGTCGCGGGTGTAGCGGAAGAAGAGCCCGAGCCCGGCGAGCACGGCGAGCGCGATCGGGATGGAGAGCACGCGCGCGGCGGAGAGCACCGCCGGCCCGATGACGATGTCGCCCGCGGGCAGGAACGACTCGAAGGCGCGGGGATTCGGGCCCCAGACGGCGTTGATGGCGCCCCGGAGGACGGACGAGAGTCCGATCGTCACCATGATCATCGAGATGATGGGCTCGCCGACAAGGGGCCGCAGCACCAGCCGCTCGATGCCCAGCGCCACCGCGACCGCCAGCAGCACCGTCACCAGCACCCCAAGGCTCCAGGGCAGACCGGTCTGGGCCACCGCGAAGAAGATCAGGTAGGTGCCGAGCAGCAGCAGGTCGCCCTGGGCGAAGTTCAGGACGTCGCTGGCCTTGTAGATGACCACGAAGCCGGCTGCCGCCAGGGCGTAGATCATCCCCGTGCTCAAGCCCGAAACCGTCAGCTGAAGAAAGATATCCATGGAATCAGAGAGCCCGGGCTGGCGAGCGCGGGCGGCGGCATGTAACGAAGGGGCGTCGATCCACGCGCGCCACGGGGCGCCGATATGCAACGGCGGGTCCCGTCATGGCCTGCTCACTCGATCGTCTCCATGCGCAGGTCGTGCTCGACCGCTGCGGTGCGCCCGTCCTGGTAGGTGATCTCGGTCGCCACCGTCACCGAATCCGCGCCGCCCTGCAATGCCCGGATGATCTTCGCGAAGCGATCGGCGATGTGGCGCCGCCGGACCTTGCGCGTGCGCGTCAGCTCGGCGTCGTCGGCGTGGAGTTCCTTGTGCAACAGCAGGAAGCGGTGGATGCGCGCGGCCTCGGGCAACTCCTCGTTCACCTCGGCCACATGCGCGCGGATGAGGGCGTACACCTCGCTCCGCCGGGCCAGGTCCGTGAAGGTGGTGTAGGGGATGCGGCGGTGTTCCGCCCACTGCCCGGCGTTCTCCATGTCGATGGCGATCATGGCCGTGACGAAGGGTGCCCCGGCCCCCCCGAACACCACCGCCTCGCGGACGAACGGGCTGAACTTGAGCTTGTTCTCGACGAACTGCGGGGAGAATTGGGTCCCGTCGGCCATCTGCATCACGTCGGCGAGGCGGTCGATCACCACCAGGTGGCCGTGGTCGTCGATGTATCCGGCGTCGCCCGAGTGTAACCAGCCGTTCTCCAGCGTCTCCGCGGTGGCTGCGGGGTTGCGGAAGTATCCCCGGAAGACCGCCGGACTGCGGCAGAGAATCTCTCCGTCGTCCGAAATCCGGACCTCGGTGCGGGGCAGCGGCTCGCCCACCGTCTGAAAGCGGATGTCGCCGTCCCGGTGCACCACGGAGATCCCGGCCACCTCGGTCTGGCCGTAGAGCTGCTTCAGGTTGACGCCGATGGCGTGGTAGAAGCGGAAGACGTCCGGTCCGAGCGCCGCGCCCCCGGTGTACGCGCGCCGCACCCGGCTGAGCCCGAGTTGGTCGCGGATGGGATGGAATACCATCCAGTCGGCGAGGCGGTGGCCCAGCCGTCCGGCCAGGCCGACGCGCCGGCCCTGGAAGCGAGCCTCGGCGGTGGCCGCGCCCTGCTTCATGGCCCAGCGGTACACCCAGCGCTTCAGGCGGGTGGTGTCCCCGGCCATGACCTGCACGTCCGACACCATGTTCTCCCAGATACGCGGCGGCGACATCAGGAAGGCCGGGCCGATCTCGCGCATGTCCCTGCGCGCCGTGGCCGCCTCCTCGGGGAAGTTGACCGTGAAGCCCGCCAGCAGCCCACTCGCCACGGCGACCATCTGCTCGCCGATCCAGGCAAGGGGCAAGAACGAGACGAATTCGTCGCCCGGATTCATCGCGTCCACGCTCCGCAACTGAGCCGCCATGGCGAGGAGGTTCTCGTGCGAGAGCATGGCCAGTTTGGGGATGCTGGTGGTACCCGAGGTCGTGCACAGCAGCGCGGTGTCGCCGGGCCGCAGGGCGGCGAGCCTCCGATCGAACTCCGCCGGAGACCGCCGTTGCGCGCGATCACCCAGCGCCTCGACCTCCTCGAAGGACATGAGCCCGGGGGCCTCGTACCCGTACATCCCCCGCGGATCGTAGTAGATGATGAACTGCAGGCCGGGCAGCCCGCCCCGCACCTCCAGCACCTTGTCGACCTGCTCCTGGTCCTCGGCGACGATGACGCGCGCCTCGGCGGCCTTGAGCATCCTCTCCAGCTCGCCTGCGATCGAGTCCTGGTAGAGCCCGAGGGGAAGGACGCCTCCGGCCTGGGCCGCGAGCTCGGCGATCACCCATTCCGGCCGGTTGTCCCCGATGATCGCGACCCGGTCTCCCCGCTCGACGCCCAACTCCGTCAGCCCCAGCGCGAAGGCGCGCACCCGGCCGAGGTACTCCGCCCATGTGATCTCCTGCCAGATGCCGAACTCCTTCTCGCGCAGCGCGACCTCGCCGGGGCGGCGGTCGGCGTGACTGGCCAGGAGACCCGGCAGCGTCCCGTTCACGGTGTGGCCTCCTCGCGCCATCGCTGGACGCCGTTCATGACGTTGCCTCCCGGCCGGCCCGGCGCTCCCCTCTCGATCGCGCCTCTCTGGATCCCGCCGCACCTGTCGGGGGCGTTGCCGGCTCCCGTCTCGCCCCCAGGTAGGCATCGATGACCGCGGGATCACTCCGCACCTCCCGCGGCGTTCCCTGCGCGATGCGCCTCCCGAAGTCGAGCACCACGACCCGGTCCGAGATGTCCATGATCACGTCGATGTCGTGATCGATCACCACCACGGTAATGCCCCGTTCCTCGTGCACGTCGAGGATGAAGCGCGCCATCGACTCCTTCTCCTCCGCGTTCATGCCCGCCGTTGGTTCGTCGAGGAGGAGGACGTGCGGGTCGAGCGCCAGCGCGCGCGCCATCTCCACCAGCCGCTGGTTGCCGTAGGCCAGATTCCCGACCACCGAGCTTCGCAACGGTTCCAGGTGCATGAAGTCGATGACCTCTTCCACGTAACGGCGGTGCTCGATTTCCCTGCGGCGCTGGCGGCCCAGGTAGAGCCCGCCGCTCAACACGCCTCCCTTCATGTGCACATGGCGGCCCAGCATGAGGTTGTCGAGCACCGTCATGTGCTTGAAGAGCTCGATGTTCTGGAAGGTTCGCGCCACGCCCAGAGCGGCGATGCGGTGCGGCGGCAGGCGGTCGAGGGCGTGTCGGCTCCCGTCACGTCCGGTCAGGATGCTGCTGCCCTCCTGGGGGCGGTAGAGCCCGGAAATGCAGTTCAGGACGCTGGTCTTTCCCGCCCCGTTGGGCCCGATCAGCGCGAGCAGTTCGCCCTGCCGCACCTCCATGTCGAGGCCCGACAGCGCGGTCACGCCCCCGAAGCGGAGGGTGAGGTCGCTGAGTTCGAGGAGAGGCGGTGGTTCGTGCACGGTGGGCCGTGGGCCGTGGGGGACCAGCTAAAGGATAGAAACAGGATAGTCGCGCCGAGTCGCCCCCGAAACGACGAGGTACGGCCGGAAGCCTCCGAAACGACGAGGTACGGCCGGAAGCAACCTTTGGCGCAACGACGCGGGGATTGTGGCGGATGAGCTGCGCCGAAGGTTGTTATTGCGCACGGCTTCAGCTAGCATAGTGACCATAGACATGACCATGGTCATCCACCTCCCCGGTTCGGAAGGGAATGATAGATGGCGATCTACAGCGGTTCAGGCGTTGAGCCGCGCACGATAAAGGCGTCCGAATTCAAGGCGACTTGCCTGCGGCTGATGGACGAAGTGGCGGAGAACGGAGATGAGATCGTAATCACCAAGAACGGACATCCGACGGCACGGCTGGTCCCCTGCCGGAAGCAGTTCCGGGACTGGTTCGGCGCGGATCGCCGCAGCATCGAGATTCTCGGTGACATCATCTCGCCGATCGACCCCGAGTCGGAGCCGATCGACGCGGAATCGGAAGCGAAAGACGACTCGGGCCCCGTCACCAATCCGTGATCCTCCTGGACACGCACGTCGTGTTGTGGTCCCGCGTCGGATCTCCCCGGATCGGGCCCAAGTGCAAACGGATCATCGAAAAGGGACTGCGGGAGGGCACGCTGGCGGTGTCGGCGATGTCCTTCTGGAAGATCGCCATGCTCCAGGAAAAGGGCTGGATCGACCTGAGCCAGGACGTGCGGACGTGGCGCACCCGGCTTCTCGCGGATGGTCTCATCGAAATCCCGGTCGACGGCGATCTGGCTGTCAGGGCCACCCAGCTGCTGAACTTTCCCGCCGATCCCGCCGACCGATTCATCGTCGCAACAGCTCTCGGTGGACACCGCCTGGTCACCGCCGATGAGCGTATCCTGTCGTGGAGCGGTCGGCTGAGCAGGGTGGACGCGCGAAGATAGCCGGCGGGAGCCAGGACCCCAGGACACCCCTTCGGACGCAATGATCCGCGCTATCACGCTTCCGCCATAGCGAGCATCCAGCCTCTGGCCGCTCGACCGGGCCAGCGGCTAACCTTCATCGGACGCTCCGCGCTCCCCGGTACAAGGAAGTCGACATGAAGCTGCTCGCCCGCCCGGCGGCCGCCGCCCTCGCCACGGCCCTGTCCGCGGCCGTGCTCTCCGCCACCGCCCACCCAGCCGCCGCTGCGATCGTGGCTGCCCCGGTCGCCGTACAGGAGCCCGCCAGCGCGACCGCCCAGCAGCCCATCGACGAGGAGTACACCACCCTCATCCGGCAGGCCACCACCGAGGAGTTCTTCTCGACCCCTCTGGTGGACCATCTCCCGTTCAGCGAGACGGTGCCGACGCCCCTCGGCCACCTGGGCCACATCGCGGGGGCGCCCGACGTGCTGAGCTACCCGGCGGAGGTGCACGGGTACATGCGGGCGCTGGCCGCCGCCTCCCCGCGGGTAGAGGTCTTCACGATCGGCGAGTCCGAGGAGGGCCGGGAGATGATTCTGGTGGTGGTCGGGTCCGAGGAGTCGATCGCGGAGCTTGAGGCCAACAAGGCCGCGTTGCGCGCACTGGCCGATCCGCGCATCACGACGCCCGAGCAGGCCGAGCGGATCATCGCCTCCGCCAAGCCCATGTACTGGTCCGCGGGCGCGATCCATTCGCCCGAGACCGGGTCGCCCGAGATGTTCATGGAGCTGGCCTACCGGCTGGCCGTCGGCGAGAGCGACTTCATCCGCGAGATCCGCGACGGCGTCATCTACATGATCACGCCCATCATCGAGGTGGACGGGCGCGCCAAGGTGGTCGACCTGCACATGGGCAAGCGCAAGGATCCCGACGCCAACCTGCCCACGCGCCCGCTCTACTGGGGCAAGTACGTGGCCCACGACAACAACCGCGACAACATCGGGCAGGCGCTGGCGCTCTCGCGCGCGGTTACCGGCACGTACCTCGACTACCGCCCCACCGTCTTCCACGACCACCACGAGTCGGCGTCCCACCTCTACACCTCCACCGGGCGCGGCCCCTACAACGCCTGGCTCGATCCGATCGTCATCAACGAGTGGAATCGCCTGGCGTACAAGGAAGTGCAGGACATGACGGCGTTCGGCGTACCCGGCGTCTACACGCACGACTTCTACGACGGCTGGGGCGCCAACTACATGATGTGGGTCGCGCACATGCGCAACTCCATCGGGCGTTTCTATGAAACCCAGGGCGCGGGCGACGCCTCCACGCGCATCATCCGATCCAACGTGGAGCGCCAGTGGCACCGCCCCAGCACCCCGCTGCGCGAGGTCGTCTGGGGGATCCGCAACAACGTCAACCTGCAGCAGAGCGCGGTGCTCATCGCCATGCACGAGGTGGCCACCAACGGCGACGAGTTCCTGCGCAACTTCTACACGAAGTCGCAGCGCTCCGTAGCCAAGGCCACCAGCGAGGGCCCGGCGGCCTACGTCCTCCCCGCGGACGATCCGCGTCCCGGGCAGCAGGCGCGCCTGCTCCAGCTTTTGGAGGACCACGGCTTCGAAGTGCACCGGGCGGACGATGAGATCGAGATCGGCGAGACCGCCTTCGCCGAGGGCAGCTACGTCGTGCGCATGGATCAGCCCTTCTCGCGGGGCGCCGACATGCTCCTCGACAAGCAGTACTACAACCCCGACGATCCTCGTCCCTACGACGACGTCGGCTGGACCGTCGGCCCTCTCTTCAACGCGAAGACCGTGCGGGTGGAAGACGCCGCGATCCTCGACGCCGAGATGACCCTGGCCGAATCGGTGGCGGTTGCGGGCGGTGTGGACGGAGGCCGCGGCGGCACCTACCTCATCAACTACAACGCCGACAATACTCTGGCCGCCTTCCGTTTCGCGCATTCGGGCCTCGTGATCCACGCGGCCGAGGCCTCCTTCACGGACGACGACCGCGAGTTCAACGCGGGCACCTTCGTGATTCGCGAGCAGGATCACCCGGAGATGGAGCTGAGCGCGGTCCTGGAGCAGGCGGGCGCGGAGTACGGCTTCACGGCCTATCGCACGCGCTCCGAGCCGGAAGTCGACCTGCACGAGACACGCATTCCGCGCGTTGCGGTGCTCCATACCTGGATGAACACGCAGGACGAGGGCTGGCTGCGGGTCGGTCTGGACGAGTACGGCATTCCCTACGACTACATCTCGGTGCACGACGTGCGCGACAACCCCCGGCTGCGCGACGCCTATGAGGTCATCGTGATGGGGCAGCAGCGCGGCGATGCCATGACCCTCGTTCGAGGCCTTCAGGGAGACGATCCCATGCCCTGGAAGGCCACCGAGATCACGCCCAACATCGGCAGGCAGGCCTCGACGGACGACATGCGGGGCGGTCTGGGGCTCGAGGGCGTGCTCCAGCTGAAGGACTTCGTGGAAGCCGGTGGCGTGTTCGTGACGATGGCCGGAGCGTCGCGCCTGCCGATCCACTTCGGGCTGGCCGATGGCGTCTCGGTCCGCCAGACCCCCGGGCTGTGGGCGCGCGGCGGCGTATTCGCGACCCGGGTCAGCGACAGCCGGAGCCCGATCGCCTACGGCTACGACGACCTCGGCGTCGCCTTCAACACGGCCCCCGTGTTCCGGGTGGGTGGCGGAGGCGGCGGTTTCGCGGCTTTCTTCGGAGGAGGCGGCGGTGGCTCGCAGAACCGCGGCCCGGGCGACACCACCGCCCGCCGGACGGGCCGGGGAGGCGCCGACGAGGACGATGTCGTGCAGGGGAGGGCGCGCGATCTGGGCGCTGCGGGCGTGGAGGCCTTCGAGGCCGAGCAGGAGGATGACGACAGCTCTCCGGGCGGCGGGTTCTCGTTTGGCCCGGACACCGACCACATCCGCGTGGTCCTGCGCTTCGCCAGCAACCCTGCGGACCTGCTCATCAGCGGAGGGCTGAGGAGCGGCCAGGCGCTCGCGAACGCCCCGGCGGTCGTCGATGTGCCGCTGGGTGACGGCCACGTCGTGATGTTCTCCTTCAACCCGTTCTGGCGCTCCCACACCCACGGCTCCTACGCGCTGCTCTTCAACACGCTCATGCACCACGACGCACTGTCGGGCACAACGGAGGAGATGACGGCGGAGGACGGCGCAGAGGAAGGGCGGCCGGGACAGCGGTGACGGCGCCCGAGCGAGATCGCGTCAAGGCACCTGCCGGACAGCCGCTACCGTAAGCTGCCGCTGCTCGTGCCT
Source organism: Longimicrobiales bacterium (assembly GCA_965232315.1). Lineage (GTDB taxonomy): Bacteria > Gemmatimonadota > Gemmatimonadetes > Longimicrobiales > Gaopeijiaceae > BD2-11. Next base: position 31,543 of record CBDDPN010000005.1, on the reverse strand, counting down.
TCGGCGTGCGAAGGCCGACCGCCTCAGCTCAGCGTCGCGACCAGCCCGGACTCCAGGATGTGCCGGTCGCGCGTGAGCAGCCTTGCGCCCAGGTCATATGGGGTCAAGCCGGCTGATGGCCATATAGTGGCATATGGCCACCATGACGATCAAATCGACCTATTCCCTCGACATCGAGACGATGCAAGCCCTCGAGACACTTGCCAAGCGCTGGAGAGTGTCGAAGTCGGAGGTGTTGCGCCGCGTTATCAAGGCGGCTGCCGCTGAAGACGCAACCCGCGAGACCGGACCGCTGGCCGCGCTCGACCGCCTGCAGACTTCCGTAAGGGAGGGCGGAGTCGACATGAAGCGCTGGAAGAAGGATATGCAGGCGGAGCGGCGCGCCTGGCCCGACCGCTGGTCACCCGACTCCCCGTGATCCATCTGGATACCAGCTTCCTGATCAGCGCACTGGAGGCGCAATCTCCTGAGGATGGAAGATTGCGAACGTGGATGGCGGCGGGAGAGCCTCTGGGCATGAGCGCCGTCGCCTGGGCGGAGTTCCTGTGTGGTCCGCTTCACCCCACCGAGTTGGCGCTGGCCGATGAGGTCATCGCCGTGCGCCGGGACTTCACCACCCAGGATGCGGCACTTGCCACTCGGCTGTTCAACGAGGCGGGACGACGTCGTGGGTCGTTGCCGGATTGCATGATCGCGGCGACGGCTCTCGCCGAGGGAGCGGCCGTCGCAACCGTCAACGTGAACGACTTCCGCAGATTCGAGCCTTTCGGCTTGAAACTCGCATAGCCCAACATCACCTGGTGGCCGGACGACGCTGGAGCCGACGAAGGCTACGTCTCTCCCACCCCAAACTGCTGCAGCAGAAACGCCAGTTCCATCGCCGCGTTGCGCACGTTGCGGCTGAAGGTGCGCCCGCCGGCGTGGCCCGTGCGCGCGTCGTAGTCGAGGATCACGGGTAGCCCGGAACCCGTGGCCGCCTGCAGGCGCGCCGCCATCTTGCGGGCCTGGAGCGGGGGCACGCGGGTGTCCAGGTCGCCCTGCGTGAGCATCACCGCCGGGTAGTCCGCCCCGTCGCGGACGTTCTGGTAGGGCGAGAAGGTCCGGATGACCTCGAATTCCTCGGCGACCGCCGCGTTCCCGTACTCGAGCAGCGCCGGCATGTTGTTGGTTTCGGTGAACTGGTAAAAGCGCACCAAGTCGAGTTCGGGGAGGCCGGCGAACACGGCGCGGAAGAGATCCGGCCGCTTCGTCAGCGCACTCCCGACCAGCAACCCGCCGTTGCTTGCGCCTCGGATGGCCAGCTTGTCAGGGTTGGTGTAGCCGTTGTCCACGAGCCACTCGGCGGCGGCGATGAAGTCGGCGAAGACGTTGGGCTTGTTCTCGAGCATGCCGTCCCGGTGCCACTCCTCGCCGAACTCGCCTCCGCCGCGCAGCGTCGCCATCGCGTAAACACCGCCCTGCTCCATCCAGACCGCCGCGCGCGCGTCGAAGCGGGGCAACAGGTTCACGTTGAAGCCGCCGTATCCGTACAGCAGAGCAGGGGTGTCGCCGTCCGGTTCAAGTCCCCGCCGATGCGCCACGTACATCGGCGCCCGGGTCCCGTCGGCCGACGAGTACCACACCTGCTGCATCTCGTAGGCGGTTCCGTCGAATGGCACGGAGGAGGGCCGCCATTCTTCCATCTCCATTGTCTCGAGGTCGAGCGCGAGCACGGTCTGCGGCGTGAGGAGCGAGGTGAGGGACAGGAAGGCGCCGCCGTCCCCGTGCGAGCGGAGCGTCGCGACATGATGGTCGGGGATGGGGATCTCCCCCTTCACTGCGCCGCCCGGACCGTAGCGCACGATGCGGCGGCTCACGTTGTGCACGTAGTCGGCGAAGATGTCGTCGCCGATGAACTGATAGCCGGTCAGCAGGTCCTCGCCCTCGGGGATGACCTCGCGCCACCGGCTCGGGTCGGGCGCTTCCGGACGCACGGCCACCACGCGGTTCAGCGGTGCATCCAGGTTGGTGAGCAGGTAGATCTCGCCGTCCACCCAGCGCGCCCGGAAGCGCGCGGGCGTCCCCACCACGATCGGCACCGGCGCCGCCCCCGAACCCACATCGTGCAGGTAGACGTCGCTGCGCGCCCAGCCGTGCTGCACCGTGTAGATCAGGTGGCGGCCGCCGTCCACCTCCGAGGCGTTGACGAAGGCGGTCGGGCCGATGCCCGCCCCGAACAACTCGACATCCTCCGACATGTCGGTGCCCAGAACATGGCGGCGCACGCGGGGCCCGGTCCGGCGGGACCGATGGGTGTAGTAGAACCCCGTGCCGTCGGACGTGAAGGCGACGCTGCTGTACAGCGCCGTCGGCAACCGGTCGGGTAGATCCTCGCCCGAGCTCAGGTCGCGCACCCGCATCTCCAGCTCGTCCCGCCCGCCGTCCCGGATGGAGTAGAGCATCAGCCTGCCGTCGGGCGAGAAGCCCTGAATTCCGACGCTTGTAGTGCCGTCCGCGCGCAACTCCAGCGGATCGATCACGACCTCGTAATCCGCGCTCACATCCAGCGGGCCGTCATCCGGCTCCTCGGGCGCCGGTCTCCGGTAGATGGCACCCACTTCCCGCTGGGCCCGCCGGAAGGCGAAGTACTCGAATTCACCCTGCTTCCGCGGGTACACCGCCCCCGCGGGCTCCATCAACTCCCGCAGGCGTGCTTCCAGCGCCGTGCGCAGCGCCGACTCCCCCACGATCTCCTCCGCATAGGCGTTCTGCTCGGCGATCCAGGCCCGCGTCTCAGGGCTATCCTGATCCTCGAGCCACCGATACGGATCCGTGAAGACGACGCCGTGCAGGGTGTCGACGACAGGGTCCCGCGCCGTTTCCGGCGGTGGCGGATAGGGGCTTCCGCACGCCACCACAAGCATGGCCAGCGCGCTGAACCACGGCCCGCATCGTGGCTCGGTGCGTCGGGATTTGCGCCCGGACGGGGCGTCACTTGAGCGGAGTATCCGTGTCATGGTCATTCCTCCGAGGCCTCTCCAACCGTTTTCCGGATCCGTACAATCGCGTCCTGGACGTTGTCCCAGGCCTCGCCTTGGTCCCGGAGTTCTTGCGCGATGCGTTCCAGAATGGGGATGGCACGCGGTTCGTGCAGCCTCTCGAGCTCGTCTACGACGACTCCCAACAGGCCGTCGCCGTAGAAGGGATAGTTGTCGGACAAGCGGCCGGGGTCCTCCAGGAGCTGCAGGAGCTGGCTGCGTATCTCTTCGGTGTCGGGTGCATCCACCCAGATCTCACGCCCTGAGGCGTAGAAACTCTCTCCATCGCGCTCGAACGACTCGTCGGCATGGACGTACACCGGGCCCAGGGGCACCGAAACCCGCCGCTGCAGCCGGTAGGGATGATTCCCGCAGTAGGTATAGAACGGATCCTCGATCGGCAGATCCCGGATCTCGCAATAGCTCGGCATCGAGTGATCGTGATTGTCGCTACCCTTCCGGCCGCCGTTTGCCCGGTTGAACCAGCAGGTGCCGCAGCAGTCCGAACCTCCGTTTGGCACGGCGTCATCTCCTTGATTCGCAACGGTATGGGCGACCCATATCTGAGCGTCGGCCGCAGCGATGTTCGCGACCCGCTTGAAGACTACTCCTGGCACGACGTGCGCGACATCATCCACGACAACCGGGGGAGCCGTTGATCCCCGTAGAGACCAACGTGCTGGTCTATGCGCACAGCCGCGAATCCCGGGTGCACTCGACCGCTCGGGAGATCATGCGAAGGGCTGGCGGAGGGACGCCACCCATGGGCCATTCCCTGGCCCTGCTGCTCCGGAGTTGCGGATCCGGGGATCCGTTCTGGAAAAACGAGGCGTTGCTGGCCTGAGCCTCCGGCTTCCCTTCGCGTCGGGGAGGTTGCGGGGGCCGACAGTACGATTGTACGGAGCGCTACCGACGCACCGACCTCCTCGGCAGATCGTTGGCCAGCCTCTCGCAAAGCTCGATCGCCGACAGACAAAAGGCGGCGGCTGTTGGCACGGATATCCTTGCCCCATCCCTGTGCTGTCCGAAGTCCCCAACGGCGTGCAGATGGTCCAGCAACAGGAACGCCGGCTTCGTCAGGAACCTGGTAACCCGGGGACTGTTCGCCGAGCCGGTCGCCTTGCGAAGAATTCCACACTGCTTGCCGCGACTCACGGGCAGCTGACCCTGCTCGTTGAACTCAATCCCACTGGCCTCCCAGGCCTCCGGTAGTGAGCGGTCACGCCCGAGCTCTGCATTCCAGATCAGGTCAAGCGCTGTCTCGGAGAAGCTTCGCATCCACACGACGGCATGATCAGGTTCGGGCAGTTCCCGAATCGCCTTCAGTGCGTAGCCAGCCAATGTCGGATCCACTCGATTCCTGATGCCCTCCAAACGGAGTTCGAGCAACCCTCGAAGGCTTGCTTCAAAGCGGTGTTCATCGCCGAAAAGGCGCCGAAGGGTTGTGACTTCGTTTTGCCGCTTCCGGGCAAACTCCTTCATCAGCCGGCAGGTAGAACGCAGTTTCCCGCGTGAAGTCCCAACAAAGCCTCGGCCCTCAAGGAAGCGAATACGATCAGGTGGCACTTCGCCGACCGGAATCTCTCCGCTGGCAAGGTCCGCCAACAGGGACTGTATTTCGATTGGGCAGTCGTCCCAGAGCGCGCGGATGGACTCAGGAGCTTCATTGGCCATCGCACCCGCTACTCGGTCCATGACGGGCTTTGTCACCAAGTTGGTGACCGCGCTGTCCTCCATTAGCCTTTGCGCCAATGAAGCGGCGAGAATCGGGACGCCTCCGCCCCAGTTCACCAGCTCTTTGCGTGCGGCTTCCTCAACCTCAACGCCCTTCAATGCGAACGGTTCCAGAAAGCAATCCCAGTCGTCTTCCTCGAAGCAACCGACCTGGAGCGGCGTATCGAAGAATATCTCCCAAAAGTCCGAGGTCCGGGAGTCCTCGCTCTTGCAAAGCTCCCGGAGTCTTCGTCGGCTTCCGGTTACGAGCCGAAGACTTCCGCGCTGAGCGACATCGCGCATTCTGTCCCAGAAGTTCCTGGTAATGGTCCCCTCGGGTCTTCATCTTCGGGATCCAGGTCTTCGGCGAGGTCGCCGCGCACCGGCTTCAGCGCAACCTTGATTTGTTCCACAAAACGCCGCCTGAACTCGACATCCGTTCTGGGCGTGCCACGTCGGAGATCCCAGTATACCGAGGTGAGGTAATGGTCGCCTTCGTTCTTGAAGTGCGCGCCGAGGTGATTCAGGAGGACCGACTTGCCGAATAGCGTTGGACCCACCACGCATACATGATCCGGCGTCTCCTTGAGCAAATGTCCGAGAAGCTTGCGGAAGAGGCGCTTGCGGCCGAGCATCCGGGGAACGCGGTCGCCCAGGACTTGATACGGACTGTCGTTCATGATTCCTCACCGCCCATCATCCAGTTCCTCACCTTCGCGGACCGCCCTCCGTCGCTGGTCCTCAAAGTCGATACTGCTCTTGATCCACATCCCCATCAGAGACACGGCCAGCGCGTAAGTGGATTCGCTTGTCCGGTTATCGAGTTTGACGAGTTCGAGTTCGCGGAGAAACTCCAGGTCGTCTCCCAAGCGGTGACCGCGAGGTACGATGACGCCGGATTCCTCGAGTTTCGTTTCCAGCAAACTCAGAGTCACGGGGTCGGGTCCTTTCTGGAGTCGCTGGCACCATGCGAGAATCAATCGCTTCCGCTCGGTTTCGGCGTAGTCCCACAATGTACGAAAGTGCTCGTTGTCCCTCACCATCTCCATGGCGGCCCGGTTCGCTTCACCGACCGTCACGAGTCGTCTGCCCGACTCGGCGGCGCGGTCGAAGATGCGGTTGCACAGGGATTGGATCAGGAATGGGTGCCGGGCGCACAGGTCGACCACGCGGTCTCTCGCCTCCGGCACGTAGGAGAGTCGTCCTTCCACCGGTCGAGTTACGAGCAGGCGCGCATCTCCTTCTCGAAGTTCGCTTACGGCAACACGATGCCCGAGTCCGAACAGTGCGGACCAGTATTCCTCACGGAGGCGTTTCAGACGGCGCGAACCGGTCAGTACAGCGGATACGCCGGGATAGGTGTGCAACAGATAGCGGATGTTCTCGGGAACCTGGGGGCTCGTGACGCCGTTGTCGATGCCTTCCTGCAGTTTGTCGAACTCGTCGAGCATCAAGAGGATGCGTCGAGGCTTCGCGGCGTCGATCATAGTCTGTAGGAAGAGCTCGAACGTCTCGAACGGTCGAGAGGCCGAGAATGCCTGTCGCACGGCCTTGGCGAAGGCGATCTTGAACCGCTTCTTCGGGTCAGGTGGATCCATGTCGGGTAACCATACGCGGACCCCGGCGGAGTGAGCGGCCAACCCGATATGACGAGCCATTAGCCGGAACACCTCGTTGGTAGCCAATCCGGGCTTGCTTTCATGGCCCTCGCCTCCTTGTAGGGAGCAGTTGACCGTGATCCAGCCTGGCAACACGTTGGGTGCCTGTAGCCGTCCGAGAATGGAGGTCTTGCCCGTCCTCCGGTTACCCTCCAGCAGGATTACGTTGGCCCGGTGGCGGGTTGACAGCTGCCGGCAGATCTTGTTGATGACGTCCTCACGACCGAAAAACATTTCCTCCCGGTCGATCGGGCTTCCGACAATATAGGGGCTGGTCCCGAGGTCGCCCGGAGGAGCCGTCTCTCGAGCCACGCTGACCCCGACAGCGAGCGGAGCACCGCCGAGCACCTGCTGGCCATCGAGTCGGACGGCTTGCCATTGGACTTGGAAGCGATAGTTGCCCACCGGCGCGCTGGCCGGGATTTGCACAGGGAAACTCAGTTCCTTCTCGCCAGCCAAGTAGGGTACGCGCGAGGCCCCGATGTTCGGACGGGTCGAGATGGACACGTTGCGGAGGGCAAGACGGGACCGGTTGTTGACCGAAACCTGGACTTCGGCTTCTTTCCCGGCCGGAACCGAACTGGGCCTGACAACCGGTTCCATCTCCACGTTCTCCAGAATGGACTCGCGCTCCATACGAACGATTCGGGAGATGTTGCGGGTAGCGTTCCTCGCCGGACCGGCATTCGGCGAAGACGATCCTGCAAGATCCGACAGAATGCGCTCGATGCGCGCTTGCGCGCTATCGAGGATCGCCACACGCTCCGGTCCGGCGGGAACGTGGTGCAAGCCCTTGAACGTCCTCATCGAGTCCGCGAGCGTCAGAAGCCACCGATTCAGGCTCGGCTGCGCGTTTCCGTCAACGCGCGCGACCTGACTCCGTGGCGCCTGGAGGGAGTTCGCGGTCTCTTCCAGGAGCATCAGACGGTCGGTGGCATACCGGCCGAGGCGTAGTTCCCGGGCGTCAGGACCGTGAAGCCAGGCATCTATCGGGTCCCACCCTTCTTCGTTCAGGATGCGCTTGAATCTGGACAGAGCGTCACCGTCCTGCGCGGTCACATGCCGAACGAGGCGCTCCTGGGTTGCCAGTTCAGGCACGGGTACGGGGAGACGCCTCAGCGCTTGGATGGAGAGGTGCTGGATGACCGCTCCGCGGGCGTGCCCGTGAAGCCAGTCCTGATAGGTGCCGGAGGCCAGCAGGCACCTCAGGAAGAGCGGGGATATCCGAGGTCCTGGGCGTATGACGACCAAGCCCTTGGCGGCCACCGCGGCGCCGCTTTCGGACGGTTCGGAGACGATCCCGTTCTTGCCGATCCTTCCGGAAACGCTCAGCAGAACGTCTCCCGTCCGCAGCAGATGCTCCGGGCGGATTCGCATCGCCCGGTCGTTGGTTACGAAGCGAGACGGACTTCCCATGCGCCGCCTCCCGACATCCGCGACGCGCAGGATTCCGGCGACGACCGAAGGATCGTCCCGGAGGGACGTAGCCGCCCTGCTCCAGTTCGACACGCCGGGAAGGATTTCCGCCACATCGCTGAGCGGACGGGCCACGAATTCCTCGTTCGCCTCGCCGAGAGCCACAAGCGAGTCGCGAAGAGCTTTCTCGCCCGTTCTCCTGGCGAGCAGCTCCCATCCCCGTTCCGCAAGCATCGCAACCGGCGTCTCCCACGCGCCGTCGTCCGATGATCCGCTCCTGAACGCTTCGGCGACGGTGCGCGCCGTCTCCAAAGCTCGCTCGCGGGCGAACACGTCATTGGACCGAAATGGCGGCCATTCCTCCACTTGGAAGAACCGAACCGCCTGGGCGGGCTTCTGCCGGCGAAAGAGAACCAGGCTCCTTTTGATCTTCGAGAACGGCTGGAAGGCCCCCTCCGGTAGCGACACCACGCCTTCCACCCGAAAGTCGGACAGGAGCTCCCGGCGAACCTTTCGTTCCAGGCCGTGCCTAAACAGTGTGCGATCGGGAAGGGCGACGACCGCGCGACCTCCATGGCGGAGAGAGGCCATGACGTGCTGGAGGGTCCCTGTCTCGGATGCCGTTTCCTTTAGTCCCGTCCTTCCCGCATGAGGTACGCAAAGAATGCAGTCCCACTCGGCTCGTGGGTGCCCACTGGCTCCAGTGAACTTGCCCGATAGCGGGTCATGTTCCGATGGTTGGCTCAGGACGTCATGCGATTCGACTCCGAGATCATCGCCGCCGGCCAATACCACGCGGGCTCCGCCGATGGCGATTGCGTGGAGATCTCTTTCCGTTCCCCAAATGGATAGCTGCTGAAGATCGCTATTGTTCTCGGGAACCGGAGGAGCTTGTTCACGGAGTTTGGTCACCGCCGCCACCAGCAGTTCTCCGTAGCCGAAACATGGATCGAAGATGCGCTCGCCTGGACGTGGCTGCGCCAACTCAACCATGAGCTTCGCGACAGGTGCTGGGGCAGCGCTCGTGGGAGCCCTTGTTTCTAGGCGGGCTCGCTCGAAAAACGCCTCCACAGCTTCCCTCGCCGTTTTCCGCCCTTTGGAAGTTCGCAGATCGAACTCCACAGCCCAGCGAATGATTACCTCGATTGCCCTGCGAGGGGTGTCTTCCAGAGTCCTCGTAGCGATAGAGAGGTACGTCAGCCACAAATCGAGCGCCCCTCGGCTGGGAGCGGCCTTTATGGAGGAAAACACCTTCTCTTGGACAAAACTTGTCAGTTCTTCTCCGTGAAGATCGCGCCAGCGGCGGGGAAGGGGCAGGGCATGCTCCGCCCAGCGGAGCAGGAGTACGGTGGCGAGGGGAGCAACAAACCCCGACGCGGGACCCGCGAGGGTACCCATGTGGCTCCGCATCGCGTCCCACAGCTCCGACGTTTGCAATGCGAGCTCAGATCGCTTCACTGGACGTCAAAGCTCCCGGCTGTGGGTGAACGATAGTGTGCTCCGGCGGTCCCATGTTCAAGACCTGTGCCACTCACGGTCCACACCGTACTTCCTCAACCAGTTGGTCAGAGTCTGGTAGCTCGAAAGGCCCAACAGGCGAGCCGCTCGCGTCTTGTTGCCCCGGGTCTCGTCGAGCGCGCGCGCCAGGTAGTGCCGGGCCACTTCCGCCAGCAGATTCGGGAGCTTCAGGCCGTTACCCAGCGGTCGGTCGAGGATGCGCGTCTCTCCCTCGCCGATCACCGGCAGCAACGCATCTCGCACGTCTTCGCTGCGGATCGTCGCGCCCGGAGTCCAGATCGCGAGCCGATGGAGCGTATTCAGCAGCTCCCGCACGTTCCCCGGCCAGGGATGGGAGAGAAGAAGAGTTCTTGCGCTAACAGAACATTGCTTGTGCTCGTAGCCGGGCTGCTCTCCGTGCTCCTCGTTGACCCGCTCAAGCAGTCGATCCAGAAGAAGGCCCAGGTCACCCTGTCTCTCTCTGAGGGGCGGCAGTTGGAGTCCGGCCACCGCGAGGCGGTAGAACAGATCTTCCCTGAATCGTCCGGCGACGATCTCGTCAATAAGGATCCGATTGGTGGCCGCGATGATTCGCACGTCGACGCTGTGCGGCGACGTCGAACCAACACGCAATACGCTGCCGTCCTGAAGCGTCCGAAGAAGCTTGACCTGTGCGGGAAGCGGCAGCTCGCCGACTTCATCGAGGAACAGCGTACCATGATGAGAGGCTTCGAAATAGCCGATTCTCGTCTTGTCGGCACCCGTGAACGCGCCCTTTTCGTGCCCGAACAGCTCGGATTCAACCAGTTCGGACGGAATCGCGCCACAGTTCACCGCCTTGAACGGTTTGCTCCGCCTGGGGCTCGCCCGGTGGATGGCCCGCGCCAGCAGTTCCTTTCCCGTACCGGATTCACCCTCGATCAGAACCGGAACCGACCGCGGTGCCACCCGGCGCGCCTTGGCGATCACGCGGGCCATCGCCTGGCTGCGATGAATGATGTCGCTGAATTCCGGGGCTTCGGGCGGCAGCCCGGCGGTCAGCCTCTGGAGACGCCGGTCGGGCTCTCGCAGGAGGTCCGGGATGAACTCGGCGGAGATGTCGAAGGGCACGGAGGCTGTCCGCACGCCATGCTCTCGCGACGATTCGATCAGTTCCGCCGGAAAGCGCGTCTTCGCCAGGATGATCCAGACGGCCGCCATGGCCGGAGTCCCGGGACTGAGATGGAAGCTGAGCCCGCCGTCCCTTCCATGATGCTCGAGAGCCTCGGACACGACCCGGACCGCAGCCTCGTAGATCTGGCCGAAGTGGGTTGGTCCCCCCGGCAACGGCTCGTAACAGACAGTGACGACCGCCTCACTCCGGCACCGGAGCCACTCCAGGAACGGAGCTACCTCCTTCTTCGGGTAGTCGGCGATCAACACCGCCGCGTCATAGGAACGCGCGGTGAGAGCTTGAGCGATGGGGCCCATCCCGGCAGAAGGGCTCTCTCGGGGTGCGCGCAGGTCGGCTTGACCCACCCAGCTGGTCAGGAGATTCGTCATCTCTCAGGCTACAATATTGCTTGTAGTAATACAAGTATTCTTATGACACCGCGCTCTTCGTGGTATTCGCGCGGGGCGCATCGCCCCGGTTGCCGTGGGGTGTCCGGCGAGAAACCCGCCCTCAGCCCCGTTTCCTGCGGCGCCTCTTCCCCCGCCCCTTCGCCGCGTGCCCCTTCTGCTTCGCCGCCCGCGCCTCCTGCGCCATCTGCTGCTTCCGGATCTTCGCCCACGAATCCCGCAGGCCGACGGTGCGGTTGTAGACGAGGCGGCCGGCCCCGGACTCCACTTCATCGCTGATGAAGTAGCCCACCCGCTCGAACTGGTAGCGCGTGCCAGGACGATCGCCGGCGATGCTCGGCTCGACCCGCGCCTCCGAGCGCACCACCAGCGAATCGGGGTTCAGTTGCGCCAGGAAGTCGCCCCGGTCGGGATCCCGGGTGCGGAAGAGCCGGTCGTAGAGCCGCACCTCGCAGGGGCGCGAGTGCTCCGCCGACACCCAGTGGATCGTCCCGCGCACCTTGCGCCCGTCGGGAGCCGAGCCGCCCCGGGTCTCGGGGTCGTAGGTGCAGCGGAGCTCGACCACCTCGCCCTGCTCGTCCTTCACGACTTCTTCACAGCGGATGAAGTAGCCGTAGCGCAGGCGCACCTCTCGTCCCGGTGCCAGACGGAAGAAGCGGCGGGGCGGATCTTCCATGAAGTCATGGCGCTCGATGTAGAGCTCGCGCGTGAAGGGTACCGGGCGCGTTCCCTCGAGCGGCACGTCGTGCGGATAGAGGGGCGCGTCCAGCCAGTCGGTTTCGCCTTCCGGGCAGTTCGTAATCACCACCTTGAGCGGCCGCTGCACACACATCACGCGGGGCACGCGCATGTTCAGATCGTCCCGGATGGCGAATTCCAGCTTGGCCGCGTCGACCCGGTTGTCGGCCCTGGCGATGCCCACCAGGCGGCAGAAGGTGCGGATCGCCTCGGGCGTCACGCCCCTGCGGCGGAGCCCCGACAGGGTGGGCATGCGCGGGTCGTCCCAGCCGCTCACGTGCCCTTCCTGCACCAGGCGCAGGAGCTTGCGCTTGGAGACGATGGTGTACTCAAGGTTCAGGCGCGCGAACTCGTACTGCCGGGGCACGGGCTCCGGCGCCTCAACTTCCTCGAGCAGCCAGTCGTAGATGGCGCGGTTGTTCACGAACTCCAGCGTGCACAGCGAGTGGGTGATGCCCTCGATGGAGTCGGAGAGACAGTGGGCGAAGTCGTACATCGGGTAGATGCACCACGCCGCACGGGTGCGGTAGTGATGCGCGCGGCGGATGCGGTACAGCACCGGGTCCCGCATGATCATGTTGGGCGACGCCATGTCGATGCGGGCGCGCAACACGTGCGCCCCGTCCTCGAACTCGCCCGCGCGCATGCGCCGGAAGAGATCCAGGCTCTCTTCCACTGGACGATCCCGCCAGGGGCTGGGGCGTCCGGGTTCCGTCACCGTGCCGCGGTAGGCCCGGATCTCCTCGTCGCTCAGGCTGTCGACGTAGGCCGATCCCTTTTCGATCAGCTGGACGCCGTAGTCGTAGAGCTGCTCGAAGTAGTCGGAGGCGTGGCGCAGCTCGCTCCAGTCGAAGCCCAACCAGCGGATGTCCCGCTTGATGGCCTCCACATAGCTGGCCTCTTCGGTCTCGGGGTTGGTGTCGTCGAAGCGCAGGTTGCAGGTGCCCCCGTTCTCTGCGGCGACCCCGAAATCGAGGCAGATGGCCTTGGCGTGGCCGATGTGCAGCAGGCCGTTGGGTTCCGGCGGGAAGCGGGTCGCGACCCGGCCCCCGTGCTTGCCGCTCGCCAGGTCGACGGCCACGATCTCGCGGACGAAGTCGCGCCCGGGCACCCGCGTAGCCGTGCTCATTCGGCCCGCTTCCGGGGGCGGCTGGGCCTGAGCTCGATGCGACTGGCCAGCGCGCGTCGCGGATAGGCCAGCAGGTCGGTCACGGCGCGGGCGACATCCCGGCCCTCCAGCTTCCAGTCGTGGGCGGCGGCCTGGCCGCGGAAGCCGGTGTTGACGCTTCCCGGCATGACGAGGCTGACCCGGATGTTGTGGTCGCGCAGGTCGAGCATCATGGCCTCGGTCATGCCCAGCAGGCCGAACTTGCTGGCGTTGTATCCCGTGCCTCCCCCGAAGGCGTGGCGTCCCGCGAGCGAGCCGATGTTGATGATCCAGCCGTCGCCGGTAGCCGCCAGATGAGGAACGGCGGCCTTGGAGCAGTAGAATACGCCCCCGAGGTTCGTGTCGATCTGCAAACGCCAGTCTTCGATGGAGAGCTCCTGAATGGGGGCGAAATGGCCCCATCCGGCGTTGTTAACGAGGACACCCAGCCGACCGAAGCGCTCCGCCGCGGAGTCGATCAGGCGGCGGCACGCCTCCGGATCGCGCACGTCGCAGGCGATTCCGACCGCGCCCCCTTCGCCCGCCGCCTCGATCTGCGCCGCCACCCGGCGGACATCCTCGGCGCTACGGGAGCTGACCGCGACGTCGGCCCCGGCGCGGGCCAGGGACCTCGCGATCTCGAGTCCGATGCCCCGCGTGCTTCCCGTGACCACGCAAGCCCTACCGGCCAGATCCACCCGTCCGCTCACCTCGTTTGCCGCCTTCTCCGGGCCCCGGTAGCTTCACCGGGTTCCCTCCGGGACACCCCCCGCGGGTGTCCGCAGACTTCGGAAGGTGGCCGTACGCGGCCCCGTTGAAAAGGGGTTCCCACGACCATGATCAACCCTTCCCACCCCGAAACCCGGGTGGCGCTGGTAACGGGCGGCGCCGTGCGCGTCGGTCGAGCCATCACGCTTGCGCTGGCGGACGCGGGCTTCGAGCTGGTCGTGGGGTACCACGGCTCGGGCGCTGCGGCGCGCGAGGTTGTGGCGAAGGTTGAGGACAGGGGGCGGCACGCCCTCGCCGTCCAGGCCGACCTGTCCGGGAGCCGCGGAGCGAAAGAGCTGGCCGCGGCCGCGACCACCGCCTTCGGCCGCCTCGACCTGCTCGTGAACAACGCGTCCACCTTCTTCGCCACCCCCTTCGACCAGATCGGCGAGGACGAGTGGGACAAGGTGATGGCGGTCAACCTGAAGGCGCCCTTCCTGCTCATCCAGGCGACCGCCGCCGCGCTCGCCCGGAGCCGGGGCCACGTGGTCAACATCGTCGACCTCTCCGCCCTCCGGCCCTGGGCGCGCTACCCGCACCACTCGGTTTCCAAAGCCGCCCTCGCCCACCTCACCCGGGTGGCCGCCCGCGTCCTCGCGCCGCGGGTGCGGGTCAACGCGATCGCGCCCGGCTCCGTGCTCCCGGAGGAGGTTGCCACCCCGGAAGCCGTCCGGGCCGCTGCCGCCGACATTCCCCTGGGCGCATGGGGATCCCCCGAGGACGTCGCGCGCACGGTTCTCTTTCTCGACCGGTCGCCCTTCGTGACAGGGGAGGTCATCGTGGTGGACGGAGGCAGGCACGGCGCCACCTGACGGACGCCTGTCTCGCGCCAGCCCTGCGCTCGGCGTCCGGCGCGGCCCGCAAGAGCCGTCCCCGGGAGGCAACCGCTCTCTACGACGCGCCGTTTTCCGACGGGCCCCCGTGCGACAACCAGCGCTCGGCGTCCAGCGCCGCCATGCAACCCGTTCCGGCCGCGCTCACGGCCTGGCGGTAGTAGTCGTCCATCACGTCCCCCGCCGCGAACACGCCGGGGACCGAGGTCTCGGTGCGCCAGGGGGTCGGCAGTTCGATGTAGCCGTTGGGCTTGAGCGCCACCTGCCCGCTCAGAAAACCCGTGTTGGGGGTGTGGCCGATCGCGACGAACATCCCGCCCGCCTGCAGAGACGTCTCTTCGCCGGTGACCGTGTCCTTCAGCCGCACCCCGGTGATCACATCGTCTCCCACGACCTCGGTCACCACCTTGTTCCACAGGAACTCGATCTTCTCGTCGTCGAAGGCGCGCTTCTGCATGATCGCCGAGGCGCGCAGCTGGTCGCGGCGATGGATGATGAGCACCTTGCCGGCGAACTTCGCCATGTAGGTGGCGTCCTCGATGGCGCTGTCGCCTCCGCCCACCACGGCCACAACCTGGCCGCGGAAGTACGGCAGCGCCCCGTCGCATACGGCGCACGCGGACACCCCGCCCCCGCTCTGCGCGAGCCGCTCCTCGTTGGGTACGCCCAGCCAGCGCGCATTGGCGCCGGTGGCCACGATGACCGAGTCGGCCGTCAGCTCCTCGCCCCCCGCGGTCACCATGCGCTTGGGCTGTCCCGCTAACTCCACCTCCACGATGTCGTCCGTGATCACGCGCGTGTCGAAGCGCAGCGCCTGCGCCCGGAAGGCATCCATCATCTCGGGTCCCGTCACCCCCTCCGGGAAGCCGGGGTAGTTTTCGACCTCGGTGGTGAACATGAGCTGTCCCCCCGGTATCATCGTCCGGCTGCCGGCCCCCTCCACGACCAGCGGCGACAGATCGGCTCGCGCCGCGTATATCGCCGCTGTCCATGCTGCCGGGCCCGATCCGATGATCACGACCCTTTCGTGTTGTCCTGTGGTCTTCATGCGTTCTCCGTATGCGAAAGCCGGAACGCCTGCCGGGCTCCGGTCATTTGTCCTTGAAAATCTTCAGGTTGGTCGAATGGCCGGGGTTCACCCGAGCCTGCGGGTCGACCTTGCGAATCGCGTTGTTCACCGCCGTTGCCGCCTCGGCGAAGCCCGTGGCGATGAGGTCCAGTTTGCCCTCGTAGCCCGCCAGGTCCCCGGCCGCATAGATGCCGGGCCGGCTGGTCTCCATCAGCCGGCTCACCATGATGCGCTTCTTGTCCGACTCGAGCCCCCACGTCTTGATCGGCCCCAGGTCCGGCTTGAAGCCCAGAAAGGTCAGCACCGCATCCGCCTCGAACGACTCCTCGACATCGGTCCGGTTGTCGAAGATGGTGCAGCCCTCGACCCTTTCGTTGCCACGAATCTCGCGCACCTCGTAGAAGATCTTCAACTCCAGTTCACCCGACTTCTCGGCTTCCTGGAGGCGTGCCACCGACGTTTCGTGGGCCCGGAACGCTGCCCGCCGGTGCACCACCACCAGGCGACGCACGATATCCTTCAGGATCAGCGCCCAGTCCAGCGCCGAGTCTCCGCCCCCCACGATCACCACCTGCTTCCCGCGATAGACCTCCGGATCGCGAACCGAATACTCGACCCCGCACCCCAGAAGTTCCTCATATCCCGGGCACCTGAGCACCATGGGCTCGAAGGCGCCCTTTCCTCCCGCGATGAGGATCGTGCGCGTGCGGTAGCGCGCGGAGGCGCACTCGAGCACGAAGACCCCGTCTTCTTCGCGAAGCCCCTGCACCTGTTCGTCCAGCACGACCTCGGCTCCGAACTGGAGACCCTGCTCCACCAGTTCCCGGGCCAGGTCCTTGGCAAGGACCTTCGGAAAGCCGCCGACATCGAAAATGTACTTTTCCGGATAGAGGGCCGTGAGCTGTCCTCCCAGCTCCGGGAGAGAGTCGATGATGCGGCAGGACATCCCGCGCATTCCGGCGTAGAAGGCCCCGAAGAGGCCGGTCGGGCCTCCTCCGATGATGGTCAGGTCGATGACGTCTTTCATTGGCGGCATGGAAGGGCACGCGGATGCGGTACGCGCCGCGACACCCGGCTTTGCGCCCGGCGGGCGTGATGAATGGTCAGAAGATGGAGAGGCGCACGTAGCGTCCCGGGTTCTCGCGAAAGTCCTCCAGTAGCAGACTGAGCTGCTGGAGCACGGTCTGGGCCTGGATGGCCACCGTGGAATCTCCGAGCAGCTGGCCCAGCGTCCCCTCGCCCGCCTCCAGTTCCCGCCCGATGCGCTCGAAGCGCACCAGGGTGGAATCGGCGGAACGGAGCGTGTTGCCCAGCCCGGCCGTGGTCTCGCGCAGCTCGGTGGCGAGCCGCCGAAACTCGGAGGCGGTCACCCGCGTGTCGCCGATGATGGAGTCGACCACCCCGCCCGAGAGCAGGCGCTCGACCTCGCCCAGGGTGCTGGTCGTCAGCATCGCCGCTTCGGCGACCTGATTGGTGGACGTGCGCACATTCTCCACCAGATCGTCCACAGCTCCTATCTGGGCGTCTGCGAGCGCTGCCACCTGCTCGCTGACCCTGCCTATGTTCTCGATCACCAGCCTGAGGTTCTCCGCGGTCTCCTGGGTGAAGGCCACCTCCACCCGGTCGGTGATGGTGGCGAGGTTGTCGGCGATCTCGTCGGCCGTGGCGGTCAGGCGGGACAGGTCGGGGAGGCTGAAGCCGGGGAGCACCGCGGGGTCCAAGGTCTCGATGAACTCGAGGCGCGGGTGGGCGGATCGCGACACGACCTCCGCGTTCCAGTCTCCGAACATCGACTCGGGCGCGATGAGCACGGCGGCGTCCGCCGGGAGCTGTACGTCGGCGTTGATGGCGAGCCCCACGCGCACCGCCGTCCCGTCGGGTTCCACGGCGATGCCGTTGACGCGTCCGATCGACACCCCGCGCAGCTTCACCGCGGCGCCGTCCGTCAGCTGCCCGACGCCGGTGAAGAGCGCCTCGACCGTGGTGGTTCCGCGCGTCAGGCGATATCCGCGCAGCCAGAAACTGCCCGCCACCGCAACAACCACGCTCAGCAGAATGACGCTCCCGACCCAGACCTCATTGCGTCTCATGTTGTGTCTCCATCAGTTCCGGAGCTCCCTCGATGAACGATTTGACCACCGGATCCCGGGAGGTCCGGATTTCACCGGGCGTTCCATGGGCCCGCACATGACCGTCGTGCAGAAAGGCCATGGAGTCGGCCACCTTGTACGCCGTCTTGAGATCGTGCGTGACCAGGAGCCCGGTCGCCCCGATCTCTGCCCGCATCCTGAGGATGAGGCGGGCGATCACCGTGGTCGTCACCGGATCCAGTCCGGTGGTGGGCTCGTCGTAGAGGAGATACCGGGGCCGGGTCGCGATGGCGCGCGCGATGCCCGCCCTCTTCTGCTGTCCTCCGGAGATCTCCGACGGATAGCGGTCTCCCAGCTCGCCCAGGTCCACCAGGCTCAGACACTCGGCGGCACGCGCACGAATGTCCCCCCGGCTCATTCCGGGGATCCGGCGCAGTCCCATCTCCACGTTCTGGGCCAGAGTCATGGAATCGAAGAGCGCCGCGAACTGAAATACGTAGCCGACTTTGCGCCGCAATGCGTAGAGGGCTTCCTGATCCAGTTCCTGCACCTCCTGTCCATCGACGGTCACGCTCCCGCGGTCCGCGGCGAGCAACCCCACAATATGCTTCAACACGACCGACTTTCCTGCCCCCGAAGCGCCGATCAGCGCTACCGTCCCTCCCTCCGGCACGTCCAGGTCGAAGCCGTTCAGCACCACCTTGCTGCCGAAGGACTTGTGCACG
Organism: Longimicrobiales bacterium; assembly: GCA_965232315.1. Lineage (GTDB taxonomy): Bacteria > Gemmatimonadota > Gemmatimonadetes > Longimicrobiales > Gaopeijiaceae > BD2-11. Next base: position 13,312 of record CBDDPN010000005.1, on the reverse strand, counting down.
GCGCGCATCCGGATCACAGCAGGACGGCCGCCCAGAAGGCGTCGAAGACCAGGATGACCATGCTACTCGCGACCACCGTCGACGTGGCGGCACGTCCCACTCCGGCGGCGCCTCCCCGGGTGTGGAAGCCGAAGAAGCATCCCAGCGACGTCACCGCCAGACCGAACGAGAACGCCTTGATGACCGAGAAGATCACGTCGAAGGGCACGAAGAAGGCCTCAAGACCTCTGACGAACTCGGGCGTGGACATATCCAGCAGCTGAATGGCGGTCAGCCAGCCGGCCAGGATCCCCAGAGCGGACGCCAGCAGGGTCACGGCCGGGAACATCACCGCACCGGCCAGCACCCGGGGGAGCACCAGATACGCCGCCGGATCGTAGGCTAGGGTTTCCAGCGCATCGATTTGCTCGGTCACCCGCATGGTCCCGACCTCGGCGGCGATGCTCGCGCCTACCCGGCCCGCCAGGGCCAGCCCCGTCAGCACGGGACCCAGCTCGATGATCATGGTCTTCCCCACCAGGCTGCCCACCAGATAGAGCGGGATCGCCCCGGTCAGCGTGTAGGAGGCCTGCAGGGCCAGCACGATGCCGGTGAACGCGGCGATGAAAAGCGCGATGGGCACCGAGTCGACACCGATGCGCATCATCTGTCCGATGACCAGCTTCCCCCAGATGCCGAAGGCACGCAGCCCTCGGATCGCGTCCTGCATGAGGACAGCCCATTCGCCCACCGACGCCGTAAAGCGTACGGCTGCGCGCCCGGTGGCGCCGGCGATATTCAGCGTCTTTTCCAGCATGTGCATGAAGATGACGGATTCAGGGTCGCAGTGGTCACCAATGGTTACTCCGCTCGTCCCTGATATGTCCCGGCCGGACCCAATCTGATATGTCCCGGACGGACGCAATCTCTACGCGGGAGGGAGAAGTCCGTTCTCCAGCGTGAAGACGACTTCGTCGTCCCTGATCGCCGGATTCCAGGAGGGCACGTTGCATGTGATCCGGATGCTCGACACCGCTGGCTCCCGGCCAGCCACCGAAATCTCGAGGTCGATGCCCTGTTCGGGCGACATGATGCGCGTCCGAACCCGTGCTCCCGGAGGTGCCTGGCGACGCGCGGAGGGATTGCGGAAGAGGGTCTTGGTGGACTGTCTTCCCGACACCAGCGAGCGCGTTACGGTCACGCGGCGAAGCCAGTCGGGCTGGTAGCTGATCACATAGGGAAAGCCCTGCTGATCGCGTCCCCTACCGTTCCGATTGTGCCTCGGCACGCGACCCTCCGGTCCCTTGACCCCTTGATTAAGCCCGGTTAACATCCCGGCGACCCTCCGTGGATGCAAGCCCCCCCGAAGCGTCCCAACGCCTTCCCCGCCCGATCCCGCCGACAGCCACCGACACCACCCCGCCCGCGCAGCCGTGTCCACGGCCGCGCAGCCTGTCCTTTCCAATCGGAGCCCCCCTTGGACATCGCCGAACTCAAGAGCAAACAGGTAAGCGACCTTCACGAGCTTGCCCGCGAACTGCGGATCCCGAACTACTCCGGCCTGCGCAAGCAGGACCTGATCTTTCGCATCGAGCAGAAGCTTCTCGACAGCGATGTGGTGCTGCGGGGAGAGGGTGTGCTAGAGATTCTCCCCGAGGGTTACGGCTTCCTCCGTTCACAGAGCTGGAACTACCTCTACGGCCCCGATGACATCTACGTAAGCCCTTCGCAGATCAAGAGATTCGACCTTCGTACCGGCGACACTATCCTGGGTCAGGTGCGCCCTCCCAAGGAGGGCGAGCGCTACCTCGCGCTGCTCAAGGTGGAGAACGTCAATTTCGACACGCCCGACAACGCCAAACATCGTACGACGTTCGACAACCTGCGCCCGCGCTATCCGGACGACCGCCTCCAGCTGGAGTGCAGTGCGGGCGACATGTCCATGCGCGTGGTGGACCTCATCGCCCCCATCGGCAAGGGGCAGCGGGGACTGATCACCTCGCCGCCCAAGGCGGGCAAGACCATGCTCCTGCAGAAGGTGGCCAACTCCATCAGCGAGAATCACCCCGAGGCGCACCTGATCGTGTTGCTCATCGATGAGCGTCCCGAGGAGGTCACCGACATGGAAGAGCACGTCGATGCGGAGGTGATCGCCTCAACCTTCGACGAGTCGGCGGAGCGTCACACCCAGGTTGCGGAGATGGTGCTCGAGAAGGCCAAGCGGCTGGTTGAGCACGGCAAGGATGTCGTGATCCTGCTGGACTCGATCACCCGTCTGGCGCGGGCCTACAACGTCACCATGCCGCACTCGGGGAAGATTCTGTCCGGAGGCGTGGACGCCAACGCGCTGCACAAGCCCAAGCGGTTCTTCGGCGCGGCGCGCAACATCGAGGAAGGCGGCTCCTTCACCATCATCGCCACCGCGCTGATCGACACGGGGAGCCGCATGGACGAGGTGATCTTCGAAGAGTTCAAGGGCACCGGAAACATGGAGCTGGTGCTCGACCGCAACATCTCCGACAAGCGCATCTTTCCAGCCATTGACCTCAATCGCTCCGGCACCCGCAAGGAAGAACTGCTCCTCACCGAAACCGAGCGCAACCGGGTCTATCTGCTGCGAAACTTCCTCTCCGAGATGCCGCCGACAGAAGCCATCCAGTTCCTGATCGAGCGCATGAGCCGCACCACGACGAATCGGGAATTCCTGGATTCCATGCACGCGGCGTAGGGCTCGCTCGCGAATGATCCGGGGCTGATTCGACCGGGGATGCGGCCGGGGATGGCGCCCCGCGTTGCCCGGGTGACGCCCGCCCGGTCCGCCTACGGCTGCGAGCAGGAGGGGAAGACGACGGAGCGGCCGAAACTCGACCACTCGCCGCACGGCCTGCCGCCCCGCCAGACGCCCCGCTCGGCCATGGCGCCGCGCGTCCAGTAGGACTCGTACGGCCCGTCGAGTGCGCCGTTGACGTAGTTCTCGCGCACCGAGAGCCGGCCGGTCTTGAAGTACATCTCCGCGGGACCGTGCAGGACGCCGTCCCGGTAGGTCTCCCGCCCGGAGACCCGGCCGTTCTGGTGGAACCATTCATGCACGCCGGTCCAGCGGCCGCCGGCGAGGGTGCCCCGTTCGCGCACGACACCCGGCGCCCACATGCGCGCCACCGGGCCGCTGTAGGGTTCCAGGGAACCCGGTTCGAGATAGACTCCCGCCCGCTCGATGAGCCGGTCCAGGTCCATCGGCTCCTGGGCGTTCGCCGGCGCCACGGCCAGCGCCGCCGTCACCGCCAGGAGAGCCGGCAGCCTCACGGGGTTCCGGCGGACGCGGTTACGGTTACCCGCACGTAGCCGTTGCTCCAGCAACACTGGTCACCCCCGGAACTGTCGTTGGCGCCGAAATTGTCCGCGCGGGCACGCAGGACGTATTCGCCGGGCGCGGTGAACGTCACCAGGGTGGCAGCTTCCCCGGTGCCGCCGATGGCGATCTGCCGGGGCTCGAAGATGACCTCTTCGGCCGGACCCCGGTGCTTGAACCAGGTAACCTCCACCTCGACGTCGGTGTTCACGAGGTCGTCAGGGGACCGCTCCGACACCTCCGACACCCATACCGTGAGCGACATCGGATCGCCCACGACCGCGGTGCGCGGCGCGGAGTGCGCGCCCTGGATGTGCTGGCCGACCTCACCGTCCTCTCCGAACCTGACCAGCGGGGGGATCGATCCCATCGCGCGCGGGCCGTAGTCCAGTTGGAGCGCGTCCACGCCCACGCGGGCGGGCGTCGAGTAGGTTACGCCGTTGGCCGTCAGGGTCCACACCACCTTGCGGCTGGTGTCGGCGTAGCTCTCCGGCACCGTTATGGAGAACACGCCCCGGTCGCGGCGTGGGCGCACCGGGAAGTGGGTGGGCTGATCCCCGTCGAACTCGGCCGGCTCGATGAAGTTGTCGGGGCCGAGGGGAATCTCGAGAATCTCCTCGGTGTTCAGATTGAAGAAACCGTAGGAGAAGGTGAAGGTGCCGTCGGCATTGCGGTACCAACCCTCGAAAAAGGGCGCCACCGGTTCCCCGGTCGGCGGGATCGGCGCCAGCGGCAATCTCTGCACCTGTTGTGCCCCCAGAGGGGCCGAGAGAACGACAGCCAGCGCCGTGGTTACGCCACATCGGAGTCGCAGGCTTTTCATGATTCTCCCCGATAATCGACTGAACGCGGGTATCTACAATGGGGAAGGAGCCCCCAAACCGCGGTGAGCTCCTTCACTGTTCCGATGGCCGGCCCCGACCGCTTCCGCAGGTCGTCGCGGGACCGGCCCAATCTCGTCAACGCGATCCGCTGCTCCCGTCGCTGACCACCCGGGCCTTGGCCTCCCGCTCCTCGACCAGGCGCTCGTAGCCTTCCTCGGTCAGGTGGGTGACGGCGATCCAGGCGTGCGACATCTCGTCCGTGGTACGGCTCCCGCGCGCGTACCAGATCTCCGGATCCGGGTTCAGCGGGTTGTCCCCGGTGTTGTCGTACCAGCCGGTGAGGACCACGACGGTTCCCTCGGGAAGGAGGGGAGCCGAGTCGTCGCCGTAGATGTAGCTGTGGTGCCAGCGGGCGTTGAAGTCGGTCACCATGCTGAGCAGCTCCTCACGGCCGTCGGGATAGATCACCCGCATCGACATGGCGTGCAGGTGCACATGCCCGTGAGGTTGAAAGCTGTCGAGGCGAACCGGATGGTCCCACCTGTGGAACCCCTGGGTCATCGCGGTCCCGCCGGGAGCCAGGGCGATGTCGCCGCGCAGCGGATAGAGGCGCAGATCCTGCTCGAATTCGGGCTGGAACTCTTCTTCGTGGAACCAGATGCCCAGTTCGACTTCGTCGTCCGGCACCTCGTAGCCCATGGGGTAGTAGTGGGCGTCCCACTCGATCAGGTCGTTCGCCTTGAGCAGGCGCCCGGCGTCGACCGGAACGATCTCGCCGACCTTCCCCATGGCGTACTCCGAGAGGCTGGCGATGCGCTGGAATTCCCCTTCCTGGTTTTGCCTCAGAAGCCGCGGGATGGCGTGATGCACCACCTGGCGGCCGGCGGGGAAGGAGGGTCGCGTCTCGAAGGCACGCACCCAGCGGTCTTCACCGAGCCCGGTCGGGACGCGTGGGCGCCACCAGGTGTCGCCGCCCTCGGCCGGAACCGAGAAGGGCTTCGACTTGATGACGTGGTCGGGGGGGCCGAGGATGTGCTCCAACTGCCACATCTGTTCGTCCGGCCAGTCCACCGGGGGCGGCATGTCCACCGGGTCGCCCTCGGGCGCGCCGGCATCCACCCAGGCCACGATGGTCTCGATGTCGTCCTGCTCAAGGCGCCAGTCGTCCTTGATGTCCTGGATGCCGACGCCGACGTCGAGATGGTAGGGAGGCATGAGCCGCCGGGAGACCTGCTCGCGGATCCGGCGGGCATAGCGGCGCACATCCCGGTAGGTCACGAACGACATCGGCGCGACCGAAGACTCACGATGACAGTTCTGGCAGTTCTCCTGCACGATCGGAGCGATGTCGCGCGTGAAGGTGACCTCCGGTTCGTCCCCGTTCGCCGATTGCGCCGCCAGCGTGGCGGGCACCGCCAGGGCCGCGCTCAGCACGGCCAGCATCAGCGCGCGGCCGGAATACCGGGAGATGGTCATGCTCGTCCTCCTGTCAGGCATCGTAACACGGCGGTGCCCCGGGTCCGGGGCCTTCCGCCTGTAACTGCTATTCGTCCAGTACTCTCTCGTACCTCGGATTGACCACGAACTGCTGGTCCTGAAAGATCTTCCTGTCCCATGGAAATATTACGGTGGAACCGGTCTCCAGCGCAAAGTAGTCGGGCTTGTATCCGCGGGGTCGAACGAAGCAGGTGGCCGTCCGTACTTCGGCGGGGATGACGTCGCGCACGGCGGCCAGTCCGAGCCGCAGCGTCTCTCCGGAGGTGGTGATTTCGTCCACCAGCAGAATCCGCCGGCCCGCGGCGGCCCGAGGGGCCGCGTCCAGGACTTCCGGGCGCTCGCGGATGGTGTTGTCGGCCCCCCGGCGGGAGATCTTCATCGAATAGAAGTCGAGGCGCAGCATGGAGGCGACGATGGCCCCGGGGATCGCACCGGCGCGCGCGATGCCCACGACGAGCTCGGGTTTGTATTCGCGGGCTACCTTGAGCGCCAGCGCCCGGCACAGCTCTCCGAACATCTCCCAGGACACCTCCAGATAGTCTCCTGTCGGGTCCGAAAAGCGGGGCTGGTTGTATCTGGATGGCATGTCTGCCTAGACTGATGGATTCGGGGGGCTTGACTCGCGGACCAGGTCCTTCAACCTGGGCAGAGCAAGTTAGGATTACTCGACCGGCAACGCCACCGATGCGCATGTACCGCCCGTCCGGCTCCTGGCCGGAGTCGCGCCGGGCCTGAGCGTCGTGTGCAGACCGGTCAAACGGGCAACCCATGACCGAAACCGAACAGGGACTGGCTGACCAGCGCCTTGAAGCCATGCTCGAAGAGAGCGGCGCCCGCGACCCGCGCATCTGTTGCCGGGACCGTTTGCGCGAACTGAAGGGTATCGATCCGAACGCCTTTCAGGAGGCCGTCGACTACTATCGCGGCGAGCTGATACCGACCATCGCTTCGGGCGCCGAACCGCTCACGGCCTGGATCGAGTACGGCCGCAGGATCGCGCAGCTCACGTTCGAGGGAAGAACCCTCGCCATCGACCGGACCGGGCTGGCGCGCGGGTACTCGGCTCCGGTCGACCCCGCCGCGCTGGTGCTGCACCTGCCGGAGGGAGGGAGGCAGCGTGCGTTGCTGGTGGCGCTGCCGCGAGAGCCATCGGCGGCACAGAAGGCCACCCGCGATCTGCTGGTCGATGGCAAGTTGAACCTGAGGGATGGCTAGCCTCGCGACGGGAGCCGGAATGCAGGAACAGAGGCTCTACACACCGCGCAATATCGCATGGAGCCCCCGACCGGGGTGGGCAACGGTACGTCTCGTGGGCACCTGCGCCGACCGTTCGCTGAGGCGCGGCAGGGTGGTGATGCACTCGCCGAGCGACGACTACCATGCAATCCCCGGACAAAGCGAAGGGCTCGAGCCTGAACGCATCGTGATCGTCCTCGCCGAAGCCACCCATCTCATCGAGGACGACCTGCATCTGGTTCCCGAAGGCGCCGTGGTGGCGGTGGGCGAGCCTCTGCCCTGAAAGCAGGGACCGGGGGTCGGGTGACGAACCGGGGTCGAACCCCCGGGTCGGCCCCGCCGGACCGTCCCGGTCAGGCGCCCGGCAGGCCCGCCATGAAGGCCTCCTGGAGGCGCTTCGCCACCGGCCCGACCGTCCCGTCCCCGACCGGCCGCCCGTCGATCTCCACGATGGGATGCACTTCCGTCGTGGTGCCCGTCAGGAACGCCTCGCTCGCGGATGACAGTTCCTCCAGCTGGAGAGGACGCAGTTCGACGGGGATGCCCACCCGGGCAGCCCGCTCCAGGACATACTCGCGGGTGATGCCGTGCAGGATCTGGTGGGTGGCGGGATGGGTCACTACGGCCCCGCCGCTCACCGCGAAGAAGTTGCTGTGCGCCCCTTCGAGTGCGACACCGTCGCGTACCAGGATCACGTCGTTCACCCCGGCGTCCACCGCCGCCTGCATGGCCAGCACGTTGGGCAGCAGGGCGATGCTCTTGATGTCGACGCGGGCCCAGCGCCGGTCCGGCACCGTGATCGCCCGGTAGCCGCGCTCCCAGGTCGCCCGTGAGGGCCGCTGGTGCGGGCGGGCATAGGCGTAGACGGTGGGTTCGACGGCGTCCGGTGGGAAGAAGTGGGTGCGCGGCGCGGCGCCCCGGGTCACCTGCATGTAGACGTAGGCGAAGTCGGCGTCAGCCAGGCCGTTCACCTCGAGCAGCCGCTTCTGGATGGCGGGGAGCCGGCCTGTGTCGTAGTCGATGCGCAGCGCGGCCAGCCCGTGGCTCATTCTCGCCAGGTGACGGTCCCCGTGGAAGAAGCGTCCCCCGTACGCCGGCGTGACCTCGTAAATCCCGTCGGACAGGAGGAAGCCGCGGTCGTCGGCGGGCACGAGGGCTTCGTTGCGCGGCAGGTACTCGCCGTTCAGATAGACCGTGTCCATGTTCACGACCAGTCGCTCTTGCCCAGCCGTTCGAACTCTTCGAGAAGCTGAGCTTCCTGGATGGGTGGGACCGCGTCGGAAGACTTGGAGTCGGCGTCAGACTTGGACTCTGCGTCGGCGGGATCGGATTCGGCTGCCTCCGCACTCGCGGATTCGCCGGACTGACCTCCGGCAGTGAGCTGCCTGGGTGGCTCGGGAGCGCTTCCGGGAAGCAGGCCCATCTGCGCCTTGAGGGCCAGCAGGCGGTCGTCCAGACCGCCGCCTTCGCTTCCCGACTCCAGCCTGACGAACTCATCCTCCAGCGAGTCTCCGGTCAGCGCCTCGTTGACTTCCGCCTGCGCGAGGCTGCGCCGCTCGTCGTCCTCGATCTTGGCCGCCATGCGATTGAAGGCTTCGAAGGCCGACTGATCGGAGAGCCCGGACATGGTGGCATGGATGCGCTTCTGCGCCTGGGCCCGCTTCTGCTTGGCGATGAGCAGGTTCCGCTTCCGCTTCGCCTCCTCGATCTTGTCGTTCAAGGTCCGAAGCGACGCCTTGAGCTTCTCGGTCTCCTCCTTCTGGGCGCGCCAGGTCTGCTCGAGCGCCGCAGCCCGGCTCGCGTGCTCCTGCTGTCGCCCGAGCGCCTGCATGGCGAGGTCGTCGCGGCCTTCGTTCACGGCTATCCTGGCCCGCCTCTCCCAGGCCTTGGCCTGTTTCACCTCCGCGTCGAGTTGGGCTCCGAGTTTGCGCTCGTCCGCGATGGCGCCCGCGACATCCCTCTTCGCCTTGGCGAGCTGGTCTCGCATGTCGAGGATGATCTGGTTGAGCATCTTCTCCGGGTTTTCCGCCTTCGCGATCAGGTCGTTGATATTCGACTTGAAGAGCGTCGACAACTTCTGGAAGATTCCCATGGGTTCAGCCCTCCATCGCCAGCGGTGTACCGGCACTGCCCGCTTCCGCAAGCTCGCGAATCGTGCCCATGTGACTCGACGCCGCCAACTGCAGGCTCTCGATGGATGCCTGCAGTTCGGTAAAGTCCAGATTCTCCAGCTCGAGGGTATCGGTGAGGATCAGTTCCCCCTCCTCGATCCCGTAGGCCCCGTGCACGATGTCGGTCGCGTTCAGCTCCAGCAGGGTTCTGTACAGCTCCGCCATTCCCTGCCCGGAGTCTCCGGGAAGATCCATCATCTTGAGGCGAAGGACCAGCACGGGATCGGAGTGGTGGACGACCACGCCCGCGCCCCCGTTCTCGCCGTGCGCGAGGAACATTCCCTCATCGACCTCCTCATAGTCCAGATCCATGCGGATCAGGAAGCCCTCCACAGCCTCTTGACTAACCATTCCGTCACTCCGTCTCGCGGACAGGGCGCGGCAGGCTGCCATGCCCCTCCGTGGTGCAAGGTTCCCGGTTGCCCGGCGGGTGGCCGGGGATGATTCAGTTCAGTGTTTTTCGCCCAGCTTGGCAGAATAACCCATTAAGGTAGCAAACGCGGGCACGGAAGGGCCAGTTTCAGGAGCGCGATCGCGCAGGTCCGCCGAACCCGTCGCCCAGGGCGCTCACAAGCCCCGGGGTGTCGGCTTGCTCCGGCTCGCAGCGCGTTGGCGCGGGTCCGCATGTTGCGGGCGTGCACATCCTACGCTCTTCGGCGCTGACGGGATCTTCCCGGGAGGATGTCCGCCAGGAAGGCGCCCGTGTACGAGGATGCGTGTGCGGCCACCTCCTCCGGCGTGCCCGCCGCGACCACCCGGCCGCCTCCCGCGCCTCCCTCCGGCCCCAGATCGATGAGCCAGTCGGCGGTCTTGATGACGTGGAGGTTGTGCTCGATGACCACCACGGTGTTCCCGCGGTCGACCAGGCGGTGCAGCACCTCCAGCAGTACGCGCACATCCTCGAAATGCAGTCCCGTCGTCGGCTCGTCGAGGATGTAGAGGGTCTTGCCGGTGGCGCGCTTGGAGAGCTCGGTTGCCAGCTTGACCCGCTGCGCTTCGCCGCCGGACAGCGTCGTCGCCGGCTGGCCCAGCCGCACGTAGCCGAGCCCTACCTGCGCAAGCGTCCTGAGGCGGTGACGGACGCGGGGAACGGCGTCGAAGAATTCGAGCGCCTCGGCGACAGGCATCGCCAGGACTTCGGCGATGTTTTTTCCCTTGTAGGAGATGTCGAGCGTTTCTCGATTGTAGCGCTGTCCGCGGCACACGTCGCAGGCGACGTAGACGTCGGGCAGGAAGTGCATCTCGATCTTCACCAGCCCATCGCCCTTGCACGACTCGCATCGCCCTCCCTTGACATTGAAGGAGAAGCGGCCCGGACCGTAGCCCCGAACCTGCGACTCGGGAAGGCTGGCGAAGAGCTGGCGGATGGGGGTGAAGAGGCCGGTGTAGGTGGCCGGATTGGAGCGCGGGGTGCGTCCGATGGGCGACTGGTTGACCTCGATCACCTTGTCGATCAGCTCTTCGCCGCGCACGCGGTCGTGGTCCCCGGGGAGGGACGTGGACCGGTAGAAGCGGCGCGCCAGGGCGCGGTACAGGGTCCCGTTCACCAGCGTCGACTTCCCCGAGCCGCTTACGCCCGTGACCGCGACAAAGCATCCCAGGGGGAACCCCACGTCCAGGTCGCGGAGGTTGTGCTGGCGCGCCCCCTCCACCACCAGCCGGCGACCGGGGTCGACGGGACGCCGCCGCGCGGACACGGGGATCTCGCGGGTGCCGCGCAGGTACGCGCCGGTGAGGGAGCGCGGGTTGTTCACGACCTCCTGTACCGTGCCCGCCGCCACCACCTCCCCTCCTTCGCGGCCCGCCCCCGGGCCCAGGTCGACCACGTAGTCGGCGGCCAGGATGGTGTCCTCGTCGTGCTCGACCACCAGGACCGTGTTGCCCAGGTCACGCAGCGACCGGAGCGTGCCCAGGAGGCCGTGGTTGTCTCGTGGATGAAGGCCGATCGAGGGTTCGTCGAGTATGTAGAGCACCCCCACCAGCCCGCTGCCGATCTGGGTCGCCAGGCGGATGCGCTGCGCCTCGCCCCCGGAGAGGGTGTCGGCGGAACGCCCCAGGCTGAGGTAGTCGAGGCCCACGGCGCTGAGGAACCTGAGGCGATCCTCCACCTCCTTGAGGATGGGTCCGGCGATTTCGGCCGGAAGTGGGGGGCCCGGCGCAGGCTCGGCGTCGTCGGCGCGCAGCCGGCCGGCCACCGGCAGCGAGCACACAAAGGACAGGCATTCCGAGATGGGCAGGTCGATGACCCGGCCGATGGATCGGCCGCCGACGGTCACGGCGCGGGAGCGGGGGCCGAGCCGTGTCCCCTTGCACGCCTTGCACGGCAGCACCGACATGTAGGATTCGAGCTGGCCGCGCACATGGTCCGACCCGGTCTCGCGGTAGCGGCGCTCGATGCTGGCGACCACGCCCTCCCAGACATCCTCGTAGTATCCCGCGGAGCCCCCGGAGCGGTACGGGAAGCGGATCTTCATGGGAGCCGAACCCCAGAGGATGCCTTCATGGACCTCCGTGTCCAGGGTGTTCCAGGCCTGGCGCGGGTCGAACTCGTAGGCCGCGGCCAGCCCGGGGATCACCGAGCGTCGCAGGTGCCCGGCCGGGTCCCCCCAGGGCAGAACCACGCCCTCCATCACCGAGAGACTCGGGTCGCCGAGCAGGAGCTTGGGGTTGACCTCCCGGCGCGTCCCCAGCCCGCCGCACTCCTCGCAGGCCCCGAAGGGAGAGTTGAAGGAGAACTGGCGCGGCTCCAGTTCCGGCATGCTGGTGCCGCACTCGACGCAGGCGTACTGCTCGCTGAAGAGCCGGGTTCCGTCCTCGCCGCGCACCCGTACGCCGACGATGCCGTCCGCGGTGGAAAGAGCGGTCTCGACGGAGTCGGCGAGGCGACCCCGGTCGGTGTCGCTTACCACCAGGCGGTCGACCACGATGGCGATGTCGTGGTTTTCATATCGATTGAGCGCCGGAGGCCTCGACAGTTCGCGCACTTCGCCGTCGACCCGCGCGCGCACGAAGCCGCTGCGGCGCGCACGCTCGAACACCTCCCGGAACTCACCCTTGCGTCCGCGCACGACAGGCGCCAGCACCTCGATCCGGCTTCCTTCCTGCCGTTCGAGAAGCTGATCCGTGATCTGGGTCGCGCTCTGGCGCAGAACCGGCCGGCCGCACTCGGAACAGTGAGGGGTTCCGGCGCGCGCCCACAGCAGGCGCAGGTAGTCGTAGACCTCGGTAACCGTCCCGACAGTGGACCGCGGGTTGCGGTTGACCGTCTTCTGTTCGATGGAGATTGCCGGCGAGAGTCCCTCGATGGAGTCGACGTCGGGCTTCTCCATCAGGCCCAGGAACTGGCGTGCGTAGGCCGACAGCGATTCCACGTATCGGCGCTGGCCCTCGGCATAGATGGTGTCGAAGGCCAGGGAGGATTTCCCCGAGCCCGACAGGCCGGTAATGACGACGATGCGCTCGCGGGGGAGTTCCAGGTCGATATTGCGCAGATTGTGCTCGCGCGCGCCTCGGATGGTGAGCACCTCGCCGCTCATCTGCCCCACTCGCGATAGACGAAGAATCCGAGCGAGTGGGCGTAGGTCGGGCCGCTCTGCTGAAGCCCGAGAACGCCCCGGCGCAGGAGCGGATCCTCGGCGAAGCTCTCGAAGCCCCAGAGATCCGCGAAGCGCCACTCCAGGCGGGCGTTGGGGACGCGGGTTCGCGTCTGGGTGGCGGTCCCGACCGGCATGAGATCGACGGAGACGAAGACATCGTCCCACAGATACCGGCCCAGTTCGATCTGGGTGGAAGCGAACGCGCCCAGCAGGCTGGGGTCCGGTCCCAGGCGCTGGGTGGCCCGCTGGTTCGAAATGGCGAAATAGTCGACCAGGCCGATCTCCTGAACGACGGCCCGCTGGAGATGGTCGGACAGTCGACCCACGCCCAGGGAGAAGGCCTGGCCCGCTCCGGTGAGCAGGCCCGCCCCGCTCAGCACCGACGACTCGCCGGAACCGAGCAACGCCACGGGCCGGCCGAACACCAGGTAGCTGATCAGTTCGGGTTCCTCGATCGGCGCGGGTCCGTCGTTGCTCAGTGACACCGACGGGGCGATCAGCGTGCCGCCCACATTGGCGATCACGTTCAGCGGGTTGTCTCCCGCGCGCAGGCGGGCGACCGCCTGGATGTCCAGATTGGGATTCACGCCGGGGATGCCGATGAACTCGAGAGTTCCCTGCTGCACCACGAAGCGCCGGCCGAAGCTGTGGTAGGACCCG
>CBDDPN010000004.1:0-10980 GCA_965232315.1 Longimicrobiales bacterium | reverse complement strand
CGTTCATCCTTGTGAATCCCAATCACACAATTCGATTTGCCATGATAAGGCGAGTCCGCTATGAGGGCAAGCTGCCGAGTCGTTCGTTCGAGATCGCAGTTAGACTAGTCGGACCGACAAGTCGAAAGGAGGACCCATGACCAGCATTGGTGCGTATGAGGCCAAGACTCATCTCCCCAAGCTGCTCGACCGCGTTGAGCAAGGAGAGACCCTGACGATCACGAGGCACGGCCGCCCCGTGGCTCGCCTCGGTCCGGTTGAGGCGGATGATCGGGTCCGAGCAGCCCAGGCGGCGGAGGAACTTCGCGCCATTCGCCGTCGCGTCCAGCGGGCTCCCATCGAGGACCTGATCGCAACGGTCCACGAGGGACATCGCCATTGACGTCCTTTGTCCTCGACAACTCAGTCGTTCTCGCCTGGTGTATGGCCGACGAAAACCATCCCCTGGCGGACTACGCGCTGCGTCGAGCCACCTCTGGACGAGCCTTCGTGCCGGGGATCTGGTGGTACGAGCTGCGAAACGCGCTCCTCGTCAATGAGCGCCGCGGACGTCTTGGAATCGCCGAGACCGCCGCTACGCTCGGGGCCGTCGCTCGACTACGCGTCTCGATCGACGCCGACCACCACGAGCAGCGTGTGCTCGATCTGGCCCGGCGGTGTCGTCTCACGGTCTACGACGCGGCCTATCTCGAAGTCGCCATCCGGCGGGCACTCCCGCTCGCATCTCTGGACCGTCGCCTTCGCGACGCGGCCACCGCCAGCGGAGTTCCGCTCCTGAGCGAGCCCGGAGCGTGAGGCGCGGCCCGCACCTTCGACGGGTCACTCTCCCGATGAGCGCGAACGGCCCGTGGCGTGGACCGCATGGCGCGACGGCGTCGTTGGTAGGCTGACGAGATGCCGGTTCCCGGGCGAGCGAACCCGTACCAGCCGGGGAGGGGTGTCTATCCACCGGTCATGGCGGGCCGCGCGCGGGAGATGGGCCTGGTGGAGCGCAGGCTGACGGATCTGGCTCACGGCAGGCAGTGCTCGGAGGACATTCTCTTCTACGGACCTCGCGGGAACGGGAAGACGACGCTTCTGCTCGAGACCGAGCAACGAGGCAGCGAGCACGACCTCCGCACAGAAGCCCTTCCGGTGGACGCCCTCATCGACTCCGAACGCCTGATCTGGGCTCTTCAGGAGCGCGCCGGCGTACTGGAGGGCGGCGTCACGGGTCTCCAGATCGCGGGGCTCGGAGCTACGACCGAGCGCGCCGCGCCCTCCCGCGATGTCAGCTCGCTGTTCAGCGCCTGGCTGGCCCTTGATCCGCGGCCGCTGGTCCTCCTGCTCGACGAGATCCACGCGCTGGAGCCGGCGGCCGCCCGACCGTTCTTCGACGCGATCCAGCGCGCCAAGAGCGGCCCCACTCCCTTCCTGCTCGTGACGGCAGGCACACCCGACGCGCCACAGCGCCTGCGGACTGCTGGAACCTTCAATGAGCGTGGCTTTGAGGCTGTTGGAGTGGGGAGACTCCACCGGGAGGACACCATCCGCGCGCTCGCCGAACCGGCGGAACGGGGCGGCCGGCCGATGACCGAGGACGCCGCACAACTCCTGGCCGTCGAGTCCCAAGACTACCCATACTTCATCCAGCTCATGGGGAGCGCGGCGTGGAACGCTGCGGGCAAGGCACCCGAGATCAGGGCGGATGCGGCCCGCCGAGGCATCGCAGCGACTCAGCCCCGCATCAAGGATTTCTACGGTGAGCGCTTCCGCGAGGCGTGGGACGCGGGGATCGCGCCGGCGCTGCCCCACCTGTCCCGACTTTTCGTCAAGCATGGCGGCGCCATCGGGTTCCAGGAGTTCCTGGACCTGATCGAACGTCTCGCGGCTGACGACGCGATTGAGCTGGATCGGGTGGCGCTTCTCCGTAGGCTCGAACACTTGGGCGTCGTGTGGCAAGCGTCGCCGGGCCGTTGGGAAATGGGGATCCCCAGCTTCGCCACCTTCGTCCTCCACCGCGAGACCGGATCACCGACCCTCCCCGCCTGACCCGGCCGGAGATGTGCTCCTCGCCGACCGAGCGACGTTCCCCTCGCCGAGGAAGCCCTACCCGTGGTTGCTCCCCACGGCCGCAGCGCCCGGATCCCGAACTGCGCAGAACGAAACTCCGCGTGCGCGGAGAAGCGCCCGACCCTACGCCCCACCATCAGAAAGCGGGCGCTTCCCATCCGCCAGGTCACGAACAGCCTTCGCTACGAGTCGTGCTCGCCTTTTGAGGAACAACTCGTAGTCGCGCGCCTCACGGCCGCTCTTGACCGCAAGTGCTTCGTACGGCACTAGGTGTGACTCCACCCGCACCCTGAGTTCACTCTCCCCCAGATCCCGGTCCCTCACGAATCGGTCCCGCAGATACTCGAGAGGCGGCTTGGACGACATGTTCAGGTTCGTCTGCTTGGACACGAGTGCGTAGTTCAGGCAGTGATTGACCCTCGCCTCCAGATTCGCACCACCTAGTTTCCGCCGAAGAAGGCCTTTAGGAAACAAATGGTGTGCCTCTCGGCCATGCACGTTAGTCGACGAAATAGACCGCCCACTCCCGAAATCCTGTGCGCCCAGTTGGAGAGTGGCAATCAAAAGTGCTCGCGAGAGGGCGTTTGTCCTGGTCGGCGGCGCGAGTGGATGATCCAAACTGCCTAGCTCGCTCTCCTTCGGAAGCGCCTCCTGGAACACCGGCACCGTACGCCGAAGAGTGCTCACGGACAATCGCTGCTTCGTCCGGCTCTTGAACACTTCTCTAAGTGCGTCGTAGCCTTGTTTCAAGCGCGTATTGGCGCTCAATCGATAACGCTCGGTGACGAAGCCACGCCACAGATATGCCCGAAGCCAACGCCGCACGAGCTATGCGCGAAAGTGGGTGACGGCATGATCAGGCGGCGGCGTGGATTGCGGTCTCGGCCTGCTGGCCGTCCTTGAACTTGACGCCCTTGAAGACCAAGGGCAACTTCGGGCTCCCGTTCAGGCGACGCCAACTCTCGCTCGCCGCCATCACGAGCTTGAACACCATTGTCAGCGCTGTCCGGTGCGACAGGCAACCCTTGCTCCTCACCGTCCGGTGCCTCACTGTCGCGAACACGCTCTCGATCGGGTTCGTCGTCCTGATGTGCCCCCAGTGCTCCGCCGGAAAATCGTAGAACGCCAGCAGCGCCTCTCGATCCTTCTCCAGGCACCTCACCGCCTTCGGATACTTCGCCCGATACTTCGCCGAGAATGTCCTCAGCGCTCGCTCCGCCTCCCGTCGATCCGCCGCCATCCAGATCTGGTGCAGATCCCGCTTCGCGTTCCGGTGCCGTGACTTCGGCAGTGCGTTCAGCACGTTCGCCGTCTTGTGCACCCAGCAACGCTGGTGGGCCGTCTCCGGGAACACCTTCTCCAACGCCGACCAGAACCCCAGCGCCCCGTCGCCGACCGCCAGACGGGGTGGCGCCCGAAAGCCACGCCCTCTCAGATCTTCCAGCAGCTCCCGCCAGCTCTGTCCGCTCTCCCGGAAACCGGTCTGGAACCCCAGCAGCTCCTTCCGCCCCGACGCCGTGGCCCCGATGAGAACAAGGACGCACTGCCGGTCCTCCTCCATCCGGCACCGCAGATAGATCCCGTCCGCCCACACGTAGACGTACTCCCGCTCCGAGAGGTCCCGTCTCCGCCAGCAGTCGTGGTCCTTTGCCCACTGCTCTTTCAACCGCCCGATCACTCCGGGACCGAGCCCCGACGCCTCCGAGCCGAGCAACTCCGACAGCGCATCCTTGAAGTCCCCGGTCGAGAGACCCCGCAGATACAGCGTGGGCAACACCGCGTCCAGCGACTTCGTCCTCCGCGCAAACCGCGGCAGAATCGCCGAGGTGAACCGGATCCGATCCTCTCCCGACGCCCCTCGGTCCCGAGCCTTCGGCCGACGAAACCTCAACGAGCCGATCCCGGTCAGGATCCCTCGCTCCGGGCCATGCCCGTGACGGACCACCCGCTGCTGACCCGTCTCGAGCCGCCGATCCGCGTGGGCCTCCAGATGCGCCGCCAGCTCGGTCTCCACGGCCTGCTGCAACAACTGCTGCGCGCCCTTGCGGAGCAACTCCGTCAGTATGTCCCTGGCTCCCTCTGGTGAGGGCAGCTCGACCCAGATACTCTCTTTCATGGCGTATCACTCCTCCTTGGAGATGTGGAAGCTGGTTACTCCCACGATACGCCACCCCCTCCTCCGTCACCCACTTTCGCGCATAGCTCACGCCGCACCGTGCCCTCGCAATCGGAGGCGTCTAGGAGTGGCCGAAACGTCGGATACAGTGCCGGTATGACCCGGAGCGGAACCCAACTCGGAAGTCGATTCCTCGTCCAGATCTTCTCATCGGCCAGGAAGCCGAAGGTCCAAGTGATTCCCTCCTTAATGTCATCCAGCCCGTCGCCGGCCCCAATTCGACCAAGCACGGGTTCCTTCGTGAATTGTCCGTCCGTGGGGTTGAGCCCCTCCTGGAGGCACGCAATCTTGAGAATGAGTTCTCCGACTTCGGGGATCATCTTCTGCTCGTCGCGCCCGAAGAATGCCTCAGATGAGGGAGTCCTCTCCGACCAATCGGAGATGGTCTGCCGCAAGGAGCGTTCACCGTCTCGGTCGAGTTCTGCCACTGCGATGTCAAATTTACGAATTACGGCTGACGATTCATTGACCTTGACAAAGACCTCTATGGCCTCACTTCGTGACATCCATCCCGGCAGTCTCGCGAACCAGATGTTGCGCTCGAGCAGCCTCTGCCGAAGCTGCCGTGAGATCCGGTCGCGGAGGTCGAAACACAGCTCCGAATCGCCCGGCACGGCCCGGGTGCACCAGCGGCGAACCCTGTCCCTCGCGGGCTCGTCACTCGAGTCGGCACCGTGAGGATGGAATATCCGAAGCGGTATCCAATGTTTCTCGAGCGCCTGCCGGGGATCGTCCAGCAACTGCCCCGCCTGCTTTGAGCTAGGCCAGACGACACTCTCCGGCTCTAGCTGACGCGAGTGGATGTCGCGCACCTTCAGGAAGGCGCCTTCGGACGCGCCATTTGATGCGGCCGCGGGGCCTAGTTCGACCGCACGCCAGATTGAAGTGAGGCGTTGTTGACCGTCAAGGATCAGCTCTACGGCGCGGTTTGGGTCAACCCCTGTGTCGGCAGGGGCACGCGGAGAGAAGCGCTGCTGCGAGTGTTGGTCATAGCGGTCGATCAGGAGCATCGTTCCCACGGGGCGGCCGGCCAGAAGAGCGAGGATGAGATCCTCGATCTTGGGCCGTGTCCAGACGTAGCTGCGCTGAAAGAGCGGCAGTGCCAAGGATCCGTCGAGCAGGGCGGTGAGCCACTCTCCGACGGGCCGCTTCTCATACTCGATTGGTTTTTTGAGGTTCATTCAGATTCTCCGGGCATTGTGAGACGCGTTGGGATCCTCGTCGACGAGTCCGGATCAAACCGTTCCACTGCCTCCGACAGAATGTCGGATGGCAAGTGACCGAAGGAGTAGCGTAGGCCGATTCTGGCGAGCTCCATAGCCATCGCGTTCACCTGCTGGTGATTGATCCTTCCGGCCTGTTGAAGGCGCTCTCCCAGTCCTCTTACAATGGCGGCGCGGGCTCGCGGATGATTCATTACCGTCAGACGCCTCAGCGATACAAGGACAAGTCGTTCCCAAGCTGGCCGGCTCCAGTGGAGGACGCGATGAGCGTCGGAGGCGGATACATCCCTCCGTGTAGTGTGGTGGATCTCTTGCGCCATGCGGTTGCGCCAAAACGCGCGTGCCAGGGTGCAGTCGGAGAACACGGACGTCTTTCCGCGAATGTAGATCCCGCCCGTGCGGCGCAGGAAGTTTCGGGTCTTCTGTTCGGGGCTGAGCTGGCCGGAACCGGCCAGGACGTATGGCGCGAGATCAGCGCTGCCGAGAATCCCGCGCTCGATCCATTCGATGTGACAGAGGAGCCAGAAGCAGGGCCGGCTCCCCTCGCGCGGCGACACCTGATTCTCCCAGAACGTGCCGAGCTCCTGCTCCAGACGCAGCGGCGGGTCTTGGTACTCGCCCGGGGTGAGGACGGCGCGAGGGAAGCCGACGGCTCCGATGTCTTGATCCTTCCCGATCTCCAGAGCACGACGGAGGTAGCATGCCGTTCGTAGCGGTCCGTCGCGGACTGCGGCCTCGAGCTGCTCCTGCCTCTCACGGATCTGCTCTTTCGCGAAGGCACCCTGATCCTGTCGCCGGACGTAACGCTTCTTTTCGAACACCAGGCCTTGTTGCCATTTTGCGAAGGGCGCTTGAACCCGGTCCAGGAGCGCTGCGTTCATTGCTGGTAGGACCGCTCAGCCCTTCCGTTTCTGCGCAGAAGTCTCTGTGGGGCGAAATCCTTCGATCACCGTCGCGGCCAAGGCCGGATCGAAGTTGTCCTCGCCCCATACGGGAACATTGTCCTTCTGGAGTCGCTCCCGAAGCTCTTGCGCGACTCGCGGCTCGTCCTCTGGAGTTGGAAACGCCATGGCCATTCTGCCCATAGCCGCGATGAGTGCGGCAACCTGGAGGTGTCGCGCTGCCCGTTCCGTCCATATGTCCTCTGCCAGATTAACGTGAAAGCGCAGGCTGTCGTTGCTCGGCTCGCATTGGACTTCCATCCGACCGGCGCGAAGCTTCCTGTTAAGGCGAAAATAGAGAAGCGACTGGCCGATGGTTCTGGTTCGTCGGACCGCGCCCCGCACGAGCCAAGCTCCCGGGTGGATCTGGATCGGCGCACCGCGCCACACCGGGCTGACCTCCTCGGGCTCCGGCTGGAGCTGGAACCCTTGGAGAGCGATCACGCCCGGGATGACGAATACCTCGCCGTCCATCAGATCGGAGCTCCACTCGATGCGCTGTTCGCGGCTGGTGGATTCCCACACACAGGCATGGAGCGTCTTCGGGCACCTCAACTCACATGCCCACGTCGCGCGTCCGTCCTGGATGAGCCGCTCCAGGGTTTGCGCCCCGGTTATCTCATGCCGGATTTCTGCCTGATTTGGTCGAATCTGAACGCTCGGGCGGTATCCCGCACTTAACCAGTCGAGGGACAGATCCTCCAAGAGAACGGGAAACGGCGAGGGCTCCACTCGGTCTCGACTCCCCGCCTAC
This sequence comes from Longimicrobiales bacterium, assembly GCA_965232315.1. Classification (GTDB taxonomy): domain Bacteria; phylum Gemmatimonadota; class Gemmatimonadetes; order Longimicrobiales; family Gaopeijiaceae; genus BD2-11. The sequence continues at coordinate 3,834 of CBDDPN010000004.1, read as the reverse complement.
GACCTTCCGGCCCTTGGGATGCGGCGCACGATGTCCACTTCGATGACGCGGCCCTTCGCGGTCGAGGTGGCGAGCGCCACGGTGAACTGGATCTCTCCTTCGGGAATGGGAGCCTCGTATCCATCGTCGTATGGAACGTAGCCTTCACCATCCACCCGAATCTCTCGGATGGGCAGCCAACGGGGACCAATCGGAAGTTCACAGGTTGCATCCGATCCCGACGGAATCCGCACCCTTACGCCGAGCGCCCCTGGTCTGGAGGCCTGTCGCCTCTTATCCGGCCTCCAATGGACTCGCAGCGTGTCAATCGCTCCCTCGTTTCCGGCAATGGGGCGCACGGAGTAACGCCCCTTGACCCGGTTGCCGGGTGCCGGCCGGGCGCCTCGCCCGCCCTGTCGCTTGTGTCCATGTCGTGTTGGATCAATGGGTTGCTCGCCGTCCGCCGGGTGACTCGTGGTCACATTGGGCACATCCACCTCGGCATCCGCAATCGCTCGGGGCCGCCACACGGGGACTTTCTCGGCCGACCGACCCCCGCGATCTCCGAAGATCGCGAAGTCGTCCGGGACATACTCCGCTGTCTCCTCCAGCTTGCCTGCTCGGAGCCGAAGCTCATCCCCAATCCCCCGGAGCAGCCCAAGCAGCTTGGCCTTATCACCCGATCGAAGGCGCCGGCGATCCAAACCTCGGTGCTCCGGGCCCTCCGCATCGCGAACGAGGCGCCCGATGGCGCTGTCGGTCCCATCTATCATGACAAGCGCGTCAAACGGTTCGTACCCCGAAAAGGAACCCGTCGTTAGCGCATCCGCGGCATTCGTGATCCACATTCCGTCGCGGAAGAGCTGCACTCTGGAGGCCGATCCCTCCGAGTCTCGGAGTCTGCGTAGCCGTGCGTGTGCGCCGCACTTGAGTCGCCACGTCTCGCCGCCTCGAAGCGTCTTCAGGCACCGATAGGCCTGTTCCCCCGGGAACCACCCCTTGCGTCTCGCTCGCTTTTCGTTCCGTGCCCGAAACAGCAGTTTGTCGAGGCGCTCCGGATCCACTCGCGCCTCCTGAGACGCTGTGGCGTCGCCCTGGATGCGTACCATCATTTGTTGGTCGTGGATCGCGACCAGGAAGTTCTTGGCCGCCACCCGAGCGATCGCCTCAGTTGGGGTCTCCGCATCCCGAAAGTTGTTAAAGCCGACGATGCAAACGACCGTGCCGGTCTTGGAGTTCATGCGAGCCAGCTCGTCGGAGAGAATCCGCGGCACTGAACGGGGATACGGTCTCGGCTCAAACAGCGAGGGCTGTGCCGCCGGGCGCAGCCAGTAACCGTGGGCGCCTCGCCGCTTCTGGGCCCAGGACGCCAAGATGGCGTGTCCGCTCGATACCCTTTCCACCGTGCCATTGTCGTTGCGACGCTGCCCAGCGTAGAGTATGTACCGGAGATCGGAGGCGGCGAAGGCCGTGAGGTGGCCAAGACCGAAGGCACCGGCTCCGGTGTTCGCCTTGTCGGTGTTCCCCTCCGTCAGGAGCCGAGCCATGTTCTCGCGGTCTAGCCCGACTCCGTTGTCGCAGCACGTGAGGAGCGGAGTCTGATCGCGATTCAGGTGCCTACCGATGCGTTGGATCGTGCGCTTTTCGGCCGCGCCCTGAGTCCCTTGCGCCCTTTCTTCGACCGCTGCCTCGAAATGTCTCCTATAGGCGCCGATTCCCGGAATGTCCCGAACAGGAACGTTTCGAATTCCGATGGTCACCTGGCAGGACGGCCGTTCTGCCCGCTTGGCGGCGTCCAGACAGTTCTGCAGTAGCTCTCGGACTACCGGCTCCGGGCTTCCGTCCCACTGGGTCGTTGCCAGCGTGGAGAATCCTTGGGGTTCACCGGCCGTCGGGAACAGGAGCTCCCCATCAGGGCCGGTGGCGTGCTTCCCGGGGCACATTGGGGCAGGCATGAGCTAGTCGGTGCAGTCGCACGCCGGCACTCCGCGGGAATACCGGGTCCTCTCCTTTCCCAGACCGCCAGCGATCTCCCGGAACGACGGACCGCGGACCCCAAAGAATCCGAAGCGAGATGTTCCATTGCCATCCCGGGCCGGGACTTCGCGAGCGTATCGGTTCTCGACTCGGTGCCACCAAGCGACGTCCGACGGCGAGCCGGCCACGCGGTCAGCGTCGGGTTGACGGGCCGCTGCGTCAAGGGCTAGCGTCCCCTTCATGAAGCAGAAAACGCAGTTCCCGGCATTCTTGGGAACATTGAGATCGAAGGGCTGTCTCCGCCAGAAGCGACGGACCCTGTCGTCGTCGTAGCCCCAATCGGCCAACGGAAACGAGGGGCGTTCGCCGGGAGGCTGGTTGCGCACCGCGCACCGAGCACTGCCCGCGCCCTCCGCGAAGAGGCATCGTGCGTACACTCGTTCAATCCGTTTCTGTTCGTCGGCACGAAGACCCAATAGCGTGACGTGCCGAGCCGCCTTGCGTCCCCAGAGTTGGGCGGGCACTGCCGCCGGTGCGGTCTCGGGTACCGGTACGTCCGTGTAGTCGCACCAGTGCTGAGCCGTACGGTTCGGGGGCCGGCCGCTCATGTACTGTAGCCGGCGGAAGTATTCCGAGCGGGGTGCGCGCCCACGTCGTCTGCGATAATTCATCAGCGCATCCTCGAGGGAGACAAGACTGTGCCGACCATAATGGCCTGCGTGCGCGGGCCCCGCTGTACGGCCTAGCCACTCGGCCAGCAACTGATGAGACGGATGAAGTTTGAGCTTCGCGGTGCAGGACCGATTGTGAGGATTAGGGAGCATGCCCTGATACGAAAGCATTTCCTCGAAGACTTCGCCCCGACTGTGGTATCCGCGGGGATCGTCCTCGATCGGGACCGGCCGTACGAGCCGGTAACTGGGACGTCTTGTGTATGTGCCTTGAACTGCGTCTTCGACGGTGCAGAACTCAAACCAGAAAAAGGGGAGTCCGAAGTCACGCTCAAGTTTTTGTTTGCATGCGCGTGCGAATCGGTACGTCCCGGGATGTTCGGCCGACGTGTTGGCGAAAAGGACTACGTCGCCGCGCTCCGCACGGAGCTGACCTCTTTCGGCCAGCAGCATCGCCAAGGCGGCCGATGACCGACCGCCGGAAAACTTGACTATGTGCGGAAGGGCTTCGTCTGATGCTGCCCGCGAAGGGATCTCCCGATCATGAGTGCGTAGGGGGGGGGGGGGGGGGGGGGGGGACATTTCCACGGCTACTCTGCTCACTGTCGCATCACTTGTCAAGGGACGGGGCTCCGGGAGCCCGGTCCAAGGCCTCGCACTCGGAAGTCCTCTCTTGGATCAGGTCAGGGATCCGCACTCGGTTGACGACCACCGGATCAATCATATGGCAGGTCGTCCGGTGCGCCGGGACGGGGCGCGTCACCTTCGGGCCCCGGATGAAGCGAGATGGGCCTACTGGCTCTTCAGCACGCAGTAGCGGTACAGATCGAGCGACCTTCGCCAGTCCTCGGGGTAGGCCGCCACCGTCTCGCCGTGCCCATACGCCACGGCGAGCTCGGCGAAGGACCCGGACTCGGCGACTCGGAACGGCGTCTCCTCCTCGAACACCGCGAGGTCGGGGAAACCGCACGGGAAAGACGTCCCCATGGCCCGCTCGACGCCCTCCAGCCTTCGCTGGTCCGCGCTCGTCTCGAAGTCGCGCCTCGCGAGGTCCACGGCGAAGTAGTCGAAGGCGATGCGGCACGATGCCATCGCGCCTGCCAGCCGGTTGAGGAAGGGCATGATGCTCTCGGGGGGCAGGTACATCGTGTTGCCCTCCCACACGATCAGCGTGGGCGCCGACAGGTCGAAACCCAGCCGGGCGAGG
>CBDDPN010000003.1:0-43756 GCA_965232315.1 Longimicrobiales bacterium | reverse complement strand
GGCCGCACCGGTCGGGGCGGGAGCGACCCCCCGCCCCGAGGGCTTGGTGCGGCATAGGGGCGAGGGTGTATTCACACCCTCCCCCTGCCTGCCAGGGTCGCTCCGGACCAACAATCCCATGCGGGAAGGCGAGAGGCGAGCCGGAACGGGCGCGTCCCGTTCTTGGTCGGCGATGCCGGACAAGCCCGTCGGCCAGCCGGCCGGCCAACACGTCCTCCGCCGCCTCGAAGCGGCGCTCGACACCCTTCCGGGACGGATCGCTGGTACGCTAGCGACCCCAAGGGGGCGGGGGTGGGGGTGCGCAAGCACACCCGACCCCGAACCCGTACCAGGCTCTCGGACTGGGGGGTCGCTAGCGTCACGGCCTGTGCCGCCCGCGCGGCACGGGCCGACATGGCCGCCCAAGCGCAAGACGTTGCCGCGCTAGCGGACAAACGGGAAGGCCGGTGCGCATCGCCGGACGGCCAAAGTGCGCATCGACCCCTCACGTCGTTTGCGCGTTTCAGTACGGCTCTAAGTCGGAGCGCGGGTTACCCTCCAACCCAACTCCGACGTCCTGCACACCGCCTGCCCGGTCCTGCCGCCGTGCTGTCTTTCTCACGACCTGGTCGGCTGCCAGGTCCGGCCTCCAAGCCGGACAAGCAAGTCACGCCCGAGGTCTTCAGAGTCTCGTCACGTTCGTGGTAACCGCAACAGCCTACTTGATGTTTTCACGCTCGTAAGGACGGGCCATGACGGTTTGTCCCCCGCCCGCCGGTGCCTCTCGGCTCCGGAATGAGGCCAGGGTAACGTAGGGGTCACTGTCTGGATCGCGCAGGATGGAGGTGTAGCTAGGCGAACTCCATGCGGTGATCCGAGGGAAGTGCGTGCCCTCCACCTTTCGGAGCGACTGCGTCTTTGCTCATCCGGTCCTACTCCTGTTGCAGCCATGGGGCTCCAGGGCGTTCGTGTACCGCTTCAACAAGTCTCTCTCCTCGGCGCGCCGACGAACCTCGGAATCGTTCAGGTGGCAATGGAAATGGGTTGCGCCCCGGCTGCGGATGCATGCCCCTCGCTCATGGAGATCCCTGTTCGCGCGATCTGCCAAGTCTCCCTGGCCTATGTAGATGGGCACCCATAACCCCTGCTCATTCCGGCGGCAGTAGATGTAGTTGCCGTTCTGGTTGGCGTTGAAGGCATAGGGCAGCGGGAAAATGTAGAACTCGTATTGCCTGTTGCTAGCGCCCTTCCATATGCAAGTCTTCCGTTTCGTCTGGCTCACGCGGACCTCCCTTGCGGATACTGCGAACGCGGATCTGCGGAAGCCTCCGGCCAAGCCTCTAGCTTGCCTTCAATCCGGGATATCCGATCAGAGAGCGGTGTGGCGGTTTCCCGCATGGCCTTGAGCCTTTCTCCCATGCGGTTGATACGGTTTTCCAGACGCTTCTCAAGCCGGTCCGTCATCCTCCACATTGCGCCTAGCACCACCACGACCGGTCCCCAAATCTCAACCCAGCGCGGTATGTCATCCATGGCGGAATCATAACATCCCTCGGAGGCGGTGCAAGAGGCATCTTGTACCCTTCAGCCTAGCTTGCCACCGCCGCCGGTCCCGTGCCAGCCCACCAGATCCGGTACATGAGCCGCCGCCCGAACCTGCCCTCCTTGTGTGGTCGTCTCAATGCCGGGAGGATCCGCTCACGATACCTGCACTTCGGCCCAACTTGATGGCGATTCCCCGCAGTTCACGCACGGTGGAGTCCGCAATTGTCTCACGGCAAGAAACGCAGATCATGCGAGTCCCGTATGAAGTTTATGCGATTCCTTACCGTGAGTTGCCTCACTCGTGCTCGGCCGACGCCATGTTGAACATCGCGGTCTGGCGAGGGCGGCTGCGCCCCCCTTCGAACCCCACAACGGCAACGGCGCGTCATGAAGCGCCGGACGCGGCGCTTGCTTGACGCTGTCGGTTCTCGTGCGGAGGTCGGTTAGCCGCAGCGCCCACCTGGACCACTGGCGCACGCCGAGGGAGGTCGAGCGTGAGCGCACCCGCGAGCTGGCATGCGTCGGCAACAACCTCAACCAGATCGCTCGGTGGGTCGGTGTCAGCTGTCCCGGTCCATGCAAAACCGCCGGACACGAACTCGCGTCCGGCGGTGTATGCGATGGTGAAGCTGGCTCATTCACTCACCGCCATAGAATTCGTCTTCAAGCTGAACCATCGCCTCGTCTAGAGCTTCTGCGTCCTCCTTCTCTGCCGCTTGATGAATCGCCACCAAGGCCTTACGCACCTTGCTCTTCCAGATTGCGCCTCTAAGCTGAGCGACATGCTCTTCAAGGTCATCTCGTTCCGCATCCGGGAGTGCTTTCAAAGCGTTTTTCACCGCTCCCTGTATCCCCGTTTCCGCCATCCCATTCCTCCTAAAGCCAAGGCTTGCACACGAGCGAGCGACGAACCTAAACTAGGTCATCCAGCGACGGCAACCCTGAGCGGAGCCGGGGCAGCACGGCCACCGCCAGTGCGGTCGCGGAGCACCCCGCGAGCGCTCCGGGAAACCCGTTCAGCGGGTGCCTCGCGAAGCGCGGCCAGCGGCGGGGATGGAGGCCCGCGGTGCAGGGCCGTCCTTGTACCCGCGAGGCCGGAGCCGCTGACGGCCGTGTTCGTCAAGTCCGTTGCGAAACCGGGGAAGTACGGGGACCGGCACGGTCTGATCCTCCAGGTGCGCCCCACCGGGATTTCGCTAGATTAGCCGAATGATGGACTATCGAGTTCAGCGAATCGAATCCGCTACAGGGTTTCGCCGCAACCATGTTCAAAGGCTCATCGCGGCCATCGATGCACTGGATGCGGGCGATGAGGCGGAGGCTCTCAGCCGTGCGGCTAAGATCTCACGAGCAAAGGCGCGCATTGTCCTCCGGCTGGCGCGGAGTCAACCGCCAAAGGAACCGTGGTTCCGCAACCTTATTGGCTGGATCTTCGGGCGATGACACGATCCCCCCTCCGCTTGGTATACATTGCCGCCCGCCCCCAGCCCTTCCTTTCCCGTCATCGCAATGCCGCCCCATTCGTAAGTCCACCCTCCTTCCTCCATCGCCTACGGCCTCCGCCATGTCCCCAACCCGGCGGCTTGGAGCGCGCCTTAGGTTTCAAGCTCACCGACAGCGCGCCAACGGAATGACGAGGACAACGGTGATGGAGAAGCAGATCCGCTATCGGCTTTGGCTGAAGCTCCGGGTGGGAAAAGCACTGGGAACGGAGGAGGCCGTCCTGACGGCATCGGTAGCCGGAACGGAAGTCACGATCCAGTCGGAAAAGCGGTCGCAACCGCTTTCGGAGGCGTCATGGTTGTTGATTGGATGTCGAGGATTCGAGGCCGAGGATGACGCAAGGGGTTTCGGCGAAAGGCTCCGACGAGCCGTCCATCTGGCGGGATTGTGCACTCGGGTGGGAGTGGACGCGGGCGACCCAGGCGAGGACCGCACGGTCTCATGGGTATATCCAGAGTTCTTGCGAAGAATCGGTGGTTTGGATCCAGACATACGTATCGGACCCGACATCCATGGCATCCTGGTCCTGCCGGACGACGGGAAGACGCTGATCCCTCGCATGGGACGGGCAAGCCTAACGGTAAGATCGAATGCCGGCGATTTCCTGGGAGCTCTTCAGGAGGCGTTGCCGGAGAGGGATGTGCCCGCGCGTGACTGTCCCTCGATCCGGCGGGCCGTCAGGGTGCTGAACCTGGCAGAGATGAACTCTGACCCCATCGCGAAGGTCGTGCTGGCGGTTTCCACCATCGAAGGGTTGGCGACCGATCCACCGTGGACGGACGCACAGAAGGGAATGATCGAGAGTGCCGCCGCTTGGGTTGAGCGGACGCATCGCGACGGCGAAGAGGTCGGGCAGGTCACCAAAGCGATTCGCGGAATACGACCCGAGAGCATCCGTCAGCGGATACGGAAGATGCTTGATTCAAATGACCTGTCGGTCCTGTGGCGGGATTGGGACGCGCTGTACGGGAAGCGGAGCCGCTTGTTCCACGGTGGAAGGAGGGACGGCGGTGAGCACCGGGGCGACCACTTGGCGGAATCCGAGCTTCACGCCTTGGGCCAGGAGGCACTGACGCTTTGTGGAAGGATTGTCCTTTCCATGGCAAAGCGACAGGGGATCCCGGTTCCCGGCCGAGCTGGCGTGCATTTCGCTGTCGAGTGACAACCAGTACGGTCGCGGTGCTACCCAAGGTGAACGGCTACTGGGAGCGGCGGGACGGGCGAGGCAAGTAACACCCCCACCCGCCCGCAGGACCGAACGCCGTCAGGAGCGATCTGACGCGGTTCCACGCGCTCCATCTGCGATCTGGACCGAATACAGCTCTTGGTTGCCCCGATAGAACGTCGCCCGCAATGGCGGCATCGACGCTGTTGTCGGCCATCACGAACACGCGCAGCAGCGCGTCCTCGCCCCCTTACCAGCAGTACGGAGAAATCGTGCGATTGCGTCGCGAGCGATGGAAGACTGCCCGGAACCGTGTGAACTACAAGCGGTTGCGGAGTAGGGGGCGGCGATCTTGAGCCCCTGTACTACTTCCCCGGCGGCTGGCTGCAAACACTCACGGCGATACGCCTGAGGTCCTCGGCGCGCTGGAGAAGCGAGTTGGCCACCTCGCTTGCTGTCCCTAGACGCCCTCTTCCCTGTCCATCCCACCAGCCAGCCGCATAGGCCATGTAGGAGGCAAAGGGAACCGGCACGAGTATGTTCTGATCCGGGCAGGCCGTGAGCACATCCCTCCACGCTATCGGCAGGAGCCCCGTTTCGCGGCTGGCGGCTTCGCCCAGCCGGTCGCGGTCTCCGCTTAGGACGGCGCGGGCGGCCTCCTCGTACCACTCCGCGAGGGACTTGAAAAAAAGGTCCCCACGGATGAGCAGGTCATCCGTGGGGAGCGCCCTCCGCCTCAGGTCTTCAGCCCGGTCGGCGGGCGTCTGAGCAGCCAGCGGCACGGCGCTGGCGAGGATCGCGAGCAGGGCGAGGGCGGCGCGGGCCATGGGGTCCAACCGTGTTGTGGAGGGGCGCGGGGTGACCCTCCAACGTAACACCCCTCAGCCGCGCCGACCCCGCATATTCACACGGGATCGCGCTGGACCGCGACCCGTGCCCAGTGATAGACTGCGTCGCGAAGGCCGGCGTGGGCGGCCATGCGGCGCACGACGAGCTTGTACTTGCCAGATCGCCGTGTGACGGGCGCTACGCCGCACATGCACCGCAGGGCCTTGTAGTCCCGGCGCGCCAGCGGGGGAAGGCGGACAGCCAATGGCTGTGGGCAGAATTCCTGAGAGGAGTGTTCATGAACAGGGTGGTAGCGTTCCTATCGGTTATGCTGGCGACGATTCCTTGCGAAGAGCTGTCGGCCCAAGGGGATGGATACGACCTTGTCTTTTCCGGGCTTCCGGAGAAGCGGGTGATGGTGGGACCGGAGGCTTTGAGCGAAGAAAACCTCACCTCTGATCAGCGGCAGGAATTCCGTCTGGTAGTCGTCCGCGACCAAGCCGGCAGGTATTTCTGGCTGTCTCGCGACATGAGAGAATTAATTCGTTCTGACAACCTAGGAATATTCACGGTTTTCCACGCCGTTGACGGAATCGGGTATGTGAAGATGGTTAGAAGGCCCTCCGAAGCCGGTTTCGCTGTGGATTTGGCACTCGCCGCGGGCGGCGGCGGCGATGCTTATTCCTATGTCGAGCATTTCTCGACGCAGTTCGCTTCCGCCACCTACTACGGCACCTCCGAACTACGAGGGGACCTCCCGAGATGAGGTGGGACTGAATCGGCTCACCCGCTTGTTGTCATCCTATTCGTGTCGACGAACCTCCCTCCCAAATGGGTCTCCTGGCGCGGTATCCGCCAAACATCAAGGACGGCCATATCGTTCGGACCCTCCTTGCCCCCTGCGCGCCGAATTGCCCGGACTACGGCTCTCGACCCGTCCCGCGTAGCCACATCCAGCGGGGTCTCGTCGAGTTCGTTCGGCGCGGTGCGACGCCGGTCCCGGGGTGCAACCGGCGCAACGACACCTGCGAGCGTGGCGGGATCCCGCGCGCCGGTTCCCTCCGCCTTCCCATCGGGAGCCGGTCCCGACGGAAAGACGGAGGCTGGATTCAAGCCGGGGTCGGGAGGGTAGGTCCGCACCGGTCGGTCCGCATCAACCCCTTCTCAGGCGCTGGAGGATCATCGTCGGCGCGGGTCGCCGGTTTGCCTCAGGGGAAGGGGAGGTACTCTGGCCACGGGGGTTCGGGGCGCGGTCTTCCTAAGCCGTCTGCTGCGTGAGCGGCGGCGCGGAAAGCTGGGGGTCGAAGTGGGGCGCAGCACCCCCTGGCCAGACCGCGAATGTTCAACATCGCGTGGGCTGGACTCCCCGGCCAAAGCGACGGACGACAACCCCGTCCGTCATTGGGTTGAGTGTGTCGACCAGTGAGCTCGGTGAGCGGGTCGCCCTACTGCTCATTCGGGCACGTCACCTCGTTAACCCGCAGGTAGTCCGCCAGAAATAAGGTCAGTAGGCTCTCCAGAAGCGACAGTATCGAATCCCCGGTAGGTTGCGTCGAGATGGCGGGGCGATGGTAAGCGGAGGCCGCGCCCGGTTGTCCTCGTCCATTCCGAAAAGCCCGCCAAAAGGACATGCCGATCACCACCGCCCGAAACGCATCGTCACCGGTAACGCCCACCTCCACAACTAGCCCGGCAGAGCCCACGGACGGTTCTTCGGCCGTGTAGAGACCATGCCTGCGCAACATCAGTTCTGCGGACGCTTGCATCAACTCCACGGTTAACCCGGAAGGAAGGGAACCGTCTCCCCAAGTACGAACCTCCACTCCCATCGGTCGGCAATCGTTGTAGAGGCCGAAGGAGAGAACATCGGCCTGCGTTGGCGTTTGCCCGATCGCTGATGTGGGGAACGCTAGCCCGAAGAAGAGTATGGCCGCAACGGCCGGTCGAAAAAAAGGCGGCGAGCTCACAGGATCGCCTGGCTCCGTGCGGCTCCCTGCCCACCATCTTCCCAGCCGGAGCAACTTGCTCCGCTTGGGCGCCTGCGGCGCGATTGGTGACACTCGTGTAGCATCCACTCGCCCTCCGATTAGCCGGTGATCTGTCCGTCGTCAGCGGTCTGCGATCCGGAGGCGGTATTCGTTGCTTCCTGGACCACGTCGGTTCCGGTTAGCGTCTCGCCCTTGTGCTGGGCAAAATGCACCACTGAAAGCTTGCCGCAGAACTCACAGCACAAGTCGATGCTAACCGCCGAACGCCGCTTCGACGGGCACTCAGGCAGAGGCGGCAGATCGCTGCCGCGATGATCTCGGAGAAAAAAGAGGGCATCCGGGAATACCGTGACCACTTGGTGAACTGGGTCATCCTCGGTCGGCCGGACGTGTGCTGTCACACGCCAATGGTGCGTGCATGTGCCTCCACAGGCGGGGCACAGCAAGACGCCTCGTCCCTCTCCGTCGGTTTGTGGCGGCGGGCCCTTCACGTCCTTAGTCGCTCAATTCGGAAGCCATGAACCAGCGTTCGATCTTTCTGAGCATGGCCGGGCACCCTAACGGAGACATAGCCGGCGACACGCTCGTTGTAGTAATAGGGTATGCGACCTTCTCCCCATGCGCTCTCCCCACTGATCGACCACCTCGGTAAAGCTCACAGAGGACCCTCTGTTCGGAATGCAAAACTCGGCCTGTAGATGACCCTCCCCGTCGGAGGTGCGAACACCAGCATCTTCAGTGACGGCGTAGCACAGCTTCACATACGGTCGACTCGGATCCCCACCCGCCGCAAGCCCCTGCCAGTGGACGTCTAGCCAGACCAGCTTGGATTTGATTCGTTTCGTGATCGCCTGCTGGATCGCAAACTCCATCGTGTTCCTCGTGGCGACAGGTTTGAACCGGGGCTGCAAAGGAAAACACTCTTGGCCCCGAGCGCAAGACGGGGCCGTGTGGAGCGAGATCGACCAGGAGAAAGGTGTCTGGACGGTGCCCGCCAGCCGGATGAAGTCCGCCCGCGAACACCGGGTGCCGCTATGTGGCCGGGCGCTCGATGGCGGATAGACAACTCCGCTGGACGAGGCGGCTCGCGGCGGGGGCGGTGCATCCAGCCAACCAGTGTTGTGCGCCAGATATGCACGTCCGCCCAGCAAGCGTCTGGCCGCCCGGAGGCCTGGTCGATCCGTTCAGGCGCTGGCTCATGCCCGTAGCGCTGGTTGATGAGTTGGAAGAATTGGACCACCCGCTCTGGGTCACTGGTCACGACGCGTCGTTGCGCCGAGAAACCAGATGTAGCATCCGTGACCCGGCTCCGGCCGGTGACCAGGAGCGCCCGCTGGACGGCGACCAGGTGGACTGGGTGACTTCGACTGCTTCGGTCGCCGGGGCAGTTCACGCCGCTTGCGCGCCATGGCGCGGCGTATCAGGGGCCCGGGCGGAACGCGGGCGGCAGCGGCCTTGGCCAGCCAGTCAGCGAGGGGGGTGCCTGCGCGGACTTGAATCGAGAGCGGCATCGGAAGTAGAGTTCCACACATCACCACTATCCACAGCAACGGCACGAAACTCATGAGTCCAAACGGCGGCGGCCGACACATGGCGGGAATGGTATTGCGTGACGCTCTTCGGAGAGTAGGGGTACCTGGGGGAGACTACGCGCGCGCATCACCTGCTGAGCGCCGTGCAGCAGCCCGACTGATGCGGCGTCGGCGTTCGGGGAGCCCTCGCCTGCAGGCGGTAGCTGATGATTTGGAGCGAGGAAACCTTGCCGACGTGGCGCGGCACGCAGACCCGAATGCCCAACCTCTCCATTCCTCGAGGCCCGGAGAACCGATACAAGTCGAGCTGATCCCCATCGATGCACCCACAGGGCGCGTCGATGTGCGGGCGACGTTATCTCCGTTTCTAGTGCGTGATACCCTTGCACGGGCCGACGGCACGGCCGTAGCGGTTGCGGTGAGTCACGCGTTGGTGCGTGGAGCAGTGTTGGCTGATCCAATGTTTGCCGGTGCGCTACAACCAGTCTTGCACCTATTCGACCAAGTACTGGGACTTCGACCGGCGGATGCACCCGCCGGAAGTGACCGTCAGCAGGCGACTCAATGACCAGAGCCCTCGCCGATGGCTCCTCGCTGAATCCCGCTCTTCCACCAGCATACCCAGTTTTCCCGCCAAATGGGCACGGCTTCCCCGCCATTGCAGCACCGCGAAATCAGACCTGGCTCTACGGCAAGAAGCGCAGATCGTGCAGTCCTGGTTAGACTTAGACGATTCCCTGCCGTGATTCAGGCCACCGTGACCCTGCCATTTTGGCAGACACCGACGCGCCAGACCTGACATTTTGTCAGGTTGCACTCCCGGTCGGAAGTCGGCGCTCCCGGCTTCCGGACGGTCCGATGCCGCTGCCTCAGCCGCGTCCCCCCCACGGCCGAACAAACGTCTCCGGCTCCACCCCCAGCCCGTCCGCAACCCGCGTGATGTAGTTGAAATACCCGATCACCTGGGTCGCGTCGTGGATCGCCCGGTCATCGAAGCCATGTCCGCGCAGAACGTCCAGATCATCCGCTCCCACTTCGGCCTGTCGGAGCGTCAGTTTCTCCGCGTAGTCGCATAGTGCCTGGTCGGCGTCGGACAGTTCCGCCTCGGGCCAGTCGCTCACGACTGCGTGCACGAAGGCGTCCCGCTCCTCGTCGCTCTCGAACAGCTCCTCGATCTCTTCCCGGAGATCATGCGCGTGCGCCTGCTCTCAGTAGAAGCAGCCGTTCACCTTCGAGGTAACCACCGCGAGCATCTCCCGGCGCCAGCGCGTGAGGGGCGAGGGCCCGAACATGAGCGTGCGGTAGAACCCCATGGTCGTCTGCATGACCCGGGGGTTCAGGCTCATCACCCGCACGATGTTCCAGATCCGGCCAGCCCGGTCCCGCGCCTCGCCGTACAGCCTGCGCAGGAGGCCGGTAGCTTCGGACTCGGGTATCTCTCTGATGTTCGACATGGTCAGGACTCGATGTCTGGTTGCCGAGGGTCTCGACCCCTCAGTTCGACACCCCCGCGAAGTTTCCGCTCACGCCGGAGCGCCGGCTTCGCGTCATCTGGGCGTCTGCGAAGCCGCGCACCAGGCCGATGAAGTCGCCCGTGCTCACGCGGAACATGGGTCCGCGCCCCGAATCCGCGCCAACCGGCCAAGCCACGTCGATGCGCGTCACGCGCCGGCTGCCCACGGGGAAACCCAAGCGCAATCCGGCCCCGATGGACGTCTTCCAGCCGGTGTCGACGCCGAAGGGCGTGTCGCCCGCCCAGGCCTTCCCGGCATCGGCGAAGAAGGTGAGCCCGAGGTCGATCAGCGAGGGAGCCGGCCACCGCATATCGACCCGGTTCTCCAGCGATGCGACCACCCGCCGGCCAGCCGGAAAATCCTCCTCCTTGTACCCGCGCACCACCTCCCGTCCCCCCAGGGTCAGCTGGAAGGGTGTGACGGTGTTCCAGCCCCCCGAAGCCGAGACCCGCGCGACCAGGGTCTTCGCGACGGCTATGCCCGGCTGCCAGTAGGCGAGCAGGTCCGCTTCCGAAAAGATATCTCTCCAGCGTGGACTCACCTCATCCTCGAAGCGCACCCGCCGGCCCTCGGCCTGCGCATCCACAAGCAGGACGGCCGACCCCGAGGCCACGCCTCCGAAGAACGAAAACCGGGCCATGACGTCGCTGGCGAGCGGGGCCGGACCCGAGGCCGCCGGCGCCGCGGGCTCCGGCGCAGACCCGAACCAGTCTCCCAGCGGCAACCGGGGCCCGACTGTGAGTGCGACATCCAGGCCCTGTTGAACGCTTTGCTCCCCGCTCACCGCATCCAGTCCCCGCCGAGTCACGAAATGCACCTTGCGTCTCGCCAGGAGCAGGCTCATCCGGGTCAGTTCGTAGCCGCGGGTCTGCCGGGCCAGGCGCGCACCCACGTTCAGTTCGTCGTCGAGCAGGTTCCCGAAATCCTGACCGCGGACGAGCGACACCGAGCCCGGATAGTCGTTGAAGCGCAACACTTCCCGCGAAATCCCGAAGCCGAGGAGGCTCAGGTCCCCGGGCTCACCGAAGCGGAACGCCTGGGTGGCCTCGATACGTTGCTGGAGTTCGGGGAGCACCGCGTAGCCGTAGTCGAGAGCCGGATCCAGCACGTAGGGGAACAGTGCTTCCCGGCTGTAGAATTGCAGCCTTCCCGCGACCCGCCCCACTTCGCCAACGAAGGGATACACCAGCATGGCATCGCCGAAACGCCCCGCGCGCGTGCGGCCGCCGGTAATGCGTCCATCCAGCCGAGTGCCGGCGAGCCGCGGGGATTCCAGGATGCCGCCGTAGTCCTGCCGCTGCTTGCGCTGCCGCAGGAAGGCCCCGATCAGGTTGCCCGAGCCCAGGAAGTTCTCCTCGAAGATGCTCGCGCCTTCGAACTGCAGGCCGTTGTCCACGGTGACGTCGATCTGGATCTTGGTGGTCCACTCGTCGCGGGTCGTAACCTCCACCTGCCGGGTTCCGTCGGGCTGCGGAACCACGCTCACCTCGGCGGAGGCGATGAAGCGGTGTTCGCGCAGCAGCCTTTCGGATTCCTCGAGGAGGAAGGCATCCGGGCAATCGCCCTCCTCGAAGAGCAGTTCGCGGGCGATGAAGTCCGCGCGCGTGTCGACGTGCAGAAAATTCGCCAGCTGGCGCACCCGGCGGAGGACTCCACCTGAATCCGGACCCGGGTCATAGATGGGCTGGCTGTCGATGACGATGCGCGAAACGGCTCCCGCCTCGCAGGCGGCGGCGCCCCCGGAGAGTTGAGCATGCGCCGGAGCCGCGGCCAGGAGCCCGAAAAGGGGCCCTGCCAAGAGCCCGAAGGGGACGTATCCGGCGAGAGGCGCGAACCCGTGGCGCTCCCGGAGGCGGCGGCTGGAGAGGCGGAAGGCCGGAGGACAGCCGGAAGAGCGGGCAGGGACGGAAGGCACGCCCGGAGGCGAAGCCGAAACGGCGATGTAACGCAAGGGAGCCGTGTGGGATGTCGCTCGGAGGGAAGTTTGACTCGGAACCGGCAGGAAGCGGACCCAGACCCGTTAATCTGTCCGAAGCCGGTCTTCCTTGCTATCGCCCGCGGGGGCGCGATGTTCCCGGCCGGCAGCGACCCGGTTGACCCTTGCACGCCACAGGGAATAAAATTGGAGCTGTTGTCACCTCCGCGCGGCTGTCGGGATTCGAGAGGCCCGCGGAGGCTCGTGTTTTGTGCTACGGAAGTTGTCCATCCAGCGCGGAGTTTCCCGGAGTCTCATGACCTTGCCAGCCCTCGACATCTCCCCAACCCCCTCGACCGGAGCTGTCGCGCTCGACGCCCACGGACTGGCTCCCGCGGGCGACATTCACTGGAATCTTTCGCCCGCGAAGCTCTACGAGGCCGCCCTCGCCCGGGGCGAGGGCCATCTCGTAAACATGGGGCCCTTCGCCGCCGTTACGGTCCCGCACACGGGCCGCTCCCCCAACGACCGCTATACGGTGGAAGAACCGTCGACCTCGGCCCGGATCGACTGGGGGCCGATCAACCGACCCATGAGCGAAGAGCACTATCGACTGCTGAGGGACGACGTCATCGAGTACCTGAACCACCGCGAACTCTTCGTGCGCGACGCCTGGTGCGGAGCCGATCCGGCGCACCGGATTTCTGTGCGCGCGGTCAGCCCGAGCGCCTGGCACTCGCTCTTCGTCTACAACATGTTCCTGCGCCCGTCCCCCGGGGAGCTGGCGGCCGTGCGCCCCGACTTCGTGGTGCTGCACGCGCCGCTGCTGCAGGCGGACCCGGCGCGCCACGGGACCCGCAGCGGCACCGCGGTGGTCGTGAACCTGGCCGAGCGGACCGTCCTGGTGGCCGGCACCCGATACGCCGGCGAGATCAAGAAGTCCATCTTCTCGTCGATGAACTTCTTCCTGCCGGGCCGGGGCTCGCTCCCCATGCACTGCTCCGCCAACATCGGTGAAGACGGGGAAACCGCGCTCTTCTTCGGGCTTTCGGGCACGGGCAAGACGACGCTCTCCGCGGACCACGCGCGCCGCCTCATCGGCGACGACGAACACGGCTGGAGCGACGACGGCGTCTTCAATTTCGAAGGCGGATGTTATGCGAAGGTGATCCGGCTCTCCCCCGAGAACGAGCCGGAGATCTACCGCACCACGCGCATGTTCGGGACCATCCTCGAGAACGTGATCTTCGACCACGACACGCGCGAGGTGGATCTGGACGACGACACCCTCACCGAGAACACGCGGGCCTCCTACCCCCTCCACTACATCCCGGGGGCGGTTGCCGATGGCCGGGGCGGCCACCCGAAGAACATCTTCTTCCTCACCGCCGACGCCTTCGGGGTGCTGCCGCCCATCGCGCGCCTCACCCCCGAGCAGGCGATGTACCACTTCCTTTCGGGATACACCGCCAAGGTGGCGGGGACCGAACGGGGCGTGACCGAGCCGCGCGCTACCTTCAGCGCCTGTTTCGGGGCGCCCTTCCTGCCGATGCACCCGAGCGTCTATGCCGGCATTCTCGGGGAGAAGCTGCGCCGCCACGGCTCGCAGGTGTGGCTCGTGAACACCGGTTGGACGGGAGGCGGGTTCGGCACCGGCGAGCGCATGGATCTGCCGCACACGCGCGCCATGATCCGCGCGGCTCTCGACGGCTCGCTGGACAACGCGCCCACGCGGATCGACCCGGTATTCGGCCTGGCAGTGCCGCTGGAGGTGCGGGACGTGCCCACCCCGGTCCTGACCCCGCGTTCCACCTGGGCCGACCCGCAGGCGTACGACCGCGCCGCCGCCCGGCTGGCGGCCATGTTCCGCGACAACTTCTCGCGCTTCGCCGACGCCTCCCCGGAGGGGGTGCGGGCGGCGGGGCCCAGGTAGCCATCGAACATCTCCGCGGAAGGTCGCACCGGTGCCTGCGGCAACGGGGTCGCTGAGACGAGCGGGCTGAAGACAACGCCGAAGAGGGGACCACCATGGCGAAGAAATACTGGCTGATGAAGACCGAACCGGGCGTCTACTCGATCGACGACCTGGAGCGCGACGGGTTCACCTGGTGGGAGGGCGTCCGCAACTACGGCGCCCGCAACAACATGCAGGCCATGCAGGTGGGCGACGAAGTTCTCTTCTACCACAGCATGGCGAAGCCGCCCGGAGTCGCCGGGCTCGCGCGCGTGTGCAAGAAAGCCTATCCGGACCACTTCGCCTTCGATCCCGGCGAGCACTACTACGACCCGAAGTCCGACCCGGCGAAGCCCCGCTGGTACATGGTCGACGTGGAGTTCGTGGAGAAGTTCCCGGAGGTGATCCCGCTCAAGAACATCCGGCAGGTGTCGGGGCTCGGCGAGATGGTGCTGGTGAAGAACTCGCGCCTCTCGGTCCAGCCGGTGCGCAAGGAGGAGTTCGAGATCATCTGCGACATGGGCCGCGCCGGAAGCTGATCGCCGTCTCGCGGTACGCCGTCCCACGGCGCCGCATCGCGCCATTGCTCCGCCCGAACAAGCGCCGCTAGACTCCCCCATGTCCCGGAACGCGCCCGCCCTGATTCGCGACCCGATCTGGGGCACCATCCGGCTGGATGCGACCGCCGCGCGCATCACGGACACCCCCGCCTTCCAGCGGCTGCGCTACATCCGCCAGCTGGGGCTCGCCCACCTCGTCTATCCGGGCGCCACGCACACCCGCTTCGCCCACGTGCTTGGGGTGTACCACCTGGTCAGCACGGCCCTGCGGGAGCTGAAGCAGCGCGAGCCCCTGCCCGACCGCGTCTGGCGGGCCGCCGACCTGGTCCCGTACGCGGGGCTGCTGCACGACATCGGCCACTACCCGTTCTCGCACGCGCTCGACGACCTGCGCGGCGACGATCACCCCGGCGACCACGAGGCGCTGGCGGCGCATTTCCTGGACTCGCCCGGCGTGCGCGAGACCCTGGACGGCCTGGGGCCGGGCGCCGCGGCCGAAATCGGCGCGCTCATCCGCGGCGAGAGCACCGCGCCCCTGCGGGGACTGGTGCACGGCAGCCTCGACATGGACAAGATGGACTACCTCAAGCGGGACGCGCGCTCGTGCGGGGTGCCCTACGGCGAGGTGGATGTCGAACGACTGCTGCAGGGCCTTCTGATTCTCGAGGACCCGGAGAGCGGCGCCTTCGAGGTGGGAGTGAGCGAGAAGGCGGTCAGCGCCCTCGAGTCCCTGCTCTTCGCCAAGTACCAGATGTTCCGCAACGTCTACTGGCACCACGGGGTGCGCGCGGGCACGGTGCTCTGCGCGCGCATCGTCAACGACGCGGTGGCCGCAGGGCTGGTGGGAGGGCGTGAGCTGGCGGGCCCGACGGACGACGAGCTCCTTCACCTGATCGGCCAGCGGGCGGAAGTCGATCGAGGGCCCGTGGCCGACCGCATCCGCCGGCGCTGGCTCCCCGCCCTGCGGGCAAGGCAGCTCCCCAAGCGCGCCGCGGAACTCACCGCCGCCGACCTGACCGGCCGAAAACTCCCGCCCTGGATCGAAGCCCCGGGGCCCGAACGCCGCCGTCTGGAGGATCAGCTGGCCCGAGCTCTCTCGCTCCAGCCCGGAGAAGTGGCGATCGACTTCCCCTGCAAGCCGGCCATGTTCCAGCTGGATCTCCTGGTGCGCCGCCGGAACGGCCGCGTCGAGAGGCTCGACAAGACGGGAATCGCCGGCGTCATCGACCTTCCCAGGGTAGCCCGCGAACTGTATCGGACCTCGCGGGTGCTGCGCGTATTCACCTTCGAGAAGAGATCTCTGTCCGCGGACGAGGTCATCGATCTTGTTACAGAACCGGCCTGAGTCCGCCCCCCGCGGACCGGGGCGCGATCCGCGGACACAAGCGCTCGGGCTCATGAACCACCCCGCGTTCGCGGAGCCAATTGCAACTCTCCAGCCGATCGCTGCGAACGATAAGGAACCCCGGCGGCGGCAAGGGTTAGGAAGCGTGGCATCTTCCCCGGGTATTCTGGACAAATCCGGGAATCTTACTAATATTAATGGCTGCGGATCTTCCGTTCCAAGCGTGGGTATGCGGGGCCGACACCAACGCGATAACAGCACGACCGAAAGGCGCCGAGGCTGAAAAGGAGACCAGTTTCAGAATGCCCGCTACGCTGCGAAAGAAGGTGACTCGCCGAAAGAAGGTGACTCGCCGTAAGAAGGCGGTCCGCCGAAAGAAGGTGGTTGGTCGACGGAAGAAGCGTTCGTCCAATCTGCTCGTCGGCTTCGACACCGGCGTTGAAGAGCAGAGTGCGCTCGATCAGTACCTGCGCGACGTCAGCCGGCACGAACTGATCACTCCGGACCAGGAAAAGATCCTGGGAGCCCGGGCCCGCAAGGGCGACGAGGACGCGGTGCAGGAACTGGCCCGCGCCAACCTCCGTTTCGTCATCAGCGTCGCCAAGAAGTACCAGAACCGGGGGGTTTCGCTGACGGACCTCATTCAGGAGGGGAACGTCGGTCTGGTCACCGCCGCCCGGAAGTTCGATCCCGACCAGGGCGTCAAGTTCATCAGCTACGCGGTGTGGTGGATTCGTCAGGCCATCCTGGCTTCGCTGGCAAACCAGGGCCGCTCGGTGCGGGTTCCCCTGAACCGCGCCTCCGATCTCGCGCGCATCTTCCGTGAGAAGGAGCGGCTCCGGCAGGAGCGCGGCCGCGAGCCCTCGCCCGAGGAGCTGTCCAAGGCTACCCGGCTCACGCCTGAGCTGATCGAGTCGCTTCAGACCCTGAACGCGGCGGAAATCCGCCTCGACGCGCCTATCGGCGACAGCGAGGACTCCCAGCTGGTCGAGCGTTTTCTGACCGAGGAGGCCACCGAGCCGGAACTGGGCGTGGAAGCCCGGCTGCTGGCGGAGTCGGTCAACACGGCGCTCACCACGCTCGAGGCCCGCGACGCGAAGGTGCTGCGCCTCTATTTCGGCCTCCAGGGCGAACGCGAGCACACGCTCGAGGAGATCGGCAACATGCTGGGCGTCACGCGCGAGCGGATCCGTCAGCTGCGAGACCGGGCGTTGCGCCGCCTGCGCGACGGCGAGAAGGGTTCCGCGCTGGAGTCCTTCGCGGCGTGACTTCAGGGGCGCACCGCCGCCTCGCACCCTCCCGCGCCCGCCGGGGGTCTCGGCACCCGGTACCGCACTCCGCCACCTCCCGCCCCGTCAATCCGTGATTTCAACCGGACGGGTTCATGCAGTCATCGGGGGCGTGTACCGGATCCAGCTTGACGACGGCGCCCTGATCGACTCCTCGATCCGCGGACGCCTGAAGCGCAAGCCGTGGAAAGGAGGCCGGGTGGTCATCGGCGATCGCGTGAGGGTGGCGCTGGCCGGCGACGACGCCACCATCGAGGAGGTGCTCCCGCGCAAGAGCACCTTCCTGCGGCGCGGGGCATACGGGAGAGCGGCGAAGGTGGTGGCCGCCAATCTCGACCGCGTCGTCGTGGTGATGGCCGCGCGCGACCCCGATCTCAGCCTGGGGTATGTGGATCGCATTCTCGCGGTCTGTGAAGCCAACGCGCTCCCCTGCTCGCTGGTGATCAACAAGCAGGACCTTCCCGGGGCTTCCGGCACCTCGACCCCGGTCCGCGACCTCTATCTGAGCATCGGCTACGAGGTCCTGCTGACCAGCGCCGAGACTGGCCTGGGTCTCGAGCAGTTGCGCGCCCTCGCCCTCCGCGGCATCTCCGCCTTCGTCGGTCCATCCGGAACGGGCAAGTCGACCCTGCTCAACCGGCTCGATCCGTCGCTTGGACTCCGCATCGGCGAACTCAGCCGCAAGACCCGCACCGGCCGGCACACGACGGTGTCGAGCCGCCTCCTCCCGCTCTCCGGCAGCGGACTGGTGGCGGACACGCCGGGCTTCGGGGACGTCGGACTCTGGGGTGTCCCCGCGGGCCGACTTGACCGATGTTTCCCCGAGATTCGAGTGCTCGGAGACGGATGCCGCTTTCGCGGATGCAGCCATGTGCACGAACCTGACTGTGCCGTGCTCGAAGGGGTCGACTCGGGAGAGGTCGCCCGGAGCCGCTACGCGCATTACCAGGCGCTGCTGGAAGAGGCCGATTGAATGCGATGGGGAGAAGGGGGGAGGCAGTGGCAACCGGGCTTGCAGCGCCGGGGACGGCGGAGATGGAGACCGGGGCAGGTGATCCGATGGTAGAGGAGAGTCGGTTTCGAGAGGTCATGAGCCGCCTGGTGACCGGAGTTACGCTGGTCACCGGGAAGCTCGACGGCTCCGTGCATGGCCTCACCGTCAACGCCGTGAGTTCGGTCTCGCTGGAGCCGCCTCTCGTTCTCGTCTGTCTCGACAGGAACGGAACATCGCACGATCCCATCGTCGCCTCCGGGGCCTTCGCGGTCAGCGTGCTGGGGAGCGGCCAGGAAGAACTGGCGCTCCGCTTCTCGCGCGGCACCCACCGCGAACGGTTCAACGGGGTCGAGTTTCGCGCCGGCGCCTCCGGGAGCCCCGTCCTGCCGGAAGCGCTCGCCTGGCTGGACTGCTCGATCCGGGCCGTCCATCCCGCGGGCGACCACTCCATCGTGGTGGGCGAGGTGCTGGGGTGCGGGGCCGGGGACGGCGACCCGCTGGTATTCTTCCGAAGCGAGTACGGCCGATGACGGGGTTGGGAGGATGTGACGGGGTTGGGACGATGACGGCGATGGGACGATGATGGGGGGACGATGACGGGGATGGGAACAGGCACCCGTCGGACGCATCTGGCTGCGTTCCTCATCGGAGGGGTGATGGGCGTCATGGCCGAGATGGCCGCCGGCTTGATCCTCTACCATGGCTCCGGTTTGCTGAGGGCGACGACGGTGGTCCTCGCTACGGAGGCGGGCGCCGCGGGAGCCGGCCTGCTCTTCGCCACCCGCATACCGGGAGAAGACGTGCCCCGGCAGCTGCGCCGGCACCTGCATCTCACGCTGGTGTCGCTGGGACTCGCGGGCATTCTGACCTCCATGTGGGGGTACTTCGGCGGCCTCTCGGTGGTCAGGGGAGGACAGGCGGTCGCGCTCGCCATCCTGGCGGCCCTCCCGCTCTACCTGGCAGGGTCGGTGCTCGGGCTGGTGTGCCGGGCCGGCAGCCGGGAGGCGGAGGGAGGAAGGGTGGCCGTTGGCGGGCCGGCGCTGCTGGGGGCCGCGACGGGCTTTCTGATCTACGGGCTGTTCCTGATTCCCCGCCTGGCGCCTCCGGTGCTGGTGCTGCTGTGCATGGCAGCGATGTCGGGCGCCGCCCTGCTACACGGATCATCGGGAGAGCAGCGTGTGGTTGGTGACCCGGGGAACGGGGAGGACGAGCCGGACGTATCTCAGGAGTCGGAGACGCGAGAGTCTGAAGAGTCGGAGACGCGAGAGTCTGAAGAGTCGGAGACGCGAGAGTCTGAAGAGTCGGAGACGCGAAAGTCTGAAGAGTCGGAGACGCGAGAGTCTGAAGAGTCGGAGACGCTGGAGGGCCCGGCGTCGTCAAACACCCAACCCCTTTGGAATTCGGAGTGACAGGCGAGATGAACGAGATTCGGAATACAGGACCCGCCAGCCGAATCGGCTTGGCCGCCTTCGCCCTTTGGGTGTCGACCGCCCTGGTGGCGTGCGCTCCCGGCGACGGGGACGGGCAGCTCAGCGTGCGAACCCTGGAAGTCCGAGCCATGGGGGCGGACAGCTTGGCGCTGGAGGGCGGAGCCATCGACTCCACCTGGACGATTCCCGGAGATGACGCCCGTCAGCTGACGCGATCTCTCGTGCTCGACCCCGGTGACCAGTCCGAGACCCCCAGCCGACTGGTGGATCTTGCGCTGGGCGCATTGGTCACGGCACTGGAGTTCACCCCGCCGAGCGACGAGGACATCGCCGAGGGCGACGCCAGAGGGGTGCTGGAGATCCCCCTGCAGCCGCCGATCGCTTTCCGCACGATCATCACGGCCAACTACCGCCAGGACGAGGATCTGGCTTGGCGTGGCACCGGAACGTTCGGGGGGCTCGGGGAGCGCCCCATGCGGTGGATTGACGGCACGGTCAATCCCGCGGACACCCTCGTACTCAGCCTGGAGGGAGATTTCGAAGAAGTGCGCGAGGCCGGGGGTGGGGGGCAGGCCATCCTGAGCGGGCGCGGCACCCTGTACGTGTCAGGAGGCGGGGAGTACGAGATCGAGGTGACCGAGCGCGTCGAAACGACCAGGATATCGTCGGCGCGAGTGGCGCGCCGGTTCGGGGATGCGCGGGGCGAGGTGGTGCCGCAGTAGGTTTGCGCCGCCTGTCGTCCCCGGCGGGTTGCGCGCCCGCCGGGAGCTTCTCCTACCCCGGTTCGACGACCGTGACGGTGGCGTTGCGGGTCGCGGACCGGCCTTGAGGGCCCTCGGGCTGTCTCGGATGGCCGACTGGTTCGGTCGCCGTCACGCTCACTTCCGCAGTCCCGGGCGTCACGCCCTTGATGGCGAGCTGATCACTCTGCAGTTCCAGGGTCGCTACGGTCGTGTCGCTTGAGGCGGCTGTATACCTGAGGTGATCGCCGTGGAACAGGGCGTCCACCTCGAGCAGAACGGACTGGCCGACCTCAACCCGGAGGTCGGGGAACTCCACAGAGGACGGTCTCGGGGGATTCGGCGGAGGGGTTACCCCGTTGACCCCTTCGTCACAGCCTGCCAGACAGGCGGCGAGCACTAGTGCGCTGAGTCTCGTCATGAAAACGCGCTTCCACCAAGTGGTTGCGGATGTGTTCGGCGTTTCCAGCGTCAGCGAGGCCGGTTCGTTTTGGTCCCGCAGGGTTGTCCAGCTTGCTGCCCGCGCCATGGAACTCGTCCACGGCTACGAACAACTCGGTTTCCGATTCGCTACCGAGTAGCGGACCGAGATCACAGGAACCGGCCGTCAGGGCGGCGACGAGGATCAAGCTTACCGGCTTCATTGCTACCTTCCGGCGGGCACTCATCGAGGTGTCACATACACGGAAAGCCACAGAGCTTCTTCTGTGTAGTGGCCCGAGACACCCTGATGTTCCAGCGCGTGACCTCCGGGGCGAGGGTCACCCGCTACACACGGAACTTCGACCGCGAGACCATCACGCGCGTCAGCGTCGGTCGGCGCGACAGGTCACGCGACCCCGACGGTCGCGGAGTTCGGCAGATGGCGGGTCCGGTCGACCCGGCTGCAACCGCGGGTATGGCTGCGCAGACCCCGATGGGGCGCTGCCTGACTAGCGTTCGCGCCGCAGCACCATGTTCCCCAGCTCGTCCACTTCGGCGTGCCAGCCGGATGGAATCCAGGTGGTCGAACTGTACTCCAGGACGAGGCCCGGACCCGGCAGGGAATGACCGGCGCGCAGATCGCGCCGCCACCAGCAGGCGGCGTCCCGGAGTTGGCCGCCGCTGTGCACCCGTGCCGACTGCGCGGGCGGGGTCGCCTCGGTAGCGGGCTCGAGGGCGGGCGGATCCAGCGAGAGGCCCGGCGCCCGCGTCACCACCCGGAGCGTCACCGCCTCCACCCGGGCGTCGTCCTGGCGGTAACCGTAGCGCTTAGCGTGGGCCCGGTGGAACCGCTCCACCCAGTCGTCCGCGGCGACGGGCAGCTCGTAGCTCTGACCCAGGTAGCGCGCGTCCACCCAGTGCTCCACGGCGAGGGACGCGCGGCCATAGCCTTCTTCGGCCATGCGGGCCGTCGCGGTCTCCTCCAGCCCGGCGAATACTTCGCCGAGCTGGGTGTCGCAGGCGGCGTCATCGTGGGGGACGAGCACCGTGCGCGAGGCCTCCTTGGTGACCGGCGCGGCGAGCATGCCGTAGGCGGAAAGGAGACCCGGGTCGGGCGGGATCATAGCACCGGCGGCCCCCAGGCGCTCGCTGAGTTCCGCCACGTGCAGCCCCCCCGCCCCGCCGAACGCGACCACCACGAAGGCGGCCGGGTCGTGGCCGCGCTCCACCGAGATGACCCGTAGCGCCCGCTCCATGGAGCTGTTGACCACCGCCAGAATGCCTGCCGCCGCGTCCTCCATGGTGGACCCCAGGCGGTCGGCCAGTGCCGCCAGGGGCCTCTCCACCGCGGCGCGGTCGAGGGTCGCGCTACCGCCCAGGAAGCCGTCAACGGGCAGCCGGCCCAACCACACATGGGCGTCGGTGACGGTGAGCCCCTCCCCACCGCGACCGTAGCAGATCGGTCCCGGCACCGCCCCGGCGCTCTGGGGCCCCACCCGCAGCGCGCCGCCGGGGTCCACCCGCGCGAGGGAGCCGCCGCCGGCCCCCACCGTGTGGATGTCGATCACCGGAATGGCGGCTGGCTGCCCGCCGATCGTGAACTCCCGGGTCCGCAGCGGGCGCCCAGGGCAGAGCGAGACGTCGGTGGACGTCCCGCCCATGTCGAACGTCACGATCTCCCGGAAGCCCGCGCGCCGGGCCCAGGCGAGCGCCCCCACCACCCCGCCCGCGGGGCCCGACAGGACGGTGTGCACTGGCTCCTCGCGCGCCCGCGCGACCGGAAGCGCCCCCCCGTTCGACCCCATGATGCGGATCGCCCTCGCCCCTGACCTCTCCTCCAGCCGTCCCAGGTAACCGGAAACCACCGGCGCGATGTAGGCGTTGAGCGCCGTGGTGGAGGTTCGCTCGTACTCGCGGTACTCGGGGAGGATCTCCGACGACACCGAGACCAGGTGGCCGGCCGACCGCAGCCGCTCGGCCACCGCCGCCTCGTGCGCCGGGTTGGCGTACGCGTGCAGAAGCGCCACCGCCCACGCGTCGCCCTCGCGGCCGGCCAGCCCCTCCACTTCGGCCGGGTCGAGCGGCTCGACCTCCTCCCCCTGCGGGCCCAGCCGGCCGCGGATGCCGACCCGGTCGGCGCGCGCCACCAGCGGAGGCGGCCGGTGCCCGGCCAATGCGTAGAGCTGCGGGCGGTTCTGGCGCCCGATCTCTATGATGTCCTCGAACCCCCGGTTGGTCACCAGCAGGACGCGCGCGCCTTTTCGCTCCAGCAGGGCATTGGTGCCGACCGTCGAGCCGTGCACCATCAGGAAGGTTTCCTCGTCATCCATCAGTTGCCGCACCCCCGCCAGCACCGCCTCCGAGGGATCCGCCGGCGTCGAGGGCAGCTTCAGGGTGGAGACTCGCCCGCCCCGGTACAGTACGAAGTCCGTGAAGGTCCCCCCGGTGT
This sequence comes from Longimicrobiales bacterium, assembly GCA_965232315.1. Classification (GTDB taxonomy): domain Bacteria; phylum Gemmatimonadota; class Gemmatimonadetes; order Longimicrobiales; family Gaopeijiaceae; genus BD2-11. The sequence goes on along the minus strand of CBDDPN010000003.1, from coordinate 20,603 downwards.
CGACCGCGAGTACGGGAAGGCCGGAGGTGTTGCCCGCAGTGCGCGTGCCCGTCAGGTTCGGTCGCATGAATCCTTCCCTCTCATTCGAGCGCTTCCGCGAACTGGCCCGGGACAGCCGGCTGGTGCCCGTGTGGACGGAGCTGCTCTTCGACGTGGATACGGCGGTCACCGCCTACGCGCGGTTGGCGCGCCGCCCCTACGGCTTCCTGCTGGAGTCGGTGGTGGGGGGCGAGCGCTGGGCGCGCTACAGCTTTCTCGGCACGGATCCGGCCGGCGTGTGGCGGCTGCACGGCAGCCGCAGCACCTGGTGGACGCGCGATGCCGGCTGGCAGCCGATCGACGCCGACGACCCCCTCGCCGACCTGTCCCGGCGGCTGGAGGCGTACCGGCCGGCCACCGTCCCGGAACTCCCGCGCTTCTGGGGAGGCGCGGTCGGATACCTGGGATACGACGTGGTGCGCCAGCTGGAGCGGCTTCCCGACGCTCCCGCGGACGATCTCGACATCCCCGACGCGGTGTTCATGTTCACCGACGTCGTGCTCGCCATCGACAACCTGCTCGGGCGCGCGATGGTCATTGCCGCCGTCCCGGTCGAGCCGGAAAGCGGCGAGGAAGCGCTGCGCGCCCGCTACGATCACGGGCTCCGCAAGGTCGCGGACACCGTCAACACCCTGCGCACGGCTCCTGCGCCCCTGTCCATGGAACTCCTCCGCGAACCGTCCTCCGACCCGGAGTTCGAGAGCACCATGAGCAGGGAGGAGTTCGAGAGAGCAGTGCAAACGATCCGCGACTACATCTTCGCCGGCGACGCCTTCCAGGTGGTGTTGAGCCAGCGGCTCAGGATGTCGCTCACGGGATCGCCCTTCGAACTGTACCGGGTGCTCCGCTCCCTCAACCCCTCGCCCTACCTCTATTACGTCGAGTTGGACGGCGTGACGCTGGTCGGCAGTTCGCCCGAACTGCTGGTCCGGGTGGAGGACGGCGTCGTCACCGTGCGCCCCATCGCCGGGACGCGTCCGCGGGGCGCCACCCCCGAGGAGGACGCGCGTCTCGCCGCCGAACTGGCCGCGGACGAAAAGGAGCTGGCCGAGCACCGCATGCTCGTCGACCTGGGGCGGAACGATGTCGGCCGGGTGGCCCGCTCCGGCACCGTGCGGGTCTCCGAGCTGATGGCGGTCGAGCACTACTCCCACGTGATGCACATCGTGAGCCGGGTGGAGGGCGACCTGAAGGACGGGCTGAACGCCCTGGACGCGCTCCTGGCCGGCTTCCCGGCAGGCACCCTCTCCGGAGCGCCGAAGGTGCGCGCCATGGAGATCATCGACGAGCTTGAACCCGCGCGCCGCGGCCCCTACGGGGGCGCCGTCGGGTATCTGGCCTACGGGGGCAGAACGATGGACACCGCCATCGCCATCCGCACCCTGCTGGCGACCCGGGGGCAAGCCTACGTCCAGGTGGGAGCCGGAATCGTTGCGGACTCCGATCCCGGGGCCGAATTCGAGGAGACCCTCAACAAGGCGCGGGCGCTGCTCAAGGCGGCGACGATGATTCCCTGAGCGTCCCCGGCAGACAGACCCGCTTCCTCCCGCAAACCGGACTCGAGCACGCACCCGGCGCCCTGATCAGGCGGCGAACGCGCCGCTCCCCAGCTCCTCCATGAGCGCGGCGAGGGCCACGATGCCCTTGTCGAAGTTCTCCAGCGGGAACCACTCGTCGGGAGCGTGCATGTTGGCGCCGGGGAGCGCGAACCCGAGCAGGAGCACGGGAGATTCCAGGATCCGCTCGAACTCACCGACGATGGGAATCGAGCCGCCTTCCCCCGTAAGCACCGGCCTCCGCCCGAAGGAGTGGGCGAGCGCGCGGCTGGCCGCGTCCACCAGTCCGCCCGAGACCTGTCCCCGCCACGGCATTCCGCCGTGCAGCTCTTCCACCTCGACCCGGACTTCCGGAGGCGCCACCCGGGCGATGTGCGCCCTGAGCAGCTCCGCCACCCGCGCCGGATCCTGGTCGGGCACCAGCCGGAAGCTGAGCTTGGCCATGGCGTGCGCCGGCAGCACGGTCTTGGCGCCCTCGCCGGTGTAGCCGGACAGGAGGCCGTTCACCTCGCAGGTGGGACGGATCCAGAGGCGCTCCAGGGTCGAGTATCCCGCCTCGCCCGACAGCGCGGGCACGCCCACATGCTCGCGGAACTCCTCGTCGTCGAAGGGCAGGGCGCGGATCTCGGTGCGGGTCTTCTCGCCCCAGTCCACCACGTCTTCGTAGAACCCCGGGATGGCGATGCGGCCGTCGGCGTCGTGCAGCGTCGCCAGGATGCGGCCCAGCGTCATCGCCGGGTTGACCACTCCGCCGCCGTAGCTGCCCGAGTGCAGATCGCGGACGGGGCCGTGGACGGTGATCTCGAAATAGGCCAGCCCGCGGAGCGAGAAGAGCACCGAGGGAAGGCCCGGCGCGAACATGGCGGAATCGGAGATCACCACCACGTCGCACGCGAGCCGTTGCGCGTGCGCTTCCACAAAGGGGACGAGGTTGGGAGAGCCGATCTCCTCCTCCCCCTCGGCCAGCACGACCAGGTTCACCGGCAGCCGGCCGGCGGTGGCCAGCAGCGACTCGGCGGCCTTCAGGTGCAGGAACAGCTGCCCCTTGTCGTCGGCGGACCCACGCGCATAGATGCGTCCGTCGCGCACGTCCGGCTCGAAGGCCGGGGCCGTCCACAGGTCGAGGGGCTCGGCCGGCTGCACGTCGTAGTGGCCGTACACCAGCACCGTGGGGGCGTCCGCTCCCGCCCCGCGCCATTCGCCGAGCACCACGGGATGGCGGGGCGTCTCCAGAATCTCGGCCTCGAGGCCTACATCCTGCATGCGGTCGCGCAGCCAGCCCGCCGCGCGGCGGGTGTCTCCGTTGTGTTCCGACTTGGCGCTGATGGAGGGGATGCGCAGGAAGTCGAAGAGCTCCCCGAGAAACCGGTCGAGGTTGGCGGCGGTGAAGTGCTCGGCAGCCGTCACATCCACCCCCGGGTACCCCAGCGGTAGGTCCAGGACATGATGGCCGCGAGCACGACCGCTCCGATCGTGCCCCCAAGGCTGAGCGCCACGGGGTCCTCGAATTCGAGGATTCCCACGCCCAGCATGCCGCCGATGACCGCGCCGAAAGCGCCGAACACCGCGAGCAGCCAGGTGTGGCCGGCGGTTTCCCCGGGTCTCTTCAACACCGCCTTCATCATCAATCCGATGAAGGCACCGAGGACGATCCAGACACCGACGCCGATCCAGTTCTCCATTGCGTTATCCCGTCTCCATGGCGTTATCCCGGGTCTCTCTGGGGGATTTGGTCAAGCGGCGAAAATCTACCGGCGCGCGGAGCACGGGGCCACCCCGCAAAACTAGCTCTCCCGCATCCGGCGCTTCAGCTCCGCGAGGCGCTCCTCGAGATTGTCCTCCCTCGAGGGGCCGGATCCGAACTCCTGGTCGAAGGCGGCCGCCGCTTCGGCGTCGGACGCGGTCCCGGACACCTTCTCTCCCATCCGGTCGAAATCGCGGAAGAGATCGTCCGCCCCGCCCAGCGAGTCGCGCGCCTGGGTGCGTCCCGCGGTGGCGCCCATGGCCTCGCCCTCCTGGCGCGAGACCTTGATCTTCTCCAGCATCTCGTCGAGGTCGCTCCGGCACACTTTCAGCTCGCGCAGAATCGCCTCAGCCTTCCCCTCGAGCACCTGCGCGCGCTCCTCGTGCCGCACCGCGAAATCCTCCGCCACCCGAACCGTCTCTTCGTCTCCGATGCGGAGCGCCTGCTTCTGGCGCCGGCGACAGATCTCGGCCTGCTCCGACTGCTCGCGGGCGCGCGCTCGGGCGGTGGCCAGATCCTTCTCCAGCTTGCTCACGTACGCCTTGGCGTCGGTCGCTTCGCGGTACATCCCCGCCAGAAGGCTGTCGACGGTCTCGGGGATCTGGTCGCGGTTGAGTTCGGTCTTGAAGTTCTCGACGGCTTCCCGGAAGGCGGCTCGGAGCTTGGCGAACATGAGGGTGGATGTCCTTCCCGGGATGGCCCCTGTCCTGAGCCGCGGGTGCCGCCGCTCAGTTCAGGTAGGGTTCGATGCGTTGGGCGAAGGAGTTCCGGGCCCGGTGCAGGCGGCTCTTGACCGTACCCAGGTTCACACCGGTGATTTCCGCGATCTCGTCGTAGCTCTTGCCATCGAGCTCCCGCAGGCGGAAGACCATCTGATGATGCTCGGGGAGCTTGGCGACCGTGTCCTCGACGAGCCTCTTCAGGTAGCGCTTGCGATAGAGCCCGTCCGGGGACATGGAGGAATCTTCGAACTGGAGGGGCCGGGGATCATCCTCCCAGCGGCTGCGCAGCACCTGGAAGAGGACCACCGGGCTGCGGGACCGGTTGCGCAGTTCGTTCTTCGAGAGGTTGCTCGCGATCGTGTAGATCCAGGTCGAGAACTTCTTGCTGGTGTCGAAGCGCTCGAGGTGCCGGGCCACGCGGATGAAGGCTTCCTGGGTCAGATCCTGCGCGCGATCAGGGTCACCCGTCTTGCGGACGATGAAGTGGACGAGGCGCTCGCGGTACCGGTCGAAGAGCTTGGTGAAGGCGCCGTGGCGTTCGCTGAGATGCGACACCACCAACTCCTCGTCGCTCATGCAGTCGAGCGGGAGTTGGGAGAGCAGGTCTGGTTTGCGGACGATCGATTCCGCCATCGGTTCCTCCTTCACACCTCCACCGTACACCCCGCACTCCCGGCTGCCCACCGGTGAACTGCCCCGACGAAATCCGCGCGACATACCCACACGTCACCGTGCGTGCGCGCGGGAGTGTTTCACCCTCCAATTATGCTCGCTCCACGGCTGTTACTCAAGTGGGACGGCACTGCCCGAAATCAAATCCGACGCAGGTTGTCCCGGAACGGAGAATCGGATCAGCGGAGAATCCGATCAGCAGCGGCCCCTTGCGCCGCCCGGCCTCAGACGGGACGCAGCTCCAGGGATAGCAGCGTGCCTCCCTGGGAGATTCCCTCGTAGAGAGCCTGCTCGGGCGCGGGCTGCCGGGACCGGGACTCGAGCGCTTCCTCGGCGGCGGCCGCAACTTCTTCGGTGACTTCGTCTTCGATCGCCCGCAACTGCTCCGGGGCCACGCCGCGGGCCTCGAGATACGCTTCATAGAGGCCCACCGGATCCCGGAGTCCCCAGCGCTCGAAGAGTTCGGGGGCGAAGGTCTCGCGGGCTTCGCGCTCGTCGTGGGTGGCGTGCCCGCCCATGCGGAACGTCGAGGCGACGATGATGGCGGGACCATCCCCGGCGCGGCAGGCGTCCGCCGCCATCCGGGTCACGGCATACACATCCAGGATATTGTTTCCGTCGCAGCTCCAGCCGCGCACGCCGTACATCTCCGGCCACGCATCCAGGTCGCCGGCGCCATGCTGCGCGAGCGGCGTGCCGAGCGCAACCTGATTGTTCTGGATGACGAAGATGGCCGGGAGTCGCTGGACGGCGGCGAAATTGAGCCCCTCATGGCACTCGCCGGTCCTGGTGGCGCCGTCGCCGATCCAGGTCAGGGCGACGCGCGCCTCGCCCTGGTTGCGAAAGGCCAGCGCCACGCCGGCCATGACGGGCACGTTGGTGCCCATGTGGCTGATGGGCTGGATCACGCCCTTGTCGATCGCGCCGATGTGGAGGTCCCGTCCCCCGTTGGGACCGTCCTCGGTCGCGAGGTAGCCGCGGAAGATGTCCGCCACGGGCATTCCCATCATGTGGCACGCCCCCGCGTTGCGGATCATCGGGCTGACCATGTCGCGGGTGGGGTCCAGCGCGCGCACGTTGCCGACGGTGACCGCCTCCTCCCCCGTGCTCAGCCATGCCTTGGAGATGACCCCCTGGCGCACCCAGCGCTTGAGCCCGATGTCGTGAAGGCGCGTGGTGAGGAGGTCGCGGTAGAAGGCGAGGAGGTCATCCTCGGAGAGATCGGCGATGAGCGCGGCGCGGGAGGGCTCGCGCAGGGTCTGCTCGAACTCGCGCACACTTTCGGGATCGGGCTCCCAGTCCTGGTATTCGGGCGGGTCGAAGGCCCTGTAGCGTTTCATGGCCGCGTCACCCTTCACCCATCGCCGCGCGATGAACCTGGAATGTGCACATGTCCTGCACGACCCGAATGCCCCGGGCCCGCGCCTCCGCCGCGGCTTCGTCGTCCCGGATGCCCTGCTGCAGCCACACCACCGGCCGCTCGGGCCGGGAGGCGGCTTCGGCGAGGTGTTCGCCCGCCTCGGCGGATGGGCGGAACACGACGACCATGTCCACCGGCTCGGTCACCTCGGCGAGCGTCTTCCGCGCCGGCCGCCCCAGGATGCGGGTCGCGTAGGGGTTTACCGGGAGGATTTCGTATCCCTTGGCCGCGAGGTAGGAGGGGACACGGCGCGCCGCCTTGGCCGGATCCCGAGACAGCCCCACGACCGCGATCGTGCGCACCGAGCGAACGATATCCAACAGCTCTGCAGCACTCGGATTGTGCCGATCCGAGGATTTCCGCAGAAGAACTTCGAGCGCCGTGAGGTCGGTCATGAACCGGTATGGGGGGGTCGAACGCTGCGCTCGTGCAGCACCGGGCGGCAGGCCCGCAGCGTCGGCAGTCAGGGCGACAGGATACGGGACGGCGGCGGCGGGAGCAACGGGTGGGATTGCGTACCCGCCAGCCGCATCGCCATCATCCCCGGCATCTGCATGCCGGATCATCTTCGGCATCGAAGATTACCGGAGGGAGGTCGCCTGGGTATGCTCGGCTACATTCTGTTCTTCGTTGCGCTTGCAATCCTGCCCCTGGTCTGGCGCGTCTCGGGCCAGCGGGCCGTGGTGCGATACCAGCGCGCGCTGGGACGCCTGGAAGCGGATTTGCGCTCGGGAAAGACTGGCGGTGGCGACGCGGAGTCGCCCGCGGAGGTGGAGGCGGTGCGCCGGCACCTCGCCAGCGCGTGGATGCCGGTCCGGGGTGCATCCCCGGAGATCCTGGCCCGCCTTGCCGGGTTCCTGCAGACCGCGGTCGTGAAACCGCTCGTCCAGGCCCTGCACGCCCGCGGCCGCGCGATTCGTCCCCGCATCCAGCAGGCCCTCGACGCCATCGAGGACATCGAGTTCTATGCGGAGACCCCGGTTCTGCAGCGAAGCCCGGCCGACCTGAGGACGGCTGTCCAGAGTGTGGCGCGCGAGTACGGGAGGGCCTTCAAGGTCGAGGTGAAGCTGGATCTCCCAAGCGAGCCGGTGTCGTGTCGCGTCGACCTCGATGCCGTGCAGGATGCCGTCTATCTGATTCTGGCCAACGGGGGGCATCACGGGGACGGGAAGCCGCTGGAAGTCTCGCTTCGCAATGCCGGGGGCGCCGCGCGGCTGACCGTGCGCGACGGGGGAGAGGGCTTTTCGGAGGAAGCTCTGGCGCGGGCAACGGAGCCGTTCTTCAGCACGGTTCCAGGCTCGCTGGGGCTCGGCCTGACGCACGCTCGCCACGTTGTCCAGGCCCATGGGGGGACGCTGGAGGTCAGGAACCAGGTGCGGGGGGGTGGAGAGGTGGAGGTGGGGTTGCCGGGGCCGTAGGAAAGCAAACCCGGATGGACTTGTCGGGTGAGTGGATTGGGCAGGCGTCAGGACAGAATCGTTCCCAACAGGAGCGGCATTCCCACGAATCGACGAAGCGGTTACATTCGCGAAAATCCGCTACGGCAGCCCCGGCACGATGTGAAGGTGCCTGGAAAGGTACGACCGGCCCTGACCATGCTGTATGGAATCTACGGAAGTCACACCCCGGAAACCTGTCCGATCTACGTTGCGAAGTACGCCCGCGTATTCGTGGACATCGCCGAACTCACACCGGAACAGCTTGCCGACGCCTACGGCATTCGCCGGATCCTGGGCCAGTATCATTCGGCGCTGGAACACACGTTCCTGTGGATTGTCGACGCGGATAATCCGCACCTGATCGAACACTTCGCCGTCGAAACCGGCCTCGCCTCGTTCAACTCCCTCCAGATCCTGCCGGTGCACACGTTCGACCAGACGGTAGAGCGTGTGAAGCACGTGCACCACCTCGGACAGCAGGGGTAGTACTACTCCACGTACCCGTAGACGTGATACAGCATGACATAGACCGCCAGCCCGGTCACCGACACGTACAGCCACGTCGGAAATGTCCAGCGCGCAAGGCGGGCGTGTTCAGCGAAGCGCTCGCGGCTCGCGAGGAAGAGCAGGCGGACGATGAGGGGAGCCACGATCACCGCCAGCACCATGTGCGAGAACAGGATGGTGAGGTAGACCACCCGGGCGGTCCCTTCTCCCGCGAAGGTGTGGGTGCCGGTGAGCGAAAAACGGATCACGTAGAAGACCAGGAAGAGCGCGGAGGAGCACGCCGCCGAGATCATGCACAGGCGATGGCGGGGGATGTTGCGCGCCCGGATGAAGGCGAAGCCCGCCAGCAGGAAGGTCGTGCTGAGCAGGTTCAGCGAGGCGTTGACCGGGGCCAGGAAGTTGCCGAGCGTCTCTGCGTCCATCGAACCCGTGGCGGAGTCGAGCTAGTGGGCAGGATGCGGATCGGTTTCATGCCCGGCGTCCGGGCGCGCGAAGCCGCGTGACCCCGCCGGGACCGCGGCAGCACCGTCTGCCAACCGCAGCTCAGGCTCCCGGCCGTAGGCGGCCAGCGCCACCGTGAGGGTGAAGAGCACCGCGGCCAGGAGGGTGTGCAGCGAAACCGGCGTCACGGCCAGGGAGCTGCTCACGGAGAGGAAACCCACCGTGACCTGCGCCAGCACCGTGACCAGTGAACCGGCCGCCAGCGCCGGAAGCGGTGCGGCCGCCTTCCTCCGGAGCACGTAGACGGCCAGCGCGATCGTCGCCAGCGCCACCACGATCCCCAGCAGGCGGTGGCTGAAGTGCAGGATGACCAGCGGGTGCTCGAGAGGAGGCACCACCTGGCCGAGGCAAAGGGGCACGTCCGGGCAGGCCATCCCGGCGTCGGTGTGGCGCACCACCGCGCCCAGCACCGACTGCGCCAGCACCAGCGCCGCCACCCCACCGGCCATCCGCCCCAGCGTCGCCCGCGCGGCCACCCCCAGGCGCGATCCTCCGCCCCAGCCACCCGCCGTCGCCACCGTCATGACCGTGGCCAGCCCGAGGAAGATGAACGCGAGCGCGAGGTGCGAGGAGGAGATGGCGTCGGGGAGGCGCCAGAGCACGGTCAGGCCGCCCAGCACCGACTGCACGATCAGCAGCGCCAGCCCCGCCAGCCCCGCCCGGTGCAGCCACCGGCGGGCCGGTTGCCGCTTCCAGGTCAGCCAGGCGGCGACCCCGAAGAGCAGCACCAGCGCGCCCGCGACCAGCCGGTGCAGGTGCTCCCAGAAGACGCCGCCGGTCATCTCCGGCATCATGGTGCCGAAGCAGGTCGGCCAGTCCGGGCATGCCAGGCTCGACTCGGTCGCGTGCACGATGCTGCCAAGAAGGAGAAGCCCCAGGGTCCATCCCAGGACGACGGCCAGGGCGATGTGATGAAGGCGCGGGCTCATCTGACGCCGGCTAGCTCCTTGCGCCCGCGGTCGCCGTGGCCGTCCGCGCCTGCCTCTGCGCCGGGGAGGCACTCGCGGCTGTCGCAAGCGCTTCCTCCATCGCTTCCACGTCGGCCAGGGTTACGACGCCCTCCTCCATCCACGCGTACGCCCCGTCCATGGTCCTGCCGGCCACCGCATGCGCCGCCGCGTCGTCGTTCGAGAACAGGCCGGCGAAGTGCGCCCGGACACGCCGCCTCGCCTGCCTGCAGAAGAGGTCGGCAAGGTCCTTCGGGGAGGAGTGCTCCGGGTTCCTTGCGGCCAGCATGTCGGCGCGCACCGTCACCGCGGTCATGACGAAGAGTTCGGATCCGATGTCGACGATGCGGGCCAGCACGGCCTGCCGCTTCTCGAGCCCGGCCCCGAAGCGCATCATGCAGTAGAACAGCGAGCGCGCGAGCCTGCGCGAGCTTCGGTCCACAAAGCGCATGTGCCCCGCCAGGCGCCCGAATTCCGAGAACCTGGGCCAGACACCCCAACCCACCCACCGGGTCGGATACCACCAGGCGTAGTGGAACCCGGCGCGCACCAGGGCAACCATGCGCGCCGACAGCGACGCCCGCGGATTCACGAGCGCCCCGGCCTTCTTCAGGTGCTGATCCACCGCCTCGCGAGCGATGAACAGGCGCATGATCTCGCTCGAGCCCTCGAAGATGCGGTTGATGCGCAGATCGCGGAGCAACCGTTCGACGGGCATCGGCGTCTCGCCCCGGGCACGCAGCGAGTCCGCAGTCTCGTAGCCGCGGCCGCTGCGCATCTGGAGCGCGTCGTCCGCCAGCGCCCAGGCCGTCTCGCTGTTCCAGAGCTTGGCCATGGCGGCTTCGATACGGATGTCGAAGGTCTTCGCGTCCGCCATCGCCGAGGACAGCTCCATGACCGCCTCCATCGCGAAGGCGTTCGCGGCCATGCGGCCGAGCATCTGCGCGACGGCGTCGTGCCTGCCCACCGGGGCACCCCACTGGATGCGGTCGCTGCACCAGCGGCGGCACATATGCAGGGCGGTCTTGCCGGCGGCGGTGCACAGTGCGGGAAGCGACAGCCGGCCGGTGTTGAGGGTAATGAGGGCGAGCTTGAGGCCGAGCCCTTCGCCCCAGAGCAGATTCTCCCGCGGAACCCGCACGTTGGTGAAGCGCAGGACGCCGTTGGAGAGTCCCTTGAGCCCCATGAAGCGGCTCGTGTGCACGACCTCTACTCCGGGCCAGGCCTTGTCCACGATGAAGGCCGAGATGGGCCGTTTGCCCTTCACGCCCTCGCGTGGCGGCGTCAGCGCCATCACCACGAGGAGCTCGGCGCGCGGACCGTTCGTGCACCACAGCTTCTCCCCGTTCAGCAGGTAGGCGCTTCCGTCCTCCGTGGGCGTCGCGGTGGTGGACATGTTGGCGGGGTCGGAGCCGGCCGCCGATTCGGTCAGCGCGAAGGCGGAAAGGGCGCCGGCCGCGAGCCGGGGCAGGTAGGCCCGCTTCTGTTCCTCGGTGCCGAAGTAGGCGAGCGGCTGGGGCACGCCGATGGACTGGTGCGCGGAGAGGAACGCGGCGGTGGAGATGCACCGGCTCGCGACGATCTCGAGTGCGCGGTTGTAGGTGAGCTGGGAAAGCCCGAGCCCTCCGTATTCCCGCGGAATCTTGATGCCGAAGGCGCCCAGGGCACGCAGGCCATCGAGCACTTCCTCGGGGACCCAGCCTTCGCGGTCGATGGCGTCGCCGTCGATGCGTGTTCGCGCGAACTCCTCGATGCGGTGGAGGAAATCTCGTTCCCGGTCGCGGTCCTCCTGCTCGGGCACCGGGTGGGGATGCACCCAGTCCAGATGAAAACGTCCAGAGAAGAGCGACTTGACGAAGCTCTTGCGCTCCCAGCGCTTTTCGCGCGCGCCCTCCGCGACCTCGCGCGCCTCGCGTTCGCTGACGGTGCTCTTTGTTCGTGTTGCCGGCATGTTCGGCTCCTGTGAATCAGGGCCTCTGAATCAGGGTTTCCGGCCCCGCAACTCCTGTACCAGGATCAAGCGCCGCTTCCGAGCAGAGAGCGACCGATCGCGGCCACGCCCGCCCAGATCAGAGCCAGCGCGATGAGCGCGGACACCGCGTGAGGCGGGTACGTGCGCTGATCGTCGGGCCGGCGACGCATCACCGAGACCGGGAGCTGCGCGACGGCGGCGGCGATGACCATGGTGAGAATGTGCCCCATCAGCGCCGGATAGAAGCCGCGCGTGAAGATGACCACCACCCCGAGCAGGATCTGAAGGTGAAGCGTTCCCGCGAAAATGGAAGCGATCGCGCGCATGGCGCGGTCGTACGGGCGGCCGGTCGCCCATCCGAAGATGGCGTAGACGGCGCACGCCACTCCGAACAGCAGAACCAGGTAGCGAACTCCCGAGTGGGCCATGAACATGTAGAAAGGACTCCTTGTTGGTGATGGGAACGCGCGTGCGCCCTCAATGGAGACTGCTGAGAGCCTCCAGTTCTTCCAGTTCCTCGCGGGCGCGGGCAAGCATGCCTTCGACGCGCTCCTTCCGCTCCCGATGGGTCGCGGTCGGGGGATAGAGCGAGCCTTGGCGCACGCCCCCGCCGTTCATCGACTGATAGATGCCCGCCAGCGCCGCACGCCCCCCGTTGAGAGCCCGGTCGAGCTCCGCGAGGCGGCCGGTCATTCCACCGCCCCGGCTCATGCCGCTGAGCTCGTCGCGCACCCTTTCCACCTCCTGGCTGAGCGCCAGCACCTCGGAGAGGAACTGCTCGCGCTCCCGGTACTGAGCCAGGGTGACCGGCAACTCCGGGTCACCGGTCACTACCAGGCTCTGCTCGGACGTCGTGCCACGCGCATCCAGCACCACACGGAAGGTGCCGGGAGACACGAAATGGCCGCGGTTCTCGATGGTCCGTGCCAGCCCTTCCTCGTCGTGGGGTCGCCACTCCGACGAGCTGCCGGGGAGCGGGTGGCGAAGATCCCAGTTGACCCGGTGCACGCCGGGGGAGCCCGGGACGGTCATTTCACGCACGAAGTCCCCGCGCTCGTCCTCGATCACGATGCGGGCGGGACCGCTGCCTTCGTCCAGGCTGTAGGTGATGATGGCGCCGTCGACGGGATTGGCGCCCGCGTACGCCTCCTGGGCCCGGTACGAGGTGTCCTTCCAGTACTGGAAGATGGCGGCGGAGCGGATCTGGAAGAGATGCGCCGGCGCCGAGGCCACGCGGGCGTCCCAGTCGGCGAGGGCGCCGAGGTCGTCGAGGATCCAGATTCCCCGTCCGTGCGAGCCGATCACCAGGTCGTTGTCGCGGGGGTGGATGACCAGGTCGTCGTAGGCGGTCGTGGGAACGGGCATCCTCCCCCAGGTGGCGCCCGCGTCCGTGGAGGCGAAGAGCGCGTGCTCGCCGCCCGAAAAGACGAGGTCCGGGTTGCCCGGATGTTCGGCGAGCGAGTTCACCGAACCCCCGGCCTCCAGCCCGACGCTCAGGTTCAGCCAGGTCGCGCCCCCGTCCTCGGTGCGGAACACGTAGGGGGCGAAGTCCCCGCTGCGGTGGGCGTCGAACGCCACATAGGCCACGTCCTCACCGCGCACCGAGGGCACGATGCGGCTCACGTAGGTGCCGTCCGCCACCCCGCCGATGTTTCCGGAAAGCTCCGTCCAGGTAGCCCCGCCGTCGCGCGACAGCTGCACGTTGCCGTCGTCGGTTCCCACCCACAGGACGCGGCCGTTCAGGGGTGACTCCGCGATGATGGTGATCTCGCTGAAGTTGCTGGTGCCGTCGTTGCGCGACAGGCGGATGTCGGAGCCGCGCACGCCCATGATCTCCAGCGCGTCGCGGTCGATTTGGCGGGTGAGGTCTTCGGTGCGCGTCCAGCTGTTTCCGTTGTCGCGGCTGATGAAGAGCCGGTTGCCCGCGGCGTAGACGAGCCCCTCGGTGTGCCTGGACGCCAGCGAGGGCGAAATCCAGTCGAAGCGGTAGCCGTCCTCTCCCTCGGGAGGCTGCGGGCGGATGTCGAGCTGGTCTCCGGTCTCGGAGTCCACGCGCACGTAGCCGCCGCCGTTGGAGTTCACGTAGACGTAGCGGGAATTGTGCGGATCCGGCTGCTGGTACATGCCGTCGCCGAAGCCGGTCTGGCGCCAGTCGTCGTTCACGATGCCGGCCCAGCGGCGCGTGCGTGACGGCGCGGCGAAGGAGTGGTTGTCCTGGAGCCCCCCGTAGACCCAGTAGGGATCTTGCATGTCCACGCCGATGCCGTAGAACTGCGAGATGGGGAGGTTGTTGATGCGCCGGTAGTTGCGACCGCCATCATAGGTCTCGTGCAACCCGGCGTCGCCTGCCAGATAGTAGTGCTCGGGATCCTCCGGGTTGATCCACATGGTGTGCATGTCGGCGTGCACGCCCACGTCGTAGGTGGGGCGCGCCGAGACATCCTCCCAGGTGCGGCCGCCGTCCCGGCTGCGGTAGGACGACGTCGCCAGGGTGTACACCACGTTTTCGTCGCCCGGGTCGATGTAGGCGTGCGAATAGTACATGGGGCGGCCGTTCAGGTCGCTCATCTTCTCCCAGGTGTCGCCGCCGTCCGTGGAACGGTACGTCCCCGTCTCCTCCGTATGCTCGATCAGCGCGTTCAGCACCATGGGATTGGAGCGCGAGATGGCCAGGCCGATGCGCCCCTTGTCTCCCGCGGGAATTCCCTCGGTCAGCTCGGTCCAGGTATCGCCGCCGTCGGTGGTACGGTAGATGCCGCTGCCGGGGCCGCCTCCGTTGAAGCCCGAGGCCTGTCGGCGGCGCTGGTACATCGCCGCGTAGACGATGTCCGGGTCGTCGAAGTTCATGACCAGGTCGATGGCGCCGGTATCCTCGTCCACGTACAGGACCTTCCGCCAGGTGCGGCCGCCGTCGAAGCTGCGGTAGACGCCCCGCTCCTCGCTGGCGTTCCACAGGTCGCCGCTGGCCGCCACGTACACGACATCCGCATTGCGCGGATGGACCTGCACCTCCCCGATGTGCCGGGTACCCGCCAGCCCCATATGCTCCCAGCTCTCGCCACCATCGTCGCTTCGATACACGCCGTTTCCCCACGACGTGCTCTGCCGGTTGTTCTGCCCTCCGGTGCCCGCGTACACGACCTGGGGGTTGGAGGGAGCGAGCGCCACGTCGCCGAAGGTGTTGACTTCCAGTCCCTCAAAGACGTTCACCCAGGTGTGCCCGCGGTTCAGGCTGCGCCAGAGGCCGCCAGAGGCGGTGGCGACCCAGAGAACCGAGGGATCGCCCGCAACCGACTCCACGTCGTGGACCCGCCCGCCGGTCACGGCCGGGCCGATGGATCTTGGCTGGAAGGCTCCCAGCTGGGATTCGGAGATGGGTGCGGATTGCGCGGCACCCGAAAACGGTAGCGAGAGCGCGACGAGCAAGCCCCCGAGAGCGCCTGCGCCGACTCTCCGGAAATGGACGCACATGGCTGATTCTCCTGACATGCGAAGACCCGGCCGGACGGCGAGCATGAGACGGGGAACGCCCTGCCGGCACTGGTGGATGGCCCGAAAAAGAATCGTATCCCGGTCGGTTCGGTGCAAGCCGAAGGAGCTACCCGGGCCCGGAGGATTCCCCGGATGCGTCGCGGCCGGCAAAGCGTTCAAGAGCCTGGCGCACCGCATCGAGAACCTCGCCGGGCATGCTGTCCGCCCTGAGCATCCAGTCGAGGTAGTCGGGCGAGCCGGCCGCGACTTCCGCCAGGCGCTTCTCCCGGTGCTTTCCGCGGTTGAAAACGTAGCTGTCGAGATCCTTGCCCGAAAACCATCTCTGAAACTCCGTCAGGAAGGGCCTGATCTCGTCGCAATAGGCGTGGAGCCCGTTGATGTCCTCAGGGAGATCCGGGTAGCGGGCAAGCTGCGCGCCGAGAACCCGGGCGGTGATCCGGACATCACCTTGCGCGCTGTGCGCGCCGGCATGCTCGTCCTGGAGATAGAAGCGGGCGGCGGCGGTCAGGTCCCGCGGCTCCTCCCGATGAAAGATCATCTGGGCGTCGATCAACCGGCGCCCGTGGAGGTCGAAGGGGATGTCGCAGCGCCGGAACTCTTCGAGGAGCAGGGGCAGATCGAAGCCTCGGATGTTGAATCCGGCCAGGTCACAGCCTTCGAGCAGGCTGACAAGGCTGCGCGCCCGGCTTCGGAAAGGCGCTTCGCCGGCCACGTCCGCATCGGAAATGCCGTGGACCGCCGTGGCCTCGGGAGGGATGGGGATTTCGGGGTCGAAGCGGCGCACCCTGTCCACGACGCGCCCGTCGGGATGCAGCACGAGCAGCCCCAGCTCCACGACGCGGTCTTCGTTTCGATTCAGACCTGTGGTCTCCAGGTCGATGAAGGCGATGGGCCGGGTGAGCTCGATCGGGAGGGTAGGGTCCATGGGGGGACTGACGTTGACTGAAGGTCGGCTCGCGTTTCGACTTCGGGGAGACATGAGTCTGGCAGCCCGGGAGCGGGAATGCCAGATTGGCGGCGGCTGGCCCCCCGTCCGCGGACGGGGGCTCGTGACCGCCATGCCCGATTCGCGTTCAACATGCGATTCGTGTTTCACAAAACCGTCATTTCTCCGATCCAGGGGGACATCGTGTATTCGAGAATCGCTCTTGTGTGGGCCGGATCCCGGTCAGTCGCCGGCGGCGGCATGGCTGCCACATCGACGCCCGGGCGGGTCGCCGGGGTGGCGAGGATGCTCGCGGCCGGCCGCGTCCTCGCGACCCTGTTCGTGCTGGTGCCCGCCACCGGCGGCGTGGAGGCCGCGCGCGGGCAGACCGCCCCGGCCCAGTCCGATTCACGCATCTACGAGATCGTGGACGCCGTGTCGCCGGAGCGGCTGGAGCGGGACATCCGAGCCCTCGTCGGGTTCGGAACCCGCAGCACCCTCTCCGACACCCTCTCCGATACGCGCGGCATCGGAGCGGCGCGGCGCTGGATCAAGAGCGAGATGGACGCGATTTCGGTGGCGTGCGGTGGATGCCTGGAAGTGAGCTTCGAGGGCGCGCTGGTCCCGGGGAACGAGAGCGGCCGCATCCGCGAGGACACCTGGGTGGTAAACGTGATGGCCGTGCAGCGGGGCACGGTGCATCCTGATCGCTACATCATCATGTCGGGCGACATCGACTCGAGGCCCTCCGACGCCTCCGACGGCCTGACCGATTCCCCGGGCGCCAACGACAACGCCTCGGGGATGGCCGGAGTGATCGAGGCGGCGCGGGTGCTGAGCCGCTACTCGTTCCCGTCGAGCATCGTCTACCTCGGGCTCTCGGGCGAGGAGCAGGGACTCTTCGGGGGGCAGCACATCGCCGGGCTCGCGGTGGAGCAGGGCTGGGACATCGTCGGCGTGCTGAACAACGATATGATCGGCAACATCGAAGGCGTCGACGGCGTGATCGAGAACAACACCTTCCGCGTCTTCTCCGAGCCCACCCCGTTCACCGACGACCTCGACGCGCACCGGCGGCGGCGCACCACCGGGGGCGAAGTGGACGGCCCCTCGCGCCAGATCGCCCGCTACGTGGCGCGCATCGCCGATCGCTACATCCCCAACCTTGACGCGATCATGATCTACCGGCTGGACCGCTTCGGGCGCGGCGGCCATCACCGGCCCTTCAATGACCGCGGATTCCCGGGCGTGCGCATCATGGAGACGCACGAGTACTACCCCCGCCAGCACCAGGACGTCCGGGTGGAGGACGGAGTCGAGTACGGCGACGTGATCGAAGGGGTGAACTTCGAGTACGCGGCCAGGCTGACCGGGGTCAACGCGGCCACCATGGCGTCCATCGCGTGGGGACCGCCGGCGCCCACCAACGTGGCCATCGGCGGTGCCGTGCGGGCCTCCGCCTTCCTGGTCTGGGAACGGGTGGAGCACCCCGACCTGGCGGGCTACAAGGTCTATTGGCGGGATACCACGGCGCCTCAGTGGCAGCACTCGCGCTTCGTCGGCGACGTTGGCGAGTACGTTTTCGACGGGCTCGTGATCGACAACTACCTTTTCGGGGTGGCGTCGGTGGCGCGGGACGGCAACGAGAGCCCGGTGGTGTTCCCGGGCGGCGTGGCGCCGAGGAGGTAGGCGAGGGACAACTCCGCCAGTGGACCGCATCCATCCTGCCGGGGCGCACGCCGGGGCAGGATGCCTTTCCCCGCCTTCGCCATCGTGCCGGTCGTGACCGGCCGCGTGGAAACGGCGCCCCACATTCCGGCGTACGGGTGCCGACGCAACTACGAGTAACGGATTGTGACGGAGGGCAGGGACCGGATGGATCGAGGACTCCGGACGCGGATACCGGCAGCCTTGCTGATCGGACTCTGTCTCGCTCTCGCGGCGACCGCCGCAATGGGCGATGAGGCTGGAGTACAGGAGGGACGGGAGTCCGTGGTCCTCCTGCACGGGCTCGGCCGCACCCAGGCTTCCATGGTGGTACTGGCCCAGCGGCTCGACCGGGCAGGCTACAACGTAACGAGCGTGGGCTACGACTCGCGCCGTGGATCCCTCGCCGAGCATGTGGAGACGCTCGCGACCGAGGTGTCGGACTGCTGTGTCGCGGCTTCGCGCGTTCACTTCGTCGGCCACTCGCTCGGCGCGCTCGTCATCCGCCGGTACCTGGCCGACGCCCCTCCTGACGCCCTGGGACGGGTCGTCCTGCTGGCGCCTCCCAACCGGGGCAGCGAGGTGGCGGACTGGTTGCGCGAGCTGCCGGTCGGCCACCTCCTCGGACCTGCCGGGCGGGCCCTCGGCACCAGCGACCGGGACATTCCGGCAAGGCTTCCTCTTCCGGAATACGAGGTCGGAATCATCGCGGGCAACCGCAGCCTCAACCCGATCGGGTCGGCTCTGATCCCGGGCCCCGACGACGGGATGGTCGGCATCGAGCGTACCGGAATCGAGGGCGTGCCGCGGATCGTGGTGCCGGCGTCTCACACCTTCCTGATGAACAGCCGCTTCAGCGCCGAAGCGGTAATCGGCTTCCTCAGGACGGGGACGTTCCCGGAGGTGCCGATGAGCGCTACTCCCCGAACGCCTCCCGGATGATGCGCCTCTGTCCCTTCATGTGATCAGAGGTCTTCCCTTCCGCCGGGCTGGCCCAGGCCGGACGAGCACCCTGACGTAACGTCAGCCTTGCGGGCAAGAGCTCGCGAAGGAGCGGTTCGACGTACGAAAGAGCGCCCATGTTGCGAGGCTCTTCCTGGACCCAGAACACCTCTCGCAGCTCCGGAAGGCCGGCCTGCAGCGCTTCGATCTCCCGCCCCGGAAACGGATAGAGCTGCTCGACCCGGGCCAGAACGACACCCTCGGCGTTCGCGCGCTCGTCGCTCGCCACCAGGTCGTAGTAGACCTTGCCGCTGCAGAGGATGAGCCGGGTCGCCGCTTCGCGCGCCGGGGTCGGGAGGGCTTCTGCCAGTACGGGGCGGAATGCACCGGAGGTCAACTCCGAGACCGGAGAGCGCGCCAGACGGTGGCGCAGGAGGCTCTTGGGGGTCATCACGATGAGCGGGCGCTCGGGCGCGTGGGCCTGCAGCCGCAGCATGTGGAAGTACTGGGCGGAGGTCGTGGGGTAGACGACGCGCATGTTTCCGTCCGCGCACATCTGCAGGAAGCGTTCGAGGCGGGCGCTCGAGTGCTCGGGACCCCGCCCCTCGTAGCCGTGAGGCAGCAGCAGCGTCAGCCGGGAAAGCTGGCCCCACTTCGCCTGCCCCGACACCACGAACTGGTCGATGATGGGCTGGGCCACGTTGGCGAAGTCGCCGAACTGGGCCTCCCAGATGACCATGTCGGCCTCCGCTCCCACGCTGTAGCCGTACTCGAAGCCCAGCACAGCCGTCTCCGAGAGCGGCGAGTTATGGATCTCGAAGCGGGCGTCGCCCATGGCGGCGAGCGGGGTGTGCGCCGCACCGGTGTCGACATCGTGAAACACGAGATGGCGGTGGCTGAAGGTGCCGCGCTGCGAGTCCTGGCCGCTGAAGCGGATGGGGACCCCCCTCCCGGAGCAGCGAGCCCAGCGCCAGCGCCTCGGCATGAGCCCAGTCAAGCGATGACTCGCCGGTGAACTGGCGGCGGCTCCTGGCCAGCTGACGGCGCAGCTTGGGGTGGATGGCAAACCCGTCGGGAACCGCCATGGCGGCGGTGTTGATCCCGGCGAGCGTTTCGAACGGGACGGCGGTGGCCCGGCCGCCATCCGTTTTCGCCGAGGCCTCCGCGGTGAGGTCACCGCCCCGTCCCGCGATGGCCTGGCCGGCATCGGTCCCGGGAGCGCCCCCGGCATCGTCCGGTGGGTCCCGCGGCCTTTCCGAGCTGGCCGCCACGAGCGCCTCGCGCAGGCGGTCGGTCACATCGCGCCGCATCGCCGCGACCTCCGCGGCGGTGATGGTCCCCGCCTTCACCAGCGCGTCGGCCCACAACGCGAACGCGGTAGGGTGGGTCCTTATGTGGTCGTACAGGCGGGGCTGGGTGTAGGCGGGATCATCGCCCTCGTTGTGCCCGTGCCGGCGGTACCCGATCAGATCCACCACGATGTCGTCGTGGAACGTCGCCCGGTAGGCCATCGCCAGGCGCATCGCCGTGAGGCAGGCTGCGGGATCGTCGGCGTTGACCCGCAGGACCGGAATGTCGTAGCCCTTGGCGAGATCCGCTGCGTAGCGGGTGGAGCGGCCCTGGTCCGGGTTGGTGGTGAAACCGATCTGGTTGTTGGCGATCAGGTGCACCACGCCGCCGGTCGTGTATCCCGGCAGGCGGGCCAGGTTGAGCGACTCCGCCACCACCCCTTCCGCCGCGAAGGCGGCATCACCGTGGATGAGCAGCGGCACCACCGCCGCCGTGTCCTGCTTGCCGTCCTGCGCCGGACCCGCGAGCTGGCGCGCCCTCGCAAACCCCGCCACCACCGGGTTCACGAACTCCAGGTGGCTGGGGTTGGGAGCCAGCGTGACCCGCACCGAGCTTCCGTCCCGCAAGGCGTGGTCGCGCGTGGCGCCGTGATGGTACTTCACGTCCCCGATCCCGCTTTCGCCCTCGGGCAGCGTCAGAATGCCGTCGGAAGCCGGGGAACCGCCCTC
>CBDDPN010000002.1:0-281710 GCA_965232315.1 Longimicrobiales bacterium | reverse complement strand
GGAAGCCGGGGAACCGCCCTCGAACTGGCGCAGAATCTCGTCATACCCTACGCCCACGCTGTGCGCAAGAACGTTGAGCCGTCCTCGGTGCGCCATCCCCATCACGACCTCGCGGCAGCCTCGGGCGGCGGCAATCTCCAGGACCAGATCGACCATCGGCACGAGCATGTCGTTGCCTTCCAGGGAAAAACGCACCTGTCCCGGATAGACCCGATGCAGGAACTGTTCGAGGCCCTCGACCTGCGCCAGGCGCAGCAGCAACCCGACCTGCTCTTCGCCCTCGAGCGGCTCCGCGTGCGCCCCCGATTCCACCTGGTTCCAGAGCCAGCGCACCCGCTCCGGCGATTCCAGATGCTCGAACTGATATCCGATGGACCCGCAGTAGGCGTGCTCCAGCCGCTTCAGGTAGTCCGGCACCCGTTGGTCGCCTTCCTCGCCCAGAATGGTCGAGGCGGGCAGGGCTTCCAGCTGCTCCATGCTGGTGCCGAAGAAGGAGGGATCGAGCTGCGGATGCCCCGGGGGTTCGCTGCCCAGAGGATCGATGCGGGCGAGCTGGTGGCCGTGGTCGCGGAAGGCCTGTACCAGGGCGGTTGCCCGCGCGACGAGGTGCAGAAGTTCCTGCATGGCGCGCACGGTGGCGCTACGGCGCTCTCCGGGTGGAGGCGACGGACGCCGCTCGGGTGGAGGCGAGGGGCGCGGCTCGGGTGGAGGCGAGGGGCGCGGCTCGGAAGGGCGCGATGGAGGGGTGTGCCGGGATGTTCTCCGGGGCGGGCGCTCCGATGCGCGAATGGGAACGCCCCGTTCTCTCGCTTCCCTCGAGAAGATCGGGTGCCAATCGGAAGGAACGGTATCCGGGTCGGCCAGATAACGTCGAAACAGCTCCTCGACGTAACCGGCGTTTGGTCCGCTGAAGAATTCGGACGAAGGCATGAATCGCGACGTTCTTCACGTGCTGAGGGGGTGAGCGGGTGGAAGATAACCCTTCCATCTCCCAAGTTATACGGTAGTCGGAGCAGCAAACCTCCGGTGCAGCAGACTCGCTTCGGTGACGTCATCCCGTTCCTGCCGGTGCCGGTACGCTCCCGGCAGCGCTCCCCAGCCCCGCAAACCACACCCGGAGAGAGCTTGCTCGACCGCCGCTCAGTCGATGCACCCACGCGATCGTCCATCCGCGAGGTGACCGAGGAGCGGCAGGACGGGCGAATCCCGTTGCGTGTGCATCCGGAATGGACACGCGCCTTCCCGTGGGTCGTCCAGGGAACGACGGTACGCGGGTTCGTCGATGAACAGCCCGCACGCGACACATTCGTCCGCGACCGACACTCTCGTGGCCGAGACGCCTGCGGCCGAGACTCCAGTGGCCGACACGCCAGCGGGCGAGACTCCAGTGGCCGACACGCCAGCGACCAACACTCTAGTGGCCGAGGCTCCCGCGGCCGAGACTCCCGTGGCCGAGACTCCTGCGACCAAAGCTTCCGCGGCCGAACCGACTGTACGGGAGGAGAAGATCTCGATTTCGGCATGTTCACCGGCGCCCCGGCGGGCGCTGTGATGCAGCGCTGGGAGCTTCTGGCGGAGGACACGGGATGTGGCAGCGTGGTCCATGCCCGACAGGTCCACAGCCGCGAGATCGCCGTGCACGGGGCGACTCCGCCGGGCCTCCTGCTGGTTCCCCCGTGCGACGGACACGCCACCCGGCGATCCGGCACGCTCCTGGCCGTCTCCGTGGCCGACTGCGTACCGATCTTCGCGGTCGCGCCGCGGGGCCGCGCGGTCATGCTGCTGCACGCGGGGTGGCGCGGGGCCGCGGGCGGCATCCTGGAGACGGGCCTCACGATGCTCGAACGCCGCCTGGGAACCCGGGTCCGGGATGCCCACATTCACATGGGGCCGGCCATCTGCGGGCGCTGTTACGAGGTGGGGAGAGAAGTGCACGAGGCGCTGGGGCTGCCGCGGCCCGCCTCCCCCGCCCAGCCGGTCGACCTGCGGGGCGTGCTGGCCGGCCGTGCCCTCGCGTGCGGCGCCGATCCGGCGCGCCTGACGATCTCGTCGTTTTGCACCCGGTGCTCGGACACGCCATTCTTCTCCCATCGAGGCGGGGATGCCGGGCGCCAGATCGCCGTGCTGGGCATCACCCCCGACGGCCCGGCACCCGCAGGCAAGGAGCGGCTCCAGGGACATCCCCGGAAGCAGACCTAGTGGACCGTTCCTTGCACGACTTGCGCGCGGACCCGTCGGTGGGGCTCTGCTCCGTCTGCGGGCACAGCAGGGTGACGGGAAACCGAAGAGGCTCCATCTTCTGGCTCTGCCGGCTCTCGAGGGAGGATGCGCGCTTCCGGCGATACCCGCGGCTTCCGGTAGTGCGCTGCCCGGGGTTCGAGCCATCCTCGACGACAAAGCTGAACCACAAGGAGAAAGAATGAGCGAACCGTTCTACGTTTCCAGAGTGAGCGTCGAGAAGGTCGCCGGCGCGCGCAGACGGGGCCGGCTCCCCGCGGGAACCACCGTCGAACTCGGTGTGCACGGGCCGGTGAAGGCCCTCTACCGGCTCGACGCCGAACCGGATCTGCCCCTCGCCGTGGACTACGTGGTCGCCGCCGCGGGCGGGTGACTGCTCGGAACCCTCAACGGCGCACTGGAGGTGCGCGGGATCAGCCTCACTCCGGACCAGATCAGCGCCCGGGCGGAAGGCTTCAACGAAATGGCGGGCAGGGTACCGTTGCTCACACGCATCCACGTTCACTATCAGCTGTCCATCCCCGAAGGCTCGCGTGCCCCTACCGACCGGGCCCTCGCCAGCCACGTCGACAAGTGCCCCACGGCCGCGAGCCTGCGCAACGCCATCGACATCAGCTGGAGCGCGGACATCACAGAGCTTGAGCGATCCCGTGCCTGATTCTCTCGCGCACGCGATCATCGGCCTTTCCCTGGCGGTCCTGGCGCTGCTGCTGCCGTTCGCCTTCCATCGAACTCATCTGCTGCTGCTCAGCCGCCGGCGCGGACCGGAGTTGCCGCGCAGGTGGACGGGTTCGTGGCCCCGGGTGACCGTCCAGTTGCCCCTGTACAACGAAGCCCCCGTCGCCCGGCGGGTGATCGACGCCGCATGCGCGCTCGACTATCCGCCGCGCGCGCTCGAGATCCAGGTGCTGGACGATTCCACCGACGAGACCGTGGACCTCGTCGCCCGGCGCGTGGCCTGGTGGCGCGCACGGGGCGTCAACGTGTGCCACATCCGCCGCCGGAAGCGGACGGGGTTCAAGGCGGGAGCGCTGGCCGCGGGCGTCCGCCGCGCTCACGGCGAGTTCCTGCTCGTGCTGGATTCGGACTTCGTACCCGGACCCGACCTCGTCAAGAACCTGCTGCCGCCCTTCCAGGCGCCCCGGGTGGGGATGGTCCAGGCCCGCTGGGATCACCTCAACGAAGGCAGCAACTGGCTCACCCGCGCGCAAAGCCTTCTCCTCGACGGACACTTCTTCTTCGAGCATGGCGGCCGCTACCGGGGCGGCCTCTTCTTCAACTTCAACGGCACCGCGGGCATGTGGCGCCGCGAATGTCTCGAGGACGCGGGTGGATGGCAGTCGGACACGCTCACCGAGGACCTCGATATCAGCTACCGCGCCCAGATGCGCGGATGGCGCTTCGTCTTCCGGGAGGACATCGGGGTTCCCGCGGAACTCCCGGATCAGACGGGCGCCTTCGAGATACAGCAGCGGCGCTGGTCCCAAGGGGGCATCCAGACGGCGCGCAAGCTCCTCCCCGAACTGTTGCGCGGACCCTGGCCGCTGGCCGTGAAGAGGGAGGCGGTGATCCATCTGTGCGGGCACGTCGCCTACCCGCTGACGCTGCTCCTCGGGCTCCTGATCTATCCGTCGGCTCTCGCCCGGCGCGCGCTCAGCGGGGAGGAGTTCCTCTTCATCGACCTGGTGATCTTCTTCCTTGCAACCATCCCCTTCGTCATCTACTACACGGCCGCGGGGCGCAAGCGGAAGCGTCCCTGGCGACACCTGGTGCCGGCGGTGGCCGTGACCCTCGCCACCGGCGTCGGCCTGACCGCGCCGGCGACGCGGGCGGTGCTGCGGGGCCTCGCCGGACGCAGGGACGGCTTCGCGCGCACGCCCAAGAAGGGAAGCGGCGGCGGGGTTCGGGAACTTCCGGGGAGCAAGACGCCGGACACGCTGTTCAAGCTGGCGATGGCCGTGGTGATGAGCTGCTTCGTGGGCGCCGCGCTACGGGCCGGGCTCTACGCTTCCATCCCGTTCCTGATGCTCTTCGCGGTGGGCTACTGGAGCCTGGGTGTCGGCGGGCTGAAGCTTCTCCGCACGCAGCCGCGCGTTCCACAGCAGCAGCCCGTAGAAGGGCAGCCAGAGCAGGAGCCGACTCCAGAGGGGCCGCGGCCACTCCCCGGTCTCCATGTACGCCCCCAGCCCCCAGTACGTGATGAATGCGAGGCCGCTTAGCAGGATCCAGGCCCGGTTTCGACGGAGGGCCGCGAAGGGCAGAATCCAGAGCGCGTACCAGGGATGGAACGTCGGGGAGAGCAGGAGCCCCGTCCCGAGGATCCAGAACAGAGCCCGCTCGGCGTCGAGGTTGCGGAGCATCGCCCACGCAACAACCGAGAGCACGAGCAAGCCGGACAGGTAACGGGCGGCAAATGGCCCCGGGAGAATGGCTTCGATGACGGCGAACAACCCTTCGTACGCCCGCCAGTGCTCCGCGTAGGTGGCGAGGCCCGCCCAGAGCGCGCTTCCTGCCTGCGCGTAGGGAAGATGGAAGAGGACCAGCACGACCGTGCAGGCAGCCGCCAGGCGCACCCCGTAGCGGCGGATGAGCGCCGGCAGGGCGGCGATCGGCGCAAACTTGGTGAGGGTCGCGAGGGCGAGCGCGACGCCCATGGCCCACGGTCGCAGTCGGCTCCGGCCGGGGAGTACGCTCGGTGGACTGGCGTCATTCTTGCTAGGTGCGGGCAGGGCGAGGAAGAGGAGGAGGACCAGCAACAGGATGCCGAGCGCCTCGAAGTGGCCGCTCCAGGCCGTCTCGACCACCAGCAGCGGCGACCAGGCGAAGAGGATGAGGGTCGCGGGCACGGAACGGCCCGTCCGGCGGGCCACCACGCCCAGAAGCAGGCAGGCCGCGAGGTCGGCAACGGTCCACAGCGCCTTGACCGCCAGGATCGAACCGCCGGTGAACGCGGCAGCCGCGAAAACCACCTGGGCGAAGGGAGGGTAGATGGTGGGGACGGACGGATTGTTGATGCGCGCGTGCCAGGTTGTGCGGATCGCTTCGAGTTCAGGCGCATCCGGCGCGTACAGATACGGGTTGATCCCCTGCAGCTGCACATGGCCGTCCCAGAGGTAGCGGTAGATGTCGTCGGACAGGAAGGGAATGGAGGGTAGAAGTACCAGTCGGAAGAGGATGGCGAAGCCCCAGACGAGGCGGGTGTCGGCACGCTCGCCGAGCGCCGTGAACGCCACGGCCCAATAGACAGCGAATGCACCCGCAAAGAGAGCAAGGCGTGGAAACGGAACCCCGGCCTCCGGCCACCAGCCCAGAGCCGCCAGAAAGGCGAGCTCCAGCAGGCCCAGGACGATCAGCGGCCCGGCGCCTCCGGTTCGCGGTCGGCTCATCGTCTCCGCGCTGCTGATTCTTCGCCCGCCATGCCTTCCTCCACTTCGCCCCGGGCACCGGTCACCGGCGCCGTGGCCGTGCTCATCCCCGCGCTCGACGAGGAGCCGACCATCGGGTCCGTGATTCGCGCGCTGCCGACCGAACTAGTGGACGAAATCGTGGTCGCGGACAATGGCTCGCGGGACGCCACCCCCCGGATTGCGCGCGATCTGGGGGCGGTCGTGGTGGCCGCGCCGCGCCTGGGATACGGCTCCGCCTGCCTTGCCGGCCTCCGGCACCTGGCCCGTCGGCCTCCCGCCATCGTGGTCTTCCTCGACGCGGACGGGAGCGACGATCCCTCCGGTCTGGCCCGGCTGATCGATCCGATCCGTGCGGGCGCGGCCGACATGGTGCTGGGCGTGCGCACGGGCGACCCTCCCGGCGTGCCGCTGCACGCACGCATGGGCAACCAGGTGGTGCTGATGTGTGCGCGCCTCCTCTTCGGCCTCCGCTTCCGCGACATGCCTCCCTTCCGCGCCATTCGCTTCGACCGCCTGCGCGACCTGCACATGGATGACCGCGACTGGGGCTGGACCCTGCAGATGCAGATCCGCGCCGGCCGGCTCCGGCAGCGCATCGTCGAAATCGAGGTCCCGTACACTCGCCGGGCAGGCGGGGTTTCCAAGATCAGCGGAACGCTGAGCGGCTCCATCAAGGCCGGCACCAAGATGTTCTACACCCTCGCGCGCGAAAGACTGTTGCCCGTGAAACGATATCGATCTCCGTGAGAGCGCGGATGCCTGTGAGACAAAGCAGATGAGCAAGGCAGATCCGGAAGTCCTGCGTCGCGCAGGGGGGGCAGCCTCCGTAATCCACGACGTCTGCCGCCGCCTGCGGCGCATCCTCCCCTACGGCGAAGCCGAACTCGCAGCGGATTTTGCGGCTCTCTTCCTCGCCAGAGCTCCGGCCGAATACCTCCGCGAGCGGAAGCCGGTGTCGCTTGCGCGGGTGGCGGCGGATGCCTTCGCGTTTCTGCAGGAGAGCCGTCCGGACCGGGTGGATGTGCGCGTCTTCAACCCCGCCTCGGACGCGGAAGGGTGGCACGCGCCGGTAACGGTGATCCGCACCAACGTCGGAGAACGACCCTTCATCGTGGACTCGATCCGCGAGTACCTGCACTCGCAGGACCTCACCATCGAGCACTTCATCTATCCGCTGCTGGGCATCGTGCGCCACGAGGGCCACATCTTGCGGGTCGTTCCGCCCGGCGACGCGGAACAGCGGGAATCCCTCGTCCACTGCGAAATCGCGCGCGTGGCCGATCCGGCCATCCTCGAGTCGCTCCAGGGGGAACTGCAGCGTCGCCTGGAGGACGTGGTGCGCGCCACCGACGACTTCCAGCCCATGCTCTCGGCGCTGGACAACACGATGCAGGGCCTTGAGATCCGGTCCCGCCGGCTGCCGGAGCTCCGGGACGAGCTCGACGAGATCAGGGCCTTCCTGGCCTGGCTTCGGGACGATGCCTTCGTCTTCCTGGGGCACCGGCGCTACGACATCGCCGACGATCGCGACAGCGGCCAGCCCCATGTGGTCGTGGAGCCGGGTTCAGGGCTCGGCATCCTGCGCGACGAAGCGCGCTCGGGCTATGTGCAGCCGGTTCCGCTCGCTTCCATGCCCGAGACTCTGCGGCAGCTGCTCGCCGCCGGGCCTCTGCTGCTGATCGGCAAGACCAACGCCCGTTCCACCGTGCACCGGCTGGCGCACATGGACTACATCGGCGTCAAGAAGCTGGACCCCGAGGGAAGGCAGGTCGGAGAGGAGCGCTTCATCGGACTCTTCACTTCGAAGGCCTACGGCGATCACGCCGACAGGATCCCCATCCTGCGCCAGAAGCTGCACGGGATCCTCGAAGATGTGGGGGCGCAGAAGGGCTCGCACGACTACAAGGAGATCAACACGATCTTCAACTCGATGCCGAAGGAGGAGCTCTTCCTCAGCTCGGCAAGGGAGATCGGCAAGGATGTCCGTACGGCGCTGACCTCGTACCACACGACCGGGGTCCAGGTGACCCGCCGCGAGGACCCCCTTCGCCACGGGGTCTCGTTCATGGTCATCATCCCGCGCGACAAGTTCTCCGCCAAGGCGCGCAAGGCGATCGAAAAGGCGTTCGTCAGCGTCCTCGGCGGCGAAGTCCTGAACTACCATCTGGCGATGGGCGGCGGCGAACAGGCCCGGCTCCACTTCTACCTGCGGGTGCGCCCGGAGCTGCTGGACGTGGTCACCGACCTGGAACTCAAGCGGATCGTGCAGGAGCTCACGCGCGACTGGACCGACCGGGTTCGCGATGAGCTGGCGCAGGTTCGCACCCGCGACGAGGCACAGCGCCTTGCGGGCCGCTACGCCACCGGCTTCGGAGCCGACTACCGGGCCGTCGCGGCCCCCGAGGTGGCGGCCCGGGACATCCTCCAGCTGGAAACGATGATCGCCGAGGGACGCGCCCGTTCCATCGCTCTTTCCAACCCGGCGGACAGCGCCGTCGCGCCCGGCGACCGGGTGACCGAGTTGCGGCTCTACGTGCTGGGACCGCGCCTCGTGCTCTCGGACTTCATGCCGATTCTGGAGAACGCGGGCCTGCGCATCATCGCCGTGACCCCGGCCAAGCTCAGGGGTCCCGGGGTGCCCGAGGGAGCCGTCTACACCTTCGCCGTCCAGACCTCCGGCAAGTCGCCGCTCGAACTCAGCGAGGCGGGCGCGCCGCTGGTGGACACCATCCTGGCGGCGAGCGCCGGAGACGCCACCAACGACCGGCTCAACGGCCTGGTGCCGGCCGGGGGACTGGCCTGGCGCGAAGTGGAGGTGTTGCGCGCCTATTCGAGCTACGCCTTTCAGCTCGGCGCGGTGCCGAGTCGGGGTTCCATCGTGGACGCGCTCCTCAAGTATCCGCGCATCGCCCGGCTGCTCTTCGATTTCTTCGAGACCCGCTTCGAGCCCCGGGACCAGACCCGGGAGGGCCGGAAGGCGGCCGCGGACGCGATGCGCGCGGAGCTGTTCGCGGCACTGGACGACGTCTACCTGCTGAGCGACGACCGTGCGCTGCGCCACCTGGTGACGCTGGTCGACGCCACCGTGCGCACGAACTACTACGCGACCGGGGGCAGCAAGCCGACGAGACGGTCGGGCGGCGTGCCGTACATGTCGTTCAAGGTGATGGCGCGCTCCATGACCTCGCTGACCCGGACCCGGCTGCTCTACGAGGCGTGGGTGCGGTCGGCGAGGATGGAGGGCGTGCACCTGCGGGGCGCGCGCGTGGCCCGGGGAGGGATCCGCTACAGCGACCGCCCCGACGACTTCCGCACCGAAGTGCTCGGGCTGGCGGAGACGCAGATCGTCAAGAACTCGGTGATCGTCCCCGCCGGCTCCAAGGGCGGGTTCGTCATCCTGGACCAGCCCAGCCTCTCGGTGGCCACGCGCACCGAGGTGGAACAACAGTACCGCACCCTCATGCGCGGCCTTCTCGACCTGACCGACAACCTGCGCCGGGGCAAGCCGTCTCCGCCGCACGGCGTGGTCTGCTACGACGACCCCGACCCGTACCTGGTGGTGGCCGCCGACAAGGGCACGGCGGGCTTCTCCGACCTCGCCAACGAGGTCGCGCGCGACTACGGCTTCTGGCTGGACGACGCCTTCGCCTCCGGAGGCTCCAACGGATACGACCACAAGGAGCATGCGATCACGGCGCGCGGGGCCTGGGAGTGCGTCAAGCGCCACTTCCGGGAGATGGGCAAGGACATTCAGTCGGAGCCGTTCACGGTGGTGGGCATCGGTGACATGAGCGGCGACGTCTTCGGCAACGGCATGCTGCTGTCACGAAGAATCAGGCTCATCGCGGCCTTCGATCACCGGCATATCTTCATCGACCCGGATCCCGACCCGGCTGCTTCGCTTGAAGAGAGGGAGAGGCTCTTCGGCCTGCGCGGCTCCTCCTGGGCGGACTACGACGGCCGGGTGCTGAGCCGCGGGGGCATCATCGTTCGACGCGGCTCGAAGGAGATCGAGCTCTCCCCCGAGGTGCGCGCGGCCCTGGGGGTTTCCGACGATCCGGGCAAGGTGAGCGGAGAAGAACTCGTCCGCCTCGTGCTCAAGGCCCCGGCCGAGTTGCTGTGGAACGGGGGGATCGGCACCTATGTGAAGGCGTCGGACGAAACCCACGCCGATGTCGCCGATCCCTTCAACAATCCCGTGCGCGTCGATGGGCGCGAGCTTCGCGTCAAGGTCGTGGGCGAAGGCGGCAATCTGGGACTCACCCAGCGGGGGCGCATCGAGTTTGCGCTGGCGGGGGGACGCCTCAACGTGGACGCGCTCGACAATTCGGGAGGCGTCTCCCTCTCCGATCGCGAGGTCAACCTCAAGATCCTGCTCAATTCGGTCGTGGAGGAAGGGCGCATGACGGGGCCGGAGCGCAACCGCATGCTGCGCGACCTCGCGGACGTCGTGTCGGAACAGGTTCTGCTCGACAACGCCTCGCAGAGCCTGGCAGTGTCGCTCGATCTGTTGCGCGCCCGCGAGGGAGTGGACGACTTTCGCCAGCTCATCTCGGAGCTCGAGCGGGACGGCTTTTTCGACCGCGCGCGCGAGCACCTGCCGACCTGGGAGCAGCTGCTGGAGCGCGCCGAGGCCGGCACCCGGCTGACCCGGCCGGAGCTGAGCGTGCTGCTGGCCCACGCCAAGCTCCATCTGATGCGGCGTCTTCTGAAGGGCACCCTCATTGACGACCGGGCCGCGAGGGGCTACCTGATCCGCTACTTCCCGGAAGCAGCCCTGTCCGCGGCGGGAGAGGCGGAGTTGGCGGCGCACCGGCTGGGCCGCGAGATCGTGGCCAGCCAGCTCACCAACAACCTGGTGGACCTGATGGGGTCGGGGTTCGTGCATCGCATGATGCGCGACAGCGGCTCTTCGGCCGAGGAGGTGGCGCGGGCCTGGCTGGTGGCTTCCCGGCTCGCGGGCCACCGGCAGATCATGGCCGACCTCCTGGAGCGCGAGCGGGAGGCCAGAACGGCGGTCGCGTACCGTTGGTATGTGGGGCTGAGCGGCGTGCTGGACCGCACCACCCGCTGGGTTCTGGGCAACGCCGAGCGCGAGGAAATCGACAGCCTGGTCGGCAAGCACTTCAGCACCCTGCGCGAACTGCAGCGCATCTTCCCCGATGTGGTGAGCGGGGAGGACCGGCTGACCTTCGAACGTCTGGTATCGGAGATTCAGGAGGCCGGGCCGGGAGCGGCGATCGCGCCCGCTCTGGCCACCCTGCGCTTCCTCGACCAGCTGATGGATATCCTGCGCGTGGCGCGCGACACGGGCACGGCCCCGGTCTATGCGGCGCGAGCCTACTATGCGGTCTCGGAACTCCTGGAGATTCCCTGGCTTCGCCAGGCGATCCGCGAGTGTGCCCGGGACGAGCGCTGGGAGCAGCGCGCGGCGCGGGCGCTCAACGACGACCTGACCCGCGCCCACCACCGGATCGCCACCTTTTCGGCAGCCGCGGCCGCAAGGCGGGACCGGCAGGCCGGCGGCGCGGTCCATGTCCTGACCGCACTGCGAAGCCGCGAGGTGGCTTACTTCGGCGAGCTTCTGGTGGAACTCAGGGCAGAGAGCACGCTCACGCTGTCGGCCCTGGCGGTTGCAGTCCGCGCGATCATGGTGCTCTCAGAGCGATCGAAGGACGACACGGGCGCGGGCACCCGATAGTCGCCGCCGGATAGTCGTTCCGTCCCCGGCCAGCTTCTCCGAGTGACCTGGCCGGGGAAGAAACCTGATGGGCTGGTGGACCCGAATGGGTCTGCCGCTAGCCGGCGACCTGGTCGATGTAGTCGTCCAGCGCCGCCAGCACCCGGACGACGCCGGTCGTGCCTTCCGCCGCGGTGATATCGGCCGCAAAGGCGAAGAACACCTTGCGCATGACCTCGCGGTCGAGTCCCGCCAGGGCGGGCGCGGCCTCGGGTGCGGGGGCAGGCGCGGGCTCGGGAGCCGCGGCGGGCTCGGCCTCGGGAGCGGCGGCGGGAGCAGCCTCGGGTGCCGGGGCAGGCGCGGCCTCGGGTGCGGATACCGCCTCCGGTGCGGCTTCGGCCGGGGCTTCCGGCGCGGCTTCCGCGGCGGGCTCGGGGGCAGGCGCTTCCTCCGCGGGCGGTGCGGCCTCCGGCTCCGGTTCGGGCGCGGGCGCCGGGGCTGTGCGGCGGCGGCGGCGGGGCTTGATGCCGGCCGCGGCATCCGCCGCGCGGCGAGCCGCGCGCTTTACCTGCAGGGGATAGCGCGCGTGAAACTGACGTTTGCTGAGCTCGGCGATCGCGGGGTTCAACTTCAAAGCCCCCGCCAGCAGCTCGTCCACCGAAACCTGGGGATTGCTCTTCAGTTCCGCGTCGACCCAGCTCATGACCTCGGCGTCGGTCGTGGCTCCGCGCTTCGCCGGCTTCTTGACCTCCTCGGTCCCGGCCTGCGCGGCCATGGCGGCTCTCTTGGCCCGGCGCTTCACCTGCAGGGGATACCGTGCGTGAAACTGGCGTTTGTTCAGTTCGGCCACGTCAGGATTCAACTCCTTCGCGCCCTCGAACAACTCATCCACGGTGACTTCAGGATTGCGTTGCAGCTGCTCCTCAACCCAACTCATCAACTCGGCGTCAGTTGCGACCATCAGTCATCCTCTCCCATGCAACGATGAAACACCAGACCCCTGTCAGCTATCGACGCGGACGATAAGGTATAGGATTGTGGGACGCAATATCTCTCAGTGCTGACGAGAATATGATTTGCCATCGAAATCAGTGACCTGCGTGTGTCGGCGGCTATGCAACCCAAGGGGTTTTCCTGACCAGCGCTGATGTTCTTAATGCCCCGAAGTTCAGAAGTCGATGACGACCCGAAGCTCAGAAGTCGATGACGACCCGAAGCTCAGAAGTCAATAACGACCCGCAGCCCGAAGGTTTCCTCGAAGAGATCCTTCTTTTGTGCAACGGTCCACCGTTCCAGCAGCACGTCGCCGTCACACTCGGCCGTCAATCGAAGACGAAGTCCGTCCACGGTCGCCTTGACGGAGGGTATCAACTGACGGCGTTGCCGGTCCATTCCGTCCACCAGGCGGAGGATGGCGCCGAGGTGGTCGACCAGCACGCGGTCCCTGGGGGGCAGCGACACGTACGCGCGGTGGTGGGACGCGGGATGTCTCTTCCGATGGTAGCGCGCCACGTTCGCGATGATCGACATCTCGCGCGCCGAGAGACCCGGTATCTCGGAGTGGTTGAGAATATAGCGCGTGTGCTTGTGGTGTTTCTTCATCGCGACGAATACGCCGATATCGTGAAGGATGGCCGCGACTTTCAACAGATGCCTTTCCTGGGGCCCCTGTCCGTGAAGGGACTTGAGCTGGTCGAACACACTGACCGCCAGCTTCGCGACATGGAGACCATGAGCTTCGTCGAACATGTACCGGCGCCCGAACGACACGGCGGCCTGCGTAAGCTGTTTCTCCTGCCGGATCTCGCTGGTGGCCAGCGAGGTCAGGTCCGCCATCAGATCGAGAGTGACGCCCTCCTTGACGCCGATGTGCGGCACCAGGATCTCTTCGGCTCCGGTGAGTTCGGCAAGCCGCCGGAAGACCATGGCCGCGGGCAGGATGACGTCGGCGCGGTCGCGCCTGAGCCCCAACTGTTCGATGCGCTCCGAATACGAGAGTCGCGCCAGGAGGCCGATGGCGGAATCGAGGCCCGAGACGGGGAGCCTGCTGACGCCGTCATCCGGCATCTCCGGGGACGCAAGCTCGGCCAGGGCCTCGATGTTGCCGCCACAGCCGATGAAGCCGGTCGGCTGCCAGTACTGCGCGGGCGCCGGGATGTTCAGGACCGCCACATATTCGGAGAGCAGTCGCTGAAACGCTCCCGGCTCCCGT
Organism: Longimicrobiales bacterium; assembly: GCA_965232315.1. GTDB lineage: Bacteria > Gemmatimonadota > Gemmatimonadetes > Longimicrobiales > Gaopeijiaceae > BD2-11. The sequence goes on along the minus strand of CBDDPN010000002.1, from coordinate 268,173 downwards.
CCGGGTTCCGCCAGCCGCTCCAGCAGCCGAACCGATCCCATGGAATGGGTTTCGCTCCACAGCATTCCGGAGTCGTCCACCAGCGACAGTTCGACGCTGCCTCCGCCCAGATCCACGAGAATCCAGCGGCCGCCCTCCAGGTCGATGCGGTCCGCCACCGCCAGGTGCACCAGCCTTGCCTCCTCCGAGCCGGTGATGGCCTTGAGGCGAATTCCGGTTTCCCGTTCGATCCGTTCGACCAGGAGAGGCCCGTTGCGCGCTTCCCGGACGGCGCTGGTCGCGACCGCCCGATAATGCTCGATTTCGTATTTGTCCAGGTACTGGCGGAAGCGGTCGAAGGCCTGGACGGTGGCGTCCATGGTCTCGGGAGCGAGGCGTCCGGTGAGGAATACCTGGTGTCCCAGCCGAATCGGCACCCGCTGAGAGTAGAGGGTGGTGTATTTCGACGGGCCCGAGAACTCCACGGCCAGGAAACGAATGCCGTTCGATCCGGTATCGACGCACCCGACTCGAATCGGAAAGCCGCCTTGAGCGTCGGGGCCGTTCTGAGTCGCCATGGCGGGTGCGGGCCTCAGTTGGCCGGCCAGGCGTCGAGGACCACCGCGATCACCCGCCCGGGCCCGTGCACCCCGGTCACCATGACCTGGCCGATGTCGGCAGACTTGCTGGGACCCGAGTGCAACGCCAGCGCCGAGCCTCCGTCATCGCGGCAGGCGGCCAGCGCCTCGCCCAGGGTGGCGGTGACCGTGGCGGCGTCCACAAGGACGAGGTGGACGGGCGGGAGCAGCTGGGTGCGTCGTCCGCCCCGGCTGCTCAGCACCAGCGAGCCGGACTGTGCGGCGGCGGCGAGCGCCACCGACACGCCGACCTCGGCTTCACGGGGCGGAGCTTCCGGGAGCGGCAGCCCCAGGGGCTCGGGCACGTCGGCGCCGTGGCTGGCGCTCGCGAACCGGGCGGCAAACCCGGCCAGCCATCGCCGGGCCTCGTCCGCATCGGCGAAACGGTGCATTTCCCCGCCCGCCGCCCGGAAGCAGTCGTCGAAGTGCTGCACCGGAGCCGGAGCGTCCGGAACCGCCGTGTCGAGCGTCCCCGGATGAGCCACGCGAGGGCGGTCCTGGAGCGCGCGCCTCACCCGCTCGAGTACCCGCTCCCTCATTCGATGCCCTCGCGCCAGAGCTTCCGGAACGAGGACGGGGCCGGCTCGGGGTCCGCCCGCACTTCGCGCCATCCGCCCACGACCGGCAGGGGAACGCGGCGCGCGGGCTCCGGCAGCGCGTGCAGCAGCCCTCCCGCAGCCTTGTACAGCCCGGGCCGGGTCGCGACCGCCGTCCATGCCTTCAGCAGCGCCGACTTGCCACGGGAATCCATCCCCGCCTCCACCGCCCGCCGGCGCCAGCTCAGGAGCAGCTCCGGGATGGGGATGCGCACCGGGCAGGCCTCGAAGCAGGCGCCGCACAGGCTCGAAGCGAAGGGGAGGGGCATCGATTCGTGCAGCCCGGCCAATGCGGGATTCAGCACCGACCCGATGGGACCCGAGTAGACGGCGCCATAGGCATGCCCGCCGGTCTGGCGGTAGACCGGGCACGCGTTCAGGCAGGCGCCGCAGCGGACGCAGCGGAGAGCCTCCCATGCCTCCGGGTCGGCGAGCACGTCGGAGCGTCCGTTGTCCACCAGCACCACGTGCACCTCCTCCGGACCGTCGCGCTCCTCCGCCGTCTTCGGGCCGTGGATCATGGACACGTAGTTTCCCACCGGCTGACCGGTCGCCGCCCTCGACGTGAGCTGCAGGAACGCCGCGAGGTCGTCCCAGCGCGACAGAAGCTTCTCGATGCCCACCAGCGCCACGTGCACCGCCGGCGCGGAGGTGGTCAGCCGGATGTTGCCCTCGTTCTCGATCAGGGCCACGGTGCCGGTTTCCGCAACCAGGAAGTTTCCGCCGGTGATTCCGAGGTCCGCCGCGAGAAAGGCTTCCCGCAGAATCTCGCGTGAGACTCCGGCCAACTCGTCGGGCGTGGCATCGAGTGCCATGCCGTGGGTTTCGTGGTAGAGCCGGCGGATCTCGTCCAGGCTCAGGTGGATGGCCGGGCCGACGATGTGGCTGGGGGGCTGTTCGAGCAGTTGAAGGATGTACTCCCCGAGATCCGTCTCCAGCACTTCGACCCCGCGTCTCTCGAGAAGCTCGTTCACCTCGAGTTCCTCGGAGAGCATGCTCTTGCCCTTGACCGCCCGCCGCGCGCCCCGACGCGCGATGATGCCGGAGAGGATCCGGTGCACGTCCTCCTGCGACGGGGCCCAGTGGACCTGTGCGCCGTTGGCTTCGAGGCGTGTCTCGGCTTCCTCGAGGTATCGGTCCAGATGCGTCAGCAGGTGCGTCTTCACCCCCTCCGCCCATCGGCGCCATTCGTCGGCGGCCACCCCCGCGTATGCGGCCCGGCGGCGGGCGTCGAAAGAGAGCGTGGCGCCCGTCACGGATTCCCGCACATCGGCGCTCCGGCGTGCGCGCGCCGGATATTCGCGACTATGGATCTGCACGTGCCGCCTCCCAGAGAACGTCGGCGAGATGTCGCACCCGCAGGTCCAGACCCCGCTTCTGCATGCGCCCCGCGAGCTGGAGCAGGCAGCCGCAGTCGGCGGAGGTCAGCAAGTCGACACTGTCCTCGGCTGGGAGCGTGTCGAGCTTCCGGTCGGCCATCCCCGCGGACACCTGTGGGAAGCTAACGGAGAACAGGCCCCCGAAGCCGCAGCATTCCTCCGCGGCCTCCCAGGGAACCACGCTGGCTCCCGCGCCGGCCAGCAGCGAGAGCGGTTCATCGCGGATCCCCAGCTCCCGTAGCGCGTGACACCCGTGATGGTACGCGATTCGGCGTCCCTCGAGCCCGCGCCCCAGGCTCGTGACCCCAAGCACACGGACCAGGAACTCCGCCAGCTCGAAGGTGCGCTCGCCGAGGGCGGCCACCTGCTTCGACCGCTCTGTGTCATCCTCGAAAAGATGGGCGTAGAAGCGTCTCAGCATGGTGGCGCAGCTCCCCGAGGGGAGCACCACGTAGTCGCTGTCGCGGAAGACGTCCAGCGTGTGCGCGGCCATGCGGCGCGCGTCGTCGTCATGGCCCGCGTTGAAGGCGGGCTGCCCGCAGCAGGTCTGCGCCTCCGGAAAGTCGACCTCGACCCCCAGCTTCCGCAGCAGCCGCACGGCCGAGGCCGCGGCATCGGCAAAGAAGTGGTCGCCGAGGCAGGTGACGAAGAGGGAGGCGCGCACGGGATACGCTGGATCGGACGCGGAAGTTGGCGGCTCGGACATGGATGATCGGCGGCTCAGGCGCCGAAGCCGGAGCTTCGCGCCAGGTCCAGCTCCCTGGTGACGAGAAGGCCCTCGGCCTCGTCCAGCCGTTCGAGGAGTTCAAGGCCGCGGGCGGGGCCCAGCACCATCGCCGCGGTGGCCAGCGCATCGGCTTCCATGGCGGAACGGGCCACCACGGTGGCGGCGCTGGTGTGTGCGGGCGAGGCGCCCGTGCGCGGGTCGACGATGTGGTGATGGCGGCGGTCGGCGGTGTACGCCCGCATGTAGTCGCCGGAGGTGGCGACGCCCTGGTTGCGCACCTCGATCACCTCCAGCAGGGTCCCCGGCTCGCGCGGGTGCTCGACCCCCACGGGCCAGCCGGAACCCGCGACCTCACCCTCACCGGCCGAGACGTCCCCACCCCCGTCGGCCAGCACGCCTGCGGCGCCCGCGCCCGAAACCGCCTCGACCACCCGGTCCAGGATGTACCCCTTGGCGATGCCGTCCAGCGAGATCGACATGCCGGGCCGGCGGAACCCGATGCGGTGCGCGTCCAGCTCGATGTGCCGATAACCGACGCGCGACATGGTGGCCTTCACGGCGGCGGCGGGCGGCAGCGCGGCGGCCTCGGCGAAGCTGGCGCGGTAGAGTTCCACCAGCGGCGCCACCGTGGGGTCGAAGGCGCCGCCGGTCAGCTCGGCGAAGTCGAGGGCGCGGCGCAGGACGGCGGCCAATTCGGCCGGCGGTTCGAGCAGGACCCCGTCCCGGTTGAGGCGGGACATCGGGGTGTCGGACCGGTGGCGGCTGAAGATCGCCTCCAGGCGGTCGATCTCGTCGAAGGCGGCGGCGGCCAGTTCACGCGCCCCGGAGGCCTCGGGATGCACCACGGTGACGTCGACCAGCGTGCCCATGCGGGTGCGCGTGTCGCTCGCGCGATGGAGCCCTGCCCGGCGAAGAAGCGCCGACGCAAGACCGCCTCCCGCCGCCAGCAACAGGGCGGCCGCTCCGCCGATCCGGAGCGCCCTGCGGCGGGGGATCATGCGACCCGGCTGGGGCGCCGCTCCCGGCTGGGGCGCTGCTCCCTGCTGGGGCGCCGCTCCCGGCTCAGGCACCTGCCGCGGACCGGGCACTCGGCGCCACCTTCAGCTGCACCAGCCGCTGGCGCACGTCTTCGATGTCGTGCCGGCACACGCCCGCCTCCTCGATCAGCTTCGTTTCGCAGATGTTGCAGCGAACGCATTCGCGGAAGTTGATGCGCGGACCCTCGATGGCGCCCGTGGGGCAGGCCTGCTCGCACACCTTGCAGTGGTCGCACTGCTCCACCCGTCGGATGCGGAAGGGCGACACCGTGGAGACGACCGCGAGCGCGGCTCCCAGCGGGCACGCGTAGCGGCAATAGAAGCGCGGCACGATCGCGGAGGCCACCAGGATCGCCGCCGCGATGCCCCACAACGCGATGGAAGAACTCAGGAAGAAGACGGTCCCGAAGGGCTCGAGGAAGGGAAAGATGCTGACGCGGCTACCCGCGAGGGCGGGAAGCAGGATGGCCGCCAGGCACAGGTACTTGACGAGCCACAGGCGTTCGTGCAGCGCGCGCGGCAATTCCCGCTTGAACTTCCGGGGCACCACTTTCTCGAGAAAGTCCTGCAGGACGCCGAACGGACACAGGAAGCCGCAGAAGACGCGCCCGACGAGAAGCGTGGTCACCACGGTGAAGACGACGAACAGGAGGAGCGGGATGTCCTCCAGGAACACCGCCGGCCCCACGGAGATGGCCGCCGTGATGTGCGACACCGAGAGGAAGCCCCCGTCGAACCATCCCAGGTAGAAGAAGGTCGCAACCAGGACCACCCAGCGCAGCCGGTCGCGCTTCAGGAAGAACGCCACCGTGACCAGTGTGAGCAGAGCCAGCATCCAGGCGACTTCGGCGGGCGAGGTTCGATCCAGGGTGCGCTGGAGGACGGTCTGATCTTCGGCGAGGGAGAAATCAAGGTCGGGCGGGGGGGCGGCCGGCGCTGCTTCGGCCGGGTCGGCGGCGGCGGGTGGCTGCGCGGGTTCGGTCCCGGCCTCGGGGGTCGAGGCGTCGCGATCGCCGGGGGAGGGAGGCTCGCCGGCGGCCCCTGCTTCACCGGCGGCTGCGCCTCCGGGGACCATCTCACCGGGGACCGCGTCCCGGGGGTCCATCTCACCGGCGGCCGCGTCTCCAGGGTCCGCCTCGTCGGGGACCGCGTCCCGGGGATCCGCCTCGCCGGCGGCTGCGTCCCCGGGCCCAACCTCGCCGACGGCTGCGTCCCCGGTTGGCGGGCTGTCGCCGGTCGCGGTGGCTCCCGAGGCGGTCGGGGACTCCTGCGTCTCCGCGCCCGGCTCCGGCGGTGCTTCGGCCGACTGAGTCGGCGCGCCGGGACCAGCCGAGTCGCCGGTTGTCTCCGGAGGCTGTCCGGCAACGGCAGGATCACCCGGCCTCGCAGACACATCGCCGGCGACATTTCGGGACATATCCACAGCGGTATCGGCGATATCTACGACATTCTCTGACTCTTCCACCGTTCCGGCGGGATCGAGAGCCTCGGCGGGAGCCACATCGGCTACTACAACTTCCGGGCTTTGCGGGGGCGGATACTCCGTGGAGTAGAGCCCCATCCCCGGACGAAGATCGAAAAAGATGTCGAACGGCTGCTCGATATCGATGGGGCCGCGGACCGCCATGACCCCGACGTTGCGGAACTGGCCCCGCACCATTCCGGTGCGCGGTTCGCCCAACATGAAGACGTCTTCGTCGTCGATATGAATGGTGTCGGCTTCCTGCACCAGCGAGAGCGTGCGCGGATAGAACAGAAGCGCCAGCGCGCCGTCGACGCCGACCAGCATCAGATGGTCTTCCTGCGCCCTCTCCCCGAACGCATCCGCCACTTCTCCGAAGCTGTTGCTGCCGACCAGCGCCTCCCCCACGGAATCACTGCGTACGTGCGCGAAGGAGAGCACGATCCGGGTGACTCCGTTCTCGAGTACGTGGATCTGCGGCACGAGCTCGCCCGCGACCACGTCGGACCACGACATGTCCTCCAGCTCTTCCATGCCGATGGTCAGGAGCGAACCACCTGATTCGGCGGACGGCCTGGTGGCCAGGTAGGTGGCATATACGCGGCGGGCGGAGGCGCGGATGCCGCGCGACATGGCCGAGACCGAGATCGTGGCCCGGGACACGACCCTGACATCGCGCTTGGCGCGGAAGGGATCGGAGATCGACTTGCCCGTGAACTGGGCCTCATAGCCGGGGGTTCGCAGAAAATCGCCCCGGGTGCGGATATAGGATTCGACATAGTGGGTGACCCGCACACCGGTCAGCACCCCCTCGCGGTCCATGCCCACCAGCACCTCGATGGGCCCGTTGTAGCCGAGTTCCTCCGGGGGCACGTCCGATGTCAGGAAGGCATAGCCGACCAGGGCGTCCTCGTCGGGGGCGTCGGCCGCGTAGCCCACGATGACCCTCGGGTCCCCCTCCCTCACCTCGAAGGTCGTGGCGCCCGGCACCACCGCTTCCACGAGGCTGCGCGGAACCGGGAGGTCGTCGGTGCCTTCCTGGCCACGGGCCGGACCGGGCACAAGGGCCCACAAGACCGCCGCGAACGCGAGGGCGCGCGCGGCCGGCCGCCCCGCCCGCCCGTCAGACATTCACCCGCGCGAGCCGGAGCGCGTTGCCGGTCACCAGCAGCGAGACGCCCAGGTCGCCCACCAGGACCGCCGTGATGAGCGAGACCGCGCCGAGCGGCACGCCCACCACCAGCACCAGCTTCACCAGCAGGGCCGTGGCGATGTTCTGGCGAATGACGGCCCGTGACTTGCGCGACAACCTGAACAGGTAGGGCAGCCGGGTCAGGTCGTCGCCCATCAGCGCCACGTCCGCGCTGTCGATGGCGGCGTCGCTTCCGGCCGCCCCCATGGCGATGCCCACCGACGCGGCGGCCAGCGAGGGCGCGTCGTTCACGCCGTCGCCCACCATCGCGACCGACCCGTACTCCTCCTCGAGCGCCTTCAGGGCTCGCACCTTCTCGTGCGGCAGCAGCCGGGCCTTGACCTCGTCCACGCCGGTCTCCTCGGCCACCCGGCGACCGGTCGCGGCGTCGTCCCCGGTGAGCATCACCACGGGTCGCACGCCCATGGCGCGCAGCTGCCCCACCGCCGCCCGCGCCTGCTTGCGGGCACGGTCCTCCAGGGAGATCCACCCGAGCGGTCCATCCTCGTCCGCCACGACGACCACCGTGCGGCCCTCTCCCGCCAGCCCCGCGGGCGCGTCATCCAGTCCGAGCGCCGACGGCTTCCCCACGAAGTGCCGGACGCCGTCCAGCCAGGCCGTGACCCCCTCGCCCCGCCGGGTCGAGAACTCGCGCACGCCGTACCGGGTGAGGATCTCGCGCCTGACCGCCTCTTCGTGAATCGCGCGGGCGATGGGGTGCTCCGAGCGGGCCTCCACGGCGGAGGCGCGCGCCAGCACGGTTTCCCGCGGCGCCCCCCGCGTGGACCTCACCTCCCGCACTTCCAGGTGCCCGACGGTCAGGGTGCCGGTCTTGTCCATCGCCATCGCGCGCACGCCGCTCATGGCCTCCAGGTAGACCCCGCCCTTGATCAGCACGCCCCGCCGGGCGGCCGCGGTGATGCCGCTGACCACCGCGACCGGGGTGGAGATGACCAGCGCACACGGGCAGGCGATCACCAGCAGGGTGAGTCCCCGCACCAGCCAGGTGGCGAAGTCCTGACCGCCCAGCAGGGTCGGCACGGCCACCACCAGCACGGCCCCGACGGCGATGGCGGGCGTGTACCAGCGCGCGAACCGGGTCACCACCCGCTCCGTCTTCGCCTTCTCCGCCCCCGCCCTCTCCACCAGCTCCACAATGCGGGCCAGCGAGCTGCTGTCGGCCGGCTTCTCCGTGCGGATGTGCATGAAGCCGTCGCGCGTGATGGTGCCGGCGAAGACCGGGGCGCCGGGATCCTTCTCCACCGGCAGCGACTCCCCGGTGATGGGCGATTCGTCCACCGTCGATCCGCCTTCCAGCACGCTGCCGTCGACCGGGATGCGCTCGCCCGGGCGCATCACCACGACATCGCCGACCACAATTTCGGAGGCCCGCACGGTCTCCTCGACGCCCCCGCGCAGCACCACCGCCGTCTTGGGCGCGAGATCCATCAGCGACTCCATCGACGCGCGCGCCCGGTCCACGGCGTAGGCTTCCAGCAGCTCGGCGGTCGAGAAGAGGAAGGCGATCGCCGCCGCCTCCAGATACTCGCCGATCGCGATCGCCCCCAGGATCGCCACCGTCATCAGGAAGTTCATGTCCAGCGAGAGCGTACGCGCGGCGCGCAGCCCCGAGGGCATGAACCTCCAGCCGCCCACGAAGGCGGAGACGATGAACAGGAGGGACGAAAGCCGCAGCTCGCTCAGCGGGAGGGTCAGCAGCAGGGGGCCGACGCCGCCGAGTGCAAGCGCGAGCCCGACCCCGAACAGCCCGGCCGAGGCATACGTCAGCTGCGCGTCCGGGGTCGTCCAGGTCGCCGGAATTTTCTCGCTGCGGGGCCCCGCATCCGGTTCGGCGAGGTGCCCGAGGCGCCCGATCGCGCGCCGCACCTCGTCGGAGGCGAGCCGCCCGGGATCGATCTGGACGGTGACCGTGCGCCCGACCAGGTTTCCGCCCACCTCCAGCACGCCGTCGACCTTGCGCAGACCGTCTTCGATCCGGGTCACGCAGTGCGAGCAGTCCATGTCCCGGACACGAAACCGGACCGCCGTCGCGGCGCCCTCGCCACCCGCACCCACCATCACGTCACCCTGCCCCGCCATCCTTCCCGCGCGGCTAGACCGCTGCCCCCACCGGCCTGGGGTCCACGGCCGCCGCGCCCGGATACGGCGACTCCAGCCGGAACTCCGGCCGCGCGGCGAGGAAGGCTGCAACCCGGCTCTCCCGGGTCACGGCGTCGGAAATGAAGTCCAGCGCCTCCTGCAGGCGCTCGTCCGAAGCGGCGCAGCTGAAGCGCAGGAACCCGGCCCCGGCGTCGCCGAAGCACTCCCCGCCCAGGCACGCGACCCCGAAATCGTCGTCCGCACCCTCGAGCAGGTACAGGGCGAGGCCGTGGCTGGTGATTCCGAGCCGGTTGCACACCGGAGCCACGTTGGGGAAGACGTAGAAGGTGGCGTGCGGATCCAGCGAGGAAAAACCGTCGATCCGGTTCAGCCCCCGCGTGAGCAGCTCCACCTTGCGGCGGAACCGGCGCATGGCGGCCTCGCGTTCGCCGCCATCGCGCTCGAGCGCCGCCACGCCCGCCAGCTGAATAAAGGGCGGCGTGCACGAGATGCTCGTGTTGATCATCTTGCCGATCGCCTGCACGGTCTCCGGCGCCGAGACCGCGAACCCCAGCCTCCAGCCTCCCATGCTGTACGACTTGCTGAAGGTGTAGGCGGCAACCGAGCGCTCCATCATCCCCGGCTGGGCGAGCGGCGACACGTGTTTCCCCTTCCACACCATGTGGCAGTAGGGCTCGTCGCTGAACACGGCGACCCGCGTCCCCCGAACCAGATCCGCGATGCCGCGAAAATCGTCTTCGGTGGCCACGCCCCCGGTGGGATTCTGGGGAGAATTCAGGAAGATGGCCCTGGGCCGGGGATCCTCGGCGAGAAAGCGCTCGACGTCGGCCAGGCTGGGCCGGAAGGCCTCTTCCTGCCGCAGCGGGGCGAACACCGGACGCCCGCCGCGCCTGAGGATGTTCGGAACGTAGGTCGGAAAATACGGGCTGAAGACCAGAACCCCGTCCCCCGGATCCACGAACGCCTCGCAGAAGTACTGCTCGAAGACCTTGGTGCCGGTGGCGACGACGACGTTGTCGCGGGTTGCCGGAATGCCGAATTCCGCATGCACGTAGCGGGCGGCGGCGTCACGCAGTTCGGGGAGCCCCAGGGAGGCGCAATAGCGCGTCTGGCCGCCGCTGATAGCGCCCATGCCGGCCTCGGTCGCAGCGCTCGTGGTGGCGAACGGGCTATCGCCGATCTCGAGCTCGACAACGTCCTTCCCCTGGGACTGAAGCTGCTTGGCGACCGCGAGTACGGTGAATGCGGCCTCCGCGGTCAGGGATTGGGCAAAGCCGCTCAATTCCATAGCCACTGTGTCAAGTCTCCGAATGTCGTTGTGCGGGGTACCGGGTCGCTGTCCGGGGGTACCGGGTCGCTGTCCGGAGGATTGAAACGGGCGGCGGCGTCATCCGAAGCGCTACCCGGACCGAAATGATAGGACACCCTCCATACTAACCGGAAGGGTAGGCGCCGGTTGCGCCGACCGCCAGACGGGGGCAAGGGCTCCCGGCTCGATCCTCCGCCGGAGTTCCAAACTCCGCCTTCCTCCTATCACCCTCTCGCCCGATGCAGAATTAGAAGTAGAGAGGTGTTGACCTAAATTTAGTTGACACGCTAAACTTATCTCTTAATCTAATAATATCTAACAGTCGGATGGTCCCGATGGAAGCTTCAAGTGTATTCCGGAATCCGTTCCGCCCTGGGGCAGGCCACACGCCCCCGTATCTCGCGGGAAGAAAGGAAGAGCGAAGGGAGTTTCTGAAGCTCCTGAACCAGGATGTAATTCTCTCCAACCTGATCCTCACCGGGCTGCGCGGTGTCGGCAAGACGGTTCTTCTCGACACCTTCAAGCCCTTGGCGATACAGGAAGGCTGGCTCTGGGTGGGCGCCGATCTCTCCGAAAGCACGACGGTCGACGAGGAGCGCCTGGCCACACGGATCCTCACTGATGTGGCCTTGGCAACGTCCAGCCTCGTTTACGACAGACAGGAGGTTCGTCGTCCCGGGTTTGATGGCCTGACGGACCAGCTCGACACCACCCTCAACTACACGACGCTTCGCACTGTGTACGAGCAGACGCGCGGCCTGGTCGCCGACCGGCTGAAGGCGACCCTCGCATTCGTGTGGCTGACGGCGAGCCTGTCGCCGAACCCTCCTCGGGGCATCGTCTTCGCCTACGACGAAGCTCAGAACATGGCGGACCATCCCGACAAGGACGAATACCCGCTCTCGGTGATGCTCGACGTGTTCCAGTCCATTCAGAGGCAGGGTGTTCCCTTTCTCCTGGCGCTGACCGGTCTGCCCACGCTCTTCCCCAGGCTGGTCGACGCCCGGACATATGCAGAAAGGATGTTCCGCGTACTCTTCCTCAGTCGCCTGGATCCCCCCGATGTTCGAGAAGCGATCGTCAAGCCGATTCAGGAGGATGGCTGCCCGATCACCTTTACCAGGGAGTCCATCCGCCAGATCGAGGAGCATTCAGGCGGATACCCTTACTTCATCCAGTTCATCTGCCATGAGGCCTTCGACGTCTTCGTGTCGCAATCCACCACCGGATCGAACAACCCAAGCGTCCCGATCAAGGAGATCACGGCAAAGCTGGACAGCGACTTCTTTGCGGGCCGGTGGTCGAGGGTGACCGATCGGCAACGCGATCTTCTGTATGTCGTGTCAATGCTGGACAGTCCCGAATCCGAGTTCAGCGTTCAGGAGGTCGTGGAACTGGCAAAGCAACTTCCCGTGAAGGGGTTCAGTCCCAGTCACGCGAGCCAGATTCTCTCGGCTCTCATCAATTCGGGAATCGTGTACAAGAACCGGTACGGAAAGTACTCCTTCGCGGTCCCTCTCCTGAGCAACTTCATTCGCCGGCAGTACCCTGTGGCAGGTTCCGGCGAGCAGCACGGTCTCTTCAGTTAGCGCTACCGGCCCCAGGCTGACGGTTAGGGGCCCCGGGCTAACGCTAACGGGCCCCGGGGCCCCTCTGGAGAGTGTTGCATACATATAGATGCAACAACACGTTGCCTATACGATAATGCAACACTGTGCGGAGGGGTTGGACCGCGATGAAGAAGCCACGCGCGCCTCACCCGTCGAACCCGCCCGGCTCACCCGTCGAAGCCGCCCGCATCGCCGCAGTGGCACGACGCGGGCCAGCCTTGCCCATACCCTGACCCATCTTCATCTTGCGATGCTCGCTTTGTTGTGCGAGACGATACACACCCGTTGGAGGGGGGATGAGGAAGATGACAGGACAGGACCGTCATTCATGGACGTCGACCGTGCGCGCCTGCGGCTGGCTGGCCCTGGCTGCGATTGGGGCGGGCGCATGCGCTCCGACGGACGCGGGACCGGCCGGGGACATCGTAACCGAGGGCGACTGGGTCTACATCGGCGGTAACGCCGGCAGCCAGCGCTACACGGAACTCGACCAGATCAATCCAGCCAACTTCGAGCAGCTCGAAGTCGACTGGATCTGGGATGGCTCGGCGTATCCGAACGTTAACGCGCGCGCGACGCCGATCTACGTCAACGGCAAGCTGATCAGCGTCGCCGGTGAAAAGCGCCACGTGATCGCCACCGATCCCGCATCCGGCGAGGTGCTCTGGGACTGGGTCGAGCCCGAGACCTTCCGCTGGGAGTACTCGATGCGGAAGAACCACGGCAAGGGCGTCGCGTACGCCAACGTCGACGGCCGCGACATCGTCTACGTGGTCACGCCCGCGTTCTTCCTGCACGCGCTGGACGCCGAGACCGGCGAGCCCATCGAAGGCTTCGGCGGCTCCGTGGACATCGAGGGCTTCCCGGAGACCGGGACCGTGGACCTGCTCGACGACCTGGGCCACGAGCACGACGACTACAAGGGGGTTCCGCTGGAGAAGGGCTACATCACCAGCTCGTCCCCGGCCATCGTGGTCAACGGCGTGATCATCGTCGGCAACTCCGCCGAGCAGGGCTACAACCAGTCACGCCAGGAGAACATCCCGGGCGACATCCTCGCCTATGACGCGCGCACCGGCGAGTTCCTGTGGAAGTTCGACGTGCTGCCGGGGCCCGGCGAGTTCGGGCACGAGACCTGGGAGAACGACGCCTGGGAGTGGACCGGCGACATCTCGTCGTGGGCGCCGCTCTCGGCTGATCCCGAGCTGGGACTCGTCTACATTCCCACCAACGGCGCCACCCAGGACTTCTTCGGCGGCTTCCGCCCCGGCGACAACCTGTTCAGCACGAGCCTCATCGCGCTCGACGTACAGACCGGGGAGCGGGCCTGGCACTACCAGCTGGTCCATCACGACATCTGGAACTACGACACCTCCACCGCGCCGGTCCTGATGGACGTGACCGTCGACGGCGAGGACATTCCCGCCGTGGTGCAGATCACCAAGCAGTCCTTCGCCTACGCCTTCAACCGCGCGACCGGCGAGCCGCTCTGGCCCATCGAAGAGAAGCCGGTGCCGAAGTCGAAGGTGCCGGGCGAGAAGCTGGCGGAGACACAACCGCATCCCACGAAGCCCGCGCCCTACGACATGCAGGGCCTGAGCGTGGACGACCTCATCGACTTCACGCCGGAGCTGCGGCAGGCCGCGCTCGACCTGCTCGAGCCCTACGACTGGGGTCCGTTCTTCCAGCCGCCGCTGCACCGAGACAACGACGAGGGCAAGCTGGGCGCGATCTGGTGCCCCGGCGACGTGGGCGGCACCAACATCGACGGCACGCCGGCGGTGGATCCCGAGAGCGGAGTCATCTTCGTGACCTCGCAGAAGGGGTGCTCGGCACGGCTGCTGGTGCCCGGCCGGGAGATCGACGAGCGTACGGAACTGCCGACTGGCACGACCATCAACGACTATGCCGTTGGCGGCGGAGCGCGCATCGGGCGCGTGCAGGGGCTGCCGATGTACAAGCCCCCCTACAGCAAGATCACCGCGATCGACATGAACACCGGCGAGCACCTCTGGTGGATCCCCGTGGGCGACACGCCCAACAACGTGCTCAACCACCCGGCGCTCGAAGACGTCGACGTCCCCAACACGGGGACGGGGCGCCAAGCGGCCCAGATCGTGACCCCGGACATGCTCATGTACACGGGCAACGCGAGCGACGGCACGCCGAAGCTGTACGCCGTGGACAAGGCGACGGGCGAGCGGCTGGGCGAGGTCGAGCTCCCCGGCAACCCGCGCTACGGCATGATGACGTACATGCACGAGGGCAAGCAACGGGTCGTGATCCAGGCGCCGAACATGCTGATGGCGGTGAGTCTGCCGTAGGCTGAAAGCGCCGGGGTTGATCCCGGGTCTTCACAGGCTGAGCTGAACGCGTCCCCGAGCGGGCGGCGCGTTCAGCTCAGCTTTTTTGCTATTGTTGGAGTTACGGAAACTTCGAAAGCACGCAACAGGGAAAGGCCGAGAATGGAACTGTCGGAGAAGGAGTACCTGAAAGCCCTCTCGGAGCTGATGAGCGAATGGGCTTCCCCGGAAGACGAGGAAGCCTGGCGTGACCTCTAAGCTGCCCGACGCGCCGGAGTCGGCCGCGTCGCAGGCGCGGTCGCTGGGTCACCGCATCCTCCAGTTCGGGCTCACCCGCATCGTGCTCGCCGTCGTGGCCATCATGGCCGCCACGGTCCTGGTCCAGCTGGTCGTCGGGGGTGTGATGGGCGGCCTGGGCGCCGGTCCGCTGCGCACGGACTCCTTCCAGTATGTCATTCCGCTGGTGATCGCGGTTCACTTCGCGTACGTCGGCTACGTGCGCCTGGTAGAGCGGCGCCGGGCCGACGAGCTGTCGCGGAAGGGTGCGGTGCGGGAGACGGGCGCGGGGATTGCGGTCGGTGCGGGTCTGCTGGTGGGGAGCATCACCATCATCGCGGTGCTGGGATACTACGAGGTCACCGGGTCGAACCCGGTGAGCGTGATGCTGCCGACGTTCGCCCTGGCCATCGCCTCCGGGTACGTGGAGGAGGTCGTCTTCCGCGGGGTGCTGTTCCGGATCGTCGAGGAGAGCCTGGGCACCTGGATCGCCCTGGCGCTCACCTCGCTGCTGTTCGGGTTCACGCACATAGTGAACCCCAACGCGACGCTGTTCAGCTCGTTCGCGATCGCCATGGAGGCCGGGGTCCTGCTGGGCGCCGCCTACGTCCTCACCCGGCGGCTCTGGCTGGCAGTCGGCATCCACTTCGCCTGGAACTTCACCCAGGGCGGCATCTTCGGCGTGCGCATGTCGGGGATCACGGTGGACGGCCTGCTCGAGTCGCAGCTGAGCGGGCCCATGCTGCTTTCAGGCGGGGAGTTCGGGGTGGAGGCGTCGATCTTCGCGCTGGTGCTGGGGGTGGGGACGGGGGTCTGGTTCCTGGTGAAGGCCGGCCGCAAGGGGCACTTCATCGCGCCGTTCTGGAGGAGGGGGTAGGGTCGCGGCGGCGTTGACGGTACGAGCAAGGAGTTGTAGACTGGCGTAGATACCCGCCGGCAGCGTGCTGTCGGCTCAAGGGCTGCTCCTCTGGAGTGGCCCTTGCTTTTTGGAGTTGCTCATGAGGACTCGCGTCTATGTTGACGGCTTCAACTTGTACTACGGTGCCCTCAAGGGGACGCCGTTCAAGTGGCTCGACCTCGTCAAGCTGGCGTACCAATTGCTCCCGGCTGGCTACTCCGTCACCAAACTGAAGTACTTCACCGCCCGCGTCTCCGGGATTCCCGACGCTGGTGCACCAGCTCGCCAGCAGGCTTACCTGCGAGCGCTAGCGACCCTGCCCGAGGTCCAGGTCCTTTTTGGGACGTTTCTCTCCAAGGCGATTTGGCGTCCCTTGACCAACCTTCCGGTCGCGGGTCGACCTATTGGCACTCCCAACCCTGTAACCATGCCCGCAGGCACCTACTCCGTTTCGGGCCCAACCCAGACGCTACCTGTTGGCAGGTATCGGCGGCCCGGCACGGGGGGGAAGAAGGGGCGAAGACGCATTAGGCCACTTGCGGATGCCGTAGTGTCCGAAGTCCACACGATGGAGGAGAAGGGATCTGACGTGAACCTCGCCGCACATCTCCTCAACGATGCGTGGAAGGCGTCGTTCGACGCCGCCGTCGTCATCTCGAACGATACCGATCTTGTCACGCCGATTCGAATGGTATCTGTCGAACGGGGTAAGCCCGTGTTTGTGGTGTGTCCCAAGGGCAACCGAATGGCTTCGCCGTTGGCGAAGGTTGCAAGTCATAAGCGGCATGTTCGGGCAAGTATGCTTCGGGCTGCGCAGTTTCCGAAGAACATCCCGGGGATGTCGGTCTCGAAGCCGGCAACCTGGTGAGGGCCAGGGCCGGTCCGCTTCAGCCGATCCGGACCGTTCGCCAACTACCTCCCAAGGAACTGCTTCCGCTTCATGACGAAATGCTCGCGGATCAGCTCGGGCGGAATAGTTGTTGGTGTACACCTTGAATTCGTGGAACAGGCTTGGAATGACAGGGCCATGCTTCCACGCCTGAATCTGCTCCGTGAAGAGCTGTAGATCGTAGAGAGCCAGAGCCCAACCGAAGGCGATGTACATATTACTATGGCGGATCCTCCGTGAGGCTCGCCGAACTCGAGCAGTCGCACCAGACGATTGCAGGACGCACTTGCAATGTGTAAACTGCATGTGATAACACATGCTCAACACCCATCCCTGAGGCAGCTGATGCCGCGAATCCACTTGGTCGTTTCGGAGCCTGACCGCACACGCTACGCTGCGGCTGCCCGCCGCGAAGGCTTCTCGCTGAGCGCGTGGCTTCGCGCCGCCGCTGCGGACCGTCTGGACGATCGTGCCGGCACTGAACCGTTTCGCACGGAGGATGACGTGTGGCGGTTCTTCGCGGACCGCGACGCGGAGATGGACTGCGGCCCGGAGCCCGACTGGGAGCAGCACCTCGACGTCATAGGCGCGTCCCGGAGCCGGGGCGCAGCCGGGACCTGACGCTTCGACCCATGGTCTTCGTCGACACCAGCGTCCTCATGTACGCGGTGGGAAGGGAGCACCCGCTCCGCCCGGCGGCCCGGCGCTTCTTCGCCGCGGCGACGACGGACCAGCAACCGCTCGCAACATCGTCGGAAGTGCTCCAGGAACTGGCCCACGCGTATCTGCCCGTTGAGCGGACGCAGGCCCTCGCCGCTGCGCTGCTGCTCATCGACCGGACCCGGACCGAGGTGTGGCCCCTGGAGCGCGACGACGTGATCCTCGGCATCGAGCTCGCAGGCAGGCACCCGGCGCTCGGCGCCCGCGACCTGTGCCACCTCGCCAGCTGTCAGCGCCGCGGCATCACTCGCATCCAGACATTCGACCGCGCCCTGAGGGTCGCCACGGAGTCCCTGCGCTAGCGGCGCAAGAATCGGTGGCGCGGACCGCACCAGCGACGGAGCTTCCGGGGAGTCACCGATGGTTGGCGAGTGCGAGGCCGATGTTGCCCATCAGTTGGAGGCGTTGGCCGCCCGATGCGCGATCGTACACGGTGGCGACTTCGAGCAGCCGACCTCTCAGCTGAGCCCGATACGCGCCGCGCACGTCCATCGCCCAGCCCGCGGGGAGGGCGTCCGGTCCTGGCGTCATGCCTGGCGCGCGGTCCTGCCAGAGCGCGAAGCCACCTCTGGTCTGGCCGCCCCAGCGGGGCGATGCGGACAGTGAGAATCCCTCCTCCTGGCGCCCGCCGACCGTGAGGGTCAAGCCGGCGCCGCTCTCGCCGAAGCGGGTGGCGGAATGGAAGGCAAGCCACCGCCCCTGCACGTCCAGGCCGACGACGCCGATCTGTGTGCGCAGCCCGCCGGAGAGTTCCACGCCGCGTCCGGTCCGGCCGTCGCCGCCGTCCTGCCGCACGTGCACGGCGCCGAACGGGGCGAGTCCCGCGTCGCCGAGCCGCATCTCGCTTCGCACATCGAGGCCGAGGCGGGCCTGGTGCACGCGGGTACGCAGGTCGTCGATCGTCTCCGTCCCCTCGCCGGTCGACAGGCTGGCCCATCCCGCGTCGGCCCTCAGTCCGAACGCGACCGGTCCGCCCGCCGGTCCCAGCCGCCGCTCCAACTCCACCAGCCCCATGGCGAGGTCCAGCGGGCTCGTGCCGGCGCGGCCCGTGGCGGCCCGTTCATTCCGTGCCTCCCCCCTGCCCGCGCCGAATGTCGTCCAGACCGCGGTGGCCCCCCTGGACCAGCGCAGATACGGATGCACCGACGTCATCGAGGTGCTCAGCCGACCACCCGCCGTCCCGGCGTTCCAGTTGCCAGCGCCCCGGCTGCTGCCCAGCGCGACGCCGAAGAGCCAGCTCGGAAGCTGTGCGTCGAGCCCCAGGTACCGGACGCGCAGGTCTCCGTCGTAGTCGCCGGCGAGGCCGGCCGGCCCCGACCCGGGTTCGGCGGCGCCGCCGTCGTAGCGCTGCACGTCCGTCTGACCCCACAGCGACCACGCAATTCCGGGGCGTGCCGAGTCGGCGGCCTGGCCTCCCCAGGCAAACGTGAAGTCCGTGCTGGAGATGGCGGCCGGAGGTCGGAGATGATTCAGCGGGTTGGCAACGCCCGTGGGGGCGAGATCCGACAGTGAGAGTTCCGTGCCCGGAACGGGCGGTGGCGCGCCCGGCGTCGACAATGCCGTTCCCGGTTTCATTCGGGCCGACCGCGTCTGGTGCGCGAACCGGTTCCACATCCCCTCGGGGTCGGGCAGCCATTCCGTCACGACCTGCTTCGCCGCGTCCCAGAAGGTGTGCCCCTCCGGGAGCGCCACGGATCTGCCTCCAACGCGCAGACCCGACCGCTGGCCCGCATCGGCACTTCCCGTGTGCGTGCCGGGCGCGATGCGTCGTTCGAGCGTCATGCGGGCGCTCGAGAGATAGGACCGCGCCATGGCGGCGAATGCGTCGCTCAGCACGGCTCGCACCGGGCGGTCGCTCACGCCGGCGGCCACACGCTGGGTCGTGGCCAGTCCACCGGGGTCCGTTGCGGTGACGGTGACCATGGCGTCGCCGCTGGCCACCGGCGCCAGGACGAGCGCCGCTCCGCTCACCGCCGCGGTGACGATGTCCGCGTCCGAGGTCTCGGCACTGAAGGTCAGCGGATCGCCGTCGATGTCGGTGAAGAAGGGCGTGAGTTCCACCGTCACCCCGTTGCCGCCCTCGTCCAGCAGCTGATCGGGGATCGTGCCGACCGCCGCCGGCCCGTCGTTGACCGGGACCACGGTCACCTCGACGCTGGCGGTGTCGGCGAGGCCGTCCGTGTCCGCGACCACGTAGGTGAAACGGTCGGGACCGTGGTAGTTCGGGTCCGGGAGGTAGGAGACGTTCGTTCCGTCCACCGCGACCTCGGCCGCGCCGTGCCCGGCGGACGAAACGCTCCGGACGCGCAGCCGGTCGCCGTCGGGATCCGTGTCGTTGTCGAGCACCGGAATCTCGATCGCCTCGTCCTCCCGCGTGGTGGCCTGGTCGTCGGCGGCTTCGGGCGCGTCGTTGACCGGAACCACGGTCACCTCGACCGCCGCGGTGTCGGCGAGGCCGCCCGCGTCGGCGACCACGTAGGTGAAGCGGTCGGGGCCGTGGTAGTTCGGGTCCGGGACGTAGGAGACGTTCGTTCCGTCCGCGACGACCTCGGCCGCGCCATGCTCGGCGGACGAAACGCTCCGGACGCGCAGCCGGTCGCCGTCGAGATCCGTGTCGTTGTCGAGCACGGGAATCTCGACCGCCTCGTCCTCCGGGGTGGTGGCCTGGTCGTCGGCGGCTTCGGGCGCGTCGTTGACCGGAACCACGGTCACCTCGACCGCCGCGGTGTCGGCGAGGCCGCCCGCGTCGGCGACGACGTAGGTGAAGCGGTCGGGGCCGTGGTAGTTCAGGTCCGGCGCGTACTGCACGGCCGCCCCGGCGCCAACGACTTCCGCCCGCCCGTGTTCGGGCATGCCGACCGACACCACGCGAATCCGATCTCCGCGGTCCGGATCGTCATCGTTGGCCAGAACCTCCACCCTCGTCTTCCGGTCCTCGGCCACGCTCAGCGCATCGTCGGTGGCCGCCGGACGTTCGTTCACATCGACCACCTGCACCTCGACCTCCGCCTGCGCTTCGCCGCCCAGCGCGTCCGTCGCCGTCACAGTCAACGCGTAGCGGTTCGGATCGGCTTCGAAGTCCTCCCCGGGGCCGGTGTAGCTCAGAGCCCCCGACGCCGCATCGATGACGAAACGGTCGTTGCCCGGCACCAGCCCAAGCTCGAGATCGTCTCCATCGGGATCGGTCACGCGAACGCGGCCGAGCGTCACTGGTGTCCCGCGGCCGTCGCGGTTCTCGGCAATCTCGAAACGAAGCGGCGGTCCGAACACCGGAGGGCGGTTCACGACTTCGACCGCGACTTCTGCAACCGCCGTCCCACCCCGGCCATCGCCAACCGCAACCCGGATGACGAAGCGGCCGATGCGGCCCGGCGCCGTCCAGAGCGCATCCGGCCAGTCGGTCGCGCCCGTGAACGTCCCCTGCCCTGCATCCCATTCGTATGTAATCGCGTCGCCGTCCGGATCCGAGGCGTCGGCGCTCAGCCGCACCTCGCCGCCGCGCGGAACCGTGCAGGGCTCGCAGGTCGCCTGCACCGTGGGCGGCTTGTTCGGCGGCCGCGGGGGCGTTGTCAGTCTGGTGAAGGTGAGCCTCGCCATGCGCACGTTGGAGAACTTGCCCGTTCCCGCAATGCGCGTAATGACGCCCTGCGGGTTCGTGTCGGGATTGGAAAGCGAGAACTCGGTGCCGTCCTCGGTGCCGGCATCGTACGGAAAGAGGTCCACCACATGCGATCGCCGCCACTCATCTGAGCCATCGAGCAGGGACACTCCGGACACACCGACGAACCAGTCGGGACTGGGCCCGATCATGGACAGGAGCGTTACCCGTGGATGCGTCCTCGTGACGTCGATGGTGAACGTCGCACTGCCGGTGCCGCCTCCGGAGACGCCCTGGTGAATGACGGAACGCGTGTGCGGACTGCGCAAGACTTCGCTATGGAAGGTTCCCGTGGATCCCAGCTCGGCCACGCCCTCGACACCGGCACTGGCTTGCCCGCCGGCCTGCCAGAACGTGACGCCGCTCCCGTGCACGCCGCCGATCAGAGTCGTGAAGTGCGCTCCGCCCACTACCCCCCCGGGCGTGCTTGCCCGCGTCCAGTTGCCCTGGAAGGTCACCTCGTAGGTGATCTCTTGCGGCGCGGCCGGCAGCGCGGACAAGGCGGTGGCAACGGGCAGGGCGAGCAGTACGCCGAGGCAGCGGCGGCGCAAGAATCGAGGTTGCATTCGCAGAATCCGCTTACGGCGCGGGGGCGGCTGGGACGCGGTGCCGAGTGCTCGCTTGAATCGCGGTTGGATCATGGCCGCGAATGGATCGTACGAGGGTTTGCAGATGTGACTTCGAACGCAATGCACCGATACTGGGAGCGAGAGTCGTGACGATCCTTGGGCATTTTGCAGAATCTCAGGTTCCTGCGCGCTCAGACGAAGTTCATTGGCTTATCAATGCCACAGATGAGATGCGAAGCTATCTGACCCTCGCCCCTGACTGGGATTCATACGGCGGCGGGCCAGCACCGAAGGAAATCGTGGACATGGCCGTCCTGGTTGCAGAGATCATGGCGAGATGTGGTTTCTCGCGACCGATGGTCTGTCCGGAGTCTTCGGGCGGTGTCCTCTTGGAATGGGAGCACGCCAACAGGGTGCTGACCGTGGACCTTGACGGCATCGAGGGATTCTCCTTCGCCTACGAGTCGCCCGGAGTTGAGTCGGAGGGCGGCGTCGAGGACTTCGTTAGTCTGCTTGGTGCCGGCTTGCCGCCGTTCTAACTCGACGTGGCCTTCGTGCGCGGTCTGGACCCTGAGCTCGCATCTATCGACACGATGCCGGGGCGTCATCAGCTGAGCCGCACCGCAACCACCGTGCTCCAGAACAGGAAGAACGAGTAGGCATTCAGCCAGCCGACCAGGCCCGCGGCGATCAGCGCGGTTCGCGTCCAGAGCCCCGCGCCCCGGAGCCCGAAGACGGTTCGCAGCGAGCGGCTCAGGTACCATGTGGTCAGCCCGATCAGCGCGGCCACAACCGCCAACGTGGCTACCCGGGAAACCATCGGGTCGTCGAGGAGCGAGTCCAGGGGGATCCCCATCACGCGCATGAAGATGTTGCCGAAGAGGATCACGACAAGGACCCACGCAACGAAATCCGTTGCGTACACAAGGTGTTCTCCGAATAGCCGGCTTGGAATTAACACCTTGGTAAGGCTGGCGATAGCCGGGATCATCAGAAAGAAGAAGGTGGGTGCATGTTGCGCGATCGTGAAATCGAAGCGCAGCTCATACATCTCCGCGCTCATCCCCAGGTCGAGCAGCTCCCGCTCCACGAACGCGCGAAAGAACGCAGAGGAGGCGACACGCTCATCCACAAATCCGTCGAGACCGAAAGCGACGGCGCCGACGTACGGACCCACCAGGAAGACGACCAGGTTCGCCACCAGAAACAGCTTCAGCGCTGACAGGTAGGAATCCCGCTCTCCCTCCAGCGTCGCCCGGGTCAGAAAGCCCGGCTGCGCGAACAGCTTGGCGAGCGTGCGCGGGAGACGGCCTTCGATGCCGACCACCTCCCGCACCCATTCGGAGAGGATTCCGCGGAGGGAGAGATCGCGGTTCATTCGGCTTTCACTGCTTCGTCCACCAGGGGAGCCAGATCCTTCCAGGCCTTAATGATGGTCGCCACGAGGTGGTCGCGGTATTCCTCGAGGTTGTCACCTTCCCAGAACTTGCCAGCGGGCGGCTCCACGGCCTTGTACGCCGGTGACCACTGGTTGCGGCTTGGAAAGCCGGGATGCGCCCCCTTGGTAAAGGGCCGCTTGTAGCGTTTCACGCTCGTCTGCACTCCGCAGATCAGCCATCCATGCGGAGGGAAGAACGCTTCCTTGCGGGACCATTCCAATCTCACATCCGGCCCCCCATCACCCTTGGGCCAACCCTGCCGGCGCAACCCCACTCCTGGCCAGTCTCCCTCATGGAGGAACGACTCGACGTCGTCATCGGGAATCTCTCCGCTCGCGAGAGCCGCGTCGACGTCGTCCTTGAGGCTGCGATAGAATTGATCCACGAATCTGCAGACTTCGGCTTGCAGACCGGCCCATTCCCTGATCTGCGCCTCGTGCTCCAGGTAGAACTTGATCCGTTCGTCTTCAATCCGATTCATCCAAACTGCTCCCTGAGCGTCCGCAGGTAATTCCTGACGACATCAACGGCGTCGGCAACGCCGGTCGGAGGCTGTGACTCGCTCAACGCCGCCTCCAACATCACGCGGACCTCCCGCCAGGAGAGGGCCTGGAACGCGCGCTGCGCGTCCGGTGTGGCCACCGTGTCGGGCCTGCGGCCGTCCGGGGTCAGGAACAGGAACAGCGGCGCGTTTTCGCTCTTGAAGTTCTGGTACAAGTCATCGCACTGGTCGGGTTGCTCCAACGCGTCGACCTTGTTCTCGATGACGAGTGTGAAGTTCTCGCCCCATACGACGAGGTCGGCCTCTCTGTCGTTCCGCCAGACCGAGAACGCCACCTTCCGGACTGACACGGGTTCCGACACCGGCGCTCCGGTGCAACGTTCCACCAGTTGCCGGACAAGCCCGCAACCGAGCCCGTGTCGGCCTGTCGGCTTCAAGAGCCACTCGAGCATACGCGAATGGGTGTTCTCGTGACGGGCGAGACCGATGATGTCGAGGAAGTCCGATGGACCGGTCACCCACAGCCCGTCGGAAACCAGACGGTCCTGCTGCGCCTGCATGTCGGACATGGCCTCATGCCAGCCGACCAGGAGAGCTCTGGTCCGGCGCACCGAGATCTCACCCCACTCGCGTTTCATCGCACGAATGTGCGCGTCCCAAGAGGGGGCTCGATCAACCACCGTGTCGCTACCGGGCATGGCGAGGTTCGACTGTTTGTAATGTTGGCATCACATTCTGTAATGTGCGCTTAACATCTCTGCCCTTCGCGGCCCCCTCACCGCGGCGGCCCACCTCCTCGGCTGCTGCCGCCGATCGGGTCACCCTGCGGCATCACGAGCGCACCGCCGGGCACCGTGTTCTCGATGCGCTGCTGCCAGCGACGGATGTCCGCGGCCACCAACCGCTGGTGGGGCGACGGGTCGGACATCGCCTCGAGGTCGGTCGCGAGGCCTTCCAGGCGGTCGGCGAGCACGGCGCGCACCTCGGCCGCGTTCCCGTCCTGGGCGGCCTGCTGCATCATCCGGTCGGCGACCGAGCGCTGGATGGCGTGGAGCACCCGCTGCCGGTAGGCGTCCGGCGCCCCGTCCGCGCCCCAGGTGTGCTCGATCAGCCGGTCCGCGACCTCCTCCAGGCCCGGGTAGTCGCCCATGCTGCCGAACACCAGCAGCCGGGCCATGCGGTTGGGATGCAGGATCTCCCCAACCGCGAAGTCGGCCGCTGCCTCGGCCGCGCCCACCGGGTCGAAGATCAGCCCGGTGTAGCCGGGGAAGGCCTCACCCTCGTCGTGGCGGTACGCCGGGGGCGGAATCATCGACACGACGTCCTCGGGCAGCGTCAGGAAATCGACCGTCAGCGTCGAGAGAATCGTCTCCAGGGCATCGCGCTGCTCCTCCGCCGGGATGATGGCGAGGGGCGTCTGTCCATCTCCCATGAGCGCGTAGCGATAGTCGGCGCCGCCCAGGGTCTGGGCCGCGGAGCGCAGCTGGAAGCGATGGTGCATGTAGAGCGGCAACAGGACGTATTCGAGCGTCGACATCGGCTCCCCGGCGCGGATCACGTCGGTGCCGAACTTCGCGAGCCCAATCTCGCGCACATCGATTTCGAGCTTCAGATGGTCGACCAGGTTGGCCCCGTTGTCCCATACGCTCGCCCCCGGATGCGCGGCCCCGATGAAGTTGTTGTTGGTGTGGGCCATGAAGATGAGCCCGTCGTCGATCCCCTGCATGACGATGGCGTTCAGGCCGGCTGCCTCGTCGGTGCCGTCCGCGAACTCCCGGTAGAGCCAGTTGACGGAGAGCTTGTCGTACTCGCCGATGCGCGGCACGTAGGCGTCGGAGAGGTCGATGTTGCCGTCGTCGTCGATGGTGGCCAGGGGCGCGGGATAATCCATGACGCTCTCGCGGCCGTAGGTGCTGGCGAGATAGTTGTGCGGGAAGCCGAGCGTGTGCCCCACCTCGTGCGCCGACAGTTGCCGGACGCGCGCGAGCGCCATCTCCACCGCGTCGGAGTTGCCGGCGACCTGGGCCAGGTACTCGAAGTCCGGAGCCCCCGCGAGCATGCAGGTCTCCCAGTAGGCGCGCTCGGCCGCGTCGGCGGGAATGTCGAAGTAGCCGCCGCCGTCGTCGGAGGTGATCCCGCCCGGGAACGGCGCCACCATCCCCTGCCCGTGCAGGTAGTCCTGGCGCAGCCGCAGGCTCCCCAGGTTCACTACCCCGCGCACGATCTCGCCGGTGCGCGGATCGATCACCGAGTTGCCGTACGAGTAGCCGCGCGTCCGCCGGTGGGTCCAGTGGATCATGTTGTAGCGGATGTCCTGCGCGTCGACCCCCTCGGGCAGCACCTCGACCCGGTAGGCGTCGATGAAGCCGGCCTCCTCGAAGGCGTCTGCCCACCACTCGGCCCCCTCGATGAGCGCGCTCCGCACCGGCTCGGGCGTCCCCGGATCCACATAGTAGACGATGGGCTCGACCGCCTCGGAGCGCTCCGCGCCCGGGTCGGCCTTCTGCAGGCGATGGCGGGCCACCCAGCGGATGCGCATGTCCTCGTCGATGGGACTCGCGTAGTCGCGCACGGTCGGCCCGTTCACCCCGATGCGCGGATCGGCGACGCGCGGTTCGTAACCGGGGCCGGGCAGCTGGATGAAGGAATGGTGCTGGCGCACGGTGAAGGTGCTTCCGGTGGCCGCAACCCCGCTGACCAGATTGCCGGGCGCGTCGCTCGTAAAGGTGAGCATCGCCTCGACTTCGGTGTTCTCCGGAAAGGACTTGGTGTTGGGCAGATAGATGGCGCTACGGGACTCCTCCAGTTGGAACTGCCCCTGCCCCCGCTGCGCGATCTGGTTCACGACCCCGCGCGCGTCGCGCATGAAGAACTCGGTGGCGTCCACCAGCACGCGATCCCCGGTGCGCGCCACGATGTCGAACCCCCAGTGCACCGACGGCGCGAAGGCATCGCGCACGGCCCGCGCCTCGGCGGTGTTGTCGGTGATGGCCCGGAACTCGTAGTTGGGCTCGACGAGCAGCACCCGCGGCCCGATGCGCCGCGCCTCGAGGACGTGCGTCCCGCGCAGCTGCCCCCGGTCGATCCCCACCGGATTGCTCCCGAGGCCGGATCCCATCGAGATCTGGTAGAGGAACTCGGTGTCCAGCTCGGCGATCTCCCAGTAGAGCGCGCCGGCATCGTCGTCCCAGTAGAGGTTGAAGAAGCCCTCCATGGCGGTCGTGCCCTCGGTGTGGGCTTCGATGGTGGGGAGGTCCTGGGCGGGGAGGGGGGTGGGTGCTGCCAGGGCCGCGGCAAGCGCGGTCGCGGCGGCCAGGGTGAGGGTGAGGAGGGGGGTGGGGTGGACGAGTCGGCAGGTTCGTCGGGTCGTCATGGCGGGTACCTCGGTGGGGGTTGGGGGTGGGGGGTTCTTCTGTGGGCGCTTTGCAGCCTCGGCGCGGCTGAAGCCAGGCACGTAGGCACATGACCACCAGCGATGGCTCAACACGGATACGGTGAGACTGAACGACGTGCGGGAAGGGCGCAAGCGAGATGCGGTTCGAGTAGAGGTGCCCCTTGCTGGCTAAGACGTGAATCGTGATCGTATTGCGATCAATTCCACGAACAAGACCACCCGGCAACGGTTCGTCGAGGAACACACCACCCCCGACTCAACCGTACACGGGACGAGGCTGCGAGCCATAAGGGTATGCCCCGCGACCACCAGAGCGTCCGTCACTGCAGTAGTGAGTAGGTCCGTGGCGAGGCATCCACCGACGGGATCGAGGGCGGCACAACCACCGGAGACCGGAACACCCTCAGGATCATGAGCGCGCTCGTCTCCGGGCTGGTTGGGCGGCGCATCCGATAAGGGAGTTGGCCGCCTAGACGAGAGGACGACGGAAGAGAATGACGCACATTTTCACTCAGAAGTTACCAGACCGAGACGAGATCCTCCACGTCGTTCGCAACGACAACACCTTCACCCTCACCGTTAACTACACCGGTTACGCGAGAACCAGAGGTGACACGCAGGTGGAGGCGGTGGACGCGATGGCCAATCTGCTCCAAGACGAGATCAACTTGGACCATTTGCGACAGGCGTTCGCCGACCCCATCGAGCGAGGAGTTGTTGCCACCCTGAAGATCGCGGGCCGGAACGGGCGGAGGGGTCGGTCATGCTCTGTGGGGGCACCGGAGTCTCTGTACACCAAAACTCGTTGGTTCGCCTTCGTACGCATGGGCGGGTTGTCCGTGTCGGCGTCAACGTACGACGAGGCTGTTTCCAAGTTGCGCCAACTCGCGGATACGATCCGGGTCGATGCCGATTTCATGGCGCGGTTAGTGGAGGCGATAGCCGACCTGAACCACGTAGTGCCGAGTGTCTGGTGGGGAGGCTACTGACCTTCCCCTCCTCCCCCACCCTGCAAAGTACGTAATCGTTACGTACTTCTCTTGCCGGCCTTCCGCCGAGCAACAGGAGCCTCGTCAGCCTGAGTGTGGCATCAATTCCCGATCACAGCGGCAGTACAACACCGGTGTAGGTTTGGGATCGAATCCCGCAAACATCTGGCCTCCTTCCCGTCCCTCGCGATCCGTCGTCCAACGGACCCCAGGGCCCGCGTGTTATCAGATTGGATGGCGTTCGACACGCAAATCGGCGGATGGGCAAGCAAGGCCCCTGGACGCGACGGTGGCCACCTGTGGTAGAACAGCAATAACCGACAGATGTCCCCCGAAGGAAGGTTGTTACCCTCTATCCGGTCGTCTGCCCAAACGATCCATCTACCAGCGGCCCAATCTTGTCTGCCGCAATTGGAAGAGAGGACAGATACGACATCGGCACTCGGAAGTTCGTGACCACTCGATCATCAATTGCTTCCAGGTCCGGTAAAAACCCAACAACGCTCCTGAGCGTTTCTCGGTTGTTTCGTATCCATTCCGCTCGCCGAAGGTGCCTTTCCAGGTTGTCATTTGCCTCCCCACGAAAGCGCTTACACAGCTCCGCGATCTCCGTAACCGTTCGCGCCATCTGCAATCTCTTGCATTCCACCACTACTACCCGACCTTCCGCATTCCATGCCAGCACGTCCACGTCTCCAAGTCTCTTCGGTCCTCCTAGCGAACGTATCGTAATTCCCACACGCGTAGACCAATCGCGTGCTCTCAGTTGGCGGGCCGTATCCTTCTCGAATTGACTCCCCAAACGCCGGGTCGCATCTCCTCGATATCGCTTCATCTTCGCTGTTGCAAATAGTCGTTGCGATATCCTTCCCTCCATCGCTCCCTTTAGATTGTCCAAGATGTAGTTGATTAGCGTCCCCGCCCCAAACATAACTATCTGTGATTCCCCAGTCTTCCACGTGACCATTGGTTTCGCCACTAGCGATAGTCGTCGTGTGTATCGCCACGGCTTAATGTCTCGTAGATCGAAACCATCAGGCGGCTCGTCCCACCCGGACCGCGAGACGAGACAGAAAGATTCCAAGAACCGCTCCGCCTCCGTCCGATTCAACGCGGCTTGCTCGACCAACCGCCTCTTCACCGCTTGAATCGTTGTCTCCACGATTGCCTTTCGTGATTCGATCGCCCATTCACCCAAAGCTGTCACCGCTCGTAACGTGGCCGCTGGCGCGAGGCCGTACTCCTCCGTGTATGCTTCAATAAACTTCGGCCCAAACATCATCGCGTCGCTAGTGGCTTCCCCGTTTACGCGTTCATCCTCGTAATACCGTGCATATTGCCCTGCCGCACTTGTGTAAACGTCACTCCACCCTTGAGCTATGAACGGCTTCATTGTCTCATCATAGAATTCCCGCGACATCATATAGTCACCGCCTGGGAGTATCGTGATATCAGGTCTAACGATCTCATGGTACAAGGTGTCAGAATCGGTAGCTGTTTTTAAAAGCAGTAATATTCGCGCGATCACCGCGTCTATGTCCCATTGGGAAGGCAATCGGCCACCTTGCACCGGACATTCACAAACAGCCATTTCAACCGCGATCCGGACGGGCAGTTGGATGTTCGTACGCTCGGATTCATTCTGTTGCCACAACGTGAGTGCATCGGCACGCAGCGCTAGCATTGCCCTTGCCGTTCGATGCCACAGAGCGCGTCCCGCTATCCCACGTTCGTGGATCGCCAACATTTGTTTAATGAACGTACGACGGTCAAGGGTGCGAAGCAGGTCACGGACCGACAGCCATGTCGTCCTGACTAGTGAGTTCAAGAAGGTCGTGCACTCGAGCCGCGATGAGAGGGGAGTGGAGGAGTGCCGTTGTGAGCAGAGATCGCGCCACAATTGAACCTTGGAAAACGTGTAGTCGACAGCGGGGAAGTGTCGTTGATCCGGATCATTCATAGACAATATTTGCGTAAGAACGTTATGCGAGGTAAACATGTGCAATATGCGGGCGCCAGGATCAGCGAGAACAGTATCGACTATTGATTGGGCGTCATCGGCATCGACACCTTCCACTGGCTGCTGCGTATGCAGGGCCAACGATGCCAAGGCCAGCGCGTGGACGACCAATCGCTCCCCGGTATTTGTCGGCTGTGCAAAATGCCGGAGAAGGTTGGGAGGGCACCTAACGGTAGCGGTCTGATCCGAGATTTCCCAGACGAACCCGACGTCACGAGCTGAGTCAACAGGGGAGAGTTGTTGTTGCTCCGCGTTTGGAAGAGTGACATCACGTATGTCGAGGATCACTGACAGCGGCGAGGATCCGCTGAAGAACGGCAACGCCTGCTCTACGGCCAACACCACCCTGTCGTAGAGGTCCATTAGTCCTGTCCAAAACTGGAAGGCGAATGCTCTCAACTCACGATCGTCGGCATCAGCCTGGACAAACAACCAGGTGGAGCCACGGTCGGTACTCACAAAACCCGCCAGGATCCGGGCACGCAAGTAGTCGAGGCCGACGTAAGTAGGTCGTCGGCTTGTCCTGTTTGCGATGGCTCCCATGGTGAACCGGACGGCAGCCGAGTAGTGGCCTGAAGGTGTTGCGGCAGCGTGGGCGTCCGTGGAGCGACGGACGCGACGGCGGAGGGAGAGTTGGTCCACGTCAGGTGGTAGTGCCAAGACATCTACACCCGAAGGCATATCTGGGGGAAGCAGCCGATAACCCGACTCAACCCAATGGCAATAGATATCGTAGTCATTGCCCGCAAACAATATATGTGGTCCAGCTACTTCGAGGGATCGATGCTGTACGAGGCATTGGAGAAAATGGTCTAACGGGTTTTCGACATCGGCCGTCAGCAACAAGAAGTCAGCTATTGAGATAAGGGAAATGATCCAAGGATCAGGGGTGTCTTCGACATCTAGCATGAGGCCTCGGCCGACACCTCCCACGAGGAGGATCGTCCAGCCATGAGAAAGCCCGGATTTGGCCTGGCAGGAGGTGATGACCGTCTTTATCAGGGTGGACAAATTTCTGTTGGCCATAGGTGAGTAAGTGAATGGTGAATTGAGACCCCTGGTATTGATCTCTTCCAAGTGAGGATCCTGCAATATGATTAGTTGTATGTACTTGTCGTCATCGTAGGCGACCAACCGATGTGATAGTCGAGGAAGCGGTTGCGGTGGTTTGGGAGGCGATACACCCTGAGACGGCCAACGTAAGTGGCGAAGGCCGTCAAGGTGTACCTGTCGCGTCTGCTGCCTAGCGAGAGCCATTGAGAATTGGGAGAGCGATCCGGCAGCCTGTAGTTCGGCGATGACGAAGCGCCGGATGGCGGGACCGATGGCAGCTGGCAGGGCAAGTACTAGTCTCGATCCATGAAGGATGAGTGGTCGTCGTTCGAGACTGGTGTGCCCCAATCGCTCGCCGAGAAGGTTCGGCCTGTGTTGATCGCGGAAGAGGAACGGCTGCAATTCTTGGCGAGTAACACCAATGGCTGTCAGGTCCGCGTCAGTTAGTGTAACGGCCGTCAAGTGTCGGCGGACCGCATCGTCTGAGCTTAGAGTGAAATCGGCCTGCGGGATGCAGGCTTCTTGGGTCCATCGTTCTAAATCCAAGCGGTTTGCAACGTAATCACCGATCTTGAGGAGAGCTATGGACGCTGAAGCCGCCGAAGCAGGTGCCTCGGACAACGCATCGGAATTCAGGACGTCAAGGACAGCTTGGGTGTAGTACGCGTTCGCCACCCAGTTGCCTTGGAATATGAGTCTGTTGCCACGAGCAGTCTCGACGTTCGCTATGAAGACATCTTCCGACGGATCCTCAAAGGAGGTGACGCTCGCTAGATCAGAATTAAGCCAGCGCAGGACTTGAACACGGTCTGGCGTGCGCGTTCCGTTACAGTGGGCAACCGCAAGATGTACAAGAGTCTCCAAACGGGGACCATTGCAATGAAGGGCAGGTACGGTCAACAAGCCGGCGAGGTAGGGGACAGTGGAATTCAGTTCATATTGCGCTAGTTGTTTGGCTAGTAAATCAAAAACAGATGAGTCAAGGTTAGTCATGGCTGCCCCTCGTTTGGCGGGTGTGGAAAACTGATTAGTTTGGCGAATAGGGTCAAGTTACTTATGTAACCTTGGCCGCCTCCGGGAAGCCGGGCTCGCATGGTCGCGGGTTGCTGCTGCGGGCGGCGACTTGCCCTCAACGGCACCGGCTTGGCCCTGCTGGACGAAGGCGGCCTGCGGGAAAAGATAGGTGCCGGAGTCCGCTTTCGGGAGAGGTCGAAGGGGCACCGTGAACGCTTAACCGGAAATCCCGCCCACAGTATCGTACATGAGCCCCTCGTCAAAGCTCAGCCGGTACAAGTTGGTTGCGCGCAATTTGTGGATTTCGGCTGGGTTTTCCATTGCCTTGAAGCCAAGGTCATCGGTAGCGCCGTTGGTCATTCCGCCCTCGATGACCCCGCCAGATACCGAAAACCAACCCCGCTCTAAACACTTGTCCCCACCCGCTCGCTCCCAGCATCTTCCGTCCTGCAACCGCATCCTCGCCCTCCTGGCCCTCTCCTGGTCCCACGTCGCCGTGATTCAGTGCACAATGGGCGGATCGATGATCCAAGGGCCCGTGTGAAGCCACGATGGCACACCGCGACGGTGCCTCGCAACACGCGGGCGGAGAGTCCTCCCACTCCCATCAGCACGAAGATCCTGAGCGTGAAGAGTGCGCGATGATGTTGGCCGGCGCCGTCACCTCGCGTGAACCCTTGCGCCCGGCTGACATCCGATCGTTCCCCGGGGTCGCCTTCCAGGCCGGCCCGTTCGCCCTGCAGGCCCCCTCCATCGAAGCATCGAGCGTCGATCCTCTTCCGTGTCGCCACGACGTCTTACCCTCGATAACGCCTGTCCCGGGCGTCTCTCTCAGAGGTCTGTCCCGATGGCGAGGCATTCCTACACATACATCGACCCGTGGCGACCGCCCGCACCGTCGCGGCGTCGGCACTCCTCTTCCTATCCCTGCTCCCATAGCCGGCTCCGTCCCTCCAGCATCTAGTGTAGTGCCGCCAAAGTGGCGTTAGCACGGTTGACCTTGGCCAGGATGTCTTGCACGGTGGCGGTCCAGACGAAGGGTTTCGGGGCACGGTTTCGGTCGTTGATGTATGCGGTGATCGCGTGCACGAGCTGGCCGACGCTGTGGACCGCGAGGCGCTTGAGCTGGCGCTGTGTGAGTTCGGAGAAGAAGCGCTCGACGAGGTTCAGCCACGATGCCGAGGTGGGCACGAAGTGGAAGTGCACGCGGGGGTGCTTGTCCAGCCAGGCCTTCACTTTTGCATGCTTGTGGGTGGCGTAGTTGTCCAGGATGAAGTGCAGGTCGAGTTCCGGGTCGCACAGTTCCTCGACGGTGCCCAGGAAGCGGAGAAACTCCTGGTGTCGGTGACGGGGCAGACACTGGTGGATGACCTCTCCGGTGGCGATGTCGAGCGCCGCGAACAGCGTCGTGGTCCCGTGGCGCTTGTAGTCGTGCGTCATGGTGCCCGCCCGCCCTTTCTTGAGCGGCAACCCCGGCTGGGTCCGGTCCAGAGCCTGGATCTGGCTCTTCTCGTCGAAGGAGAAGACGATGGCCCGCTCGGGCGGCGCCACATAGAGCCCCACCACGTCGCGGAGCTTGTCGACGAAGTGGGGATCGGTGGAGAGTTTGAAGTAGCGCACCTTGTGGGGCTTCAGTCCGTGGGCCTTCCAGATCCGACCCACCTGGCTGTGATGCAGCCCCATGCACTCGGCCATCAGGCGCGTGCTCCAGTGCGTTCCTCGGGGCGGCTTCTCTTCGAGCGTGCGGCGCACCATCTCGGCCTCGAGTTGGGGTGTGATTCTGCTCCGCGGTCGGCCGGAGCGGGATCGGTCCTCGAGTGCCGCGAGTCCGTCCTTGTCGTACCGGTCCAGCCATCGCTGAACGGTGGGCAGCGAGACGCCGATCTCGCGGGCCAGAACCCGGCCCGACAAACCACCGGCCGAACCCAGGACGATCCGGGCGCGCTCCACGCGCCGCTGCGGGGTCGTGCGGGCTCGAATCCAGCCCTCGAGCTCCTTGCGGTCCCCGGGTCGCAACCGAATCCTTCGCAGTGTAGCCATGCATGGAAGTTAGCGATCCTTCCGTGTTATGACCACATGACTTATGCGGCACTACACTAGCACTGAAAGACGATCTTCTGGAGCGTCACGGAGCATCCATGCGATTCCACGCAAGCAGGCTACGCAACGCCGCATCGTCCGTGATATCGCTCGGCCACCCGTAGGCGCTGGCCACCGCCGCATCAAGCTGGTCGTGGGCATCGATCAACCACTGCGGCCGGGCGTTGTACAGGTTGGTCAGCGTTCGCTTCTTGAGCGCCTTCGCGGCCTTGTCGTCACGGGGTACCGGACGTAACGGATAGCCGGGAGCGGGCTCCTCGACCCATTCCACCCACTCAGGCGGGTTGAGCCAGCGGTCGCGAAGCTCGACCAGCCGCCGGGCGGCAGCAGCAATGGCCTCCGCACGCGGATCGGACGCGTAGTCGGCGGCCGGCACATGGGGTGTGAGTCCCTCCGGGAATGGGAAGGTCTCGAAGGTGGTGGTCGGCGTGTAGCGGGGATCGTTGCCTTTGCCGAGCCAAGTGCCCCTGCGGAGCGACCAGACCTCGTGGAATCGGCTGTGCAAGATTCCGAAGCTGGTGTCGTCGTCACGTGCGATGGCGATGAGGGCGCTGTCGGGGCAGACTCGGATGTCGAACCAGACAAACAGGCGGTGCTTCGACACCCGCGGCGTCGCGATGTAGCGAGAAAACCCTGCGACGGCCTTCCACATCCCCTGCCTCGGCTCCATGTGCCGCCACCAGTTGACGCGATAGGACTCGCGGCGGTTTCGTTGCCGCATCGGGTAGACGTTATTCTGCGCGTGCTGGAACGGAGCCTCGTACAGCGCTGCCTCCTCCCTGACCATGGTCCAGCCGAAGTCCACGATCCACCTCTCGGCGGGACGCCTCGTGACCGCCATGCCGTTCATCCACGGCGCCAGGACGTCCGAGTTGGGCCGCCCGTTGGGATTCGCGGGCTCGCGTAGCCACTCGCGGGCTAAGTCGCCCGGAACGTCAAACGGACCGCCCTTGGTGTCGCCCATGAAAGCTACGCCCTTGTTCCTGGCCAAACGCCGCGCCTTCGTCAGATCGATACCGGCCGTGAGGTCGGTGTGGACCGCGTCGACGGCTTCACCGTCGAGCCGGCGGGCCGGCGGAGACGCATCATCCGCCTGCGCGAAACACACCAGCGAGACGCGCACCGCAGCACCATCGATCACCCACGGTTCATCGCTCCAAGCATCGAAGATGGGCCGGTTCTCCGTCGCCCTTTGCAGCGCCCTGCGGTTCGCTCCGCCCCGGATTGAATTGGTCGCGACCAGGCCGACCCGCTTCGCGGCTCCGCTGCCTGCGGATTCCCCCACCTTCACGAACCAGTAGCAGACCAGATCTGCCTCGCGCGGCACCCGGTCCTGGTACACGTCAAACAGCGTCGAAACGTAGTCCTCGCCGAGATTCTCGATGAGCAGCTTTCCGCCGAGGAACGGCGGATTGCCGATGATCGCGTCCGCGTGGGGCCACTGCGGCTCCCCGCCCTCCGGCGTCAGAATCGCGTCTCGACATTCGATCGTTTCCAATGGATCGAGGATGGGCTGGCGCGAGCCAGGGAACCCGTTGCGCCGCATCCACTGGATTTCTCCGATCCACACCGAGACGCGCGCGAGCTCCGCCGCGTAGGCGTTGATTTCGATTCCCTTCACGTTGGCGGGACCGACCGCCGGGAAGGCGCGCTGGAGCCCCATCGCCTCCGCCTCAAGCTGCGCCCGGTGTTCCACGTCGTGGAGCGCGTGGAGTGCGAGATACAGGAAGTTCCCCGAGCCGCAGGCGGGATCGAGCACAGTGAATTGCCTCAACCGCTCGAGGAAGGAACCGAGCGCATGCTCCGCCTTCTTGCGGTGTCGCGTCGCGGCGCCGCGGGATTTGGCCTTGTTTGCACGCTCGAGGCTGGTTGAGATCCGGGCCTTCGCGGCCTCCCACTCCGCCAGCCAGGGATTGACCACCACGGGATCGACGATCCGCATGATCTTGTCCCGGTCCGTGTAGTGCGCGCCCAACTGCGAGCGCTTGCCGGGGTCGAGACCGCGCTCGAACAGCGTACCCAGGATCGAGGGATCGATGCTCGACCAATCCAGGGCGGCCGCCTTCAGAGTCGTCGCGATCTGGGCCTCATCCAGGGGAAGGGCCGCATCGTCCTCGAACAAGCCGCCGTTGAACCACTCCACGTCCTCAAACCCCACTTGGCCTCCGGTGGACATTGCGCCGAAGAGCTTCCGCGCCAGCACGGCAAACTGCTCGGGCTGTCGGCGCGCGTGCCTCAGCATGCGGGTGAACATGTCGTCGGGAAGCAGGCCCACGTCTTCGGCGAACATGCAGAACACCAGCCGGTTCACGAAGTGAGCCACGTCCTGCGGTTCGTGGCCCTGGTCCCGGAGCGATTGCGCGAGCCGCGCGAAAGTCCGCGCCGCTCGTTCCGTCAGCGTCTGCCTGGTTTCGCCCGGACGGAGCCGATCCGGGTCGGACATCGCCCACTTGAGCTTGTCCCGGACGGCAGCGTCCATGAGGTCGTCCAGCTCGAACTCCAGCGTCTTGCTGACCGAGTTGGTCCAGTTCGTCCGGATCCGGAACCGCCGCATGTCCGAGACGATCAGCAGGGGCGGGTTCTCCAGGGCGAGCGCGTACTGCCTGAGCTGATCGAACGCGGCATCGAGGTTCGCGTGCTTCCCCTTGTACTCCCACGCGAAGCAGTGACGCTTCCACACGTCCGCCCATCCGCCCCCGCCGGTGTCCTTGTACGCTCCGCGCTCGAAGCAGTAGTGGTCTCCCGCGGGGTCGGCCTCGGCCGGGGTCGGTTCGCCAAGCAGCCGGCACAGGTCGATGAAGTGCTCTTGGGCGGCCGAGCGCTCCTTCAGTTCGGAGGCGTGCCACTTGGTGATGAACTCGGCGGGGGTCACCGTGAGGGTTCTCCGTCTCTAGGAAGGCTCTACATCTCGTCCCACGCGGTGGCAATATAGGCCGCCTCTGCTCTGAGCGCGGCTTCCAGCCCAGGCTTCTCGACGGTGGATTGAATCAGTCTGGCTCGAGGCACGTCAAGAATCCCAACACGGGCATTCTTCCCCGCGGGCGTCACCGTCGTCTCAAGCAAATGGAGGATCACGTCCGCCCGGAGCTTGGACAAGCGGTCCTGCTTGAAATAGAGCTTAACGACGATCCGGCCCGAGTCATCCTTGAGCCCCAATTCAGGATTCACACGAACCGACACCTGTCGGTACTGCCATTCGGCGTCAGGAGGCTGAAACCATCGGAGATTTTTCCTACCCCACCACCTCTTGTGTGCCTCAATGCGAGCCGGGTAGTTGCTCAACTTCTTCTTGTCGGTGATCGTCGGCAGCAGATGATCAAGCAGGTCCACATCTTCCTGCTGATGAGCCTTCACGATCGCGCGGCGAAGTGGCAGCCAGAAGTCGTGAGCAGGGTTGTACTCTCCTCGCTGCTTCAAGCGTCTCACGGCCGTGAGTTTCGGTGTCCCGGCCGCACCTACGATGTCCAGGAACGTTGTAAGATTTACGCGAAACATCGGGTTGGCTTCCTTGGGAAGGATGAGCCCGAAGATAATGCGAATCTGATCGGGTGCGAAGTGGATCCCCAAGAGATCTGGAGGGTTGCCACCCTGGATCGGGGGCGGCAGACTTGGCCGGGGTAAGCTACACCCGGTTTCAAATCACCGAAGTGAACCCCCCCAAGCACTCCTCCAGCCGCGAGAAAAGCTCCCATGACACGACTCGGGCAAGGCGACCTACGACTACGGCACTACAAGGTCGGCACCATCTGGGTGAGCCGTGTGACGGCCAGTGCTGCCCTTCAACCACGTATCGAACTCGCAGCCGGGTGCCAGGTGCAGGAGATTCCCAGGTCCCAGACATCCCCGGAGGAGATTGTCGGTTTCACGATTGCTGCCTTGGGTGGACAGCTACGCTGGGGATCGGATAGTGGACCCGTGATCGGAGATTTGTCTATCCCGAAGGGCCTCGAACATCTCCGGTCGACTTCCTACTCACATGAACACTCCTTCACGATGTGCTGCGATGCGCCCCCTCATGTCCTGAGCCGCCTGGAGACTGAACGGGCCGGGGCACTCCCGGTCTTCTGGATGGACTTGGCCGGATCCTGGGCGATTGATGGGGGCATTGAACCCATCTACCAAAGCCCGTGGCGCTTCGAGGTGCCTACCGACATGTGGTCGGCGTTCCTGTCGACCTCGGGCTATGAGAACATCGATGTTGTCGAGCTTCGCCGTGTCCTCAAGGAAGACGGGAGCTTCCAAGTCGCGGTTGATCACCTCAATGCGGCCCGTGCGCTCGTGTCAATCGACCCGCCCAAGGCTGTCGGCATCTGTCGTATGGTGGTCGAGGCCTTACAAGTGGTCCTGAAGGATCAGGGGTACGCGACGCTCACCGACTACATTAGGGCTTGTACCGACGACCGACGTGGTGAGCACTACGGCTCCATCATTTCCTCCGTTATGCGATTGGCCAGCATCAACCATCACCATTATGGGCAAGATAGCGTGTTCACTCGTCCCGAGGCGCTAGCTCTCGTGAGATTTTGTGAAGCTCTACTTCTCATGGCGGGCGAACTGACGAGACCTCCGGGTGGCGATTCAGAAGATAGCGATCAGGCCTAGTAACGACAGCTAGGCTATGGGTTGCATAACAATGAAGTAGAAATCAGCCCAGCGTCCTCGCGTAGGCGGTCTCTGGTCTTCAGCAGCTCTTGGACAAGGTCATTTGCATCCACCCGTTCCCCCATCCCGTCCCAAGCACCAAGTGCGTAGGCCAGGTACGAAGTGATCGTGGGTCCGTTTCTCGGCCCAAGGATCAATCCATGGCATGCGGCGGCGGCGCTCTCATACGCCCTTGTGGTGAGCCGCGCTTCATTCCATGTCGCCACTTCTAGACGCCCTCGGTGTCCCGCCAAGAGAGCCTGTGCCCCTTCTTCATGTAGCGCAGCTAGTGCCAGATACTGTAATCGGGCGCGCTCAGCCACAGGGCGACCGTGGGCTGCACGCTCCAAGCTGTCGGCGCGTTGCGCTGGCGTCTCGGATTGTGCCGCAAGCGGAACACCGGCCGGCAACATTGTCAACACGATTCGGATTGCCAAGCGTATCATGGTTCAACCAATCCCAGGGAGGGGGCGACCGCCGTGCCAAGAAAGCCGCCCACGTCTAATCGATCGGAAATCCGGCCACGTCATTTGTAGGTCAACCGTTCGTGTTTCAATACCCACCAAGTAGAGGACGGTTGCGTGCCAAACGGTGGAAGTATGCCGGAATTCTCCGCCACCTCGCCACCACATCTGAGCCTCAGTAGCGCCCGTCCCGGGCGTCTCTCTCGGATGTTTGTCCCAATGGCGAGGTACTCATGCACATGCACCGACCCGTGGCGACCGCCCGCGCCGTCGCCGCGCCGGCTCTCCTTTCCTGTTCCTGCTCCCGCGGCAGGCGCCCGCGCAACAGATGGACCACGCGACGGCTCTCTTTTTCTTGTTCCTGCTCCCGCACCGGACGTTCCGGCTCCCGCTGGGCGACTGGCACGTCGTCGGGATGGGCCAAGTCTTTCCCGTGGTCACCACCGGAGGCCCGGACAACGGGGATGGCGGCGAGCTTCGCCGCCGCGAGCGGTATCTGACCCAGGCCGGCCCTGGGCCCGCACACGCACTCGGCCCAATCAGCCCCTACCACTGCCCAACCCTCTGGGGCGAGAGCGACCGGATGGCCAGCAAGATCCCGACGGAGTCTGTAGTATTGCGGGTGAACCGGAGGCTAGTGGTAACGGCCCGGGAAGCGGCCCACAGAACCGCGTGAGGATGCGCACTGGTGTTGCCAACATCCTAGGCACGATGTACACGGAGATTGTGAACATGTCCCAGGACTCCCCGCATACCCGCTACGGACGAAGGAACAGGGCACACAAGGCCCCGTGCGAGGTGATGGCTGCTCGGCAGATTGAGGAGGGACTAAGGGCGGGCGACTACGACAGCGAAGAGCTGGTGCGATGGTATTGGAGCCTCGACAAGATCATGGGCCCGACTTGGAACGAAGCGCCCCATGATGACGCATACAATCAGGTCCGCCGGTTGCGTCATAGAGTCATGCGGGCCATGAGCGCGACGTTGCCCGCTCGCCGAGTCGCGCTCGCGCGCGTTATACCCAGCAAAGACCCGGAGCTCGATCACGAGTGGATTGCAAAGCTGTGCCGCGAGGGAACATACGGGGACCATCCGATTGTTGTGCAGACCGGACTGCCTGACGGTTGGCTGGTGGTTGTGGACGGAACGCACAGGGTTACGGCAGCCCGTGAAGATGGCGAGACGCACTTGAACGCCGTTGTCGTCAGCTGATGACGGGGGTCAGCACATCGATTCGAGCCATCCCTGACCGGTTCCTCCCCACGTCGATGCACCCAGATGGTCTCCTCCCAGTTGTTCTGCAGGTCGCGGACCACCGGAATTCGTAGGATCTGGTGATGGCGTGGCCTCCGTAGCCCTGACGTAACGTGAGGGTTGCACTTCTCGTCCTCGCTCTGTGTGCACGTTGTAGACCCCGCATGAGAGCCATCGTCGAAGGAGGCGGTTGTACGCTGTCCGGTAGGTCGACAACAAACCGCTTCGGTACAGCTGACGGACAGCCTCGATATCTCCCAGAGCTTCCTCCAGATGACCGGACAACCTGTCGTCGCCATCCTCCGTTACCTCGTGTTTTCGCATGGTGCTGTCACCCATCCTCCGGTTACCAGTCGGGCATCGCACGCAGCATATACTGATCAAACATGGGAACGGTGAATGCCGTTGCCCCGTGGGCCGGACTCCAGATCATCCCCTTGCGGATTAGGCCCGTGCGGATCGGCCCTGCCGAGGTAACCGCGACCCCTAGCTCTGCCGCTACTTCCCCCGAGCGGTGTGGCCCTGCGCCGAGCTGCGCCATTGCTCTCAGATACTCCTGCTCTCTGGGCGTGAGGCGGTCGAAGCGAACGCGGAAGAAGCTCGCGTCCAGAGCGGCCATCACCCTTTCCCTCGCCGACTCGACATCTTCGAGGGTCACCGGTGATTCGGAAGCGACGTTCCAGCAATGCGCTCCCCACTCCTGAAGACAATACGGATAACCTTCGGTCTGATGACCGATCTGTGACAGCGCGTCATCTTCGATTTCGGCTCCCGCCTCCTCGATTGGCCCTCGAATGGCCTCTGCTATGGCATTCTCGTCGAGTGGACCAATCTCGGGGAAATCGAATAGACGTTCCGCGTAGCTCTTGGCCTCGCCGGATACCGCTGCGAGCTGCGGTAGCCCAGCGCCGAACATGATCATGGGTAATGCCGTTTGGCTAATCCGGTGCAGCGCAACGATGAGTGCGCTCAAGTCTTCGTCTGACAGGTATTGGACCTCGTCCACAAGGAGGGCTGCCGGCTTGTCGGCGGCTTTGGCCGCTTCACCGACGGCGACGAAGAGATCCGTAAGGTCGGTCTCGAGATCGCCGGAAGCGGCTAGGCCCGGCTCTGGCGTCACGCCTACCTCAAACTCTGCATGGGAGACCTTGAAAGCGCTGGCGAAATTCCGGAGAGCGCCAAGGGCTCGGTTGCCAAGGACGCGGGCCTTTTCGCGGCCGCTAAGTTGATACAGGAGACGGCCGAGTCTGGGGACGATGAGCGCTGCTAACGTCCTTTGAGAGAGTTAGGTCCAGTTAGATGCATCTAAGGGTAGATCCTGTCTAACTGCCCCTAACTCCGCCAAGATGGCTGCGCCTGACTCGATCAATCGTAGATCGCGCAGGTCAGGTAGGATTCTCATGCCCTCCTACAGGTGTCTCGGCGAGAGGGACCTGGAGGCGCTCTTGACGATGGCCGCAGCGAGCCGCGATCGATGACAGTCCCGCGAATCGCATTCATAGCAGGTGATCGCCACCCGTTCTCCCGCGTCGATCCATCCGGCGATTCGGGCCACGGCGTCCTGACAGCGCGGCAGAGTCGTGGCTTCGTAGCGGGCAAAGAGGCGGTTGTAGGATGCCCGGTCGCTGAGACCGGCACGGTGCCTGGACGCGATACCCAGTTCCGGAAAGGGCTCATACCGGATGCCGAGCTCTTCACAGCCTTGGGAGAGAAGTCGCTTCGAGAATCCCCATTTCCGACTGAATGGGTTCCGGCGCACATCGCAGAGACGCGAGATGCCCACCCCGAGCAGCTGGTTGAAGTAGGCCTCGTAGCTTCGTCGCTCGTAGCCGATCGTTGCGAGAAGGCCGCCGTTCGGACTGGCGTTGTCTTCAGCAGCTTCGCCGGGGTCGTGATCGCCGACTGACGTCTGGTTCTCCACACCGGCCCCGGAAGCGTCATTTCGCCTCCCTTGACGAGCCGCGAAAGCGGCCACATCGCGGTTCTCGAGCTTACCCGCGATCCGATGCCCTTCCTCGGTGAGACGCCAGACGCCGGAGGTGAGAAGCCCGTGTCGCGCGAGCCTGTCCCGGTCCGCTGTGGCAGTAAAGGAACGAGGGCCTTGCTCCTGGGCGACAAAGTCATACGGCGCGTCAACCCCTCGCTCCCGGCACCGGCGGCTATAGTCGAACAGGAGGCGCTGGAAGTCGCAGTCCCGCATCTCTCCCCCAAAGGCGCGCAGGAGAGAAAGAAGGAGGCGTTGGCGATGGAGCAAACGCGGTGCCGCCGCCGAGACTACTTCACTCGTCGGAGACCATCCTTCGTTGGGATCGATTTCTGCCGGAGTGGTGGCGGCGGACATGGCGAGCAATCTACCCAGGCGACAGCTACGGGTCTATCGAGGACCGCTCGCTCGGCTCGCAACTCGAATCCGGCCCATGCCGCCCTCGATGCCGCCAACGAGCCAAGTTGCTGCTGAACCCGACCCCGGCGGAAACTTGTCCCCCCCACCCCTCCCCCGCATCTTCCCCCATGAACCGCCCCATCGCCCTCCTCGCCTTCCTGGCCCTCTCTTGGTCCCACGTCGCGGCGATCCGCTGCGCCACGGGCGAATCGATGATCCAGGAACCCGCCGAAGCCCCGACGGCCCACCACCACGGAGCCTCGCACCCCACGGGCGGAGAGTCCTCCCACTCCCATCAGCACGAAGATCCCGAGCGTGGAGAGTGCGCGATGATGTTGGCCTGCGCCGTCACCTCGGGTGAACCGTTGCGCCCGGCTGACATCCGATCGTTCCCCGGGGTCGCCTTCCAGGCCGGCCCGTTCGTCCAGCAGGCCCCCTCCATCGTCGCATCGAGCGTCGATCCTCCTCCGCCTCGCCACGACATCTGAGCCTAAGTAGCGCCCGTCCCGGGCGTCTCTCTCGGATGTTTGTCCCAATGGCGAGGTACTCATGCATATGCACCGATCCGTGGCGACCGCCCGCGCCGTCGCCGCGCCGGCACTTCTTTTCCTGTTCCTCCTCCCGCGGCACGCGCCCGCGCAACAGATGGACCACGCGATGGAGCCCGAAGCGGAACACCAGATGCAGCACCGGATGTTCCGGCTCCCGCTGGGCGACTGGCACGTCGTCGGGATGGGCCAGGTCTTTCCTGTGGTCACCGCCGGGGGCCCGGACAACGGGGACGGCGGCGAGCTTCACCGCACCGAGTGGTATCTGACCCAGCCGGCCCTGATGGCGAACCTGGCAAGCCCGTCCCGCCGGCTCGTCCTCCGCACGACGGTCAACTTCGAGGGGGTGACCCTGGGAAGCGGTGAACTCACCTACGGCGGTTGGGGAGAAGGCTTCATCGACAAGCGGCATCCGCACACGCTCCTTCACGAGGCGATGCTCAGCTGGAACCTCTGGGAGATCGCCGGAGGAGGGTTGTCGCTGTCCGCGGGAAAGGGCTTCGCTCCCTACGGCACCGACGATCCCATGGCCCGCCCCGGGCTCAAGTATCCCACGAACCATCATCTCTCGCAGGTCCTCGAGCGCTGGACCGTGAACGCGATCTGGCGTCTTGCCGGATGGAGCTTGGAAGCGG
Organism: Longimicrobiales bacterium; assembly: GCA_965232315.1. Lineage (GTDB taxonomy): Bacteria > Gemmatimonadota > Gemmatimonadetes > Longimicrobiales > Gaopeijiaceae > BD2-11. The sequence continues at coordinate 224,374 of CBDDPN010000002.1, read as the reverse complement.
GTGTCTCGGAGGCACCGAACCGGAGGGGCCGTATGACTTCGCGAACATCCGCAGCTTCCCCGACTCCTGGTCGGGCCGGATGGCGCGGAGATGGACATCGGGAACCGGTTCCGCCACCGAGTGGGAGGCCTCCGTCTCGCACGCGCGCGTCACCGAGTCACACCACGGCCACGAAGAGACCACCAGGCTGCTGAACGCGGCGTTGCGTCGTTCGGGGCCGGCTGGCCCGGGGATGCTCTACGGATTGGCCGAAGCCTCGCGCAGCGATCCCGAAGACTCCGACGGATACATGAGCCTCCTCGCGGAGATTCGCTACGACGCGAACCGTCACCAACCCTATCTGCGGCTGGAATCCGCGACGCGCCCCGAGTATGCGCGGATGGGGCCGGCCGGCTCGGACGACTTCTTCCGCTACGATCACGACGGGCACGCAACCGGCGCGACCCGATGGCTCATCGCCACGGCGGCCTACGCCCGGCAGCTGAGCTCGGACCCGGTGAGCCTGCGCCCCTTCCTGGAAGTGCAGTACCACCGGGCCCGCGCCGAGCGAGGCAATCTGCCGCGAGGCGAGTTTCCCGGGGCAGACTCGTCGTTCTGGGTGCTGTCCCCTGGGAGCGAGGCTCTTCCTTGGAGGCGGCCCCATGAGGATGGGGAGCTACGGGGTGCTGGATCCGATGACGGCCATGGGGCGGATGATGCCCAACTGATGGCGACAATGCGAGAACCCTGACGTAACGGCAGAGTCAGGGGGAAGCGAATCACGGCAAGGAGTCACGTAAGTTCAACCTGGACTGCACGATCTGCCATTCTTGCCGATGAGTTCGAATCTGAGTCTGCCGTGCTGAAGTGACCGGAAAGCTGTGCAGAATGGCGGGAGTCGAAGCGGCGTCCGGGTGGCATCTGATGCGGCCCGGTGTTCGATTCGCCTCGGTCAACCGATCGGGAGGGACAGACCTATCTGAACGGTGAGGTGCCGTGTCTTGCTTTCGTCGTCGTCCACGGAGGCGAGCCCGAGCGAATAGAGCGCGTCGAGTCCCATCCGGAGACTGCCCGCGACGGGAATCTCGACCCCTCCGCCGAAGGCCAGACCGAAGTCCAGGGTCTTGATGTCGAAGTCCGAGAAAGGCGGATCGTAGCATGGCGCGACGATGCTCGTCCCTTCGAGTGTGCCCTCCAACTCGCATGAGCGCTGATAGGCGGCCCACGGGCCGGCCGTCAGGCCGACCGAAGGCCCGTCGCCGGAGGTGGCGACCCGGGCCAACGCCGAGAACTGGAAATAATCGATGTTGAGCGTCACGGTGCCACCGCCAACCGATCCCCCGCCGCCTTTCCGAGCGTACGAGCCGCCGAGCCTCAGGCTGAACACGCTGGAGACGGGAACGCCGAGTTCCAGCCCCGCGACGAGGCCGGAAACGGACTCCTCCTCGACCCCGGCTTCCTCGATGGCAATGGTGGCGAAGCCGACCCCGCCCTTCAGGCCCAAGGTCGTCTGGGCGGTTGCCGGGGCGGCGATCAGAGTGAGTCCCAACAACCAAGTGAACTTACGCATGGCAGGCAGGTCCTAGTGTGTGATGGAAGGCGTGTGAAGAGCAGAACCGAACGTCCCGGTTCTCCCACCAAGATAGCGTGTAATGGCCCGGCCGAATACGGAGACTCGGAGCGCGCAGACACCGGTTGCAGGCCGGGTCCTACATTTCGGTTGCGGCGTGCCCGGCGGCTTCCCGCAGAGCCAACGGCGTTGACTGCCTTCCGGTGCCACCGCGTTCGGCCATCACGGCCGGCCTTGTGATGCGAGACCTGCGGATGTAGGAACCGGAGAAGCTGACGGTGGCCGCCCGGCCCTCGGTGTCGATGCTTGCGGTGGCGGAGGTGCGGTCGAAGCGCGCGTCCGCCGGATAGTCGCTGATGGTGATGGTGTGGATGCCGGTTTCCACGTCATCGAACCGGAACGCGCCCCCGCCGGTCGTGACGGTTGCGGCTCGGCCGTCGAGGGCGACGGTCACGCCCTCGGCACCACGTCCCCCGATCAGCACCTGTCCCACGATGGCGTTGGCGGGTACCGGTGGCGGGGGTTGCTGTTTGCGCCCGGTCGCGGCGGATAGCAGAGCTACTACCGACAGCAGCAACGACGCGGCCACAGTCATGTACGCTATGTACCTGTTCCTTCGAGTTCGCCTCTGGTACCGAGTCGTTCGGTGCAGTCCCCTGGCGGACGCCAAGGCGCGAACACGAGGCGGCGGCGGGCGGTGGTTTCCGTTCGACCTTGTGACGGGTGCGGAAGCGCCGGTCATTACCGCGAAGATCCTCGATCCCCTTCGCATGCAGGTCGCGGAACGGTACTGGCCGTTCCGCACGGCCATCTCGATGCGCTGGGCGAACCGCGCCACCGCCCTCGACCCTTCACGGGTGTTCACGGTCCAAGTCGTCTCGCGCGAGCCATTCATGGCGGACGGCTTCGTGCCGGATCGTCCATTCGCGGCGATCCGCCTGACCGTGATTCCACTTCCCGTGCCGTTGGCGCTCGGGTCGATGCACAGTAACTCGTCCTGTCCGAGCATGGCCAGATGATCGAGGATCCGCCGCCAGGGCATGGGCCGAACCGCCTCTCCGCGGCCGATCACGTAACCCTGCGCGGCCCAACGCAGGGTGTCGACGATGGCTTCGTAGCCTGGGGTCTCCTGCTGCATGGTTCCCGACTCCTTGCCTCGGGTGGACACGCCCCCGATTCGCTTCCGGGTGCCCTGCGACCAATATGCAGGACCGCGCCAACGGGCCTTGAGAGGAGAATTCCGCGAATTGTGGGGGGAGAAACCCGCAACCGTCTTGGCGGGAAATTCCCGTCAGGACGGACCGGGCCGGGGGAAGCCATCGGGATCGCGGGGTTCCGCTACTCCTCGGCTTCGGCCCGCAGGATCCCGCTTTCGAGTGCGAAGCGCACGATGTCGCGCCGGTGCTTGAGGCCCAGCTTCGACTTCGCGCGTGCGATGTAGCCCTCGACGGTCTTGCGGCTGAGGCACATCTCCCGGCCCGCCTCCGCTGCGGAGAACCCCCGCGCGGTCAACTCGATCACGGTCCGCTCGCGATCCGAGAGCGGCTCCGGCTCTTCGCCCGCGCCGCTCCGCTCCGCCTTCCGGCGCGCGATGAGCGCGGCCGCGCGTCTCGGCAGATACGAGTGGCCGCGCACGACCGCCTCGATGGCACCCATGAGATCGGTGTCGGCGGCCGACTTGTTCAGAAAACCATCCGCGCCGGCATCGAGGGCGGGCACCAGGAACTCGTCCTCGTCGTGGACCGTGAGGATCAGGACCTTCGTTTCGATGCCGAGGGCGGCGATGCGACGGGTGGCCTGTACTCCGTCCATGCCGGGCATCGCCAGATCCATGACGACGATGTCCGGCTCCAGACTCCGGGCCTTCCTCACCGCCTCCTCGCCCGAAGACGCCTCTCCCACCACCTCCGCCCCTCCCGATGCTTCGAGCAATGCCCGGAGACCGGCGCGCACGACCGCGTGGTCGTCGACCAGGAGCGCCCTCAACATCGTCGGCAATCCCTCATCCGTTCCGTCGACCCCCACCCCGGACGGGAACGGATGCGCGAACCGTCGTTCCCGCGCCCGGCGAGGTCCGCACGACGACCGAGCCCCCGACGAGCGCGGCCCTCTCCCGCATCCCGTCGAGGCCCACGCAGCCGTCGCGCGGCAGTCCTTCCGCGTCGGGCAACTCGAACCCGCATCCTTCGTCCCGGATGGTGGCCGTGACCGCCCCATTCGCCGCCTCGACCGTCACGGTCGCCTCGTTCACCCCCGCGTGCCTCACCGCGTTGCCCACCGCCTCCTGCACGATCCGGTACAGCGCGAGCGTGGCGACCTCGTCCAACTCGCCGTCCACCAGGCCCAGGCTGGCTTTGACCGTGAATCCGTATACAACCTTGATGTCGCGGAAGACGGAGCCGAGGGCGGAGGGAAGCCCTCCGTGGTCCAGTTCCGGTGGCAGGAGTCCCCGGATCATCCGCTTGATCCCGAGGATCGTGCCTCGAATGTCCTCGGCGACCCGCGCCCGCGCACGCTCCCTCTCGCCGTCGTCCTTCTCATCGGCCAGCAGCTTCACCCGGATCTTCAGCGCCACGAGGTTCTGGAGGAATTCGTCGTGCAGTTCGCGCGAAAGATGCTTCCGCTCCTGCTCGGCCGCCGCGATCATCATGCCCGACAGGCGCCGCATCCGCTTCCAGGCGGAAATGTCGCGGACCGCGCAGATCACGTGTTCCCGGCCCCGTCCCAGCTTCGAGGGGCTCAGGCTGATCTCGACCGGGATCGTCGTGCCGTCCTTGCGCAGGGCTTCGAGTTCGAGTCCCTCGCCCATCGGGCGGGGCTGCGGCGACTCGCCGTAGCGTCGGCGGTGCCGGCGGTGCCGAACGCGGCTGGCGTCGGGGATCAATCGCTCGACTTCGCTGCCCTCAAGCTCGTCGCGGCTCCATCCGAACATCGCGACGGCCTGCCGGTTGAGGTCCTGGATCACGCCGTCCGCATCCACGACGAGCATCGCGTCCGGCGAAGCGTCGAACACGGCGGTGTAGTCCCTCTGCTTGAGCACTCCCGGCTCCGTCCTCTCGTTCGGGTGGACCGGCAGCCCGCTCACGCCACCACGTCCCGGCACTGCCCGGTGTTCACCCATGAGATGTGCGTCTCCAAGGAATGTCAATGGAAGAGCGAATCGTCGTCGGGTCCGTGGGCATCGAAGTCTTTCCGGTTCCAAGCGCGGAAATCCACGGTTCGGAGAAGGCCGTGGTCCGCATTGGCATCGTCAGATCAGGCCGTCTTGCCTGAGCCGGTCGGGCGTAATCGCGCCGAGCCGCCGCGGAGCCCGGAAGCGGATCCGGTGCGGAGCGGCCGCGTCTTCGGTCCGCCAACCGATGCGAAGGGGCGGCCGTGAAGCGAAGCTCCTCCACATGCGGCTCATTGGCCCGCTCCTGGCACCGGAGTCGAGCCCAAGATCCGTTCTGTTCATCGGAGATCCCGTCCTTTCGTCGACCGGATTGGTGACGGGTTGGTTGCAATTCGGGAACCGGCAGGCATCGTCCCTGCGCTTTGGGGGATCAACAGAACGGTCCCGATCCGCATGCGCCGAGGCTCCACGTCCGGATTGACTGTGCGCAAGGCGTCCAGCGGAACACCGTACCGTCGTGCAATGCGCACCAGGGCCTCCCCCGGGGCAACGGTGTGTTCACGAAGTGTGGAGCGGTCCCCGATCGGGATTTCGGCGAGGCGGGCGAGGAACCGTTCGCCCGCACCGGCGGGGACGCGCAACCGTGTCGACCTGCCCGCCGGGACCAGGCCGATGCGGAGGTGCGGGTTCAGAGTCCTGATCTCTTCTTCGGCGATGCCTGCGGCCTCGGCGAGGACATCCGCCGACGCCGCTCCCTCGACACGGACGACATCGAAGTGCTCCGGCGGATCCTTCTCCGGTGCCGCTTGCCTGATGGCCGCAAGGTCGTCGGCAAGGCGAACGCTCGCGAGGAACCGGGGAACGAAGTCCCGGGTCTCCTTGGGCAGCCGGTCGCGGATATGCCCGAACAGGGCGTCGTTGCGGGGCCGGGCTCCACCGTGCCGCCGGACCACCCGCTCGATCCGCGTCGGCCCTGCATTGTAGGCCGCCAGAGCGAGAAACCAGCACTGGAACCGGTCATGGAGAGCAACCAGGTAGTCCAGCGCGGCCTTGGTGGCCACGTCCACGTCAAAGCGCTCGTCCACGAGCGAGTTGACCTCGAGCCCAAGCCACCGGGCGGTCTCGGGCATCAGTTGCCAGAGCCCGGCCGCCCCCGCCGGCGAAACGGCCAAGTGGTAGTAGTCGGCCTCGATGAGGGGGAGGTAGCGGATCGAGGGTGGCAGGTTCCGCGCCGCCAACTCGGCGTCGATGTAGTCCTCGTACCTGCCCATTCGCTTCAGGCCGCGCTGCACCGGACCCCGCCCCTTGGTCACCCAATGATCCAGCCACCGGGCGACCTCCTCCTCGATCACCCCGTCACGAGCCGCTGGCGACCCGCTCTCGACGGGGGCGTTGCAAGGACGACCGTCCCAAGACCCGCAGGTCCGCTCGGTTCGCGCCAAGCCATCCTCGCTCGGGCGGAAGGTCCGGGCCAAGGCGGAGTCAGCGCCCCGGCTGTTCACCTTGACGGGCATCATGGCCAGAACCACGGCGGTGATGGCGAGGACGAAACGCGTCAGCCACCTGTTCATGAGAGTCTCCTCTCGGATGATGTGGTCGGTGCCGCCCCAGCGGTTCCAGGGAGACAGCGCGAGGATGTGTCCAATAATGGGCAACGAGAATCGGCGCTCCGAGAGGAAAAACCCGTGACTTTTGACGGGAGATTTCCGGGTCCGCCGTGCGGGGAAAATCCCCTCAGGCCGTTCTGTAGCGTCGGGGCGAGCATCGGCATCCTGTTCTCGATCCCCCTGACAAGGCCATGAAAGGGGGCTGGGCGCGACACGACGCCTTAGTGTGCGGCCATCCGCGCAGCGTTAGATTTAGGAGGTTCTCGTACGATCCCAGACCAATGGAGACGGAGATGGAAACCAACGAAACAGCACGGAGAGTGGATCCGGCGATCCACGTCGCTCCCGAAGCCGGTCGTTCAGGTTGGGGCCTCAAGGCGGTGACGTTCGCGTTGGCCATGATGGCCGCGGGACTCGCCACTGTTGCCCCGGCGTCCGCGCAGGAGACGGGCACCATTACGGGCACCGTGGAGGACGCGGCGACCGGCGAGCGGGTGGCCAGTGCGCAGATCAGCGTGCCCGCGCTCGGGATCGGTGTGCTCGCTGGCGCAAGCGGGCTGTTCCGACTGCCGGACGTGCCCGTCGGCACGCACGAGCTCCGTGCCGAGAGGCTGGGCTATGCAACCGCTTCGATGAACGTAACCGTGACCGCGGGCGGGGCCGCGGCCGTCGAGTTCAGGCTGGAACCGGCCGTCCTGGGCCTCGCGGAACTGGTGGTGACGGGCACCGCCTTCTCGGAGTCACTCGTGCAGTTGCCCTACGCGGTGGCCGTTTCGAGCAGGAGGACGCTGGCGGAGCAGGGGTCTCCGCAGGCTGTGGACTTCTTCCGCAACCTCGGATCGAGCGCCGGGGTCCTCGGAGATCGCCAGGGTTGGTACAATACCCGGCCCCCCGCAGCGGTGCCGGAAACGGCCGCCAGCGTCAACCTCAGGGGTATCGGGCCGTCGCGCACGCTCGTGCTGCTCAACGGGCGGCGCCAGGTGTACCTGCCGGCGCGGCTGTCCGGAGGCAGGTTCGTGGACGTGAACGCCTTTCCGTCGATCGCGCTGGACCGGATCGAGGTGGTGAAGGAGGGCGCGTCGGCGGTCTACGGCTCGGACGCCGTGGCGGGCGTGGCCAACTTTCTGACCCGCAGCGATTTCGAGGGGCTGGAGGTGTCGGGCTCGCACGAGTACTTCGCCGGGGCCGGGGAGACGCACGCGGGCGCGATTTGGGGCAAGCGGCTCGGGGAAGGCGCGCACGCCGTCGTTTCGGCGGAGGCGCTGGTCGGCCAGGAACTGCACCCCGAGGATCGCGATTGGGCGCTGCGACCGTTCACGTCCGGCGGAGGGGCATGGTCCTATACCGGGAATCCCGGCGCGTTCCTGTTCCCGAGGTTGACCGGCAACGAGACGATCGAAGAGTTCACCGCGGCGCTTTCGGACGCGCAGTTCGGAGGTTGGGGCGGCGTCTTCGTGGACCCGCGCTGCACGGACTTCGGCGGGCACCGCGAGGGCGAGACCTGCCGCTTCCGCTACCAGCAGTGGGACAACCTGCTCCAAGCGTCCCGCCATGTCCGGACGTTCGCCGAAGTCAACGGCGACCTGGGCGACCGTTCGAGCTACCATGTCGAGGCGCTGTGGGCCGAGGCTACAACGCCCGAGTGGTTCACGACCCCGTCCTATCCGCCCATCTCTCCGTACAACGGAGCCCAAGTGATCGAGCCCGGGAATCCGGGGAGACAGGCGTTCTGCGGGACCCACGGACAAGGCGCCGGTTTCACGAGCGAGGCGGCCTGTCTGGAGGACAACTGGTACTTCTACGGGCGGCTCGTCGGCAACTCGGGACCCGGGCGGACGCTGGAGCGCGCGTCCCGCACCCAGAGGATCGCCGCCTCGCTGGAGCGTGGCATCGAGTCGCTGGGCGGGGCGGCCGTCGAGTTCTCCGCCAGCTATTCCCGGGCTTCCGGCAACGCGAACCTTCCGGCCGAATACGCCTACCGGAAGTTTCTGGCCTTCCGCGGCTTCGGAGGTCCGAACTGCGGAGTCGCGGTGGTGGTCGACCCGTCGAGTCCGTCCGGGATGGCGCTCGGTCCCCTCAACGGCGCCGTGGCGGGCCAGGGCGACTGCCGGTACTACAACCCGTTCAGCAACGCGCACCGGCTGTCGGCGCAGCCGGGCGCGCCCTACCGGGATCAGCCGAACCCGGACTACATGCCCGGACTGGAGAACAGCGCGGAACTGATCGACTGGATCAACGAGGAAGTGAATCTGGACAGCTCGGCGGATCTGTTCGTCGCGGACGCGATGCTCAAGGGGGCCGTCTCCGAGGGACTCGACTACGCCATCGGGTATCAGTTCCGCAGGGTCGGCGTCTCCGCCACCCCCAACCAGCCGGGAGACTTGTCGATCAACCCATGCCCCGTCCCGGGAGACCGCAGCTGCCTCGAAAAGGCCGGAGCGTTCACCTTCACAACCGGGCACTACGAATACCACGACGCCCAGATGGTGAACAGGCTCTTCGCCGAGAGCCGCTTCTCACTCGGCGGCAGGGTCGAGGGCCAGGCCGCCGCCAACTACGAGTTCCATGGCTCGGTGAGCAGCTTCGATCCCAAGCTGGCGGTGCGCGTGGCGTTGGCCGAACCGCTGGCGCTACGCGGCTCCCTGCAGACGACCTTCCGCACGCCCTCGGTGGACGACCTCAACGAAGACCGAAGCACCGGGCTCGAATACGTGTCCGAGGCGGGCATCTACAAGGCGGTGGACGCGTTCGGCAACAGCCAGCTCGTGCCCGAGCGCGCGTTCACCTACAACGTGGGACTGACCTTGCAGCTTCCAAGGTTGCGTGCAACGGCCGATTACTGGAGCTACGACTTCCGCGACGTGATCGACCAGGTGCCCTTCGGGGGCGTGACCAGACTGTACGCGGCAGGCGGTGCCTCCCGGGCCGCCGTGCAGGAGTTCGTGACCTGTCCCGACGGACCGGGGACGGGAACCTGCCATGTGTCGGCCGTCGAGCGGATCAGGGTGACGAACGTGAACTGGCCGGGCATCCGGATGTCGGGAATCGACCTGCACGCGAGCACGCGCCTGCCACTCGGCCAGGGCATCCTGTCGCTGGGTGCCGACGGCACCTACACGCGGGAGTTCTTCGTCAAGGCACTCGAACTCAACGGGGCCGAGGTCTTTGCCGCGCAGGACGCGGCGGGCCAGCTCAACTGGGGTAATCCGATCGCGCCCCCGCTGCCGCAGTGGAAGCTCCGCTTCTCGGCCGGATACCATTGGGACGACTACAGCGTCGTGAACTACTTCAACACCGTCTCGGGGTACGCCAACGAGGTGTTCCCCGACACCGAGTTCGAGCACATCGACCGGTTCGTGGGCTGGGACCTCAGCCTGCTGCGGCGCACATCGAGCACAACCGATGTCGCGCTCTCGGTGATCAACCTTCTCGACGCCGATCCACCGCTGGTCAACTGGGAACAGTCCTACGACGCCTTCACCCACAGCCCCAAGGGCAGGCGCATCAAGCTATCCGTGACCTACCGTCCCGGGACCTGAGGGGAGGCGCTGGCGGAGCCCCGCTACGGTCCTCGGCCACCCTTTACCCAAATGAAAGTGGATGCCGTAGCCATTGAGGAGGCGGGATTCGAGGAACCGTAGGTCCGCAGCATCCGATGACGCCATGGACCAACCGGTCAGCCGAAGGTGCGGCGCAACACGGATTCGTAGATCCCGTCGCCGAACCACTTGCGAATGAGCATCAGCGGACGCGCCGTCGCGCCCTTCACGTACCGCCGCCGCGGCCGGGCGGCAGTAGCCGCCTCGACGAACACCCGGGCGAGCACCTCGGCGTCGGTGCCGCGGCTCGCGGCCTGGGGATCGGACATCATCGCGAAGAACCGGTCCAGACCGGCCTTGTAGGCGCTGTCGGCGTAGTACTTCTGAAGACTCCCCCCCACCACATGGCCGAACTCGGTCTGGATGAGACCGGGCTGGATGAGGACGACCTGGATGTTGAATGGGGCGGTCTCGATGCGGAGGCAGTCCGACCAGCCTTCGAGCGCGTGCTTGGTCGCGTGATACCAGGCGCCGAAGGGCGTGAAGATCCGGCCGCCCATCGAGGACGTGTTGACGATCCGGCCGGCGCCCTGCGCCCTCATGTGAGGCAGGACGAGTTGGGTGAGGTGTGCAAGGCCGAACAGATTGACCTCGAACTGGTATCTCGCGTCTTCGAGCGGGATGTCCTCGACCGTTCCATAGAGGCCGAAACCCGCGTTGTTGATCAGAACGTCGATGCGTCCCTCGGCGTCGATGATCCGGCGCACAGCCCGTTCGTTGTCCCCGCCCTTCGAGACATCCATCTCGACCGGGGTGATGCCGTGTTCGGAAAGGTCCTCCATGCGATCCGCCCGGCGTGCGCCGGCGTAGACCGTGTGGCCCCCGTGGGCCAGGAGGATCGCGGCCTCCCGGCCCATGCCGGAGGAAGCCCCTGTGATGAGTATTACCTTGCCCAAGTCGCTGCTCCTTCTCTCGGTATTGGCTGAAGACGCTTCACGCGGGAGCTTCGAGACGTGGATCGTCGTGGGAGCCTGCTTCCCACCGCGACCCATCGCCCCTGTCCGGCTCCCGCCGGGGTGATCCGCTCAATCTAATGGCGACCGACCTGGGGTGGCGTCCCAACGGAGGTGATCGCCAACCGGGCGCGGTCGGGAGAGGATCCACTACACCCCCGATCGCCATGTTCGATTCGTTGGAGACACCGTGCACCGAACCGCAGTTTCGACTCGCGGCGCAGCGCACCGAGGCGGTGGTCGGCTGCTGTCCACGCGCATCGGCTGTTTCTCGGCTCGCCCCGGCTGGTTGCCGTGTTTCCACGTGTGGTCAGGTGCGGGGCCATCGGCGTCATTCCAGAGGGATCTCGCGCCCACCGAGCACGGTGATCCAGACGAGCAATCCGTAGAAGACAGGCAGGAGAATCACCGCGCCGATTGTGGCCATCAGGGGGATCGTCCCGATCCCTGAAGAGCCGAGCGCGCCCACCACCGCGGCCGACGCGACGGTGACGCGTCCGGCGCCGCGGTAGAGTCGCCGGGCTGTCTTCGGGATGTGGATCAGCCGCATCAGCGCGGCGATGCTGAGCAGCGCCAGCGCCATGGCCCCGGCCAGCAGCCACCGCGCTTCGGCGGGCACCCTTCCTCCAGACGCGTGCTCGACGATGTTGAGCGTAGCGGCCCCGACCGCGACGATCCCGAATCCCGTCGAGAGGTGGAGATAGATCCACCCGTAGCGCTTCCCGAAGCTCGGCGTGGGAGGACGATGCGAAACGAAGTCGAAGTAGAGCCACCACAGGCCGAAGGCGAGGAACATGCCGAGGGCAGCGGTGGCCCCCACCGTGGCGCCGAGTTCGTGACTCCCGGCGACGCCCCGGACCACGCCGACGATGACCTCGCCCAGCACTATGATGGTGAAGAGGCCGAAGCGCTCCACCGTTGACGCGGTCGTGCGAAGGCTCCTTTCAAGCTCGGCGGCCACGCCGGGATCGGATGTCCTCCCAAGGAAGACCGCGAACGGCATGACGAGCAGAACGACCCCGCCGCCGCCCCACAGGAACACGGCCAGCCCAACGGGCACGAGCGCCGATGCGGCGAAGGCCGCCGCAGCCAGAAGGACCGCCCCCGCGTAGTGGTTCGACAGCGATCGGTGTGCCGCGTCGTGAATGCCGGTTCGCCACCACAGGTAGGCCACAATGAGGAGGTGGGACGCGAAGGAAAGAGCGAAACCCACGGCCCCTTCGCCGAACGCGGAGTGCACGAAGACCGCCATGGCCCCAACCGCAAACATCTGGGCAAAGGTGAAGACCCGCGTGCGAAGGTCGTTGCGCCCGTGCCACTCGTGATACATCGAGCCGTTCAGCCACGCGAGCCACACGAGCGTGAACAGGAACGCGGCCTTGGAGATCCCCGCAGCGTCGACGTGGCCGGCCAGGTAGTGACCCACCTCCGCGATGACCACCACGTAGACCAGATCGTAGAAGAGCTCCAGGAAGGTGACCCGCCGGTCCTCGACAACCTCGCTCGAAGGTCGTGGCGGGCGCCACAGCATCCGAAGGGAGATGCGAGGGGTGTTGTTCGTCATGCTTGGGCAAGCCCCGCGACCGTCGAGCGTCTCAGGGCTCGCGGAGGGCATCGCCGTCCTTCAGGCACCGACGGACTCCTGGCTCAGCGACCACAGGCGCTCGACGGCCGCATTGTCGAGCGCCTCCCCGTCGTGCCGCCGGATCGCGTCCTCGTAAACGTACTGCCCGCTCACGCCGTCGTACCGCGGCGATAGCGCGACCGCGAGGATCCGCTCCGCCGCGACTTCCGGCGGGGACGCAAACGCCTTCATCAGCAGCCCCAACACCCGCCTCACGCCCTTAAGGTCTCGCACCAGGGCCGTCTTGGTGAATCCGGGATGCAGAACGTTGACCGTGACACCGGAACCCTCGAGGCGGCGGGCGAGCGCCCGGGTCGCCATGTTCGTGGCCAGCTTGGATTGCGAATACGCCTTGAGCGCGCCCCAGTTGCGCGTAAGCTGAAGATCGTCGAAGTGGATGTGCCCCGTACCCGCCGCGGCGGAGGAAAGGTGGACGATGCGCGCCGGAGCCGACTCCCTGATCCGATCGAGCAGCAGTTGAGTCAACAGGTGCGGTCCGAGGTAGTTGACCGCCCAAGTCATCTCGTAGCCGTCCGGGGACAGGGTCCGGTCCCACACGATGACGCCGGCGCAGTTGACGAGCAGGTCGATGTGCGGACACTGCTCCAACAGCGTGACGGCGCAGGCGCGAACGCTCGCCAGCGAGCCCAGGTCGCACTCGACGCCGACCGCCCGCGCCGTGCTGGCCAACCGGTTGAGATCGTCCACCGTCCGCGCGGTCTTCTCAGGGTTGCGGCCAACGATATGGAGGGTCGCATTCATCCGTGCGAGCCGCCGGACCGCCAAGTGGCCCATGCCGTCAGTCCCCCCGGTGAACACAACCCGCTTGCCGGTCAGGTCGCGCCGCACCGACTCGGCGGGGTGCCTCCGCCTGCGCAACATGGCCAGATACATGTCAAGCCGGCCTCCAGACATCGTCGTGCCTCCATCCGTTGGACGCCGCCCCCAAGCTCGCCGGTCCGGCAGCGGCGGCTCCGGGGCCTCCACTATCGCGCCAGCCCAGATTCTTCGGAACAATGAGTTGGTCTCGAACCGCAGAATCTAACGGAACACGACCTCCGGAGCTTCGCAACAACCGCAAGCGATGCCGCCAACGGAGGGCGATTGTCAAGCCGGTCGCGGTCGGGAGAGGCTCCCACTAGACGCCCGGCGCCATGTTCCGATTCCTCGGCAACTCAGCCCAAGGCCGCGGTTTCCGCTCGCGCCGTGCCGCACCGAGGTGGCGGTCGGCTGCCGCTCCGTCGACGGCGAGACGGAACGATTCTTGGTATATTATGAGTCCTTAACCGGCATTGGCAGAAAGTGGAAAGCGTATGGAATCCAGCCAGGCGACACGGTGGCCGCCTCGGCGGGGTGGTTCGCGGTTGGCCATCCTGCTTGGCATCGCATTGTCGGTGCTTTCCTGCCATGACGACGCGCCGGAGCCGATGAGCCCGTTCACGGAGACGGTGCCTTCGGCGCACGCCAGTCTCGCGGAAGCGGACCGCGCACCGCTTGTGGATTTCTATCGTGCGACCGGCGGCGACCGTTGGCGGCGGCGCGACGGCTGGCTTTCGGACGACCCCATCGGCACATGGCACGGCGTTAGGGTGGAAGGCGGCCGGGTGGTGCGGCTCGACCTCGGAGACAACAACCTGAGCGGACGCCTTCCGAAGGTCGTTGCCGAACTGGCCGGGCTTCGCGTCCTCAGACTGGATCTCAACAGGCTCTGGGGCCGGATTCCGCCCGAGTGGGGCGATCTCTCCGAACTGCGGGAGTTGGTGCTGTCGCAGAATCTCACCTCCGGCACCATTCCGCCCGAACTGAAGCGACTGTCGCGCCTGCAAGTTCTTCAACTGCGGTACGCGGGCCTTGAGGGTCCGCTGCCCGCGTGGCTGGGCGAACTGACCGACCTGTACGAACTGGGTTTGTCCGGGAACTACTTCGACAGCCCGATCCCTTCGGAACTCGGGAATCTGCGCAATCTGAGCACCCTTTATCTATCCGATGCCGAAGTCTGGGGACCGATACCGCCGGAGTTTGGCAACCTGTCGAAGCTCGAATACCTGTCTCTCACCGACAACCATTTCTCCGGCTCGATACCGCCGGAGCTGGGGAGACTCCCACGTCTACGTAAGATCTTCCTGTCGAGATCGAACCTGAGTGGCGCGATTCCCTCCGAGTTGGGGAACCTGACGGGGCTCACGCACTTGTGGCTGGACGACAACAACCTGACCGGGCCGATCCCTCCGGCGCTAGCCGATCTTGTAGACCTGGAGGATCTGTTTCTGTCCCGAAACCGGTTGAGCGGCAACCTGCCACCTGAGATCGGCGGACTGTCGAAGTTGGAGCGACTCCATCTGTCGGACAACGCGTTCGAAGGCGGCGTTCCGCCCGGGTGGGAAGAGCTGTCCAGCCTGCGCGAGCTGCTGCTGGGAGGGAACCCCGAGTTGGCGGGAACGCTTCCGAGCGATTTGACGCGTCTGGACCTGAGTTGGCTGGATACGGACGGCTCGGCCCTTTGCGTCCCCGGAGGCCCCGCGTTCGCGGACTGGTTGAGCCGTATTGCGATTCAATCGGCGAAGCCGTGCGGACAAGTTGACCTCGACGCCTATCTCATCCAGGCCACGCAGTCCCGGAGCGGTCTGGTTCCGCTTGTTGCCGGTCGGAAGGCGCTGTTGCGGGCGTTCGTGACAGCGGCGGACGCGGTCGAGCGTTTTCCCGACGTGCGGGCGCACTTCTACCTGAACGGCGCGCCGGCCCACGTCCTCGACATTCCGGGGAAACCGGGACCGGTGCCGGGGGAGGTGGACGAGGGCGATGCCGCGATGTCCGCCAACGCCATGGTGCCGGGCTGGGTGATTCAGCCGGGCTTGGAGATGGTAATCGAGGTCGATCCGAACGGGGAGGTGGACGACAGCGTCGACATGACGCGCCGGATTCCGGGCGAGGGCCGCATCGAGATGAACGTCACCGGGATGCCGGCAATGGAGTTGACGGTGATCCCCTGGGTGTGGCCCAAGGATCCCGAGGAGGAGATCGTGGACCTCATGCGGGACATCTCGGCGGAGTCGGAGGTGTTCCAGGAGACGCGGACGCTCCTGCCGGTCGGCGATGTCGACCTGACGGTTCACGAGCCGGTGTACACGTCGACGAGTTCCGGTTTCGATATCCCCTACGAGGTGCGGGCACTCCGGGCCATCGAGGGCGGGTCGGGGTACTATCTGGCTCTCACGCTCTCACGGCGCAGGCGGACCGGGACAATGGCGTCTCCGGAGTGGCCCTGCGTAGCGGGTGGTCCGCCTGGTCCGTGTTTCAAGGCGGCACCATTGCGCACGAACTCGGTCACAACCTGAGTCTGGGCCACGCGCCCTGCGGTGTGCAGGGCGACCCCCGATATCCGCAGCGAGACGGGTCGGTCGGCACGTTCGGATTCGACTTCGATACCGGAATGGAGTCGGTCGTGCATCCGAACACAAGAGACTTCATGAGCTACTGCAACCCGACGTGGGTCGGCGCCTGGCATTTCGAAGAGATGGCCCGTCACCGCCTCAGGCGGGAAGGCGCGCCGGGCGAAGCGACCGGCGCGGCGCCATCGAAGGCGCTTCTCCTCTGGGGAGGGCGCGACGAAAGGGACGGGCTCTTCCTGAAACCGGCGTTCTGGGTGGACGCGCCGTATGCGTCGCCGCCCTCCGGTGGCCGATACGAGTTGAAGGGGTGGTCGGCGACGGGCGAGGAGTTGTTCGCCGTGCGCTTCGACATGGTCGAGTCGGAGGACGGGGACGGGCGCGCGGGGTTCGCCTTCGCGCTCCCCGCGCGTGCGGAGTGGGGCGATCTGGCCGAGGTCGCCCTGCGCGGTCCCGGCACCTCGGCGGTGTTGAACCGGGACACCGACCGACCGTCGGTCATTCTGCGGGACCCGGCGACCGGGCGGGTGCGGGCGATGCTCATCGACGCCCCGGCCGCCGCCATGACCGCGAGCGCCGACGGGACGGCTTCTTCGTTGGCCGGTGCCCGCCTCGTGGCCGCGCGCAGTCAAGGACTGCCGGACCCCGCTGATTGGGAACCCGCGGGCGCGAGTTCGACCACGGGAGACTCCGGTACCGTGGCCTCCGTCGTGGTCACGCCCGGAGTGGCGACGGTGGCCCTGGAGGATACGGTACGCCTCGTGGCGACGGCGCTGGACGCCGACAGTTCGGAGGTGGAAGGGGTCGAGTTCGAGTGGGATTCCAGCGACACGCTGGTGGCGGTGGTGACCCGGTCTGGTCTGGTTACGGCGCTCGGCACGGGCTCGACCGTCGTCACGGCGACGGCGAGTGGGGTGACCGGAGCGGCCGATGTGCGTGCGGAACAGCGCGCCGTGTCCGTGGTTTTGTCGCCCGGGACGGAGACCGTGGCCGCGGGCGACACGGTACGCTTCACGGCGACGGCCCTTGATGCCCACGGCTCGCCCACGGAGGGCGTCGACTTCGAGTGGGCCGCGAGCGACACCTCGGTGGCTTGGGCCGGTCGTTCCGGGCTTGTTTTCGGCTGGAGCGCTGGAACCGCCACCGTCTCGGTTCGCACCGACCGCGGCGTATCCGCCTCCGCGGACGTGGCGGTGGAGGGGGAGTTGGACGTGGAACGCTTCGCCCTGACGCGTCTGTACGCTCGCCTGCGCGGACAGCACTGGCGCGATAGCGGCAACTGGCTCACGGACGCTCCGCTCGCCGAGTGGCACGGTGTCACCGTGGATTCGCGCACCGGCAAGGTCTCCGGTCTGCAACTCCGAGCGAACGACCTGAGAGGGCAGCTGGGTCCCGAACTGGGGGCGCTGGCCGGACTGGAAGGACTCGAACTCGGATACAACACCATCCGGGGCAGGATACCGCCGGAGATCTGGCGGCTCGACAGGCTTTCGATGTTGGATCTTGGTGGCTTGGGCCTCACGGGCCGGCTATCGCCCGAGATCGGGAACCTCTCCCGGCTCTTACTGTTGCAACTCGACGGCAATGCGCTGTCGGGGACCATTCCACCAACCATCGGCGAACTGACGAACATGATCAGCCTGGGTCTCTCGGACAACGCCTTCGAGGGGTCGATCCCGGCGCAAATCGCGAACATCAGGGGTCTCGCGAGGCTCGCCCTGGACGGCAACCGGTTGAGCGGCGAAATCCCGGCGGGCCTGGGCGAAATCGCGAACCTCCAGTCACTCGATCTTTCGCGCAATCGGCTGACCGGCGAACTGCCGCCAAGCCTCGGCGGACTCGAACTCCTGCGGGAGCTTGACGTATCGGACAACGGGCTGACGGGCGAACTGCCGGCCGAACTCGGCGGGCTTCGGGTGATCGAACGGATCGCATTGGAAGGCAATTCCTCGTTGCGCGGCGCCCTGCCCCCGGCCTGGGTCGAGAGGGACCAGACGGTGGCGGTGACGGCTGGGGGCACGGAGGTGTGTGCTCCCCGGCACTCGGGGGTTGTGGACTGGCTGCGCATGAACGGTCTGACGTTCATTCCGGTCTGCGCCGGGGGGGAAGCCGCGTTCGCCTATCTCGTGCAGGCCGTTCAGTCGCGACAGTATCCGACGCCGCTCGTCGCGGGCGAGGACGCTCTGCTGAGGGTCTTCCTGTCCACCGGCGGCCACGCAAGCATGCCGCGGGTCAGGGCCACCTTCCACGCGGGCGGTCGGATCGTGCATACGGCCGACATCCCGGCGGGCCAAGCGCGCATTCCGCAGGAGATCGTCGAGGGGGATCTGGCGAAGTCAGCCAACGCGGTCGTCCCGGGAGAAGTCGTGCAACCGGGCCTCGAAATGGTGATCGAGATCGATTCGGACGGCACCCTGGACGAGGGACTGGGCATCCCCGGCCGGATCCCGGCGGAGGGTCGCGCCCCGGTTGACGTGCGTGCGGTTCCGGTGCTCGACCTTACGGCGATCCCCTTCGTGCAGGCGGACAACCCGGACTCGACGCTTATGGACCGCGCGAACGACCTCGAAGCCGACACCAGCCTCTTGCGCGCGGCGGACCGGCTCCTTCCGGTCGGCGAACTCGCCGTGACGGTGCATGAGCCCGTGCTTACCACATCCGAGTTCGCCTCCGATCTGCTGCACGAAACGGAGCTCATTCGGGTCATCGAGGGCGGCGACGGCTACTTCGTGGGCCTCTTCGGCCACATTCGCGCTGGCACCATCGGAGAGGCTTCCTACATCGGCGGCAGGAGTGTCGTCTCGCTCGCGCATGCGGGCGTTCTCGCTCACGAACTCGGCCACGCCATGAACCTGCTGCATACGCCGTGCGGCGTCCCGGGTGACGACCCGAACTATCCTTGGCGGGACGGCAGGACGGGTTCATGGGGATACGATTTCGCGACCGGCGCGCTGGTGCCGCCGGAGGCCACCGACGTCATGGGATACTGCGGCCGCCAGTGGATCAGCGGGTATCACTTCTCGATCGCGCTCGACCACCGCCTGCGCACCGAAGCGGCGACGACGCCCCCAGCCGTGGCGGAACAGGCGCTCCTCGTCTGGGGAGGTGTCGATGCCGGCGGCCAGCCCTACCTGAAACCGGCGTTCGCCGTGAAGGTACCGCCAACGCTGCCCGTGCCGGGCGGCGACCACAAGTTGACCGTCCTCGCACCCGGGGGCGAGACGCTGTTCTCGACCAGCTTCGACATGCCCGAGACCGCGCATCTGGATGGGGCATCGTCGTTCGTCTTCGCCATCCCCGCGCCCGAGGGATGGGCCGGCACCATCGGGCGCATTACGCTCGACGGACCCGGCGGGACCGCAGTCCTGGACCCGGAGACCGGCGAACCCGCCATCATCGTCCGGGATCCGGCCAGCGGGCGCGTCGTCGGCCTGCTCACCGACCCGCCGCCAACCCTGCTACCTTCCGCGGACGGTCGGGCGAACTCGTCGCTCTCGGGCTTCAATGTCGTCGTCAGCAACGGCTTGCCCGAGGTCCACCAGGAGGGGCGGTGATCCTCGCCAGCCGCAACACCGTGTTCGTGTGCTGGTGTCAATCGGCACGGAAAATGTCCCGACTGGCGTTGTGGATCGCGGCGACGGATTTCGGGGGTTGTAGCACCATGGCAGCAGACAGCCGGGGTTCAAAGGGGCGGTGCCTCCCCTTGCCAGAGCGCTCACGTCAACGTCGCGTCGGCTCGCTTCCCGGCCATGGTGGGTCATGCGCCAGCCCTGCGGACGCTGGCACTCGCTGAGGCGGAAGTTCGCTTCCGACCTCATGGACCTTCCGCTGAAGGTGCTGTGCGAACTGGGCAGCTGGAAGGAGGCCCAGACGGTGCTGCGCTGCTATCAGCAGGCAGACTCGGTACAACTCAGGAAGGCTTTGGACAGTCGTCCGAGGGTCCGCGCCTGACCCAAACCAATCGGCGGGAATCAATCAGCGGGAACCCGCCCGGAGAATCCCGTAAGCTAAACGCTCACAACGACATGTGATGCCAATGGCTCATGTCGCGGAGGATTGCTAACAGCCAACATCACGGCAGGAGATCACGTAAGTTCAATCAAGACTGCACGATCTGCCATTCTTGCCGTTGGCTCGCATCTGATGCATCCGTTCCGAAACAGCGAGGAAGCGGGGTGGAAAAGCGGGAATTCGGAGGGCGGTTTCGAATCGCTGTTTCGAGCGCCTTCTTTGGTGTCTGCCGTGTGAATGCCAGAGTGGGAGTCGACTGGAGAGAGCCGAGTGAAGCGTATGGAATCCGGAGTCGGCTGGGCCACAGGATCGCGTATCTGCCCCCTCCATGAATTCACCGCTCCCGTGCCAAGGACCTGAACAGCCCGGCGATCATGAACAACAGAACGACACTCACGGGCAGGGCGGCGGCTATCGCCGCGGTCTGCAAGGCCTGGAGACCGTCGGCAAGCAGTAGCACGGCGGCCACCACTCCGACGCCGAGCCCCCAGACGATGCGGAAACGTCGAGGCGGGGGGGCGTCCCCCATGCTCAGGAAGGTGGTGATGACAAGGGTGCCGGAGTCCGATGAGGTAACGAACCATGTGGCCAAGAGTAGGGTGGCCATGGCGGACATGGCCCAAGTGAGCCAGCCGATGTCGCTCATCCGGCCGATGGTCGCGTAGAGCGCGGCTTCGTAATTCGCATCCCGCACCAGTTCCATGATCCCGGCCGTTCCAACACCGCCAAGGGCGTTGAGTTCCAGGTGGATGGCGTTGCCGCCGAAAATCCCGAACCACAGCAGCACCAGACCGGTCGGGACAAACATCACGCCGAGGATGAACTCGCGCAGCGTACGTCCGCGGGAGATGCGGGCGATGAACGTGCCGACGAAGGGCGCCCAGGAGATCCACCATCCCCAGTAGAAGATCGTCCAAGCGTTCTGCCAGGCGGCTTCCCCGGATCACCGGCGATCCAGACTGACATGGGCGCCAGGCGCCACAGGTACTCGCCGAGGGAGGTGGCAACGAATCCGGCGAGCCATGTGAAGGGGCCCAGCAACAGGAAGCAACCCAACAGGAGGATGCTCACGCGGATGTTCCACTCCGACAGGACGCGGATCCCGCGGTTCACGCCGGACACCGCCGACAGGGTGGCCGCCAGCGAGATGGCGGCGATGAGCGCGACCTGCGTGACGCGACCGGGATCGACGCCGAGCAGCACGTCGAGTCCGGTGGCCATCTGGCTTGCCCCCAGGCCCAGGGAGGTCGCGATGCCGAAGACCCCGCCAAACACCGCAAGCAGGTCCACCAGGTCGCCGATCGGGCCGTAGATGCGGTCGCCGATTAGCGGGTACAGAGCAGAGCGGAGCGTCAGCGGCAGCTTCTTGCGAAAGCCGAAGTAGGCCAGACACAGCCCGACCACGACGTACACGGACCATCCATGTATGCCCCAATGGAAGTAGGTGACGCGCATGGCGTGCACGGCGCGCTGCTCGTCCAGCGCCATCGCGCCCGCCAAGTCGGCGCTCGGGTTGTTGGGGTAGCCCGCGGCCTGGCTGGTGTCGAAATAGAAGAGCGGTTCGGCGATGGAGAAGAACAGCAATCCGATCCCGATACCTGCCGAGAACAGCATGGCGAGCCAGGAGGATGTCTTGAACTCGGGTGAGGAAGCGTCATCGCTGAGCCGGATCCTGCCGTAGCGGCTGCACACCAGGAATAGGCAAGCCAGCACGTTGGTGCAGACGACCAGGAAGTAGAACCAGCCGAGCGTGCCCTCGATCCAAGAGCGGATGCGTCCGAAGACGGCGCCAGCGGCATCCACGTCCCAGACGGTGGCGAGGACGAAGGCCAGGACGACGCCCTTGGCGGCCATCGCCATCACGGGATTCAGCCCCTTCCACAACCCGGCATCCGTGGTGGTGCGCCGGCGCCTCCCGGATGTCACGGGTCGATGCCGGGCTCGCTCCCTACGACCCGGCCGCATGCGTGAGGCTCACCCTGCCCATCGCTCTGCCGCACGCTTCACGCAACGGTCAAGACCGGCCATGAACGCCGAGGCTTCTTGCGATTTGTCAGAACGAGACGGTGGCGGTCATGGATATGGTACGGGGCGCGCCGAGCCAAGCCGCGTTCTCGGTGATTGCGGACAGGTAGGGGGTGTCGAGCAGGTTGTTCGCGACGATCGAGAACTCGGTCGATCGGAACACGTCGCTCAACGCTTCACCTTGGAAGCTGACGTACGCGTCCACCGTCCAGTAGGCGTCGGTCTGCCAGTCAGCCGTCAGACTGACCCGGCGCGAAGCCGTGTATTTGGCCGACAGCCCTCCGCCCAGGGGTCCCGAGCGGTCGAGGGAGAGGACCCACAGCCGGGGCGGCACGCCCGTCACGTCGCTGCCGGGAACGATGCCCTGGCTGGCGTCGACGAGCGGATCGTCGGTCCCGACGTACTTCGAGTCGTTGAGCGTGAGGGCGGAGTAGAGCGATGTCCGGCCCGGCAACGCCACCGTGGCGGCCAACTCGACACCACTCGTTTCGATGCCGCCCGCGTTGAAGTAGGCCCCTCCTCCGGGGATCAGGTAGTTGGGTCCGGCGGAAGTCTGCGGGCCGAGGTAGAAGATCCGGTTGTCGAAGTCGATGGAATACAGGGTGGCGCTCAGGGCGAGCCGCCCGCCGGAGTACTGGACTCCGACATCGATGTTGGAGGCCGTCTCGGGTGCCAGTTGGTCCAAGCTGCGTCCGGGCACCTCGAGCAGAAGGCTGCCGATCGCACGGAAGTTCTCGGCGTAGCCCGCGAACAGATCGAGGCCCTCGACCGGCGTCTCGTAGGTGAGGCCGCCCGAGAAGAGCAGCTTCGAATCGGAATCGACGCCGAGGTCCCGGTCGATGCCGAACTGGTCATCGCGCGACACGGAGACGAGGTACTGCTTGACGCCGGCGGCCAGCTCGAACGAGCCGAAGTACAGCGTCTCCTCGACGTACCACTTGAAGATGTCCTGCGGAAAGTCCCACTCGTACTGGTGCCAGTAGGCCTTTTCGTCCCACTTGAAGTTGATCGCCGGATCCAGTATCCGGTGCCAGTCCCGGCCAAGGTCGCGGCGCGAGTCCTCGTACCAGATGCCGGCGCGCAGCGCGCTGCCCCGTCCGCCGCCGAACAGCACGGACCATTCCCCGTCGATGTTCATGCCGAGGCGGTTCTTCCCGTAGTGGCTGTGGCGGTACGATTGAACCGCCGTTGCCCCCGGGTGGCATGCCGGGTCGACCTCGGGACCGCCCGAGCCGTAGTAGTTGAAGATGTAGGACGACGTGCATCCCGGCACCGGTCCAACGGCCACACCATTGGCGTCCACGAACCGGATCACTCCGAGCTGGCTGCCGCCCTGCACCGGCGCGCGGCCCGCGAGCTCCGACTCCGGTCCGTCCCCGTCGTCGACCAGGTCCACGATGAACGGGGGCAACCAGTCGCCGCGCCCCGAGTTGTGATGGTTGTATGCGCCCACGCTGAGGGAGATCAGTTCGCTGACGGACCAGTCGGCCTTCACATAGGCGAGCGTGTTCTTGCGCCGCGTCTGCCAGCCGGGCCGGTAGAACTGGTTCAGATAGGGCACGCCGGGCCAGTGGCCGATCAACCGGTCCCAGCGTGGGTCGGCCCGGAAGTCCGCGTCGCTGTAAAGCCGCTGGTACACATCCTCGTGGATGTCGTCGTGCGAGAAGTAGCCGGTAAGGTCGAGGCTGCCGTGCGAGGACACGATCTTGGCGGCGAGGTGCTCCCGCTCGTTCCTCGCCGAGCCCTCCATCCAGTCGGTCGCCTCCTGCCGGATCGCGGCGACCCAGGCCCGCGTCGTACCGCCGAACAGCGATCCGGTCTCGACCCGCGCGGCGAACCGCTGACCCTCGTTCTCGCCGATCGTCACGGAGGCCGTCCGGCTCGCCTCCTCCGACGGGTCGGCCGTCAGGAAATTGAGCGTGCCGCCCAGCGCCTCGACCGACCGCGAGGCGATGTCGGCGGTCCCCTGCGACACCTCGACGCCGCCGAGGTTCATCGGGTCGACGAACCGGTTCGCCTTCGCGCCGCTCCAGTAGTCCGACGTGCCGTTCGGGAATCCGTCGATGGTGGTGCCGATTTGTGCGTCGTTGTAGGTCGTCTGGAACCCGCGCATGACGACGTTGCTCGACCAGTCGTCAAAGGAGTACGCGTCCCCCTCCTGGACCGAGACGCCGGGAAGGTTGTCGATCACCGATGTCACTGCGGTGATGCTCGACTGCTGCCTCATCATCGGCTCCGCGACGAAATTGCGCGCGAAGACCGTGGGCTCCTCCGCCACGACGCTGAGCGGCGTGAGCTGGAAAAAGGGCTGCAGAACGATCCGGATCGTCTCGACCGCGCCCGCGGGTACCGTGACCGGAATCTCCCGCGCCGCATAGCCGAACAGGGTGGCGGTTACAACATAGTCGCCGGCGGCGAGAGCGGTGAATTCGTACGCACCTTCGGCATCCGTGACAGCTTCCGCGTCCACGCCGGAGCCGGTCGCCGTGACCCGGACATCGGGCAGGGGGTTGCCGGACACGTCCACGACCGAGCCATTGATGGTTCCCCCCGACTGCGCGGCCGCCGGTGATGCGGCCAGCAGCAACAGCAGCGCGGCGCGGCCAGCGATGGCAGCGATAAGACGAAAGATTGGCATGGCGGCGGGCTCCTATGGCTGTGTCCCCGGTACTTGGACGGTCGGTTGCAGGCTTCCTCAAATTAGCGTCCGTGATGAACAGCGGCGAATGGAATGAGTGCGCCCCAACTGCCGGATGTTACCGGTTTGCTTGGCTGTCGCCATGTACCGGCCGCCACTTCCGCCCCCAATAGGCGGGCCACGGAGAGTCCAGCGGCGTCCGGTCAACCGCCGGAAGGCGTGGGCAGCTTGCCCCAACCGCTTGCTCCCCGACGTTCCGACCTACAAGCTGGATCCACGCCAGCGGTCTTGCTCGCGACCCCCCCCAACTCCGACCAAGCAACTGGAGAACCCCGGCGATGACGTATCAACCGACCAGCGTGGACCAGTCCGACAGGATCGTCCCGATCAACCTGCGCCAGAGCGGCCGCACGCCGGTCGAGCTTCTCATCTCCACCAGGGTCCGGAAGTCCCCCTACTGGCACCTGTCG
This sequence comes from Longimicrobiales bacterium, assembly GCA_965232315.1. Classification (GTDB taxonomy): domain Bacteria; phylum Gemmatimonadota; class Gemmatimonadetes; order Longimicrobiales; family Gaopeijiaceae; genus BD2-11. The sequence goes on along the minus strand of CBDDPN010000002.1, from coordinate 199,400 downwards.
CATGACGCGGGTTGCTGGCGGGCCACCGTCTACAACCGCATCTACCACCCCCGCGGCTACGTGCGGCCCGAGGAAGGCGGTGCCGCGGCGGAGCACGAGGCGCTGACCCGGGATGTCACGGTGTGGAACGTCGCCGTGGAGCGGCAGATCCGGGTCAGGGGACCGGATGCGGAACGGTTCACCGATTACGTGATCACCCGGGACGCGACCCGCATCGAGCCGATGCACGCGAAGTACGTCATCCTCTGCAACGAGAAGGGCGGCATCCTCAACGACCCGGTGCTGCTGCGGCTCTCCGACCGGGAATTCTGGTTCTCGCTTGCAGACTCCGACCTCCTGTTCTGGCTGCAGGGCGTAAGCGTAGGGCTCGGGATGGAGGTGGAGATCGACGAAATCGATGTCTGTCCCTTGCAGATCCAGGGGCCGAAGTCGCTTGACCTCATGGTCGACCTGGTCGGCACGGGCATCCGGGACATTCCGTACTACGGGATCATGGAGGCGGAGATCGCGGGGTGTTCCGTAGTGGTCTCCCAGTCCGGGTTCTCGGGCGAGAAGGGGTACGAGATCTATCTTCGGGACGCCACCCTGCACGCCGAGAAGCTCTGGCGCGCGGTGCTTGACGCGGGAGAGGCGCACCGATTGATGGTCATCGCGCCGGGCCACCAGCGCCGGATCCAGGCCGGAATCCTGTCGTGGGGACAGGACATCGACCACGAGACGAGTCCGTTCCAGTGCAACCTGGCGTACCAGGTGCCGCGCGAGAAAGCGGGAGACTACATCGGCCGGGCCGCGCTGGAGCGCCAGCGCGCCGAGATCGACGCCGGACGCCTCCCGTTCGCGATGGTAATGGTCGGGATGAAGCTGGGCGGGAAGCCCATCGACGACTACGCCCCGGACTTCTGGCTCGTGTCGGACGGGGACGGCGGCGATCCCATCGGCTATCTCACTTCGCCATGGCACGCCCCGGAACTGGGCTGCAACATCGCGCTCGGGCACGTACCCGCCGGGAAGTCGGCCATCGGCACGGAACTCGCGGTGTGGCTGCCCGACGAATACGCCAGCGAGCCGGGCCGACCGGACCCTGCGCGGGTGTGCGAGGTTCCCTTTCGCCCCTCCGTGAACCCCAGCGCACGCGAGGTGGCGCTTGCCCAGGGCCTCGACGCGGCGGTCTGAGGGGGTCACCCGTCGACTCACGGCTTCTCTTTGACTCGGTGCGGGGTTCAGCTCGGATTGGGGTTTCGCAAAGCCGACAGCCAATCGGCGGAATCCGCCAGACCGCCGAAGGTGAACAGGTGAATGTCGACGGCCCGGCATGTTCTCGTGATCGGCCAGATACCGGGCCAGTGCCAGCGCGATGGGGGTCGGTGACCATCTGCCCGCCAAACGCGCTATGCTTGGCCTGCGCTTCAACGCCCGTGCGGACGCCCCAACGCCGCAGCGGACCGCGTAGCCGATGAGCGCACTCAGCGCGACCGGCCCCGGCACCCCGATGCGGACCGGCAGTGTGCAACCGGCCTCCCTCGTCTTCGCCAGCCAAGCGAGCGCGGGGGCGGGTGAGAACACGAACTGCGTCACGATCCAGATTTCCGTACCCGTTGCCTGGGCGTATTCCGTCTTGCGGCGGAGTGTTTCGTCCAGATCGGCTTGGGCGACGAGGGGATGCCCTTCCGGATACGAAGTGACGCCAAGTCGCCGGAGACCGTGTTTGGCGGGTAGCCCGGAGTCGAGCAGGGCCGGCGTATCGGGGTAGGGGCCGGCGGGTACGTCGCAGTCTCCGGCCACCAGCATCAGGGTGTCCACGCCTGTCTCCACCAGCGCGGACAGCCAGTCGCCGAGTTCTTCCGAACTCCGCACCGAGCGCGCTGGCAGGTGCGGCACCGGCATCATGCCGGCCGCCAGCACCCGTCCGCACGCGGCGACCGTGTCCGCCCACCGGCCCTTCGGTGGGAACGGCACATAGACGGCGGACCCGCGCGGGAGCTGGCCGACGAGAACTTCCGGCGGGGGGACTTGGCCCGCCGGGACCTCGACGGACGCACCGAGAGCCAGGTCGTGAAGCGCTGCACCGGTCCGGGTCTCTGGAGGAAGTGGCATTCGGTACAATCCGGCTGATTGACGGCGGCCGGTAGGCTGCCGACCGATGGCGGGTTGACGATCTTCAGATCCGACCGCTACGGCGCAGCACCCTCAGGTGGGTGCGCACGTTGTCGTGCTCGAAGTAGGCGTCCTGCAGGTGGCGCCGTCCGTTCGAGCGCAGTGCGGTGCGACCATGCAGCACCCGGTGCCCGTCGCACAGCAGGATCTGCCCGCCCTCCAACCGGAAGGTGACTTGGGAGCCGGGGGAGTTGACGCGCCGGGACAGCTCGTGGTAGGCGGCGTAGAAGTCGGCCAGGCGAGGCTCCGACAGGGGAAGGGTCTGCATCTGCGCGGTGTTGAACCGCACTAGACTTACCTCGCCATCGCGGTCCAGCCGGACCATGGGCTTGACCGCGTAGCACTCGAATTCGTCGCTGAAGATGCGGAACGGCACCGGCACCGCGCACAGCACGTCGAACTTGTCGGGGTGATCGCTGCGCAGTTCGTTGAGCAGGCCAAAGCCGTCCACGACCGTGGATTCGCCGCCTTCACACTCGTTCACCAGCATGTGCAGCGCCTGCACGTTCGGCGGCCAGGTGTAGCTGGTAAAGTCGTTGTGCGGCGCGACCGCCAGACCCGTGTGCGCGATGTTGTAGCCCTTCGGATCGACCTTGACGTTGTGGATGCGCTCGAACAGCACCTCGCGGATCGGGCCCAAACGGGTCGTGAGCTGTTCCGACGAATCCGGGTCGGTGGGGGCGTCAACGAGCACGCAGACCCCGCTTCGCAGAAACTCTTCGATCAACTCCGCTGCCAAGCGGTCGCTCGCCAGAAACCGCTGGTAGTCGAACCGCCGCGGCTGGAACCCGCCGTCCCAAGTGTGCCGTTCGAAGCGAGGCAGGCTCAGAAAGCCGTGGATCTCGCTCGACCGATAGCGGGTGCGGTGCCCGTCAGGCCAGGCGATGCAGATCGCCTCGTCCTCGGATCCGGCGTGTTCGATGCTGACCTGCTTCGGCCTCAAGTCGCTGGTGACCCGGAAGAGGTGGAACCGCTTCTCCGTCGTCTGCACGACGCGGCACTCGCTGCAACCGCAGTTGTCGCGCATCCAGAGGTAGGGAAGATCGGTCTGCCCACCGTTGCTCCAAGTTGCCGACAAGGCATCGGAGTTCTGGGTGAGGCTGCTGATCGAGCGATGCATGGTCGATCCCTTGGGTCTTGGGGTGGTCGCCCCGTCAGCACGCTTGCGCAGGGGCTCGGTATGGGTGCCTGAGCTTGAAGCGCAGCGAACGCCAGCGCTACCGAGTATGAGAGTGCGCCCTTCGCGCGCGTGTCAAGCGCCGGACGCCGACGGAGGCGTTCGGTTTGCGCCCCAAGACTCCGGGTGTGCGCGAAGAGAGTCGGATGCGGGTCTCTGGGAGCATCCCTCCTTGACATGGCGTTCCGCTTTCGCCCACGCTCCCAGCGGGGAGTCCTCTTTGAGAGAGTCGGCAGGTATGGAAGACATGGGTCAGCCGAACGGTCCGAAGGTGAGCTTCACCCGCATGGCGGACGGCACCCCCGAGGACTACGAGTTGCTGGCCCGCTTCGAGGACGAGTTCGCCGCGGGCACCGCCGACCGGGTGTTGGCGCACCTCCGTGAACTGTCCGGTTCGCTGGCCGGCTACCAGATAGACCGGCTGGAGCATTCTCTGCAGACGGCCACCCGCGCATATCGCGACGGCGCGGAAGAGGAGATGGTGGTGGCGGCGCTCCTTCACGACATCGACGATCTCTTGGCCCCACACAGCCACGGGGAGTTGGCCGCGTTGCTGCTGCGTCCCTACGTGACCGAGCGAACCTGTTGGATCGTCCGGCACCATGGCCTGTTCCAGTACTACTACTACGCCCATCATGTGGGCGGGGACCGCGACGCCCGCGACAAGTACCGCGATCATCCCTGGTATCAGGACGCCGTGGACTTCTGTCACCGCTGGGACCAGTGCGCGTTCGATCCCGACTACGATACGCTGCCGCTGAAATTCTTCGAGCCGATGGTGCGCCGGATCTTCGCGCGCGAAGCGTTCCGCTTTGCGCCAAGGGGGCAATCGTGATACGGGATCCGGCGGCAGAGGAAACGGATCACCCCCGAGAGGTGGTCGAGACGGCGCTGGCGCACGTGGTCCAAAACAAGGTGGAAGCCGCGTACCGTCGCACCGACCTGTTCGAGCGGAGGCGTCGGCTCATGGACGACCTATCTGGAGGGCCGGAGACGGAGCACGGCGACCTGACACCCCCGCGACGAACTCAGAAGCCGTTTCCGGTCGGTTTGGGGGCATCTCGGAGAACCCACGGGCCGTGGCATCGCCTGAGAGTATCCATGTCAAGCGGAAGCCCGTTTTTCCCGAAGCAACCTGCCTCGCAACGCCCATTGCGACGCTTCCGCTTCGGTGCCCGTTCTTGTCCGGCTCGATCATCCGTGAACGCTCCCCGCCGGGCTGGGCGTCGGGAAGGCCGGGCAGGAGTACTCGCGCGGCGGATGTGCCGTCCAAGTGCGGTCCTGGTGCACCAGGGCGTTGGCGAGGACGAGGAGCTTCCGCATCACGGCCGTCAGGGCGACCTTCGGCGGCTTGCCCCGGGCCACGAGCGCCTCGTACTTGCGCTTGAGGTCGGGATTGTGCTGGACCGCGACCACCGCGGGCATGAAGAGCATTCTGCGGACCCGGTGCCTGCCGCCCTGGATGAAGCTCCGTCCCTTCCAGTGTCCGGACTCCCGGGTGACCGGGGCGAGTCCGGCGAGGCTGGCGGCGCGCGACCGAGTGAGCCTACCCAGTTCCGGCAGGTGGACGATCAGTCCCGCGGCGGTGATGTCCGAGATGCCCGGGATCGAGGTCAGGATCTCGGCCCGGCGCTCCATTTCCTTCTCCTCCCCGATCCGCTGCCGGATCTCGGTATCGATGAGCTTCAGCTGGCGGTCGATCTGCCGCACCCTCTGCTTGGTGACCCGCTTGCCCACTGGAGTGCGCAAGTTCTTGCCCCGGTTGGTGGTTGCGGTGCGATCCCTGACCAGCGCGTCGCGGATCTGGTGGAGCTCGGCAAGGTCGCGCTGCCGCTCCGACCGCGCCTGGGTCGGGCGCAGGTCTTCGACAGCGGCCGCCATGGTGGCCAGCATCCGGGCGTCCACCGCGTCGGTCTTGGCGCGCCGCCCGATGGAGCGGGCGAAGGACCGGACTTGGAAGGGGTTGATCGCGTACAGGGGGAGCCCGGCCTTCAGGAGGGTGTCCTCGAAGTCGCGGTGGAAGGCCCCGGTGGGTTCGTAAGCGATCCGGTCGATCCCGGAGCCGATCCAGGCGATCAGCTTCTGGAAGCCGGCCCTGTCGTTCGGGAACCGGGACGCTCTCCCCTCGGGGGCAGCGAAGGCGTCGAGCCAGTCTTTGGAGATGTCGATCCCGACGGTGCGGAGGATGCTGATCATGTGTTCTTCCCTTCTCCTGTGCTTGTCGTGCGAGCCTCGATGCTCGTGTATCCATTCAGGACATTGGGAAGGACGGTGGCGACCACACTCCCGACGGCCCCTTACGGCCAGCCGATGGAGTGGACGCCCCCTCCCGACGGCATCGCGATGTGCCAAGATGGTACTGAGCGATCGTTGTCGAACCATCTGAGGGAGGAGGCACCCACATGGAAGAGGTTACCATCATCGGGATTGATCTGGCAAAGCGCAGCTTTCAGGTGCACGGGGCGAAGGCGGACGGGTCTGTGGCCTTCCGCCGGAAGCTGAGCCGCGGGAAGGTGCTGAGCTTTCTTGCCTCGCAGCCGCCGTGCATGGTTGCGATGGAGGCGTGCGCCGGCGCCCACTACTGGGGCCGGGAGATCGCGGCACTCGGCCACGAGGTGAGGCTGGTTCCCCCGATCTACGTGAAGCCGTTCGTCAAGCGGAACAAGAACGACGCGGCGGACGCGGAGGCGATCACGGAAGCGGCCGAGAGACCGACCATGCACTTCGTGGCGGTCAAGACGGAGGCGCAGCAGGCGCAGGCGATGCTCTTTCACACCCGTGACCTGCTGGTGCGCCAGCGCACGCAGACGATCAACGCGCTTAGGGGCCACCTTGCCGAGTACGGCGTTGTCGCTCCGAAGGGCAGGGCCCGGATCTGGCAGTTGGCCGCGGTGCTCGAAGACGGGGACTGTGGCCTGCCCGAGGCGGTCGTCGAGCTGGGCAGGCTGCTGTTCGGTCGGATCGAAGAACTCGATGAGAAGATCGACGAACTCGACCGTGGACTCCTGGCGAGGTCGCGGGAGGACGAAGAGACGGCGCGCCTGATGACGATCCCGGGCATCGGCCCGGTCACCGCGATGGCCATCCAGGCCTTCGCGCCGCCGATGGAGAGCTTCCGGCGCGGTCGCGACTTCTCGGCTTGGCTCGGCCTCGTGCCGCGGCAACACACGACCGGAGGCAAGCCGAGGCTGGGCGGGATCTCGAAAATGGGTCAGCGCGATCTCAGGCGGCTCCTGGTCTCCGGAGCGATGACTGTTGTCACGCATGCGATCCGGCGCGGCGAGATCACGGATCCGTGGCTGGCCGGGATGCTGGCACGCAAGCCGAAGAAGCTGGTGGTGGTCGCGCTCGCCAACAAGACCGCTCGGACGGTCTGGGCGCTGGCCACGAAGAAGGAGACCTACCGGGTTCGCACTGCCGCCTGACCGGGCGGCGAAAGGAGAAGAAGCCGAAAAGCAAAGACGCTGTCGGGGAGGTGTGGGCAGCAGGACGCAGGAACGGGTAAGGGCAAACGGTCGGCAAGACGGGATCGGAAAAACCAGCGTAGGCTGATGGGCCTCTGAGCCCGCCTAGCCGATTTGGATCCGATCCACGAACACCATACGGGCCCGCAGCCAAACAGCGCTGCATCAAGAGGCCGAACATACGACAGTACCTGGCCAACTGCCACCAGCTCGGTTCTGAATCCGCGCTTGCCCACCTGGGGGCGTCCACATACAGCCTATCGATCCGACCACCGTCCCTGTTGAGCGCCCGCTCCGGCTCGCTACGCTCGCCTCTGCGGGCGCTCAACAGCCCGGGCCTTCCCCGCGACCCGGTCATGCAAATCAAGCGGCAATCTGCATGATTATGAGAGACAAGCGACGATCTCGGGCCTCCGAGGGGTACGTAGGGCAGAACACGGCGGGCTGCAGAGAGTACCGCGACACCCACGCCGCTGCTGACACGGTCGGCACGTCATCCCCGGATGGCCGAGAGGCGGTTCAGATAGTGAGCAGCCCGTTCTTGGGAGAAGTAGTCGATAAACAGCGCGGCGGTTCCGAGGGCAATGGCGGTCAAGGCGGCCGCCCTGACCGCTGGCGATCGCGCGAACCCAAAGACTGCCAGCCCAACCATGACGAAAAGCGTGGCCGCTCCGAACGTGTACCCATACCATCCCGAAAACCCCCGGACGCGCTCGATCTCGTGCTCCACGAACCCAGCCGGATCGTTCTCAAAGGCTTCGTTGAACGTCGACAACCGACGGTGATTGCTGACCGCCATTGCGCCCCCGACCGAAACGAAGAACACCGCAAGAGCGGACACGGGAAACACCAAGGAGCGCGGTGCCGGTGTGGCTCCGAACCTCCACAGCAAACCGACACAGGCAAGAAGAAGGATGCCGCCCACGGCAAGCGCCACCGCTTCGATGAGTTCGCCTTTCACCCAGGCGAGTGCGTGCTCAAGCACGGACGCGTCGTTCCCGGTCCCGGATTCGTCGATCGTCATTTGCTTCACGGTTCGGAGTGTGGCTGGCCTCTGATGGCTGGCTGTTCGACATCGGCATCATCGTTCCAACAGAACCAATCTAACGCATGATCCCCGCTGCGGTCTCGCGACTCGACCGACTATCGACAGACCCCGAAACGCACGCCGGTTCGGGGGTGATGTTGGGGAGAGGCCGCTTGACCAACCCTTTTCCCTGGCCCTTGACAAGCGGAAGTGTTCGCTTGGGCAGTTCGGCTTCGTTTGCCGTGGACAAGATTTCGGCTGGACAAGTCGTTGCTGGCGAGTACGTTTGTCGTACGGGTTTTCGGATGCCCGCGCCGGAGGGACCGCAGATCGCCGACTCGGTCGCTGTTGACTAGCGACTTGTGGCTAGGCGATTTGATCGGCTTGCCGTGGGCGCAGTGCGGATCTCTTTTCTTTGGCCGAAGGAGGACATGAGGAGTGACGGACACAGAGTTGGCTCGGATCGAAGAGGCCCGTGCGGTCTTTCGGCGGCAGAAATCGCATAGCTCGCCGTCCTCCGCGCCGACGTACGGTGAGAGAATCGACCGTCTTGAGCGAGTCGAGACGCTGTGCAGGAGCCACGTTGACGAGATCACCGAGGCGCTTCAGGCGGACTTCGGGTGCAGGAACCCGGACATGACGTTCATCGCCGACATCTTCCCCCAGCTCGATCACATAGGGTACGTGAAGCGGAAGTTGAGTAAGTGGATGAAGAGGGAGAGAGCTGGCTGGAGCCCGCTTTCTCTGACCGGACAGCGGACCTATGTGATCCACGAGCCGCTCGGCGTCGTGGGCATCATATCCCCGTTCAACGCGCCCCTTAGTCTGGCGCTCGTGCCCGCCGTCGAAGCGCTGGCTGCGGGCAACAGCGTGATGATCAAGATTTCGGAGAGTACGCCGCGCACCTCGGGACTGCTCGAGTCGCTCGTGGCGCGGTACTTCAGGGCAGAGGAAATGGCGGCGATCTCCGGCGGCGTCGAGATGTCGCGAGCGTTCGCGGCCCTTCCATGGGATCTTCTGTTCTTCACGGGCGGTTCCGAGGTCGGTCGGAAGATCCTCGCGGCCACAGCTGGGAATCTCACGCCGACCGTCCTCGAACTCGGCGGCAAGTCTCCCTGCGTGCTCCTGGAGGATGCCGATGTCGGAGAGGCCGCGCGCAAGATCGGGCGGGTGCGCCAGATGAACGCGGGCCAGGTGTGCATCGCCGGCGACTACGCGCTTCTTCCCGAACGGCACCTCGAGCCGTTCGTCGCCGCCGTCATCGAGGGCGACGCCGACGCGTACCCCTCTATCCTCGACAACCCGGAGTACACTTCCGTCATTCACGACGGTGCCTACGACAGGCTCGTCGCATACATCGACGAGGCCAGGGCCGCCGGTTGCAGGATCGTCGAGTCCAACCCGATGAACGAGGCGGTTCCGGATCGGGCCACGAGGAAGATTCCCCTCACGCTCGTCATCGATCCGGCGGACCATCTCATGGTGTCCAGAGAAGAGATCTTCGGTCCGATCCTGCCGATCCACACGTACCGGAAGCTCGACGACGCGATCGCCCACATCAACCGTGGGGGCAAGCCGCTCGCGCTCTATGTCTTCGGCAGGAATCGGCGACGGATCGACAGGATCCTGCATTCGACATCGAGCGGTGGGGTCACGGTGAACGACCTGCTCCTTCACGCCGGTTCCCACACCATGGGGTTCGGGGGAGTGGGTCAGAGCGGCATGGGACGCTACAAGGGAGGGCACATCGGGTACAAGGCGTTCTCGAATCCCAAGTCCGTCTTCGAGCAGGGGATCATGAGGAGGTTCACCGGGATGTTTTTCGTTCCGTACGGGAGCGACCGGACGAGGAGAATCCTGCGAAACCGCGTCGGCGTGGGCTGAGGGCGGGTGTGCCGTGATGCCGTCGTTGCATCCCGGCACACGGTTCTCCACGCCCCGCGGGTCGACGATGGCTACGCCAAGGCACGCGCGTCCTGAAGGGTTGGCTGCGGGCGCCGGAGCGTCCCTCTCAGCCGATCAGATCGGTCGCGGCGGCCAGATCGTCGGCCACATGAAAGTCGTCCTCCATCTCTCCCTCGTGGCCGTGTCCGTGTCCGGTGCGAACCAGAATTCCCTCGCCGCCGAGCGTCCGGGCGGGAAGCACGTCGCTCCGCTTGTCGCCCACGAAGTAGGAGCCGCGCAGCGTCAGACCCAGCGCGCGGGCCGCGTCGCGATACATCTTCGGGCTCGGCTTGCGGCAGGTAATGGCGGGGTCGCCGCCGGGAGCGTCGGTGCAGAAGCGGGTGGCGTCCACGCTGACGCCTCGCTCGAAGAGCCGCCGCTCGGTTTCGGCCGCGACCCGATGGTAGTCGGCCAAGGTATAGAGACCGCGTCCGATCCCGGACTAGTTGGTGACGACGACCAGGGCGAGTCCCAGCGCGCGCAGGCGGAGCAGCGCCGTGGCGGAGCCGGAGATGAGCGCGACCTCGGCCGGATCGGCGATGTAGTGGCGATCCTCGATGATCGTGCCGTCGCGGTCCAGGAAGGCGGCCCGCCGGGGCCGGTTCCCGAGGTCCGGTCGCGGGTGGACGGTCAGTTCTGCGGGCACTTCGGACCCCTGCGCCATGGGACCTGCGCCATGCCGGGGAGTCATTCGGAGGAGGAAGGCGAGCGGTGGCGGTCGGCTGCCGCTCCGTCGGTGGCGAAGCGGCGGCGGGTGGGCTGTCTCATGCCCTTGTGCGTAAGCCAAGCGACGCTCAGTTGAGCATCGCGGTCTGGCGAGGGGACGCTCCGCCCTCTTGGACCCCCAGCGCTTCCGCGCCGCTGCCGGGGCAGCGGGCGGGCGTTCCCACCTGGCCCCGCCGGACCGTGGAGCACCCTGTAGGCGCGGCTGAGCGGAAGGCCTCCCGGCGCTTCCCGCCCGCCGTCCACGGGAGGAACGGCGATCCGCGCTTTGTCTGGATGAGACGTTTCGACTATGCTTTGATTGCTGGAGCTGGCATGCCCCGTGCCCGCCCGAGAACCAGCCATCCTGCAGGGTGTTGACACGATGAAGTCGTTCCGTTATGCCCCATCGTTAGCCCGAGCCGAGCCGAGCCGAGCCGAGCCGAGCCGAGCCGAGCCGAGCCGAGCCGAGCCGAGCCGAGCCGAGCCGAGCCGAGCCGAGCCGAGCCGAGCCGAGCCGAGCCGAGCCGAGCCGAGCCGAGCCGAGCCGAGCCGAGCCGAGCCGAGCCGAGCCGAGCCGAGCCGAGCCGAGCCGAGCCGAGCCGAGCCGAGCCGAGCCGAGCCTGACGCGCGTTTCCGGCGCTACCGCCCCCGTTTCTCCCCTCCTCCTCGTCTCCCTGCTGCTAGGCACGCCCCGCCTGTTCGCCCCCTCGCCGACGCAGGCCGACACCATCTAGGCCGCCCAGCTTGGTCGAAGGTCCGGCCACGCAACCAATGTACTCGGATGCACCGCCACGGACTCGAAACAGTCGTCGTGGAAGGGGAAGTGTGTCCGCCCTCGGGTCAGCGGCAGTCTCCATCTGCGGGAAACCCGTGCTCTCTTTCATCGGCGAGGAGCCCGCCGAGGGGCTGCGGTTCGAAGGTTCAATCGACTGTCCCTGATTTCCCAACACCGAGAAAGAGAAAAGCGATGCTGATCCGAACCATCATCAGGCTCCTCCTGGTCGGGGCCGCGCTCGAGGCGGTGCCCGCAGACGCCCAGACGTTCCCTCCTCTTGGCGCCGAAGAAGCCTCACGCGCCCTCACCGCCCGAGCGCTCCTGTTCCCCGACGTCGTCACATTCAGCCGCATTCCTGCAAGCACGCTGCGGAGCGGGAATGTTGCGGTGGCACCGAGACTCTCTGCGTTCACAGAGCTGCTTCCGTTTCCATCGAATCCGGCGGCCGACTTGAACGCCTCGCGTGCGGCACCCGCTGGCGCGACCCTGACGACTTCGTTGCATGGCCGACAATCGTTCCAACGCGCCTTCGTGGACTTCCGACAGGAGCAGGAGGAGAAGGACCCTGTGCTCAAGTACGTAGGCGTCGGCATGATGGTCGTGGGTGGGATCAACTTCCTGTACGGCAGCGTTGCCTGCGCCGACGCTGGGATTGGAGGCCGTTGCGTGCCGTACGTTGTGATATCCGGTGGCATCGGTGTTGGCGGGTGGTTCCTCTACAAAAGGCACAGATGATGCGTGGTTCCGCTGTCGCGCTGTGCTGACAAAGGTACGGGGCGGAAAGCGGGCGGCGCGGGAGAGCGCCGGCGTCGCCAAAGGAGTGACGGGTCGGCCTGTTCGCCCTCGCCGTCCGTGAGGCTGGCGACCAAGAGGTCGAGGAGCTTGCAGGGAGGGCTTCGCGGGTGGCCATGGGGCTGACTTGAGCCACTGTTCGATGGCTCAGCCAGCCTACCCCGTGTAATACACCGGGGCTGGCGAGGGGTGGCCCTGCCCCCCTTCGATCCCCCCGAGAATCGCGCTCCCTTGGAGGTCGCGAATGAGGGCGCCGCCCCCTTTCCCCCGTGTCGGTGCGGCGTGATGCCTGAGCGCCGCGCCGCCCGTCGTCACCGCCCGCATATCGGCGGCCGAGTCCGCCACAGGGTTGTCGCCGAGGCGAAGGCGTACCCCGATGGCGTCTCTACCTCCAACGTCCTCCCCCGTGGTGGCGTTCGAGCCGTCTTTGTCGGCGGACCCGTTTTGAGCGCCGAATGTGGGTGTTGGTGGCAAGTCCTGCGTGTCCGGCTCACTTTGAGGGTCGCCGGACACGAAATCGCCGTTCGGCCGGACACGGCCCCGGCCGTCCATGTCGCTGGTGCGCTTGCGTTTGCACCACGGCCAGCGGAGCGCCGACGCCAGTCCGCGCTCCTTGGACGTGGCTGGGAGTGACCCCCATCTCGGCAAGACCTCGATTGGCGCCGGGGAGGATGGAGCCGGACAGCCCCATCCGCCCCGCCGCTGCGGGGTCACTCCCAGCCAACAGTCCTTCCCGGAAGGGTGTCGAGCGCCGCTTCGAGCTGGAGGACCCGTTGCCCGACCACTTGGCCGCCGGGCTGTCCGACATCGCCGGCCAAGACCGGGAACGCGCCCGTTCCGGCTCGCCGTTTGGCCTTCCCGCACGGGATTGCTGGCCCGTAGCGACCTCCCGCGGAGGATGGCATGGCGTGTCCATGCCAATCCTCCCCCATGGCACGCCAGGTGCCCAAAGTGGGGGGTCGCTACGGCCACGCCCGCAAGCTCCCGCGCGACACGGCCGCGTCTGCGGCCATGTCGCAACCGAAAGGCGGGCCGCGACATGCGGAATCATGAGCGTGTCCGCTGAAGGGACGCTTTCGTGTCCGCCCACCTCCAACGTCGGACGGACACCCACGCTACGGCCCCGGCGACAGGGTTCCGGGCCGGGGACCTCCTTCCGGGCGACTGACACACGCACTGGCGGAGACGGCTTCTCTCGGCGAAGTTTCCTTCGCGCAGATCGTGCAGTCCATCACGCGAGGAATCGAATGATGGCACGCACGAAACGAAAGCGCCGGAGCTACGGCGCCGGTGAATGGGGCCGGAACCGGGTCCGGGTGTTTCCGGATCCGAAGACCGGCATGTTCCAGATCGAGTGGCGCGACAACGGGCGAAGGCTGACCCGGTCGCTGCAACACCGTGACTGGCGGCGCGCGAAGAGGCAGGCGGATCAGTTCGCCGCCGGGTTCATCGACGCGCCCGACGGCAATGCGGAGCCCGAGCCGCTCACGCTGGACAAGCTGTTTGAAATCTACGGTGAAGAGGTGACGCCCACCAAGGCGGAGGCGTCCCAGCGGGCCGACCGGGCCGCGACGAGGATGTTCCTCGGGTTCTTCGGACGAGACCGCAAGCCTTCAACGCTCTCCCGGCGCGACTGGGACCGGTTCATCCGGGCGCGGCGCGCGGGCAAGGTCGGTGCGAGCGGCAAACCGGTGTCCGACGCGACGATCGAACACGATCTGAAGTTCCTGATCGCCGTGTTCAACTGGGCCGGCAAGTCGAAGGACGAGGAGGGCCGGCTGCTCCTCGGCTCGAACCCGCTGAAGGGTCTGAAGACGCCCACGGAGAAGAACCCGACCCGGGTCGTGTTGTCCGAGGAGGAATACCAGGCGCTTCTCGGGGTGTCCCGGGAGGTGGACTGGCGCTTCCACGTCGCGCTCGTGCTGGCGCACGAGACCGGGCACCGAATCGGGGCCATCCGCCACCTCAGGTGGCCGGATATCGACCTTGAAGCCCGAGCCATCCAGTGGAGGGCCGAACACGAGAAGACCGGCTACGAACACCGGACTCCGATGACGGCCGAGGCGGTCGCCGTCCTTGAGCAGGCGCGAGAGCGGAGCGCCGGGATTGAGGTTGCTCCGGTGCTCCCCGCACCACGAGATCCGTCGCGGTGCGCGGGCCGGACGCTGGTGCGCCTCTGGTGGAACCGAGCCCAGAAGCTCGCGGGGCTCGAACCCAAGCGCGGACGGGGCTGGCACTCGTTGAGGCGCAAGTTCGCCAGCGACCTCATGGACCAGCCGCTCAAGGTCCTCTGCGACCTCGGAGGCTGGAAGACCGCCAAGACGGTGCTCCAGTGTTATCAGCGAGCCGACGAGGGACAGCTTCGGAAGGCACTGGAAGCCCGCCCGAGACCTCGCGGCTGAGGCTCGCAATTCAGCGGGAGTCAAATAGCGGGAACCCGGCCTTCCAATTCCATAACTCTAACGCTCACAGGAAGATACCAACCTGATGCCGCATGACGTAACGTTAGGGTTTCGGCCGCGAGGCGGGATCGGGGCTTCTGTGGCATTAGTTGACACACAGCGCTGTCACCACCATTTTCGCATCATGGCTCTACGGCAAACTCGAAACATCTCGCTACCGCCCCGCCAGGACGCCTTCGTCGAACGGTTGGTCGCGCGGGGACGCTACCGAACCGCCAGCGAAGTGGTTCGGCACGGCTTGCGCCTGCTGGAGGAAGCAGAGCACCGAAGGCTTCTTGAGAAGTGGATCTACGAGGGGCTGAGCGACGAAGAGCGGGCCAGGATCCCACCTGCGCTCGTGGACCGTACGCGAGCCCAGTTCCGCCAGCTTGCTGACGCGGCTCTGAAGGAAGTCGAGGAAGGCGGTGTGGCAGATGGGCCAACCGCCATGCAGCGGCTGAGGGAACGCATCGAGGCACAGACCTGAGTGCCGGCAGGCTACAGGCTCAGCCAGACTGCGCTGGAGGAACTTGAGGAGATCCTCCTCTACGTATCGGAACGTTCCGGCAGCAGCCGTGCTCTGCATGTCCACGCGAAGTTCGTAGCGGCCTTCGAGCTCCTGGCGGAAATGCCGGCCTCCGGTTCGAAGCGCACCGAGCTCACCGGCTTGCGAGTCCGGTGGTGGCGGGTATTCGACTGGATCGTCCTCTACGCCCGGGAGACCTCGTCCATCACCATCCTGCGAGTCATCCACGGCGCTCGAGCTCTCGACCGAATCCTCAACCCCAGCGACTTCGGCGGAATTGGGCGCTGAGGGACGGGCAGCTTAGATGGGAGGTTGACGGGTCATTCCCCTTCTCGACCTAACCCTCCGACAACTGTCCCGACCGTCTTGATAACCCAGATCAGCGCCACGATGCCCAACACAATGGCCGCCTCCAACGCACGTCCGCGCCAATACTCGGCCAACCCGGAGCCGGTTGCCGACCAGCCGGATCACGGGTCAAAGATCCATGCTCCGACCGCTATCGCGGGCAAAAAGAGTACTGCCAAGCCGACTTGCCGGACTTTCTCCCATGAGGACATATGTTTCTCCTGTTGACGATGGTCATCGAGTCGGTTTCACCGACGGAAAGGCGTTGGGCGTCGAGGTCGTGGCGGTCGCGGACGCGGCGGACGTGGGCGGAGTCTGCTGTTCGTGGTGGACACCGGTGCCTGCACCAGCTCCAGCCCCTGCCCCCGCAGTTCACGCAACAACGGTAGTGTCACCCGGAACATCAGGTCTATCCGCGCGTACAGGGCTGCCAGTTCACGCTCCTTCGTGCGGCGGGCCTTTACGCGGTCTGTGCGAACGTTGTCGCCCTGACGGCGGAGTTCCGAAGCGGCCCGCGCTGTGCGCCCAGCCAAGGTGCGTGCACTACAAACGGCGGGGATCCAGCGTGAGTTCCCCGTATCGAAACATGCGCCCGACCGAGCCCAACCCTCGGCCCAATCAGAGATGGCGTAGAACTCGTTTCCGAACCGGGTATAGGTGCGAGGCCGTGGAGGCTGCAAGCTGTAGATGCCCGTGATCAGCCGGGCAGTCTTCGGAAAGGGTTTGGGACCGTACGCCCATTCGTCCCACATCGCATCGTCCAACGCGACGACGATGGCATTGCCGAGGTGGCCGGTCCACCCTCTCACGATCGTTTGGACGTGGAGAGGCGAGACGTTGAGAGCGTCTCCCACGCTCCGATACGGCAGGGGGGTCGACCGATTGAAGAATTGGCGTTCCGCAGGCCACCTCGCCATGTAGGCGGGGATGATCTCGTCGCCGAAGAAGTTCCGGTTGGTGCGAATCTCGATGATCGGCTGTGCCACGGCCGGAATCCAGCCCACGGCGAGATTTCCATGGACCAGGGACCAGACGAACTTGGGGCCCGCTAGCGTAGCGCGCCCGCCGAAGAGGTCCAGGGCGACTTCGGGGAGCTTGATGAAGGCCGCACCGATCTGAAACGGGACGGGAATGCGGACGTCGGTCCCTTCGACAACGTCGTAGAGCGTTACCCAGGAGGCCTTGTCGTATTCGGTCTCGCCACGATACGCCAATCGGCGCTCTCCGCTGGACCCGTTGAACGTCCAGGCAATGCAGGACAGGGCGGCGAGGCACGCGCCCGACCTGATCACCTTGCGTATGTGAGCACGTTGATCGGCTGTGCGCCGAAGTACTCCGGGGTCCGTTCGCTGGGGCTTCCGGAAGATCTGATAGAGCTGGTCCAACCCCTGAATCGCGGCGTTCAGGAACGGGACCGTGTGCACGTACATGCGCCAGCCCCTGGAGGAACCGATGTTGGCGAAGTCGGACGAGACCATTCGCGCTGCCCGTGCTGCCGCATACTTCGTGGCGCCGGCACGTCGTGCCCGCATGAACTGATTGACACGGGTTCCGGCTTCCGCGATCCATGCCGGGCGGGTTAGCACGTAGGCCAGCCGCGACCAAGTCCGCCTCGCCGCAAGGCCCTTCCGTATCCCACCGCTCTCGTCGCGGATGTCGGCCAAGTGCGTTTCCGACTCCACCAGCCCCGAATAGAATCCGCCCTGCAAGAGGTACTCGCGCATCGGCTCAGAGTCACCGGTCGCGAGGTCGCGAACGGCCTGGGCTCCCCCCGCCAGCGTTCCTCCGAACGGCACCTGCGGATACCGCCCCGCCACGAAGCCGGCCAACGTGTCGCGGAAGAAGTTCTTGATGATGAACACCGGCATCGCGGTGATCATCGTCGACACCGCGGTCTTGAACACGGCCAACCACTGGATGATCGGAGGCATCGGCGGTTCATGGATGCTCGCCAGCATCGATGCCAGCGCTGGATCATGGACCACGAACCGCGCGCGTCTGCGGTCCAAGAGGATCCAGGTGGTAGCGTCCGACCCGGCGCGGTGTCGTTTCGCCTCTCTAGCCACCTCGCGTCCCTGGGGATGAGGCAGCAGGGTCTGAAACAGCTCAGTGCGTGCCCGGCAGGCGAGAGCATGGTGAATGTTGCGCGCGAAGGTATTCGCGAGAGCATTGGACAGGTCGGCGGGCAAGGGGCCTTCATAGAGCGGGCCGTCAGCCAGTTCGGCCGGGTGCCGGCGGGTCCGCATCAGCGGCGTCAGGAGGGGGATGTGCTCGCGCCTAAGCACGTCGGCCTCCGCCGGCGTCAGGTATCGCATCTGCACGTAGTAACGGAACATGGCCCGGTGCAGCCGGACGAGTTCCGTCGCAAACCTGCTGATGTCCGGATGTTTGGCAGCATAGCTCACGAGGGCCGAGAGCTGCCCATCGGCGTGGGCTGCGGGTGCAGTGGGCACACGGTCACCGAACCGCGCCGCGAAGCGGACAGCCATCTCGAAGTGCTCGTGCCCCTTCGCGGCAACCGGCTCTACGATGGCGCGGAGGCTGCGGGCGGCACGCGGCAGGCCTACCCGTCCGGTTGCGTCGGCCTCCTCGCAGAACGCACCGCAGCGCCAGACGAATTGCGCAAGCGACCGGACGTGATTGATGTGCTCGAAGCGCTCGCCAATCGACTCGTTGCCGAACCACTCGCCGACCGTCTGCGCCGCATGCCAACGGTGGACGAAAAGGGTGCGGGCGATTCGGAGGCGTCGTTGCCAGGGGGGCTGATGGTTCATCGTGGCCGTGAGGATTGCGGTCTCTAGTGAGCCCAGGGATCAAGAGGTTGACACACCACCAAGGTAGTGTGTACTGTGTAGGACACACAACACTACCACGAAGACCGATGAGCCATTTCGGAGCCAGAACCCGCGAGATCAGGGAACGCCTTCGGGCGAGTGACCGCCGCTATTCATTGCGCCAGGTCGCTCAGCGCATAGGCGTGGAGCCGGCCTACCTGAGCAAGATCGAGCGTGGGGTCGCCGCTCCTCCCTCGGAGGCGACGACGCTTCGGTTGGCTGCGGAACTGGGCGAGGATCCGGATGTCTTCCTCGCGTTGGCAGGCAAGGTTTCTAGCGATCTGCAGGAGATCATTCGCAAAAGACCGAAGCTTTTCGCGGACGTGATCCGGCAACTTCGGGACGCGCCGGACGAGGCCATTTTCACGGTCGTGCGGGAGGTCCGGGACGGGGACTGGTAGTGTCACTTCAGAAAGGAGGAATTAGAGGGCGATGATTACCATCGTTGGCGACCAGCTGAACTTCCGTTTTCCCGAGGTCCATCGGTTCGCGGAATGCGGGATCAACTTCCAGCGAACTCTGCGTATACCGGACGACGACCGGACCTACCCTCTACCTCCCGGGCTGGGACGGTTTCCACTCCGGCACCTCGACGACTTCGCGGACCGTCTTCCGCCAGAGAGCGTTTGGCGCGGAGGCGTAGTAATGCCGATTCACCAGGCGGAGGCGCTATGGATCAAGTTCCCGGATCGCTTCGATGCGCACTACCCGTGCGCGATCAAGGTCGCCACGGGGAAGGTCTGCGCGGTCAGCGGAGAGCCATGGACGGAGGATTTGACTCGGGATCCTCCGAACTACGTTGTCGTTCCCGGTCAGCCATGGCTGGATGGCTACTGCGTCGAAAAAGGGACAATCCGCCAGTTCGTCGCGATGCCTCTCGGGAGCGGTCATACCGCAGAGGAGCAACTGACTGGGGAGGGAGTCCACGGCGGGCTGCAAATCGCAGTCTACCCGATGAAGAGGGAAGTCTACAAGGCAGTAAGACTTCCGGAACCGTTTGACGGTGTTCGCTTACCCCAAGGCGAATGGAGCCTGATGGGCCTGGGAGCGGGCGGGCGCATGAGCCAGGAGATCTACCGGGACAGATTCGGGGTGAACGCTTGGGATCAGGGGAGTGGAAACCGCTGTTTCGTGACCATGGCCAATTCCATTCAGTGGATGGCCATCACCGGTGAGCGGCCGCCGACCCGGCCACCCACGGCACGGCAATACGCCGAAGCCGGGCTACCGTGGTTCCTCCACTACGACAGGGACCGCGAGGCAATGGCCGGGGCGGAGCGTTTGGCCGCGCTCGAGAGTGTGCCTGAGCCAGCGCAGGAAGAGGAGGAGATGACGATCCGAAAGGAGCGAACGGAAAGGAGAAAGCCATGATCTACAATGCCGAGAAAGGACTCGCCGCCATCATGTTCCCCGTCGAGGAGGTGGACGTATTCGCCGAGACGGAACCTGGCCGCCGGGACCGAATAGCCGGCAAGAAGGCCATCGTCAACACCGACACCCGTGCGGTCCTGTCGGTCGTCGGTCGCCAATATGGGCTTCTGGAGAACCGCAGGGCCCTGGAACTCGCCATGAAGTGCTGCATCGCCGCATTCCCGAACACGGCGCCGGTGGGCTGGTACGTGGACGACATCGAAGCTCCGCTCACAGGAGGGCACTGTCGAATCGACCTACGCTACAACGGTGACGTGGTAGCCTATGATTGGTCCTTCTCAGAGGCCGTGCAGGATGACTACCATCCCTTCCTGCGCGTCACCAACAGCTACAATGCCAGCCGCGTCTTCTCCATCCACTTCGGCTTCACGCGCATCCGCTGCATGAACAGCGTGATCGCCGACGAGTCTGTCAGGGTGTCGCTTGCCCATACCAAAGACATCGAGCGCAGGATCGAGTCGGAGATCAACGAAGCCAAGTTCCAGAGGGTGGCGGATCGTTTCGAGGGATACCTGAAGCCGTTCGGAGACACAAGCATCCCAAAGGCCCGATTCCGACCGATCATCCAGTCGGTGCTGGAGATTCAGGAGCCGGCGCGCATGCCGAATGACCGTCGGGAGTCATGGCAGACCCTCGGACAGGTCCTCGACAGGACCAGCGACGCAAACGTCCGACGGTTCGGAGAGAACGCGTATGCCCTGCTGAACGCGATCACCGACCTCGCGACGAGACCTCCTACAAAGGAACAGGTCGGCTATTCGTTCATACGCCGGGAGCGGCATAGCCTCCAACTCCTGGCTGGCCGATGGGTAGCTGAGTTCAGCAGGAGCCTGCGGAGGCCGGGGTTCAGCCTCGATGCCTACATCAAGGATCCCTTGGCTGCACTGTTGCGAATGAGCAATGGCAGCGTTGCCCGTAGCCTGGGAAGGTGATCCGTCCATAGCCAACGGTAACACAACCGGGGAGAACCATGCCGTCTCGCGGAGTTGATCCAGCAGCCACGCTGCGCGCTCGGGCCGAAAGGGCGATTGGCGACCGGCACGCAGAGGAAGTATTCGCTGCTTTCGATACCGGACCCGAGTGGTCGGGTGAGCTTGAACTCGGACTAGTCCGTGCCGCCATAGGGGTAGCCAACCGGGCGTTAGAGGAATGCGAGGCAGCCGCGAGACCGAAGACCGATCCAGACGGCAGGCCCGTCATCATGGATGCATTCGCACGTTTTGAGGATCGGGCCCAGAAGACCGCCAAAGCTGTGGACACAACGAGGCTTCCGAAGGAATTGGCTCAGGCATTCGGTTTGACGGTGAATCTCCCAGAGCTGTGGCGAGAAGTCGCTACCGAAGACATGATGGCCACCCTTCGAGAGGAGGCTGCGGCTGACCCGAGGTCTGAACCGTTCAAAGTCCGCCTGCTGCGAGCTGCCCAGCGCAATGCCATGCGGCTCCAGGACGAAATGCGGAAGGCCCAAAGCCCAGAGTATCCGATAACGCCGGCATCCGCTCGGTTTCGCGCCAGCGTTGCGATCCAGATAGCGCTTAGTTTGGAGGACGAAGTGTTGGGGAAACGACGAGATTACTAGCAGGCGGACGGGCGTTGGCTAGCTTTGGTTGCACAGCGAGAACCGTAGCGAGAGCCCGGTGGACATCCGCGCTACCACCTCATAGGGCAATCGGATAACCAAGTGGGACTACGAACATTCTTCGGCGCGCTGCGATTGGCGCACCATAGCGAAAAGGTGCGGAAGTTGGGCGCAAAGGCAGCTGGCGAAGCGGAAACCGTGGCCGAATTCGCAGCCAGCCAGGCTGAGGTGTGGGAGAAGCTGGCGGATCCGTCGGCATTGGCGGATTTGCTAGCAGAGATGCTTGGAACCGTAGCGGGCGAACCGGCGCGAAGAGCTTGGGAAGCGGCCGTCGCAAAGAGGGAATCTGGACCACAGGAATTCATCGCAGCGGGATCCGAAGTGTTCGCGGTGGCAGCCGAAACCGCACGAGCCGCAAGCGAGGCCAAGACCAACGAAGCAAGGGTGGTGCGGGAGGCCTCGCGTTCGCTCGCACTGGCGGCTACCGCTAAGCGAGCAGAAGCGGCCATGGCAACCGTGGAATCAGGGATCCAAGGGGTGACAAACGAAGCCGCTGAAGAGATGCAACAGCTCGCCCAAACGACAGGCCTCGTGGAGCAGACCAACGAAGCACTAGTGGATTTGGCGCTCGGATGGTGGGCTGAGCAAGCGCCTCGATGACCACGATGGAAGGGCGTCAATGATCGGATGGCTCCAGCACAGACGAATGACGTGGCGGCTAGCACACGACGACCGGGCGCGCGCGCGCCGTTGGCTCCGGGCGCATTGCACCCGCGCGGGGACGGAATGCGTGGCTACTGAGCCATGGTTGTCGTCGGCTCGCCGGCTTGTCGTACACCGCATGCGACTGGAGGCAAGCACCTTGGAGAGGGCCGTGGGCGGTGACTCGGTCGCCCTCGATCTATTGATGCAAGCACCACACTATGGAGGGTCCAGCCGAGGTCCTGCTCACCGGACGAAAGCACCGGGCGAGGCACACTCCACGCCCAAGACGGCCATCTTCGAGAGAATGCGCCGGGGGGCGAAGCATCTGAAAAAGAGTGGCGAGAACGAAGGCGCCGAAGAGCTACACCTTCTTGCAGATTCACTGGAGAGGGAAGCGCGCGATGAACCTGATGCCTTCGATCAGCGCCAACGGATCTTAGGTTTGCTGGTCAAGCGATTGTTGTCCGTTGACAAGGCGTTGCGACAGGCGGACGCCAAGGGTGGCTTGGTCGCAGCCGAGCGGCTGATGGGCGCAAACGACAACGGAATCTGGGAGACGGCGTGGTTCCGCCCTTTCGTTTCCGATGATCCGATCCGGGGAATGTTGGCCGCGGCAGCTGGGCTGGAAAGGTCAGCCAGCCTTCTTGAGAAGATGCGGGTGATAGAGTTTCGGCGGCTTCAAAGTTCGCGGTGACAGAAGGCGGAGCGCAAGAATCCTCGCGGACACGGAATAGTCTACCAACACGGGATTACCGAACCAGCATCGGTGCCACCTTCGAGGGACTTAGTCGGTGCGAGAAACCCAGGTTGCCCTTCGTCGTTTGGCCAACTACGACGTGGACACCTGCCTGCACAAGTCTCCACACGTGGCCTTTGTTGGCCTGCGGGACACTCTCACAACTACGCGGGTTTTCTCGCGGTCCTTGATCCCGATGACGACTGCCTTGTGAGCGGCGCCCTGCTCCAAGGCCGGGTCTCGGGATCAAGCGCGCTGAAGTCCGGCGAGAGTTGATGATGTCTGAGGTAGTCAAGGCCGGGGCGCTTCGGCTACATCTCCAGACTCAAATTGATGGCGGACTCCACCTGGCTGTACATCCTCAGAGCGCAGATCATCCACTCGGACTCGGAGTAGAACTTCTTCGGCTCCGCCTTATAGCTTCCGAGCTCCCGGATCGAACTCGTCTTTCTGGGCGACTACCTTGGACTCGAGGCTTCTCTTGGGAGGCGGTCGCATGAGCATGGGGACCTACGGGGTGCTGGATCCGATGACGATGATGCGGTGGATGTTGTTCAACTCGAAGGGACGACGCAAGAACCCTGACGTATCGTGAGGGTTTTCGGCCGCGAGGCGGGAGATTGGGAGCCACATCAACCTCCAACTACGGTTGGGACCGGCGTGCTATCCCGTCGTGTCCAACAACATGAGTTCGAAACCTCACCCCACCGGCTCCCAAAGCTCGATCGCGTTTCCTTCCGGGTCGTGGATGCGGGCGAAGCGGCCGATGCCCTCCATCTCGCTTTCGTGGCTGACCTCGATGTCCGCGGACTTCAGTTGTGCGATCATCGCGTCCAGATCGGCCACGCGGAAGTTCAGCATGAACGTCTTGTCCGCGGCGAAGTAGTCCGTGTCGGCGGCAAAGGGTCCGAAGACCGTGACCCCGGACTCGGTCACCCAGGGCGGCATCTCCATGTTCTTCGGGGCGGGATTGATGCCGAGGTGATCCTCATACCATTTCGCAAGTCCCTCCGGGTCCTTTGCCCGGAAGAAGAACCCGCCGAATCCCTGAACGCGTTGCACGCTGCCTCCCTTCGATGATGGACTGCACGATCCACGCATCGGAAGTTTCGCGGAGACAAGCCGTCTCTGCCAGACTTATGATCGCGCTGATGTCTGCTGAGAGCTGACCCCCAGGAATCGGAATCCTCGCGGAGAGCAGCCGTCTCTCCCAGATTCAGCATCCCTCGATCCACGAACCGCAGAAAAGGGAGCCACATGGCGATGCCCACCAGCCGATCCGGTCCCACTGTTCGATTCCAACCCGACGAGAATCCCGGCTGGCCCGTCACCATCGGATTGGCTCTCCAGTACTGTCTGCTCACCCTGGGGCCGGTGGTTCTGACCGTCGCGATCGTGGTGCGGGCGGCCGGCCAGAGCGAGCTCTTTCTGTCGTGGGCGGCGTGCGCCGCGGTGCTGGTGAGCGGCCTCGCGACCATCGTCCAGGCCAGGCGCGTGGGACGCCTCGGGGCGGGATACATCCTGTTGATGGGCACGTCGGGGGCGTTCATCGCGGTGTCGGTGACGGCGCTGGTGCAGGGGGGGCCGGCGCTGCTGGCGACGTTGGTGGCGGTCTCGGCGGTGTTTCAGTTCGTGCTGGCGTCGCGGCTGTCGCTGCTGCGGCGGATCATCACGCCGACCGTCGCGGGGACGGTGATCATGCTGATCGCGGTGACGGTGATGCCGCTGATCCTCGACTTGATCGCGCGGGTGCCCGAGGGGGTGGCGCCGGCGGCCGGGCCGGTCACGGCCGCGGTGACCCTTGGCGTCACCATGGTGATCGTGCTGCGTGCCACGGGGGCGATGCGCCTGTGGGGTCCCGTGATCGGGATCCTGGCCGGGAGCGCGGTCGCCGGCTTCTTCGGCGCGTTCTCGTGGGATGCGGTGGCCGTGGCCCCGTGGTTCGGGCTGCCGCTGGCGGGCTGGCCGGGATTCGACTTCAGCTTCGGGCCCGTGTTCTGGGCGCTGCTGCCGGCGTTCGTGTTCGTAACGCTGGTGGGGGCGATCGAGACCATCGGCGATGCGGTGGCCGTGCAGCGCGTGTCGTGGCGGAAGGAGCGGGCCACGGACTTTCGCGCGGTGCAGGGGGCGGTCATGGCGGACGGCCTGGGCAACCTCCTTTCGGGACTGCTCGCCACGGTCCCCAACACGACCTATTCGAGCACCGTTGCGATCGTGGAGATCACGGGGGTGGCCGCGCGGCGGGTCGGCGTCGCCATCGGCGTCGGGTTCTGCGCGCTGGCCCTGCTGCCCAAGTTCGTGGCGGTGATTCTCTCGATCCCCGACGCGATCATCGGCACCTACCTGATCGTGCTGATCGCGATTCTGTTCGTTCTGGGCATGCGCATCGTCGTAGCGGACGGCATCAACTATCAGAAGGCGGCCATCGTCGGGGTCTCGTTCTGGGTCGGCTACGGCTTCCAGAGCGGGGGCCTGTTCGTGGACCAGATGAGCCCTTTCTTCGCCGAGATGCTGGGGAACGGCATGACCTCGGGCGGGCTGACGGCGCTCGCGCTGTCGGTGTTCGTCGAGCTCGCCAGCCCGCGCCGCAAGCGTCTGGTGACGACGCTCGAGGTGGACGCGCTGCCCGGGATCAGGGCGTTCATCGAGAGTTCCGCGGCGCGTGCGGGATGGGACGGCGACATGCTCCAACGGGTGCACCTGGCTTCGGAAGAGGCGCTGGTGAGCCTGATGGGGGACGAGGGCGACGCCGACGGCCCGGCGCGGCGGCTGCGACTCAGCGTTCGTTCCGAGCGCGGAGCGGCGGAACTGGAGTTCCTTGCCGTGTCAGGGGGAGGGAACCTGGAGGACCGGATGGCGCTGGCCGCGGAACAATCGGTCGAGATCGAGGCCCAGCACGACTTCTCGCTGCGGCTGCTGCGGCACCTTGCCGGGTCGGTCCGGCACCAGAAGTACCACGATACTGACATCCTTACGGTGCGGGTGGAGGCGCCGGCCGCGTAGGGGCCAGGGACGATACGACCTCCTCGGGGTCCTCGACGACCGCTATGCCCGCCGTAGCAAGCTGCTCGCCAGCCAGGTCTCCGTCGAACAAGAAAAGGGATCAAAGAGATGTCGAAATCAGCGAAACATGAGCCTGATCCGGTGCTTGTCGAAGACATTGTCAAGTTCCTCGCAAGGACCAGAGGAATGAGGGAATCGCCGGGACATGAACTTGCCGTTGCAGAGTTTGTCGAAGCCGTTGCCGAGCGCCTTCGCATTCCGGTTCCTACAGTGGACGGCGAGGAGACGCACGAGGCGCTGGCCGCCAGATTCTACGGCGAATCCGCCGCAAGGTTGTGGGCCTTCCAAGCCGCCTGCGGGTTGCAGAGCGAGCCAGAACGCGACCACTTGTTGGGTCTCCTCTTCGGACTGGCCTCAGTCGAGAGCGATTGGAAGTTGCTTCCTGATCGCCATATCGAGGCCGCGCAGAAAGAATTCTGGTCGCTCTTCCTTTGGTTGCTCCGCAAAGCCCCAGAGCCTCTACTCAAGTAGCGCGCACTCCCGCAAGCGGTCCCGGCACGGGTCGCCCGATCAGGTAATGGGGCGCTTCCATGACCGAGCTCATCGGCGGTTCACGTTCCTCGATCAGGAGGGCGGCGTCATCGCCGTCCAGCGAAGCCGATGCACGGTCGCGACGGGAGCCCGAGACGACGGAGCCCATGATGCCGGTACGCCACGCACTTCCCGTCTCGTGCCTGCTGGCGCTGCTTCCGGCCCTCGGTTGCGAGGAGGTGCCGGAGCCTGGTGAGCGCCTGGACCCTGGCGCAAATGCTGCGTCGGTAACGATAGTCGATTCCGGAGGGGTGAGCGTTGCCAGGATCCCCAACCTGCATGCCCTCGACCTTCCGGAAGTCAGCCTGACGCTGCTTCACTCCACGGTCGATGATCTTGACCTCGCCGAGGTGGTGGGCGCGGTTCTGCTATCTGATTCGTCGCTGGTCATCGCCGACAAGGCTGCGCCCAACCTCAGCTTCCTGCGTCCGGACGGGAGTCTGCGGGCGCGCGTGGGCCGAGAGGGAGAGGGTCCTGGCGAGTATACCGAGATCTCACGGATTGGGCTCACCAGCGATGGATCGCTGTTCGTCTATGACCGAGCTTTGCGGCGGTTCACGTTCCTTGATCGGGAGGGCGGCGTCATCGGGGTCCAGCGAAGCCGATGCACGTCCGCGACGGGGGAAGTCGTTCCCCTTGCGGATGTGAACGGGCAGGCCTTTATCGGTGTCCTCGAAACCCGGCCCAATCTCCCGCCGGGCGTGCAGCGCGGTCCGCTGTTCGTGGTGACCTGTGCCGGCAGCGAAGAATCATTCAATACCCTGGGGGAGTGGGCGGGCAAGGAACGCTACGTCACATCGAATCAGTGGATCGCCGTCGGATTCGGGCGCACGGCACTGTACGATGGACGGGGAAACCGTACGGTCGTCGGTACGAACGACTCGTTGGACCTGACGCTGTACAACGGCGCGGTCGTGCGTACCAGGGTCCGCGGCGGCTCTTCCATACGGGTGGTAACCCCGCAGGAACGCGAGGAATGGACCCGTCTGTTCCTGGGAATGTTCCCCGAGGTCGTTCGACCGGAGTGGCGACGGCGGTTGGCGCAATCAGATGTCCGAGACACGTATCCGGCCATGGGGTCCATCAAGGTGGATGCCGGTGGCAGGATGTGGATCGGAGATTACGCGAAACTATCGGCTGAGCGGCGCCAATGGACGGTCCTCGGCGCGGACGGAACGCCGGTCGGATCCATCCATCTTCCGGTCTTCCGTCCGGACTGGCTGCAGATCCGTGAGGGCTCGATCACCGGCCGGGCGATGGTCGAGTGGGAAGTCACCATCCCGAGTCCGGTCCACGAGTTGCTGGACATCGCCGACGACCGCATTGTGGTGCTGCGCAAGGATGAGTTGGGTCGCGAGTTTGTAGAAATATACGAGGTCGAAATGCCCCAGGCGTAACGATCATCAACCGGATACACCCCATGTCCAAGAATATTGTCGTGTGCTGTGACGGCACGGGCAACGAATACGGCCCGAACAACACCAACGTCGTGAAGCTGTACGAAGCGATCGTTCGCGACGCGGACCAGGCCGCCTTCTACGATCCGGGCGTCGGAACCTTCAGCTTCCTCGGCAGGACACTCGGACGGCGGGTGGGCCGCACGCTGGGAAAGGCGTTCGGCGCCGGGCTCCAGCAGAACATAGAGGATGCCTACCGGTTCCTCATGGACCGGTACGAGCCGGGGGACAAGCTTTTTCTGTTCGGCTTCAGCCGCGGCGCGTTCACCGTGCGCGCGCTGGCCGGGATGCTGAACCGTTGCGGCCTGCTGCAGAAGGGCAGCCTCAACCTGGTGCCGTACGCGTCCAGGATCTACAACGACCGCGCGCGTCACGACATGGCGCCCGGCTTCAAGCGGACCTATTGCCACGACTGCCCTCCACACCTCATCGGCGTGTGGGACACGGTCGGCTCGATGGGCTGGTTCTGGGGCCGGAAGTTCTTCGATTCAACGCTGAACCACGATGTGAAATACGGCTACCATGCGGTCTCCATCGACGAACAGCGCAAGAAGTTTCCGGTCAACCTGTGGCGCGAAGATGCCAAAGACGATCACCAGACGATTGAGCAGGTCTGGTTCGCCGGCGTCCACTCCGATGTCGGCGGCTGGTATCGCGATACCGGCCTCTCCGACATTGCACTGGAATGGATGCTGAACAGGGCGCGGGCCCGGGGCTTGCGCCTGAGACCGGACTGGCGCCGCAGGCTCTCACCCGATCCCGCAGGTCGCCTCCACGTCTCGAGAACCGGCCTGTGGCGACTCTGGAGGCCGGCGCCGCGAACCATCCCGCCAGGTGCGCTCATCCACAGGAGCGTGCTGGCGCGCATGGACGATCCAGCGCTGGGGTACGCTCCCGCCAACCTGCCCAGCGCGCATATGGTTGTAGAATAGGTCGCCCCGTGGGCAGGAACGAAGCTCTGACACCGGAGCCGGCAACCCGGTGGCGGGCGCTGCCACTAACCCCGTCCGAGAAAGGAGTCCCACGATGAGACAGCCGCTCGCACCCATCCTCTGCGCATGCCTGCTGGCGATCCCTGCCGCCGGCGCCCAGGCGCAGGAGAGAACCACCGACCTGATCCTGGGAGCCGGAGTGACCATGGGCCTCGCGACGGATGAGGAAGCCACGGAGAGCCGCATCGGACGGAATGTCGCGGGAGGATTCTCCCTGCGGGTGATCGACATGATCGGCCTGCGGGTGGAAGGCGGCTACATCGAGAAGGGCGCCGGGGCGGAGCTCAGCGAAGCCGACGCGGCTGGTCAGGTAGACATTGAGGTCGACTATCTCGTGCTGCGTGGTCTGCTCGAGATCGGCGGCGACTTCCATGTCCTCGCCGGCGCGAGCGTGGCGCGCGACAGGCGATGCAATGTGGCCATCGACGTTGCCGTCAGCGGGATCGACATGTCGAGCGAGCAGAGCTGCGACGCGATGCGTATCGACAGGAACACCGATTTCGGGATCACCGCCGGGGCCGGCTACAACGTCGGCCTCCTTGGCGTCACCGTGCTGTTCACCGAGGGTTTGACCGAGATCTTCGCCAGCGACGAGGCACCGGACGGCCGCAACCGCACCATCTCGCTCGTCGGATCCGTTCGCATCCCGATTGCCGGATAGCCTTTTGATGACCTGGCTGAGCTAGTTGATCCGCACGAGCAGGTCGGGCCCGAGCGCGCGAACCTCAGTGACACGCCACGAACGCAAGGCCGCGCACACCACGACTGGCACCCTTGATCGGGTCCCGGCGATCTAGCTAGATTTCTAGTCATATTTACTGACAACGAGCGGAGCGCGCAGAAACATGGTCGTCGTCAATGTCCACCAGGCCAAGACGCAGCTCTCACGGCTGCTGGCGCAAGTCGAGGCAGGCGAAGAAGTCGTGGTCGCCCGCCGGGGTAGACCCGTCGCGCGACTGGTAGCCTTCCAGCCCCGCGGCGAACGGCGCCCCGATGTCCTCAAAGGGAAGGTCATCATCCCCGACAGCTTCTTCGATCCGTTGCCGGAGGAAGAACTGAAATCATGGGAAGGCGAGTAGCGTCGCGATGCGGGTGTTGCTGGATACCCATGCCTTCCTCTGGTGGATCGCCGACAGCGGGCGTTTGTCCGTCGCGGCGCGCCAGGTGATTGCTGACGAAGCGAACGACATCGTCGTCAGTGCTGCGTCCGCCTGGGAAATCACGACCAGGTACAGGATCGGCAAGCTCCCTGGCGCTGAGCCGGTGGCGCTCGATGTCGCGGGCGCCATCTCAGCCCAGGGCTTCGGCCACCTTCCGATCAAGGTCGCCGACGCCGAACGGGCGGGACGGCTGCCCGGACCTCACCGCGACCCCTTCGACCGGATGCTTGCCGCGCAGGCTCTGGCGCGCGACCTGGCGGTCGTATCGGCGGATGCGGCATTGGACGCGTACGGGATCCGCAGGATCTGGTGAGGGAGGGGCGGCCCGCGCCGTGGTCACGCTCCTGGGCGACGACCGTACAGCCATCGCGCAGGGCTCGGGGTCTTGGGGATGAGCAGAACAACCGAGACGAGATGCTCTGGGTGCGCCTCTACGGCGTGGTGCGCGGCGAGTGCGTTGGTATCTGCGGAGGTTGATCCCACGAGAAAGCGCCCCGACCCCGAGCCTGTGGCCCTCGATGTTGCGGCGTCATCGCTCTCTCAACAACCGCAGCTTCGCAATCCGCCAGGGTGGAGAGTGCTCATTCAGCAGAAGGTAGAGAAACCGGCCTCCGCCCAGGATTCTGGATCCGTCCGGAAGCGGCACATCCTCGTAGAGCTTGGCTCCGCTTTGTCGGTCATAGATCTCGAGCGACATGTGCACGATCTCAAAGGGAGGTAACGCCCGCTCGGGGTTGTGCCTGGCTCGTGTCAGGACCAGGTGCGATCCGACCGCGTCCATGCGGTGAACGATGTCGAAGCTCGCGAGAAGCTCCGGCAGCGTGGTGCCGTAGCTTGCGAGATCGGCCAACGCGCCCGATTCCAGGACGGCAATCGGTCGGAACGAGGCGGACGGGGCCCCGAAGTTGCCCACGGTCTCTCCCGCTCCGTCGATAACGGTAATCGGATACCTGACACCGGACATGACAAAGGTCGAGTCACCGCTCACCGCAACCGGGAAATACGAGAATGAGGCCCAATAGGGTCTCTCTGAGGGGGAGAAGGGGAGTTCGTAGCTGCTCCACACCAACTCCGGCGGTGTCACCCGGTGAAAGAGTGGTGGATGACCGAAGAGACGTTCGTCAGGGTCGCCCGCATTCATCCGCACGAGCAAATCGGATCCGAGCGGGAAGACTTCCCAGGGAGCTGCCGGCAACGCGACCATGGTATCGGGAGCCAGGGAACGGGTCAGATAGGTAAGGTGAGACGAACGGGAACTCGCGACCACGATCCTCCCCGATGGGGTCTCCGCCACCGCCCTGATCCGCTGAAACTCGAATGGACCGTCTCCGAACCTCCCGAAGGCCGCCTCCAGCCGCCCCTGTTCGTCGTAGGTGCGCACCCGCGGCAGATGCCGGTCACCGATGACATAGCCGCCACCCCGCCGTTCGACGAAATCGCCGATCTCCGCAATCGAGTCAGCGGGGTTCTCGCCGATTTCAATCACGGCCTCGATGGCGAATGCCTCTTCGAGGCTCGCGACAACGGGGGCCTCGGCGACATCGCCCGCTTCCGCGCAGGAAGTCAGGAGCAGGACAGCCAGGCATGCGACGGGCGCGGGTGGGCGACCAGCCAGATCCACAGCCTTCAGGAGGACGCTACCGGACCGCCAGTGAAGCGGTGCGGCACGGGTTGCGCCCCGTTCACCACTTGGTGGCCCGTTCATCGTGGGCGTGGTCGGGCAGCCGGTAACTGAGACCGGCCTCCTCATAGGCTGACGCCTCGAGAAGGGTCGAAAAAGCCCGGAATCCTCCCTTCCTTTTCCAGGCGCTCATCCGCTTCATGCGGTTGTCAAGCCGGTACGCGAGCAAGGGGAAGGGCGTGCCCCTCGTCCTGGGGAACTTCAGTTGGCTGGATAGCCTTTTGCCCACCAGCGCCCGGGAAACCGGGTAGATGACCTTGTTCACCAGCCTGCGCCGCTCCGCCGGATCATCGATGTTCGCGACCAGCGGGGCGGAGCTGATCAGCGCATTGGTCATGACGATCGCATCGTCGGTCGGGGGAGGCTCGCAAAGGGAGCCGATCCGGTACAGGTGTAGCGCGTGCTTCTCGTCGGTGAAGAGGATGGTTTCCGGGACGCCCATGAGGTAGCCGGCGTAACGCCACACGTCATGGAAACCGGCCCGTTCCTCCGGGCTGTACCGAGCGCCCAGCGACTCCGAGTGCTTGACGGTGCGGGCCGCGAAGCAGGCGATCGCGTAACCCATGTGCGCGGCGCTGATCGGCACGCCCCACGCGTCGTGTTCCCATTCCGCCGTCTGTCCCAACAGCCTCCGAACCTGCGCGTGGACGAACCGGATGCGGACCGACAGCTTCCACCCCTCGCCGAACCGTTCCAGCCCACCGGGAAGGAAGATCTCCACCTGATGGCGGTTGTTCTGCTTGAGCCGCCAGACACCGTTGTCGAATATCCGTCCGGTCGGCACGAACGACTTGCTTATCAGCGTCGAGAAGCCGTCGATGAGCACGCCCGCCACAAAGGCCGAGAGGACGAGGACGGAGTTTCTCTGAAAGGACCGGATGCCCGGCTGGAAGGCATCGCGATCCAGCCAGTCCGGATCGGGTTGAGGCGCGTCGACAAAGAAATCGCGCAGCGATTGCGGCGCGTTCCTGAGACCAGCGCGATCCTCCTCCATCCCCGCGCTAATGAACTTGTGGACCTGACGCTGAGGCAGCGGCGCCAGGTCCTCCACGACCGCGTCCATGACCGGATCGCCGATATGGGTGTGCACGATGTAGTTGTCCGCGGCCTCCCGGTCGAGCGCACGCGCCCTGGCGTAGCCGACGTCATAGGCTGAGGGCGGGGGGAGGACGTTCAAGACGCCGGTTCTCCCCGGCCGGACGACAGGGCATCCTGCGCCTGCGACTTGAACAGCGGCATGAACGCAAAGTGTTGAGTATCCAATGGTTGTCTCGTTCGTGTCATCCGTAAGGTGCCGTGTGTATCGGTGCCGTCTCTCGCCCGGAGGGAGTATAATGCATCGGCGGATTCCGGACACCCGTCTTGACAGGAATCGACATGGCGGGGGCGGTACGCCCGCTTGGATCAGGGACGTCGCGCAGGGGCCTTGTTCCTACCCGCAGGCCGTCACGACCATCCCGTTGTCGGCAGGAAGTTACTGCTCACGTGATGGGATCCCCGCTCACGCGATGATGTCGTGAATCACCTCGCCGGCCACATCCGTCAGCCGGAAATCACGACCACTGTAGTTGTAGGTCAGCTTCTCGTGGTCGATGCCCATCAGGTAGAGGATGGTCGCGTGCAGGTCGTGGATGTGGACCGGGTTCTCGACGGCCTTGAAGCCGAAGTCGTCGGTGGCGCCGTAGGTCATGCCGCCCTTGATGCCGCCGCCGGCCAGCCAGATGCTGAAGCCGAACGGATTGTGGTCGCGGCCGTTCACCACGCGGCCTCCGGCGCCCCCGCCCCCGGTCTCGAGCACGGGCGTGCGTCCGAATTCGGTGCCGCATACCACCAGGGTCTCGTCGAAGAGGCCCCGTGACTTGAGGTCCTTGATCACGGCGGCGAAGGGCTGGTCGGAGTCCTTCGCGTTCTTGCGGTGGGCGAAGATGTCGGTATGGGCATCCCAGGGATCGCCCTTCGCGTAGTAGACCTGCACGATGCGCACGCCCCGCTCCACCAGCCGCACCGCCATCAGGCAGCCGCGCGCGGTGCTGCCCGGGCCGTACAGCTTCTGGGTCGCCACGCTCTCGCTGCGGATGTCGAACACGTCCGGGGCCTCGGTCTGCATGCGGTAGGCGGTCTCCATCACCTGGATGGCGCCCTCGATCTGCGGGTCCTCCTCCTCCAGGCGCTGCATGTGCAGCCGGTTCAGCCTCTCGATCAGGTCGACCTCGCGGCGCTGGCCGTCGCCGTTCATGTCCTCGCCGCGGATGTTGGGGATCAGGCGCTCCGGGTCGAAGTCGTCCTCGATCCTCGGCACCTTGTCGGAGATGTAGGTGCCCTGGTGGATGGGCGGCAGGAAGGCGTTGCTCCAGAGAGGCGGGCCCACCACGGTGGGCTGGTCCGGGCAGAGCACCACGAATCCGGGCAGGTTGCGGTTCTCGCTCCCGAGCCCGTAGGTGAGCCACGATCCCAGCGAGGGCCGGCCCGGCTGGATGTGCCCCGTGTTCATCATGAGCAGCGAGGGCTCGTGATTCGGGATCTCGGTGTGCATCGAGCGGATCACGCAGATGTCGTCCGCGCACTCGCCCACGTGCGGGAAGAGCTCGCTGACGGCGGTCCCCGACTGCCCGTAGCGCTTGAAGCTGAAGGGCGACTTCATGAGCGCGCCGGTGCGCCGCTCGGTCTTGATCTCGCCGGTCGGCAGCGGCTGCCCGTGGTACTTCTCGAGCTCCGGCTTGGGATCGAAGGTGTCGACCTGCGAGACGCCCCCGTTCATGAACAGGAAGATGACATTCTTCGCCCGCGGCGCGAAGTCGGGCCTGGGCATCGGCGTGCCCATCGACGACACCAGCCCGCTGGAGGCCTCGAGCATCGACGTCCCCACGAGGCTCGCGAACGCCATCATGCCAAAGCCCGCGCCCATGGTCTTCAGGGCCTCGCGCCGGGTGCGCGGCTCCCCGTGGATCATGCCGCAGCCGTGATGATCGTGCTTTTGACGATGATCAGACATCAGTCCACAAACCTGAATTCGGCAACGCTGAACAGCGCGCGCGTGTATTGGATCCACGCCTGCATGGAAGCTCTGTACTCGGGGGTGTCGGTCCCATCGGCCGCCGAGGCGTCTTGGTCAACGTCTTCGGCGGCGTCTTCGGCGGCGTCTTCACCGGACTCATCTTCGAGCTTCGCCAGGTCTTCCGCCAGGAACGCGGCCCGGCGCTCTTCCAGGAACTCGAGGCCCGCAGCGATCTCGGGCTCGGTGACATCCCGTGCATAGAGCAGCGGATATGCGGCTTCGATCATCTCCCGATCGCGGAAAATGACGGAGATGGTGCTGATTTCGTCGCTTCCAGCCGGGAGAGCAGCCGCAGGCCCGGTTCCGGGCCCGTTTTCGTCGCTAGTTTGCGCGCTTCCGTCGCTTGGCTGCGCGATTTCGACGCTGCTGTACTCGCCGTTCCCGCTCCCATTGCCCGAACGCCCGGTCCCGTTCTCCTCTCCATCCTCCGCGACCAACCCCTCCGCAGCCGTCTCTTCCATCAACCTCTTCACAAACAACTCCGCCTGCCTTCGCACGAAGGGGCTGTTCATGAAGTAGAGGCTCTGGCCGGGCACGTTGGTGGTGTAGCGGCGCTCCGCGGAGAGGCTCGGGTTCGGGAAGTCGAAGGTCTGCAGGAACTCGTCGACCTGGAAGCGGCTCACCTCGCCGTAGATGGTGCGTCGATTGTTCTCCGAGTCGCGCAGGCTGAGCGAGGGCCCGCCCACCTCCGGGTCCAGATCCCCTGAAACCTGCAGGATCGCGTCGCGGATGCTCTCGGCATCGAGGCGCCGCCGGTCCGCGCGCCAGTAGTAGCGATTCGCCCCGTCGATCTGCTCGTTGGGCCCGTGCTGCCCACTCGCCAGCTGATAGGTCGCTGACAGCATGACGTCGCGGTGCAGCTGCTTGATCGACATCCCGCCTTCGACGAAGCGCGAGGCCAGGTACTCCAGCAGCTCGGGATTCGTGGGCCTCTCTCCCATCAGGCCGAAGTTGCTGGGGGTGTCGACGATGCCGGTGCCCATGTGCCAGCGCCACACGCGGTTCACGATCACGCGCGCCGTGATCGGGTGGTCGGCGATGGCCTCCGCCAGCGGCAGGCGACCGCTCCCTTCCGTGTACGGCTCGGCGCCCTCCTCCGACAGCACCGTCAGGAAGCCGCGCGGCACCGCCTCGCCGAGGTTCGTGGGGCTGCCGCGGATGTGCAGGGCGATGTCGGTCAGGTCCTCGGGCTCCTTGTCCTGCACGCCCATCGCAAACGGCAGGTCCGGGAGCTCCTCCTCGAGCTCCTCGATGCGCTCGCGCATGGCCGAGATGTGATCCATCGCCACCCGCCCGAGCTGCCGCTCCAGCCCCCATCCGCGGAACCGGAAGAGCCCCGGCGCCGGGAAGAAGGTATCCAGCTCGTTGTCCAGATCGCTGCGGAAGATGTCCGCGTAGAGGTTGAAGCGCTCCCGCTCCATGGTTTCGAGCTCGAGCTGATGCTGGTCGAAGAAGCTCTCGAAGCCGTTCGGCATCGATGTCGACTTCACTTCCTCGAGCGGCGTGCCCTTGGCGATGATGCGCTGGTTGCGGTCCTCGAGCTTGTCCTGCTCCGCGACCACTTCGAGCACCAGGCGCTGGAAATCGTCCGCCAGCTCCCGGGCTTCGTCCTCTTCGGCGTCGCCGCGCGCGATCATCTCCTGCCAGTCGATCAGGAACGGATAGTGCCTGGGCTCCTTGCCGAGGAAGCGGACCCAGCGCTGCAGCGTTTCGAGGTCGACCTTGGCCTGCGAAGCGGCCTGCTCGGGCGGAAGCTGCGGCTTACCGGTCACCTGCCACGCGGCCATCATGTAGCGCGAGACCTGCAGCGAGAGCACGCGCGCCAGCTGGTCGCCCTCGGTGCTCAAGTATTCGCTCAGGCTCTTCTTGAGGCCGTCGATGAACTCCTCTTCCTTCTTGTAGGCCTCGGCTTCGTCCTCCTCCGCAATCGGATACTCGTAGTAGTCGGAGTTGTTGAAGATGCCGGCGAGGGCGTAGTAGTCGTGCGTGCCGATGGGGTCGTATTTGTGATCGTGGCAGCGGGCGCACCCGACGGTGAGGCCCAGGAAGCCGCGCGAAGTCACGTCGACCCGGTCGTGCCGCTCGTCCGCGCGCGCCACCGGGGGATCGGCGATGTCGTAGTACCAGGGCCCGCCGCCCAGGAAGCCCAGCCCGGGGATGGCTCGCTCGCGCTCGGATTCGTCCAGCAGGTCTCCGGCGATCTGCGCCTTGACGAACAGGTCGTAGGGCATGTCGCGGTTGATGGCCTCGACCACCCAGTCGCGCTGGATGTAGGCGTTGGGGTAGCGCTCGCGTCCGGATCCGCCGGGCGCCAGCCCGCGGGTGTCGTCCTCGCCGAAGCGGGCCACGTCCAGCCAGTGCCGGCCCCAGCGCTCGCCGTAGTGGGGGGAGGCCAGCAGCCGGTCCACCACCTTCTCGAAGGCGTCCGGGGAGGTGTCGCTGACGAAGGCATCGACCTCTTCGGGGGTCGGAGGCAGGCCGGTCAGGTCGAAGGTGGCGCGCCGGATGAGCTGGCGGCGATCGGCGGCGCGAAGCGGCTCGAGCCCCTTTTCCTCCAGCCTCGCGAGCACGAAGCGGTCGATGTCGGTGCGCGCCCAGTCGGCGTGCTCGGGCGCGGGGATGGCGGGATCGGCCAGCGGCCGGAACGACCAGAAGTCGCGCTCTTCGGCCGTTACGCCGCGCCGGGGAATCGCCAGCGGCGCGGTGATCTCGGCCCACTCGGCTCCGGCCTGGATCCAGTCGATGAAGCCCTGGATCTCGGAGTCGGGCAGCTGGTCCGCGTTCCTCGGCATCTGCAGGTCATCGTCGACACGCCGGAGCGCGGCGATGATGAGGCTCTCTTCCGCGTTGCCCGGGATGATCGCGGGGCCTCGGCTGCCTCCCTGGAGCATGCGCTCGCGCGAGTCGAGCCGGAGACCGCTCCGCTCATCGTCGGTGTGGCAGGAGAAACAGCTGCGCTCGAGGACCGGGCGCACCTTGTCGACGAAGAGGCGCGCGCCGGGCGAGAGCCCCTCGTCGGCGAGGGCCAGGACCGCGGCTCCCTCCGCGCCTTCCGCATCGTCCGCCACCGC
This sequence comes from Longimicrobiales bacterium, assembly GCA_965232315.1. Classification (GTDB taxonomy): domain Bacteria; phylum Gemmatimonadota; class Gemmatimonadetes; order Longimicrobiales; family Gaopeijiaceae; genus BD2-11. Next base: position 161,752 of record CBDDPN010000002.1, on the reverse strand, counting down.
GGGCCAGGGCGCATCCATGCGGATCCACTCGATGAGCCCTTCGATCTGTTGCGGGGTGAGCGGATCCTCATCGCGGGGCATCTCCTGCCCATCGATTTCATGACGCACCGTCTGGATCAGCAGACTTCCCGAGGGATCTCCGGGGATGATCGCGGGACCGGAGTCGCCGCCCCGCAGCATCGCTTCCCTGGAATTGAGGCGCAGATTCCCACGGCGCAGGCGCCCGTGGCAGTCCATGCAGCTCTCGGCCAGCACCGGACGCACCCGGGTCTCGAAGAACTCCTCCGGCGACTGCGCGGAGGCAGGCTCGAAGACGAGGAGCGGAGCTGCCAGGATCGGCAGGAGAAACCAGGGGCTGAACTTCATGGCGCGGGACTCCCGCGAATCAGACGCATGCCCATCGGACGCGTGCCCATGTGTCCGTCAAGACACTGCTGTCCGTCAAGACACTGCCTGCGTGGCCAGTCAGGACACATGCCTGTGTGCCCATCAGACACGTGCCGACGAAACCAGATATCAGTCTGACATAATGCCATGACGGATGCGGTTTCGCAAAGCGTTTTTCGGGGCTGACTGGCGAGGGGTGGCCCTTGCGATCAGTTTCCCGAATGCGCAGCCTGCGGCCTCTCTCACCAGTATTGCCTTGGCTTCCGTCCACCTCCTGTGGCCGAGCGAAGCCGAGGAATGCGTCCTTTTCGCTGGCTTCGACCGTCAAGTCAGAGGCCCCGCCACGCAGAATCCCGAAGGCAAAGCGATGAAACGCTCAACTCTTACCGCTCCCATTCGATTGGGGCTGATGGTGCTGGCGGCCGGGTGCGCGACCGAGCCCGAACCGCCCAGAGCGGTATCGATTGCGGTATCGCCGGGGGACGCGACGCTCACCTTCCTGGGGCAGTCGACCGGGTTCACCGCGACCGTCACGGATCAGTACGGAGCCGAGTTCGCAGGGACGGTGACCTGGACGAGCGACGCTCCGGCGGTTTTTTCGGTGAACTCCGGCGGTTTGGTCACGGCGGTTTCGAACGGAACCGGCACGGTCAGGGCCACCCTGAGCGGGGTGAGCGGGATCGCCACCGTGACGGTGAGCCAAGCGGCCACCACCCTCGAGCGCGTGGGCGGCGACGCGCAGAGAGGCAGCCCGCGAACGCCCCTGAGCGAGCCGCTGGTCGCGCTGGTTCTGGACGGGGGGGACAATCCCGTCGCGGGCGCGGCGGTGTCGTTCACACCCGCGGCCGGGAGCGGCATCGTCACTCCGGCCACGGCACCGACCGACATGGCCGGCGAGGCTCGGGTGTCGTGGACGCTGGGCGACGCGGTCGGCCTCCAGTCGGTGGTCGCATCCGTGGCCGAGGGTCCGAATGCGGTGTTCACTGCCACCGCGCTCGGCACCCCGGCCGAGATCGACGTGGTCGCCGGAGCCGACCAGGAAACCGCCGTGGCCACCGCGGTCGCCGTGCCGCCCGAAGTGCTGGTTACCGACGCCGGCGGCGGCCCGCTGTCCGGAATCCCGGTGGTCTTCACGACCGAAGGGGGCGCGACGGTCGCCAACTCCGAGGTGCATACCGACGCGCAGGGCCGCGCCGACCCCGGTGCCTGGACGCTCGGCACCGCGACGGGCGCCTATCGCCTGACCGCGAGCGTGGAGGGCGACGGCATCGCGGGCAATCCGCTGCACATCGAGGCCGTCGCGCTCTCCGGGCCGGTCTCCGGGCTCGTGGCCGTCGAGGGCGACGGGCAGCAGGCGGAAATCGCGATTCCGGTGCGGGTGGCGCCCCGCGTGAGGGTGGAGGACCTGTACGGCAACCCCGCCGCCGGGGTCCGGGTTGCCTTCTCCGCGACCGGCGACAGCGAAGTGATCCCGGCGGAGACCAGGACCGACTCCGCCGGGTTCGCGGCGGTCGACCGGTGGACCCTCGGCGTTACCGTTGGAACGACCTACAGCCTCACCGCGGGCGTGACCACCGCGGACAGGACCACGGCCACGGTAACCTTCACGGCGGAGGCGACGGCGTCGGTCTACGACATCGAGATCGTGCACGTCAGCTCGTCGCTGCTGACCGACTCGCAGCGCGCGGCCTTCGTGAAGGCCGAACAGTTCTGGGAGCGCGCGATCACGGGGAACCTCAGGTGGACCACGATCCGCAGGCCCGCCCTCGAGGAGTGCCTCGCGAGGAACGACATTGCCGAGGACGTCCCCGGTGACCGGGTGGTCGACGACCTGCTGATCTATGTCCAGATCAAGGAAATCGACGGACCGGCCGGCGTCTTCGGAGGCGCCGGGCCCTGCCAGATCCGCGTCAACGACTCGCTACCCGCGGTCGGGGTGATGTACTTCGACCTCGGCGACATGGCCCGCCTCGAGACCAACGGCCATCTGGAGGGCACCATCCTCCATGAGATGGCGCATGTGATCGGGTTCGGGACCCTTTGGGCACACCTTGGCCTCCTGCAGGACCCGGCCAGGCTCGGCCGCAGCGCAAACACCCACTTCACCGGCGAGGCGGCGATCGCGGCCTTCGACGAGATCCGCGGCGACAACTACACGGACAGCGATCTCGTTCCGGTGCAGAACCTGGGCGGCGAGGGCGTGTGGAACGGGCACTGGCGCGAGCTGGTCTTCCGGTCCGAACTGATGACCCCCTTCCCCGACCGCGGCCTCAATCCGCTGAGCGCGGTCAGCATCGCCTCGTTCGTGGACATCGGATACACGGGGGTCGACTACGGCGTCGCGGACGAATACGCGCTGCCGCCGCCGTTGTATGCAGTGGTTGCGGAAGGGGCCGAAGGGGCGCCGGCGACCGAATCGGTGGCCGCGGGGGTCGAAGCCCAGGCCGCGGGGGTCGGAGTGGCGGCGGAAGGGGCTCCCCGGGACGCGATCGGCCCCGGGAAGGAAATCCTGCTGATGCCGCTGGCGGTCGTGGACCGGGACGGCAACGTGGTGCGGCGCTTGACGCCACCGGAGCGCTGATCCGCGGACGCTCGCATCCCGGTGCCGGGCGGCGCCCAATCCGTGGCGGCCCGTTCATCCCCAACGCCTTCTCACCAGCTCCAACCCAACAGTGCTGCGTCTCCCCGAGCGTAGCTCCGCTCCCGGGCTGCATGGCCGGTCGACGGCGGTCCGAACTCACTGCGGAAGCGGGACCTCCGAACAACTTCGGTTGCCCGCCGCGTCCGCGGCGCACACCGTCGCCTCCCTGGTGTCCGCGGGGATGCGGGCCCGCCAGAGATACTCGCCGTACCAGCTCATCGGGACGGTTCCAGCCCCCCCCTCAGACGCCCACGTCACCTCGACGCCCTCCCACTCCGCGGCGAGGGATGGACTCTTGCGATCGTGGATGCGCGCCATGACCCGGATGCCACCGGCATCGCGGACGACTCCCGGGACGCCCACCACGGGCGGCGCAGTGTCGGCATCGAGCCCCCGCCCCAGGAAGATGCGCTCCTGGATGGCCGTCGGATGCTCGCCCTGGGACTGCACCACGTCGATGCGGGCGTCCCCGTCCAGGTCGGCGATGGCCATGCCCAGGGTGCCGGGCGTTTCCGCGCCGGTGAACACTTCCGTCGCCAACCGCAGACGGCCGCTGCCGTCGTTGATCAGCAGGCGATCAGGCCCGCTCAGTGAACCGATCAGGAAATCAGCGTCGCCGTCCGCGTCAAAATCGAGGAAGGCCACGACGTTGTCGTCCTCGCCGAGGTTCTCGGAAGCCGGCCACCAGGCGTCCGTAGCGTCAACGAACCGGCCCTCCCGGTCGCTTCTGAAGACGTGTTCGCGACGGCGGGAGCTGCGTTCGCCGACGATCTCCCCGTCGTTGATGGTCACGAGGTCGAGGAAGCCGTCCCCGTCGAGATCCATCGCCTCGAACTCGTAGTTGTTGGTGTACTGGGGCAACCCGCGCGGGTCTTCCTCGAAGGTGCCGGTGCCATCGTTGCGAAAGAGCAGGCTGCCCCCGCAACGCTTGCAGGAAACCAGCACATCCAGATCGAAGTCGTTGTCGACATCCACGAGCTCGAGGTCCCAGGAAAAGCGGACCAGCACCGCTGGCATACGGCCATCGGTCGCGTCGGTGAAGCGGCCGGCGCCGTCGTTGAGCCAGAGGCGCGTGCGGCCGCCCTCGTTGGTCATGTTGTTGCCCGGCCCCCAGTCCGCGACCACCAGATCGAGGTCGCCGTCGCCGTCCACGTCGCCGGGCTCGGCATCGCCCAGGCTGAGCGGCATCCGGGGGAGATGCGTCGCGGTACGCTCCTCGAACGGGCCAGCCCGGGGGTCCGTGTCCTCAGACACACCCGGGCGGTTGCTCAGGAACAATCGGCTCTGCGTCTGATAGGTCGTGCCGACGAAGATGTCGGCATCGCCGTCCCCGTCGAAGTCGCGCGCCTTGATCACCCGCGTCAGATCCGGGACGGAGCCGAACACCCGAGCGGTCACTTCCTCGAAGGGCTCTCCCGGGCCGCGGTTGGCGAACGCACGGTTGAGTTCGGGCTCGCCGGGCTCGGAGTAGTCGCCGCCGTTCGCGAAGAGCAGGTCGATCCGGCCGTCGCCGTCGATGTCGGCGAGCTCGACCTTGTTGGTCCACTCAGCCGTGGCGGGCAGGAGCTCGCCGGTGGCATCGACCCAGAGGTCGGTGGGAAGGGACGTATCTCCACCCACGCCCGCAGGGGCAGCTTCGTCGCGGCTCACCGGTTCCGTGCAGGAGGACAGGAACACGGCGCCCAGAAGCATCGTATATCCACTCCGATGCAGGAACCTATCGCTCCACTTGCACGCGGGCGGCCTCGGCCGCATCAGGGGTCTCCAGAGCCGGAAGTCCGGTTTGTTCATGGGCTTGTGTGATGGAAGGATGCGGCGGAACCCATCCCCTGCTGGAATCCCGGGGGCAAAGATTACCGTACCGCAACTGAAGTCGATCCCTGAACGTGGGGAGGGGAAGTGACACCTGGGAAGGGGCAGGAAAGTTCGGTAGGACCGCACGTCCGCGCTCGAAGGTGACCTGAGGAGATATCCTGGACATTCCAGGCGCTTACGTCGAGGGATACGAAGCGGCCCGCGAGCGAGACCCGAAGCTGGCGGAGGCCTACATCCGCCACACGATGGTCGGCGATCCACTGGCGGATGCCGTGGTCCACGATCTCTCGTCCCTGGATCCGGAGGATTTGCACAAGACCTTGGCGCACGCGCTGGAGAACCCCGACAAACCGCAAGCCGGCGCCCCCGAATCGCTTCTCGAGTTCGTCGAGCACGCCACTACCGTTCCGGAGTGGTTTGACACCCAGCGCGCCAGAATGGCCTCGCGCGCCTTTCTGCGAAACTCCGACATCGTCCTCGCGTCCCTGGTGGGAGGGAGCATCGTGGAGGGGTTCTCCACGCTGATCAGCAAGTCCTTTCGCATCCGTGGACGAGTTACTTCCTCCGGCGTCCGGCGTCTCAAGCAGAACGGCCTGCAGCTGGTCGAACAGTATCTCCCGGGCGGCATGGAGCCCGGCGGGGACGGATGGAGGCTCACACTCCGCGTCCGGCTGGTGCACGCGCAGTCCAGGTACCTGATCAACCAGTCGGATGAATGGGACCATGAGCAGCTCGGAGAACCGATCAGCGCCTCGCATGTGCTCCTGGCGGGAGCTGCCTTCTCCGGCCGTCTCATGCGGCATGTGGCCACGCTGGGAGGCGACTTCAGCACGGAGGAGCGGGAAGCCTACATCCATGTCTGGCGCTACACCGGACTGCTGATCGGCATCCCCGAAGAGATCCTCTTCCACGACTACGCCTCGGCATGCCGGGCGTTCGAAGTCGGCTCCATGTGCGAACCCCCCGCGGACCTGGACGCGATCATCATGGCAAACAGCATCGTCAGCAGCGCGCCCGTGATCATTGGTGTCGAAGACCCTGGCGAGCGCAGGAAGATGGCCCGCGTCGTGACGCAGGCGTCCCGGGAGTTGATCGGCGACGAACTCGCGGATTCATTCATGTTTCCGCGTCGCAAGCGGAGAGTGATTCCGTGGATGAGGATCCAGCATCGTGCCCGGCGCATCGTCCGCATGGCGCTGCCCCGCCTGGGGGCGAAACAGGATCGGGCGCGGTTTGACGCCCTGATGAACTTCGCCGGCTTCGACGAACTGAGGTATTCGTACCGGTTGCCGACCGCGCTCCACGACGAGGACTCGTCGAACTGGTAGCGCTCAGGCTTCGGCGCCCCTCCCGGCGATCAGCATGGATTGCATCATCAGGAGGGCCGGCACGACCAGCATCAGCAGCGCGGTGGCGATGAGGACCCCGAATCCTACCGAGGCCGCGAGCGGGACGAGATGCTGAGCATGGGTGCTGGTCTCGAAGACCAGCGGGGCAACGCCCACGAAGGTGGTGACCGAGGTCAGCATGATGGCCCGGAAGCGATCCTTCGCTCCGGTGACGATCGCGTCTCTGACGGGCAATCCGGATGCTTTGAGGTCATTGATGAACTTGATCATCATCAGTGAGTCGTTGACGACCACGCCGCTCACGCCGATCAGCCCGTACATCGACCAGATTCCCAGGCTCAGGCCCAGGAGCAGATGCCCCGCCACGGCGCCGATCACGCCCAGCGGGACCGCGGCCAGGATGATGAGGGGCTGGGAGTAGGAGCCGAAGGGAATCGCCATCAGCGCATAAATGACGAGCAGGGCCAGGAAGAGCGACTGACCGAGAGCGGCATTCGCCTCCTCTTGCTGCTTTCGCTGGCCGCCGAAGGCGTACTCGAACAGGCGTTCCCCGGCCGACAGGCGCTCCAGGACGCCGTCCTCGAGGCTTCGGTTTACCTGTTGGCCGGTCGCGAGCACCGGGTCCACATCGGCTGTGACCGTGACCGCGCGCATTCCGTCCATCCGGTGGATGGTGGCGGCGGATCTTGCGAAGCCGGCGGACGCCACCTGGCCAAGCGGGACCTCGCCGCCCGGTGCGCGCACGAGGTAGCCCTCCACATCGGCCGCCGAGTTGCGTTCCTCCTCGGGGAGGCGCACGAAGACCCCCACGTCCTCGCGCCCCCGCTGCACCCTGAGTGCTTCGGCTCCGAAGAAGGCCGAGCGAACCTGTGACGCGAAATGGCCGACCGTCAGATTCAGCGTGCGGGCCGCCGGCTTCAGCTCCAACTGCAATTCCCTGGACCCTTCGTCGAGGTTGCTGCGCACGTCGAAGACGCCTTCGATGGCGGACAGTTCGCCGACAAACTCGTCCGCGATCAGCGCCAGCCGGTCGGCGTCCGGGTGCGAGAGCTCGAAGTGCACCGGCAGTCCGAGCGTGATCAGGCTCGAGGAAATCGAAAGCGATTTCGCATCCGGGAACGTGCCAACCTCTTCGCGCCACAGCCGCTCGAAGGTGGATGAGGCGATGTTGTGCCGTTCCCAGTCGACGAGCTTGAACTGGACCGCCCCGAGGTGGCCGCGGGCGGCCTCCACCGCGTTGCCGCCCAGAGGGTCGTAGAGCGCCGCCGGCTGCCCGACCGTCACCGCGATGCCGACCTCCAGAGGTTCCGCGTCCGCATCGCGGTCCTGCGAGATCCGCTCCAGCGCGCGATGCCCCGCGGCTTCCAGCTGTGCCGCAACCGCGGATGTCCGCTCGCCCGGCGTGCCGACGGGCATTTCCAGATTCGCGGAGACGACCTCACCCTCGATGGGCGTCAGGAACTGGTTGGGGACCACACCCGCGTTGACCACTCCCATGGTCAGCACCATCAGGCCGGCTGCGGAGGCGAGCACGATGGCGGGCTGGTCGACCGCCAGGCGCAGTCCGCGGTCCAGGGGGCCATCCACGACCCGCTTCAGCAGGACATCCATGCCCGCCTGGATGCGCCGGAGCCGCCGGGTGAACCAGTTTCGCCGGGATGGATCCGGCGCGGGCAGATGGGACAGGTGATTCGGCAGCACCAGCAGGGACTCGACCAGCGAAATCAGGAGGACCGTGATGACCACGACCGGAATGGCGCGCCCGAGTTCGCCCTGGGGGCCGGGCGCGGACAGCAGCGCGGCGAATGCGGTCACCGTGGTGAGCACCGAGAAGATGACCGGCCCGCTGACCCGCCGGGTCCCCTGGATGGCCGCGGCGATCCCGCGAGCTCCGCGCTCTCGTTCCGAGAAGACGCTCTCGCCCACAACGATCGCGTCGTCGACGACGATGCCCAGCGCAAGGACGAGCGCCATCAGGGAGAACATGTTGACCGAGACGCCCAGGAACTCCATGAACAGGAAGGTTCCGATGAACGAAATCGCCAGACCGACGGCCACCCACAGCGCCAGCCGGATCTCGAGAAACAGGGTGAGGGTTGCCAGCACGAGCGCCAGGCCCAGCAGCGCGTTCTCGATCATCAGGCCGAGCCTTCCGGAGACCTCCACCGAGTCGTCCTTCCAGATTTCGACACCGACGCCCGGTGGCAGAGCGGGGACAACCTCGGCCCCGAGATAATCCCTGACGGCCGTTGCTATCTCGAGGACTTTCTCGTTCGAGGCGCGGTATACGTCGATGCCAACCGCTCGCTGCCCGTTGTAGCGCACGCTGAGATCGGTGTCCGCGAACCCGTCGCGCACGGACGCGATCTCGCGGAGGCGAACCGACGTTCCGTTGGGGCGCGTCAGGACGATGATGTCTTCGAAGTCGCCCTGGTCGTAGTTCCTCCCGAGCGTACGGACGAGGATTTCCTCTTCGCCCGTCGAGATCGTGCCCGCCGACAGCTCCATCGAACCCACTCGCACCGCCGCGGCGACGTCCTCGAGCGTGAGTCCCAGAGACCGCAGGCGCCGTACCGGAACTTCGATGGAGACCTCGTAACGCCGGGCGCCGCTGACCTGGGCCAGCGACACCTCCGGGAGCGAAGAGATTCCCTCCTCGATGTCGTAGGCCAGTTCCTTGAGGGTGCGCTCCGGGACGTCCCCGTGAATCAGAAGGCGGATCACGTGCTGCCGACTCGTGACCTCGCGCACCTGAGGCCGCTCCGCCTCCTCCGGAAAGGTGATGATCTGATCGACCTCGGCCTTGACGTCGTTGAGCGCCCGATTCATGTCGGTGCCCGACTTGAACTGCGCGACGACGGACCCGAAGCCCTCTGACGCGGTCGCTTCCAGCCGGTCCAGGCCCTCCACGCCCCGGATCTGCTCCTCGACCCTTCTGACGACCGATTCCTCGATCTCCGCGGGGGTCGCGCCGGGATACAGAACCAGAATCTGGACGCGGTCCAGCGACAGGTCGGGAAGGACTTCCTGAACCAGGTTTCTCGCCGCCGCCAGCCCCGCGAGGACCAGGAACAGCATGAGAACGTTGGCCGCCACGCTGTTTCGGGCCATGAAGGCGATCGGCCCGGCGCGAGCGCCGGTCATGGTCGACTGATTCGCTCCTCCGGGGTCGTTAGCCATCGGCTGGCCTTCGGAAGCGGCCTGGCGCTCCCTAATCCATCGTCGCCGCCAGTTCCCGCATCGCCTGAGCCAGCCAGCGTTGGCGCGTCGCATCGCCAAGCCGTTCGCCCGAATCGACCTCGCCGGCGTTCGCGTCGAGCATTGTGGCAGCGTCCCTCAGCTGCGCCGCCACGTCGGCCCCGGGCGAGGATTCCGCGGCGGCGAGCACGGCACGCGAACGTTGCAGAAGTGACGGCTGGATGTCGCCGGCCCGCTCGAGCTGGTCGAGGTAGGATCCCGCCACGGCCACGTGGGGCGGCCAGGTGAACATCGGCTGGAGCTGCGCGTTGAACTCGTCGACCTGCACCATGTTGGCCGCGTCGATCTCGTTCCGGGACAGATGCTCGCTGGGCTCGAGCCGGAAGATGTCCAGGCCGCGCGTGATCTCGGCGCCGTAGATGAAGCCGTTGTTCCAGTAGGTCGACCAGTAGCCGCCCGTGAACATCTCGTCCTCGCTCAGCGGTCCGCGGTCGAAGAATGCGATCTCAACCGGGTTCGCGGCGTCGGTGAAGTCGAGCATCGACAGGCCGCCCTGGTACCAGGCCTGCACCATGATGTCGCGGCCTGGCACGGGGATGATGGTCCCGTTGTGGGCCACGCAGTTTTCCAGCTCGCTCTGCGGCACCGGCAGCTTGTAGTAGCCGGCGAGCTCCATCTGCCCGTCGATGATCTCGAAGATGGCGTTCGCGCCCCAGTCGGGCGGATCCGTGGAGCGGCAGCGGGGCTGGCCGCCTCCGCCCCACTCGTCGGTGAAGAGGATCTTGGTGCCGTCGTTGTTGAAGGTGGCCGAGTGCCAGTAGGCGAAGTTCGGGTCGACCACTTCGTCCAGGCGCACCGGGTTCACCGGGTCGGAGATGTCCAGCAGGATGCCGTTCCCCGCGCAGGCTCCCGCGGCCAGCCCGATCTCCGGGAAGACCGTGATGTCGTGGCACTGGTTGGTGAGGCGCGACTCCTGGGTGCCCTCGCCATGGTCGCCGCCCTGCCACAGTCCGCCGAACTCGCCGGTCTCGGGATCGGCGAAGAGGCGCGGCATGCTCACGATGCGGGCGTCCTCCGGACTCGCGAGCGGGACCTGGATCACCTCGATGCGGAAGTACGAGGTGTTGGGGTCTTCCTCCGGAGGCAGCCCGGAGCATCCTGGGAGTTCGTCGGCGGGGCGCACCCCCGAGGTGCCGGAGACGTAGACGTACACGTTGTCGTCGTCATCCGGATCGCTGACCACGGTGTGGGTGTGGGAGCCGCGGCAGGTCTGCACGGCAGCCACCTGCCGGGGCGCCTCCAGGTTCGACAGGTCGAAGATGCGCACGCCGCGGAAGCGCTCCACGCTCACGCTGTCCTGGACGCCCTCGGTACCGCAATCGAGCCGGCCGCGGGTCTCCTGCGCGGACATGAAGAGGAGGTCGCCGTAGATCGACACGTCCCCCTGGCCGCCGGGACACACCACCGCCACATGCAGTTCGATGTTGCCGGGGTCCGAGATGTCGTAGACCTGGAAGCCGTTGTAGTTGCCCTGGAAGAGGTAGTCCCCCTGGAACGCGAGGTCGGTGTTGGAGAAGCCTGCGCCCTGGCGCGGCGTCTCGGGGTTGAAGAAGCCCTCCGGGCGCGGCGTGGTCGCCACCAGCTCCAGGTTCCGGATGGCGCTCTCGGCATCGAGCCAGCCGGCCGCCAGATCCACGCGCGGATCCAGAATGTCCCAGTCGAACATCGGACGCGCCGGCTCGGCCAGCGAGTCCGTGCGCACTTCCGCGAGCTCCGCGGGCCGCGGCTGTCCCGGCGGCACGGCCTGGGAGGCCGCATGCGCCGGCATCCCCAGCGCGCCCAGCACGATGGTCAGTCTCAAGGCACGCATCCGCATCATCTGGCCCCTCCCTGTCAGCTCTCGCATCCTGTCACCTCTCGCATCCCTGTCACCTCGCGCATCCCTGTCAGCCTTCGGTTTCTCTGAATCTTCCTCATCTCATGTCCCGCCAAGGAGGCCGGACACGTCAGCCGCCGCTTTCCAGGAGCGCGCGCATGCGCCGAATCTCCATCTCCTGGTCGGCTTCCACGTCCGACGCGAAGTGGTAGATGGCGGATCCCTGGCCCGCACCCGGACTCGCGAACAAGGCCTCGACCATGACCAGCGCGCCCTCGTGGTGGCGGATCATGAACTCCAGAAAGAGGCGGTCGAAGTCGCCTTCGCGCGCCTCAGCAAGCTGCGTCATCTGTTCCGGCGTGAGCATGCCGGGCATGAGTTCGCTCGTCATGCCGTCAGGTCCGTTGTGCGCCATACCGTGGGGTGCTTCCTCGCCCCGGTCGCGGAGCCAGCGCTGCATGAGGGCGATCTCGTCCTTCTGCGAGATCTCGATGCGTAGGGCCAGCCGATGAAGACGCGGGTTCGAGGTGCGATCCCGGAGCAGCTCCGCCATCTCAAGCGCCTGCGCGTGATGCGGGATCATCCCGTTCATGAAGCGCAGATCGGCTTCGGTGTGCGGGGGAAGTTCGGTGCCGTCGAGTTCGCCCGGCTCGAGCACGCGGGTGGCTTCCCCGGGCGCTCCCGGCTGAACCGTGCGGGGCGGGATCTGCGCGGAGAGGGCGCCGAGGGATGAGGCCAGCGCGGCCCATTCGGGGCCTTCTCCCGAAGCGTCGCCGGCATCCCCGGAGCCTGGCTCGCCGGAGGATGACTCGCTCCCCACGAGCGTGGGTTCGGTCGCCATCCCCTCCGACTCCTCGTAGCCCGCCATACCGGCCACCCGTCCCCAGCAGTAGACCTCGCCGGCGGCGGTAACGGCGCAGGTGCCGTAGTTGCCCGCGGAGATGGAGACGAAGGTGTGTCCGCCCGTCACGGCGGCGGGTTCCAGGCGGTTGGTGGTGGTGCCGTCGCCCAGCTGGCCGAAGGTGTTGAGCCCCCAGCAGTACGCTTCCGCGTCGTCGTTCAGCGCGCAGGTGTGCACCCCGCCCGTGCTGATGGCGGTGAAATCATGCCCGCCGCTTGCCTCGGTCGGTCCGCCCCGGCGCTCCTCGGTGCCGTCGCCGAGCACCCCGTAGTTGTTGTTCCCCCAACAGTACGCGTCGTCGCCCCCGGTGACCCCGCAGGTGCGGTTGCTGCCGGCGGAGAGCATCTCGAACCGCCTGCCGCCCGCCACTTCATCCGGCTGGGCCGATCCGAGGGCGCGGGTGCTGTCGCCGAGCTCTCCGAAGTCGTTCGATCCCCAGCAGGTGGCCCGTCCGTTGCCGGCCAGCGCGCAGGTGTGGTCGATCCCGGCCGTGATGGACTGGAAGTCGGTGTCGGCGGGAACCCTCACCGGCGTGGCGCTCGGGCTCCCCGCCGCCACGCCCAGCTGGCCGGAGCTGTTCAGCCCCCAGCAGTACGCTTCGCCGTCGTCGGTCAGCGCACAGGTGTGGTTGGTCCCGGCCGCCACCGCGGTGAAGGTCATGTCGCCCGCCACCGCGACCGGCTCCGCCCGGTTGGTGGTCGACCCGTCGCCCAGCTCGCCGTAGCCGTTCCTGCCCCAGCAAAGGACGGCGCCGTCGCCGGTCACACCACAGCCGTGCCCGTGCCCGATCGAGATCGACTGGAAGGCCTGCCCTCCGGCTAACGGGGCCGGCGCGTCCCGGCTTTCGGTGCCACCGTCGCCCAACTGTCCGTAGGCGTTGGCGCCCCAGCAGCTCACAGCCCCGTCCTCCCCGAGGGTACAGACGTGGGCAAAGCCGGCCGCAACCGTGCGCGGGCTGGCCTGGGGCGGCGGGGGATCGCCCACGAGGGAGAGGGCGGGCATTCCGAGGTACAGGACGAGGAAAGCCGGGAGAATACTCAGGTGCAGCCGCATGGGTCGTCCCTTGCCAAAGAAGTAACGTCGTATCCGCGACACTCCTCAACGTCGTGTCCCCGACACTATCAACCCGTACGAATCGGGACGGCCGGATTCGAACCGGCGACCCCCTGAACCCCATTCAGGTGCGCTACCGGACTGCGCCACGTCCCGAAGAACGCGGAATATAACCAGCCTGCCCGGACGCACAAACAAGCCGGCACGGGGGTTGCCACTCGTATCCGCTCGCCTACACTTCGTCGGGGTTCCCGCACTACATCGGAGGTGATCAAGTGATCGACGCCGGAAAGAATTTCGACGTGATCGTCATCGGCAGCGGCCCGGGAGGCTACGTTGCCGCCATCCGCGCCGCGCAGCTCGGGCTGAGCGCGGCCTGCGTGGAGTTCGAGGAGCTGGGCGGGGTGTGTCTGAATGTGGGCTGCATCCCCACCAAGGCGCTCCTGTCCAGCGCGCTTCTGGTTACCCAGCTCAAGAAGGCGCGGCAACACGGCATCCGGCTGGGAGACATGCAGGTCGACCTGGCTCCGGCGCAGAAGCGCAGCCGCAGCGTCGCCGGGCGTCTGACGCGCGGCATCGGCCATCTCTTCAAGAAGAACAAGGTGACCCACATCCAGGGCTACGGCCGGCTGGCCGGAGGCGGCACCGTGGAGGTGCGGAACGGGGACGGCGCCGCCACCCGGTACCACGGACGCAATGTCATCATCGCCACCGGCTCCAGACCCCGCGACATCCCCGTGCTCATCATCGACGGCGAGCGGGTGTGGTCGTCCACCCATGCCCTCTTCCAGGACGAAGCCCCGGCTCGGCTGGTGATCGTGGGCGCGGGCGCGGTGGGCATCGAGTTCGCGGACATCTACGCCGCCTACGGCTCGAAGGTCACGGTGGTTGAGATGCTCGACCGGATCCTGCCGGTGGAGGACGAGGAAGTCTCGGAGGCGGTGGCCAGGAGTTACAAGCGTCGCGGGATGGAGATTCTCACCAGCACGGCCTTGCAGAACACGGAGATCCACGACTCGGGCGTCCGGCTCACCGTGAAGGACGGCGCCGGGGAGGAACGGGTCCTCGAGGCGGACTACGTCCTGTCCGCGGTCGGGCGCGTCCCCAACACCGAGGACATCGGCCTGGAGCGGGCGGGCGTCGGCACCACCGGCGACGGCTTCGTAGAGGTCAACGAGCACATGGAGACCAGCGTCCCCGGCATCTTCGCCGTCGGCGACTGCGCCGGAGCGCCCCTGCTCGCCCACAAGGGCTCCCACGAGGGCATCGTGGCGGTGGAGCACATCGCCGGAGCCGGGCACGGGACCGTCGATTACGGCAACATCCCGAACTGCACCTACTGCCACCCGGAAGTGGCGTCGGTGGGGCTGACCGAGGCCCAGGCCCGGGAGGCCGGCCACGACATCGAGGTGGGCAGGTTCCCCTGGGTCGGGAACGGGCGCGCGCTGGCGGCCGGCGACTCGGAGGGATTCCTGAAGGTGATCCGCGACACGCGCTACTCGGAGATCCTGGGCGCGCACATCGTCGGACCGGGCGCCACCGAGCTCATCGCCGAGTTCGTCGTGGGCCGCCACCTGGAGGCGACCGTCGAAGAGATGGAGAAGGCGATGCACCCGCACCCGACCCTCTCCGAAGCCGTGGCGGAAGGGGCGCTGTCATCGCTCGGGCGCGCGATTCATATCTGACAGGCCGCATGAGACGGGGAACCGGGACCCAAAATGTTGATTCTCGCCGAAGAAGCGTCCATCCCTCCGCGGCCCCTGTCGAGAGCCGTGGTATCACTCACCACGAGATCGCTCGCAGCGCTCGCGTGCGGCGCCATCCTGGCATGCGGCGGCGAGCCCGCGGCGGAGAGCCCGGCAGCGGCGGAATCTCGGGAAGCGCAGGAGCCGACGTCCTCCTACCACATCCTCGTGACCAACGACGACGGCATTGAATCGCCGGGGATCCAGGAGCTGGCGGCAGAACTCCGCGACGTCGGTGAGGTGACGGTCGTAGCCCCGTGCGGCGAGCGCAGCGGGAGCAGCATGTCGATGGAGCTGGATCAGGAGATCGGGTTCCGCAGCTATCCAGAGGCGGCTGAGTCGAGGGGCGGCCCCGTGGGTCACTGCGTCACCACCACTCCGGCCGGGGCGGTTTTCTTTGCGGTGCGGGTCCTCGCGCCCGAGGCGGGCTTCGACATCGTCGTCAGCGGGATCAACCGGGGAGCGAACGTCGGCGACGTCTCGCACATGTCCGGGACCATCGGGGGCGCGATGGCGGGCGCCTACCTCGGGGTGCCCGCCGTGGCGGCCTCGCAGGGCGACACCCTGGCCGGCTTCGGTTACGGGGCCAGGATGGTTGCCCGCTTCGTCCGCGAACTCCGGCTGCGGGGGGCCGAGTCCGGAGTGGTGTACTCCATCAACCTTCCCACCGGCACGGCGGAGGACACGCGCGGCGTCGCCGTGAGGGCCATGGGCGGCAGCTTCATAAACATCGGCCACGAAGAGATCGCGGAGGCCGGAGGCGAGCCCGGCACCGACGAGGTTGGAGATGGGCAGCGCATCTTCCGTCTCCGCTTCAATGCACCTGATCCCTACCCCGCGGGGAGCGATTCAGAGGCGTACGCGCAGGGTTTCATCACCATCACCCCGCTCCGCTTCGACTGGACGGACCACGGCAGCATCGAAGCGCTGGAGACGTGGGATCTGCGGGCCCTCGCCCGGGATCCGGGTTAGCTGCTGGCCAACCGGCTCCTATCGGGCCTGGGGCGAGGCTTCCGGCAAGCGGGCCTGACGGACAGGCAGGGACGGCAACGCGACCCGTCCAGGCCTTTCAGCCGCCTCCGCCTGTCCGCCGGCCGCCGGTCCCTCGGTCGCCTCGCCGCCCGGAAGCACCCCTCGAATCGCCAGCACGCGCGCCAGCGCTTCACCGATCTTGTTGTTCGGGGTCGAGGCGCCGGCCGTGATCCCGAGCTCGAAGGGTCCGTCGGGGAGCCAGTCGCGCGCGATCACCTCGGGCGCGTGCGGGTCGAGTTGCGGCTTGTGGCGAACCGTTGCCGTCGTCGCGTCGATGCACAACGCGTCCTCGACGTGGTAGGTCACGGTGTACTCGCGGCACATGCTGGCGAGGTGGTTGGTGTTGGATGAGTTGTAGCCGCCGATCACGACCATGATGTCCGGCGGCGGGTCCATCATATCCTTGACCGCGTCCTGCCTCTCCTGGGTGGCCGAGCAGATGGTGTCGAAGGAGCGAAAGCACTCGCGGGCGTAGTCTTCCCCATGTCCCTCGACCATCGCCGCGCGCACCCTGCCGGCGATCGCCAGCGACTCGTTGGCCAGCATGGTGGTCTGGTTCGCCACCCCGACCTTGCACAGATCCCTCTCGGGGTCGAACCCGGGCGTGGCTTTCTTGCGAAAGTGTTCCGTGAACGCCTCGGTCGAAAGGCTCCCTGGGCGGTGGGCGATGTAGTCGCACACGACCTCAGCTTCTTCCATGTTGCGCACGATCAGGTATTTGCCGCCGTCGTAGAGGGTGACCTGAGACGCGGTCGCCCGGGACTCCTCATGTGTGTACTTGCCGTGGACGATGGCGGTGAAGCCGTCGCGCGCGTACTTCTCGACCCTCTTCCACACGTTCAGCACCGAACCGCACGTCGTGTCGACCAGCACGCAGCCGATCCCCCGCAGCGTCTTGAAGTCGTGGCGCGTCACTCCAAACGCCGGAATCAGGACCACGTCCTGCGCGGTGAGGTGCGAGAAGTCGAAGGTCTTGTCCTCGCGCGGGTAGATGAAATGGATGCCCATCTCCCGCATGCGCTGGTTCACATGCGGGTTGTGGATGATCTCCCCGACCAGGTAGATGTCCCTTCCCGGGAACTTGCGCACGGTCTCGTAGGCGTAGTCGATGGCGCGGTCGACGCCGTAGCAGAAGCCGAACTCCTGCGCCAGCCGAACGGTTACGTCCCCGAACACGTCGGTGTATCCGCGGGCACGGATGCGATCGACCAGCTGCGAGTGATATTCGGCGTCGATAATCGGCTTGACTTGCGTCTTCAGGCCGAAACCCTTGCGGAAGTAGGTCTGCTCCATGGGTGCATCCAGAATGATGATGCGAAGGGGTGGCGACCGGAGGCCGCTGGTCCTGCAAGTAAGCTAAGCCGTCCCCCTCGATCAAGCTGCATCTGGATGGAGCAGGAGGTCCGGCCCCGGACGGAAACGGTTCGTCGCGGTGGGTTCGGGCGGCCTCCCCGGGCACCGGAGTCGCCGACGCGGGGTAGAGCGCGGGGCGAATCTCAATTCTACTCATTGGGCCATATGTCGATCATCGCCAGGCTTGCTTTGCTCTTCGTCGCGGTCCCGCTGCTCGAGCTGTTCATCCTGATCCGCCTGGGAGGCGCGATCGGCCTGATGCCAACGCTGGCGCTGTGCGTCCTGACCGGCTTTGCCGGGGCGTGGCTGACGCGCCGGGAGGGACTGCGCGCGTTGTGGTCGTTTCAGGCCCGGCTGGCGAAGGGCGGCCTGCCCGGACGCTCGCTCATGGACGCCCTCTGCATCCTGGTCGGGGGCGCGCTCCTTCTCACGCCCGGCCTGCTCACGGATCTCCTGGGCTTCGCCCTTTTGCTTCCTCCGAGCCGGCGCTGGATTCAGACGCGCATGCAACGCGAGATCGAGCGCAAGCTGGCCGACGGGTCGCTGCGGGTGACCACCTTCGGGGCGCATCCCGGGGCCGGCGGGGCGCATCCCGGGGCCGGCGGGGCGGATCGCGGGGCCGGCGGAGCGGATCGCGGGGTTGGCGCAGCGGATCGCGGGGCTAGCGCAGCGGATCACGGGGCTGGCGGGGCGTCGGCATGGGGATTCGGGTCCAGGAGCGCACCCGGGGAAGAGGCGCCCCGAACCCGTCCAGCGCCTGGCGAGATCATCCAACGCGGAGGACGAAAGGATCGATGATACGAGAGATCGACTTCCTCGAGCGACTGCTGAACGCGGCCGGCCCGTCGGGCTTCGAAGTCCGGCCGGCGCGGGTGTGGCGGCAGGAGGCCGAAGGCTTCGCCGACCGGGTATGGACCGACGTGACCGGCAACTCCTTCGCCTCGGTGAATGCCGAGGGGCGGCCACGGGTGATGATGGCCGGACACATCGACGAAATCGGCCTCCAGATCACCCACATCGACAAGGATGGGTTTCTCTACTTCGACACCATCGGCGGATGGGACGCGCAGGTGCTCGTCGGCCAGCGGGTCCGACTTCTCGGTCTCGACGGAGAAGTGCCCGGCGTCATCGGAAAGAAGCCGATTCATCTGATGCTCGCAGCGGACAGGACCAAGGCGAGCAAGGTCAGGGATCTGTGGATCGACGTGGGAGCCGAGAGCCGGGAAGCCGCCGGCGAACTGGGGCTCCGCGTGGGGGACCCGGCGGTCGTCGACGCGGCGCTGGTGCGGCTGGCCGGCGACCGCATCGCCTCGCGGGCCATCGACAACCGAATTGGCGCGTACGTGGTGCTCGAAGCGCTGCGGCGGCTGGCCGAATCTCCGGGATCCGCCGGAGCGGTGGCGGTCGCGACGGTGCAGGAGGAGATCGGCTATTCCGGAGGAGGCGCTCGCACCAGCGCCTATTCCGTGGATCCGGATGTGGCCCTGGTCGTCGACGTCACCTTCAGCACGGACGCTCCCACCATCAACAAGAAGGAGATCGGGGAGCACCGGCTGGGGGGCGGCCCGGTGCTCAGCCGGGGATCCGCGGCCCATCCGGTCGTCTTCGGGCGCCTGACGCAGGTCGCGGAAGCCGAAGAGATCGCGTACACGATCCAGGCGGCCCCGCGCGCGACCCGCACCGACGCGGACGGGATCCACCTGGTGCGCACCGGCGTGCCCACCGGGCTGGTCTCGGTTCCCAACCGCTACATGCACTCGCCCAACGAGATCGTGAGCGTGACCGACCTGGATGCGGCCGCGAACCTGCTGGCGGCGTTCGTGCGCAGCCTGGGGGAGAACGAGGACTTCACGCCGCGGTAGGGGTCCGGCAGAATCGCGCGCGGTCAGGCGGAGGCCAGTACTCCGCAGTGTCCAGCGCGCTGTCCAGCGAAGCGGTGCCTATGGGGCGATTACCGGCATCGTCACCGATCTGGGTTCCCCAGTGCCAGGAAATTGCCGCCTGCCCGACTTCGCATTCACGAGTCCCATGCCGGCCATCGAAAGGTCTGGAGTTCGCGACCGAGTACAGGCCGCAATCAAGTCGCCTGAATTCACATTCACGAGTCCCATTCTGCCATTGACAAGATTTGATGCTCGCGATTCGGTGAGAGCCGGGACATGGGATTCCTTGCCCGACAGCAGCGCTCTCCGGCCTCCAGGCGGCGTTCGCGGACCCCTTCCGCCTCTGAAGATCTCCCAACTCGACTTCTAGCGCATCGCGGACCTTGCCGCGGGCATCAACGCCGCGGAGTCCCCGGATGATGGCGCTCATCGCCGACTTCGACCGCCGCGGCGGCTGGATGGACGGCTTCGGATCCTGCGCCGAGTGGCTGGCCTGGAGGATCGGCATGAAGATCGGCTCGGCTCGGGAGCGGGTGCGGACGGCGCGCGCGCTGGAGAACCTGCCGCAGACCGCCGATGCTCTGAGCGAGGGGAGTATCTCCTACGCCAAGGTGCGGGCGCTCACCCGGGTGGCCACGCCGGAGAGCGAGGCAAGGCTGCTCGAGTTCGCGCGCGCCGGCTCGGCGGCGAAGCTGGAGCAAACCGTACGCATGTTCAGGAAGCTGTCCCGCGAGGGGGAGCTGCCAGTCGAGGAGGCGCGGCACCGCAGCCGAACGTTCTCGGTCTTCGTGGACGGCGACGGGATGTACGTGGTGAAGGGGCGCCTCGAGCCGGAGGCAGGGGCGGTGCTGATGCGGGCGGTGGAGGCCGCGTCCGATGCACTGTTCCGGCGGGAGCGGGGCGCCGGCGATGGCGGGGACCGGGCCCGGAATGCCGCAGAGGGTGCAGGAAGGGGTCAGCGCGGCAGCGGCGATGCGCGCCCGGAGCCGAAGCAGCGCCGTGCGGACGCGGTGGGGCTGCTCGCGGAGCGCGCGCTGGCGGCGGGCTTCGGAGGAAGCGGAACTCGTGACGTCCGCGGCGAAGCCGGTGACTCGCGGGGCGGCTCGTGCGACGAACCGACGGCTCCACCCCGCGTCGAGTCCGGCACCCGGGCGGAGCGCTACCAGGTCATGGTCCACTGCGACGCCGCGACGCTGGCGGCGGAAGGGGAGCCGGGGCGCTCGGATCTGGACGGGATCCGCGTTTCCTCGGAAACGTCCCGGCGCATGGCGTGCGACGCGGCGGTGGTCGCCATGGTTCACGCGAAGGACGGGGACCTGCTGAATGTGGGCCGCAGGACGCGCACGATTCCACCGCACATCCGGCGGGCGCTGGAGGAACGCGACCGAGGATGCCGCTTTCCGGGGTGCGGCTGCAGGTTCACCGAGGCGCATCACGTGAAGCACTGGGCGGACGGGGGAGAGACGAGCCTCCGGAACACGCTTCTGCTCTGCCGGCAGGTAGGTGCGTTTTCGCATCCTGTTGCGGGGATTGATCTTACGATTTTGGTTGGCCGGATTCCCGCCAATTGACTCCCGCCAATTGGGATCTCAGACGCAAACCCTCCGGCGGCTGTCCAGCGCCTTCCTGAGCTGTCCCTCGTCGGCCCTCTGGTAGCACTCAAGGACCGTGTGGGGCGTCTTCCAGCCACCCAGTTCGCAGAGGACCTTTAGCGGCTGGTCCATGAGGTCCGAAGCGAACTTCCGCCTCAGCGAGTGCCAGCCCCTCCCGCGCTTCGGCTCCAGCCCCGCGAGCGTCTGGCCCTTGTTCCACCAGATGCGCACCCGCTCGGCGCTCACGCACTTCGAAGGATTCCTGGGCGCGGGCAACACCGGAGCGTCGCCGCTCCCAAGGGTCTCCCTTCGTGCTTCGTCCAAGACGGTGAGCGCCTCGGCGGTCACCGGCGTCCGGTGCTCGTAGCCGGTCTTCTCATGTTCCGCGCGCCACCGCACCATTCCGGCCTCGATGTTGATGTCGGACCACCGCAGCTGGCGGATGGCACCGATCCGGTGTCCGGTCTCGTGTGCGAGCACGAGGGCGACATGGAACCGCCAGTCCATCTCGCGCGACACCTGGAGGAGCGCCTGGTATTCGTCCTCGGAAAGGACCACCCTGGTCGGGTTCTTCTCCCTGGGCGTCTTCAAGCCTCTCAGCGGATTCGCCTCCAAGAGCAGGCGGCCCTGCTCGTCCCTCGATTTCGAGGCCCAGTTGAAGACCGCGATCAGGAGCTTCAGGTCGTATTCGACGGTTCGATCCGACACCGGCCCCCCACTCCGTCCGACCCGGCCCGCGCGCCGCGCCCGGATGAATCGGTCCCAGTCCCGCTGGGAGAGTGTTGCGGGCCTGCGGTCCCTTCCAAAGAACCCGAGGAACATCCGCATCGCGGCCCGGTCGTGCCGCCGAGACTTCCAGCCCTTGGTGGGCGTTACCTCCGCACCGTAAATGTCAAACAGCGTCTCCAGCGTGAGCGGCTCGGGCTCGGCTTCCGCCTTGCCGTTCAGCTTCGGACCGACGAAACCGGCGGCGAACTCGTCCGCCGTGATCCAAGATAGTCCAGCAAGGTCCGCCAAGTATCCTATAACATCCTGTATGCCAACGCTTTCCGCGTGACAAGCGAAGTCACATCGTCTCTTGCGATCTGTTGCGATCCGATGTATTCTTCCTCCTGTAGTGTTGCAGTAAGTGATACACCACAAGGAGGAGAACACATTGACGAAGCGGCCGAGAACACTCACCGCCGCCTTCGTGCGCGCGGTCGGCCGACCCGGCGTGTACGGGGACGGGCGCGGCGGGCGGGGCTTGAGTCTCAGGGTCCACCGGACGGTTGACGGTCGGATCACCAAGACTTGGCGGCAGCGCGTGAGGGTCGATGGCCGCCTGACCTCGATCGGGCTCGGGCCATACCCCGAGGTGACGCTCGCCGAGGCCCGCCAGGAGGCGCTCGCCAACAGCCGCATGGTCCGGCTCGGTCGGGACCCGCGCGGGCGCGGCGTCCCGACGTTCGCCGAAGCCGCCGAACGGACCATTCGGCTTCACCAGGAGGGCTGGAAGGCCGAGAGCGTGCTCCCGGAACAATGGGCGTCCACGTTCCGCCTCCACGCCGCGCCGCTCATGGACAAGCCGGTGGACCGGATCACGAGCGGGGACGTGCTCAGTTGCCTCGCGCCGATCTGGAAGTCGAAGCCCGGCGCGGCGGCGAAGGCCCGGAGCCGGATCGCCGCCGTCTTCCGCTGGTGCGTCGGCCGGAACCACCGCCCGGACAACCCGGTGGACCGGGCGGTGGCGGCGTTGCCGAGGGCGAACGCCGGCGCGACGAAGCACTATCGCGCGCTGCCGCACACCGAGGTCCGGGGGGCGCTGCGGGCGATCCGCCGCGGGGAGGTTGTGAATCCGGCGGCCGCATTGTGGGTGGAACTCGTCGCGTTCACCGCCGTTCGGCCCGGAGAGGCCCGGCGGGCGCGCTGGGAGGAGATCGACTTCGAGTCGGCGAGGTGGACCATCCCGGCGGAGAGGATGAAGGCGGGCCGCCCGTTCGCAGTTCCGCTGAGCGCAGGCGCGCTCGATGTCCTCAGGCGGGCGCGCAAGCTGCCCGGCGAGTCGCCGTTCGTCTTCCCGTCGAGAGCCGGGGGGGCCATAGGCGCGAACGCCGCGAGGCGCGTACTCGGGCGCGCCGGGGTGGACTCGACGCTGCACGGGTTCCGTTCGAGCGCGCGGTCTTGGATGGCCGAGACGGGTGTCCCGGCCGAGGTGGCGGAGGCTTGCCTCGCCCACGTCCCGAACAGCCGGGTCGTTCAGGCGTACCAGCGCTCCGATCTGCTGGAGCGCCGGGCCGAGGTCCTCCGGGCGTGGAGCAACTACCTCACCTAGCGACCGAACACGGCACAGGATCGTAGCGCGTCCCGGTTGGGGGCGATGGGGGCGCCGCTGGCGGAGGCCGGTCCCCCTTCAGGACGGCGCTGGAACCCCTTGGACATCGCCGTTTCGGCGGCTGTTGACACCGCCCGAAACGGTCCCCTGACTATACGTCATGGCGATTCCGACGACCCCGGATTCCGCGCCTCGGCGGACAGTTTTGCCCGCTAATGCGGGAGAGCCAGCCCACCCTTTGGGGCCACGCTTCGCATGTCCCCGGCAGGGGCTGGCGGGGGGCCGTGCCCCCTCTGACCCCCGTGACGAAAACGGCGCGCCATGAGCGCCGGACGCGCCGTCTGGGTGAAGGTCCGCGCCAGCGAGGAGGAGCGTGCCGAGTGGCACGCCAAGGCGCACTCGGCGGGCTTGACGCTGTCGGATCTGGTGCGCCGGTCGATAGGCCGGATCCGCACCTGGACCGTGGCGCACGCCGAGGTCGAGCGCGAGCGCACCCGCGAACTGGCGCGCCTTGGCAACAACCTCAACCAGATCGCTCGCTGGGCAAATACACACAAGGAGGCCATCGAGGCCGTCGAGGTGATCGGCCACCTGATCGCCATCGACCGGGCGCTCAGGGTGCTCGACCCCGCCCAAAACCCGGACGCGGATGCACATTAAGTTCCTGGCGCGCGGAACCGGATCGGCGCGGGCCGCGGCCAAGTACCTCCTCGGGGAGCGGGACTCCACCGGAAAGCCGCGCGAGGGCGTCGAGGTCCTTCGGGGCGATCCCCACCGGGTGGCGTCGGTGGCGGACACTCTGGGGTTCGAGCACAGGTACACCTCCGGCGTGATCGCGTGGGCGCCGGAGGACGAGCCGACCGACAAACAGATCCACGAGGTTCTGGACGCCTTCGAGGAAACGGCCTGGGCCGGGCTCGAACCCGAGCGCTACGCATGGGCGGCGGTGCTCCACCGCGAGGAGGGCGGCGGCGCCCATGTCCACATCCTCGCGGCGCGATGCGACCTTGAGACCGGGCGGAGCCTCAACATTGCCCCTCCCGGCTGGCGGAGAACGTTCGATCCGCTCAGGGACGCCTTCAACCACGAGCACGGCTGGGGCCGTCCGGACGATCCGGCGCGGGCCAGGGTGGAGCAGCCCGGACACCGCGCCTATGTCGAGGCCGCCCAGCTGCGGGCCGGGCTCCGGCTCGAATCCTCCCCCCGCGACCTGATCCGGGACTATCTGCTCCAGCGCGTCGAGCACGGCGCGGTTAAGGACCGCTTCGATGTCGTCGCCTCGCTCCGAGAGGCGGGCTTGGAAGTGCCGCGCCAAGGCAAGGACTACCTGACCGCGATGGACCCCGAGACCGGAGACCGGTGGCGGCTGAAGGGACGGATGTACGCCTTTGACTTCCAGCCCGAACGATTTGACCGAGCGGATGCGGACACGGATCGAGAGCGAACGCAGGGAGACCGGGGAGTTGACCGCGAGCGAGCTCGCGCGGCCCGCCGAGAACTCGCGGCGCGCCGCGAGGAACGCGCCGTTTACCATCGAGCGCGATACGGAGGAAGCGACCGGCCGGATGCGCGCGCTGCTGCCGAGGGCTTGGCTCCGACTGCTGATCGTCGGCCTGAGTCTCTCGCTCGGCATCTTCGGCGGAAGTTGGGCGACGATGCGGTGGCTGTGGACGCGCATCCCAGCTCGGACCGAGACGGCCAACATCGGGGAGGCCCGGCAGACGCTCGCGCGGATGGAGGTGGACACCTGGCGGATCGGACTTCTGAAGATCGACGGCGAGCACGCCGTGGTGCTGTCGGCGGGGACGCTGGACAAACCGCGCTGCACCTGGTGCGGACGGCCTGCCGCAAAGCAGTCAAGAGAGTGAGGAAGCTGTATGAACGAGTTGGAACGGCAGTTGACGGAGGCCTTGAAGACGTTGTCCGCGCAGTCCGAGACGGAACGGCGGCGGCAATCCGAACAGGTCGAAGCCTTGCGGCGGCAAGTCGAGCGGCAGACCGAGGAGAACGACACCTTGAGGCGGCGAATCGAGCGGCTCGACGAGCAAGTGACGCGCTTGACCGAGTACTACGGGACATCCGCCGCCGTGAGACCGCGCGGCCGCGGCTGGTGATACCGCCGCCGCGCGGGCCAGACCGCGATTCCGGTCCGAGCCGCTGAGGTCGGCGGGGACTGACGACCGGGAGGCGCGGTGGCCCTTGACGCCGTTCCAGGCGTCGCGCAGCGGGAGCGTGCCGAGGAAGGCAACCGTAGATTGAGGCCGTTCATCTAAGTCTAAGCTATAGCGATGCCACTTGTTTCGGTTCAGGAGGCCCCGGCATGACGACTCCAAGCATTCTCCGACTGGCCGTAGGGATCATCGGCGTAGGCTCACCGGCTCTCCAAGCTCAAGAAGTCATTGAACTTCCAAGCCGGGACACCCACATCGAACCTGAGTTCGAGGAAGTCTACCGGGTGGGGTCGCTCGATGGTGCGGAGTGGGAGGTGTTCAGCCGGGTCAGCGCGGTCGGGTTCAGCCAGTCCGGCGACCTATATGTGATGGACGACCAGGGCGGCCGGATCGTGCTTGTGAGCCGGGAGGGCGAGTTCGTTCGCGAGTTCGGACGGCTCGGCGATGGGCCGGGTGAGTTTGCCGCGAACACCAACACCGCCATCGGATTCACCGTGCTCCGCGATGGGCGCACGGTAGTGTTCGACGCGGGTCACAGTGCATTCCAAGTGTTTGCACCAAACGGCGAGTTCGAGAGATCAGTGCGGATGCCCGGCAGCTCAATCTACGTGATCCGGACCTTGGCTCCCGCAAGGGATGGCCAGAACGTCATCACGACAAGTATAGGTGCCTTCGGCATGGGAGGCCCCGACGACGGTCCCGAGCCACCGTTTCGTCCAGTCTATCGGTTGGTCCTCACTGGGGACGAGGCTGTGCAAGACACGGTGATCGAAGCGTGGCGGCCATCGGGAGACCCAGACGGCTTCGGACCTGCCTTGGTCGCCAGAGCTCTCCCAGACGGAAGCTTGGTCTACACGGACTCGTCCGCCTACGCCATCAAAGTGGCTACACGTAACGGAGAACTTGCTCGGGTGCTCACCCGACCGTTTCGGCCTGAACCTGTGACCGCCGCGATCAGGGATGGAGAGATCGAACGCCTGTTGGCGGAAAACGAGGCGGACGCGAGTTCGAATGATCCGTTCGGCGACGCCTTCGCTGAATTGGGGCGGAGGCGCATCAGGAACATGGAGTTCTACCATGAGGTCCCGGTGGTACGCACCCTGCGCACGAGTTGGGAGGGGACGATCTGGGTGCAGCGGCGCGGCGATGGGCCAGCCAGCGATGGTCCGATTGATCTACTGGCCCCGGATGGTAGCTACATCGGGACCTACGCTGCTGGTACGACCGAGATGCCCGACGCTTTCGGTCCGGACGGGTTGGCGGCGTTTATCGAGCGCGACGAATTCGACGTGGCCAGCGTGGTGGTCCGGAGGCTCCCAACCGACGTTCGCTAAACCCTCATGCGGGCCGCCAGACTCCACCGTCGGAGGGCTCGAAATCGTCCGTTGACCTCCGATACCGTCGCATGCAATCCCGCTCAGATCTGCATATCATGAGTGATACATGAACCACAGTGATGAATCGCAACTTATTGATATATCACACTTTATGATTTTCTGAAGTAGTCGGCGGCGAACTCGTCCGCTTGCCGCTTCGCCCTCACCCATTCGCGGTGTCCCAGCGGATTGACTGAGGCCTGAATTACGGCAAGGAATCACGTAAGTTCAATAGGGACTGCACGATCTGCCGCCCTTGCCGTGAGCGTCGATCTGGTTTGCGCGTGTCCGAATCACGGGATTATCGCCATCAATTTACGGGAAAGAGACGCCCTCGCAGAGCCTCTTGGCCGACTTGGGTGCGAGCGGCCCACAGGACGCTCGCACCGTTCGTTTGCTCCTTGATCGGCGGAGGCCCACCTCTTGCGACCGGTGTGGACGTTTATTGTCGGTCAGAACGAGAAGTCGAGTGCAAGTCTGAGTCCGAGGTTGGGGTCGTGACCGGGCATTTGGCTGCGCGAGCCTTCGATGCCGAGCCTGAGCAGTTGGTTGACCCTGTACCGGGTGCCGAACGACCAGGAACGGTTCCGGCCATCCGTCGAGAGGCGGGTGTAGCTGTCGAGCCCGCCGCCGCCCGGGTTCTTGAGCCCGTAGCCGGTTTCGGCGTCGAGGCGCCAATCCTGGCCGTGTCGTCCAGCGATTGGCGTCATCATCTGGAGGGTTCCGCCGTCCATGAGTCCGTGGATGCCGTTCCGGTCGTGTCCGTGCCGGGGACTGACCGCGAGCCGGAACCCTTCGCCCCGTGTTCCGGGATCGAACGCGAGCCGTAGCGCGGTGCCCCATTCGCGGTGGCTGCCGGAGCCGAGGGCGAGCCTGCCCCGGAGGTCGAGGTCGAACCCGTGGCCCGCGTATCCGACCGAGGCGCCGGTCTCGGCGCCGCCGCCGGTGTCGGCGTCTCCGGCGTCGTGGCGGGCACCCGCCTGGGTGGCGAGCTTGAGCCCGCCGGTGGTCCATGACGCTTCAAGCAGGGCGCGTGCGCGCGATGCCGAGCCTTCGCCTCCTCGATCGCTGGCGCGCATCCCGACGGTGAACGCGTCGCCGGTGAGCGCGAGTCCGAACGCGCCGCTGCGGGCGAGCGGCACCCTGACGCCTCCCGCGAGCATGCGGAGCGACGCGCCGGTGTCGCCTTGGCGGTCGTCGCCCCTGACATCTCCGCTGCCGTATCCGCCCATGGCCCAGAGCCCGATCCTGGGCGACGGCTGGAGGAACAGGTAGGGGTGGATGCTGTTCATGGCGTGTCCGAGCGAGCCATCGGCGGAGCGGTTGCCGTAGTCGAGGTCGCCGTCGCTGCGCA
This sequence comes from Longimicrobiales bacterium, assembly GCA_965232315.1. Lineage (GTDB taxonomy): Bacteria > Gemmatimonadota > Gemmatimonadetes > Longimicrobiales > Gaopeijiaceae > BD2-11. The sequence continues at coordinate 133,712 of CBDDPN010000002.1, read as the reverse complement.
TGAGGGACACGCCAAGCAGCGCGGAGGAGCCGATGCGGGCGTCGGCGCCGACGGTGAGCGCGCGGAGGCCGCCGTCGTAGTCGATGCCGGGCTCGCCCCGGAACGACTGTGCGGAGCCTTCGGCCCAGAGCCCGAACCGTGGCCGTCCTTGTGTGGCCTGCGCCCCGAGCGCGGTGGCGAACGAGACGCTCGGCAACAGGCGCCCGGCGACTTCGCGGCCCGTGGGCAGTTCGAGCGACCCGGAGCGTCTTCGCGCCATGTCGGCGGACGAGGATGCGCCGAGCGGCAGCCCGGCGAGCGAGGCGAGGGTGCCCGCGGCGCTTCCGGCCCACTCGGCTGCGGATTCGGGCACGCCGGTGCCGGATCGGCCACGGACCGGTCGCATGACGGCGTCGATGCGAGCGCCGACGGCTTGCCGCGCGCCTTCGGCCACGGACCGGCCGAAGACGGCGAGACCGACCTCGAACGCCTCGTCTTGGAGTGCTCTTGTGTCTTGCGCCGCGATGTCGACCGTGGCGGAAGCGACGGTGCCCGCGCTCACGGCCTCGGGCAGGGTTCCGAATCCGAGCGCCAAGAGGCCGCGCTCGGTCCCGGCGGGAATCTCGAGCATGAACGCCGCGAGCGAGTCGCCGGGCTCGAACACGACCGAGTCCGGCACTACGGGTTCTGGAGAGATGGCTTGCCCAACCGTGAGGGGCACGGCCACCCGCCGGTCCGCGGCGGGGCTCACCCGCAGCGTGATCTCGGTCACCGGCCCGCCCGCGACCGCCGAGTACTCCGCCTGGGCGTACTCGACCTCAAGCTCGACCGGTGTACCGTCTTGAGCTACGGACCGCGAGACCCGGTCCCCGGCGGCGGCCGCGACGATGATCCGCGTGGTCGCCGGCACGCCCACGGCCACCCCGTCCGGCAGGGTGCCGAACCGGATCGCGAGCGTGTCGGAGGCCGAGAGACCGGCGGTGCCGATGGCCACGGTAGCCGAACTCGCTCCGGGCTGGAACATGACGGTGTGGGTGTTGCCTCCAGCCGCCACCTCGATCGCGAGCGCCGAGGAAGCGGCGGGCGACAGGAGCACGCCGACATCGGCGGACCCTCCCGGCGCGGCGGTGTACTGCTCCGCGCCGAACGAGACGACCGGCGTCGAGGCTCCGACGACCGACACCGCCGCGCTCTCGGCGCGCTTGCCCGGCCCGTGTCCGTCGGTGTAGGTGAACACGGCGCGCAGGTACTGGCCCCGGTCGGCTGCGGTCGGGGTGTAGAAGCGCCTCGCCGCGCCTTGCACTACCATCGTCCACGTGGCGCCGTCGGGCGAACGCTGCCAGGTCCGCATCTTGCTCCGCTCGATCGAGCGGTCCTGGTCCATCAGCGTCGCGGTCAGCCGCACGCCCACCCGCGCCACGTCCGCGCTCAGCGTGATCTTGCCGGGATCGTCTGCGTTCGTCATCCGGATCTTGACCGATGCGGTGTCGGCAAGCTCGCCGTCGCTGGCCTCGACGCGAACCGCGAGCAGCGTGTCGCCGCTCTCGTAGTCGAGCGCCGCGCCGTCGGCCACCGTGATCTGGCCCGTCGCCGCGTCGATCTCGAACAGGGCTTCGTCTCCGCCCGAGGCGATGCTGTAGGACAGGGCGGTGTTGTCCGGGTCGGTCGCCGCGACCGGCGCGCCGACGTTCGTGCCGCCCGGCGAGTTCTCCGGCACCTCGCGCTCGTACACGGCGGCGAACGAGGGTGCCGCGTTCGCGGCCAGCACCTTCACCGGAGCGCTCTCCGCCCGCTTGCCCGGCCCATGGCCGTCGGTGTAGTCGAACACCGCGCGCAGCCACCGGCCCTCGTCGGTCGTCACGGGCGTGTACCTCCGGCCCGAGGCGATGTCGTTCCACGAGTTGCCGTCCGCCGAGCGCTGCCACTTGCGCTTCCTGCCCGCGCCCTGCGCGCCGTCCTCGTCCGTCAGATCCGCGGTCAACTCGACGCCCACCCGCGCCACCTCGGGAACCAGCGTGACCTCGCCCGGATCGTCCGCGTCGGTCACCCGGATCGTGACCGAGGCCGTGTCCGCGAGTTCGCCGTCGCTCGCCTCGACGCCCACCGTGAACAGCGTGTCGCCGCTCTCGTAGTTCAGCGCCGCGCCCACGGCCACCTTGATCCGGCCCGTGGTCGCGTGGATCTCGAACGGCGCGTCGTCCCCGCCGCCGACGATGCCGTAGACCAGCTCGTCGGCGTCGGCGTCGGTCGCCCTTACGGGCCTGCCGATCTTCGTTCCGCCCTCCGAGTTCTCCGGCACCTCGCGCTCGTAGGCGTCCGCTTCAAAGGCGGGCGCCGCGTTCGCGGCCAACACCTTCACCGGCTCGCTCACGGCCCGCTTGCCGGGACCGTGGCCGTCGGCATAGGTGAACACCGCGCGCAGCCACCGGCCCGCGTCGGCCGTGACCGGGTTGTACATCCGGCCGGTGCCGATGTCGTTCCACGAAGTGCCGTCGGCCGACCGCTGCCACTTGCGGTTCCTGCCCGCGCCGCGCACGCCGTCCTCGTCCGTCAGCGTCGCGGTGAGCTCGACGCCCACCCGCGCCACCTCGGGGCTCAGCGTGAGCACACCGTCCTCGTCCGCGTTCGTCACCCGGATCGTCACCGAGGCGATATCCGCGAGTTCGCCGTCGCTCGCCTCGACACGCACCGTGAACAGCGTGTCGCCGCTCTCGTAGTCGAGCGCCGCGCCCTCGGCCACCGTGATCCGGCCCGTCGCCGCGTCGATCTCGAACGGCGCCTCGCCTCCGGTAACGAAGCGGTACGACAGTTCGCCGCCATCGTCGGTGGCCGTCACCGGCTCGCCGACCGCCGTTCCGGCCGCAGAGTTCTCCGCTACTTCGCGCTCGTAGGTCTCCGCGTCGAACGACGGCGCCCTGTTGGCCGCCTCCGTCGTGCCCTCGCCCGGCTCCGACCACTCGCCCGCGCCCTCCGAACTGATCGCGCGCACCTGAACCTGGTACGTGGTTCCCCCATTCAGATCGGTGATCGCGTGCGCGAGCACCGCGTCCAGCGCCGACACGTCCGTCCACTCGCCGTCCGCCTTCGCCCGGTGGCGCAGATCGTAGTTCGTGATCTCCGGCCCCTCGTTCGCGGGCGCGCTCCACGACACCGCCACCTCTTCCGTGCCGCCCGTCACCACCGGAGCGTCCGGCTTGCCCGGGGCGGGAACGTCCGTCACCCGGATCGTCACCGCCGCCGTGTCCGCACGCGTCCCGTCGCTTGCCCGGACGCTCACCGTGTAGGCCGTGGTCCCGCTCTCGTAGTCCAGCACCGCGCCTTCGGCCACCCTGATCTGGCCGGTCGCCGCCACGATCCCGAACGGCGCTTCCTCTCCGCCCGAGAGGAGGCTGTATGCCAGGTCGTCGCCGTCATGGTCGGTGGCCGTCACGGGCTCGCCCACCGCCGTGCCCGCCGCCGAGTTCTCCGGCACCGACCGTTCGTACGCGGCCACATCGAACGACGGCGCCCTGTTGGCCGTCTTGGCCGTCCCCTCGCCCGGCTCCGACCACTCGCCCGCGCCCTCCGAACTGATCGCGCGCACCTGAACCTGGTACGTGGTTCCCCCATTCAGATCGGTGATCGTGTACGCGAGCACCGCTCCCAGCGCCGACAGGTCCGTCCAGACACTTTCCGCCTTCGCGCGGTAGCGCAGATCGTAGTTCGTGATCTCCGGCCCCTCGTTTGCGGGCGCGCTCCACGACACCGCCACCTCTTCGGTGCCGCCCGTCACCGTCGGCGCGTCCGGCCTGCCCGGTGCGGGAACGTCCGTCACCCGGATCGTCACCGCCGCCGTGTCCGCACGCGTCCCGTCGCTCGCGACCACCTGAACGACGTGGGAGTTGGATTCGCCCTCGTGGTCCAGCGCCGCACCCTCGGCGACCGAGATCTGGCCGCTCGCGGCGTCGATCGTGAACAGTGCCTCATCCCCGCCCGCCAGGAAGCTGTACGCCACGTCGTCGCCGTCATCGTCGGTGGCCGTCACGGGCTCGCCCACCGCCGTCCCGCCCGCCGAGTTCTCCGGCACCTCGCGTTCGTACGCGGCCGCATCGAACGACGGTGCCCTGTTGGCCGTCTTGGCCGTGCCTTCGCCCGGCTCCGACCACTCGCCCGCGCCCTCCGAACTGATCGCGCGCACCTGAACCTGGTACGTGGTTCCCCCATTTAGATCGGTGATCGTGTGCGCGAGCACCGCACCCAGCGCCGACAGGTCCGTCCAGTCACTTTCCGCCCGCGTCCGGTAGCGGAGATGATAGCTCGTGATGTTCGGCCCTTCGTTCGAGGGCGCGCTCCACGACACCGCCACCTCTTCGGTGCCGCCCGTCACGGCCGGAGCGTCCGGCTTGCCCGGCGCGGGAACGTCCGTCACCCGGATCGTCACCGCCGCCGTGTCCGCACGCGTCCCGTCGCTCGCGACCACCTGAACGACGTGGGAGTTGGACTCGCCCTCGTGGTCCAGCGCAGCACCCTCGGCGACCGAGATCTGGCCGCTCGCGGCGTCGATCGTGAACAGTGCCTCATCCCCGCCCGCCAGGAAGCTGTACGCCACGTCGTCGCCGTCATCGTCGGTGGCCGTCACGGGCTCGCCCACCGCCGTGCCGCCCGCCGAGTTCTCCGGCACCGACCGCTCGTGGGTCTCCGCCCCGAACGATGGCGCTTCGTTGGCCATCTCCGTTGTCCCCTCGCCCGGCTCCGACCACTCGCCCACGCCCTCCGCACTCTCCGCGCGCACTTGGACCAGGTAAGTGGTTGCCGCATCCAGTCCGGCGATCGTGTGCGACAACACCGCGCCGAGCGCCGACGCGTCGGTCCACTCGCTGTCCGCCTTCGCCCGGTAGCGCAGATCGTAGTCCGTGATCTCCGGCCCCTCGTTCTCCGGCGCGCTCCACGTCACCGCCGCCTCTTCGGCTCCGCCCGTCACTGTCGGCGCGTTCGGCTTGCCAGGCGCGGGCACGTCCGTCACCCGGATCGTCACGGCCGCCGTGTCCGCACGCTTACCATCGCTTGCCTCGACGCGCACGGCGTAGGCGGTGGTCCCGCCCTCGTAGTCCAGCGCAGCACCCTCGGCGACCGCGATCTGGCCGCTCGCAGCGTCGATCCCGAACAGCGCCTCGTCCCCGCCCACGATGAAGCCGTACGCCAAGTCGTCGCCATCGCCGTCGGTGGCCGTCACCGGATCGCCCACCGCCGTGCCGGGAGCCGAGTTCTCCGCCACCGCACGCTCGTACGCGTCCGCGCCGAACACCGGCGCCCCGTTCGTCACCGTCACCACGAACCCGAGCTCCTCCCTCCCGCCGTGTCCGTCGCTCGCCTGCGCCAGCCCCGTGGTGCGCCCCCGCGCCACGCCCAGCACCACAAGCTCCGCGCCCTCGACCGACACGGTCGCCAGCGCCGGGTCCACCACGGTCGCCTTGTACGACAGCGCGTCGCCGTCGGCATCCCGGAAATGGTTCGACAGCGTCACCGTCGAACGTTCCCCCGGCTCAACCGTTTGCAATGGGATGGAGCGCAGGCCGGTCGGCGGGCGGTTCGGCACCGTCACCGCGAAATCCTGACTCGCCGAGCCCCCGCGACCGTCGCGCGCCGTCACCGTCACCCGCGACTCGCCGCGGGACACCCCGGTCACCGACACCCCGCTCCCGGCCGCCGCGACCGTCGCCGCCCCCTCGTTCGACGACTTCGCTTCGTAGGTCAGCGCATCGTCGTCCGGATCGCTGAAGTGCGCCGACACGTCCACCACCGCCGTCTCGCCCGCCGCCACCGTCAGCGCCGGTATCGCGCTCACCACAACCGGCGCCTCGTTGTCCGGTCCCACCGTCGCCGTGAACACCTGCGACACCTCGGCGCCGTGCGTGTCGCGGACCGTGACCGTCACCTCGGATTCGCCCTCGGACACACCCGTCACCGTCACCTCGCTCCCGCTCACCGCGACCGTCGCCGCAGCCTCCTTCGAAGAGCTGGCTTCGTAGGTGAGCGCGTCGCCGTTCGGATCCCGGAAGTGACCCGACACGTCCACCGCCTTCGAGTCGCCCGCGCGCACCGTCAGCGCCGGAATCGCGCTCACGACCTCCGGGGCCTGGTTCTCCACCGTCACCGTGAAGTCCTGGCTCACCGACCCGCCGCGCCCGTCCCGCGCCGTCACCGTCACACGCGACTCGCCGGGCGACACACCCGTCACCGTCACCCCGCTCCCGCTCACCGCGACCGTCGCCGCAGCCTCCGTCGAAGAGCTGGCTTCGTAGGTCAGCGCATCGCCGTCCGGATCCCGGAACCGGCTCGACACGTCCACCACCTTCGAGTCGCCCGAGTTGAGCGTGAGCGCCGGTATCGCGCTCACGACCTCCGGCGCGTCGTTCACGTCCGTCACCGTAATGCCCACTTCGCCTTCGTCGCTCACCGACCCCCCAGCTCACCGTCAACGCCAGCGCGTACGAAGCCCTGGTCTCGTGATCCAGCGCCTTCGCGACCCTGACCTTCGCGTCGTCGTCGCTCGACCCGGCCGCCGCCGCCGTGAAGTCCGCCGCCCCGGTGCCCGACAGCGAATAGCCGAGCGTGCCGCAATCCCCCGTCGTCGTCACCCCCACCTTGCCGTCCACCCCGTCCCCGACACCCGCGTCCTCCGGCACCGACAGAGACCCGTCCGACACCGTGATCCCGCACGGCTTCGTCGGCGCCGGATCCACCGTGACCGAAAACGTCTGCGTCGCCGTCAGGCCCCCGCGGTCCCGCGCCGTGACCGTGACCGCCGCGCTCCCCACCGCAACGCCCGTCAGCGTCACCGGACTCCCGCTCGCGTTCACCGTCAGCTTGCCCGTCGCCGAGGACTTCGAGGTGAAGGTCAGCCGGTCCCCGGCGTCCTCGTCGGTGAAGTAGCCCGTCACGTCCACCGAACCCGGCCGCCCGATCCGGACCTTCTGCGTCACGATCGCGCCGTTCGGCTTCGGCGCCTCGTTCACGTCCGTCACCGAGATGTCCACGTCGCCCGCGCCGGTCGCCACGCCTCCAACTTCGCTCACCGTCAGCGTCAGATCGTACGCGTCCCGGCCCTCGTGGTTCAGCGTCCGCCTGACCTTGATCTTCCCGTCGTCGTCGCTCGCGCCCGCCGCCGAAACCGAGAAATCCCGCCGCGCCGGTGCCCGACAGCGCATAGCTCAGCGTCCCGCAATCCCCGGTCCTGGTCACCGTAACTTCGCCGTCGACTCCGGCCCCCACGCCCGCGTCCTCCCCGCACCGAAAGCGCTCCGTCAGACACCGTGATCCCGCACGGTATCGGCGCCGGCTCGACCGTCACCGGAAACGTCTGCGTCGCCGTCAGACCCCCGCGGTCCCGCGCCGTGACCGTGACCGTCGCGCTCCCCCGCCGCCACGCCCCGTCAGCATCACCGGGCTCCCGCTCCCGCTCACCGTCAGCCTGCCCGTCGCCGACGACTCCGACGTGAACGTCAGCCGGTCCCCGGCGTCCTCGTCCGTGAAGTAGCCCGTCACGTTCACCGAGCCCGACCGACCGACCCTGACCGTCTGTCGGCCGATCGTGCCGCTCGGCTTCGGCGCCTCGTTCACGTCCGTCACCGAGATGTCCACATCGCCCGCGTGGCTCACCGATCCCCAACTCACCGTCAGCGTCAGATCGTAAGCGTCCCGGCCCTCGTGGTTCAGCGCGCGCTTCACTCTGATCTTCGCGGCGTCGTCGTTCGCGCTCGCCGCCGAAACCGAGAAATCCCCAGACCCCGTGCCCGACAGCGCATAGCGCAACGTCCCGCAGTCCGATGCCGTCACCCCCACAACACCGCTCACCGGGGTGCCCACACCCGCATTCTCGGGCACCGGCAAATTGGCAGCCGACACATCGATCTTGCAGTCCTGCGTCGGTTCGTAGACCTCGACGTCAAACCGCTGCGTCGCAGTCAGGCCCCCGCCATCCCGCGCCGTCACCGTCAACCTCGAACTGCCCTCCGCCACACCCGTGAACCTGACCGGGTTGCCGCTCCGGTTCACCGTCAACTTGCCCGTTTCCGACGAAGTCGACGTGTACGTCAGCGTGTCCCCGTCCGGATCCCGGAAGTACTGCTTCACGTCCACCGAGCCGCTTTTGCCAACCTCGACAGAGCCATCCGATATCGTCCCCTCGGCAGTCGGCCTCCGGTTCGGAACCCGCACCTCGAACTCGTCCGCCTCCGTCCCGTCCATCCCGTCGTCCGCCGTCAGGGTAACCATCGCACTGCCCTTGCCCTCCGCCGTCACCGTCAGCTTCGTTCCGCTCAACACGGCGGTCGCCACATCCGTGTCCGAGGACCCGACCGTGTAGCCGAGAGCGTCCCCGTCGGGATCCTTGAACACGCCGACGATTTCGATCTCCTTCCTGTTCGGGCCATCGCCCACGTACAGCGTCAAGTTGGCAAGCTCGTTCTCGACCTCCGGCGCTCGGTTCGGAACATCGACATCGAACTCGTCCACGGCCTCCAAGCCGCCCGGATCCGTCGCCGTCACGGTAGCCGTCGTCTCGCCCTTACCCTTCGGCGTGACCGTCAGCGTGCTTCCGCTCACCGTCGCGGTCGCCACAGCCGCGTTCGAGACGGCCTCGTAGCTGAGGGCATCTCCGTCGGGATCACTGAACACTTCCGACAGGTCGATCCGCGGCTGGGTCGTACCCTCGCCCACGTACAGCGTCAGGTCACCGATTGCTTTGACTACCACCGGCGGGCGGTTCGGAACATCAACCTCGAATTCGTCTTGCGCCGTCAACTTACCCGGATCCGTCGCCGTCACGGTAACCGTTGCCTCACCCTTACCCTTGGGCGTCACCGTCAGCGTGTTCCCGCTCACCGTCACGGTCGCCACGGCCGTGTTCGAGGACACCGCCGTGTAGCCGAGGTCATCCCCGTCGGGATCGCTGAACACGGTCGAGAGGTCGATCACCTCCTGGGTCGTACCCTCGCCCACGTACAGCTTCAGGTCACCGATCGCTTTGACTACCACCGGCGCTCGGTTCGGAACATCAACCTCGAATTCGTCTTGCGCCGACAGACCGCCCGGATCCGTCGCCGTCACAGTCACCGTCGCATCGCCCTTACCCTTCGGCGTCACCGTCAGCTTCGTTCCACTCAGCACGGCAGTCGCCACATCCGTGTCCGAGGAGGCCACCTCGTACTCGAGAGCATCTCCGTTGGGATCGCTGAACACAGTCGACAGGTCAATCACCTCCCGGGTCGTACCCTCGCCCACGTACAGCGTCAGGTCACCGATAGGACGCTTAACCGTCGGCGGCTCGGGCGGCTCCTCAACCGTTACGGTGAACTTCTGCTCGGCCGAGAGGTTTCCCGGATCCGTGGCCGTCACGGTCACAATCGCGCTCCCCACCTTCAGCCCCTTGTACGTCACCTTGCTACCGGCAACGCTGACCCCCACCGTGGTCGCATCCGACGCCCCAACCGTATACGTCAGCGGATCCTCGTCCGGATCACTGAAGTAGTCCGCCACACCCACCGACTTGCTCTTATCCTTCTCGACCGTGCCGGGCGGAATCGTCCCCACCCGATTCGGCGACCGGTTTGGCTGCTTGACGTCGACGTTCACGTTGACGCTCGCCTTCGCACCGCATTCGTCATGCACCGTCACTTCCAATTTGTACAACTCCGGATCCAGGGCAGCCGTCGTCGAGATTTCCGCCGTCAGCGAGTTGATCGTGAACTTGTTGTCTCCCCCCTTCAGTTCGTAGTACGGAATGCCGTCCGTCGTCTTGGCGGCCACCGTGTCGATCACCTGTCCGGCTTTCACCGGGTGGAGCAGCATGAACACCTTCGGAAACGGTGGCGGAAAGGCCACATCACTGCACGCGATGAACGCCGACTGGGGTTGTGGATCAATCCTGAAGGCGCTCTCGATTCCGGTTCGCGCCGCGTCGACGGGCAGACCCAGCGAGACGTAGAAGACCTCGACGGCCTCCGTGTTGTCGTCCTGAAGCGTCTCCACGCTGATCGACTTCGACGTCTCGCCCGGCTGGAACGAGACGATCTCGTCCGCCGCCGCGTAGTCCCGCCCCGCCAGGGCCGTGCCGTCCTTCGTCCACCAGCGCACCGAGACCCGGTCCGCCACCGGCGTCGACATGGTCACCGCCGAGTTCCAGGTGGACCCCTCGCCGATCGTGTCCGACACCGCCGAAAGCGCGATGGTCACCGATCCGTTGTCCGCGATGGTCGCCGTGGCCGCGGTTTGATCCACGAGCACCGTGCCGGGGCCGGTCGCGCCGGTCAGCGCGAGCACCACCGTCTCGCCCTTGTCGAGGATGCCGTCCTTCAGCGCTTCGAGCGCGATCCGCACGGCGCTCTCTCCTTGCGCCACGGTCGCCTCGCCCGACAGCGCGGTGTAGTCCTCGCCGGCCAGCGCTGTGCCCGCGACCGAGTATTGGACCGTCACGGCCCCGGCGGCGGTGCTCCCCGCCACCGCCACCTCGAAGTGGCCGGTTGCGCCTTCGTCCACCGTGCCGCCGTCGGGCGGTGACAACGTCACCCTCAGCGTATCGGATGCCGCAGGAATGTAGGGTACGGTTGCCTGCGCGGAATCGGCGCCCACCGCCAGGGCGAGCGAGGCGGCCAGAATCGGGAGGACCCGGCCCACCGCGCCGGGCCTCGTGGAGCCACGTGCGATGGGAAGCCGATTATGGGCGGAAGGGACCGGTCGGAATGAGGTCATTGCGCAGGGGTGTCCTTGGACAAGGGGGGTCGGGAGAGGGTCGTGGCCCGAAGCGGCCGAGAAGAGAAGGCGCAGGAACCTATCGGAACCCCGCGAAGACGCAAGGGGGCTGGGCGGCGGCCCGGGGGGCGAGAACGTTGCGAACGAAGGTCAGCCGACCGGGGGGGGCGCCCGGAGTCGGTCAGGCGCCCTTGCCTGAAAAGGGTTCGGGCGCTAGCGCCGGATGACTCGCACCACGTTGCCGTTCCTGTCCACGACCACCACGGGCACCTCGATGACCGCGTCCGTCGGCACCTCCACGCCTGCCCCCTCCGCCTCCACCGCATCCCCACCGGCATCGCCTTGCGCCGTCCCGGGCAGCGTGTACGGATCAGCCTTGCTCACGTCCACTTCGTATTCCAGATCCGCCAGCGTCTGCACCGTGATCGCCGTCAGCAGGGAGTCCCCGTAGGGTGCCATGACATCGCGGGGGATCACACGTTGCCGCCAGTGGACGTTCACCAAGGGTATCCTGTCCTCGAGCGGCACCTTGCCACCCGAGTATGCCTCGCCGCCCGCGGCGTTGAACGCCGCGATCGCGAGCGGACCCGCAAAGTGCCCGTCCCCGCCTCCGGCCCGGAAGAGTGCGTGCCAAGCCGGAGGGGCTGAATCGTACTTCCACGTCCCGAACCCCAGCACATGACCGATCTCGTGGAGTGCAGACTCGTACAGTCGGTCAAGAACCGGGTCTGGGTTGCGAAAGTACCAAAGGGAGAACGAATTCTCGCCAATGAACCCGTGCCCGGACTCCCGTACGCCACAGGTTGCGGCGGTCGCCCCGACCCTGCCCCGCCCTGCGACGAATCTCATGCGGATCAATAGGTCGTCGATGACGCCCACGAACCGCGGCGACGACGGTCCATCGGAGCAGAACTCGCTCAGCGGACCCTGAATCGGCACGTCCGGCAGGTCGCCGGTCACCACCTCCATCCACCGATCCGCCGCTCGCCGGATCGCCGCTTCCTCCTCCGCCGTGAACTCAGGATCGAAGTACAGTTCGATGTTGAACGCGTCGGGGTCGGGTGCCGGAACCACCCAGGCTCGGAACCGATGGGTCGCCAGCAATCCATCGGGGTCGGTTGCCGTGACCTCGACCTCGATCGTGTCCACCGACTTCGGATCCAGCCACAGCACCCCGTCCTCGACCCGCGCGGCCACCACCCCGGACTCGGTCGTCTCCACGGAGTAGGCCAGCGAGTCGCCGTCGGGATCGTCGAAGTAGTCGGCGAGCACCAGATCGGCCGAGGGACCCCCCACTTGAAGCCGATGATCCGGAACCCGCGACCGGGCCACCGGGCTCTGGTTGTCGGCCTCGGCGAACAGCACCACCTCCTCGCCGCTCGCCAGTCTCAGGCCTTCGTAGCCAGCCACCCTCACTTCCGGTAACGGAGGGAACGCGAGATGCGTCGCGCCGCCGTCCGAGTTGGCCGACACCTCGAAGGCGGTACTGACCGTGTCGCCGGGCAGCAGCGGAACGGCTTCACGAGAGGTCGATCCGCGCTGGACCGACACCGGAACCGTGAACGCGAACGGAGCGCCCGGGGGTATCCGCACCACCACCCTCGCCGGACCCCGCGCCAGCAGGTCGCCATCGATCCGCACGAACTCCGGCCGGACGGGAAAGGGCGCCCCGGGGTTGCCTTGGAGCGTGATCCACTCGAGTTTCGACAGGCCCCCGAACAAGCCCGGCGGCAGCTCCTCAAGCTCGTTATACTCAAGGCTGAGTTGCGCGAGCTTCGGCATCCCGGCGAAGAGGCTTGGGGACAGTTCCGCAACCTCGTTCTCGCGCAAGTCCAGCCGGAACAAGTCCGGGAGTCGGTCAAAGATGCCGGGCGGCAGCATCGTCAGCCGGTTTCCTTGCAGGAAAAGCCGTTGGAGCGCCGGCGTGTCCGAAAACAGCCCCGGCGGCAGTTCGGTCAGCTGGTTGGCATCCACGGCGAGCCATCTAAGTTGCGGAGTCTCCGAGAACAGGCCCCGCGGCAACTCGGTCAGCCTGTTTTCCCCGATGTCGAGGTGTTCCAAGTGAGACAACCCCGCAAGGATGTCCACCGGCAGCGAGATTAGCCGGTTGCCGCCGAAAGCCAGGATCTTCAGGTTCGGAAGTTGATCGAAGAGATCAGCCGGCAACTCCGTCAGTTCGTTGTAGTCGAACCGGAGTCTAAAGAGCGCGTCCAGGTCCGCAAACGTGCCCGGCATCAGTTCCGTCAGGCGATTACGCCACAGCACTAGCTCTTCCAGGCTCGACAGACCCTTGAAGGTCCCCGGCGGGAGTCGCCTCAACTCGTTGAAGTTCAGATTCAACCGCCTCAAGCTCGACAGGCCCTCAAAGACGTTTGGCGGCAGTTCAGTCAACTCGTTGTCGCTCAGATTCAACTCTCCCAGACCGACAAGCTTGGCGAAATCACTACCCCGAAGCCGTCCGATGCCCTTCTCCGCGAGTACCAGGCGAATGACTCCCCGGAGCATGTCCTCCGTCACGTCCGCACAGTCTCCGACGCCCGTCTGCCTGACGATCTCCGCGCTCACCGCAGGCGTCCGGTTACAGGCCCCTTGGTCCGACACCGCCGCCGCCTCGACGACGACCTCCAAATCTGCCGTTCTTGCCGCGAGTTGCTGTGCGCCACGCTCCTGCCCCAGCGTCCACACGGCCGACGCCAGCCCGAGGCTGTCGGTCACCGCCATTGGCGGATCCGCGCGGCCGCTCCCCGTTTCGGGCTCGAAACGCACCGTCGCGCCCCGGACCGGTCGATCCGCCCCGTCGGTGACGCGCACCCTGACGGAATCCGGCAGGGCATGCCCCGCCAGAGCCCACTGATCTTCGCCGGAGCGCACCTCCAACGAGGCCGCGGCCTCGTCGGGCTCCAGCGCCGTCGCCTCTATCTCGACGCTGGCGCCGCCCTGCGCCGCGACGGCGCCCAGCGTCTGCCGCCCCGGGGTCGGCCCCAGCGTCCACACGATCCTCGCCACACCCGCGCCGTCGCTGGTCGCCTCACTCGGTGCGACGCGCCCGCTGCCCGGGGCTGGCTCGAACCGAACGGCCGCCTCCGGTACCGGGGCGCCTCCGGCATCCAGCAGGCGTACGCCCACCGGTTCTAGAAGCGGCTGTCCCGGAGTCGTGCGCTGCCCGCTCCCGATGGCCTCTAGCGCGGCCGCGTCCTGGCGCACGTGAATCAGCGCATGGTCCGACGACTCGGGAGTCCATGCCTGTAGGCGCGCCACGCCGTTGCCGCGCGCCGTCACCGTGCCGTCGGAGTCCACCGTGAACACCGCCCCGTCCAGGCTGCTCCAGCGAACCGTGCCGCCGCCTTGAACGGAGAACGCGAACATCTGCCCGAGGTGGGTCAGGGTCACGGAGTCCGGCACGATCTCGAGTGCCGCCTCCGGCTCGACCACCGGATCCGAATCGCAGGACCCCAGCGCCGCGAGCAACAGCACGGCGGCCAACGCCGGCATCGGTCCCGCCGGCCTCGCGCGGCATCGGCCCATCGCGCGCGGAGGCGGGCGCGTGTCCGGCTTGTTGCCGTGCGCGTCGGCGGCGGTGATTCTCGTTCGCATCTTCCTTGAGGACTCGGGGTGTGCCCGGATCGCAGGGGGGTGTCGTCGCGTTTCCGGACCGGCGGCCGCCTTGGTTGCCCGAAAGATGCCCGCTTCCGGGCTCATCGAGCAAATGGGCCATCTACTCGGCGCGGCCTAATCCGAGTGGTCGCGTGCGCGCTACGGCCTTCTGGAGACCCAGACGGCGCGTCCGACGACGCGGACCTCCTCGGCAAAACGCTCGTAGCTGTCGTACTTGGGGTTGAGGGACTGGAGCACGACCCTGGGCGGATCGGAGTGGGGGACGTGCTCGATCCGCTTGGCGACGAGCCCCATGCCGTCCCAGATGACGAAGATGCCGGGCGGGACCGGCACCTTGCGGCTCACGTCGATGAGGATGCGGTCGCCGCTTGAGAGCAGCGGCTCTATCGAGTCGCCGTCGACCGTGATCATTTGCAGGTCCTCGGGCCTTGCGCGGAACTCGTGGCGGATGAGAGGATCGGCGAAGATCCACATGTCGCTCGTCCGCTCGAACTCGCTCGTTCCACGCACCCGGCAGCCCCGCCAGTCGCGACGCGAGTTCGTCTCCGGCGAGAGCCACTGCTTCGAGGGTCGGCGCTACCGGCTGGCCGTGGTCGATTCCACCGGTCGGACGAGCATACGCCTGCGCAACACCCCTGGATGGAGATGTGCGTGCGGCCCGGGACCGGGCGGGATGCCCGCAAAGCCATGCTGTACCGTTGGTACCGGGCTCGTCTCCGCGAGCGCGTCCCGGAAATCATCGCCGAGTGGGAACCCCGGATCGGGGTGAGCGTGGCCGACTGGCGCATCCGCCGAATGAAGACGCGCTGGGGCACGTGCAACGCGGCGGCCCGCCGCATCTCGCTCAACTCCGAACTGGCGAAGAAACCCCTGCCGTGCCTCGAATACGTCGTCGTCCACGAGATGATCCATCTCATCGAGCCGAGCCAACAACGAGCGCTTCCGGGAGATCATGGACCGGGCGATGCCGGGCTGGCCCTTGCGCGCCGATGAGTTGAACCGCTCCCCTCTCCCGACGAGGGGTGGGAGGAATCGCCGAACGGCGATTGAGCGCGGGAGCGTCGTAGGCCGACCAACGCTCCGCCTTGGCGATTTCGCCCCGTTGCTGAAACACTTTGGCACGGTCGCCCGTATGGGGATGCCCGGTAGCGCGAACAGGCTCGCCAGATGCCGAAGGGGGAGGCGTTTTCGACAAGCCGCTGGCGGCGGCTTCCCGAGGCTCCCGTACGTTACCGGACATCCTCGAACGTTACCGGACAAGAGGAGGTCTTCGAAGGGTTGACTGCCTCAAGGACGGTTGTTCAACGTCTCGGGTATGGAGACGCTGACACAGCCGCTCAACAGGGAAGCGGGCGATACGATCGCCCATCGTGACGGCCGCCAAGGTGCGCGCGGGTCCTTCGACTTGACGGGACACACGACCGAATCGGTTGCGGTCGGAAGCCGCCGGAGAGAGGCGTTCGCCCACGCGCGGATTGCTCGACCGACGGACCGGGCAATCCGAGACGCCGGGCAGCGCATGGCGGCGTCGAAGAGGCGGATGCCGCGCGTTGAGCCGACCCGTTCACGGGCGCGGCCCACGGGGGCGTTGGTCGCTGTTAAGGCGTCCAGCCAGCCTACCCCTTGTCATACAATGGGGCTGGCGAGGGGCTGGCTCCCGCCCCCCCTTCGAACCCCCCGCTGTTCGCGCTCCCGAGGAGGTCGCGGATGGGGGCGCCGCCCCCTTTCCCCCGTGTCGGTGCGGCGTGATGCCTGAGCGCCGCACCGCCGTCGTCACCGCCCGCGTGTCGGCAGTCGAGTCCGCCGACTGGCGGGCCAAGGCGAAGGCCGCCGGCGTGCCGCTGTCCGCGCTGATCCGGCGGGCCATGGCGCGCACGCGGACTTGGACTGCACGCGCGGCCGAGGTCGAGCGCGAGCGCACCCGGCAGGTCTCCCGCGTCGGGAACAATCTCAACCAGATCGCCAAATGGGCGAATACCCACAAGGGGGCGGCCGAGGCCGTCGAGGTCCTCGCCCGCCTTGTGGCCATCGAGCGCGCGCTCGGCGCGCTGGCTCGCTTCGAGAGTCCGGACTCCGATGCACGTTAAGTTCTTGGCGCACGGGACCGGCTCGGCCGGCAAGGCGGCAGGCTACCTCCTCGGGGAGCGGGACGCCGCCGGGAAGCCGCGCGAGGGCGTCGAGGTGTTGCGCGGGAACCCGGACATGGTGGCCGCAGTCGCTGACTCGCTCGACTTCGAGCACAGGTACACATCCGGCGTAATCGCCTGGGCACCGGACGACCACCCCACCGACGAACAGATCGAAGCTGTGCTCGACGAGTTCGAGAGGACAGCTTGGGCGGGGCTGGAGCCCGACCGCTACGCCTGGGCGGCCGTCCTGCACCGTGAGGAGGGCGGAGGCGCTCACGTCCATGTCCTCGCCGCTCGGTGCGATCTGGAGACCGGGCGGAGCCTCAACATCGCGCCTCCGGGCTGGCAGCGGACGTTCGATCCGCTCCGCGACGCCTTCAACCACGAGCACGGCTGGAGCCGACCCGACGACCCGGAGCGGGCCAGAGTGCAACACCCCGGCCACCGCGCCTACATCGAGGCGACCCGGCTGCGGGCCGGACTCCGGCTCGAATCGTCCCCCCGCGACCTGATCCGGGACTACCTCCTCCAGCGTGTCGAGCACGGTGCGGTCAAAGACCGCCACGATGTTGTCGCCGCGCTCCGTGAGGCCGGCCTTGAAGTGCCGCGCCAAGGCATAGAGTACATCACCGCGCTGGACCCCGAAACCGGGGACCGGTGGCGACTGAAAGGAGAACTGTACGGAGTTGATTTCCAAAGCGACCGATTTGACCGACCGGCTGCGGATGCGGCTGGAACACGAGCGCAGGGAGATCGAGGAGTTGACCGCGAGCGAGCTCGAACGGCTCGCCGAGCACTCGCGGCGCGTCGCGAGGAGCGCGCTGCGTACCATCGAGCGCGATATGGAGGAGGCGACCGGCAAGATGCGCGAGTTGCTGGTCAAGGCGTGGCTCCGGCCCTTCATCGTCGGCCTGAGTCTTTGGATCGGTATCTGCGCCGGAAGCTGGGCGACGATGCACTGGTTGGCGAGGAGCATCCAGGACCGGATCGAGACCCGCGCCGAACTGAACCGGGATATCGAGGACGCCCGGCGGACGCTGGCCCAGCTGGAGGTGGACACCTGGGGGCTCGTGTTCCACGAGATCAAGGGCGAGCGGTTCGTGGTGGTGCCGGACGGGGTGCTGGCCGATCCGCCCTGGTGGGTGGACGGGCACCTTCCGGCGCTGAAGCTGTCGAACGAGTAAAGGAGGTCTATGACCGCGTTAGAGGAGCAGTTGACGAGGGCCTTGCGGAGGCTGTGCGCGCAGTACGAGACGGAACAGCAGCGGCACTCCGGGCAGGTCGAAGCCTTGCAAGGGCACGTCGAGCGGCAAGGCGGAGAGATCGAAGCCTTGCGGCAGCACGTCGAGCGGCAGAGCGCGGAGTACGAAGCCTTGCTGATGCGAATCGAGCGGCTCGACGCGCTGGCGACACGCTTGGCCGAATATTTCGGGACATCCGCCGTCGCGAGACCGCGCGGCCTTCGTATCTGATGCGCCGCCCGGGACCGGACCGCGATCAAGGTCCGAGCCGCTGATGGCTCAGGGCAGGGCTGGATCTGGCGCAAGCAACACCGCGGCGCGAGCTTTCGTTCGCGCAGATCGTGCGGTCCATCGCGAGAGGAATCGAATGATGGCACGCACGAAGCGGGACCGGCGCAGCTACAGCGCCGGCGAGTGGGGCCGGAACCGGGTGAGGGTGTTTGCCGATCCCAAGACCGGTCTCTACCAGATAGAGTGGCGAGAGAACGGGCGCAGGCTCACCCGGTCCCTGAAGCACCGGGAGTGGGCACGAGCCAAGCGGCAGGCGGACGAGGCCGCAGCGGGCCTCGCGATGTACGAGCCCAACGGCAAGGCCGAGCCCGAGCCGCTCACCCTGGAAAGGCTTTTTGAAATCTACGGCGAAGAGGTGACGCCCACCAAGGCGAAGCGGACGCAGGAGCGCGACAGGGTCGCGATGCGGATGTTCCTCGGGTTCCTGGGACCGAACCGAAGGCCGGAGACACTCTCCCAGCGCGATTGGGATCGGTTCATCCGGGAGCGCAGGGCGGGCAGGGTGGGTCCGAGCGGGAAGCCCGTGTCGAACCGCATGATCGAATACGATCTGAGGTTTCTGATCGCGATCCTGAATTGGGCCGCCCGGTCGAGGGACGAGCAGGGCCGTTTGCTCCTGGAATCCAATCCGCTGAGGGGCCTGAAGACGCCCGTCGAGAAGAACCCGCTCCGCGTCATGCTTTCCGACGAGGAGTACCGGGCGCTTCTGAAGGTGTCCCACCGGGTCGACTGGCGGTTCCACGTCGCCCTCGTGCTCGCGCACGAAACGGGCCACCGCATCGGCGCGATCCGCAAGCTGACATGGTCTGATATCGACATCGAGGGGAGGACCATCCGGTGGCGCGCGGAGCACGAGAAGACCGGATACGAGCACACCACGCCGCTGACCGACGAGGCGATCACCGCCCTTGAGAGGGCGCGAGCGAGAAACCCCGCGAGAGGCAACGCTCCGGTGCTGCCCTCCACGCAGGATCCCTCAATCTGCGTGAGGCCCTGGATGATCGGCGAAAGGTGGCGGACAGCCGAGAGGCTCGCCGGTCTCGAACCGAAGCGTGGCCGGGGCTGGCACTCGCTGAGGCGGAAGTTCGCTTCCGATCTCATGGATCTTCCCCTCAAGGTCTTGTGTCAGCTGGGCGGCTGGAAGAACGCGAAGACGGTCCTCCGCTGCTATCAGCAGGCCGACGAGGGACAACTCAGGGAGGCTTTGGAAAGCCGCCGCGGGGTTCAGGCCTGAGAATTCCATTTGCCGGGACTCAAACGGCGGGAATCCGGCCTACTGAACCTCTAAGCTCAGCGGTTACAACACGATACGAACCTGATGGCATCCGCTGTCCCAGCGACCGGGTGAGCCTGCGCCCGTTCTCGCGCCACTCGATCTGGAAAATGCCGGTCTTCGGGTCGGGAAAGATCCTCACCCGGTTCCGGCCCCATTCTCCGGCGCCGTAGGAGCGCCGACTTCGTTTCGTGCGTGCCATCATTCGATTCCTCCGATGATGGACTGCACGATCTGCGTAAACGAAACTTCGCCCCGGGAAGGGTGATTCCGCCAGTCGCAGTCGCGTCTCTGCTGGCGTCGGACGGTTCGGCGTAATGAGCGACGCCAGTCCCATAGGGCGCGTTTCGGGTGCTGGACATCCCGAGTGATCGGATGACCCTTCACGAATCCCGGGCCATGGCGCGCACGACTCTGGACGAGACGCTGGGCTTCCGGCTCGACTACATCGAGCACCAGTTGGACGGTGGCCGACGGCGGCGCCGCTGGCGGAGGGCGGTTCGCCTTCGGGACGGCGCCGGCAATCGTTGGACATCGCCGTTTCGGCGGTTGTTGACACCGCCCGAAACCGTCCCCTGACTGTACGTCATGGCGATTCCGACATCCCGGGATTCCGCGCGTCGGCTCCCGCGCCGTGGGAGCGATCTTGGCCTCCGGGGCAGACGGCATCGCTGCCCCGGAGGGGTGAGCGGCTGGTCGCCGCTCCACTGGCCCGCTTTTTGCGGGTCTCCGTGGAGCCCGGGATTCCGCGCGTCGGCTCCCGCGCCGTGGGAGCGATCTTGGCCTCCGGGGCAGACGGCATCGCTGCCCCGGAGGGGTGAGCGGCTGGTCGCCGCTCCACTGGCCCGCTTTTTGCGGGTCTCCGTGGAGCCAGATGTGTTTTCGTGTTACGAAAACCTCTGGCCGGGGGGCTTCCCCCGGACCCCGAACGACATTCCGCGCGCCACAAGGAGGCCGCCCGACATGGTCCGTCCCCGGAAGCCCGAGGCCGAACGCCGTAGCCGCACGATCTGCGTGCGCGTCACGACCGAGGAGGCCGCGACGATCGCCGACCGGGCCGGAGCGGCCCGGATGACGAAGGGCGCCTACCTACGCCGGAGGGCGCTGGGGCAGCCGGTCCGGGAGGCGGCCCTTCACCGTCTCGGCGCCAGGGAGCGGGTCGAACTCCACCGGATCGGCGTGAACCTCAACCAGATTGCCCGTGCCCTTAACTCCGGGGCTTCGGCGCCGGCCGGAACGCTGGAGGCGGTGGAGCGGGTGGGCGAGCTCGCGACCGATCTGCTGAGCGGCGAGGGGCTGCACCGATGATCCCGAAGATCAACGGATTGGGGCGCTCGTTCGCCGGGGTCGCGGCGTACTGCCTCCACGATGCCCCGGAGCCGGACGACCGGAGTCCGGAGACCTCGGAGCGGGTTGCGTGGACCGACACCCGGAATCTGCCGACGATCCGGGCAGAGCGGGCCGCGCGGCTAATGGCCGCGACCGCGAAGGCGGCCCCCGACCTCAAGCGGCTGGCTGGCGGGGCGCGAGGGGGGCGGAAGCTGGCGAAGCCGGTCCTGCACTACTCGCTCAGCTGGGCGCAGGACGAGACGCCCACCCGGCAGGAGATGAGCCGGGCGGTGGACGGGAGCCTGGAGGCGCTGGGACTGGAGGGCCACGAGGCGCTGATCGTCGCGCACGACGACACCCGGCACCCACACATCCACGTGGTCGCCAACCGGGTCGATCCCGAGACCGGGAAGGCGGCGAAGCTGGGCAACAGCAAGCTCCGGCTGTCGCGCTGGGCCGAGGGCTACGAGCGGGAGCAGGGCCGGATCCGGTGCGAGAGGCGGGTCAAGAACAACGCACGGCGGCGGGCGGGCGAGGAGGTGCTTCGCCCCATATGGGACCGGCCGCTTCACTGGGCGCGCTTCCGCCGCGAGGTTATGGAGCGCGGGCGGACGCGCCGGGCGCCGCCGCCGGGCGACGAGGATCGGGTCGACATGACGGCCTGGCGGCGTGCCGAGGCGCAGCTTTGGGAGAATGTCGAGGACCGGCGCTGGCTGGGGTTCTGGCGGCTCGAAAGCCGGGCGCGGAAGGAATGGGCTGAGCTGCACAAGCGGCAGGAGGACATGCGGCAGAGGCTGGACCGCGAGAGCAGCACCGTGCTCGGCCGACTCCGGATCTGGCGGACTGAGCCCTCGTTGCGAGAGCTGGTTGGGGCGGTTCGGGGCCGGGAGGATCTGGTCGAGGGCTGGCGCGAGGATCTCGACCGGCATCACAAGGGCGAGCGGGCCGCGCTGGGCAAGGCACACGCCGACAGCGCCCGGCAGATTGAGCGGGAGGTGCGCGAGGCCTACCGAAGGGGGCTGCGGGACGCGGAGCGACGCGAACCGCCGACCGACATCGAACTGGCGGTGCGGGACTTGAAGGAGCGCGGCCGGAGCATGACCCGCACTCCGCTCCGACCGCCCCAGCCCCGAGGCCCCGAGCGTGGCGGGGGAGGGTTCGAGCGATGACCCTTGATGTTGGCATCGCAGTGTGACGCCGGCATGCAATGAGGCGCAGCCACCGGGTCACACTCGAGCTGATCTTCCACCACCCGGGAACCGGCACCATCCCGAAGGTGGAAGATCGAGGCGTTGCTGGTGGACCTGGGGAGCTGAGGTCAGCGAGCGGGAAGGCTCTCGCATCAGCATGAGGCTGTGCGGCGACCGCCGGGTGTCTCTCCGGCCCGCGAACTTGGAGTGGTGTTGTCCCGCCAATGATGGATACCTTGCCTTTGGACAACCAGGGGGGTGGTGGAGTCATGGAGGAAGAGCAGAGGACGGTATCCGCCCGAGGAAAGGGAGCAGATCATCGCACTGCTGGGGGCGGCCGTAGCATGCGTTCGCTGGCGCGCGAGTTGCGAGCGGTCGGAACAGACGATCCGCAACTGGGTTAAGCGAGCGGACTTGGGCGAATGGCATGGCAGCGGCAGCCTGACCACGGAAGCACCTTCACCGGTACCACGTCGATGAAACAGTACGCGCCGTCCACAATCCACCGGGTACATGTAATGGGGCCGTGGCGTCGCAGAGATCATCTCATCGCTTGCCACTACACCAAGAGTGTGAAGTGAAGGGGGTGTCCCAGGAGGAAGTCCGGACGCCGACTCGAGAGAAGCGGAGCGTCAAATGAATGAATCAGAAGAACTTTTTTGCCGTTTCTGCAAGTCCCATGGCTGGCGGGTCGATAGGATTGACGAGCACTCCGTGGCCCACGGTAGCAAGGTGCCCGATTTCCGCCTCCAGTTGGCGGATGGTGCTGGTATCGTTGTGGAGGTGAAGCAATTCGATCCGAATCTTGAGGAACAGGGAGCGCAGAGGCGGTTGGAGGCTGGTGAAGTAGTGTCCCAAGGCACCAAACCGGGCAAGCGGCTTCGTAGCGTGGTTTCAAAGGCGAACAAGCAGCTGAAGGCACTTGGCGGGTCTAAGCCCGGCATGTTGGTCGTCCACAATCGTACCGTGAACTCGCAGCACGACCATTGGTACAGCGTGCTCACCGCCATGCGCGGTCTGGACGAAATCGATGTCTACGTTCCAGCCGACCCCGGGACGCCTCCAGTCTTCGGACTCAGCCGACCGGGGGGCGAAAAGAAGCTGACCGCTAAAATGAATACCTCAGTGTCATGCATCGGCGTGCTACGTGAATTCTGGTCTGATTCTGCGCAAGCGACCGGAGACCCCGATTACGTGTTGGACGTGTACCACAACCGGTTTGCCAAGCACCCGCTGGACCCTTCGCGCCTTACCGGGTGTAACGTGACGCACTACCGGATGAACAAGGAACAGACCTCATGGGAGAAACACCCTTAGAGGACGTTGCGGAGAATGGCCGTCGTGGCCGCCGGAGAAAGGCAGCGTAGACCCAGACCCCGGCGAGGCCGGGTGTCAAGCGATTACCGTACTTCCGTTTGTACGATCAATTTCCTTGCAGCCTCCGGCATGTCCTGTTCATAAACCCACTGATCGCCGGAGTGTAGCTCGAGCGATTATCCGCGTAGGCCTCGCATACCGTAAGAGCCGTCCCCCGCGACAGGACGGGTCGCAGATCGTGTCGCGCTGCGAAATCCAGAAAGATGGACGCACCCACCGCGCTCCCGATCAGGGACTGCACGAACTCGTTCTCGCGGGCCAGTTCCGCCTGACGTGCCGCTTCGGCCGCCTGACGTGCCGCTTCGGCCGCTTGTCGTTCCCGCTCTGCCTCTCGCATGGCTGCCATGCGGATCTCTGCCCCTTCGCGAAGGATCTCTACGTCCTCGAAGAACCCCTGCCTGATTGTGTTCCATTCCAGTATCGACTCCGAGAGCGGACACCAAAACCGTACCGAGTCGGCCGCGGCCGCCAAGCCGGCCATGGGGAATTCCACGACGCCCTTCAGTTCGATACCGAGCGTATTTCTGCCAACGTAATGCGAGGTTACGTAATCCTGATGGACGGGCCAAGCATCACGAGCGTTCGTTTCAGCCGAGAGGATCAACGCCTCCGCCTGCTCTTGAAACGAGGGTACCACGTTTCCGGCAGATTCGTACATTTCCTCTAGCTGCCCAAGGATCATTGCACGATCGATCGTCGTTGAGAAGTCGTCCGTCAACGCGTGCCCCAGGTTACCATAGAGGTACCATCCGCCATAGGTGGGCTCTGGATCGTACTCCCAGGCGTACACCCGTCCATCCACCGCTAGACGGGCCACATCGAGAAGGCCGAGCTGACCGCTCAACTCTTCGAACGCTTGTTCGTCGCTCTCCAGCAGAGACGTATCTGGCATCGCCACCAAGAAGAATAGGCCATCTCGAATCGAGGCCGGGTCAGAGGATTCGTCTACTTCGCACCAGTAACCCAGCGTAATCGGGATCGTGTCGGCGCCGGCAGACAGATGCCGCATTGGTCCGAACGTCCGATAGAGGCCTGTGCGAATGCCGGTAAGGTCATCGACTTCTGCGTCCACCTCGCCCGGCCAATCCGGTCTCTCGGGCACGTCATTGTTGCAGCCAACCGATCCCATCAGCATCAACCACATGAGTTTGCTCAGCACATCCTCAATGGAGAGGCGCGACCCCTGGGCAGGTGCGGCGGTGAGCGCGGCGACAGCTGCGGCGGCAAGGGGGCCATTGGCCGAAAACAGCATGCGAACGCGGATCATCAATTTCCCTCTGGACGCTGGCGAGCGGACGGTATCGGGGATGTCAGGATGACACCGCGCCCGCCACCCGGCAACCTCCCAGAAGGCATCCCTGCGCCGGGCGCGTCTCCGGGCCATCGGTTCTAACCCCTTGGCCGACGCGCCCCCGGCCAGGCTGGGATGATCAGACCTTGACATTTCCATGCCTACAACCCTGACATTGTCGATGTCCATCGACACTGCGCCCCCACCCGAGCGTCTGGCCCGGCCCGAGTTGCCCGACCGTGAGGCGGGACCACCCGTCGGCGCGGCCAAGCCAGCTCTGCGGATGCCTCCCAAACGCCGGTCCGGGCACCGCCCCGAACAACGCCCGGCGAGCCATCGCGGCCAAGCTCCTCGGCCTCGTGGTCGCTAGCCTCACGACCGGTGAGGGCTGACCGCCGATCTCGCGCGCTCTGGCGCGCCGGCCGCGTTCCACCTTACCCCCTACCTCGGACACCGGTGATCGACGCTCCTGGGGTTGGACTGGGACCTTCCGAGCAACCTCGCCGCACCACATCAATAGGCAGTCAGCTATGCGTTGCCAGGGGATGCGTGCAGAGCGCGAAGACTACACCCTGCGCCTTCACGGGCACTAGTGGTGCAATCTGGTACAACCTGATATCCCACAATGTCTTATCCCTCCAGGAAGTGGCTCTTTCCCCGGGCCGGAAATCGCCGCAGGAACCCTCTAATGGTGCGGGCAGCCTGCCCGGGGGCTAGCGTTACTGTGTGAGCGCACCGCAGGGGCGCGAGACTTACTCCAAGCACGGGAGGTGCAACGATGATTCTCAGGATGAACCATGTTACAGAACGAACGGGGCTATCCCCTTCATCCCATTATCGATTGACGGCAGATGGGAGTTTTCTTGCAACCCGAACTTGGGGAGGGCCACATGACTGAGCTTGTGTACATCCGCCGACTACCGGACCACGAGCAACACCTCCGAGTGGTTCACGACGATGATAACGGTTTCACCGTTGCGGTCGGCTATGACAGCCAGATCAGAGTACACGGAGACACGAAGGAAGAAGTGATCGAAGCGATGACTGACCTGCTGGAACACGAGGTCGACCGGGAAGAACTACGGCGAGTCTTCGCTCACTCCACAGGCCATGTGGGCCTGAAACGAGTCAAGGACAGGGCGGGGAACCTCCGGGAATGCGCCATCGGCTGTGCCTATTCCGTACCGCGAACACCGGAGAGTGAGACCTGGTTTCTCTTCATGTCCATGGAGACGCTGTCCGCAACGGCACCAACGCTGAGGGAAGCCGTGTCCAAGCTACGCCAGTTCGTACACGACGCTCGCACAGACAACGACTTTCTGATCGCGTTCATGCGGGGCATGATCGAACTGGAGCGGATTCTGTACGACAAACTCGGGGTGACCGATGGGTGGTTGGGAGTGGTGGCTCCTGGCCATCCTCACCCTGTTTGCATCAATGGCAGTGTTCACCCACGCTCGTCGCTGCGCGGTCGGACGCCGGGCGAAGCCTTTCGCGATGGAGCGGCTATATTCTGAGAACGATGCGACGCCGAGGGTTCCCAGGGCGCAACCGGGCGCCACGACGCCTGCGAGCGTGACGGGATCGCCGCGCCGGTTCCCTCCGCCTTCCCATCGGGCGCCGGTCCCGACGGGAAGACGGAGGTTTGGTTCAAGCCGGGGTCGGGAGGACGCGTCCGCACCGGTCGGTCCGGGACCGTGGCGGTCTACCTCTAGTCGGCCCCACGCCTGCTGGATGGACGTGACCCCGGTGGCGAGCCTTTGCCGGAGCGACGATTCGGTAGTACCGACCGGCGATTCGCCTGAACCATCTTGCTTTTCGAGAAGGCGAGCGAGGGCGCCCCACGACCTCCGGCGGCGAAGAGGCGGCGGGCGGGAGTCCCGCCATCCAAGTCCGCTTTTCCCGCTTTCGCGGTTTGATCCAGCAGGGTCCAGTCCAACGGCAGGAAACGCAGATCGTGCAGTCCCAGTTGACTTTAGACGACTTCCTGTCGTGATTTACGCCACCAGCTTTCTGCTCTGCCGGCGACACCATCGCGCGGTTCACGAGGGGCGGGTCAAGGTATCCGTGAACCGGGACGGGACGGTGCTGTTTTTCACGCCGAAGGGGAGGATGCTGGCCGATGCACCGAAGCCGCGCCGGTGGATGGACACGTCAGAGCCAGAGTGGACCGATGGGTCGAAAGTGTGGACCGACGGGTCGAAGAAGCCGGCAGGGGCGGACACCGAACCCGGCGCCTCGTCGATGGGTGAGGGTCTCGCGCTCACAAACGGGGCCGCACTGTATCCCGACTCCGCCATTCCCTGGGAGATCGAGGCCGCGGCACGGGAAGCCATGGAGGAGTCTGCGGACAGTTGACCGTCAGAAGCCTGCCAGCCGGAAGGTGCGGAGCCTCGAACGGGGCCGTCGATCAGGGACCGCCTCACCGAAGCAACCACCGGTCGCCGAAGCAGTGTGAGCAACCCGGTTGGTCAGTCGAGTTCAACTCCCGAGTGGTATCCGTGGTCATTCGCCGCCGCGGCCTCCGAAACGTAACCATCCAGCACATCTTCCCGGACGCGGTCGCGTGACCGGCTCAGGGGATTGCCGAGACCGCCGCCTCCGGGGGTCTCCAGCACGATGCGGTGACCGGGCGGCACCACTTCGCGGCCCTTGGCGCGGAGTTCGCCGAGCTTCGGCACGTAGATACGGCCCAGTGCTCCGTCGCCGCCGCCAGCGCGTCCCCGGGCAGGGTTTCGAACCCGTTCAAACATCTTGGAGATGGCGAAAGGCTCACCGGATGCGTGGGAGATCTCCATGACCTGGCCAAGACCGCCCCGGTGCTCGCCGGGCCCCCCGGAGTCGGGGATGTACTCCTTTCTCCAGAAGATGAGCGGCGCGACCGTCTCCGTGATTTCGATGGGCGTGCTGCGGACGCCGGACGGGAAGGCGGTGGCCGAAAGTCCGTCCTTGCCTGGGCGCGCGCCCGTGCCGCCGGTGTGGAAGGGGTTGACCACGAAGGGCTCTGAGGCGCTGCTGGGGTAAGCGCCGGTCAGGCCCGGACCGCCCAACAGCACCGGGTTCCAGAGGCAGGAAGCTCCTTCCGCGGGCACCGATCCCGGCTCCATCGCCTGCTCCAGACATCCCAGAACCACATCCGGCAGCATCTGCCCGATGGCGTGGCGGGCGGCGACGGCGGCGGGTGGAGGCGCGTTGAGGACGGACCCGAGCGGCGCGCCGGCCGAGATCGTGCTCAGCGACCCGGCGTTGTTGGGTATCTCCGAGCCTACCACGCATCGGACGCCGAAGGAGGCGTAGGCACGCGTGTAGGTGAGGGGCACGTTGATGCCGCGCGGGGACATGGGGGAGGTACCGTCGAAGTCGATGCGGATGCCGTCGCCGGAAACCGTAAGGGCGCACGCCAGATCGAGATCGTGGTCGTAGCCATCGATTCTCATGTGGTTGCGGTAGGTGCCCGGGCGGAGGGCGCGGATGCGCTCCAGCATGGCCCGGCGCGACACGGAGACGATCATCGCGGCAAGCGCCTCCAGTGAATCGAGACCGAATTCGGCCATCATCGCCGCCAGACGCTCGCAGCCGGTGCGGTTGCAGGCAGCGAGCGAGTAAAGGTCGCCCTGGGCGACGTCGGGGTCGCGGACGTTGGCGCGAACCAGGCGAATCAGGGTTTCGTCCACGCGCCCGGCGCGCATGAGGTAGCCGATGGGAATGCGCACGCCCTCCTCGAAGACCTGGTTGGCGTCGGCGCCGAAGCCCCTCCCGCCCACGTCGGCGATGTGGCTGGTGGCGGCGAACAGGGCCACCGGGCGTCCCGCGACGAAGGCCGGCGTGACGACCGTGAAATCGTTGAGGTGTCCCGTCCCCTCCCAGGGATCGTTGGTGATGAGGACGTCGCCGTCCACCAGGGTCTGCACCGGGTGGTCGCGCAGGAAGAATCCGACCGATTCGGCCATCGCGTTCACGTGACCGGGCGTGCCGGTGACGGCCTGGGCGAGCATGCGTCCGGACAGGTCGAAGACGCCCGCAGAGAGGTCGCCCGCCTCCCGCACCGGCGTGGAGAAGGCGGTGCGAACGAGGGTGCGGGCCTGATCCTCGACTACCGAGAGGAGGCGGCTCCACATGATCTGGTGGTGGACGAGGGCGTGAGTTGACTGCACGGTGGAGTGGGCCGTCCCGGATGTGGCGGCGCGGTCGGATACGGGTGCGGGGCGGCCAGATGCGGGTGCGGGACCGGCGGCTTCGGGTGCCGGGCGGCCGGATGTGGGTGCGGGACCGGCGGCTTCGGGTGCCGGGCGGCCGGATGTGGGTGCGGGACCGGCGGCTTCGGGTTCGGGGCGGTCGGATGCGGCAGGACCGGCGGCTTCGGGTTCGGGGCGGTCGGATACGGGGTTGGGACCGGCGGCTTCGGGTTCGGGGCGGTCGGATGCGGGTGCGGTCTTCCCATTTCTGATCACCATCAGGTGGCCGCCGGGGAGCACCTCCGCCCCCCACCCCCCCGGCACGACCGTAGTGGTCTGCGTCTCCACGACCAGGGCCGGTCCCTCCACCCACGCGCCCACCCCCAGCCCGCGGCGGTCGTGTACGGCCGCCACCACCGGCCCGCCTGCAGCCCCGTCGACCAGTTCCGTCCGGCGGGCCGGCGGAGGTGCGACAGAGGTGGCGGCGGGCCGGTCGGCCGAGCGATCCGGCGATCCCGGCTCGTGGGCTGGCTGACCGGCCGCGCTGCCCCCCGATCCCGGCTCGCGAGCGCGGCCGGACGCGAGTATCGGGCCGACCGGCCTCGATACCACATCGCCGGCCGGCCGATCCGGCTCGGCCGCCCCCCGCGTCCCGGCCCCAACCGCACCCGGTCCCATCCCCGGCGACCGGCGCTTCGCCGAGGCCTCACCGATCCCCGGCGCCGTCACCACCAGCGTCCAACTGAGCACCTCGACATCCAACCCGGGGATGACTCGGCCGTACACGCCCCGGTACGCCCGGTCGAAGGCGCCCCGAAGGGCACCCGCGGAGCCCGCCCCGGCCACCACCTCCTTGGGCACATCGACTCCGATCTCGTGGCCTTGCCCCACGTAGCGCATGTAGGCGCGCACCGTCTCGGTGGTCCGCGCCCCGGGAGCCCCCCGGGACACCACGGCGGTCGCCTCCACCCGCATCTCCCGCACCACCTCGCCGACCACCCCACCATCGAAGTCCGACAGGCGCATGTAGCGGCTCCGCACCACCTCGTAGGAGATCGGCGCCAGCAGGAACCCCACAGCCGACCCTACCCCGGCGTCGGCCGGGACCAGGAAACGGTCCAGTGCCAGTTTGTCGGCCAGACGGGCCGCGTGAATGGGCGCCGAACCTCCGAACGCCACCAGCGTTCGGCCGGCCAGCCCTTTTCCCCACTCGACCGCGTGGGTGCGCGCGGCGTTGGACATGTTCTCGTCGACCATCTCGCTGATCGCTAAGGCGGCGGCGTTCCCATCCAACCCCAGTCGCGCCCCCGGCCCGTCACGGATCGCCAACGCCGCACGCTCCCGGTCGAGGGGGATGGCGCCCCCCGCGAAAAAGGCCGGGTCGATGCGCCCGAGCACCACATCCGCGTCGGTCACAGTCGGGTCTGCACCACCTCGGCAGTACGCCGCCGGCCCCGGCTCCGAGCCGGCGCTCGCCGGCCCCACCTGGACCCGGTCGAGGTCGTCCACCTCCGCAATGGACCCGCCCCCTGCCCCGATCTCCACCATCTCGATCACGGGAATGCGCACCGGAAGCCCGCTCCCCTTCCTGAAGCGGTAGCTGCGGGCCACCTCGAAGGCACGCGACTGCAGCGGCCGGCCTCCGTCTATCACGCACAGCTTGGCCGTGGTGCCGCCCATGTCGAAGGAGAGCACGTCGCCCAGGTCCAGCCGCCGCGCCAGATGGCTCGCCAGAATCGCGCCGCCCGCGGGACCGGATTCCACCAGCCGCACCGGGGACGCGACCGCGGTCTCGAGGGTCGTGAGGCCGCCCCCCGAGGTCATGAGCAGAAAGGGACAGTCGAGGCCCGACGCCCGGAGCGACTCGGCCAATCCCCTCAGGTAGCGGGACATGAGCGGTTGGACGTACGCGTTCGCGCAGGCGGTGGAAAGCCGTTCGTACTCGCGCACCTCCGGGCACACGTCCGACGCCAGCGTCACCGCGAGGCCCGGGCGCGACTCGGCCAGCATCGCGCCGATGCGGCGCTCATGGTCGGGGTTGGCATATCCGTGAATGAGCCCCACGGCCACGGATTCGACGCCATGCTCCTCCAGCACCGGCAGCAGCGCCTGCACCGAACTCTCGTCCAGCGGCACCAGCACCCGGCCGCGCCGGTCCACGCGCTCGCTCACCGGCAGGCGCAGTCGGCGCGGCACCAGAGGCACCGGCCGGTCGATCGAAATGTCGTATTGCTCGAAGCGGTTCTCGCGCGCCATCTCCAGGGCGTCGCGATGTCCGGATGTGACGATCAGGGCCGTACGCGCGCCCCGTCGTTCGATGATGGCGTTGGTGGCCAGCGTGGTCCCGTGGATGACCAGGCGCACCGCCGACGGAGGAACGCGCCCGATCTCCAGCACCTTGCGGACGCCGGCCAGCACACCCTGCTCGGGAGCTTCGGGCGTGGTGAGCACCTTGGTCGTAACCGGCTGCCCGGCGGTTTCCAGCGCCACATCGGTGAACGTGCCCCCGATGTCGATCGCCAGCCGCGCCCCGGGCATCTCCATGGCCATGCGGGAACCCTCAGGCATCCTCGCGCAGGGGAACCGTGTAGTTCAGCGCCAGCCGCCCCCCGTCCGGATAGACCGTCTCACCGGTCAGGTACGACGCGTAGTCGCTGGCCAGGAAGACCGCCACACTCGCCACCTCCTCCGGTTCCCCGATCCGCCCCATGGGCGTACGCGACAGTATGGTCCGGCGACCCTCCTCATCGGCCATCACCGTCGCCAGCATGTCGGTGGCGATGGAGCCCGGGCCGATCGCGTTCACACGGATGTCGTGCGGCGCGAGCGCCATCGCCATCACCTTGGTGAGCTGCGCCACCCCGCCCTTGGAGACCGCGTACGCGAGCTGGTTGGGGATGGTCACCACCGCGTTGGTGGAGGACATGTTGACGATGGCGCCCTTCACGCCCCGCTCCACCATGTGACCCGCCACCAGCCGCGACATCAGATAGGTGCCCCGCAGGTTCACCGAGAGCACCCGGTCGAAGTCCTCGACCACGCTGTCCAGAATAGAGCCCGGCACGATGATGCCCGCGTTATTGAGGAGAATATCGCAGGCCCCGAAGTGCTCCGTGCACGCGGCGAGCAACGCGTCGCAGTCCTCCTCCAGGCTCACGTCCGCCCGCACCGCCATGGCGGACGCTCCCGTTTCCTCCCGGATGCGCCGGGCGGCATCCGAGCAGACCTCTTCCAGCACATCACCCAGGACCACGTTGGCTCCATGGCGCGCGAATGCCAGCGCGCACGCCGCGCCGATGCCTCTCGCGGCTCCGGTAACGATGGCGTTCCTGCCCTCGAGTGAGATCACTGTCGCCGGCTCCTTCGCAGGTGGATTTCCGTCGAGCGGGGCAGCGCACACCGGAGCACGGTACGCGCCGCCGGTGCCTGGCTTCGATGAACATCCTGCCAGGACCGCTTCCTGTTCGCCGCCACGGCTCGCCTCAACCTCACATCTTTTTCCGCCGGGGGCGAGGGATGAGACGCGGAAGGGAAGAGTATCAAGTCCGTATGTTGATTTTTCAGCACACATGCGTTACGGTCCTTCCCAAGCCCGCGCGCAACCGAGCCGCGAGGAGCCCATTCACAAGCCGACCGCCGGAGCTCTGGTACCATGAGTCCACTTCCTCCGCTGAGCAGACGCGAGCGACAGGTCATGGACATCGTCTACGAGCTGGACAGCGCGACCGCAGTCCAGATCCGGGAGCGCATGGATGATCCGCCGACGGACTCGGCCGTCCGCTCGATCCTGCGCATCCTGGTAAACAAGGGACACCTCGAACGGACGCTGGACGGTCCCCGCTACGTTTATTCGCCGACCACGCCGGCGCCGCGCGCGAGCCGCTCCGCCATGCGTCACGTTCTGTCGACGTTCTTCGGCGGCTCCGTCGAGGGCGCGGTGGCCACGCTCCTGAAGCTCCACGAGGGCGATCTGACTCCTGCCGAGCGCGAACGCATCAAGGCGATGATCGACGAAGCCGCAGAGGAGGGACGGTGAGCGGGCTGTCGATTACTGTCGCGAGCTTCGCCGGGTTGCTGTGGAAGGCCACGCTGGTGCTCTCCCTGGCCCTCGCCCTGGCCTGGCTCGCCCGCCGGGGGTCCGCTCGGACCCTTCATCTGCTGTGGACGACGACCTTCGCCGCTGTGCTCGCGCTACCGGTACTCGGCCTCCTGGGCCCGTCGTGGACGGTGCCCATTCTCCCCGCCCGTGACGCCGTTACCGAGTTGTCGTCTTTGGAGGCTTTCGCCGATGCGGCGCCGACGGGTGGTGCCCACGGGGAGTCGGCTGAAGCTGCGGCCGGACTCGGCTCTCCCGCTCCCGACCCTCTCGTTCCGGACCTCGGTGAGCCAAACCCGCGAAAAGCCGGATCTGTCCCGCCGGCCCCCGCCCGCCCGGTGCGCACCTCGGCCCCCGGGCATCCGACCGGCCTTGTCTTCCTCATCTGGGCCCTGGGATGCGGCGGCGCCCTCACCTCTCTCGCGGTCGGGGTCTTCCGCTTCCGGAAACTGGTCCGCACGGCCGTGCCCGTGCGAGACCCGGCGTGGCTTCGTCAGCGGGACGCGATCAATCGACGTCTGGGTCTGCGGGCCAAAGTCCGAGTCCTGTTGAGCGCCGATGCGGCCACCCCCATGACAGGCGGCCTGTGGAGGCCGGCGATTCTCCTTCCGTCGTCGGCCGAGACGTGGCCGGCAGATCGCGGCGCGGTCGTGCTTGCGCACGAACTGGTGCACGTCCGCAGGCTGGACCCGCTGCGTCAACTCCTGAGCCGCGCCGTGACCGCGCTCTACTGGTTTCATCCGCTGAGCTGGCTGGCATCCCGCCTCGCGACCGCAGCCCGGGAGCAGTCCTGCGACGAGGAGGTTCTGGAGCTCGGGACGCGCCCCTCCGAATACGCCCGGCACCTTCTCTCGCTGGCGTCGCCGATGACCAGCCGCCCGGCGCCGCTTGCGCTGCCCATGGCGCAACACTCGGAACTGGAGAACAGAATGATGTCGATACTGAGACCATCTCGCCCGCGCTACTCGACGGTCCGCACCTCTCTCGCCCTGGGGGCGATCGGCGTAGCGGGAATCCTGGCAGCGTGCTCCACGCCGGTCCCCCGGGACCCTCCCGCGAGCCCCGAGCCTCAGGACGAGATCGCGCAGTCTGACGAACCGGCACCGCCAGTCCTCCCGACGGCAGCGCCTGCGATGACGAGTCCGGCGCCAACCGGACCTCTCACGAGCCATGCGGCGCCGGTCGCGTCTCGCGCGCCTGAGCCGGCACCCGCTCCGTCTCCGATGCCCGAAGCCAACGCCTTCCAGCAATCCGAATGCGACCGCGGGAGCTGGGCAGGCATGTATCGCGATGATGAAGGGCTGGCATTCCAGACCTCCGTGGACGGCATGTGGCTCTGCATGCGCAGCCAAGGCAGCGTCCGGATGACCCCGGACGGTACCGCCATTCGAGACATGGACGACGGCAGTTGGCTGGTCCTGCAGTCGCAGGCCGAAAGGGTGCATCGGCTGGTGATCGCCCCGGGTCCCGGCGGCCTCGACCACGACTGGAGCATCGACGGCCGCACCCAACCCTTCGACGCCGAGGCCCGGGAATGGCGTGACCGGATGTTCATCGTGTTGGCACGATCCCGGGAGGCGCAGGAGATCCGCGGCGAGGAAGCCGGCCTGCGCGGGCAGATCGCTTCCCACAGTGGACGAATGGCCAGCCTCCGCGGGGAAATCGCTTCGCACCAGGGCCATGTTGCGAGCCTGCGCGGCCGGATCGCTTCGTACCAGGGACACGTGGCCGGCCTGCACGGTCAAATGGCTTCCCGGTTGGGACGTGCCTCTCGCCAGCGGGCGACGCAGTCGGCCGCCGTCGGCATGTACGAGGCGCACGAGGCGGCTTGGCGGGCCATGGAAGCGGTCGACGTGACCGGGGCTCTCGAAGCCGCTACGCAGGCCATGGAAGCGGCCGACGTGACCGAGGCTCTCAAGGTCGCCAGGCAGGCTATGGAAGCGGTCGACGTGACCGAGGCTCTCGAGGCCGCCGCGCAGGCTATGGAAGCGGCCGACGTGACCGAGGCTCTCAAGGCCACCACGCAGGCTATGGAAGCGGTCGACGTGACCGAGGCTCTCGAGGTCGCCACGCAGGCCATGGAAGCGGTCGACGTGACCGAGGCTCTCGAGGCCGCCACGCAGGCCATGGAAGCGGTGGACTCGCTCCTGGTATTCGAGACCGTGTCCGAGGTCATGCGGCAGGTGGAGGAACGCATGCAGGTGCTCCGCGAAGACACTCGGCAGCTCCAGGGAGCGACGGCCGAAATGGAACGCGACCTGGAGGTACGGCTGGGCGAACTGGAACAGACCATCGACGAATACGACCTCGACGCGCGAGTTGCCGAGATCGAAGCGGAGATCGAGGCCTACGATCTCGACGGAAAGGTTGGGGAGATCGAGACCGAGATCGAACAATACGATCTCGACGGCAAGATCCGTGACATCGAGGCGCAGATCGAGGAACTGGACGCCGACCAGCGCATAGACGAAATCGAGCGCTCGCTCCAGGACGAAATCGCCGCCATTCGCCGACTGGTCGGGTAGCCCGGCACTATTCGTAGAGTCAAACGGCCGGCTCCGGCCGCTTCTCATGTCACCCGGGCTTCTGTTCGGGGGAGTGCGTGTACTTCCCGCTGGCGGCTCGCTGGCGCGGTCCTTGCGCCGTGCACGGTGCCGTGGCCGGACATCGGTTTCCGGCGCCGGCGGGGGCTCTCCGGTCTTGATCGCCACGGTATTGCCGTCATATTCGCCGTGACTGACGCAAGTGTTGTGGCGCCGGGGTCAGCGAGGGTGCAGGTGCACGTTCCTGCAGGAAGTGTCCGCGGCGAATTGACGTGAGGAGGACAAATGCGGAAAACACGGGATCTGGCGGCAGCTTGGCTGATGGTGATGAGCGCGGGGGGTTGCCGCGACGCCGTCGCCCCCGTGCACGAGTCCGAAACCATCACGATCGCGGCGACGGTTTCCGAAACCGGGATCCGACCGCAGAGCGCCGGCGAGATGGGCAGGGGATACCGTCTTGGCATCGAGATGCTGAATGAACGGGAGGGTATCGGCGGCAGACAGGTGCAACTTCTGTCGCACGACGATGGCAGCGACCCGGAGACCGCCGTCCGCCTGTATGCGGAGTTTGTTGCCGACGACGACATCGACGCCCTTCTGGGCCCCTTCAGCACACCGATCACCGAGGCCGTTCTGGCCGTGACGGAAGCGGCGGGCTGGCCTCTCATCGCGCCGATGGCATCGGCTCCGGAGGTGTGGGCCGACCGCGGGCGCCAGTGGAGCGTGCAGATGCTCGACCCGGCGTCGGGTCGCCTCAAGGGCGCGGTCGACCTCGCCGCGCGGAACGGCGCCCGGACCGTGGCGCTGATTTACGAGGACAGCGCTTTCCCCGCCTCCCTTGCCCGAGGGGTGCGGGATGCCGCGGGAGCCAACGGACTGGCGATCGTCCTGGACCGGTCCTATCCGGTGGGCGGAGCCGACCACGCGGCCCTCGCCGCAGCCGCACGCGACGCGGGCGGCGATCTCTTCATCGGCGGGGGCTACTACCAGGACGCCGTCGACTTCACCCGGGCGATGGTCGAGGCGGAGTACAGCCCACTCGTGGCAAGCCTCTCCCTGGGTCCCGCTGACCCGCAGTTCCTCGGCGACGTCGGCGGTCTGGCGCGCTGCGTGGCCGGTCCGTCGGTCTGGATCCCGGCGATCCACACGTCCGGGTTCATCGCCGACAGCGAGACCTTCGTTCAGCGCTACCGGCAGGCGCACGGATCGCTGCCCGGCTACCACGCCGCCGGCGGCTTCGGTGCAGTGGAACTCCTCGCCGAGACCATTGAGGCAACGCTGACGTCATCCGGGGAAATCGACCACGCCGCGGTCCGGGATTACCTGTTCTCCGTGTCCACCGAGACCGTCCTCGGGCCCTACAGCGTCTACTCGTTCGGCAGCAACCAAGCCGGTGGTCAGCGCGCGCTGACCCCGCTGCAGGTCCAGTGGCAGGACGACGGCTCCGGCGCACTGGTCCAGCGCATCATCTATCCGGACGCCGTGGCGGACGCCGAACCCTGTTTTCTCAGATAGCCCTGTTTCTCAGACCGTCGGGTCGACAACGCCGGGCTGAACCACCGTGCAGGAACCAGGGGCGCACCCGGAATCCACTCAGACCGAAGCTCTCCGTGCCGCCGTGTACGAGCACCCCATCGGTATTGGGGTTTGAGGGAATCGAAGTCCACCATCTCAGCCCCGAGACGGCATCCGGCGGGACCGTCTGTCCCGACTTTACCTCCACCGGAATCAACCGGCTCCCTGCATCGATGAGGATGTCGATTTCGTGTCCGGTAGCATCGCGCCAGAAATACAGTCTCGGATCGCGGCGCATGGCGGCGAACGCCTTGATGAGCTCGGCAACCACGAAAGACTCGAAAATCGCGCCGCGCAGCGGATGCCTCTCGAGCGTCGCCGCATCCTCGATGCCCAGCAGATAGCACACCATCCCGGAATCGAGAAAGTGAAGCCGGGGTCGTTTCCGCAGCCGCTTGCGATAGTTCGCGTGATGGGACGGCAGCGTCGTTGCTACATACCCGATCTCGAGAGCGGTCAGCCAGCGGCGCGCGGTCTGGTGCGTGATTCCCGCATCGCTGGCCAGCCCGCTGAGGTTGAGTTCGGTGGCGGTGCGCGCGGCGGCAAGGCGCACAAAGGTCTCGAACGCCCTCAGGTCCAGGACCCGGGTCACCTCGCGAAGATCACGCTCGACATAGGTGCGGAAGTAGTCGCCCATCCACTCGCCCGCCGTGAGTCCCCGGTCGTGAATGGGCGGGTAGAACCCCGTAACCAACGTCTCCCACAGACTCGCGTCCAGGGGACTCTCGCCTGAATCGCCGCGATTTGCCCTGCTCGCGCGATCCAGGTCATACGGGTCCAACGGCGGCAACCCGTGCAGTTCCGAGAGGGAAAACGGATAGAGCAACAGCAGGGCGGTCCGGCCCGCGAGCGTCTGCGACACCGACCTCATGAGCAGGATGTTCTGCGAGCCCGTGACGATGAATCGGCCGGGGCGCGGGTCGTCGTCCACGAGTCCCTGCACGTACGACAGGAGTTCGGGTGACCTCTGAATCTCGTCGAGGATGATCGGGTCCCGGCGCGCCAGGAACCCGCGTGGATCCTCCAGCGCACGCGCGCGCACATCCGGCGCTTCCAGCGAAGCGTACCTGTATCCAGGAAAGACAGACCGCACGAGCGTCGTCTTGCCGGACTGTCGAGGCCCGGTGAGCGTGACGACCGGATACTGCTCCGCCGCTCGCCTGAGCGCAGGTGTCAGGTGTCTCGCGATCATGCTGAGAGTCTTGCAGATCGCCGTAATCATGTCAAATCGATGATAGCCTCATCCAAATGACACACCATCCCGGTCCGGGGCTCGACCCACCGGGCCTTCCTGGCGGCTGCGCCGGTTGACCGTGGACACTTGACCCGTCTCCCGCCGTACACGTCCTTATCCCGATGCCGGACAACCGGCAGCTGAAGTAGTCAGTAACCCAAAGGAAGCCCCGCATGGTCCGGATTCTGAAGTACGTCGCTCGCCTCATCCTCGATTGGCTGCGCAAGAAGGTCTAGGTCCCGCGGGAGCGAACAACCAAACTCATGCAATTTCTACCAGAAGACTGGCTCAGCCTGGTCGGTGCGATCGTGGTCCTCGTCGCAGCGGCGTGGATCGCCGACTGGGTGACCACCCGGGTCGTGCACGGCGCCATCCGGCGGATCGCGGCCCGCACGCGCTCGACGTGGGACAACCGAGTCATCGAGCGCCGGGTGTTCGCCCGGCTCGCGCACATCGTGCCGGCCGCGATCGTCTACTACGGCATCGGGCCCGTGCTCGGGGTGACGCCCGCCGAGGCGGCGGCCGGTGCCGAACCGGCGGCGCTCGTCCTGGCCTGGACGCTGGCCCGTCGCCTGTCGGCCGCCTTCGTGGTGATGACGGCGGCCACGGCCTTCAGCGCCTTGCTCGACGCCGTCAACGACATCTACGTGGAGGCCTTCGAGCAGGCGCGCTCGAGGCCGATCAAGGGCTACCTGCAGGGCGTGAGCCTGCTGGCCTACCTGGGCGCGGGGATCGTCGCCATCGCCATCCTGGCGGACCAGAGCCCTCTGGTCTTCCTCTCGGGCGTCGGCGCGCTGACCGCGGTCCTCATGCTCATCTTCCGCGATACCATTCTCTCGCTGGTGGCGAGCATCCAGATCATGTCCAACGACATGATCCGCATCGGCGACTGGGTTTCGATGCCACAGGCCAACACCGATGGGGACGTCATCGAAATCGCGCTCCACACGGTCAAGATCCAGAACTGGGACAAGACCATCTCGACCATTCCGACTCACAAGTTCATCAGCGAGTCGTTCAAGAACTGGCGCGGCATGACGGAAGCCGGCGGACGCCGCATCAAGCGGTCGCTCAGGGTCGACATGAATTCGGTGCGCTTTCTGAACGACGAGGAAGTCGAACGGCTGTCGCGCTACGAGACGCTGCGGGACTACATGGCCGAGGCGCGCCGCAAGATCGAGCGCTACAACGCCGCCAAGGCCAACGGCGATCCCGAGGTCATCCCCGAGATCCGGAGGCTGACCAACCTTGGCACCTTCCGCTTCTACGTGCTGCACTATCTGAGGGGCAACCCCAGTATCAGCAACGAGATGACGCTGCTGGCGCGCCAGCTTGCGCCTGGACCCCAGGGCGTGCCCATCGAGATCTATTGCTTCTCGAGCGACATTGCGTGGGCCAACTACGAAGGCATCCAGGCCGACATCTTCGACCATCTGATCGCGGTACTGCCGGAATTCGGGCTGAGGGCATTTCAGGAGCCCTCCGGGTCCGATTTCGCTGCTGCGGTCTCGACCGGAGGCAAGGAGAAGGCCGGTACCCCTCCGGAATAGCGGGCCGCATCGCGCGCGGGGAAACGGGGCAGGCGGATCCCGCGGCGGGAAGCAGGAAACCCGGATGCCGCGCCTGCACGTGCGGATGATGGCGTTACCTTCCATCTTGTGCGGGACGGGCGGGCATGTGAAACGGGACAACCAGGAACCGGCGGAGCCCCGGAGCTTCGCATCACGGAGAAGATCGAGAAGATGGTGAACACGGTTGAGTTGCTGGGCGAGTTGCAGCGCCTGAGAGAGCAGGGTTACCTGTCGGACGCCCTCCTGCGTCACGCGGTGCGGGGGCTGTCCAAGACCCCGGACTTCGACTGGGTGGGCATCTATCTGCTGGGAGAGGAAGGCGACGAACTCTGGCTCCACAACTACATCGGAGCCGGCACCGAGCATGCGAAGATCCCCGTTGGCACGGGCGTATGCGGAACTGCCGTGGCGACCGGCACCAACCAGAACGTGCCCGACGTGAGCGAGGTGGAGAACTACCTGTCCTGCAACCCGAGCGTGCGTTCGGAACTGGTCGTTCTGATTCGGGCGGGCAAGGAGATCTTCGGGCAGCTCGACATCGACAGCCATACGCCGGCGGCTTTCAGCGAGGACGACGAGCTGGCCGTCCAGATGATCGCCGACAAGCTCGCCGAGCAGTTCATGCACGAGCGCCGCTAGCCCCTTCGCGGCATCGAACCGGGGGCATGACCCGGCCTCGCGTCGTCATCGCACCCAACCCGGGACCGTTCACTCTGGACGGGACCCGGACGTACATCGTCGGCCGCGAGTCCCTGGCGGTCATCGATCCGGGACCCGACGACCCCGACCACCTGCGGTCGCTTCGGTCGGCCGCCCGAGGCGCGCGCCGCATCACCGTGCTGGTGACCCACGACCACGCCGACCACTCCGGCTGCGCCCGCGCCCTGGCCGACGCGCTGGGCGTCCCCCTTCTCGGGCCCTGCCGTGACGCGGACGGCCCTCTGGCTGACGGAGACAAGGTGGAGACGGACCAGGGAGGCCTTGTGGCCGTCGACACACCCGGGCACAGCGCCGACCACCTTTGCTTTCTGTGGCCGCGGGGCCGTGCGCTCTTCGCCGGCGATCTGATGCTCGGCGAGGGAAGCACGACGTGGGTGGGGGAGTATGCGGGCTGCGTCGGGGACTATCTGGCGTCGCTGGGGAGGGTCGAGGCGCTTGGGCCGCGCGTGATCTATCCGGCCCACGGACCGCCCATCGAGGATGTACCGGCTGCGCTCGCGGCCTATCGCGAACACCGCTTCACCCGCATCGAGCAGGCCGGACAGGCACGGCGCGCACACCCCGCCGCGACCCCCGAGCAGCTCGTTACCCGCATGTACGGAGACGAGTTGCCGCCCCGGCTGCGCGCCGCCGCCGAGCTGAGCATCGCCGCCATGCTCGACTATCTGGCCGGCGATGGATAGTATTTCGTTAGCGTAGCGCACGTTACCGGCAGCCGCCGGGTCCCGTCGAGCGGGCGCCGGCCCCTCGGTCGCGAGCACAACCCTGATCGCTCCCGCACCTCGATGATCGCTCCCGCACCTCGAATGTCCTCCGAGTTGGCAGCGGAACTCGTCCAGATCGTGGGCGAGTCCGGGGTCATCACCGATCCTGCCCGGCTGATGGTGTACGAGTCGGACGGGCTCACCGCCTACCGCTATCCGCCGCGGGCGGTGGTGCTTCCCCGGGACGGCGACCAGACCACCGAGGTGGTCCGGGCCATCACCCGGGCCGACGTGCCCTTCGTGGCGCGAGGGTCGGGGACGGGTCTCTCCGGGGGCGCGCTCGCGGTCGACGGGGCGGTGGTGGTGTGCACGGCGCGCATGAACCGGATCATCGAGCTCGACCTGCACAACCGGCGGGCGCGCGTCCAGCCCGGGGTGGTGAACGCCCATCTCACGGCGGCGACCCGGCCGCACGGGCTCTACTACGCCCCGGACCCGTCCTCGCAGAGCGCCTGCTCGATCGGCGGGAACGTGGCGGAGAACTCGGGCGGCCCGCACTGCCTCAAGTACGGTGTCACCTCGCGCTACATCCGCGGCCTGGACGTCGTGCTTCCGGACGGCAGCCGGGTGTACCTGGGCGACCGCGGGCACGACACCGGCGAACTGGATCTCGCGGGGCTGTTCGTGGGGTCGGAGGGCTGCTTCGGCATCG
The DNA here is from genome assembly GCA_965232315.1 of Longimicrobiales bacterium. Classification (GTDB taxonomy): domain Bacteria; phylum Gemmatimonadota; class Gemmatimonadetes; order Longimicrobiales; family Gaopeijiaceae; genus BD2-11. The sequence continues at coordinate 91,939 of CBDDPN010000002.1, read as the reverse complement.
CGGTGGAAATCGATGTCGAGCTGCTCCCGCTGCCGCAGGCGACCCACACCCTGCTCGGGATCTTCGAGCGGCTTGAGGACGCGGGCAGGGCGGTGACCGCGATCATCGCCGACGGCCTGCTCCCGGCGGCGCTCGAGATCATCGACCAGGCCACCATCCAGGCCGTGGAAGAGAGCATCTTCGCCGCCGGCTACCCAACCGATGCGGCGGCGGCGCTGGTGGTGGAGTTCGACGGCATCGAGGTGGGACTCGAGGCGGAGGCGGCGCGCGCCGAGGCGGCGTGTCTCGAGTGCGGGGCGCGCGAGGTGCGCAAGGCTACCTCCGCCGATGCGCGCGCGGCGCTCTGGAAGGGACGGAAGAAGGCCTTCGGGGCGATGGGAAGGATCGCCCCCGACCTGCTGGTTCAGGACGCCACCGTCCCGCGAACCCGGCTGCCCGACGTGCTGGCGAAGATCGCGGGCATCGGGGCGCGCTACGATCTGCGCGTCGCCAACGTCTTCCACGCCGGAGACGGAAACCTGCACCCCAACATCCTCTTCGACCGCCGCAACGTCGCCGAGATGGAGCGGGTGGAGCGGGCGTCGAAGGAGATCATGCGCATCTGCGTCGAGGCCGGGGGCACGATCACCGGCGAGCACGGCGTGGGCCTCGACAAGCGGGACTACATGACGCTCATCCACTCCGACGATGCGCTGCGGGCGATGGAGTCGGTGCGGCGCGTCTTCGATCCGGCGGGCGTCTGCAACCCCGGCAAGGTCCTGCCGGACAGGATCCGCAACGCGGAGCCGGGACCCGCCGAAACCGGGGGTACAGCGGCGGAAGCCGAGTCGGCCGAAGCGGGAGCGGATGGGTCAGAAAGGGGAGCGGACGGGTCCGAAGGGGGAGCGGACGGGTCCGAAGCGGCACCGGACGGGTCTGGCGCGGGGACCGAGGATCGCGTGCATGGAGAGGCGCCGCGGGACACGGTTGCCGCGACGGCGAACACATGAACAGGCAGGAACTCGAGGGATCATCGGGCGCCGTGGGCGAAGGCGATGTCGAGCCGGATCGAGCCGGCGGCGAAAGCGGGGCGCGCTCCGGTTTGATGACCGGGACCAACGGCGAAGCGGCGCCGGGCGACCCTGTGGCGGACACCCTCGGCGCCCCGGTGGCCGTGCCGGAGACGGTCGGGGAGCTGAGCGCGCTGATGACGCGGGCGTCGGCCAACGGGTGGCAGGTGCGCTGCATCGGCAACGCCACCTCCCTCCCCCCCGGCTACCTCGATGGACCCGTGGACCTGGTCGTGAGCACGCGCGCCCTGGACACCCTTCACGCCTACGACCCCGCCGACCTCACCTTCACGGCCGACGCCGGGGCCACCCTCGGGCATCTGGAACGGGTGACGGGCGAACAGGGCCAGTGGCTCCCCATCGACCCCCCGCGGCGGCGCCTGCGCAGCCTGGGCGGAGTGCTGGCGAGCGGGGCATACGGGCCGCTGCAGGGGAAGTTCGGCACCCCACGCGACCATGTGCTCGGGTTGACGCTGGTGACCGGGGACGGACGCGTGCTCGAGCTGGGCGGCCGGGTGGTCAAGAACGTGGCGGGCTACGACCTGGTGAAGCTCGCGGTGGGGAGCGCCGGGCGGCTCGGCGTCGTGACCTCCGCCACGGTGCGCCTTCATCCGTTGCCCGTGCAGGACGTCACCCTCCTCTACCACACCCGCCGGCTGGCGCTGGCCGTCGTGCTGGCCCGCTCGCTGGCCACCGCGCCGGTGCGCATCCCGGCCCTTGAACTGTTGGCGGGTCACGGCGAGGACCCAACCGTCGCGGTGCGCCTGCTCGGCTCACCGGAGACGGTCGCGGAATCGGAGCGCATCCTGTGCGGGCGCGTGGGCCGGGAAGCCAGCCGGCGCCTCGAGGGCGAGGCGTCCGCGCGGTGGTTCGCGACGCTGGAGCGCTTCGAGGACGAGGCCGCCGCGGTCGCGCGCGTCAGCCACCTGCCGTCGCGGCTCGGCGACCTGGCCGAACCGTGCGCGGACCACGGGACGGTGGCCGCCCACGTGGCGCTGGGGGTGTTGCGGGTGGCGGTGGGCGCGAGCGGGACCGACCGGGCTGCGGTGTTCGATACGCTCGCCCGCCTCCGCGATGAGGTGGTGAAGGCCGGGGCGACCTTCCGCGTCTCGCGCGCGTCCGTCCCGCGTTGGCCCGAACCCGAGCCCGCCACCTCGCCGGGCGTCCTCGCGCTCACGCGCGGCATCGTGGCGAGCTTCGACCCCGCGGGGGTGCTCGCCCCGCGTGACTCGTAACCGCCGCGTTCGGCAACCAGGAGACGACTTCCATGTGGACCGCCGCGGCACAGATCGGGGGAATCTCGGAGAGCCTGAGCGCGAGCCCGCTCCTGGCCATGGGCCTGCTCTTCTGGGCCGGCGTCCTGACCAGCCTGACGCCGTGCGTCTACCCGATGATCCCCATCACCGCCTCGGTCATCGCCGGAGCATCGAAGAAGAAGGCGCCCCGGTCGCGCATCGTCGGCCTCACCCTGACCTATGTCGTGGGGCTGGCCATGTTCTACGCCGTGCTCGGCCTGGTCGCGGGGCTGAGCGGCACCCTGTTCGGCACCGTGAGCGCGAACCCCTGGGTCCGCTTCGCCACCGCCAACCTGCTCATCATCTTCGCGCTCGCCATGCTGGACGTCATTCCGGTGAGCGCCCCGCGCAGGTGGCTCGAGTGGGCCGGCGGACTGGGTGGCGGATCCTATCCGGCGGTCTTCCTGCTGGGCGCAACCTCCGGGATCGTCGCGGCGCCCTGCGGCGCTCCCGCCTTCGCGGTGGTGCTCACCTGGGTGGCCGCCACCCAGGCGGGCGCCATGGGGTTCATCTATCTCTTCGTCTTCTCTCTGGGGATGACCTCGCTTCTGGTGGCGGTGGGGCTCTTCTCCGGCACTGCGGTGTGGCTGCCCCGATCCGGTGCCTGGATGGTATGGATCAAGAAGGCGGCGGGTATCATTATGCTTGGAGTCGCGGAGTATTACCTGATTCAAACGGGACTGGTGATGTGAATACGGGCAGACGGAACCTCCTGGCGACCCTGGCGGTGCTCGGCGCCGTCCTCAGCTTCTCCAGCGGTCTGAGCGCGCAGCAACGGGGCGAGGTCGGAATCGCCGTGGGCGAGACGCCGGCGACTCCCACGATCGAGACCCTGGACGGAGAGCCGGTCGACTTGGCGGGATACGTCGGCGAGCGCCCCCTCCTGCTCGAGTTCTGGGCCAGCTGGTGCGAACAGTGCGAGGCGCTGCAGCCCAGCATGGACGACGCCTTCGAGCGCTACGGCGAGCAGGTGGGCTTCCTGGCGGTCGCGGTGGCCGTGGCTCAGAGCCAGCGGGCGGTGCGCCGTCACCTGGAACGCCACGCCATCCCCTTCCCCATGCTGTGGGACACGCGGGGCAACGCCACGCGCGCCTTCCTGGCGCCCGCGACCGCCTACGTGGTCATCCTGGACGCGGACGGCCAGGTCGCCTACACCGGCATCGGGCCGCAGCAGGACATCGTGAAGGCGGTGGGCGACGTGCTGGCGGCATCGACAGCGGCTGGCGGATAGAACCGCATCGAGCGGCGCGCGGGGCGGCAGCCGGGGGCCGATGGCAGGAGCCCGGTCCGTTCCGCTCCGGGTATCGGTGACGCGTTGCTGCATCCCCGCGCGCCGGAGCCTCGGTCGCACCGGAAGCCCGGGGTAGCCGCAGCCATCTCCGCGCGCAGCGGCGTTCGGCATCATCTCCAGGGGCTCCCCGCGGTTTTCACCACGGTGCTCATCGCACTCGCAACCCCCGTCCACGCCCAGCAGGCCACCGACCTGCCGGACTCCTACACGGGCGGACGGGTCCGTCCGTCGCTGCAGGCGACCGTGACCGCCAGCCGGATCCGCCTCGACGGCGTTCTCGACGAAGCGATCTGGCAAGCTGCGCCCGCGGCCACCGCTTTTGTCCAGGCCGAGCCCTTCGAGGGCATGCCCGCCACCGAGCGCACCGAAGTCTGGATCGCCTTCGACGCCGACAACCTGTACATCGCCGCCAGGCTGTACGACTCCGGGCCCGCCCCGGTGGTGAACGACATCAAGAAGGACTTCAGCGACACCAACCAGGACGTCTTCGCCGTCATCCTCGACACCTTCCTCGACCGCAGGAACGGCTACGTCTTCATGACCAATCCGGAGGGCGCGCGCGCCGATCAGCAGGTCGCGGGGGAGGGCCGCGAGGTGAACACCAGCTGGGACGCGATCTGGAACGTCGAGACGCGGCAGAACGCCGAGGGCTGGACGGTCGAGATGGAGATCCCCTTCCGGGCCATCCGATCCGATCCGCGCGCGGATCGCTGGGGCATCAACTTCCGGCGCAACATCCGCCGCAACAACGAGATCGCCTACTGGGCCCCGATTCCCCGCGCCTACGCGCTCACCCGGCTTTCGCTGGCAGGGGACCTGACCGGCGTCAGCGGCACCGAAGGCGGGCGCGACCTGCGCGTCAAGCCGTTCGTGCTGGGCAGCCAGGTGCGCGAAACGGGTGCCGGCGACTTCGACGGGTCGGCTGACGGAGGTGTCGACGTGAAGTACGGGCTCACCCCCAGCCTGACCCTGGACGTGACCGTGAACCCCGACTTCGCCCAGGTGGAGGCGGACGAACAGCGGGTCAACCTCACCCAGTTCTCTCTCTTCCATCAGGAGAAGCGCGAGTTCTTCCTCGAGAACTCGGGGCTCTTCTACGTGGGCGACGCCGCCCGCAACATCCGGGTCCGGCTCACGCCGGGTCGGGACGAGGACCTGCTGCTCTTCTTCTCGCGCCGGATCGGGATCGACCCGGACGGGCGCGCGATCCCCATCCGCGGGGGGGCGCGTCTGACCGGCCAGGCGCTCGGCCTCGTGGTCGGCGGGCTGGCGATGCGCACGGGCGGCCTCGGGGACACGCCCGCCAACGACTACGCGGTCGCGCGGGTGCGCAAGAACATCCTGCGGGCTTCCGACGTCGGCGCCATCTACATGGAGCGCCGCGCGGTGCACGAGGACGGCGACTTCAACCGGGTCTACGGGGCCGACGCCTACATCCGCTTTCCCGGCGAGATCGATGTGAGCGCCTATCTGGTGGGCTCCGAGACACCCGGGTTGGGAGACGGGCAGTACGCGTGGCGCTGGTCCGTCAACCGCGAGGGCAACTTCAACCACATCAAGTTCGGGGCGATGCGCCTCGGCGAGAACTTCAACGCGGACATCGGCTATTTCCGGCGCACCGGGATCACCAAGTACTTCGTCGACTGGGGCGTGCGGCCGCGGCCACAGTGGGCGAGGCGACTGGGCATCCGCGAGATCCACCCGCACATCACCTGGAACTACTACGAGAATCTCAACGGCCGCATCGCCGCGAAGCGGCTCCACAGCGGCATCACCGCGTTCCTCTCCAATGGCGGCAACTGGCAGCTGGCGACCAACCCGGCGTCGGAGCGCATCGAGCAACCGTTCCGCATCGATTCGCGCATCGACCCGATCCCCGCCGGGACCTACCACTGGGCGGACTATCAGCTCACGGGAAGCACGGATCGCAGCCGCAGGGTCTCGGGGAGCTTCGGCTACACCTGGGGCGGACTGTGGACCGGCACGCAGCGGAGCGGCAGGCTGAACCTCTCGCTGAAGCCTTCCTACAAATTCAACTTCTCAGCCGGGGTCACGCGCACGTCGGCGCGGCTGGAGCTGCCGGATGCTTCTTTCGTCAAGACCTACTGGACGTTCCGCACCAACTATTCCTTCAACACCCACACCTTCGTGGACGCGCTGGTGCAGTACGATCCCGTGACCCGGCGCTTCAACTCCAACGTCCGCTTCAACCTCATCCACCACCCGCTCTCCGACCTCTATATCGTCTGGAACGAGCAGCGCTTCATGACCGGGGAGGGGATCATCCCCGGCCGCGGCCTGACCATCAAGGTCACCCGGATGCTCGCGTTCTGAGCAGAGGAAGCTCGCCGGGGATCGGGACGCCCCGGTTTGCGGGAGCGCGCTGCCTGTTTCGGCGGAGGGCCGGCGTCTTCCCTACCCCACGGGCCGCCGCAACTGCCCGAACTGGTAGTTGGCGGGGGGCTCCGCGCCCATGAGATGGCGCACGAAGTAGTCCCAGCGCTTGCGCATCATGTAGGGCTCGTTGCCGAAGCCGTGACCGCGATTCGGAAACAGCACCAGGTCGAAATCCTTGTTGGCGGCGATGAGCGCGTCCACCACCAGCATGGTGTTCGAGTGCGGCACGTTGGTGTCCATGGTGCCGTGGGCGATGAGCAGCTTCCCCTGCAGGTTCTCTGCCACGAGCTGGTTGGCCTGGTTGTCGTAGTTGGTGGTGCCGTCGTCGAACTCCTCCAGCAGCCCCTGCCACTTCTCGCCCCAGTCGTCCTCGTAGTTGCGGTTGTCGTGGTTGCCGGCCTGCGACACCGCCACCTTGTAGAACTCCGGATAGCGCAGGATGCCGGCCGTGGACGCAAAGCCGCCGCCGGAGTGCCCGAAGATGCCCACCCGGTCGATGTCCATCCATTCGTGCCGCTCGGCGAGCTGGCGGATCCCCGTGATCTGATCGGGGAGGCCGTTGTCGCCCATGTCGCCGTAGTACGCCTCGTGGAAGGTCCGCGAGCGCATGGGCGTGCCCATGGCGTCGAGTTCCACCACCACGAATCCCAGCTCGGCGATCGCCTGCAGGTCCCGGTGCGCGGTGCGGAAGCTGCGGCTCCCCACGCTCCCGCTCTGCGGCCCCGGATAGAGGTAGTTGACGATGGGGTACTTCATCGACGGATCGAAGTTGGACGGGCGGAACATGAGCCCGTAGAGGTCCGTGACACCGTCGCGCGCCTTCACCTCGAAGGGGATGGGGGGCTGCCATCCGGCCGCTTCCAGGGCTGAGATGTCCGCGCGCTCGAGCTCCACCACGACCTGTCCGCTCATGTCGCGCACGACGCTCACGGGCGGGGTCACGGGGGTGGACCAGGTGTCAACGAAGTAGTCGCCGCCGGGCGAGCGCGAGATGGCGTGGTCGGCGCTGTCGGGGGTGAGAAGCCGCACGTTGCCGCCGTCCAGCCCGACCTGGTAGAGGTAGCGGAAGTAGGGGTCCCCGTCCTCGCGCTCGTTGCCGATGAAGAGCACGGTGCGCGCGTCCGTATCGACCTCCAGCACCTCCAGCACGTTCCACTCCCCGGAGGTGATCTGCCGTTTCAGGTCGCCCGACTCCAGGTCATAAAGGTAGAGATGGCTCCAGTTGTCGCGCCGCGAGAACCAGATGACCTCGCCGCTCTCCTCGAGTACGCGCCAGTTGTGGGACCCGTCTCCGGACTCGAAGAAGGTCTCCACCCGCTCCTCGAGGATGTCGCGCACCGCGCCGGTGCGGGCATCCGCGACCCGCAGTGTGGCCTGCTTGTGGTCGCGGGAACTCGACACGAAGGCCACCCGGGTGGCGTCGTCGCTCCATTCCACGTCGGCGAAGGTGCCGCCGCAGGCGACATGGTCGCACACCGTGGAGCGGTGCTGGTCGGGGGGCATGTCGAGGCGCACCATGCGTGAGTCGGGGGACGTGTCCAGGTCCAGCACCACCCGGTGGATGCGGAAGATCACCGAGTCCTCCGGCAGGGGATAGCGCCAGGCGTCCAGCTCGGGATGACCCACCTGCGTGTTCACCATGTACATCATCCCCACGCCGCGCGCGTCGTGTTGGAAGGTCGCGATCCGGCGGCTGTCGGGAGACCAGCGCAGCACCGGCCGGGGGCTCCGCACCCAGCCCGCGTTGTTGGTCGCGTAGCCGAAGTCCTCCTCGCCGTCGAAGGTCAGTTGCGTCTCCTGGCCGGTCTCCACCTCGCGGACCCAGACGTTGTGGTCGCGGATGAAGGCTTCGCGGGCCTGATCCGGCGACGCGACACCGGCGGAGCGGCGGAATGCCGCCTCGAAGCCCATGGAGATCGCCATGTAGTTGGCTCTGCGCTGTTCGGGGCTGCCCTCCAGCTCCTCGCAGCGGTAGTCGATGGACCGGCAGCGGAAAGCGCGCCCCTCTTCGCGGAAGTCCTCGCCCTCGGGGGCGAAGAGAATCACGGCCGCCTCGGGCATGAACTGCCCTGGCGGCAGGCCCGCCGCCGTCGCGCCCCCACCGGCCACCCCCGACAGCGCGTTCGCCATCCTCTCGTGGTCGAAGGCTGGATCGCGCCTTCCCGCCTCGGGGTCGACCATCAGGTACTCGCTGCCCCGCGGGGTCTGGTTCCGGTACCAGAAGCGCCCGTCCGGCATCCAGTTGGGGTCGACCGCGCCGTTGAACACCAGCGGGTTCATGTTCGTCCCGAGGTGACGCTCCGCCCGGGCGTAGTCCTCAGCCGTAAGCGCGCGCGGCGCCTCCTGCGCGTGACCGGTGACGGGGGCCACAATCGCCAGGACAGGGGCCAGAATCAGAAAGAAAGATGACATCCCGAGTCGTGTCGGATGCGCTGTAGCCGGCCGCATGGCCTTCCTCCGATGCGGGGAAATGGTTTGCTTCAGGGAAGATGGCCCGGCGATGTCCACCGGGGCAACGACACCGGCGCAACGACGTCCCTCGTGCCCGGGGGCAGTCGCGAGAACCCAGGAACGCTGCCTTCCGCGCGGCACACGAGGAATCCAGCGAACCCACACCGAGCAATCGCGCACAATGACCGATCCCCTGCCCGACGGACTCATCCCCAGCCGCAGCTCCCCCATCTTCACGCAGGACACCATCCCGGCCGCGCTGCAGGCGGAACACGCCCTGGCGCCCGGGCACTGGGGAATGCTCAACGTCCTGGAGGGCAGTCTGCGATTCGTGATCCTCGAGACCGGCGAGGATCACACGATCTCGGCGCCGGGTCGCATCACGATCCATCCCCGGATGCGTCACCGGGTCGCGATCGATGGCGCGGTGCGGTGCAGAATCGACTTCTTCCGCGACAAGCAGGACCTGAGTCCGGACGACACCGGTAAACCCCTCGCGGGGCCCGAAATCCCTTGACACCGCAAGGGCCTGTTCGGACACTTCAAAGCTGTCCTTCGCCAGGGAAGCAACCTTCCAATCGGGTGCCGCCCGCCGCGCGTTCCGGCCCCATCATCAGCGGAACTGACCTCATGTCTGCCAACACAGCCACCATCGATACTTCGCACGAACCCATCCTCAACTACGTCGGCGGTCGCTGGACGGCGCCGTCGGGAACGGGCTCGCTGCCGGTAACCAATCCCACCACCGGTGAGCCGCTCGGGCGCGTGCCCCTTTCCTCGGGCGCCGATGTGGACGCCGCCGTCGCCGCTGCCACCGCTGCCTTTCCGGGCTGGCGCAGCACGCCCGCCGTGGATCGTGCCCGGGTGCTCTTCCGTCTGAAGCATCTCCTCGACGAGCACAAGGACGCGCTGGCCCGTTCCCTGGTCATCGAGCATGGCAAGAACCTGGCCGAGTGCAGGGGTGAGGTTCAGCGCGGCATCGAGAACGTCGAACACGCCTGCGGCATCCCCACGCTGATGATGGGCGACGTGCTCGAGGACGTGGCCCCGGGCATCGACTGCGAAGCCATCCGGCAGCCGCTCGGCGTATTCGCCGTCGTCTCTCCCTACAACTTTCCCGTGATGATCCCGATGTGGTTCTGGCCCTACGCGGTGGCGGCGGGGAACACGGTGGTGCTCAAGCCCAGCGAGCAGGACCCGCTCACGCACCAGCGGGTGGTGGACCTGGCCGAGCAGGCCGGTCTGCCGCCGGGCGTGCTCAACGTCGTGCACGGCGACCGCGAGGCGGTGACCGCCCTGCTCGAGCACCCCGGCATCGCGGGGGTGTCCTTCGTCGGCTCGAGCCAGGTCGCGCGCATCCTGTACAGGAAGGCGGGTGCGGCCGGCAAGCGCGTGCAGGCGCTCGGGGGAGCCAAGAACCACATGATCGTGCTGCCGGACGCCGACTACGACCTGGTCGCCGACGCGGTGGTGTCCTCAATCTTCGGCTCCGCCGGGCAGCGCTGCCTGGCGGGCAGCGTCGTGGTGGGGGTGGCCGACGCCTACGCGAACATCCGCGAGCGGATCCTCGACCGCTCCGCGTCGCTGCGCGTGGGCGACGGCCTCGAGGACGGGGTGGACATGGGCCCGGTGATCTCCGCCAGCCACCGCGACCGGGTTGTGGGCTACATCTCGAGCGGCGTGGACGATGGCGCGTCGCTGGTGATGGACGGACGTGACGCGAGGGTACCGGGCTACCCCGGCGGGAACTGGGTCGGCCCGACCATCTTCGAGGACGTGCACCCCGACATGGCCATCGGCAAGGACGAGATCTTCGGCCCGGTGATGGGGCTCACCCGGGCCGACACGGTGGAGGACGCCATCGAGCTCATGCACAGGAGCGAGTACGGCAACGCGACCTCGCTCTTCACCACCAGCGGGCGCGCGGCGCGCGAGTTCCGCTATCACGCCGGCATCAGCATGATCGGGATCAACATCGGGGTCGCGGCGCCGATGGCCTTCTTTCCCTTCGGCGGGTCGCGTGGCTCCTTCTTCGGCGACCTGAAGGCCCAGGGCCGCGATTCGGTCGAGTTCTTCACCGACAAGCGGGTGGTGATCACGCGCTGGTAAGAACCGCGACGGCAGGCGATGCTTCTGCGCTGACACCTCGCCAACGGAGTCCCTCATGACGCGTAGCCAGCCGGGAACGGCGGCAGGAAAGGCACCGGCAGAGCCGGTATCCATCGAGACCGACTCGCGAACCGACCTGACCGGGGCCCGGCCTCGTCCCGACGAGCCTACGCAGGTACCGGCTTCGGTGGCATCGGACTGCCGCGGTTCCCGAGGAGGCGGAGCGGCGGAGCTGATCGAGCGCCAGCGCACCTCCATCTTTCCGTGCGTCAAGCCGCTGTACGCCGAGCCCCTGGTGCTCGTGGAGGCGGAGGGGGTGCGCGCGAAGGGCGCGGATGGCAGGGAATACCTCGATCTGTTCGCGGGCATCCTGACCACCTCGATCGGGCACTGCCATCCCAGGGTCGTGGGCGCGGTCCAGGAACAGGTCACGCGCCTGGGCCACACTTCGAACCTGTACGTCACCGAACCCTATGTGGCCGCGGCCGAGAGGCTCACCGGCCTCGCGCCCGCCGGCCTCGACCAGGTCATGTTCACCAACAGCGGCACCGAGGCGATCGAGACCGCGGTCATGCTGGCGCAGATGCATACCCGCCGCAGCGAGATCATCGGCCTGCGTCTGGGCTACTCCGGGCGCAGCACGCTGGCTACCGGCCTGACCGGCCAGGCCCAATGGAAGCCGCTCCCGGCGATGGCCCCGATCCGGCACGCGATCGCGCCCTACCCGTACCGGCATGCCGACGGGCACAATGTGGACCGCTACATCGACGAGCTGGTCGAGGTGATCGAGACCACCACCACCGGGCGCCCCGCCGCCCTGCTGGCCGAGACCATCCAGGGGGTGGGGGGCTACATCGTCCCGCCGCCCGGGTACCACACGCGCGCCGCCGAGGTGATTCGGGCCTACGGGGGCGTGTTCATCTGCGACGAGGTGCAGGCGGGCTTCGGACGCACCGGCGACCGCTGGTTCGGCATCGAGCACTGGGACGTGGAGCCCGACATCATGGTCGTCGCCAAGGGGGTGGCGAACGGCTTCCCGGTAGGCGGAACCCTGGCCCGCGAGGAGATAGCGGCCGCCTGGACCGGCCTCACCTTCTCCACCTACGGGGGCAGCCCGGTTTCCATGGTGGCCGCACGCGCCACCATGGACGTCATGGTCGAGGAGGACACCCCCGTCCGCTCCGCCGAGCGCGGACGCCAGCTGCGCGAGGGACTGGAGGTGTTGCAGCGCGACTACCCGTGGATCGGCGACGTGCGCGGCATGGGGCTGATGATCGCCCTGGAGCTGGTGGAAGACCCGGCCACCAGGGAGCCCAGCGCCCGGTTGGGGAGGGCGCTCCTTGAAGCCGCCCGCCAGGAAGGCGTGCTGATCGGCCTCGGGGGCATGGGCGGCCATGTGATCCGCATCGGTCCCTCCATGCTGATCTCCCGTGACGAGGTGGCGGAAGGACTGCAGCGGCTGGGCCGGGCATGCGCCCGCGTGGAGGCGGGGAACTAAGAAGCCATAGCGCTTCTTGCCACCGAAGCCTCATCTGTCTGAAGCATCGACGCGTGAATGAGGTCCACTCGCACCAGGCCGTTCTCTACAAGAAGGCCCTGGGCTCTGTCCGTGTCGAAGGAGAACGGCCAGGGGCCCGAGTCGCCGTCGACCAACCGTACGCGGCGTATGCCGCCGAGCGTGAGCGGTATCCCCGGCCGGAGGCTGGCAGGCCCCGAGACCTCGTACATCCAGACCCCCCCGCCTCGCGCAGACGACACGCGGTAGGAGCCATCGGCGATCTCCAGCGCGGCCCCTTCATCGAGCCCGATTCCTGCAACGGGGCCCTCCAGGTGTTCGGCCAGCAGCCGCGCCAGGAATACGAGCAGGCGGCCTTCGCGGGAGCGCTCCGTGAAGTGGGAGTCCACGAGCACGTTCGCCAACTCGGGCTGAGGGAATGGCGAGAGAGAGACGCTTACCGAAGGATCGAACGGATTCGCGAGGGCCTCTGAGGATGTGATGGTGCCCAGCCGCGCGGCGAACACGCCCTCGCCCAGCGACACCGCTCCGGCGCTGGTCCCACCGACGGCCGCGCCCCGTTTGGCCGCCTCGGACAAGGCCTCGTGGAGGGCGGTCGGCCAGCGCCCCAGGTAGTCCCATTGACTGCCGCCAGCCAGCCACACCGCTTCCGCCCGGGTCAGGTGGCACAGCACGCTCGCGTGCGCCGCGGCCGACGGGCTGTTCGTGCGGATGGTGATCACCGAGGCGGCGCGGGGACTTGGAGACAACTCGGTGGCAAAGTAGTCGGGATAGCTGACCAGCGATCCGGTCGCGCGCAGCACCACGATATCACCGCCCGCGGCCGACTCGGCGAAGCGGCGGGCGGCGCCGTCCTCTTCAGGACCACCTCCCATAAGGACCACGCGGCGGACCGGGGTCACCTGCGTGTCCCGGCCGTCTCCTGCAAAGCCCCCGATGTCGAGGCCGGGGGCGGCGGCCGGGCAGCGATCGACGGATACGGCCGGAGAAGCAGTGGGAGTCGGATCGGCGCACGCGGCAACCGCCGCGATGACGACACCCGCCAAGGGCCTCATGCCCGATGAAGCTCCCAGAACGGTCCGTGCAGTCCCGTCTCCCGAAAAAAGTCCTGCTTCGTCCTCGCCGGAAAGGGCCGCCAATGGTCGCTCAGCCGGCCCGCGTACCACCTGCGGCTCAGCTCGCCCAGCCTCTCGAGCGGCACCGTCGCGCCGATATCCAGGTCCAGCGTCGCCGCCCACGCGACCACATCCGCTTCCGACCGGAAGGCCTGGATGTTGCGTCAGGTGAAACCGATGTCGTCCCAGAAGCAACGGGCCGGTACGGGGAAGCGGACCACGGCGCCGCCGGCAGGTCGGACACGTCCGTTGGTGACCGCCAGGTCGATGGGCGCGCCGGAGCGGGGACACGCGGTTCGCGTCCGGCCTTCGACTTCGAGAAGCAGCGGGATCGCGAGCGCGTCCCAGGCACAGTTGGCCCAGTAGCTCGTCCGCGACGTATGCACCCGAAAGGGCGTCTCCACGGCGGAAAAGGGATGCGCCATCCGGACTTCCCCCGTCTCGTCCAGGGCCAGAACGTGAGAATCTGCGAGGAATGCAAGCGCTCGATCCACTTCCCCAGCCGCCGCTCCCAATTCATCGCCCAGCTCGACGCGGCCGGGAACGAGTCCCGATTCACGGATTCGCCGGTACAGGTGGCCGCGCAAGCGCCACGCGAGGGTACTACCCCGTCCGGTCACGACGTCCTTCCCCTCCTCGACAGCCCGGCATCCATGCGGAGCGGTTCGTTCCGGACAACCGACTCGACGTTGTCGACAACGAGACTCTCGCAAGCCCCGGCAACGCCCTGTCTCTGCCACCGCCTCGGCACGATGGTACGCCCGCTTCGGCAAGTCCAGCCCGACGCGCACCCGTTGCAGCCTGCCCGTCCCGCGGCTAGCCTTTTCAGCGGAGCGGTTGATGTCACCGAAGGGCGAGGAGGAGGTCGCGCACGACTATGACACACGCATGGCGCCTGCGGTTGGCCCTCGTTGTATTGACCCTTTCCTCCGTTGCGTGCGGCGAGGACGAGCTCACCGGCCCCGTTCCCGAAATCGCCGGCACCTACGCGGGATCGTTTATCGTCCAGTACCTGGTGAACAGGGAGGGCGTCGCCGGGTCCATGCAGGTGGTCATTGAACAGGCCGGCGAAAACGTCACCCTTACGGGGTCGATCGGGGTCGCCGGCGTGACGGTGCCGATTCCCGCCGCGACCGGAACACTGGACACCACCGGATTCCTGGAGTTGACGGACGGAGGCTTTTCGGGATCCGTCAACGAGGAGTTCTGCGGGGCCACGCGGACGATCAGTTCCACAGTGCGGTTCTTCGCTGGCAACGCCGAGATCTCCGAACACGCCGACACCGACTTTTGCGGACGCGTAATCCTCTCGGGTTCGCTGTCGCGTCAATGACGGAAGGAGAACGCACCATGACACCGACACGGCGAGACTTCCTGCGCGTCACCGGACTCGCCGGGGCCGGGCTGGGGCTGGGGCTGGGCACTCCGGGTATCGGCTTCGCCTCCCCTGGCGGCACACGCGCGAGCCGGGCCGGCGCCGAACCCGCGCGGCGCCTCCAGCAGGCGCCCGCACCGAAGAGGCTCCTCATCCTCGGGGGCACCGGTTTCATCGGCCCGCACATGGTGCGCTACGCCGTCGAACGCGGCCACGAGGTGACGATTTTCACGCGCGGTCGCGCGGAGGCCGACCTTCCCGAGGTCGAGCATCTGATCGGAGACCGCAACGGCGACCTGAGCGCCCTCGAAAACCGCAACTGGGACGTCGTCCTCGACAACAACACGCAGGACTACCGCTGGGCACAGCTGAGCACGCAGCTGCTGCGGGACGCCGCCGAGCAGTACCTCTTCGTCTCATCGATTTCGGCGTACCTCAGCTCCGGGCTGGCCTACGAACACAAGGACCGCGTCCTGTACGAGCATCTCATCAACGAGGACTCGGAGCGCTTTTCACCCCCGGAGGGCTGGGAGAACGGTGACGACGCCCACTACGGACTCATGAAGGCGCTGAGCGAGGACATCGTCCACGCCGCCTTCCCGGGCCGCGCAACCATCGTGCGCCCCGGCCTGATCGTCGGACCCGGCGACCGGACCGACCGCTTCACCTACTGGCCCCTGCGCATCTTCGAGGGCGGCGAGGTGCTGGCCCCCGGAAACCCGGAGCACGCCAACCAGATCATCGATCAGCGCGACATCACGGAATGGATCGTGCGCCTGGCCGAGGACGGCGTCGCCGGCGACTTCAACGCCACCGGCCCGGGCACCCGCATGTCGATGGCGGAGATGCTCTACGGGATCCGCGCCGCGACCTCCGCGGCGGTCGAGTTCACCTGGGTTCCGGAAGACTTCCTGGAGGCGCAGGGGGTGAGACCCTTCGGCGATCTGCCGGCGTGGGCCCCGGGAGCCGATCTGATGTACGTGGACGTCGACCGCGCGCTCGCCACCGGCCTCACCTTCCGTCCGCTGGCCATGACCAGCCGCGATACCGTCGAATGGGACATGACCCGACCCGAAGCCGAGCGAAGCGAACGCCGCGCGGGCATGAGCCGGGAGCGGGAGCGCGAAGTGCTGGATGCGTGGAGGGAGGCGCGGGACCAGGCGTAAACCGATCGGCTGCCTGAGCCGGACGCATCCCCGGTCCTCCTCTGCTAGCAAAGCCCCCGTTCGTCGTTGGCCACCTCGTCCAGCCGCCGGGCGCGTGCGCTGTCTCCCAACGCACGAGCCGCAAGGATCCCCCGCCTGGCCAGGGCCGGCCCAAAACATCTGGCCTCCAGAAGGTCGACGAAGGCATCGACCTGTTCACGGTACTCGCCGGGGCGCCACGCCTCCGCCCAGATGCCGAGCGGCTCCATCAACTCCGCCAGCCGGGGGGCGTAGAGGTCCGCCAGTTCCGGTGACTCGTGGGAGAGCAGTTCGATGGCCCAGGTGGCGTCGTAGTGGTTCGACAGCAGAAGGGCCACGGAGTACAACTCGGCGCTCGCGCAGTCCCGGGGCACGCAGGTCGCCACCGCCACCACCGACAACGCATCCGGTTGCGCGGTAGCCAGCAGGTTGATCCCCATTCGGCTTCCGATCGATGCCTGAAACGCCGCCTCCAGCACCCGATTGGCCGTAGGATCGTCGAAGGCCACGACGACGTCCAGCCCCGCAAGATGCTCGAAGCCCATCTCGGGCTCCTGGGCCAGGAGAGAGCGCGGCGCGATGAGCGCCAACCCGCAGGAGACCGCGACTGCGAACCCCGAGCCGAGCGCGATCATGAACGACATCCGTTTCATGGGCGTGTCCCTGTTTGCGTGGATCCCCTTTCACCCCGAAGCTAGTAGCCTGTCTGCTTTCCGGCATCGACTTCCCCGTGGAGGAACCCATGCGCCCGACCCAAGCCTCCAGATTCCGAGTCACCGTTCTCCGTTCCCGGACGTGCATCCCCGGTCGACCCCGGCATCCCGGCCGCGCCTCGGCCATCGCCGCGCTCGGCCTCTTCGCCTTCGTCTCCGCTTGCGCCGAAGGGCCTGCCGCGAGCTTCGAAGACCTTGCGGAGGCGCGACTTCCGCAAATCGAGGGCCGTATCCCGGTCCCGGGCCTCCAGGGCGAAGTCGAGGTGCTGCGCGATCCCTGGGGCGTGCCTCACATCTACGCCTCGGGCCTCGACGACCTCTTCTTCGCTCAGGGGTTCGTCCAGGCCCAGGACCGGCTGTGGCAGATGGAGATGTACAGGAGGGCCGGCGAGGGGCGGTTGAGCGAGGTGCTGGGGGCGGAAGCGCTCCGTCACGACCGCGTCGCGCGTCTGCTCAAGTTCCGGGGCCCCTTCGACGACGCCGAATTCACCAGCTACCACCCCGAGGGCCGGCGCATCCTGGAAGCCTTCGCGTCAGGGATCAACGCCTACATCGATCACGCCACGGCGGCGGGAGAGCTGCCCGTCGAGTTCCGGCTCACCGGCCTCGAACCCGAGTACTGGAGCGCCGAGACGCCCCTCCTGCGGATGCAGACGGCGATGCCGGTGGCGGACGTGCGCCGCGAGTTGCAGCTGGCCGGGCGTGTGGCCGAGCTCGGTGCCGAGGAAGCCAACCGGCGGGCGAATCCCACCCCGTGGCGCGAGTTGGTCGTCCCGGATGGCGTCGACATGAGCCTGATTTCCAATGAGGTGCTGGCCGGGGCGACAGGCTTCCGCAATGCCATGAGCAGCCCCCCGCTGGTTGCGCCCTACACCGACTGGATGGGTGCCGGGATGGCGCTGAATCTGGGTGCGCGGGAGACCTCCCCCGGCAGCAACAACTGGGCGATTCACGGGAGCCGCACCGTGAGCGGCCACGCGATCGTGGCCAACGACCCGCACCGGGGGGTGACCAACCCGTCTCTGCGCTACGTCGTTCATCTGGACGCGCCCGGCTGGACCGCCATCGGCTCTACGGAGCCAGTGCTCCCGGGGGTTGCCATCGGGCACAACGGACGCATCGCCTGGGGGCTCACCATCGTGGGCACGGATCAGTCCGACATCTATGTCGAGCAGGTGAATCCCGACAACCCCAAAGAGGTGCGCTGGGGAGACGGCTGGGAGGAGGTGCGGACCATCACCGAGACCATCCCGGTGAAGGACGGCGAGCCCGAAACCGTCGAACTCGAGTTCTCGCGCCACGGGCCGATCTTCTACAGGGACCCCGACAACAACTTCGCCTACGCCATGCGCTCGACGATGCATGAGCCCGGCACCACGGGATACCTGGCGGGGCTCCGGCTCAACGTGGTCTCCGACTGCAGCGGTTTCCTGGAGGAGATGCGCTACTGGATGGCTCCAACCGAGAACATGATCTGCGGCGATGCCGACGGGAACGTCGCCTGGCAGGCGGCAGCGCTCTCGCCGAGCCGCCCCAACTGGCACGGGCGGCTGCCGGTCCCGGGCACCGGGGCGTACGAGTGGGATGGCTTTCGCGATGACCTGCCCACCGAGTTCAACCCGGACCGCGGCTGGGTCGGGACGGCCAATCACGACATCCATCCGCCCGGCTATGATCCGCCGCTGTTTTTCAAGACCGCAGGACCCTTCGCCCGGTTCGCGCGGGTACAGGAGGTCCTGAACGCAGGCAGCGACTTTACGCTGGAGGATTCACGGCAACTGCAGCAGGACGCGTATTCGGCGTCGGGAGCGCGGCATGCGGCGCTGTTTGCGGGATGGACGGCGGGCGACGCGGAAGTGGAGCCCTACCGGGCCGAACTGGCCTCGTGGAACGGGGTCTTCGACCGGGACAGCCGGGCGGCCGCGATCTACCGCCGTGTCGACGGGGACGTGCTCGACCAGGTTGCGGGTGATCCGGGCGGGAACGCGGCAACCGCGCTGGAAGCGGCTCTCGCCACCGCGCTGGAACAGATCGCGCGCGACCAGGGCGACGACCAGGCCGGTTGGCGCTGGGGACGCGACCACCGCAGCGAATTCCCGCACGCGCTGGTGACCGCCTACGATCTGCCCGCAGGGGAGCGATCGGGGGGCGCGGGCACGGTAGCAGCGACCGGGGCCACCTATCGCCACATCGTGGACTTCGGCGATCTGGACGGTTCGCTCTTCACGAACGCGCCCGGGCAGTCGGGGCGACCGGGAAGCCCCTACTACGGCAACCTGACGCAGGACTGGGCCAACCAGGACTATTTCCCGATGCTCTTCTCGCGCGAGGCGGTGGAGGCGCGTGCCGAGAACCGTCTGGTGCTGGCGCCCGCAGGCTGAGCGGCCCGCGGAAGACCGCACTGGACCCGGCATACGGGGGCTGAGGTTCAGCGCGGCGGTTGCTGGGACTCGGCCAATCAGGGACGCCAGGACCGCGCTCGGTCGCCCGGTTGGCCTGATCGAGCCGGCGCTGTCCCCGAGGTTGTCAGTGCTCCTCCCTCCCCACCCAGTCGATGTCGGACAGATGCGCCAGCGCGAGCTGGAGAGCATGGGTTCCCCTGTGCCCCTTCCCCTGGGCGCGCAGGGCGTTATACAGCTGGTGGGCCAGCGCCAGTCCCGGCAACGCCAGCTTCATGCGGCCCGCCTCGGCCAGCGCGATCTCCATGTCCTTGACGAAATGCTCCACGAAGAAGCCGGGGTCGAAGTCGTTGGCGATCACGCGCGGGCCGTAGTTGGAAAGCGACCAGCTGCCGGCGGCGCCCGGGGCCACCGACTTCATCACGGTCTCGAGGTCGAGTCCGGACCGGTAGGCATAGAGCAGGCCCTCGCACATCCCGATCATCAGCGGGCCGATCAGCACCTGATTGACCATCTTGGCGTGCTGCCCCGCCCCGGGTCCTCCCTGGCGCACGATGGTCCTGCCCATCGCCCGCCAGCACGGCCCGAGCGCCTCCACCACCTCCTCGTCCCCACCGATCATGATCGACAGGCGCGCCTTCCGGGCGCCCACGTCGCCCCCGGACACCGGCGCGTCCACGCTGGCCACCTCCCGGGCGCGCGCGGCCTCGTAGATCTCGACCGCGAGGGAAGGCTCGCTGGTGGTCATGTCCACCAGGACGTTGCCGGGCGCGCAGCCAGCCAGGGCGCCGCTCTCGCCCAGGATCACCTCGCGCACATCGCGCGGGAAGCCGACGATGCTGAAGACCACTTCGCTCTGCTCTGCCACGGCGCGGGGACTGTCCGCCCACACCGCGCCCTTCTCCAGCACCGACGCGGCCGTCGCGCGCGTCCTGGTGAAGACGGTGGCCGAAAACCCGTGGTCCATCAGGTGCGCGCACATGCTGCGGCCCATGACGCCGAGTCCGATCCAGCCGATGCGGGTCCTGCCTGGTTGAATGTCGAGATCTGCCATGTTTTGGGTCTCTGCCATGTTCTGTCTGTTATACCATGTAAGGCTTATCTGCCAAGAAAGGCGTTATCCGGCATGCCTGAGCTTCCATACCATGCCCGACCGGGACGAGACGCCGCACGGGCAGCCACCCCGTGCCCGCGGGAGGACAAAGCGTCTCACCATGGGCCCGGGCACGAGGGGAGGCAAGCGTGTTTCGCCTTGCGGAGCCGGGAGCGCCGGGAGAACGTAGAGGCCGCAATTCATCCAGATCGCACGCGCAAGAGAACGCCGATGACTTCCAGATGGTTCCTCTCGCTCCGAACGACCATCCTGCTCGTTGCCGGCCTGCTCCTCGCCGCCCCGGGCGCGGGCCTGACCGCCCAGGCATTCCAGCTGGAGGAGGCGACCATCGCCGGGGTGCACGCCGCCTTCTCGTCCGGGGCGCTCACCTGCGTGGACCTGGTTCAGGGCTATCTCGACCGCATCGAGGCGTACGACCAGCGGGGGCCGCGGCTCAACACCATCGCGAACCTGAACCCCGCGGCCCTCGACGAAGCCGCCCGCCTCGACGAGGCCCTCGCCTCCGGGGGACTCACCGGCCCGCTGCACTGCATCCCGGTTCTCCTCAAGGACCAGGTCGAGACCCGTGACATGCCCACCACGTACGGATCGGCGCTCTTCGAGGACTTCGTGTCCTCCCGCGACGCGACCATCGTCACCCGCATGAAGGATGCGGGAGCGCTCCTCCTGGCCAAGACCAACATGGGCGAGTTCGCCTCGCGCTACGTGGGCTCCGGCTTCGGCTTCATCCGCAATCCCTATGACCCGCGGCGCAATCCCAGCGGCTCTTCCGGCGGGACGGGCGCGGGCGTGGCCGCAAACCTGGGGATGATCGGCATCGGAGAGGACACCGGCGGCTCCATCCGCGGGCCGGCGGCGGTGCATTCGCTGGTCGGCCTTCGCCCCACTCTGCAGCTGGTGAGCCGCTTCGGCATGATGCCCGCCAACCCCACCACCGACACCATGGGGCCGATGACGCGCACGGTCATGGACGCAGCCCTCCTGCTGGATGCCATCGCCGGCTACGACCCCAACGACCCGGTGACCGCGCATTCCTTTGGCCAGGTTCCGGGCTCCTACAGCGACGGCCTCTCCGCCGACGGGCTCGACGGAGCCCGCATCGGCATCATCCGCGACCCCATGGACGGCTCGCTGGACACGGAGTCGGAGGGATACCGGCAGGTGCGCGCGCTGGTCGACGCGGCCGTCGCACAGGTGCGTGCCCTCGGAGCCGAGGTGGTGGACAATGTCGCCATCCCGGGCATCGACGGCGTCAACGCAATCTACTCCATGAACTCCCACGAGACCGAGGCCGCCACCGACGCCTACCTGGCGGAGCTCGACGACCCGCCCTACACGACCCTGCGCGCCATCCTGCTCAGCGGGCGGGTGACACCGTGGCGGGCCACCGGGCTGGCGGGTTCACTCGGCAAGACCACCGGCGACCCGGGTTACCTGGACTACATGCTCGCCCGCGACCAACTCCGCCAGGACGTCTACCAGGTGATGGCCGACCACGACCTGGACGCGCTGGTGCACACCACCTTCGACCACCCGCCGTCGCTGATCGCGCCGGACGTCGAGACCAATCCCGCGCCAGCGGACGACTACGGTCTAGGCGACAACCGCTTGCTCAGTCCCGTGTCGGGCTTTCCCGCGCTGACCGTGCCCGCCGGCTTCACCCCGGACGGGCTGCCGATCGGGATCGAGTTCCTGGGCCGCCCCTTCACTGAAGCGATGCTGATGCGCTTCGGTTACGCTTTCGAGCAGGCTACGGGGCACCGGCGGCCACCGGCCAGCGCCCCGGCGCACTAGCGCCCGCCCACCCCCGTCCAGGTCTGGCGGCAGTTCGCCATCGTGCTCAGTGTGGAATCGATGCTGAGGAAGAGCGCCTCCCCGGGGTCGACGATCAGCTCCTGGGTCGTGCAGGTGCCGCCCGCGAGGAGCGAAATCTCGATCGCGAGCGTCTGGGAAAAGTCCCAGTCGAGCATGTAGTTGGCTTCGGTCTTTCCCGTGAGCATGCCGATGTACTCCCGTTTTCCGGGATGCACCGCGTACAGCCGGGCGTCGCTGAAGTTGTTGTTGATGATCCGGATTTCGATCTGATCTTCCAGACCGGGCGCGAGCGCCTCGGTTCCATCCCCCGCGCGCGCGGCGCAAGCGGTGCCGAACACCGTCACCGCAATCACCAACATGGCCCGAAGCACGAAGTTGGCCACCCGCCGGGCGCCATCCGCCGCAACGCTGTCCACCGAAATGGACACTTTCTTCCCCATTCTGCTCATCGCTACCCCCACACCCTGCGGGTACGCGGCCGTCGCGGGTCGCGCCCCTTGTTCACTCGCTGTTATTCTTGCGTGCGTCCGCTTTCCCCTGCCTTTACTACGCATCTTCGTCCCCTCCTCGCTCGGGATGATCGTTCATCGGTTCAGGAGTTCATCATGAAGCCTCTCTTCACCACAGCACTCGGGCTTGCGCTCGTCACCGCCGTGCTCTCGCCGCAAGCCGCACGCGCACAGGAGCGGCGCAACATCACGGTCGACGATCTCTTCGAGTTGCAGAACGTCGGAACCCCCGTCGTTAGCCCCGAAGGAGACTGGGTCGCGTACACGGTCTCTCGCACCTCTCTTGAGGATGAACGCTCCTATACCCGCATCTACATGGCGCCGGTCGCGGGGGGCGACCCCGTTCCCCTCACCCGGGACAAGCAGTCGGCCGGCTCGCCCGCCTGGAGCCCTGACGGCCGGTACCTCACCTTCACCGCGGCGCGCGACGGCGACGCGACCCAGGTGTGGGCGCTGGACCGGCGCGGCGGCGAAGCCTTCCCCCTCACCGACGTCGAGCAGGGCGTCGGAGGATACCGCTGGTCGCCCGACGGTACCCGCCTCCTCCTCACCCTCCGCGATGCGGAAGAGGAGGACGAGGATGAAAAGCCCAACGCTCCACAGGATCCGTGGGTCATCGACCGCATCCAGTTCAAGCGGGACGGAGCCGGATACCTGACCGGCTCACGCATGACGCACCTGTATGTCTACAAGATCGATGCCAGGGAGTTGCGGCAGCTCACCACAGGGCGCTGGAACGAGTCTCTGGGCGTATGGAGCCCGGACGGCACGCAGATCGCGTTCGTCTCCAACCGCACCGAAGACCCCGACCTGAACGCCAACAGCGACATCTGGGTCGTCTCCGCCGATCTGGAGGAACCCACCGACGCGCCCCGGCGCATCACGACCAACCCAGGCTCCGACGGCTCACCGGCC
Source organism: Longimicrobiales bacterium (assembly GCA_965232315.1). Taxonomy (GTDB): domain Bacteria; phylum Gemmatimonadota; class Gemmatimonadetes; order Longimicrobiales; family Gaopeijiaceae; genus BD2-11. The sequence continues at coordinate 68,692 of CBDDPN010000002.1, read as the reverse complement.
TGGAGCCCGGACGGGCGCTGGATCACGTACACCACGGGCATCCGGCCCGACCTGATCTGGTACGCCACAACCCACCTGGCGGTGGTCTCCGCGGACGGGGGCGAACCCCGGCTGCTCACCACCGACCTGGACCGCAACGCTCGCTCCCCGCGCTTCTCGCCGGACGGCGAATGGATCTGGTTCGCGCTCGAGGACTCGGCGGAAAACCACATCGCACGCATCCGGCCGGACGGCTCGGGGCTGGAGCGGCCGCTTGCCGGCGGGCTGTCGGCGTCGGGGTTCGACTGGAACGGCGACACCTTCGCGGCCCGGGTCAACTACCTGGATCGCCCGGGCGAGATCTACGCGGTCGAGGATTACGGCGACGGCGAGGCTGCGCTCCGCGGTATCACGGGCCACAACGACGACTTCCTCTCCGCCGTCCACATCGCGGAGACGCGCAACATCCAGTTTCCCTCGGAGGGAGGGATCGAGGTCGAGGGGTTCGTGACCTTCCCGCCGGACTATGAGGAGGGCCGCGCCTATCCCACGATCCTGCGCATCCACGGCGGTCCCGTCTCCCAGTACAGTCACTCCTTCCAGTTCGAGTCGCAGCTTTTTGCCGCCCACGGCTATGTGGTCGTTCGCACCAACCCACGCGGCTCGTCAGGGTACGGCCAGGACTTCTCGGCGGCGCTCTGGGCGGACTGGGGCAACCCCGATTTCAAGGACGTGATGGCGGGCATCGACTACGCCATCGAGCAGGGCTGGACCGACCCCGAGCGGCTCGGCGTGGGCGGCTGGTCCTACGGGGGCATCCTCACCAACTACGTCATCACCCAGACCGACCGCTTCGAGGGCGCCATCACCGGAGCGAGCGAGGTGCTCTACATCGCCAACTACGGGCACGACCACTACCAGCGGCAGTGGGAGGCCGAACTGGGGCTCCCGTGGGAGGGCGACAACCGCGAGAACTGGGAGCGCATCAGTCCCTTCAACAAGGTGCACGAGGTCACCACCCCAACCCTCGTCATGGGCGGCCAGGACGACTGGAACGTGCCCATCCTCAACTCCGAGCAGCTCTACCAGGCGCTGCGCCGGCGCGGCGTGCCCACCCAGCTGGTGGTGTACCCGGGCCAGAGCCACGGGCTGCGCGTCCCCAGCTACCAGAAGGACCGCTACGAGCGCTACCTGGCCTGGTACGACCGCTGGGTCATGAACGCCAACCGTCCGGTGAGCTGAATGAGAATCATCGTCAACGGCCAGCAGGCCTTCGGCGCCAGCGTCCTGAATGCGCTGTTGGAGCGCGGCGAGGAGATCGTCGGCGTCTACACCCGTCCCGAAAAACCCGGGCAGCGCCCCGATCCGCTCGCGGACGCGGCCCGCGAACACGGCCTGCCCCTCTTCCAGCCCTCCTCCTTCAGGAGAGAGGAGACCTGGGAGCAGATGAAGTCGCTCCGCCCCGACCTGGGCGTCATGGCCTACGTCACGCTCTTCGTGCCCGAGCAGGCCCTGAACATCCCGACGCTCGGGACCATCCAGTATCATCCCTCTCTGCTCCCGCTCCATCGCGGGCCCAGCTCCATCAACTGGCCCATCATCTGGGGAAAGAAGAAGACGGGGCTGTCGATCTTCTGGCCCGACGACGGCCTCGACGAGGGCCCGATTCTTCTCCAGAAGAAGGTCAGGATCGGTGAACATACGCTGGGCAGCCTCTACTTCCGGCACCTCTTTCCGATGGGCGTGAGCGCGATGCTCGAGGGAGTGGATCTGGTACGCGAGGGCAAGGCCCCGCGGGGTCCCGCAGGACCATTCCGCGGCCACCTACGAGGGCTGGTGCAAGCACGAGCACGTGCGCGTGTCCTGGAATCTTCCGCTGCGCCGGACCTGGGACCTGGTGCGTGGCGCGGACCCACAGCCGGGGGCGTGGAGTACCTTCAACGGCTCCTGGGTCAGGTTCTACGGCGCCTCGCGGATCGACGATGCCCGTTCGGTCCGCCCCGGGCAGGTGACCGGAATCGGCCCCGAGGGCATTCGCTTCGCGGCCCCGGACGGCCAGCTGCTGGTCGCCAAGGTGCGTCCCCAGGGCGGCGGGAAGATGGCTGCGGGCGATTGGGCGGAGTCGGTCGGGCTGAGAAAGGGCGTGTTATTCGAATAGGGGAGCGAGCATGACGGGGTCGGAGGACGAAAGGCGGCGAGCGCTGGACGGGATGGTTTCGCAGGTGAGCCGGCGCTATCCGGATGTGGAGACCATCAGCGCTGCCGCGCTTCGCGAGCGGCTGCCAGCCAGCGACACCGTTCTCATCGACGTACGGTCTCCCGCCGAACGGGCCGTGTCCACCCTTCCCGGGGCCGTCACCCCCGAGGAACTCGAGGGCCGCCTCGACGAACTGGGGGACTGTACCGTGGTCGCGTATTGCACGGTCGGGGCCCGCAGTTCGGCGTACGCCCGTCGCATGGGCCGGCGCGGTTTCCCCGTCCTCAACCTCGAGGGAAGCCTGCTCGCGTGGACGCACGAGGGGGGGGAGCTGACCGACGGCTCGTCGCCCACGACGAAGCTTCATGTCTTCGGGCCCAAGTGGAATCTCACCGCAGACGGGTACGAGGGCGTCTGGTAGTCCGCAGGCCCTCTCGCTGGTGGTTGGCATGCCCTCGCGCGCCGTGACGCGGGTTCCGTTCGGCCCGCCCATTCCCGCCCCGCGACTCGCCTCCGCGCCGCTTTCCCTGTTTCGCGGTTGTCTCGCCCTCGCGCTCTTCCTGGTTCCCGTTGATGATGCGAGTGCCCAGCTCCCGCAGATCCCGCTGCCTCCGGAATGGTCCAACTCCAGCGAGTTCAGCTTCATTCAGACCCGCGGCAACACCGAATCGACCACCTTCGGGCTCGCCAACGAGCTGATCACGGAGTGGGAGAGGACCGAAACCAGGCTGGAGGTGGGAGCGTTGCGCACGAATACCACCCGGTTCAGGCGCTCGGCCGTGGGCACGGTCGAGAACTACCGGCTCGAAGAGGAAAGCGAGACCCGGGTCTCGGCGGAGAACTACCACGTCCGCTTCCGCGGTGATCGCGAGTTTTCGGAGAAATCGTCGATCTTCGGCCAGGTGGGGTGGGCCCGCAACACATTCACCGGGATCGACGCCCGCTACGTCCTGGTCGGCGGCATGTCTACCCGTTGGATGGACGACGAGATTCACCAGTTGCGAAGTTCCTACGGCCTGACCTTCACGGCCCAGGACGACGTCGTTCCCAACCCCGACGTGGCGAACAGCTTCATCGGACTGCAGGTGTCCGGGGAATACGAAGTGCAGCTGACGGACAACACCGAACTGAAGAGCACGCTGGTGGTGGACGAAAACGGTTTCGACCCGGCCGATCTGCGCGCCGACTGGGTGACCACGCTGGGCGTGTCCATGAGCGACCACTTCGGGCTCCAGGCCAAGTTCCAGTACCTGTTCGACAACCGGCCCTCGCTGGTCGATGTGCCGCTGACCAGCCTGGACGGCGCATCCGCCGGCAAGGTGCCGATCCCGCTCGACAAGTCGGATCGGGTGCTGACCATGGCGCTGGTGGTGAATTTCTGAACCGGCTCGAGGGCCGATTCCCATTTGCGCGAACCCGCTCGTTGCTCAAGTTTTCGGGGCTCGCCGAAGTACCCGCCGCATGGAGTCAAGACAGATGAAGATTCGTACCGTCGCCGCCCTCTGGTCCGTCGTCCTGCTCGCGCTTGGCGCCTCATCCCTGGCCGCGCAGGCCCCGGCGCGCATCGTCGTCGGGGAGGACAGGCTCACTCTCCAGCCCGGAGAAAGCGGGCAGATCACCGCAAGCGTGGTCGATGCCGACGGTAATCCGGTCGAGGCCCCGATCATGTTCATGGCGCGGGGCGCCCGGGGACGCCTGGACGTGAACCGCACTACCGGCGCCGTGCAGGCCGTGTACGGCGGTGACTATCTGGTCACGCTCATGGTCGCCTCGGACCGTAACATCCGTGCGGAGATGACCGTCGCCGTGCCGTACCCGGAGCTCGACCGGGTCGACATCTCGCCGGGGGAGAGCGGGCGCTTCTACGTGGGTACGGTGATGCGCCACCGCGCCACCGTGTACGACCTGGTCGATGACGTCCGCGGCGATGTGGAGCTGGGGTGGAGCACCAGTGACGAGTCGGTGGCCACGGTCGACCGCTTCGGCGTGTTCACCGCGCATGCACCCGGCCAGGTCACCCTCACCGCCGCCGCCGACGGGGTCGCCGGGGAGGTGGTCTACGACGTGGTCGCAAGCCCCGTCACCTCGATTTCGCTGTCGGGGAGCCAGGAGGTGGGCCGCACCGGCGACGTGATTCGCTTCGAGGCCGCGCCCATGGCCGGTGACGAGGCGAGCGACATCCCGGTGACCTATTCCGTCATTCCCTACGCGGACGTCGAGGCCACGGCGGACTTCTCGCCGGCCGAAATCGACCAGCAGGGCCGTTTCGTGGCGTACCGTCCGGGCGTCTACACGGTCATGGCCACCGTGCCCGGCCACTCGGCCAACCAGACCATCCGCATCGAGCCTCGCAACGTGAGCGAGACGGTCGAGTTCATCGGCCAGGGCGCGGTGCGGGACGTTCCCACCTCCGACCTCTGGGTGTGGGAGGGCGTCGACGGCCGCGACTACGCCATCACCGGCACCTGGGGCGCCTTCGGTGCGACCTACTGGTGGGACGTGACCGACCCTGCAGCCCCGGTTCTGACCGACTCGCTGGTGGTGGACGCCCGCACCACCAACGACGTGAAGGTGTCCGAGGACGGCCGCATCTGCGTGATCTCCCGCGAGGGCGCCTCCAACCGGCGCAACGGCATCGTGATCGTGGACTGCTCGAACCCGCGCGACGTCGAGATCCTCTCCACCTTCGACGACGAGCTGACCGGCGGCGTCCACAACGTCTTCGTCTACGACAACCACGTGTACGCGGTCAACAACGGCGTCCGCTTCGACGTGATCAGCATCGAGGACCCGACCAGCCCCCACCGGGTGGGCCGCTTCGAGCTGGACACCCCCGGGCACGGGATTCACGACATCTGGATCGTCGACGGGATCGCCTACACCTCCAACTGGGCCGACGGGGTGGCGGTCATCGACGTAGGCGGCGGCGACCGGGGCGGCAGCCCCTCCAACCCGGTGCTCATGACCACGTTTGCCGACATCGGCGGGGCGACCCACGCCGCCTTCCCGTACTGGAGCCCGACCGGACGCTTCTACATCTTCATGGGCGACGAGATCGGCCGCCCGGGCTTCAACGACCTGGACGCCGAGCGCACGCCCCCGCGCATGGCGGGCTACATCCACGTCGTCGACTTCACCGACCCCAACAACCCTGAAGAGGTGGCCCGCTACGAGATCCCGGAGGCCGGATCGCACAACATGTGGATCGACGGAGACCGGCTCTATGCCGCGTTCTACAACGGCGGCACGCGCGTCATCGACATTTCAGGAGAACTCAAGGGCAACCTGACGCTTCAGGGGCGCGAGGGTCGCGCACTACGCCGCCAACGACCCGGAGAGCTTCGTACCCAACGCGCCCTTCAGTTGGGGCCCGCAGATCCACAAGGGGCACCTGTTCATCGCCGAGCATCATTCCGGGCTGTGGTCGGTGAGGCTGCAGCCGAGGAGAACGCTGGTTCCGTGAGCGAACACCGGGCGCGACGCCGGGCCGTAGTTGAGCGCGCTCGCGAAGCTACCGTTGGTTTTGGAATCATTTTCCCCGAGGAGCAGCAGCGACCCCCAAGCATCATGGGGTCAGGGGTCGCTGTAGCTCCCGGAGGTGTCATCCTGACCGCGCGACATGTAGTCCTGGATGTGGAGGCCGAGGTAATGAAGTCTCGGCGAGTTGGACGCCGTGCCGACGCTGTTGTCATCATTTTGGCGTCGGCACAACTGCACATGCTCGAAGGACAGAACGGCGAAGAATCCCCGCAGTTGCATTTGGAGTATACTGTAGGCAGGATGGACACGAGTTGGGTTTCCCCGGAACATGACATCGCCGTTGTCAAGACGGCAGGCGAGGCCCTTCCACAACGGCAGATGCCGCTGAGGGGTGACTTGGCTCCATGGGAAGGAGATCCGGTGGCGACATGCGGCTGGCCCTATGGGACTCAGCTACATCCGGGCGGCATGCCTCTCAGTTCGTTTCTTCTCGGTAGCGTGAGCGCCGTCGTTCCGCATCCCGAGATGGAAGCACGTTCCAGACTACACTACCTGATGCAGTTGCCGGTGAATCCGGGCAACAGCGGTGGCGGGGCCTTTGACCCGGATACCGGGGAGGTATTCGGCGTGGTCTCAAGTCGACTGGCACCCGGTGGCATCCCCACCGGCCTTTCCATCATTATTCCCGCATATCACGCCGAACCGGTTGTGACCGGTATGGCGGACACCCCGGCAACGGAATAGTCGTTGTTCGTTCCAGCAGCAGGGAAGGCCACATGATCAAGCAACAAGATGGATGGGTCGAGATCGACTTCAAGCCCGAGAGTGCGAAGTCCATCAAGATCAAGATGCGGTTTAGCACCAAGGACGTGCATACTGACCGTAGCGCTCGCATGATTGAGAGAATCCAACAGCCCCTGCCCTTGCCGGAGCGTGAACGGGCGTTGAGACGCTCAGCAGAATATGGGTCGTAGGCGATGTGACGCACTTCGGGTGGCCAAATCTTGTGATCAACCCTCCTTGACGCGTCGGCGGCTCGCCACCGCCGCGCTGCTGGCCGTGCTCCTGGCCGCCGCAGGCCACGCCCATGCGCAATCCTACCGGGCCTACGTGGCCGCGGAGTCGGAGGACGAGGTCGCGGTGCTGGAGTTCACGCCGCAGAGCGGCCTCTCCGTCGAGAAGGTCATCCGGGTGGGCCGCTGGCCCGCCGAGATCGAGGGCCCGCACGGCATGTTCTTCGACCCGTCCGGGGACTACTGGTACCTGACGCTCGGGCACGGCTTCCCGAACGGCTACCTGCTCAAGTACGAGACCGGTCCCGACACGGTGGTGGCCGCGACCGAACTCGGGTTCTTCCCGGCGACCGTTTCGCTCACCCCTGACGGCGTGCTCGCCTTCGCGGTCAACTCGAACTTCTACGGGGACCACGTGCCCAGCACGGTGTCGGTGGTGGACACCGAGGACATGTACGAGATCGAGCGGGTCACGACCTGCACCATGCCGCACGGGTCGCGGCTGTCGCCGGACGGGACCATGCACTACTCCGCGTGCATGATGGACGACCAGCTGGTGGAGATGTCCACCTTCTCGCTGGAGGTGACCCGGCGGCTGAACCTGGTCACCGGGGAGGCCGTCGCCGATCCGGTTGTGCACGGCGCGGTCATGGGCGGCAGGATGGGCGGCGGAACAGGCGGTGGGACGGGCGCCGAGACCGCCGGCGCGGGCATGGGCGGCAGCTCGGGCATGGCCTCTTGCTCGCCGACCTGGACCAGCCTTTCCGGCGATGGGCGCTTCGTGTACGTGGCGTGCAACCGCGGCAACGAGATCGTTCAGGTGGACATCGACTCCTGGAGCATCGGACGGCGCATCCCGGCCGACGGCGCGCCCTACAACCTGGCGCTCACGCACGATGGGTCCCGCCTCCTCGCGACCCTCAAGGGCAGCGCCCACCTTGCAGTGTGGGATCTGGAAACCGGCGCGCAGCTGGCGACGGTCGAGAGCGCCCAGAAGGTGACGCACGGTGTCGCCGTGGCCTCCGACGACCGCTACGCCTTCGTCACGGTCGAGGGAATCGGCGGGCAACCGGGCATCGTCGAGGTCATCGACCTCTCCAACTACGCCCGCGTGGGTCTGGCGGAGGTGGGCAAACAGGCGGGAGGCATTACGCTCGTCCCCGGAGCCGGCTAGCGCCGCGCCATCACGAGTCCCGGCGGCGTTAGATTGACGTTGCCAGCTTGCGCCGACCCAAGTTCATCACGGACTGAAAAGGAGCCGGAAAGATCGCCTCCCCAACCGCGTCCTCCGAAGTCCCCGGAGCACAGAGCAACAAGCCTCCCTACCGCTGGGCCGCGGGAGCCGCGGGGGTCATCTTCCTCCTCTATGCGGTGACGGTGGCCCCCACCACGGCCTTCTGGGACACCAGCGAATACATCGCCACCGGGCACATGCTCGGCATTCCACACCCGCCCGGGAACCCGCTGTTCGTCGTGCTCGCCCGCGCCTGGGACATCCTGCTGGCACCCCTGGGCCTCTCGACCGCCGTCCGCATCAACCTCCTTTCGGCGGCGGTCAGCGCGACCGCCCACGGGTTCTGGTTCCTGGTCGTCCACCACATCCTGCGGCACTTCTCCAGCGACCGCAGGTTCCGGCTCGTGGGAGCGTGCGCGGCCGTTCTGGTCAGCGCCACGGCCTTCACCGTCTGGAACCAGTCCAACGTGAACGAGAAGGTCTACACGGTCTCTCTGCTCGCCATCGCCCTCCTCTCCTGGCTCACCTTCCGCTGGCAGGAGAACCTCGGGAAGGGAAGGGAAGACAACCTTCTGGTGCTGATGGTCTTCATCCTGGCGCTCTCGGTGGGCAACCACCTCATGGCGCTGCTCATGGTGCCCTCGCTCCTGCTCTTCATTCTCGCGGTGCGCGCGCGCACGCTCCTCAATCCGCGCCTCTACGCGACTTCGCTCGCCGCCGTCCTCCTGGGACTGAGCATCCACCTCTTCCTGCCGATTCGCTCCGGGCTGAACCCTGTCATCAACGAGGCGCAGCCCACCTGCGAAGGGGTCCCCGACGCGCTGGCGAGCATCGCGACCTACGGCAACGCGGGATGCGACGAGCTGTCGTCCGCGCTCCGGAGGGATCAATACGCCAAACCCCCGCTGGTGCCCCGGCAGGCGCCGCTGTTCGCCCAGTACGGAAACTGGATCCAGTACTTCGACTGGCAGTGGGCGCGGGGGATTTCCTACGGGAATCCCCGGGTTCCCGTCCGGCGGCTTCTGTTCACAATGATATTCCTCGGGGTGGGCGCCTTCGGTCTGCGCGAGCACTACCGGAGAGACCGCGCCAGCTGGCTCTATCTGGCCTCGCTGTTCGGTATTCTTTCGGTTGGCCTCGTCTACTACCTGAATTTCAGACACGGCTATTCCTATCCCAGCCAGGGAAATCCGCAGGAAGTCCGAGAACGCGACTACTTCTTCATAGTCGGATTCTCGGTCTGGGGCCTGATCTCCGGGATCGGCATCGCGAGCATGTGGAGGTCCATGTCCAGGAAGCTGGGCATGTCGATGAAGATGGCCTCGCCGGTGCTCCTGCTGGCTCTGGTGCCCTTCGTCCTGAACTTCCAGCGGGCGAGCCGAACGGACGACTATTCGGCGCGCGACTGGGCGTACAATCTTCTCATGAGCGTGGAGCCCTACGCGCTCATATTCACGAATGGCGACAACGACACCTTCCCCCTCTGGTATCTGCAGGAAGTGGAGGGGATCCGGCGCGATGTCGTGGTGGCGGTGACGTCGTATCTCAATACCGACTGGTACGTGAAGCAGCTGCGGGGGCTGAGCCGTCCCTGCGGCCCCGGCGAGGATCCGGACGAGGATCCGACCCGAATCCTCTGCCAGCGGCCCTACACACCCGTGGGTACCGGGGCCCTCTACACCACCGATCCGGGCTCCGCCGAAGCTGCCGGCCTGGTGCCGCTCGTCGTCTCGGAGCCGGTCTCGCCCCCGACGCGCCCAGTGGTCAGCACCGAACTGACCGACCCCATGATCGATCGGGTCGTGGCCACGGCTGTCGCCCCGTTGCCGGAGGATCGCCGCTTCCGCCTGGGCCCGGTCACGGCCACGGTCGCCCGTGGCCGGCAGATGCAGCCATGGATGCAGTTCGCATTGTCCTTTATCGCGAATTCCATCGAGGACCGCCCCATCTACTTCGCCTCCGCCGTAGGCGCTACCGAGAATATGGGACTGCGGACCTATCTCGTGCGCCACGGCGTGGCCTATCGGCTCTGGCCCGGAGATCCAGCGCCGCTCCAGGCCGATGGGATCGCCCAGGTGGCGGACCCGACCCAGGCGTCGGGGGTCGGGGTCTGGATCGACACCGAACGCACGCGCACCCTGGTGGATGACGTGTTCATCCATCGCGGCGGCGTTCCCGACGAGTGGGACTACTGGCCCGACCCGAGCAGCCGCGGGATCCCCACGTACTACGCCCTCGCGTACTTCGCCCTCTATCGCGAGGCCAACCTCAGGGGCGACTCGGAGACCGCCAACCGGATGTTGGCACGGATGGACGCCTGGAGTGCGCTGGGGCTGTAGCCTCGCGTCGTTGTGGCCTGTAGCCTGGACAACCTGCGGCCATCGCTGAAGACCCTGGAGCTGTAGCGCCCGTGTTGCCTAGACCGTCCCCTCCCTCACCCCCTTGTCCAGGAGCGCCACCAGGGCCTGGATCGCGTCCACGCTCGGGGTGGCCACCCCGACCAGACGGCCGAGTTCGGAGACCACGCCGATGATGGCGTCGATCTCGAGCGAGCGGCCGGCCTCGACATCCTGCAGCATCGAGGTCTTGTGCGCGCCCACGCGCTCCGCGCCCGCAATGCGGCGGTCGATCCCGACCCGGAAGGTGATTCCCAGCCGGCCGGCCACCTCCTGCGCCTCCTCCATCAGCGTACGCGCCAGCTGACGGGTGAGCGGGTACTGGCAGATGTCCACCAGGGTAGCCCGTGTCAGCGCGCTGATGGGGTTGAACGAAAGGTTGCCCCACAGCTTCAGCCACATCTCGGCGCGGATGTCCTCGATCACGAACGACTTGAAGCCGGCCCGGGTGAGCATGTCGACGAGCAGCTGGGCGCGCTCGGTGCGGGAGCCGTCCAGCTCGCCGATCGGGAAGCGGTTGCCCTCGGTGTGGCGCACCACCCCGGGAGCGGCGATCTCGCCCGCCGGGAAGGTCACGGTGCCGACGATGTGATCGACGCCGATGCTCTCGGCCAGGATCCCGTCCGGGTCAAGCGACTGCAGGCGGTGCCCGGCGAACTCGCCACCGTGCTTCTCGAAGTACCACCAGGGAAGGCCGTTCTGAACCGGCACGACCATGGTTTCGGGGCCGATCATGCCGCGAACCCCGGGAGCGACCGCCGGGAGGACCTGCGCCTTGACGGCCAGAATGATGAGATCCTGCTCTCCGACTCCGTCCATGTCGCCCCGGGCGTCGAGGACGGCATGATGCTCGGAACCGTCGGCCATGATCAGCTGGAGCCCGCCCTTCCGGATGGCCTCCAGGTGTGGACCCTGATCGATCACCGTCACGTCTTCGCCCGCATTGGCGAGTTTGACGGCGAGCAGCCCACCGATGGCTCCAGCCCCCACCACGCAGATCTTCATTCGGGTCGTTCTCCCTTCCTTGAGGTTGTGGGCCTGCGCGCTCCATGTTGCGCGGATTCCTTCTCGAGCGGCGCCCCTGGAGGCATTTCGTCGCAGAACAACATCTTCAGCGTCCCGTCTTCAGCGTCCCGGCCCGAGCAGCACGGCGTTCATGAACAGCAGCTGGGTCGCCTCCGTGTACGCACGGTAGTTGGGATCCTCCGCGAAGGCCACGATCCGGCCGGACCCCACGGACTGGTGGATCAGGAAGGCCTTGTTCGCCAGCTGGGGACGGGATTCCTCCCAGACGATGCCCGAGAGCACGAGGTCCTCCTCCTCCGCGTAGCGACCGACGTTGGTGCCGTCGTCAAGCGTAACCGGGCGGAAGACTCTCGACCCCTCCACAAGCACCCCGATCTCGCCGTCCGTCCCCGAGGCCAGCCAGTGCTCGTCGTCCAGCAGCACCCTGAGGATGGCGCCGGGCACGGATTCCGGGGCCTCGTCGGGCGGAACGATGGCATCGAGGTACTCGATGGGCTGATCCGGGGCTCCGGGATCGGGGGAATCGTCGGCCTCGGCGCGGCCTCCGCGGCGCTCGGCGGTGGTGGCCAGCAACTCGGCGCGGGTGGCCCAGCGGGTGGATTCGGCGAGGGTGATGAGAGTGCCGCCGCCCCGCATCCAGTCGCGCAGCCGGTCCAGCAAAGCGCCCCCCACACTTCCCGAGTAGTTGCCGCTGGGGAAGACGATCACGTCGTAGCGGGTGAGGTCCGCGCGTCCCAGGCTGGATGCGCGCACGACCGTGGTGGCCTGGCCGTAGCGGCGCTCCAGGACGTAGCGGGTCCAGCCCACCGAGTAGGTCTGGCCGGGTTCATCGTAGACGAGGAGCACCTCCGGCTCCCGCAGGGCACGCGTGGACCGGCTCCCCAGCGACGCGCCTTCGGTCACGTAGGCGCCGTCGATGGCGACGACTTCGGCCCCGTGGGCTCCGGCGATGCGACCCAGGGTTTCGCGCAGGTCGGGTCCGTTCTCGGCGGCGCGCACGATGGCGGTGCCCATCGGGTACTCGCGCCCCTCCAGCGTGAACCGGGCGCCGGCCGCGCGAACACGAACACCCTCCCGCAGCGCTTCCACGACCGCGGCGGCGGCGTTCGTCCCCCACGGGAGCAGATACCCGACGGTTGCGTCCGGGAGGGCCAGTTCTTCCGGTTCGCGCGTGGGGCTCAGGAGGGCCCCGGCGGCACCTGTGGCCCGGTCGACGGTGATCGCCTCCACGTCCCACAGGAGCGACTGGCTCCACGCGGTCAGGTCGTAGATCTGGTCGGATTCGCGACGGGCACGCCGTTCGATCTGCTCCTGGACGAACTCCTCCGCCATCGGCACATGGGGGTCGAGCAGGTTGCGCGCGAACCGGTGCGCCGGCTGGTCCATCGGAACGATGAAGGTGCCCTCGGCGGGAAGCTGCCTGCCCTGCAGGTTGACCGGCCCCTCGGCCTCGCGCACCTCGATGCCGTTGCGCACCAGCATGCGTGCCAGCCGCTCGGCCATTCCCGGGTCATGTGCCGAGTGCAGCACGTACTCGGCGATGCCCTGGCTGCCCAGCTCGATCGCTTCTCGCCGAAAAGCCAGATAGTCCGAGAGAATGCTCTCGCGGTTCACGGCGGAGGTATGCGCGGTGGCGATGGCGGCGGTGAAGTGATGCAGCACCCCGTCCCCGTAGGTCAGCAGGTCGCCGTCGGACCGCTCGAGCACCAGCGCGCGCGCCGAAGCCTGCTCGTAGGTCATGCCGAGCGCCCCGTGGTTCATCGGCCACATGTCCACGTAGCCCGGATAGAAGAGGTCGTAGACGTCCCGGTTGAAGTAGGCGAAGCCCCTCGCGTCAAATGCGGCCGCGTTGGCGCGGCCGAAGACGTCCATGAGCGCGATCTGGCGCTCGCCGTACCACGGGTTCTCGGGCGGGGCGGTGGGTGGAAAGAAGTAGGTGCCGTCGCCGCCCATTTCGTGCAGGTCGGCCACGATGTGCGGCCAGTACTCCAGGAACACCGCCACCTTCCCCTGCGTCTCCGACTGGCTCTGGATGAACAGGTCGCGGTTCAGGTCGAAGAGGTAGTGGTTGACGCGCCCGCCCGGCCACCGCTCGTCGTGCTCGGCCGACCAGGCCTCGACGTTGGGCCGGACCGCCGCCGCCATGGTGTTCTCCTGGACAAAGCGGTTGCGCCCGTCCGGGTTCTCCATGGGGTCGATCAGCACCAGCGACTCGGCGAGGATCAGGTCCACGTCGGGGTCGTCCCGGGCTGCCAGCAGGTGGTACGCCTCCATCATGGCCGCGCCGCTCGAACTGATCTCGTTCCCGTGGATGCCGTGCATGAGCGCGGTGACCACCGGCAGCCGCGCGATGAGCTCCTCCGCCTCCTGGTCGGACAGGCCGTCCGGGTGGGCCAGCCGGGCCAGGTCCGCCTTCACCTCCTCGAGCGACGCGATCCTCGCTGGCGACCCGATCACCATGATCACCAGCGGCCGCCCCTCCCAGCTGTCGGCGTAGTGGATCAGATGGGTACGTTCCGGCGCCGCCTCGGCCAGCGACTCGAAGTAGCCTATGACCTGGTCCGGGGGCGTGACCACCTCCCAGACCTGGTGCCCCACCACCGATTGCAGCGTCGGGATGGCGGGATCGTACATCGTACCGGGAGCGAACTCACCGGGAGAGGCGGGAGCCTGGGGTCCCGGGAGCTGCAGGAGCGCGGCGACTGCGATGGTGGCAAGCATGATTCTCGTCGAGGATGCGGGGACGGATGAAACGGCACCGGAAGATGCGGGGCGCGGAACCGGATGATACTAAGGAACGGAGGTAGCTACCGGAACCATCACGAGCCCGAGTGACGGATGTGCGCCGTCGGGTGGCGGCAGTTCAGGGTATCCGCCATGATGCCGCCCATCTGCGCGTGAGGCCTTGACGTGTACGTTGTCCCAGGTGCGTGCTCCAACGGCCTTTGAGAACACACAGGCTCCCGGCCTCCTCGCACTCAATCGACCCCCGCCTTCCGCGAACCCTCCATGACTCCGAAACGCCTCAACATCTTCATCGCCAGCCCCCTCGAGCCCGAGCAGGTGGAGCGCATCCGGGCCGTCGACCCCGAACGGCTGGAGGTCGTCCACGATCCCGACCTCCTCCCTCGCAAACGTTACGAAGCCGACCACACCGGGCCCCCCGACTTCCGTCGCACCCCGGAGCAGCAGGCGCGCTGGCGATCCTGCCTTGAGAGCGCCGACATCCTCTGGGACTTTCCGCCACGCAACCCGGACGGTAGTGGCGGACTCGCCTACGCGCCCAACGTGCGCTGGATCCAGGCGACCAGCTCGGGGGTGGGGCGGACGGTCGAAGCACTGGGCCTGCTCGACTCGGATCTGCTGATCACGACCGCGCGCGGCGTGCACGGCGGCCCGCTGGCCGAGTTCGTCTTCCTGATTCTGCTTGCGCACGTGCGCCAGTTCGCGCACCTCGCCGACCTTCAGCGCCGGCATCTCTGGGAGCGCTTCTGCGGTGAGGAGCTGGAGGGCCGGACGCTCGCGATCATCGGGGCGGGGGAAGTGGGGCGCCGGGTCGCATCGGCGGGGCGGAGCTTCGGGATGCGCGTCGTCGCGCTGGCAAGTCCGGGATCGCGCCGCTCAGCCGCGGAGTTGGGCGTGGACGCGCTCTATCCCAACGACGCCATGCACGAAATGCTGGCCGAAACCGATGCCCTCGTTCTCAGCGTCCCCCACACGCCGGAGACCGACGGGCTCATAGACGCGACCGCGCTGGGAGCGCTCAAGCCGGGCGCGGTCCTGGTCAACGTGGCCCGCGGCGGAGTCGTCGACGAGCCGCCCCTTCTGGAAGCGCTGCGCGACGGCCGCATCGCGCTCGCGGGCCTGGACGTGTTCGCGGCCGAGCCGCTCCCGCCCGACAGCCCCTTCTGGGACATGCCCAACGTGATCGTCAGCCCTCACTCCTCGGCGAACGCCGCAAGCGAGAACCGCAAGATCACCGACATCTTCCGCCACAACCTCCGCTGCTACCTGGACGGTCGCCTCGGCGACATGCGCAACGTCTTCCAGGGGGAGCGGATGTATTAGCCGTTGCCGGCTCGCCACTCCCGGCGGCCTCGAGGCTGCGCGGGCTAAGCGAGCCGCCCCGACACCATCTCCGCCCCCGCATGCTCAGGACCGTGTCGCAACCTCGGCCGCGTTTCAGCGGCCAACAATATCCTCGAAGTCCCTCTCGATGACTCCGAAGTCGATCTCGACCGTGTACTCGCCCGAATCGGGAACAGGGTCGAAGACGATGAACCCAAGTTCCGCCAAGCGCGTCAGCTCCCTCCTGAACGTCCTGTTGGTCACGCTGCGATAGGCGCTTCTCACATAGGGCGAGTTGACGAGGTCATCCAACCGAATGCGTTCCGACGGAACCTCTGAGAAAGGATCTTGCGGCTCGGTTTCTTCAAGAAGGAAACGAAGAAGCTGGTACTCCCGGGCATTCAGCAAGTGACGGCGTTTGCTCACCCGCTGGCCGAGCGCGTTGGTGATCGTGTCGCGGTAGACCAGGCGGTTCAGCTTCGCCTTGATGAAGTTGTTGATCCCTTCCAGTTCAGCCTCGAAGCCATGTAGCCCGAACCCCACGAATGGCGCGACGTCGAACGGCTGAACTCGGCGGCTCTCCTGAAGTCTTCTCTTGTACTCGTCCCCGTTGCGGTAGAAGTAGTTCGAGAGCCCGTAGAACCCGTGGATGTTGTAGCCTCCCTCGTAGAGGATGGCCGCTTCCACGAGACGCGAGACGCGACCGTTTCCATCCCCGAACGGATGGATCGTGACGAGGAAGAAATGGGCGAGCAGGGCTCTGACGACCGGGTGTTCAAGCTTCAACTCAGGTGAGTTTACGAAGTCCACGAAATCGGCCATCAGTTCAGGGAGATCCGCGTGAGGCGCACCCGGGTAGACGCCAACCGACTCCGGCGTGCCGACCTGGACGACATGGCAACGAAGCCGGCCGGGGATGTTGCTGACTTCGTCGGACACCCTTGTCATCAACTCGTGCATGTGAAGGATGTCTTCGAGCTGGATCGGGGCCTTGTCAGGTCCGAACCGGAGCCCGATCCACTCCTGGGCGGCATCCGCATTTTGAATCTGACGCATGTCCCTGCTCATGGGATCGAGCCCGATCTTGCCTTCGAGGAATTGGCCGACCTGGGTCTCCGAGAGAGTGTTTCCCTCCAGAGCAGTCGATCCATGGATGGTTCTGATGCGGTTGAGGAGGTCGAGCCCTTCCTTCCACTCCGAGGGAAGGAGCAAGCTCATCGCCGCTTCCTTGCGCCCTTCAATCCGGATGATCAGCGGCAGGAAGCCCGAAAGATCGAAACGGTACTCGAAGCTGAACCGGGACCAGTCCATAATCTGCACCTTGTCTGACACGTGTTGTGACAGATCAAGATACTACACTACAAAGAGATACGAAACGCTATGTCACCTGTATGACCCTTTATTTGTCCAGCACTCTGACCACCTGTCTGGCTCTTGTACGCCATCCTCTTGTCTCGGTCAGCTTACGCCTCCGCGCACATCTCCACGGCCTCTCTCAGCGAGCGCAGGGGATCGCCGCTCCTGGGGATGAACTCGTGGGCCATGTATCCGGTGAAGCCCGTGTCCCGGATGGCGCGCACGATGGCCGGATAGTTGAGTTCCTGCGACTCGTCGATCTCCGCGCGCCCGGGGACGCCGCCGGTGTGGTAGTGGCCGATCCAGTCGCGGGCATCGGTCAGGGTGCGGATGATGTCCCCTTCCATGATCTGCATGTGGTAGATGTCGTAGAGGATGCGCACGCGGGGGGACGCGACGGCGCGGATCACTTCGAGGGCGTAGGACATGTGGTCGCCGATGTAGTCCACGTGTCCGCCCGGCTTGGAGTTGAGCGCTTCGACCAGGATCGTCACGCCTTCGGCTTCGGCGATGGGAGCGCATTCCCGGAGGCATCGGATGGAGTTCTCAATGGCCGGCGCATCCGGCATGCCGCGCCGGTTGCCGAAGAAGCAGATCACGTTGGGCACGCCTTCGCGCGCGGCCCGGGGGATGTGCTGCTCGAAGACGCGGATGATGCCCGCGTGGTTGCGGGGTTCGTTCAGGCCGTCCTCGATGGTGCCGGCGCCGACATCGCCGCAGGAGACCACCAGGCCGTGGTCGTGCGCGACCGCCCATTCGTCCACGAGCAGAAGATCGATGGCGGGCAGCCCCATCTCCGCGACCGCGGCGCAGAAGGGGCGCAGGGGGATGTCCTCGAAGCACCAGCGGGCCACGGACTGGATGACGCCGGTCTGGGAGGCGGCGGCGGGCCGGGTGATGTCCGCCTGGGCGTCCTCCGCGGGCTTGGTGCGGTCCGGCGCGACCGGCCCACTCGAACCTCCACCGGCCTGCGGCGGTCCCGCCTGCCCATGGACCCGACCGTCAGCGCGCACCCGATCGCCGACGTGCGCATGGGCCGACCCGGCGGCCCCCGGGACCATCAGCCCCAGCGAGGCGGCACCGGTTGCCTTCAGGACTTGGCGACGTGTAAGGTTGGGCATCGTTCCCAAGCCTCCATTTCGTTCGGAGAACCTCGTCCCGACACGGCCGCGTCAGGCGGCGGAAACGGTAACCCATGAAGCGAAGGCGGGCCATCGGCGTGCTGGGCGGGATCGTGGGGGGTCCCCTGCTGGTGCCGGAAGGCGCCTTTGCGGAGCTGGTGGCCTGGGCGGAACGGGTGCGCGCCTCTGCTCCGGCACCGGACGGAAGGGACGCGGCTGCGGCGCAGGTGGCCCCCAGCCTGCTCACCCCGCCCCGCACACGCGTCATGGCCGCCCTGGCCGAGGTGATCATCCCCGCGACCGACACCCCGGGCGCATCGGAGGCCGGGGTGACGGAATTCGTGGCCGCCCTGGTGGACGGGTGGCTGGACGACGACGACCGCGACCGGTTCCTCACCGGTCTGGACACGGTGGACCCCGCGGCCCGCGACCACTTCGGTGCCGACTTCGCCGACTGCGCGCCCGCCGACCAGGCGGCGCTGGTGGGCGACCTCGACGCCGAACTGACCCGCCTCCGTGACGACCCCGCCACCGACGAGACAGGGCACTTCTTCCACGACGTGAAGCGGTTCACCCTGACCGCGTACTTCACCTCGGAGGTCGGGCTGGAGGCCATCGGCTACCGCAACGGAAGTCATCGAGTTCACAACTTACTGTGACCGTTGATCTTACGGGACTCACACACCGTATTCCCGCTGTTTGATTCCCGCCAATCGACTTGGGTCAGGCGCGAACTCTCGGGCGACTCTCCAAAGCCTTCCTGAGCTGTCCAGCGTCGGCCTGCTGATAACAGCGGAGCACCGTCTGGGCCTCCTTCCAGCCGCCCAGTTCGCACAGCACCTTGAGCGGCAAGTCCATGAGATCCGAAGCGAACTTCCGCCTGAGCGAATGCCAGCCTCTCCCTCGCCGGGGTTCCAGCCCCGCAAGGCGCTCGGCCTTGTGCCACCATGCACCCGCCAGCCTAGAGCTGATGCTCGCCGAGGGGTCCCGCAGCGCGGGCAAGACCGGCGTCTTCCCGTTCCCGGGGTTCGTTTCGCGCGCCTCCTCCAACACTGCTACCGCCTCGTCCGTCATCGGCGTGACGTGCTCGTAGCCGGTCTTCTCGTGTTCAGCGCGCCACCGCACCTCGCGACCCTCGAAATCGATGTCCCTCCAACGAAGGTTGCGGATGGCTCCGATTCGGTGTCCGGTCTCGTGGGCGAGCACGAACGCGACGCGGAACCGCCAATCGACCTGCCGGGATATCCCGAGCATCGCCTGGTACTCCTCCTCCGAAAGGACGACGCGGGTGGGGTTCTTCTCCTTGGGCGTCTTCAGGCCCCTCAGCGGATTCGAGTCGAGCAGGAGTCTCCCCTGCTCGTCCCTGGACTTCGCCGCCCAGTTGAGCACCGCGATCAGGAACCGCAGGTCGCACTCGACCGTCCGGTCGGATACGGGTTTGCCGCTCGGTCCGACCTTGCCCGTGCGCCGCGCCCGGATGAAGCGGTCCCAGTCCCTCTGTGACAGTGTCGCGGGGTCGCGGTCTTTCCCGAAGAACCGCAGGAACATCCGCATCGCGATCTTGTCGTGTCGTTGGGTGTGCTCGCCCTTGGTCGGCGTCACCTCCTCACCATAAATGTCAAACAGCTTCTCCAGAGTGAGCGGCTCGGGTTCGGCCTCGGCCTTGCCGTTGGGCTCGTATGTCGCGAGGCCCGCGGCGGCCTCGTCGGCCTGCCGCTTCGCTCTCCTCCAATCCCGGTGTTTCAGGGACCGGGTGAGCCTTCGCCCGTTCTCTCGCCACTCAATCTGGTAGAGACCGGTCTTGGGATCGGCGAACACCCTCACCCTGTTCCGGCCCCACTCGCCGGCGCTGTAGCTGCGCCGGTCCCGCTTCGTGCGTGCCATCATTCGATTCCTCTCGCGATGGACCGCACGATCTGCGCGAACGAAACTTCGCTGAGCGGTGTTGCCCGCGCCAGATCCAGCCCTGCCCTGAGCCATCAGCGGCTCGGACCTTGATCGCGGTCCGGTCCCGGGCGGCGCATCAGATACGGAGGCCGCGCGGTCTCGCGCCGGCGGATGTCCCGGAATACTCGACCAAGCGTGTCGCCAGCGCGTCGAGCCGCTCGATTCGCATCAGCAAGGCTTCGTACTCCGCGCTCTGCCGCTCGACGTGCTGCCGCAAGGCTTCGATCTCTCCGCTTTGCCGCTCGACGTGCCCTTGCAAGGCTTCGACCTGCCCGGAGTGCCGCTGCTGTTCCGTTTCGTACTGCGCGCACAGCCTCCGCAAGGCCCTCGTCAACTGCTCCTCTAACGCAGTCATAGACCTCCTTTACTCGTTCGACAGCTTCAACGCCGGAAGGTGCCCCGGTTCCACCCACCAGGGCGGATCGTCCAGCACCCCGTCCGGCACCACCACGAACCGCTCGCCCTTGATCTCGTGGAACACGAGCCCCCAGGTGTCCTCCTCCAGCTGGGCCAGCGTCCGCCGGGCGTCCTCGATGTCCCGGTTCAGTTCGGCGCGGGTCACGATCCGGTTCTGAATGCTCCCCGCCAACCATCGCATCGTCGCCCAGCTTCCGCCGAAGAAACCGATCCAAAGACTCAGGCCGACGATCAGCGGCCGTTGCCACGCCCTGACCAGCAACTCGCGCATCTTGCCGGTCGCCTCCTCCGTATCGCGCTCGATGGTACGCAGCGCGTTCCTCGCGACGCGCCGCGAGTGCTCGGCGAGCCTTTCGAGCTCGCTCGCGGTCAACTCCTCGATCTCCCTGCGCTCGCTCTCCAGCCGCATCCGCAGCCGTTCGGTCAAATCGTTCGCGTTGGAAATCAACTCCGTACAGTTCTCCTTTCAGTCGCCACCGGTCCCCGGTTTCGGGGTCCAGCGCGGTGATGTACTCCATGCCCTGGCGCGGCACTTCAAGGCCCGCCTCCCGGAGCGCGGCGACAACATCGTGGCGGTCTTTGACCGCACCGTGCTCGACACGCTGGAGCAGGTAGTCCCGGATCAGGTCGCGGGGGGACGATTCGAGCCGCAGCCCGGCCCGCAGCCGGGTCGCCTCGATGTAGGCGCGGTGGCCGGGGTGTTGCACTCTGGCCCGCTCCGGGTCGTCGGGACGGCTCCAGCCGTGCTCGTGGTTGAAGGCATCTCGGAGCGGATCGAACGTCCGCTGCCATCCCGGTGGCGCAATATTGAGGCTCCGCCCGGTCTCCAGGTCGCACCGAGCGGCGAGGACATGGACGTGCGCGCCTCCGCCCTCCTCACGGTGCAGCACGGCCGCCCAGGCGTAGCGGTCGGGCTCCAGCCCGGCCCAAGCCGTCTTCTCGAACTCGTCGAGCACAGCTTCGATCTGCTCGTCGGTGGGGTGGTCGTCCGGTGCCCAGGCGATCACGCCGGAGGTGTACCTGTGCTCGAAGTCGAGCGAGTCGGCGACCGCGGCCACCATGTCCGGGTTCCCGCGCAACACCTCGACGCCCTCGCGCGGCTTCCCGGCGGCGTCCCGCTCCCCGAGGAGGTAGCCAGCCGCCTTGCCGGCCGAGCCGGTCCCGTGCGCCAAGAACTTAACGTGCATCGCGCTCCGGATTCTCGAATCGAGCCAGCGCGCCGAGCGCTCGCTCGATGGCAACCAGCCGGGCGAGGACCTCGACGGCCTCGGCCGCTCCCTTGTGGGTATTCGCCCACTTGGCGATCTGGTTGAGGTTGTTCCCGACGCGCGACACCTGCCGGGTGCGCTCGCGCTCGACCTCGGCCGCGCGTGCGGTCCAGGTCCGCGTGCGCGCCATGGCCCGCCGGATCAGCGCGGACAGCGGCACGCCGGCGGCCTTCGCCTTGGCCCGCCAGTCGGCGGACTCGGCCGCCGACACGCGGGCGGTGACGACGGCGGTGCGGCGCTCAGGCATCACGCCGCACCGACACGGGGGAAGGGGGGCGGCGCCCCCATCCGCGACCTCCTCGGGAGCGCGAACAGCGGGGGGTTCGAAGGGGGGGCGGGAGCCAGCCCCTCGCCAGCCCCATTGTATGACAATGGGTAGGCTGGCTCGACGCCGTAACAGCGCCCGACGAGCCCGTGGGCCGCGCCCGTGAACCGGCCGGCTCAACGCGCGGCATCCGCCTCTTCGATGCGCTCTTGCGCTGCCCGGCGTCTCGGAGTTCGCGGTCCATGAACCGCGAACTCCGGGCGTGGGCGAACGCCTCTCCCCGGCAGCATCCGAGCGCAATCGCCTCGGTCCTGCGTCCCGTCAAGCCGAAGAACCCGCGCGCACCTTGGCGGCCGTCAAGATGGGCGATCCTGTCGCCCGCTTCCTTGTTGAGCGGCTGTGTCAGCGTCTCCATACCCGAGACATTGAACAACCGTTCTTGAGGCAGTCAACCCTCCGGAAACCTCCTCTTGTCCGGTAACGTTCGAGGATGTCCGGTAACGTACGGGAGCCTCGGGAAGCCGCCGCCAGCGGCTTGTCGAAAACGCCTTCCCCTTCGGCATCTGGCGAGCCTGTCCGCGCTACCGGGTATCCCCATACGGGCGACCGTGCCAAAGTGTTTCGGCAACGAGGCGAAATCCCCAGGGCAGGCGCTGGCCGACCTACAACGCTCCCGCGCTCAATCGCCGTTCGGCGATACCTCCCACCCCACGTCGGGGAGGTGCGAACGACTCAACTCATCGGCGCGCAGCGGCCAGCCCGGCATCGCCCGGTCCATGATTTCCCGGAAGCGCTCGTTGTGGCTCGGCTCGACGAGGTGGACCATCTCGTGGACGACGACGTGGACCATCTCGTGGACGACGACGTATTCGAGGCACGGCAGGGGCTTCTTGGCCAGTTCGGAGTTGAACCAGATGCGGCGGGCCGCCGCGTTGCACGTGCCCCACCGCGTCTTCATTCGGCGGATACGCCAGTCGTCCACGCGCACGCCGAGCCGGGGTTCCCACTTGGCGATGATTTCCGGGACGCGCTCGCGGAGACGAGCCCGGTACCAGCGGTACAGCATGGCTTCGCGTGCGTCCCGCCCGGTCGCGGGCCGTAGGCGCATGCCCGTCCGACCGGTGGACTCGACCACGGCCAGCCGGTAGCGCCGACCCTCGAACCAGTGGCTCTCGCCGGAGATGAACTCGCGTCGCGACTGGCGGGGCTGCCGGGTGCGTGGAACGAGCGAGTTCGAGCGGACGAGCGACATGTGGGCCTTCGCCGGTCCTCTCATCCGCCACGAGTTCCGCGCAAGGCCCGAGGACCTGCAAATGATCACGGGCGACGGCGACTCGATGGAGCCGCTGCTCAAGCGGCGACCGCATCCTCATAGACGTGAGCCGCAAGGTGCCGGTCCCGCCCGGCATCTTCGTCATCTGGGACGGCATGGGGCTCGTCGCCAAGCGGATCGAGCACGTCCCCCACTCCGATCCGCCCAGGGTCGTGCTCCAGTCCCTCAACCCCAAATACGACAGCTACGAGCGTTCCGCCGAGGAGGTCCGCGTCGTCGGACGCGCCGTCTGGGTCTCCAGAAGGCTGTAGCGCGCACGCAGACCACTCGGATTAGGCCGCGCCGAGTAGATGGCCCATTTGCTCGATGAGCCCGGAAGCGGGCATCTTTCGGGCAACCAAGGCGGCCGTCGGTCCGGAAACGCGACGACACCCCCCTTCGATCCGGACACTCCCGAGGCCTCAAGGACGATGCGAACGAGAATCACCGCAGCCGACGCGCACGGGAACAAGCCGGACACGCGCCCGCCTCCGCGCGCGGTGGGCCGATACCGCGCGAAGCCGCCGGGACCGATGCCGGCGTTGGCCGCCGCGCTGTTCCTCGCGGTGCTGGGGTCCTGCAATTCCGATCCGGTGGTCGAGCCGGAGGCGGCACTCGAAATCGTGCCGGACTCCGTGACCTTGACCCACCTCGGGCAGATGTTCGCGTTCTCCGTTCAAGGCGGCGGCACGGTTCGCTGGAGCAGCCTGGACGGGGCGGTCTTCACGGTGGACTCCGACGGCACGGTGACGGCGCGAGGCAACGGCGTGTCACATGTGCGGGCGTGGACTCGCGAGGCGTCGGGGCAGGCGCTGGTCCGCGTGCGCCAGGTCGCGGCCTCGATCGAGGCCATCGGGAGCGGGCAGCGCACGACTCCGGGACAGCCGCCGCTCGAAATGGTCGGGGTGCGCGTGCTGGACGCCGGGGGCGCGCCCGCATCGGGGACGGCGGTTCGGTTCGAGCCGGCTCCGGGCAGTGGGCGCGTCGAGCCGAACGAGGCGTACACCGACGAAAAGGGGATGGCTGCGGTCCGGTGGATGCTGGGGCAGAGGCCGGGTCGGCAAACCCTGTGGGCCGTCGCGGCGGAGGGAGGCGCCAGCGTCGAGATCGAGGCGACTGCGCTGGATCCGGACGAGGCTGCGGCGGCGTTGGAGGTGAGTTCCGGAGAGGACCAGTGGGCCGTGAGGGGACGCGCCGTGCCGGAACCCGTCTCGGTGCGCGTCACCGACGAGACGGATCGACCGGTCTGGGGAGCGGCGGTGCGGTTCGAGCCGGACGAGGGGAGCGGCCGCGCGGATCCGGAAACGGCGGCGACCGACAGTCTGGGCTTGGCGACGGCGGTGTGGACGCTCGGGTCCGGGCTTGGCGCCCAGCGGCTGGTGGCGACGATGGCGAGTGGGGCGGCAGCGGCGTTCGGGGCCACCGCAGTGTCGGACGAGGGGGCATGCAACCGGACGCCGGAAGTGAGCGCAGAGATCGTATATCGCGTCGTCGAATTCCAGCATTTCCAAGTCGCTGGTTGCGAGGAAGTGACCGCGGAGATGCTCGGACGAATCGACCTTCTCAACCTGTTACGGAAGGGCATCAGGCGGCTCAGGAGCGGCGACTTCGCCGGGCTTGTCGCGCTGGAAGTTCTGGTTCTTTCCGATAACGAGTTGGTCGAGCTGCCGGCAGGCGTGTTCGACGGGCTGTCCCGGTTGCGGACGTTGGATCTCGAAGGCACCAAACCGGCGGAACTACCGCCCGGTTTGTTTGCGAACCTGGATCAGTTGCAAATCCTGGACCTCTCGCACATTCGGCTATCTGAGCTGCCGCCGGACATCTTCATGGACCTTTCGCGCCTGAGGAATCTGGGGTTGGCGTCGAACGAGTTGACACAGTTCCCGGCGGGCGTTTTCGAGGGCCTGTCGAGTCTGGAGAAGCTGTTCCTCTCCCACAATCGTCTGACGGAGCTGCCGGAGGATCTCTTCGACGGGCTCTCGAAGCTGGAATTCTTGACCATGTGGGGGAACGAACTGACCTCGCTGCCGGAGGGCGTGTTCTCCGGCCTGTCACGCCTGAGCGATCTTCGGATCGGGGACAACCGGCTGAGCGAACTGGCGGCTGGTCTGCTTTGGGAGACTCCGAACCTCCATCGTTTGGATCTTCAGAGGAACGAATTGACCGAGTTGCCGCGGGACCTGCTCTTGAAGACGCCAGCGCTCCAGCGGCTGTTCCTGCGGGACAACCTGCTGACGATGCTGCCTCCGGGCATCTTCGACGGACTCCCCAACCTGTTCAGGCTGGACCTGGGTTACAACGATTTGGCTGCGCTGCCGCCGGGCATCTTCGCCGGGACGCCGATGCTCGCCGAACTCAGTCTTGAAGTCAACGCGCTCGCGAAGTTGCCGCCGGGCCTGTTCGCGAACCTGTCCGAGTTGGAGTGGGTGGATCTCGACGGCAATCCCGGGGTGCCGTTCCCGGTGCAGCCGGAGTTTGTGCGCGTCGACGGCGACCTGCTTGCGCCGGGACCGGCGCGCGTGGCGGTCCGCGTGCCCCTGGGTGCGCCGTTCGCGTTCGAGATTCCGGTTTCGATCCAGCGCGGCACCATGTCCCACGATGCCGTTGCGGTGCTGCCCGGGGACACGGTCAGTACAGCGTTCGAGGTGTCGGCGAGCGCGGGCGGAGGGGCGGCGCATGTCGGGTTTGGTCCGCCACCGGAAGTGAGGGCGGAGGGCTACGAAGGCCTGAAAGTGGTGCGAGGGGAGGAGTTGGTGTTGTTCGCGGAAGTCAACAACCGGAGTCCGGTGGCGCGGACGCCGATTCCGGCTCACCGGCTTCAGGCCGGGGGCCCGTCGGCGGCGTTGGTTCTGGGCCACCACTTCGACGATCCCGATGGCGACCCGCTGGCCTACAGCGTGGCGACAACCGAGTCGGGCGTGGTGGCCGCGCGGATCGAGGATGGGATGTTGTGGCTGGATCCTTTATCGGTGGACACGACCGAGTTCGAGGTGACGGCAACGGATCCCGGTGGGTTGCGAGCGAGCCATCGGTTCCGAGCATGGGTGGTTCCAGCGCCGGACCCCGACGCGTTCAACATCGAACTGTACTTCGATCCCGGATTCACGGCGGAGGAGGAAGCGGCGGTTCGGCGGGCGGCGGATCGGTGGATGGAGGCGGTGACGGGCGATCTGCCGGACGTGCCGGTGAATGGGCCGCTGAGCGACTTCTGCTTCAGTGGACCGTCGTCGCCGCGGGTGGTGGGCGTCATCGACGACGTATTGATCCACATGCGATTCGCGGCACGGCTGGGTGGAGCCGCGGCGACCGCCGGCACTTGCGGCAAGCGCGAAGAATCCGGGCAAGACTTCCTCGGGGTGAACTCGTTCGCGCTGTGGTATGTGCGATACCCGGATCTGGGCATTGACCGACTGCACCGGTCCGCGCTACACGAGATCGGTCACGTGCTGGGGATCGGAGATTGGATCTTCGGCTCAGCCCCTCCGGCCTGGCGGGCGATGTTCCGGGCCGGGGACGGGGACGGCCACTTCACCGGCCCGCTGGCGGTGGCGGCGTTCAACGCTGCGGGCGGCGAGGCGTACTCGGGTGGCAAGGTGCCGCTCGAGGACAGGATACCCTTGGTGAACATCCACTGGCGAAAGCGCGTGATCCCCGGCGACATCATGACGGCGGGCGGGGGTACGCTGCTCACGGCGATCACCATTCAGGCGCTGGCGGATCTGGGGTACGAGGTGGACGTGAGCAAGGCGGATCCGTACACGCTGCCTGGGCAGGTGCAGGGAGATGTTCGGGGCGAGGTTGCCGATGCGGAGGGAGCCGATGCGGAGTTGTTCGCCGCCGACGTGATCGAGCGCGGCACGGTGGTCGTGGTGGACAGGGACGGCAAGGTCGTGCGAGTACTCCGGCCCTGAGCGCGTAGCTCACCGTTTCGGCGCGCGTGGGGCAGCCGTTGGTCCCGTCCATGGCGTCCGGGTCTCCCGCGCCCCTTGAATGTTCAGCGGTTCCTTATACCCTTCGTGCTGCCTCTCTCGGCCGTCTCGGGCCACACCCCCCTCCGCTGCCTCCTGTCTCAAGGACCCCCTTGCGCAATGACTCCCCATAAATCGTTACTTTCCGTCCGCCTCAGCATCCAACAACATCGTCTCCGGTCGGATGCGGAGACTCCGCCCCCGCACCGCAGAACGGCGCGATTCCTCCTTACGGCGGCATGCGGTCTTCTGCTGGCCGCCGCCTCGCCGAGCGGCGTGCACGGACTCTCCGACTCTTCGGCGGCGTCCGACACGCTCAGGGTGACACTCTCGGCGCCCGAGGGCGGCACGGTGGCCGAGGGCACGACCGGCCACTTCGTGGTGGCGGTGGCGGGGAGCACCGCCGCCGGGGCCGTCAAGGTCCGATACTCGGTTTCCGGCACAGCCGTGGCGGGCGAGGACTACACGGCGCTGTCCGGTGAAGCGACGGCGGCCCAGGGCGAGAACGTCGCGCGGATCGCGCTCGAAGCGCTCGAGGACGGGATCCTCGACAAGGGCGAGACCGTGGTGCTCACGCTCACCGGCGCGACCGGCCCCGGCACGCTGGTGGTGGATCAGACGGCAGCCACGGCGACCATCGCGGACAACGGATCGGTAAGGATCTCGCTCACGGCCGTGCCGGACACCATCGGCGAGGGGTCGGCGTGGAGTTCGACCATGACGATGTCGACGCCCGTGGCGGACCGGGTCTCGGTGCGCTGGTGGACGAGCGACGGGACGGCCCTGGCGGGTCGGGACTACGCGGCGGCGGACGAGGTCGTCTCGTTTCGGCCGGGCGAGACGTCGAAGCGGATCGAGGTGCAGACCCTGAAGGACGACAACACGGAGGCCGTCGAGGTCTTCTACGTGTCGCTGGGTCTGCCCTACTCCTCGGCGCGAACCGAGACCGAGGCCGCCGTCACGGTCGACCCGAAACCGCAGTCCGCGTTCATCGAGTGCAGCGTGCGGTTTCCGCCCGACATCCGGACCGTGTTCCGGCTCAACGAGCCGGTGTCTTCGGGGACGGTGATCGGCACGGTGGCCGCCGACACGCACAGCCTCGCGGTCTACTCGCTGGGCGGGGGACGGAACAAGTTCAAGATCAACGTATTGACCGGCGAAATCTCGACGACGGCCGCCCTGTCCCAGGGCAGCTATCACCTGACCGTCAGCGTGCTCGACGACTGCGGGGGGAGCGCGAGCGTCAATGTGATCGTCGTGGTGAACGGCGCGCCGGATACCGTGAACTCGATTCCGGACAACACGATCGAGAAGGACGAGAGCGATTCGGCGGACGTGTCGTCGTACTTCAGTGATCCGGAAAACGGCGCCCTGACGTACACCGCTTCCTCGTCGGAGCCAAGCGTGGTGGGAGTCAGCGTGAGCGGGAGCAAGGTGACCTATGAAGGGCTGAAGGCAGGGAGCGCGACTGTGACCGTGAGGGCGACAGATTCGGGCGACCTCTATGCGGAGCAGCCGTTTACCGTGACGGTAACGCCTCGCAACGTACCACCCGTCGCCAACGCGGGAGACGACCAGACGGTGGACGAGGGCGACCGGGTGGACCTGGACGGCACGGCCAGCACCGACTCCGACGGGACGATCGTGGAGTGGGCGTGGACGGATCCGCTGCCGCTGACGGACGACGACACCTCGACGCCGCATTTCACGGCGCCGACGACGGGCGCAACCAAATCCTACACGTTCACGCTGACGGTGACGGACAACGACGGTGCGACCGACTCCGACGACGTGACGATCACGGTGGAGGCGAACGATCCGCCGGACGCCAATGCGGGAGACGACCAGACGGTGGAGGAGGGCGACCGGGTGGATCTGGACGGCACGGGCAGCAGCGACTCCGACGGGACGATCGTGAAATGGGAGTGGACGGGTCCGCTAACGCTGACGGATGGCGACACCTCGACGCCGTACTTTGCGGCGCCGACGACGGGCGCAACCAAATCCTACACGTTCACGCTGACGGTGACGGACAACGACGGTGCGACCGACTCCGACGACGTGACGATCACGGTGGAGGCGAACGAACCGCCGGTCGCGGACGCGGGGCCGGACCAGACGGTGGAGGAGGGCGACCGGGTGGATCTGGACGGCACGGGCAGCAGCGACTCCGACGGGACGATTGAGGACTGGGAGTGGACGGGTCCGGTGACACTGACGGACGCCGACACCTCGACGCCGTACTTCACGGCGCCGACGACGGGCGCAACCAAATCCTACACGTTCACGCTGACGGTGACGGACAACGACGGTGCGACCGACTCCGACGACGTGACGATCACGGTGGAGGCGAACGAACCGCCGGTCGCGGACGCGGGGCCGGACCAGACGGTGGAGGAGGGCGACCGGGTGGATCTGGACGGCACGGGCAGCAGCGACTCCGACGGGACGATCGTGGGATGGGAGTGGACGGGTCCGCTAACGCTGACGGATGGCGACACCTCGACGCCGTACTTTGCGGCGCCGACGACGGGCGCAACCAAGTCCTACACGTTCACGCTGACGGTGACGGACAACAACGGTGCGACCGACTCCGACGACGTGACGATCACGGTGGAGGCCAACGAACCGCCGGACGCGGACGCGGGGCCGGACCAGACGGTGGAGGAGGGCGACCGGGTGGACCTGGACGGCACGGGCAGCAGCGACTCCGACGGGACGATCGTGGGATGGGAGTGGACGGGTCCGCTAACGCTGACGGATGGCGACACCTCGACGCCGTACTTTGCGGCGCCGACGACGGGCGCAACCAAGTCCTACACGTTCACGCTGACGGTGACGGACAACAACGGTGCGACCGACTCCGACGACGTGACGATCACGGTGGAGGCCAACGAACCGCCGGACGCGGACGCGGGGCCGGACCAGACGGTGGAGGAGGGCGACCGGGTGGACCTGGACGGCACGGGCAGCAGCGACTCCGACGGGACGATCGTGAAATGGGAATGGACGGGTCCGCTGGCGCTGACCGACGGCGGCACCTCGACACCGTACTTCACGGCGCCGACGACGGGCGCAACCAAGTCCTACACGTTCACGCTGACGGTGACGGACGACGACGGTGCGACCGACTCCGACCGGGTAAGGGTGACGGTGGAACCGACGCGGAACTGCGAGATCACGGTTCGGGATGCCGGTTTATCGGTGGCCGAGAATGCGGGTGTGGGCACCGCGGTGAGCCGCGAAGTGGGGGTGACGGCGTCGGACTGCGGGACGTTGCGCTATGCGCTTTCGGGCACGGGGTCTGGGGATTTCTCGGTTTCGGCGGCGAGCGCGAACGACGACGCTGCGAAGATCAGAGTGAAGCGGGCGCTGAACCACGAGGGCCGGGACGCTTACGATTTGACGCTGACGGTGAGTTGGGGGTCAGTGAGCGAGACGGGCGATTTGGACATCTCGGTGACGGACGTGAACGAGCCGCCGAAGCCGAGCGGCACGATCGGCCGACAGACGGTCAGGGTCGGGCGGCCGGGCTCGCTGAGCGTGACGGGCTACTTCACGGACGAGGACGCCGGGGACCGGCTGACCTTCACGTCGGAGTCGTCGGCGACGGGCAAGCTGACGGTGAGCGGGAGCGGGAGTCCGGTGACGCTGACGGGCGTTGCGGCGGGGAGCGCGACGGTCACAGTCACGGCGCGGGACCGCGGGGGCCTGACGGCGACGCAGACGTTTCCGGTGACGGTCGAGCCGGCGCCGGTACCGTGCGGGATCACGGTGTCGGACGGGTCTCTGTCGGTGCCGGAGGACGCGGGCGTGGGGGCCGGAGTCGCCGGCGAAGTTACGGTGATCAGGACCGGGAATTGCGGGACGCTGAGCTATGCGCTGTCGGGCACCGGCGCGGCGGACTTCTCGGTGGCGGCGGCGGGCGTGAGCGACGACGACGGGAAGATCAAGGTCAGGCGGACGCTGAACCACGAGGGTCGGGACGCGTACGATCTGACGCTGACGGTGAGCGAAGTTGGAGGCGCGGCGACCGGCGCGGGCGACGTGGACATCTCGGTGACGGACGTGAACGAAGCGCCGAAGCCGAGCGGCGCGATCGTGACGCAGAAGGTCCGGATCGGGCGGCCCGGTTCGGTGGACGTGACGGGCTACTTCACCGACGAGGACGCCGGGGACCGGCTGACCTTCGCCTCGAAGTCCTCGGCGACGGGCAAACTGACGGTGAACGCCAGCGGGAGTCCGGTGACGCTGACGGGCGTTGCGGTGGGGAGCGCGGCGGTCACGGTCACGGCGCGGGACCGCGGGGGCCTGACGGCGACGCAGACGTTTTCGGTCACGGTGGATCCGGCGCCGACGAAGCCGTGCGGGATCACGGTGTCGGACGGGTCTCTGTCGGTCCCGGAGGACGCGGGTGTCGGGGCCGGGGTGGACGGCAAGGTGGGGGTGACGACCACGGGGGATTGCGGCACGCTCGGCTATTCGCTGTCGGGCACCGGGGCGGCGGACTTCACGGCGGCGGCGGCCGGGTCGAGCGACGACGACGCGAAGATCGGAGTGGCGAAGGCGCTGGATCACGAGACCAGGGCTTCGTACGCGCTGACCTTGACGGTGAGCTGGGGATCGGTGAGCGACGAAGGCGAAGTGGGCATCTCGGTGACGGACGTGAACGACGCGCCGGAGGTCGTGAGCGCGATTCCGGCGCTCACGCTCAATTCGGGCGACTCGAAGGTGGTGGACGTGTCGAGCCGGTTCCGGGATCCGGACGGCGATGCGCTGACCTACGAAGCCAGCTCTTCGACGGAGGCTGCGGCGACGGTCGCTGTGAGCGGGAGCGGGGTGACGGTGACGGGTGTGTCGCCGGGCGAGTCGCGTGTGACGGTGACGGCGCGGGACGGGCGCGGCGGGTCGGTGAGCCAGGACTTCACGGTGACGGTGGAGAACCAGGCCCCGGAGGTCGTGAGCGCGATCCCGGCGCTGACGGTGGCGGCGGGCTCCTCGAAGGCGGTGGACGTATCGGCACACTTCCGAGATCCGAACGGCGCGACGCGCTCACCTACGCGGCGAAGTCGTCGACGGAGGCTGCGGCGACGGTCGCTGTGAGCGGGAGCGAGGTGACGGTGACGGGTGTGTCCGAGGGCGAATCCGAGGTGACGGGTCACGGTCCGCGACACGCACGGCGCCGAGGTGTCGCAGGTGTTCACGGCGACGGTGGGGCCGGACAACGAGGCTCCGGAGGTGGTGAGCGCGATACCGGCGCTGACGGTGGCGGCTGGCGAGACGGCGGTGGTGGACGTGTCGGCGCACTTCAGCGATCCGGACGACGATGCGCTGACCTACGAGGCGGAGTCGTCGAACGAGGGGGCGGCGACGGTGGCGCTGAGCGGGAGCGAAGTGACGGTGACGGGTGTGTTGCATGGCGAGTCGCGGGTGACGGTGACGGCGCGCGACGGTCGCGGGGGTTCGGCGAGTCAGGATTTCGCGGTGACGGTGCCGAACCGGCCGCCGGAGCCGGTGGGTTCGCTGGATCGAGCGGTCGCGTACCGGGCCGTGACGACGACGGTCGAGGTGTCGGGCGCGTTCAGCGATCCGGACGGAGACGGTCTCACGTACCGGGCGGTTCCGGCGGACGGCGGCATCGTGTCAGTGTGGGTGAGCGGAAGCCAGGTGAGGCTTCAGGGCAGGTCGCGCAAGTCGACGACGGTGACAGTGACGGCGGACGACGGACACGGCGGGACGGCGCAGCAGACGTTCGAGGTCGAGGTTGCGAACCACCCGCCGGTGGCGGTGGGCAGGATCCAGCCGCGGACGATCGCTCCCGGAGAGCGCTTTGAGGTGACGCTGTCGGACTATTTCTGGGATACCGACGGCGACGCGATGACGTACACGGGTATGGTGTCGGACTCCACGGTGGCGGACGTGTCGGTGGAGGGAGTGGAGCTTGTGGTGGTGGGCGAATCGCGGGGGCGCGTGGTGGTGAGGGCGAAGGCGCACGACGGGCACGGCGGGACGGGGTTGCAGGGGTTCTGGTTGACGGTGACGAACGGGCGGCCGGTTTTCGATGCGGACGCCTACGAGCGCGAGGTGGCGGAGAACTCGGCGGCCGGGACGTCGGTGGGCGATCCGGTGACGGCCACCGACGGCGATGGCGACGACGTGGCGTACAGCTTCATCTCGGGCGGGGACGCGGCGCTGTTCGGGATCGACGCTGCGAGCGGCCAGATCACCGTCGCCGAGGGTGCCGTGCTGGACTACGAGAGCGGGACCACCGCCTACGCCGTGCGCGTCGAGGCGAGCGACGGTACGCGCGCGGACACCGCGGCGGTGACGATCCGGGTGACGGACGTTCCCGCGCCGGGCAGGCCGGACGCGCCGGTGGTGACGGGCGGTACGGAAGAGGTGGCGGTGTCGTGGAGCGCGCCGGAGAACGCGGGGCCGGAGATCACGAACTACGATCTGCGCTACCGGGCGAAGGCGGACAGCGAGTGGACCGACGTGTCGGCGCTGGGCGCGGTGTTGGCGCGCACGATCACCGGACTCGAAGCAGGAACGGCGTATCAGGTCCAAGTGCGCGCGGAGAGTTCGGAGGGCGCGGGCGCGTGGTCGGAGCCGGGCGAAGGGACGACCGAGACGGCCAACAGGGCGCCGTCATTCGATGCGGCCGCGTACGAACGGTCGGTGCCGGAGAACTCGGCGGCGGGCACGGCGGTGGGCGAGCCTGTGACGGCCACCGACGATGACGGCGACGACGTGGCATACAGCTTCCTGCCGGGCGGGGATGAGGCACGGTTCGCGATCGACGCCGCGAGCGGCCAGATCGCAGTCGCCGAAGGTGCGACGCTGGACCACGAGGGCGAGTCCAACTCCTACGTCGTTCAGGTGGTCGCGAGCGACGGGACGCGTGCGGACACGGCTGCGGTGACGATCCGCGTGACGGATGTTCCCGCCCCGGGCAAGCCGGACGCTCCGGTGGTGACGGGCGGAACCGAAGAGGTAGCGGTGTCGTGGAGCGCGCCCGCGAACGAGGGGCCGGCGATCACCGGCTACGGGATCCGGCACCGGACGAAGAGCGGTGGCGAGTGGACGGCACCGACAGCGCTGGGCGTTGTGCTCGCGCACACGATCACCGATCTGAATGGGGGAACCACGTACCAGGTGCAGGTGCGCGCGATCAGTTCGGAGGGCGCGGGCGAATGGTCGGAGCCGGGCGAGGGCACGGCCAAGACGGCCAACCGGGCGCCGTCGTTCGATGTGGCCGCGTACGAACGGTCGGTGCCGGAGAACTCGGCGGCGGGCACGGCGGTGGGCGCGCCCGTGACGGCCACCGACCATGACGGCGACGACCTGGCATACAGCCTCCTCTCGGGCGGAGAGGAAGCGCCGTTCGGGATCGTGGCGGCGACCGGCCAGATCAGGGTGGCCGAAGGCGCGGTGCTGGACTACGAGAGCGGGACCACGGCCTACACGGTGAGCGTCCGGGCAAGCGACGGGACGCGTGCGGACACGGCGGCGGTGACGATCCGGGTGACGGACGTTCCCGCCCCGGGCAAGCCGGACGCTCCGGTGGTGACGGGCGGCACGGAAGAGGTGGCGGTGTCGTGGAGCGCGCCCGCGAACGAGGGGCCGGAGATCACGAACTACGATCTGCGCCACCGGGCGAAGGCGGACGGCGAGTGGTCGGACGTGTCGGCGCTGGGCGCGGTTTCGGCTCACACGATCACAGATCTGAATGGGGGAACCACGTACCAGGTTCAGGTGCGCGCGATCAGTTCGGAGGGCGCGGGCGAATGGTCGGAGCCGGGCGAGGGCACGACGGAGGCGGCCAACAAGGCTCCGTCGTTCGCCGCGGAAGCCTACGAGCGCGAGGTGCCGGAGAACTCGGCGGCCGGAACGGCGGTCGGCGAGCCGGTGACGGCCACCGACGATGGCGGCGAACTGTCGTACCGCTTCGTTACCGGAGGCGAGGCGGCGTTCGAGATCGACGCGGCGACGGGCCGGATCACGGTGGCCGAGGGCGCGGCGCTGAACTACGAGAGCGGCGAAACGCAGTTCACGGTGCGTGTCGAGGCGAGCGACGGCGAACTGGCGGATATCGCCTCGGTGACGATCCGGGTGACGAACGCGGACGAGGACGGCGTGCTCACGCTGAGCCCCGAGGTGGCGCGGGTGGGCGTCGAGCTCACCGCGACGCTGACGGACGAGGACGGCGTGCGCGGCGCGGGCAGGAACCGCAAGTGGCAGCGCTCGACGGACGGCAACTCGTGGAACGACATCGGCACCGGCCGGATGTACAACCCGGTCACGGCCGACGCGGGCCGGTGGCTGCGCGCGGTGTTCACCTATGCCGACGGACACGGTCCCGGCAAGCGGGCGGTGAGCGAGCCGGTGAAGGTGCTGGCCGCGAACGCGGCGCCCGCCTTTGAAGCGGACACCTACGAGCGCGAGGTGCCGGAGAACTCGGAGGGCGGCACGAAGATCGGCAGGCCCGTGAGGGCGACCGACGCCGACGGCGACGAGCTGGTCTACGGCATCGTCGGCGGCGGGGACGACGCGCCGTTCGAGATCCACGCGACCACGGGCCGGATCAAGGTGGCCGTGGGCGCGGCACTGAACTACGAGAGCGGCGACACGCTGTTCACGGTGGACGTCGAGGCGAGCGACGGCGAACTCGCGGACACCGCCTCGGTCGCGATCCGGGTGACCGACGCGGACGATCCGGGCGAGGTCACGCTGGCTCCCGAGGTGGCGCGGGTGGGCGTCGAGTTGACCGCGGACCTGACGGACGAGGACGGCGCGCACGGCGCGGGCAGGAAGCGCAAGTGGCAGCGCTCGGCGGACGGCAACTCGTGGAACGACATCGCCTCGGGCCGGAGGTACACGCCCGTGACGACCGACGAGGGTCGGTGGCTGCGCGCGGTGTTCGACTACACCGACGGCCATGGGCCGGACAAGCGGGCGGTGAGCGGGAAGGTGAAGGTGTTGGCCGCGAACGCGGCGCCCTCGTTCGGCGCCGTGTACGAGCGCGAGGTGCCGGAGAACTCGCCGGGCGGCACGAAGGTCGGCGCGCCGGTCGCGGCGACCGACCCGGACAACACCGCCCTGTCCTACAGCTTCACCTCGGGCGGAGACGAAGCCCTGTTCGAGATCGGCGCGGCGACGGGCCAGATCACGGTGGCCGACGGCGCGGCGCTCGACTACGAGAGCGGCGACACGCTGCTCGCGGTGCGCGTCGAGGCCAGCGACGGCGAGCTTGCCGACACCGCATCGGTCAAGATCCGGATGACGAACGCGGACGATCCCGGCAAGATCACGCTGAGCGCGGACGTGGCGCGGGTCGGCGTGCGGCTGACCGCGACGCTGATGGACCAGGACCGCTCGGTCGAGCGGAGCAAGATGCGGACTTGGCAGCGTTCGCCCGACGGCGCCACGTGGACGATGGTCGTGCAAGGCGCGGCGAGGCGCTTCTACACCCCGACCGCAGCCGACCGGGGCCAGTACCTGCGCGCCGTGTTCACCTACACCGACGGCCACGGGCCGGGCAAGCGCGCCGAGAGCCAGGCCGTCGCGGTCGTCGGAGCCTCGACGCCGGTCGTCTCGTTCGGCGCGGACAGCTACACCGCCGCGCCGGGAGGGTCCGCCGATGTCGCCGTGCTCCTGTCGCCCGCCGCTTCCTCGGCGCTCGCCGTCGAGGTGGCGGCCGGCGGGTCCGCTCACACCGTCACGCTCCAGCCCGGAGCGAGTTCGGCCACCGTGGCCGTCGGCACCGCCGGGCTCTCGGCCTCCGATACGCTCGCGGTCCGGTTCGGCACCCTGCCGGACGGGGTGGCCGTCGGCGTGCCGGCGACCACGCGGATCATCGTCGCGGCGGCCGCCGGGGACCGGGCCTCCCGCGCCGTGGTCGAGGACGGCTCCCCGGTCGAACTCGAGGTCGAGTACGCCCAGGCGGAGTACTCGGCGGTCGCGGGCGGGCCGGTGACCGAGGTCACGCTGCGGGTGAGCCCCGTCGCCGACCGGCGGGTGGCCGTGCCCCTCACGGTTGGGCAAGCCATCTCTCCGGAACCCGCAGTGCCGGACTCGGTCGTGTTCGAGCCCGGCGACTCGCTCGCGGCGTTCATGCTCGATGTCCCCGCCGGCACCGAACCCGGTCTCCTCGCGCTCGGGCTCGGCGTGCTGCCCGAAGCCGTCAGCGCGGGCGCCGTCGCCTCCGCCACGGTCGACATCGCGGCGCAAGACACAAGAGCACTCCAAGACCAGGCGTTCGAGGTCGGTCTCGCCGTCTTCGGCCGGTCCGTGGCCGAAGGCGCGCGGCAAGCCGTCGGCGCGCGCATCGATGCGGTCATGCGGCCAGACCGGGGAGGGTCCGGCACTCCCATACCCGGATCGGCGTCCGAATGGGCCGGACGCGCCGCGGGCACCCTCGCCGGGCTGCCGCTCGGCGCATCCTCGTCCGCCGACATGGCGCGAAGACGCTCCGGGTCTCTCGAACTGCCCACGGGCCGCGAAGTCGCCGGGCGCCTGCTGCCCCGCGTCTCGTTCGCCACCGCGCTCGGGGCGCAGGCCGCACAAGGACGGCCGCGGTTCGGGCTCTGGGCCGAAGGCTCGACCCAGTCGTTCCGGGGCGAGCCCGGCATCGACTACGACGGAGGCCTCCGCGCGCTCACCGTCGGCGCCGACGCGCGCATCGGCTCCTCCGGGCTGCTTGGAGTGTCCCTCATGCGCAGCGACGGCGACCTCGACTACGGCAACCGCTCCGCCGATGGCTCGCTCGGACACGCCATGAACAGCATCCACCCCTACCTGTTCCTCCAGCCGTCGCCCAGGATCGGTCTCTGGGCCATGGGCGGATACGGCAGCGGAGATGTCGCGGACGACGACCGCCAAGGCGACACCGGCGCGTCGCTCCGCATGCTCGCGGGCGGCGTCAAGGTGCCGCTCGCCCGCAGCGGCGCGTTCGGACTCGCGCTCACCGGCGACGCGTTCACCGTCGGGATGCGCGCCGACGACGGCCAGCGCGAAGGCTCGGCATCGCGCGCACGCGCCCTGCTTGAAGCGTCATGGACGGCGGGCGGCCTCAAGCTCGCCACCCAGGCGGGTGCCCGCTACGACGCCGGGGACGCCGACACCGGCGGCGGTGCCGAGACCGGCGCCTCGGTCGGATACGCGGGCCACGGGCTCGACCTCGACCTCCGGGGCAGGCTCGCCCTCGGCTCCGGCCGTCACCGCGAGTGGGGCGCCGCGCTACGGCTCGCGTTCGATCCCGGGACCCGGGGCGAAGGGTTCCGGCTCGCGATCAGCCCCGGGCACGGACGCGACCAAAGCGGCATCCACGGACTCATGGACGGGCGTGGCCTTCATGCTGTGTCGCCAGTCGAAGCACACGACCCGAATTGGCGCCTCGACGCCGAGGCGGGCTACGCGCTCAAGAACCCCCGCACCAGAGGCGCGCTCGACAGCTACACACGCCTATCGGCGGGCGCCGGGAACCGGGCATGGTCCGTCGGCACCGGATACCGCGTCAGCCAAGCCATCCGGCTTGGGATCGAGGGCTCGCGTACCCTATCTCCCGGTCAACCAGGCAGCCTCGGACTCAGGCTCGCCCTCGACTACAAGTTCTAGATCGAGAAACGGAAAAGGAGCACAAGCAGGGAGTGGGGGTCGGCGAGCGCGACGATGTCGTGGTCCGCGACGGCTTGCGAAACCCTCGCAATTCCCGCCGTTTGACGGCGACCATCCCGCCGGTGCCGTAGGTCGGAACAAGACGCGGCCCAAAGGCAGAAAGCGCAGATCGTGCAGTCCTGTAAGTAGTTAGACGATCTTCTGCCGTGATTCTGGCCTCTGGGGATCCGCTACCGCACCACCTTCCCCGCCTTCGAGGGCTGCGCGCCGCTGCCGAACGCAGAAAGCGGTTCAACCGAGGCTGAGGGTGCCCAATCCGGCAGCCCGGCACCCCACGCGGCGTCCGCCTCCACTGCGGAGCGCGGCCCATGAACATCCGCCGCCGGCGCCAGGAATACGACGCCATCGTCGTCGGCTCGGGCATGTCCGGCGGATGGGCCGCCAAGGAGCTCACCGAACTGGGCGCGACCGTCCTCGTCCTGGAAGCCGGGCCGGCGATCGACCCGGAGCGGGACTACGGCGAGCACATCCGCACCTCGGAAATGCCCTACCGGGGCTGGAACGACCGCAAGGCCCTGGCCGCCGACCAGCCCATCCAGAGCCAGTGCTACGCCTGCGACGAAGTGGCGCGCAAGTTCTTCGTCAACGACAACGAGCATCCCTACACCAGCGACTCGGAGGAACCCTTTCTGTGGATCCGCGGGCGCCAGGTGGGCGGCCGCTCGATCATGTGGGCGCGGCAGTGCTACCGGCTGAGCGACCTCGACTTCGAGGCAAACGCCCGCGACGGCCACGGCATCGACTGGCCCATCCGCCACGCCGACATCGCCCCCTGGTACGACCACGTCGAGGCCTTCGTCGGCATCAGCGGGCAGGCCGAGGGGCTGGCCCAGGTACCGGACGGAGTCTTTCTGCCACCCATGCCGATGTCGTGCGTCGAGGAGCACATGCGCGACTCGATCGAGCGTGCGTACCGCGGCACCCGGCGCATGACCATCGGGCGCACCGCCGTGCTCACCCGCGACCACAAGGGCCGCCGCGCCTGCCACTACTGCGGCCCGTGTCACCGCGGCTGCCGCACCCGCAGCTACTTCAGCTCCATCAACGCGACCCTGCCCGCGGCGGAAGCGACCGGCCGCCTGACCCTCCGCCCCAACAGCGTGGTGCCCAGCGTCATATGGGACCCGGCCAGGGGACGCGTGACCGGCGTGCGCGTCATCGACCGCGAGACGCATGACGAGCTGGAGTTCCACGCCCGCACCGTCTTCCTCGGGGCCTCAGCCCTGGAATCGACGCGCATTCTCCTCAACTCGACTTCATCCGACTTCGCCGATGGCCTGGCCAACTCGAGCGGCGTGCTCGGCAAGTATCTCATGGATCACGCCATGTGCGACGACACGCGCGCCATCTTCGACGGCTGGGACGACCGCACCACCCGCGGCAGGCGTCCCAACGGCATCTACATCCCTCGCTTCGCCAACGTTACCGAGCCTGCTTCCGACTTCGTCCGCGGCTACGGCTTTCAGGGCGCGGCGGAGCGCCTGGGATGGGGACGCGGCATCTCGATGCCGGGCTTCGGGGCCGACTTCAAGCGCGAACTCACGCGGCCGGGGCCGTGGGAGTTCCGGCTGCATGCCTTCGGCGAATGCCTCCCGCGGGAGGAGAACCACGTGGCGCTCGACCCGGAGCAGGTAGACGCCTGGGGCATCCCCACGCTGCGCATTCGGTGCGAGTGGAGCGAGAACGAGCGGGCGATGATGCGCGAGGCCGTGCAGCAGGCCGCCGAAATGCTGGAGGTGGCCGGCGCGCGGGACATCGTCCCCCAGCCGGTGGTCTCTCCGCCCGGGCTCGCCATCCACGAAATGGGAACCGCGCGCATGGGCCGCGATCCGGCCACGTCCGTGCTGAACGGGTTCAACCAGGCGTGGGACGTGCCCAACCTCTTCATCATCGACGGCGCGGCCATGACCTCGTCCGGATGCCAGAACCCGTCGCTGACCTACATGGCGCTCGCGGCCCGCGCGAGCCACTACGCGGTCTGGGCTTCGAGGCGGGGCGAGATCTAGCGCCCGGACCGAACCCGAAGATCCGATGGAAGACGCGAATCCCCACTTCTTTCCCACCCCCGCTGACCTGCGAGCCTGGTTCGAGGCGAACCACGACAAGGTCGACGTCATGTGGGTGGGCTACTACAAGAAGGCCACGAAGCTCCCCAGCGTCACCGTGCCCGAGTCGGTTGACCTGGCCCTCTGCTTCGGCTGGATCGACGGGCTGAAGCGCTCGGTCGACGAGCAAGCCTACAAGATCCGCTTCACCCCGCGCCGGAAGCGCAGCCGCTGGAGCGCGCGTAACCTCGCGCGGATGGAGCTTCTGCTCGCGCAGGGAGTCGTGGCGGAACCGGGGAAGGCGGCCTACCGGCGGCGCGACCCGAACAAGGACGAGCAGCCGGGCGCGAGGGATGCCGTGGCGATGCCGTCAGCCTACGAGCGCAGAATCAGGGCTGAGCCGGCTGCCTGGAAGTACTTCCAGGGCACGACACCGTCCTATCGCAAGCACGTGACCCGCTGGGTCGTGAGCGCGAAGCGCGAGGAGACGCGTCTGCGGCGCCTCGGCATCCTCATCGAATCCAGTGCCGGCGGCAAAGTGATCCCGCCCATGCGCTGGATGGAGAAACCGAAGGGGTAGGCGGAACCAACGGACTCGGAGCCGCCGCAAGACGGCCCCGGCCCCGTTCTCTCTTTAGCGCCCCACCCCCGGCACCCCGTCAGGTTCGTCGTCCCACCACCAGAGCGGCGCCAGCGGCCTCTCGCGCGGATACACCTCATCCAGCGTGTCGCCATCGTACAGGCGGCCGTTGAGCATCACCCGGTCGACGGTGTTGGTGTTGCGCAGGTCGTCGAGCGGATTGCCCCCCAGGATGACCAGGTCGGCCAGCTTGCCCGCTTCAATGGTGCCCAGGTCCTGGTCCAGCCCGATCGCCTCGGCCCCGAAGATGGTGGCGATGCGCAGCGCGTCGTGCTCGTCCATGTCCGCCGCCGCCATGGCCCACAGCTCCCAGTGGTACCCGAGGCCCTGGAGCTGGCCGTGGCTGCCGACCCCGGCCTTGCCCCCGCCCTCGACCAGGTCCTTCACGAACTCGCCGTGGCGCGAGAAGGTGTGCTGGTCGCCGCGGAACCACTGCGGGCGGCGCAGGGTCCGGCTGTCCACCTCGTCGTGGGGCATGAAGCGCCGCAGCTTCGCGTCGTCGTGCGGGTTCTCGCGGCTGTAGAAGTAGTTCTCCGCCCACGGCCCACCATACGACACCAGCAGCGTAGGCGTGTAGACCCGTCCGGTTTCGGCGAAGAGCCGGACGTAGTCGTCATACACGGGGAAGATCGGGATGGAGTGCTCGAGGCCGGGATACCCGTCCATGGTCTCGGTCAGGTTCTGTCGGATGTTGAGCGAGCCCTCGGTAGTCGGCATGAGCCCCAGTTCGCGAGCGGCCATGATGATGTGCTGGCGGCCCTTGCGGGCGGCAGCCACGTACATCTTGATGGTCTTGGTGTCGAAGTAGTCGGAATACCGCTTCAGGACATCGTGCGCCTCCTCGGCGGTGTCGATCTGGTCCTGCCAGAAGACCCCCGGCCCGGTCGAGTAGACGCGCGGCCCCAGCACCGACCCGGTGCGCACCATGTCCGCATACGACAGCACCTCGGTATTGCCGGTCTGCGGGTC
This sequence comes from Longimicrobiales bacterium, assembly GCA_965232315.1. GTDB lineage: Bacteria > Gemmatimonadota > Gemmatimonadetes > Longimicrobiales > Gaopeijiaceae > BD2-11. Next base: position 26,315 of record CBDDPN010000002.1, on the reverse strand, counting down.
GCGGGTGGTGGTCACCCCGAAGGCCAGGTTGGCCAGGTAGGGCCACACGTCTGTGCGGTGCAGCTGGTCGCGCGCCCGCAGGTGGGCGTGCGTGTCCACGTAGCCGGGCAGGATGGTGCGCCCGGACACGTCGATCACGGTTGCGCCCTCCGGTACCATCACCGACCCGCTCGCGCCCACCGCCTCGATGCGGTTGTTGCGCACCACGATGTCGGCGTTTTCGATGACCTCGTCGCCGTTCATGGTGATCGCGCGCGCGCCGCGCAGCACGGCCACGCCCTCGGGAATGTCGCGGGGCGCCTCGATGAGGACACGGAATTCGGTGGCGCGGTACTCGTCCTCGTCCTCCTCGTCGTCGTCGTCCTCGGCTTCCTCTCCCTCCTGCTCCCCAGCTTCCTCTTCCGCCTCCTCTTCTTCTTCCGCCTCGGCCGCCGCCACGCTGTCCTCGAACACCCGGGCAGCATCCAGGTCGTAGACGAAGTGCGCGTTGCCCAGAGACCAGTGCACGGAACGGCCATCGCCGCTCCACGTCGGGAATTCGCCGCCGATGTCGGTCAGCTGGCGGGCCGGGAACGCAGCGTTATCGGGGTTGGAGACGTTGATCGTAGGGGTGATTCCGATCCTGGGGACGGTCACGCTGTAGATCTGGCGCTGAAGCTCCACCAGCGCCTGGTCCCCGCGTGGCGCCATCCTCACCGTTGTGGGGGCGAGTCCCTGGGTCGCGCCGGTAAGGGTGGCCCCCCGCACCCGCACATGCTCCTTCTCGTCGCTGCCGTCCCAGCGGATCGACGCCAGCAGGTCGGGTGGGCGGAACATGAAGATGCGGTCCTCGCCGTCGACGAAGTGGAGATCGCGCCGGCCGTCGCTGGGGGCGATCACGGTCACGGGTCCTCCCTCGTCGCCATCGGGCTCGGTCGACACCTGGACGATCTCGTTGCCCGGCGTGCCGGCCTCGCCCTGACTCTCATAGGCGCGGATAAAGCCCCTCAGCGCGACCAGCCGGTCTCCCGGCCCCCACGCCGGCGAGAAGTAGGCCGCCGCGTCCCGGGTCAACCGCTCGGCATCTCCGCCACCATCGGAGCGGGACTTGTAGAGATGCCCGGCCTCGCCGTCCCAGGTCGCGTACGCGATCCATTCACCGTCCGGCGACCAGGCCGGGAAGTGCTCCGATCGGTCGGCATCGGTGAGGCGCCGCGGGTTGGAGCCGTCTGCCTCCGACACCCACAGGCGATCGAGCGCGGTGAAGGCGAGCCGCTCGCCGTCCGGCGATGGCGCCGCGTCGCGAATCTGCCGGACGGGGAAGGTGGGCGTGTCCTCGATCGGGTAGTCGAAATCGACCCGCGGCCCCAGCGTCAGCTCCATCTGTACCCGGAACGGGATCTCCTCGGCGTCCCCTCCCGCGACAGGCAGCTTCCACATCCTGCCACCGTACGACGCCACCAGATACCGCGAGTCCGGCGTGAAGGACATGCCGGGCAGCACATCGAGCGTCGCGCGGGACTCCTGGTCGTCGTGCTGCACCGGGTAGGCCAGCCAGCGTTCCTCGCTGGTCTCCAGGTCCCGGATCAGGAGCCCGGTCTGGTCATCGTGGCGCGTCCCGAACACCACCCAGCGGCCGTCGGGCGAGAGCGTGGGCCGGACTGCCGAGCCGTAACGAGACGACTTCGGATAGCGCTCGCCGTCCTCCCGGTCGTAGGCCTCGAGCTGGTACTGCGGAAACTGAGCGTTGTACTGCCAATCGCCGGTGCGACGCGCGTACCAGACGTGGCGTCCGTCGGACGAGACCGCCGGCCCCGTCACCTTCATGTTGTCGGGCTCGGAGACGAGTTCGATGCCCCCGCCCCCGTCGACGTGGAACATCTTCAGCTTGGGCAGATTCCCGCCCCGGAAGTTGCCGACTGCCGCAACGACATAGTCTCCGTCCGGCATCCACTCGGGCGACTCGGTGCGGTTCGACGCGCCGCGGGAAACCTGCACCGTGTCGGAGCCGTCCAGCGACATGATCCAGACGTTCTGGCCCCCGTCGTAATCCGAGGTGTAGACGATGCGCGAGCCATCAGGGGAGAAGCGCGGCTGGGCGTCGAACGCCATCCCGGAGGTGAGCTGGTTGGCTGTCCCGCCGCTGATCGGGATGGTGAACAGATCGCCCAGGAAGTCGAAGACGATGGTCTGCCCGTCCGGGCTCACGTCCAGCGAGATCCAGCTGCCCTCCGTCATGTCGATGGCGACGGTGCGGTCGACGGGAAGGGGAAGGTCCTCGTTCTGCGGGGCGTCTTCGTCCGGGGCCGGAGGATCCTGAGCCAGCGCGGGGTGTGGGACGAGGGCCACGACGGCGAAGGCGAGTGCCAGGAATGCGTTGGCGAGTGAAGCGAGGCGACAACCGTGCATCTGAGGGCTTCCTGAAGGGGGTCGCGGACAAGCGGACGGCCGGACGGCGCGGATCGCATGAGAGTGAACTCATGCAGAGCGCAAATCCGCATGGATCCTGCGCGTTGACGGTATGGGAGGCAAGTTACTGCGATGCTACGCATCAATCGACGGCAGTTCCTTCGCCGCGCGGGCGGTCTGGCCGGGCTCGGCCTGGTGTCCTGCACGGACCTGGTCGGGCCGGAGGACTCCCCAGGAGCCCTGACTTCGGCTGCCCGATCACTGCGGGTCGTGGTGGTCGGTGCCGGCATGTCGGGTCTCGCCGCGGCCTACGAGCTTGACCAGGCAGGCCACGACGTCACGGTATTGGAGGCCCGCGACCGCGTCGGCGGACGGGTGCTCACCCTGCGATCTCCGTTCGCGCCGGGGCAATCGGCCGAGGCGGGCGCCGCGCGCATTCCCCCGGAGCACGATCTGACCCTGGGGTACGCTCGCCACTTCGGGCTGGCGCTGGACCGCTTCTATCCGGACTCCGGACTCTTCGTCGACGTGCGGCGCGGAGAGCGGACCCTGGTTCCACCGCAGTCCTTTCTGTCCGAACGTCCGGACTACGTGAAGATCCGAGGCGGAAGCGACCGCTTGCCCGACGCCTTCGCGGCGGAGCTGGGCGAACGCGTGGTGCTGGGATCGCCCGTGTCCGAAGTCGTGGCCGGGAGCACCGTGCAGACCGTTGCTCGTGATGGCCGAACCTGGGAATCGGACCGGGTGCTCGTGACCGTCCCGGTGCCCCTCCTCTCCGGCATTCGCTTCTCCCCGACTCTCTCGGCCTCCAAGACGGAGGCAATGGCCGGAGGCTTCCGCTACCAGAGCGCCACGCGCGTGTTCGTCCGCTTCCGGACGCGGTTCTGGGAGGCCGAAGATCTGAACGGCTGGGCGACCACCGACTGGCCGGAAGAACTCTGGCACCCCACCTGGGACACCCAGGGACCCGAAGGCGTGTTACTTACGTACGTGCGCGGCGCGCTCGCGAAGGAGCTGGACGGGCTTGACGACGACGCCCGGGTTGCACGCGTGCTCGGACACTGGGAAGACGTGATGCCCGGTGTCTCCCGGCACTTCGCGTCGGGCACCTCCCATTCGTGGCAGTTGGATCCCTGGAGCCGGGCCGCGTGGGCCGAACCCACGCCGGAGCAGGACAATGAGCTGACCGGCGAGCTCGCCATGCCCGAGGGACCCATCCATTTCGCGGGCGAGCACATCTCCGGAGCCCGGGGATGGATGAACGGGGCCCTGGAGTCGGGTCTCCGCGCTGCGACGGAGGTCCACCGAGGATGATCGAGCCCGGCAACCCACGGGGTCGAAGGGCTCGCACCCAAGCCGCCCATGACGTACGATTGTCGCTGCCCGTGCATGTGGTTCGTTCAGGCTCGTGCACCAATCGGAACCAGGAGGAAGCATCATGAAGACCGCCCTGATGATCGGCGCCCTGCTCGTCACCTCGACCGCCGCCCAGGCGCAGCAGCGCCCCGAGCGCGACCCGAACAGCATGGGCGGCGGGGACTGCGCGGCCAACGTCTACAACTGCCGGGACACGCCCAACCCGCTACCCCCGGCGAGTACGGTCTGGATCGAGGAGATGACGTGGATGGACGTCCGCGACGCCCTCGCCGACGGCAAGACCACGGCCATCATCCCCACGGGCGGCGTGGAGCCCAACGGTCCCTGGCTCGCCACCGGCAAGCACAACTTCGTGCTGCGCGCCAACTGCGACGCCATCGCCCGCGAGCTGGGAGACGCCCTCTGCGCCCCGATCATCAAGCTGGTGCCCGAGGGCAACATCGACCCGCCCAGCGGCCACATGACCAGCCCCGGCACCCTCAGCCTGCAGCAGGAGACCTTCGAGGCGCTGCTCACCGACGTCGCCCACAGCCTGAAGATGCACGGCTTCCGCAACATCATCTTCATCGGCGACAGCGGCGGGAACCAGGGCGGGCAGCGCGCGGTGGCGGAGCGGCTGAACGAGAAGTTCGCGGGCGCGGCCGTCGTGGCGCACGTCCAGGAGTACTACGACTACAACTCGGTGACCCGCTACATGGCATTCCGGGGCCTCGAGGACGGCGAAGGCGACGGGCTGCACGACGACCCGATCATCACCCTGAACATGTTCTACGACGACCCCTTCTCGGTGCGCTACGACGAGCGGGTCGCGGCCGGCAAGGCGACCATCAACGGCGTCTCCATCGAAGACCGGGTCCAGTCGCTCGAGCTGGCCCGCGAGATCGTGGAATTCCGCGCCGGGCACACGGCCGACGCGATCCGCACGGCCATCGCCAACCGGGGCACCCTGCCCGCGCCCGACAGGTCCGCGATGCGCGCTCGCTTCGCGGCCATGCGGGCCGCGGGTGGCGGGCCGCCACAGCGCCCCGAACCCGATCCCCGCTCCATGGGCGGAGGCGACTGCCGCGCCAACAGCTACAACTGCGCGGACACCCCCAACCCGCTGCCTGCGGTGAGCACCCCCTGGATCGAGGAAATGACGTGGATGGACGTCCGCGACGCTCTCGCCAGCGGCAAGACCACGGCCATCATCTCGACCGGCGGCGTCGAGCCCAACGGCCCGTGGCTGGTGACCGGCAAGCACAACTACGTGCTGCGCGCGAACTGCCCCGCGATCGCGAAGAAGCTCGGCAACGCGCTCTGCGCACCCGTGATCGAGACCGTTCCCGAGGGCAACATCGATCCGCCCAGCGGCCACATGACCAGCCCCGGCACCATCAGCCTGCGCCAGGAGACCTTCGAGGCGGTGCTGACCGATGTCGCGCACAGCCTCAAGATGCACGGCTTCCAGAACATCGTCCTGATCGGCGACAGCGGCGGGAACCAGCGCGGCATGGACAACGTGGCCAACGCTCTGAACCAGGCCTGGGGCGATGAGGCCGCCGTCCACTTCATCCCGGAGTATTACCGGACCCCGCCGGGCACGCCGAACGTGCTGCGCGACCTGGGGATCGTCACCGACGACATGCCCAGGGATGGCATCCACGACAGCCCCGGCATCACCCTCAACATGATGCTCGACGACCCGGCCTCGGTGCGCTGGGCCGAGCGCGTGAAGGCGGGCCAGGCGGTCATCAACGGGGTCTCCATCGCCGATCTGGGCAAGTCGCTCGAGGTCGCTCGGCAGATTTCCGACGCCCGCGCCGAGCGCACGGCGCGCCTCATCGAGGAGAGGATCGGGAACCGTTAGCAGGAAGTCCGCCAGCCGCTTGCGGATGCCGTTAGCGGCGAGCGGCCGCAAACCCAGCCGCGACATCGTCGGCGACGTGGCCGGACCCGGGCAGGGGGCAACCCCAGGTCCGGGCCGGCCCGTCCCGTTCAAGGGCGATGCGCGACGCGAAGCACAAGGAGAGCGAGAATGGACCGAAGAACCTTCATAGGCACGACAGCAGCCGGCGGCGCGGGTCTGGCGATGACCTCCGCGTGTGCTCCGGCCGGCTCCGACTCACCCGCCGTCACTGACGCACAGGGGGAAATCCCGCCCTTCGAGTTCGACGAGATCACCGTCGACGACCTGCAACGCATGATGGAGGCGGGCGAACACTCCGCGCGCTCGATCACCGAGGCCTACATCGGCCGCATCGAGGCGATGGACCGGCAGGGCCCGGAGCTGCGCTCGATGATCGAGATCAACCCGGACGCGCTCGAGATCGCCGACGAACTCGACGCCGAGCGCAACGCCGGTGGACCACGCGGGCCACTGCACGGCATCCCGGTCGCCCTCAAGGACAACCTCGACACCCACGACCGCATGACCACCACGGCCGGTTCGCTCGCGCTCGAGGGCTCCATTCCGCCCCGCGATTCGTTCGTCGCCGAGCGGCTGCGCGCCGCCGGGGCCATCATCCTCGGCAAGGCCAACATGAGCGAGTGGGCCTACTTCCGCGGAGAGCGCGCCACCAGCGGCTGGAGCGCCCGGGGCGGCCAGTGCCGCAACCCGTACGCGCTCAACCGCAACCCCTGCGGATCCAGCTCCGGTTCCGGGGCGGCAGCCTCGGGCAACCTGTGCGCCCTCACCGTCGGCACCGAGACCGGCGGCTCCATCATGTGCCCTTCGTCCAGCAACGGCATCGTCGGCATCAAGCCCACCGTGGGGCTCTGGAGCCGTTCCGGCATCATCCCCATCTCACACTCCCAGGACACCGCCGGGCCCATGACCCGCACCGTGCGCGACGCCGCCATCCTCCTGGGCGGAGCCGTGGGCGTGGATCCGCGCGACGAGGCCACCTCGCGCAGCGAAGGCAACTTCCAGACCGACTACACGCAGTTCCTCGACGCCGCCGGGCTCGAGGGTGCGCGCATCGGCGTGGCGCGTTCCTTCACCGGCTTCGATCCGCGCGTCATGGCGCTCTTCGAGGATGCCATCCTGGCGATGCGGGACGAGGGCGCCGTGATCGTCGACCCCGCCAACCTCCCCGTGGCCAACTGGAGAGACGAACTCCCGCTCATCGTCCTCGAATACGAGTTCAAGGCCGACCTCAACGCCTACCTGGCAACGCTCGGGCCGGATGCGCCGGTGCGCACGCTGGCGGAGATCATCGAGTTCAACGAGCAGAATGCCGAGCTTGAGATGCCGTACTTCGGCCAGCAGCGCATGATCGCGTCACAGGCCCGCGGCCCCCTGACCGACGAGGTCTACCTGAATGCGGTGCGCACCATCCAGCGCGGCAACCGCGAAGACGGCATCGACGCCCTGATGAACGAGCACCAGCTGGATGCCATCGTCGCCCCCACCCGCGACCTCCCCTGGACCACCGACCACATCAAGGGGGACCGGCTGGACGGCGGGAGCAGCGCCGGGCCGGCCGCCATCGCGGGCTACCCGGACATCAGCGTGCCCATGGGATTCGTGTCGGGGCTGCCGGCCGGCGTCTCGTTCTTCGGAAGGGCGTGGAGTGAGCCCGTGCTCATCCGCATCGCCTACGCCTTCGAGCAGGCCACCCAGCACCGCCGGGCCCCGACCTTCGCGCCCTCGCTCGGATAGGAGCCGAGCCCGGCGGACCCGTCTCCGCGCGACTACCCGGACAGCGCGACCCGAGCCCGCGAACAGAACGAATCGGGGGCCGGGCTCAACCGTGACGTCAGGCGGTCCTGCCCGTCGCTACCGTCCCATGCTCTCCCGGATCGCCCGCACGGTGATCTCCGTCCGGTATTCGATCAGCCTCTCGCCGATCTCGATGGTCCGCTCCACCGGCCCCAGCTCCACCTCGTTGATCGAGTAGAGCCCCTCCTCCATCCGCTGCCGCGCGCGGATGCGATCCGGGTCGGTGGTGGCCACGATCGACGAGTAGTGCACGTCGTCGTGATAGATGTCGCGCGTGGCGGAACAGATGTCGGGTTTCTGGAAGATCCCGAGCTCCTCCTCGAGGAATACGCAGCTCCAGATGTCTTCCCGATAATACTCCTCGATGTAGTGGGCCTGCGCCGTGCCGCCCCAGTACTCGTTGAGTTTCTCCGCCGTGTCCGACATGCCGTTCTGGTTGCCGCCGCTGTCCCCGATGAACACGACATCGGTGAACCCCTGGCTCTTCAGGCTGTTGGCCACATCCTCGAGCACCAGGCGGAAGGTTTCCTGGCGCACGCTCAGGGTTCCCGGATAGCGGATGTTCTCCGGGTCGCCCTCGGGCACGTATTTCATGACCGGCGCGCACAGCGCATTACCCAGTTCGCGCGCGATCGCGTCGCACATCGCCTCGAGCACATAGTTGTGCTTGCCGCCCGCCATGTACGGACCGTTCTGTTCGACGCCGCCGGTCGCGATGATGCCGATCGTCTTGCCCGAGGCGATCTCGTCGCGCATCTCCATCCAGGTCAGCTCGTCGATCCAGATGGAGTTGATGCCCTCGATGGGGCGCGGAGCGGCTCTCATCTCCGCCACGCGCCGCTCCCGTTCGGCCTGCTGCTCCGGGGTGAGGTTGCGCCGGCCCTGCGCTTCGGCCGGAGAGGCCAGGAGCAGGGTGAGCACCAATACACCGAGTATCCACTTTGCCGGTCTCATATCGTCCGCTCCTGCTGAACCCTGGTCCCAGCCCCGAGCCGGGGCCTACCCGCCAATTGTGGGCCCGATGGCGGTAGCGGTCAAACGTGCACTGAGGCCTCCCGTGCCCCCCGCGGGCCATGTCAGGCCGTCGGGCCGGCACCGGTCTCTCCGCCTGAGCGCCGCTCCCCGGACGACCGGAACACGACGCGGAAGACGCGGCCGAAGCTACTTGACGTTGCGAATTGTCGCCTTCCATACTGCTTTGGTCGCACGTCGGGTTCGATTCGAGGGGAGAGAGGAGGAGGAGATCCGCGCGATCCGGGAGAAGCTCGCCTACAATCAGTCGCCCGGCACCGTACCCGCGGGCTCGTCCGGACTCGGTTGAGCAGCCCCATCCGCTGGCGCGCTGTCGATTAAGTCCCTCTCTTTACCGTTGTTGCCGGCCCCCCGCGACTTCTCGTTGCCAGCACTCCACACTTTCCCCTTCGCCATAGCCGCGACGTTCAGATGACACTGACGAAATCAAGCAGTCCCGAATCCGGCTTCCATGCACCGAATCCGGCCCTCCACAACCCTTCCCTGCACGATCATCAGGGTCACCTCCATGGCGACCCGGACGCCTCCGATTCGAGCGCGGGAAGGGGGAGCCTGATCATCGCGCTTGTGCTGATCGTGGGGTTCATGATCGCGGAGGTCACCGCCGGCTACTACGCGGGCAGCCTGATCCTGCTCGCTCACGCCGGACACATGCTTGCCGACGCCGTATCCATCGGGCTCGCGCTGGTGGCCATGCGCTATTCGGGTCAGACCGCCACGGCGGAGCGGACCTACGGTTTCCATCGTACGGAAGTCCTCGCGGGCCTGGTCAACGCCTTGACGCTTTGGGGGATCTCCGTCGCGGTGCTCCTGGAAGGGTACCGGCGCCTTTCGGAGGTGCCGGAGGTCGAGGGCGGACTGATACTGATCGTAGGATCGATCGGCCTTGTCGTGAATATCTCGGCCCTCTGGATCATGCACGGATCGGCCCAGAAGAACGTCAACGTCGAGGGCGTCCTTCAGCACATGATCACCGATCTGCTCGGGTCCGTCACCGTCGTTGTCGCGGGCGTGCTCATCTGGGCCTTCGGCTGGCATGTCGCCGACCCGGCTCTGAGCCTGCTCATCGGCGTTCTCATCCTGTCGAGCACCTGGCGCCTGCTGTCCAAGGTGGTTCAGGTGCTGCTCGAGGGTACCCCGGAACACATCGACGTGTACTCCCTCTGTCATCAGATCGAGGAACTCGATGGGGTCACGGTGATTCACGACGTGCATTGCTGGACCCTGGCTCCCGGATATGACGCCCTGACTGCGCATGTACTGGTGGAGTCCGGCTACGAGCGAGAAGGGGGTCACGAAGCCCTGCTCGACCAGATCCGCGATATCGCGTACGAGCAATTCAACATCGGTCACATCACCGTGCAGATCGAAACCCGGGCGAGCCGCTGTCAGGAAGCCCACCACGTCGATCACTTGCTGGCCACCGCCCGCATGTGAGCAGTTGGAGCCCATGGAAATCGGCCTTGCCGGGACAGAGGAGGGAAGAATGCTGACGTCGGGTCCGCGAAGGCTTCCCGGCTTACTGTGGCTGGGCATCCTTCTCGTCCTGCCGCACTCGGCGGCCGGTCAGGACATGGTGCGCCGCGTCACGCTGGCCGAAGCCCTCCAGTCCTTCAGCGAAAACAGCCTGGCGCTGAAGATCGCTCGGTCCGAGGCGTCGGAGATCGCAGGAGCGGCTCGCCAGTCCCGAGCCTATTCCAACCCGTCGTTTTCGTTCGCCCGGGACGACCTCGGACACGAGCAGGATAAGTTCTGGGAAGAAACCCTCCTGTTTGCTCAGCAGGTCGAATGGCCCGGACGGACTTCGGCCCGCGGCCGGGCGGCTACCCACACGATCAGCGCCAGCACGGCCCGCTTTCGCGCCGACTCGGTTCAGCTCGTCTTCGAGGTCCGCGAGGCCTGGTCGCTGGCGTGGTTCGCCGAAGAGGCGGAAGGCACGGTAGTCCAGGCAGCGTCGGTGATCCGGAGGGTGGCGGAGGACGCCGAGGTCCGTTTGCAAGCAGGGGATATCTCCGACTATGAGGCCCGCCGGTTGCGGGTTGAGCGGGTGCGCGCCGAGCAGGAGGTGACGGAGGCAGGACTCCGAACCCGCGCCGCCCGCCGGTACCTGGCTGCTCTCATCTCGCCCGGGAGCGGCACGGAAGAGGTTGGGCCGTCCACCGGGCTGGAGGGAGTCCCGCCGCCGGTGGCGCGGGAGCATGCACTCCGCGCGCTGCCCAGGCGGCCGGATCTGGAAGCCGCGGCAAGCGAACTGGACGCAGCGCAGGCCGAGGTCGACGTCGCAAAGTCCAATTGGGTGCCCGCACCCACCCTGGGGCTCGGGTACCGGCATCATCTGGATGGATTCGCCGGCGCCAGCATCGGCTTCGACTTGCCGTTGCCGGTGTTCGATCGTGGCGGCGGAAGCCGTGAAGAAGCACTGGCACGGAGTTCGGCGGCCGCCTATCGCCTGGATCTGCGCCGAAGACTGGCGGAAAATGATGTGCTGACCACCACGGACCGCTACGTCGCAAGCCGGGCGCGGCTCGAAATGGCGGCGGACGGCCTGGCGGCGGATGGCGAAGCCCTGTTGGCGTCGGCGACGGCCGCCTACGGCGAGAACGAAATGACGCTTCTGGAACTGCTCGACGCGGCCAGCGCGTTTCAGGACGCCCGGCTCACCGCGTTGTCTCTGCGATCCGAGGCCTGGATCGCCTACTACGACCTGCTTCGTGCCATGGGACAGGACCCGGAGGAGGAATAATGAAACGAAAGGTCGTCAATACCTGGATATTCACATCGCTGGCGGTCCTCGGTCTCGCGGGTTGCGGCGGAACCGGCGACGAGAGCGAAGCTGCACTGGAGGCCCACGACCCCCACGCCGGTGGTGGGCAGTTCACGGAGCTGTCCGAAGGGATCGAACTCTTCGTCGAGTACCCGCACCAGATCGAGGGCATGGAGAGCGAGGAGCCCTGGGAGGTCCATTTCACATGGGTGGAAGGCTGGCGGCCGATCGAAGACGCCGACGTGACGCTGTCGATGGTCGGACCGGACGGCGAGCGCGAGGAGATGGCGGCGGAGCCCGAGATTCCGGGCGTGTACATCGTCGCCCCCACGCTGCCGGAAGCCGGAGAATGGGAGGTCGATTTTTCGCTGTCTGTAGATGGACGGGACTTCACGATCCATGCGGGACATCTCGAGGTCTTACACGGCGAGGACGAGGTCGATTCGCACGCGGGGCACGACCACGAGGAAGACGAGGAGCATGAGGAAGCAGTGACGGGGTCGATCACCCTGTCCAAGGAAGAACAGTGGTCGTTCCCCTTTGCGGTCGCAGTCGCGGAGGAGCGCGAGATCCCCGCGTCGCTCCAGGCCTCGGGTGAACTTGTGGCGCCTCCCGGCGGTCTTGTGCACGTGTCCGCTCCGGTGGCGGGGCTGGTGCAGGTGGATGGACCCTCGCTGGGGCCGGGTGACTTCGTGCGCACGGGACAGATTCTGGCCCTGATCGCCCCGATCAGCCTCGACGACTCCTACGCCCGTACTCGCGCCGACGTGGTGGCGGCCGAGCGCGAGGCCGAAAGGGCCGAGCGCCTCTTTGCCGCCGGCGCCATTCCCGCGCGCCGCCTGGAGGAAGCGCGCCGCGATCTCAACGTCGCCGTCACGGCATTCGAGGCCATCGGGGGGGCGCCGGGCAGTGTGGACGACGATACTTCCGATTCGGACCTCTATCGTCTTCGCAGTCCCATCGACGGCGTGGTCGCCATCCGCGATGTCGCGCTCGGGCAACAGGTCGATGTCGGGGAGCATGCCTTCACGATCGTCAACTCGGAGACGCTCTGGTTCGTCGCCCGGGTTCCCGCACGCTACGCGGCCGAGACGAGCCGCATCCGGGGAGCCTGGTTCACCGTCGAGGGCGGCGCGAGTTCCCATACGGCGAGCCGGGTCCTGTCGGTGGGAAACATGATCGACCCGGGAAGCCGCACCCTCCCGGTCCGGTTCGCGGTTCCGAACTCCGGGGGCGCCCTCAAGGTGGGGATGCTGGCGGAAGGGCAGATCCTCATCGGCGAACCGGTGCGAGGTCCAGCGGTCCCGGTCGACGCGATCCAGAACGAGAACGGTCTTCCGGTCGTCTACGTCAAGGTGACCGGAGACACCTTCGACCGCCGGGTGGTCGACACGGGTGCGTCGGACGGATCGTGGACGCTCGTCTCCTCCGGCCTCGAGGCCGGGGACCAGGTGGTGATCACAGGAGCGTACCAGGTCAATCTCGCATCCCTGGGCACCATCGTGCCGTCAGACGGCCACGCTCACTGACGGAGTCGGCATGAGTCCTCCCGAGCGACGCGGCTTCCTCGACCTCTTCGTCGGCGCCTCCCTCAACAATCCCTTCCTGGCGCTGATTCTGGCGATGGGGCTCTTCGTGGGCGGCAGCTGGATCGCGGCCACGTTTCCGGTCGATGTCTTCCCCGACCTGACAGCCCCCACCGTCACGGTGGTGACCGATGCCCAGGGACTGGCCCCCGAAGACGTCGAGGTTGCGATCACCTTCCCGATCGAAACCGCATTGAACGGCGCGCTCGGCGTCCGGCGGGTCCGCTCGAGATCCGCCCATGGCATCAGTATCGTCTGGGCCGACTTCGAGTGGGGAACGGACATCTTCCTCGCCCGTCAGATCGTGAGCTCCAGGCTGCAGGCCCAGGCGCTCGATCTGCCGGAAGGGGTGAACCCGCCTGTGCTCGCGCCCATCAGCTCGATCATGGGCGAGATCATGCTCGTCGGCATGAGAGCGCCCGACTCGCGGCTGATGGAGGTCCGCACGCTCGCGGACTGGGTCGTGCGCCGCCGCCTGCTCGCGGTGCCGGGCGTCTCGCAGGTGATCGCCCAGGGCGGCGATGTTCGTGAGTACCAGGTTCTGGTCGATCCGCAGCGATTGCTGGCCTACCAGGTGGGGCTCAAGGACGTTCTCGACGCGACGGCGGGGTCCAGCGAAAACGTCTCCGGGGGACTCTACTGGTCGAGCGGGCGCGAGGTCCTGATTCGCGGCATCGTGCGTCCCGCCAATGTCGATGACATCGCAGCGACCGTGGTCGCGACCAGAGACGGCATACCGGTTCTGATCGAAGACGTGGCCGAAGTGCGGATCGGTCCCAAGATCACCTACGGCACCGGGTCCGTGAACGGGGAACCGGCGGTCATCCTCTCGATTCAGAAACAGGCGGGAGCCAACACTCTGGAACTGACGAGCCGGGTCGATGCCGCACTCGATCAGATCGAGGCCGAACTCCCGGAGGGAATCACCTTCGAAAGACAGATCTTCCGGCAGGCCGACTTCATCTCGCTCGCGGTGGACAATGTGATCCTCGCGCTACGCGATGGGGCCCTGTTCGTCGTCGCCATCCTTCTGTTCTTCCTGTGGAACGTGCGAACCACCCTGATCTCGGTGGCCGCCATTCCCCTGTCGCTGGCGCTGGCAATCATCGTGATGCGTGCTCTCGGGGGCACCGTCAACACCATGACGCTCGGCGGTATGGCCATCGCGATCGGGGCCCTCGTCGACGACGCGATCATCTTCGTCGAAAACGTCCATCGCCGACTCCGCGACAACCGGCGGCGGCCGCATGGTGAGCGCATTGCCGCGTTGCCCATCATTCGCAGCGCCGCGAGCGAGATCCGGGATCCGATCCTGAACGCAACGCTCATCATCACGATCGTCTTCGTGCCGCTGTTCTTCCTGTCCGGCGTCGAGGGCCGGATGCTCAAGCCGCTCGGTGAAGCCTACATCATAAGCATCCTCTCGTCGCTGTTCATCGCCGTGACCGTGACTCCCGCGCTCTGCTATCTGCTGCTCCCGAACGACCACTCCATCAGGCGGAGACACGAGCCGTGGCTGGTCCGCGGACTCGAGTTCCTCTACAGCCGGGTGCTCGACTGGGCGCTGCACCGTTCGGGGAAGGTGCTGATCGGGTCGGCGATCCTTCTTGCCGGCACCCTGGCGGTGGTCCCCACCCTGGGCAGGGAATTCCTGCCGGAGTTTCAGGAGGGTTCGCTGACGATCGCGATCATCAGCGTGCCGGGCACATCGCTGGAGGAATCCGACGAGATCGGCAGGCGCGTGGAGCGGCAGCTCCTTGGGGTGCCTGGCGTGATTACGACCGCACGTCGCACCGGCCGCGCCGAGCTGGACGAGGAGGCGCAAGGCGCCAATACCTCGCATGTCGAAGCCCAGCTGGACCTTACCGGCCGCGAACTCGCCGAAGTCATGGCCGAAGTCCGCGCGGATCTCGCAGGCATTCCCGGCACCAGCATCACGGTGGGACAGCCCATCGGCCACCGCATCGACCACATGCTGTCCGGCACGCGCGCCGCGATCGCGATCAGCGTCTTCGGCCCCGATCTGCGGGAATTGCGCGAGATCGCGGGCCAGATCGAGATGGTTGCCCACGAGGTCGAGGGGCTGGTGGACATCTCCGTGGAGCAGCAGGCGGAGGTGCCGCAGCTGCAGGTGCGGGCCAACCGCCGGGCAATGGCCCGCTACGGGATCACCCCCGGCACCCTGGCGGAAGCCGTGCACGTGGCTATGCAGGGCGACGCGGTTTCCATCGTGCGCGAAGGGGAGCGAACCTTCGATCTTCTCGTCCGCTACGCCGATGAGTACCGGACCGATCCTGAAGCCATCGGCAGGGCCCTCATGGCGACCCCCGCCGGACCGATCGTGCCTCTGTCACAGCTCGGCTCCATAGTCGAGGCGCGGGGACCGAACATGATCACCCGGGAGAACGTTCAGAGGAAGATCGTTGTCAGCGCCAATGTCGCGGAGCGCGACGTGATCGGGGCCGTGACCCAGCTGCAGGAGCATATCGCCACCGACATCGACCTTTCACCCGAGTACTACCTCCAGTACGGAGGCCAGTTCGAGAGCGGCCAGTCCGCCACCCGCCGCATCACCATCCTGTCATTGTTCTCGGTCGGCGCGATCTTCATGATCATGTTCCGCGCATTCGGAAGCTTCAGAACGGCCATGTTTCTCATGGTGAATCTGCCGCTCGCGCTGACGGGCGGTGTGATCGCAGTGCTGCTCATCGGCGGAACCGTGAATGTCGCCACTCTGGTCGGCTTCATCACGCTCTTCGGAATCGCGGTGCGCAACGGGATGCTCCTTGTGAGCCGGTATCAGGATCTTTGCACCGGCGGGATGCCGCTTCCCGACGCCATTCGGCAGGGCTCGGTGGAGCGTCTCAGTCCCATTCTGATGACGGCTCTAACGGCGGGCCTCGCGCTCATCCCGCTCGCGCTGGGGATCGGGGAGCCCGGAAAGGAAATTCAGGCACCGCTGGCCGTCGTCGTACTCGGCGGCCTCGCAACCTCCACTATCCTCAACATGGTCGTCGTCCCGGCCCTCTTCCTGCGCTACGGGCAAATGGCCGTCGGCACTCCGGGGCAGACGGAATGAGCGAAAAATGCGGAATTCCAGGCGGCAAGTTGCCGACTTTGCTGATCCTTGACAGCCTGTCTCCGCTGAAGCAGCTTGCCGGTAACCCCGAAACACCCAGCGCGACAAGAGAGCATTTGAAGCACATAGCCACTCGATCGCGGGATCCGCGCCAATTTGGCGCCACTGCCCTCGCGCTGCTCCAGTTCGCCGTTTTCGCCGCGTTGCCGGTGGCGGATGCGATACTGGAGGCCAGAGGGGTAAGCGATACCGTTCACATCGAGCGGGAAAACAGCGAGCAGTGCGACACCGGGCACAATCACCTGCTGTGCCAGCTCACTCGCGGCCTGTCCTCGGGCATTCCTGCCCAGCTCTTGATTGCGTACCGGCCGGCTGTCGAAGCCAGCCGCCTGCCCCCTTCCGTAACCACCCGGGAAAACCGCCCAGTCCTTCCGGGGGGAAACGGCCCCAGGGCTCCTCCCAGGGTCTGATCCCACTCCGCACTGTTTGTCCCGGGCGAATTCTCAACCGTTCGCGCCGGGGCGGATCAACACCCATCGCGTAGAGACACGCGACTCGCTGGATCATTCTCCATGAGATGTTCCGCGCGACCTGCCGAAGCGGCGCCTTGTCCGTCGCCCGGTGGCAAGGAAGGCTGTCCATGATCAATTGGCGCCCGGCCGGTCCAATTCTGACGGCTATCGGGCTGGCTTTCGGAGCCACCGGCTCGTCCGCTCAGGTCGAGCACGCGGGCGAGATCGAGGGCATTGTGCGGGCGGCGGACTCGAGCGAGCCGCTCGCCGGTGCCGTGGTATCCGTCATGGAGACCACCGGCATGGCCGTCACGCACGGTGACGGTACATTTCACATTCCGGTGCCCGGCCTGCGCGTCTACAGGGTGCGGGTCGAACGGCTGGGTTATCGTACCGTCTCCATCGAAGTCGATGCCTCGCGGGCCGAGGTCGTCGTGGTAGAGATGGAAGCCACTCCGATCTCGCTGCCCGGCGTGGTGGCCACGGGGTTGCTCGTGGCGCGGGAAGCCAATGAGACGCTACGCCCAACCAGCGTATTCGCCGGAGAAGAACTTCAGCGCCGCCTGGCCGGAAGCGTGGCCGAGACGCTGGCCTCGGTGCCCGGACTGGCGGTGACCAGCATGGGTCCGGGCTCCGCCCATCCGGTCATACGGGGCCTGAGCGGGGACCGCATCCTGATGCTCGAAGACGGGGAGCGGGTCGGTGATCAGTTCAGCAGCGGCCCGGATCATGCTACCGCGCTGGATCCATCGTCGGCGCGCCGCGTCGAAGTCATCCGCGGGCCGGGTGCGATTCTATACGGAAGCAACGCCCTGGGCGGCGTCATCAACGTCGTGCGCGACGAAGTGCCCTCGTCCGTGCCCCATCATCTGACGGGCGCGTTCACGCTTCAGGGACAAAGCGTCAACAATGCTGCAGGCGGCAGCCTGAACGCCAGCTATGGCCTGAGCGAACACATCCCTGTTCGGCTGGAACTGTCGACGCGCACCAGCGGCGACCTCAAGACCCCGGTGGGAACTCTGGGGAATACCAATACCGATCTCCTGGAGCTGTCCGGCGGGACTTCATGGGTGGACGACTGGGGCCATGTGGGCGCTTCCTTCCGCTACTACCGGAACGACTATGGCATCCCCGGAGGGTTCGTGGGAGGTCACGATGACGGGGTTCGCATCGAGATGGAGCGGACCGCAACCCGGCTGCGAAGCGTTCTGAGGCAGGTCGGAGTCTTCGAAACCGTCGAAATCAATGCGGGACACACCTGGTACGAGCACAAGGAACTCGAACCTCCGAACATTCTGGGCACGATCTATGACCGCCAGACCGTAAGCGGCGAGTTGCTCGCACGCCACGCGGAATGGGGCCCGTTCTCATCCGGAGGAATGGGGACGCGAGTTGCCTGGGAGAGCTTCGGATTCGGGGGCGGACTCTACACCCCGAACTCCCGACACACGTCCGTTGCCGTGTACGCGCTGGAAGAGGTCGATCTGGATCCGGTTCGCCTGGAAGCAGGCCTGCGCTACGACCGGGTACGCGTGTGGCCTCTCCGGGAAGATCCTTCTTCCAACATCGGCCACATCCGCGCCAGATCCTTCGGTGCGGTCTCCGGGTCCCTCGGCGCTCTCGCCGGGCTCACCAGGAACGTGACCGTGGGTGCGAGTCTCGCCCGCGCCTTTCGCACTCCCTCCGTCAGCGAGCTCTACTCGGAGGGGCCCCATCTCGCTGCATATGCCTTCGAGGTGGGGAATCCGTCGCTCGACACCGAGCGCGGCACGGGGGTCGATCTCTTCGTCCGGTTCACGGGCGATCGACTGAACGCCGAAGCGACCTGGTTCCGTAACGCCATGGCAGGATACGTCTTCCCTCTGGAAACGGGGAAGCTGAGCCGGGTACGGCTGCCGATCTTCCAGTATGAGGGAGAGGATGCCGTGCTCGCCGGATTCGAGGGCGCGCTCGAATTGGCTGTCGTCGGCGATCTGACGGCGCAAGCCGTGGCTTCCCATGTCCGCGGGACCATCGAGGCAACCGGCGAGCCACTTCCCCTCATTCCTCCGCTTCAGAGCCGGTTCGCCATCGGCTACGCGCCCCGCAGCTGGTTCGCGGAGGCGGAGGCACGGGTCGCGGCCCGCCAGGACAGGACGGGGGCTTTCGAAAGTGCAACCGACGGATATGCCGTCTTCGACCTCTCCGCCGGAATCCGCGTCACGATCAGAGGGCGGCTGAACGTGATTACGGTGCGGCTGGAGAACCTGAGCAATACCGAGTACAGAAACCACCTGTCACGCGTGAAGGAGATCATGCCCGAAGCGGGAAGATCCATCAGCGTGGCATATCGCGTCGTCTTCTAGACAGGCCACCCCGACTGTTGGGGAGGGTGCTGCGCGACGTAACCGACAAGAACAATGGACCAATGAGGAAAAAGAAGATGCTACATACGAGACCGAACCTGCCTTTGGCTCTGCTGACCGCGGGCGTCCTCGCTCTCTCCGCATGCGAGAGCGCCACCGAACCGGAAGAAGAAGAACATGGTGAAGAGGTTGAGGGCGTAATCCTGGTGATGAGTGGTCGCACCGTCGCGTCGTACGACGGGGAACTGGGCGCCTGGACCGGACGACTTGAAGGCGTAGTCGGAGAAGAATCGCCTCACATCAACGTGAACTTCGTGGACCACGAAGGGAATGAAATCGAGTTGGATGACGACTTCCATCTGCAAGTCGAAGTGGAGGACCCGTCCTTCGCCGAATTCGAACAGGACACCCCGGGCGAGTTCGGGGGGCATCTGCACGGTGAAAAGGCAGGCGAGACGAGGGTCGTCTTCAGCCTCATGCACGGCCCGGTGGGTGCCGGGCATGCCGACTTCGTGACCGAGCCACTTGACGTGCACGTGCGTTGACCCGGCCCAGGCAGGCTGCGCCACGCGGACACCCCCTCTCCGGGGCCGGCTTCCGGGGAGGGGTTCGTTTTCGCTTGCCGCCAGTCCCACGTGGCATGTGAACCGTCTCGGAACTGACTAAGGCGCGCGCGGACTTCGGGCGATGATCGCGGTCAGTCCCTAATATGGTCGTTGTCCCCTGCCAGCCACTCACAGCCGGAACAACAGATGCGCGCATCCAGAACCGACGTCGCCACCGGATTATCGGGAGCCCTGGCTTCATACGCCGGAACCGGCCTGCTCCTCGTGCCTCTGCTGGCCGTCGTACTGCTTGGCGCGACGGCCTGCGAACAGAGCGCGTCTTCCGCGGCCATCGCCCCGGACCGCATCCTGCACAACGGACAGGTCGTCGCCGTCGACGACGACTTCTCGGTCGCCCAGGCCATCGCCTGGCGCCGGAGTCCAGGCGGGTCCGAGATCATGCGGGTCGGCACCGACGAGGAGGTTCTCGCCCTTGCCGGTCCGGACACGCGCGCGACCGACCTGGGGGGACGCGTCGTCCTGCCCGGCCTGATCGACTCCCACCTCCATTTCTCACAGTTGGGGATCGAGGCGGAATTCGAGAACGACCTCCGCTACGCCATGAGCACCGAAGAGATCGTGCAGCTGATCGCCGACCTGATGGAGCGCCTCGACCCCGAGCCCGGCGAGTGGGTCACGAGCCGCGGATGGGACGAGCACAAGTACGAGAGGCCCTTCACCCGCTGGCAACTCGACGAGCACACGCCCGACAATCCGCTCCGGCTGGGCCGGGTGTATCGCGGCGTCGCGGTCAACACGGCCGCCTTCCGCCTGATGGGCATCGACGACTCCGACTCCTCCACCTGGCCCGACTGGTGGCTCCAGGACCTGGACTGGTTCAACTACGAGGACAGGGTCTTCCGCGAGATGCGCACGCTGACGGTGGACGGGCAGACCCGCGAGGTGGAAGTGCCCACCGGGATGTTCCTCGGGAACGCAACGCGGCTGGTGACGGTGAACCCGCCCCAGCGCGACTACGAGGCCCAGCTGCGCGCCATCGACTACGGCAGCCGCGAGATGACCAGCCTGGGCGTGACCGCCATCGTGGACCCCGGTGGAGGCGGCCGGGTGATGCGCGCCTACCAGGACGCCCGCGACCGCGGCCTGCTGCACTTCCGCATCCTGCAGGTCTACGAGGGCATGTTCAACACCCAGCCCCCCGAGGAGATCGACGCCCACTTCGCCTCCCTCCCCTTCAACAACATCGGCGACCGCTTCCTCCGCTGGCGGGGAACCAAGTGGCAGATCGACGGCGGGGCGGGCACGCGCAGTTCGTGGGTGTCCGAGCCCTTCCTCAACTGGGAGGACATCGAGGGCGAGCCCAACCACGGGTACCACTGGGTCGAGGACGACGTCCGCGAGGCCCAGCTGCGCGCCACCGTCGACCGCGGCTGGGAGCCCCACATCCACTCCACCGGCGACCTGGGCATGAAGCAGACGGTCGACATCTACGCGAAGCTCATGGACTCCATCCGGGCGGAGGACCCCGACGCCGACCTGCGCTGGAGCGTCATCCACGCCTACCTGCCGATGGAGGAAGAGACCAACCTGCTCGAGAAGATGGCCGACTATGGCATCATCGCGGCGGTGAATCCCTCGTTCATCTACCACCAGGGCCGCTCCTTCTCAGCCAACCTGGGCGTCGACCGCATGGCCCGCCTGAAACCGATGCGCAGCTACCTGGACGCCGGGGTTCGCATCGCCGTGGGCTCCGACTACGGCACCTCCCCCTACAGCCCCTGGATCGGCCTTTACGCCATGCTCGCGCGCACCGATCTCTGGGGAGACCAGCACGGCGTGGAGCAGACCATCACGCTCGAGGAGGCGCTGCGCGGGATGACCATCGACAACGCCTACCTGACCTACTCGGACGACTGGACCGGCAGCCTGGAGCCCGGCAAGGTCGCCGACCTGGTGGTGCTCGATCTGCAGGACTTCCGGGAACTGGAGCGCGAGCCGGACCGCCTCCTGGAGATGGGCGACCGGGTCCTGCTCACGCTGGTGGACGGCAACCCGGCCTTCCAGAGGGAGGGCTTCGCGTTCTGATCCGCGCCGCGCGCCGGGTAATCCGCCCGGCATCAAGCATCACATGGGTTGCGGAGCCGGCCTTCCGGCGGTCGTCGGGACGCCCGGTGCCGCTGGCGGTGAAGGTTCTCGCTTTCAGCCAGGTCCGATAGACCAGGTCTGATTCGGGCCCGCGATTAATTCGGGCCCGCGATCGCTTCCCGGATCAGCTGCACCGTCTTGTCGTTCCGCCATTCCATCAGCTGCTGGCCGAGGGCGACCGTCTCCTCCATCGGAGCGATGGAGACGCCGTTGATGGTGGCCTTCCCGGCCGCCACCCGCTCGTCGTAGCGCACCGTCGAGGGATCGACCGTCATCTGCATGGCCGTCAGCCAGTAGGTGTCGTGGTATCCGTCGCTCGGCCCCTCTTCCACCCCCAGCTCGTTCATGCGCGCGACCACGCCGGCGTTGTCGTAGTAGCCCGCGATGTGGTGCGCCCTGGTCTCGCCCCAGCGCTCGTTCAGGGCGGCCGCGGCTGCGGCCATGCCGGTCTGGTTGCCGCCGCTGTCCCCGATGTAGATGATGTGCTCGAACCCGTGGACCCGCAGGCTGTGCCCCACGTCCTCCAGCATCATCTGGAAGGTCTCGTCGCGCACGGTGAGCGTTCCCGGATAGCGCATGTGACCGGTTTTGGGCTCGAATCCGCCCTCGGGCACCAGCTTGATGATCGGTGTGCACAAGGCGTTGCCGAGTTCGCGGGCGATGGCGTCGCAGGCGCCGTCGAGCACGTAGTTGTGCTTGCCGAGAGCGACGTAGGGCCCGTTCTGCTCGATGCCGCCCGTGGGAACGATGGCGGTGGTCCTGCCGGCCGCCATGGCGTCGCGCACCTCGATCCAGGTCAGCTCCTCGATCCAGACCGAGTTGAGGGGCGCGATCGGGTTTTCCATGCGGATCTCGGCCTGGAAGGCTGCTTCCCGCTCCGCTTGGGTAGGCGCCTGCATGGCCGCGGGTGCTTCGGAAACCGGGTCCTGTCCCGGTCGCATGAGGATGAACGCGACCGCTACCACGGTAAGAATCAGGAGGGCCGACCATACTTTCATCTTCGTGCTCCTTTGCGCGTGGAGGTTTGCCGGGCCAGGGCTTGCCGGCTCCGACGGCTCCGGGTATCGAAGGGCGTCCCGGGCACATTAGCACCCGACCCTCATCCGTGCGAGATGCTCTCGCGTACGCGCTCGCGCTCGCTCGTATCACGCGCGAAATGTTGCGGAACCGTGTCCTGCGGCCGTACTGTGTATGCTGGTTAGTCGTCTCCAGCCTCCACGTCCTCTTGCCCTCCAAGGCAGGACAACCGGCGGCTGGGCGGCGAAAGGAACCGGTCTGAGCCACCGGATCTCGACAAGGAAAGACAGACGCCATGAGACTACCCATCGCCAGCCTGATGGCGCTCGCCGGCCTCGTCGCGGCAGCCGGGCAACAATCCTGGACCGTTCCCGGCGGAAGCTTCGAGCCAGTCGCTCTCGCCTCACCCGCCAACGCTTCCGGCGATGCCTCTCCGGAAGACCTGACCGGCGTCGTTCGCACCTACTGCCAGGTGTGCCACAACGACGCCCTCCTGACGGGCAATCTCAGCCTCGCGGCCTTCCATGTGGAAAACGCTCCGGAGTCCGCGGAGACCGCCGAGAAGATGATCCGCAAGCTGCGTGCGGGCATGATGCCGCCGCCGGGGATGCCGCGCCCCGCGGGCGATACCCTGGTCCTGCTGGTCGAAACCCTGGAACAGCTCATCGACGAGGCCGCCGCAACCAACCCCACGCCCGGCAACCGCTCCTTCCAGCGCCTGAACCGCGCAGAGTACGCGGCATCCATCCGCGACCTGCTCGACCTCGAGATCGACGGCGGCGACTATCTGCCGCTCGATACAAAGAGCGCGAACTTCGACAACATCGCCGACGTTCAGATGCTCTCCCCCACCAACCTGGACGCCTACCTGCGCGCCGCGGACGAGATCAGCCGGCTGGCCGTCGGCATACCCGACGCCCCAAGCAACTCGGTGACCTACACGAACTCGGGCTACGCCTCGCAGTGGGACCGGGTGCCCGGCGCGCCCCGCGGCACCAGAGGGGGCGTCAGCGTGGTCCACAACTTCCCGGCGGACGGCGAGTACACCTTCCAGCTCTGGTTCGAGCACACCACCACCGGCGAGATCACCGGCGGCGTGACCCCCGGCGAGCAGATCGAGGTCTCTCTGGACGGCGAGCCGCTGGCCCTGCTGGAGGTGGATCGCTGGATGCACGTCGCCGACCCCAACGGGATGAGCTTCACCACCGAGCCTTTCCATGTGACCGCGGGACCGCATCGGGTGAGCGCCGTCTTCCTTCGGGACACGGACGGTCCGGTCGAGGATATCCTCTCGCCCCACGACTGGTCGCTCAGCGACCGCAAGATCGGGAGCGGATCGGGCTACGGCATCACCGTGCTGGCACATCTGAAGGACCTCGTCATTCTCGGCCCCGACAACCCGACGGGGATTTCGGAAACGCCCAGCCGGCGCGCCATCTTCAGCTGCGTGCCGTCCTCGCCGGCGGAGGCACGCCCCTGCGCCCGCGAGATCGTCGAGCGGATCGCGGGCAAGGCCTTCCGGCGCCCGCTGGATTCCTCTGAAGTCGAGTCGCTGATGGCCTTCTACGATCTGAAGGCCGCAGACGGATTCGAGGACGGCGTCCGCACGGCCCTGCAGGCGATTCTGGCCAGCCCCGACTTCGTGTTCCGGGTGGAGGAAACGCCGCCAGGGGCCAGGGCGGGCGACCTGTATCCCATCTCTGACCTCGATCTCGCTTCGCGGCTCTCCTACTTCCTGTGGGGGACGCTGCCCGACGAGACCCTGGTTGCAATGGCCGACCGGGGCGAGCTCTCCGATCCGGCCACCTTGCGCGCCCAACTGGAGCGCATGCTCGCCGACCCGCGCGCGGAGGCGCTCGGCTCGCGCTTCGCCGCCCAGTGGCTGCGGCTCGAGGACCTGGAGAAGGTCAATCCCGACCGCCTGCTGTTCCCCGACTACCACGAACAGCTCGGCAACGCCATGCTCGCCGAGACCGAGCTCTTCTTCAACAACATCGTCCAGGAGGACCGCAGCGCCCTCGAGCTCTTCGCGGCGGACTATACGTTCGTCAACGAGAGGCTCGCCCGGCACTACGGCATTCCGGGCGTCGCGGGCGAGGCCTTCCGGCGGGTCGAGTACCCCGACGACCGCCGACGAGGGCTGTTTGGGCATGGCAGCATCCTGACCCTCACCTCCCATGCCAACCGCACCTCCCCGGTGCTGCGCGGCAAGTGGGTGATGGAGGTGATGCTGGGCACGCCGCCACCGCCGCCGCCGCCAGGCGTTCCGGATCTCGATCAGACCGAGAGCAGCGATGGTGGCCGCATGCTGACGACCCGTGAACGCATGGAACGTCACCGGGCCAGCCCGGTGTGCGCCGCCTGCCACCAGTTCATGGACCCGATCGGCCTCGCGCTTGACAACTACGACGTGACCGGCAAGTGGCGCATCCGGGAAAACAGCATGCCGCTCGATACGCGCGGAACGCTCTGGGACGGGACTCCGGTCGAGAGCCCGGCCGCGCTGCAGGAAGCGCTCCTCAAGCGACCCATCCCCCTCATTCGCAACTTCACCGTGAACCTTATGGCCTACGCTCTGGGCCGGCGTGTCGAGTACTACGACATGCCCGAGATCCGGGCGATCGTGGCGGCCGCCGAAGCCAATGACTACAGGATGTCGTCGTTCCTGACGGGGGTGATCGAGAGCGACGCCTTCCGTTACAGCCAGGTACCGGACGTCGTGGTCGAAGAGGCGTCAAGCAGATAATCGAGATCGCGACCCAGCGGCGATGGGCCCCCGGGGGTTCCACCCGGGTCGCGTGACACGCATAGAAACAAAGAGTCGCTTCGCCGATGGCGGAGCCTGCATCGAAGTACCGACGGAGAAAGGACGATGAGACTGATCACGGGCAAGCACATTCCGCGCCGCATCTTTCTGAAGGGCATGGGAGCTACCGTGGCCCTGCCCATGCTGGACGCCATGATTCCGGCCGGTTTGGGCGGACGGGAGGCCGTGCGGGCGCTGGATGCCACGCGCCTGATCGCCATGGAGATGTCGCACGGGGCGGCCGGCTGCACCACGTGGGGCTCGAGGCAGAACTTCTGGAGCCCCTCCACAATCGGCCGCGATTTCGACCTCTCGCCCACCTCCATGCGGAGCCTGGAGCCCTGGCGCCGATATCTCACCATCGTCAGCAATACCGACGTGAAGATGGCTGAGGCCTTCATCCCCGAGGAGATCGGCGGCGACCACTTCCGGTCCACGGCGACCTTCCTCACGCAGGCCCACGTCAAGCAGACCGAGGGTTCGGATGTCTATGTGGGCGCGTCGCTGGACCAGATCTACGCGGACCGGTTCGGCCAGGACACGCCCATCCCCTCGATGCAGCTGTGCATCGAGAACATCAACCAGGCCGGCGGCTGCGCGTACGGATATACCTGCGTGTATACGGACTCGCTGAGCTGGGCCTCCCCGACGGAACCCCTCCCCGTGATCCGTGATCCGCGGGTCGCCTTCGAGCAGCTGTTCGGGGCAGGCTCGACGGCGGAAGAGCGGCTCGCGCGGCGCTCCACCAACCGCAGCATCCTCGACTGGATTGCAGAGCGGGTGGCCCAGATGCGAAGCACGCTCGGACCCAGTGACCGGCTGCGCATGGACCAGTATCTGGAGAACGTGCGCGAGATCGAGCGTCGCATCCAGATGGTCGAAGACCGCAACACGAGCGGCGATGCGCGCGAAATGCCGGAGGCTCCCGCCGGCGTGCCGGATTCCTTCAGCGAGCACATGCAGATGATGTTCGACCTGCAGGTGCTGGCGTTCCA
>CBDDPN010000001.1:0-11123 GCA_965232315.1 Longimicrobiales bacterium | reverse complement strand
TTCTCGACAAGCGGCTGATCGAGAAGACCTGGATGGGCGAGGACATCGTCGCCTGGTGCGACGACGAGGG
The DNA here is from genome assembly GCA_965232315.1 of Longimicrobiales bacterium. Lineage (GTDB taxonomy): Bacteria > Gemmatimonadota > Gemmatimonadetes > Longimicrobiales > Gaopeijiaceae > BD2-11. The sequence goes on along the minus strand of CBDDPN010000001.1, from coordinate 11,053 downwards.
TCGCATCTGCGTGGCCGGCGCATACTGTCCGCACCTGGGGTCGCACCTGGGACCGACTGTCGGGGGCATGGTGCGAGATGGCTGTCTCGTGTGTCCTTTCCACGGCTTCGAGTTCGACGCGACCGGACAATGCGTGGCCGTTCCCCATGCCCCTGCCCCCAAAGCCGCGAAGCTGGAGGTCTACGAGACCACCGAGATCCTCGGGATGGTCTTCGCCTGGTGGGGGAGCGGCGGCCGTGCACCGCAGTGGCACCTTCCCGAGGAGCCGCCCACCGGCACGGACTGGAGCAGCCTGCGTTCCACGACGCTGCGGTTCCGGGGCCATCCTCAGGAAACCGCGGAGAACTCCGTGGACCTGGAGCACCTGGACTACACGCACGGCTACTACGATGTCGAACCGACCGCTCCGGTCACAATCGACGGCGCCTACCTGAAGAGCTGCTTCGACTTCAAGAACGTCCGCACGTTTGCGCGCATGATCAACATCCGCTCCGAGATCTCGGCCGTCACCCACGTCCACGGGTTGGGGTTCTCGTTTGTCGAAATCCACGAAAAGACGGTCGGTATGGATGCGAGAATGTGGGTCCTCGGGACGCCCGTGGCGGAGATGCAGATTGAGCTGACCCTGGTCACCCAGGTACGGGAAATCCGCAAGCCGGGGCAATTCTTCGCGGGCCTCGGGTTCCTGCCCGTGCCGCTGCGCCACAGGCTGTTGAGTCGCTTTTTCCTGTCGGAGGAGAGGCGGTTCGTCCTGCAGGATATTGTCATCTGGAACCGCAAACAGTACAGGGTTCCGCCGCGACTCTCCCGGGCCGACGGCCCGATCGGGAAGTACCGCCTGTATTGTCGTCAGTTCTATCCGGAGCTGCGCTCACAGGTGGGATCAACCCGTCGAATAGGCTGAAAAAGCAAGATGACATTTCCCGAAGAGCTGCTCCTGCTGCTGCACAGCGACGACTCGGGCTATTTCGTGCCCATCCCCGAGTGGAGGATGTCCTGTGCGCTGGCGGGCAGCGTGCTTCTGGAACTGTCCCTCGAGGACCGGATCGACTCCGACCTCGAGAAGCTGTTTATGACCGATCCAACCCCGACAGGGGACGATCTGCTGGACCCCACGCTCGAGGACATCGTCCGTTGCCACGAGACCGGCACGGTGCATGCTCCACAGTACTGGGTGGAACGCGTCGCCAAGGGGGCGGATGCGATCAGCGACAAGGCGGTCGCCCGTCTGGTGAAGAAGGGCATCTTCGAGTCCGACGACGGCGGGTTCTGGACCCTGTCCAAGAAGGTCGCGCGCACCGGCCGATACCCTCTGGTGGACGGCAGTGCCGGTGTGGAGATCAAGGGCCGGATCTTTCGCACCCTCTTCGACGGTGAGATCCCGGAACCCCGCGATATGGCCATCATCGGGCTCGTTCACTACTGTGACGGCTTCCGCGCCATGCTGGAGCCCGACGAGTACGAAGAAGCGCAGGAACTGATCGAGCTCTACAGCGGGATCGACATGATCGCGAGGGCCATCGCGACGGCCGTCCGCACCTCGTACCGGCCTCCCAAGAGCATGCGCGCCACGAGACGCCGCCCCATGCCTGAGGTGGGTCTGTGGGCTGTGCTCTCATCGAAGTCTTTCCGAGCCGGCAACATGCCGAAGTTCATCGCGGAAAAGAACAAGGAGTTGGGACCGGTCTTCAAGCTGAAGCTTCCCGGACGCGAAATGGTGGTGCTGTCCGGAGTCGAGATGAATCACTGGGTCGCCAAGAAGGGCCGCCTGTACCTCAGGACTCGCGACTACCTGGAGGGTTTTCAGACGGAGTGGGGCACGGCCCGTTCCATCGCCAGCCTGGACGGTGCGGATCACTTCCGCTTGCGCAGGGCCATGCGGGGCGGCACTTCGCGCGCGGTGGTCAAGGATCGGCTGCATGAGCTGTTCGCGTTCGGCCGAGCCTCATTCCGCGGTTGGGGAGTCGGAGAGGTCGTGGCTGGCGAAATGGCCAGCCAGAGACTGATCGGCGAACAGATCGCCCATCTCAGCGTGAGCATCGAACCTTCGGACATACTTGATGACCTGCTCACGTTCGAGTACAGGGCGCTGCTGGTACATGTGATGGGCGTGCTGCCCAGGTTCTTGCTCCGCACGCCGAAGATGAAGCGATACAAGAACCGCGTGCTGGAACTGTATGCCCAGATTCACGCGACACACACGCCGGGGCAGCGCGAGGGCAAGCGGCGCGATCTGGTGGACGATCTCATGGATTTGCATCAGGCCGATCCCCAGTTCCTTCCCGAGACCGACCTGGGATTCGCGTTCATCGCCCCGATCATCGCCGGCCACTACCTGGGAAGCGCGATGGCGTTCGCTATCTACGAACTGCTGAAGCACCCGCACTACCGAAAACAGATCACGGCCGAAGCGGACGCGCTGTTCGATGGCGGAGATCCGACCCCGGCGGATCTTGATCCGGCAGCGATCGTTACGACCCGCCGTTTCGCCATGGAAGTTCTGCGAAAGCACCCGGTCATTCCGGTGCATCTGCGCACGGCCATGAATGCCTTCGAGGTCCAGGGCATTGAGGTGCCGGCGTACAGCACCTGCATGGTTGCCTATCCCGCTACGCACTACATGGAAGAGTACTTCCCGGAACCGGACACGTTCGATATCGACCGCTACGCAAAGCCGCGCAACGAACACAGACAGACCGGGGCCTACGTGCCATTCGGTGTTGGAACGCATGTCTGCGGTGGGTCGGGCTGGTCGAAGTTGCAGCTGGCGGCGAACTTGCTGCTGCTGGCCCGTCACCTGGATCTGGAGCTGGTGCCCCGGGACTATGAACTGAAGGTGAGTCCGCTGCCCAAGGTGAGCCCCGCGAAGAACTTCAAGTTTCGGGTGACTGGGCACCGGCATCCGCTGCGGCCCGCGTCGGGCTGACGCCCCACCGGCGTCCGCTCAGGCGGCGACACTCTTTCCCGCGATCATGGACTGGCGCGCAGCGAAGCGCGCTCTGTCCCGCGAAACGGTTACGCCTAAGTCGGCTACGGCATCGCCGCTCGGACGTCCGAGCGGCCGCGCGGCCGTGCCCGCCGCGCAAGCCAGCGCTGATGGAGCGAGGTAAGCGCCGGCACGAGGAACATCAGCAGGACCGTGGTGAAGAGGATGCCGCAGCCGATCGAGGCGGAGAAGGGTACGAAGAACTGGGCCTGAATCGCGTCTTCGAGGATGAGGGGCGTGAAGCCGAGGAAGGTGGTCAGCGACGTCAGCATGATCGGGCGGAAACGCCCCTTGGCGCCCTCGATGATCGCTTCTCGTGCCGGAAGGCCTTCCTCGAGCTCCTGGTCGATAAAGTCGATCATGACCAGGGAGTCGTTCACCACCACGCCGGCGAGGCCGAAGACCCCGATGAAGGACTCGGAGCTGAGTGCGACGCCCAGGATCCAGTGGCCCAGAATCACCCCGATCAACCCGAACGGGATGATAGCCATAATGATGAACGGCTTGGTATACGAGCGCAGCGGAATCGCGAGCAGCGCGAAGATCATGATCATGGCGATCCCGAAGCCGGGTCCCAGCGCGTTCAGGGATTCCAGCTGCTGCTGCGGCTCACCTCCGAAGGTGTAAGTCAGTTCCGGGTCCTCGGCGACGATCGCCGCGAGGATGTCGTCTTCCAGAATGCGGTTGGCGCGCCCGCCGGATATCACCGCCGGATCCACATCCGCAGTGACCCTGACGATGCGCTGGCCGTCCTGGCGATGGATGGCGGGCGGCGACATGCCCGAGCTCAGCGAAGCCACACGGCTCACCGGGACCTCGGCGCCGCCGGCCGTCCGAACCAGCGACCTTTCGATGTCGGTGATCGAGTTGCGCTGCTCCTCGGGCAGCCGCACGTACACCCGAACCTCTTCGCGGCCGCGCTGCACCCTGAGCGCTTCCGCGCCGAAGAACGCGGACCGCGTCTGCCAGGCGAGGTCCTCGAGGGTGAGACCGAGGGTTCGCGCTTCGGGCAGCAGTCCCAGCTGGATCTCAGGGATGCCGGGTGTGTGATCGGAGCGGATGTCGTGGATACCTGCCACTTCGCGCAGGTCATTGACGACCGCGGTTGCGATCCCCGGGAGGCGGTCGGGATCCGGATGCGCCAGCACGGCCTCGACGGGGTTGCCCAAGTCGTAGATCTTGCCGCTGATGGTGAGTGCGCGCACATGGGGCAGGATACCTAGCTCCTCGCGCCACGCCTGCACGACATCTCCCGTGGGAATCCGCCGGTGCTGCGCGTCCAGCAGCTTGAACGATATGGTGGCGACATTGGGCTCCGGGTTCAGGGTGAGGTTGGGACTGAGCCCCCCTCCATCGACCCGCGGCCGTTGACCGACGGTAACCGTTACCCCGGACAGCAGGGGCGGTGCATCGGCGGGCCTGTCTGCGGAGATCCGCTCGATGACCCGGTGGCCGGCCGCCTCCAACTCGCGCGCCACCTCGTAGGTTCGCTGGGCCGTCGTCCCGTCCGGCATCTCCAGGGTGGCCGTTGCGAAATCGCCTTCGACCTCCGTGGCAAAGGTGAATGGAACGATGCCCGCCGGCAGCAAGGCAAAGCACAGGATGAGCAGGGCGATGGCTGACGAGACCGTCACTCCGGGTCGATCGGTCGCGAAACTCACGCCGCGGTGCAGGGGGCCCTGCACGAATCTGCCCAACTGCAGATCGACCTGACCCTGAATCCGGGATACGAATCGCTCAATGCGCGTTCGGGGCGCCCACTCCGGTCCGTGGAGGTGGTGAGAGAGGTGGTTGGGCAACACCAGCAGCGATTCGATCATCGAAATCACCAGCATCGCGATGACGATGGTCGGCAGCGCTTTCCAGATCTCTCCGATCCCTCCGGGAATGAAGAGCAGAGGAGTGAACGCGGCGATCGTGGTCAGCACCGCGAAGATGAGAGGCACCTTGATTCGCCGGGCCCCGCGTATCGCCGCGACGACGCCCGGCGTTCCCCGCATGCGTTCCAGGTGGATGTACTCGGAGACGACGATCGCATCGTCCACGACGATTCCGATGGCGAGCACGAACGAGAAGAGGGACACCGCGTGGATGGCGAGGTCGAACGCCATCATGACGGCCAGGGCGCCGACGCCGGACACCCCGAGGCCGACGGCTACCCAGAAGGCAAGCCGGAGTTCGAGAAACAGTCCCAAAGCCAACAGCACCAGCATCAGCCCGAGAAGACCATTCTTTATGAGGATGGCGGCGCGCTCCTCGAAGGCATCGGATGAATCGTTCAAGATGGTGACGCCCACGCCGTCCGGGAGTGACGGGGCCACCTCGTCGGCGACGTGCTGCCGAACGGCGCCCGCCACATTCATCACCTTCTCGCCCTCGGCCCTCGATACCTCGACGAAGACGGCCGGCAGACCATCGTGCCGGACGATCAGGTCCACGTCCTGGAAGCCGTCGCGCACCTCGGCGATGTCGCCCAGTCGTACCACCGTGCCGTCCCCGCGGCTGAGCAGGACGATCTCCTCGAAGTCCTGCTGATCGTAGCTCTGTCCCAGGGTGCGCACCCGCACCTGGGACTGCTCGGTGTCGATGCTGCCGGCGGACAGATCCAGCGAACTGCGGCGAATCGTGTTGGCGATGTCCGGGAGCGTGAGTCCAAGCGCTCTGAGCCGCTGCAGCGGCACTTCGATCGAGATCTCATAGTTGCGGATGCCGCTCGTCTCTACCTGGGAGACGGAAGGCAGCGCGGCGAGTTCATCCTCGATCCGGTAGGCAAGCTCCTTCAACGTCCGCTCGGGGACATCGCCGTAGACGACCAGGCGCATGATGCTCTCGGCGTTGGTCAGCTCCCTGATCTGGGGTCGCTCGGCTTCTCCCGGGAACGTCTGGATTCGGCCGACCGCCGCTTCCACCTCGGCCAGGGCATCGTTCATGTCCGTGCCCGACCGCATTTCCACCCTGACCGACGCCATGCCCGGAGCCGCCACGGACTTCACCGCCTTCACGTTGCCCAGCCCTTCGACCTCGTCCTCGATCTTGGCGACGATGGCCTCCTCCACCTCCTCGGGGGTGGCGCCCGGATAGGCGACGGAGACCTCGACCTGGTTGAAGGGCACCGTGGGCCATGCTTGCAGTTCGAGCTTGAAGAACGACGCCACGCCCGCGACGAGGATTCCGACCATGAGCAGGTTGGCGGCGACGCTGTTGCTCGCCATGTAGGCGATGGGGCCGCCTGGTTCGCCGTGGTTTCTTGCGCTGGAAGCCATTGTGCCGTGTCGGCCTAGGTTTGAAGTGACGTGCCCGCTGCCCGTCCCCCGCGAGAATCACCGCTGACGAATATTCGGTTGCCGGTACCCCTGGAGCAACCGTGCGCCGAGGTTTACATCTGTAGCGTGACCCGCGTCACGGCTGTGGTCTTCATGCTCACCGGGCTCGGGTCCCCCATGTCCACGCTTCCCTCGTAGCCGCGCGAGACTTCCGCCCGGGTCACGAGCCCTCTCCCGACATCCCACAGGAAGAAGCCGGTTTCCGTGCCGGTCAGCTGCTCCTCGGTGGCCCCCCCGCCTGCGTCGAGCAGCAGTCGGACATCGCCGGAAAACGTGACCTCGAGGTGGGGCCGACCGTCTACGATGATGTCGCCGACGAGTGTGTATGTGTAGGCTGCGACCCTCTCGCTCTCGGCTGCCGCGACATGGCCGGACAGGGTGTCGACCCAGGTGTCGCCGGGCTGGACTTCGCCTGCCGGAAGGCGCGGGAACATCCCTTCGGTCGGATCCGCCCATATGGGGAGATCGCTGTCGCCACCTTGCAGCACCCCGGTCACCTTCTCCCTGACTCCCCGCAGCCCCAGCACTACCTCGAAATCCCCTACGCCCGCCTGGCTTCTGCCAATGGAGCTCGGACCGCCCAGCGGGGCGATTCCCTGCGCCTCGAACGCGGTCAGTTCTCCGGAAACGCGCACCGCATCCCCTTCGGCCGAGAACGTCGCCGTGAAGGTGAAGGAAGAAGCCCCCGATCCCTCCATCGTGCCCACGGTCACCCGGGTCGTGTCCACCACCTGATAGGTCGCGGTGGGCGGCGACGGGAGGCGGTAGGACAACTGCTGGGGCGGCGGGATCGGGGTGGGCCGGGCGAACCCCGCGATCATCAGAGCGGCGAGGGCGAGTACGGGGAGGCGGTGCATGGTCGTTGCTCCTTGAAGGGGCGCGGGTCAGGTGTGGCGTTTCGCGCGGAAATGCCATGCGCCAAGTACGCCGACGGCGTAGCGATAGATTCAGCTCCGCAGCGACTCCATTGGCACGCCTCCAATCATGGACGCGCAGGCCAGCGCTCCCTATCCTTGTGTTGCACCTCACGTTACACCCCAAGCCACGAACCCCCTCATGCCCAGATCCGTCCCCATCCTCCTCACGCTGTCCGTCCTCGTCTTCAGTCCCCCGTTCCCCCGCCCGGCTCACGCACAGGTGAACAAGGTCACCGCCGGCGAGGTGGTGGACCGGGAATCGCTCAAGGCTTTCGTGCTCTGGGCCGAGTCCGTCTTCGGCGGGATCGAAGACATGGACGAAGGCACGCGCGTCCTGGAGGAGTTCAGAACGGAGGGCAGCGACTACAATGTGGGCAACATGTACCTGATTCTCTTCACCACCAGCGGACAGGTATTCATCCACGGTGAAGATCCGGACATGGACCGTAAGAAGGTCGACAAGTTGAAGGACGACAGGGGAACCCTGGTCGTTCAGGAGATGATGGCCACCGGCGCCGAGGATGGAGGCGGGTTCGTGGAATGGTGCTGGGACGATCCCGCCGACCCGGACGATGTCCTCTGCAAGGACAGCTACGCGATCCGGTACTACTCGCCGGTATCCGACAGGGACTTCGTGATCGTGGGCGGGTACTACCAGAATCTGGACGCACGCCGGTAGGCTGCCGACCGGCCGGCACCGTCCCCAGCCGTCAGCGGATCCCCGTCAGCTCCTGGCTCAGCCTTTTGAGCCGGGCCCGCGCCTCCTCGTCGTAGGCCTGGGCGTTGGCGCGCGCGGGCCTCAAGCCGTTGAAGTACTGCCCGCTCTCGAAGTCGTCCGAATCCACCACCTGCATGACCGCGTCGGCCCCTTCGGCGATGGTCGCGCGCGGGGTGGCGCCCAGCCGCAGCACCATGCCGGTCGGCATATACGTCGCCGGGTGAAGCGACCCGACCACGATCCCGGTCCCCTCCAGCTCCTCGGCCAGGTCGACGGTGAACATGATCTGGGCGAGCTTGCTCTGGGCGTACGCGCGCCGCCCGCTGAAGTCGTTCTCGATCATCACGTCGTCAAAGTCGATCGGGGCCTGCGCGCCCGACGACACGTTCACGATCCGCGCCGGGGTGCTGGACACCAGTCGCGGCATGAGCATGTGGGTGAGCAGGAAGGTCGAGAGGTAGTTGACCTGGAAGCGGTACTCGTGCCCGTCCTCGCTGAGCATGCGCTCGTTCGGAGCCGAGCCGAAGCCCGCGTTGTTGATGAGGATGTCGAGGCGGTCGTAGTCGGCCAACAGGGTTTCCGCTAAGGCGCGGGTCTCGGCGAAGGACGCGAAGTCGGCGCGGTAGAAGCGGGCGCTGCCGGGCCCCGCCGCATTGATGGAATCCACGACTTCCGCGCCGCGTTCCGCGTTGCGGCCGTGGACGATGACATGGTCGCCGCGCGCGCCGAGGCGGAGGGCGAGTTCGCGGCCGAGGCCGGAGGTGGAGCCAGTGACGAGGGCGACTTGCTGGCCGGGGGTGGGGGTGGCCTGGGCGAGGAGGTTGGCGGGGGGGACGAGGGTGGTGAGGAGGACGAGCGCGGTGAGGGTGGCGGTGAGGGGGGGGCGGGGCTTTGCGGGTTTCGTGGCGGTCATGGTGAATTGATCCTCGGTGGTGGTAATGGGCCGCGGGAAAGTAGACCCGATCCCCGGTGGCGTGACAGGGCGGGCGGCGGTGTATCCGCGCGAAGGCGTGCATCGGATGTCAACTCAAGTTGACATAATGGATCTGCCCCGTTTTCACGGACAGGTGGTTGTTGGGGTTGTTGATATGGTTGTTTTTCTCCCGTCTCCGCCAGTGGAGAGAGGTGACGAGCGGCGCCGACGGAACGAGCGAGCATGAAGCCCGCAGAGTGGTGGTTGGGCCCTGTCGGCACATCGTCTTCAAGCTGCATGGTTGAGGTTCTCGAAGTGCGCCGGCGACTCGTAGCCGATCGCCGAGTGGATGCGGCGGGTGTTGTAGAAGTCCTCAATGTAGTCGCGGATCTCCCGGTGCGCGTCGCCCTGCGAGTAGAAACGGGTCCGGACGATCAGTTCGCACTTGAGTGTCGCGAAGAAGCTCTCACACATGGCGTTGTCGAGGGGATCGCCAGCCGATCCCATCGACTGCACGATGCCCGCCTCACGGCAACGCTCCTCCGAAGGCCAGCGACATGTACTGCACGCCCTGGTCGGAATGATGGACCACCCGTCCCTCGGGCTTTCGGCTCGAGAGCGCCATCTTCAATGCACCCTGCACCAGTTCGGTGCGTGGGTGCGGTCCCATCGCCCAGCCCACGATGCGGCGGCTCCAGGCGTCAAGCACGACCGCAAGGTACACCCAGCCACTCCAAGTGCTTACGTACGTGAAGTCCGCAACCCACAGCTGGTTGGGGCCATCGGCCGAGAAGTCCCGGCACACCAGGTCGGGCGCGCGACGGGCCGCCCTCGATTCTCGCAGCCACGGCACCGTCTTGTGACGCCTCCGTGTCACGCCCTGAATGCCCAGCCCCTTCATCAGTCTCCCCACCCGCTTCGGGCTCACTCGCTCACCCTCCGTCCGCAGCACCGCATGGATCCGCGGACGACCGTAGGTCTCCCTACTCGCGCTCCAGATCTGCAGGATGAGGGCCTGCAGCTTAAGGTCCCGCCGCGCCCGTGCCGACGATGGACGCTTCAGCCAGGCGTAGTACCCGCTGCGGGAGAGACGCAGTACTCGGCACATGGCTGCAATCGGAAACTCGGCCCGGTGCGCTCTCATGAACTCGTACCCTCGCTGGGGTTCGAGTCGCTCTCCTTCGCGAACCAGGCCTCGGCTTTTTTTAGGATGTCCCGCTCCATCCGCAGCCGCTTGTTCTCCCGCTTCAGGCGCCGCAGCTCCGCGCGCGCCTCGGTCGTCAGTCCGTCCCCGCCGCCCCCTTCGTCCAGGTCCGCTTGCTTGACCCAGTTTCGGATCGTCTGCTCCGAGGCCCCAAAACCGCGGGCGAGCGATCCCACGCTACGCCCCGACCTCACAAGTCCAACGATCCTCTGCTTGAAATCGGGCGAATACCGCCCTCTCTTTCCCGCCATGGTACACCTCCTTGGTTGACCCAAATGGAAAGGTGTCCGCCAAGGCGGGGCAACTCCATAATGGAAAGCGCGGTTTACGTTGTGAACGATTCGGCGGCAACGACCCCTGCGAAGTCGGTGAGCCGGGGATGAAAAAGGGGAACGCGAATGCGACTGTGTACGATCATCCTGCCCGCCCGCTTCGAAGCCGGAAGGGGGGTACCCCTGCTCGGGGTCTGGCGGACGAGCGGGACGTGGAATACGTGCGGATGTACGCGGTTGAGAAGTAACCGGCGAGTGCCCGGGGGAGGAAGATGAGCCGGACCGGGGCGGCTCGCCCCGCCCTGCGTCCCGGCGAATTCATTGCGCTCGTCGCCCTGCTGATGTCGCTCGTCGCGCTCTCGATCGACGCGATGCTGCCGGCGTTGCCCGAGATCGGCCGCGACCTCGGCGCGCTTCGCCGCAATGACACGCAGTTCGTCGTGACAGCTCTGTTCCTGGGCCTTGGCCTGGGCCAGATCCTCTTCGGCCCGCTCTCCGACCGCATCGGACGCAGGGCTGCCATACACGCCGGCCTCGCCCTCTTCATGGCCGGGTGCCTCGTGAGCATCTTCGCGCCGACATTCCAGGTGATGATCGCGGGCCGCGTCCTGCAGGGCGTCGGGGTCGCGGCACCGCGCATCGTGACCATCGCCATGGTGCGCGATCAGTACGAGGGCCGCCGAATGGCCCGTCTCATGTCGTTCGCCATGTCAGTCTTCA